>JFAX01000019.1:28295-50873 GCA_000585015.1 Candidatus Accumulibacter adjunctus | reverse complement strand
ACCTTCCAGTAGCCGAAGGCGGCGTTCGGAAAGAGCTTCGACTGCTCGGTCTCCTCGAACCTCAGGAATGCATCGCAGATGCGCGCGATGTCGTCGTCCGACAGCTCGCAGTTCTTCTTGCCCAGGTTCTTGCGCAGCGGCCTGGACCACTGCGTGGCGTCGATGAGCTGCACCTTGCCCTGTCGGTGCGCCGGCTTTCGGTTGGTGAGCACCCAGACGTAGGTGGCGATGCCGGTGTTGTAGAACATGTTCAGCGGCAGCGCGACGATGGCCTCCAGCCAGTCGCTCTCGATGATCCAGCGGCGGATGTTGCTCTCACCCTGGCCGGCGTCGCCGGTGAACAGCGAGCTGCCGTTGTGCACCTCGGCGATGCGGCTGCCGAGCCTGGTTCCCCGCTTCATCTTGCTGAGCATGTTGGCCAGGAACAGCATCTGTCCGTCGCTCGAACGGGTGATCAGCGAGTACTCGGGGTCGCCCGCGTGTTCGATGACGAAGCGCTGGTCCTTGATGCCGTGCCTGCCGCCCATGCGCTCGAGGTCGCTCTTCCAGCTCTTGCCGTAGGGCGGGTTGGAGAGCATGAAGTCGAACTCGCGCGACGGGAAAGCGTCGTTGGCCAGCGTGGAATGCTCCGGGCCGCCGACGATGTTGTCCGCCGCGTCGCCCTCCCCCTTGAGCAGCAGGTCGGCCTTGCAGATGGCGTAGGTCTCGGCGTTGATCTCCTGCCCGTAGAGATGCGTGGCGACCTGCTTGCCGTGCTGGCTGGCAAGCTCCTGAAGCGTCTCCTCGGCGACCGTCAGCATGCCACCCGTACCACAGGCGGCGTCGTAGAGGAGGTAGGTGCCGGATTCGATCTCGTCGGCGATCGGCAGGAAGAGCAGCTTCGCCATGAGCTTCACGGCGTCGCGCGGCGTCCAGTGTTCGCCGGCTTCTTCGTTGTTCTCTTCGTTGAAGCGTCGGACCAGCTCCTCGAACACCGTCCCCATGCCGTGGTTGTCGAGGCCCGGGTGCCTGACCGATCCGTCGCCGCCGAGCACCGGGTTGGGGCTGAGGTTGATGTCCGGCGAAAGCAGCCTTTCGATCAACGTGCCGAGCGCGTCGGCCTTGGCGAGCCGCGGGATCTGGTTGCGGAATTCGAAGTTCTCGAGGATGTCCTGCACGTTCGGCGAGAAGCCGTCGAGGTAGGCCTCGAAATCGGCCTTGAGCTGCTGCTGGCTGGCGCGGGCCTTGAGGTCGCGCAGCGTGAACCGGGACGTGTTGTAGAAGGCCTGGCCGGCCGCCTGGCGCAGCGCCTGGTCCTGATTGGTGATCGCCGCCCTGTCGAGCGCGGCCTTCATGTCGAGCACCGCCTGCTTGGTGGGTTCGAGGACGGCGTCGAGCCGGCGAAGCACCGTCATCGGCAGGATGACGTCGCGGTACTTGCCGCGGACGTAGAGGTCCCGCAGAACGTCGTCGGCAATGCCCCAGATGAAGTTGGCAATCCAGTTGAGTTGTTGCGGTTCCATTAGTGTGGCCGAGTTTCGGTGACGGCAATGCGCGGATGCTGGCGGGTGCTGAATGCCTTGGTGAGCTCGTTGGGCTTGCTGCCCGTGTTGCGATGGGTCATCTGCTGCGCAAACTTGTCGTCGCGTCCCGACTCCTCGCGCAGGATGCCGGTGATGGCCGCGGCGAGCTTGCGTTCCCCGATCGAGCCGGGAACGGGCTGTTGAAGACGACCAGGAAAGACCAAGCATTTCGATGCCGGCTTTTTTCCTGGAAGTATCCTGTCGGTTCACGTCCGTGTCAATCGAGCGATGGCATCGGCGGCCGCATCAGGCTGACGCGGCCACCTGGTCCCGGCAGCGCTGCTGCTGCGCATCGAGTCGTCGCGGCGCCACGACGACGTCCACCCTGTGCGCTCGCCAGCGATCACCGCTCGCGCGGCGTCTCAACCCTTGACGCAGACCACCTGCCGCAGCGTGTGCACGACCTCGACCAGCGAACGCTGCGCATGCATCACCGCGTCGATGTCCTTGTAGGCCATCGGGATCTCGTCGATCACGTCCTGGTCCTTGCGGCACTCGACGTGCGCGGTCGCACGCTCCTGGTCGGCGACCGTGAAGCGACGGCGGGCTTCGTTGCGGCTCATCACGCGACCGGCACCGTGACTGCACGAGCAGAAGGACTCCGGATTGCCGAGACCGCGCACGATGTAGCTGCGGGCGCCCATCGAGCCGGGGATGATGCCGAGTTCGCCGCGTCGCGCCGACACCGCCCCCTTGCGCGTGACGAAGACCTCGGCGCCGAAGTGCTTCTCCTTCTGCACGTAGTTGTGATGGCAGTTCACCGCCTCGACGTCGACGCTGAATGGCCTGGCGATCACCTGGCTGGTGGCGGCGATCAGGTTCGCCATCATCGCGGCGCGGTTGTGGCGCGCGTAGTCCTGCGCCCAGTCGACCGCCTCGACGTAGTCGGCGAAATGCATGCTGCCCTCCTCGAGGTACGCCAGATCCCGATCGGGCAGATTGGCGAGGTGTTGCCGCATGTCCGCCTGCGCCAGCGCGATGAAGGTGCTGCCGATGGCGTTGCCGACGCCGCGCGATCCCGAGTGCAGCATCAGCCAGACCCGGTCGGCCTCGTCGAGGCATACTTCGATGAAGTGGTTGCCGGTGCCCAGCGTCCCCAGATGGTTGTGGTTGTTGGTATTGGCGAGGCGCGGGTATTTCTCGACCAGACGCCGGAAACGGGGCAGCAACTCGGCCCAGTGCGCGTTGACCAAGGGCGGCGGCTTCTCCCAGCTGCCCTCGTCACGCCGGCCGCGACCGACCGTCCGGCCATGCGGCACGGCGCGCTCGATCGCGCTGCGCAGCGCGTGCAGGTTGTCGGGCAGGTCGGCAGCGGCCAGCGTCGTGCGCGTGGCGATCATGCCGCAGCCGATGTCGACGCCGACGGCAGCCGGGATGATCGCGCCGCGCGTCGGGATGACGCTACCGATCGTCGACCCCTTGCCGAGGTGCACGTCGGGCATCACCGCCAGGTGGTGGAAGATGAACGGCAGACGGGCGGTATTGATCAGTTGCTGCCGCGCCTCGTCCTCGACCGGCACGCCCTCGGTCCACATCCTGATCGGTGCCGCGCCGGGGACACGAACGGTCTCCACCGACTCGTCGCCGCGAAAGATCGCTTGCATGCGCTGCGCCTCCCTTGTTGCCACCTGCCTCGCGATCTGACGACATTTGCTGCCGTCAGCCGCTCCATCCGGGGCGGTGTACCGCCACCCCTGGCCCATGCGGCGACCGACGCCGCCCGCCATCCACGGTCAATCGCCCGACGCCGGCACAGCGGCCAGCGGGCGAACGCGGCGGCGACATCAGCAGTCCTCTTTACCGCCTGCCCGGCAGGCGCAACAATGCGTGCTGCAGGCGCCCGCTTCCCCACCAGACCGACGGCAAGGAGAATCCGCCATGTTCAGCCAGGCCACCTTCGACTTCCTCGACGAACTCGCGGCCCACAACGAGCGTGCATGGTTCGCCGCCAACCGGGAGCGCTACGAAACGCAGGTCCGCACGCCAGCACTGGCGTTCATCGCGGCGATGGAGCCCGCGTTGCGGCGCTTCGCCCCGCATTTTCGCGCCGACCCGCGGCCGACCGGCGGTTCGCTGATGCGCATCCATCGCGACACGCGCTTCAGCCGCGACAAGCGTCCCTACAAGACCAACATCGGCATCCAGTTCCGCCACGAGCGCGGCAAGGATGTCCATGCCGCGGCCTTCTATGTCCACCTCGCCGGTGACGGCTGCTTCTTCGGCGCCGGTTGCTGGCACCCGGACCCGGTCGCTCTCGCCGGCATCCGCACGCGCATCGCCGAGCAGCCGCAGCGCTGGTTTGCCGTGCGCGACGATCCGCGGTTCACCGCGCACTGGGCGCTCGCCGGCGACAGCCTGAGCCGGCCGCCACGCGGCTACGCCCCGGACCATCCGGCGATCGACGACATCCGGCGCAAGGACTTCATCGCGCTGGCACCCTTGTCGTTCGCCGAAGCGACCGCCGACGGGCTGGCCGACCTTGCCGCGCAACGCTTTGCGGCGGCGCTGCCGCTGCTCGACTTTCTCTGCCACCAGGCTGACGGAGCGGACAGCGGCTATCCGCGCCCATGATGCGTCACTGGCCAGCTTCCTTTCCCTCATTGTAGCGGTCGCGCATCTCGCGCTTGAGCGTCTTGCCGGCAGCATTGCGCGGGAAGTCATCCATGATCTGCACGGCGTGTACGCGCTGATAGCGGGCGCCGACACGGCCATTGATCCAGGCGCACAGCTCACTCGCGGTCGCACTGGCGCCAGCGTGCAGGAGGACGGCGGCGACCGGGGTCTCGCCCCACTTCTCGTGCGCCACCCCAAAGACCGCGACTTCGCGGATCGCCGGGTGGCGGGCGGCAACCTCCTCGATGTCCTTCGGATAGACCTTGACGCCGCCACTGTCGATCATGTCCTTCTTGCGGTCGACGAGGTAGAGGTAGCCCTCAGCGTCGGCGTAGCCGAGATCGCCGGTGTGCAGCCAGCCGTCGCGGATCGCCTGGTCGCTGAGGTCGGGCCGGCCGTAGTAGCCGAGCATCAGCGACGGGCCGCGACCGACGATCTCGCCGACTTCGCCGGCCTCGGCATCGCTGCCATCCTCGCGCACGATGCGCATCTCGAAGAAACAGGGCGGCGAGCCGACCGAGCCCGACTTGCGCAACGACTGCGTGCGGTCGAGAATCGTCCAGAAGCCCTCGGTCAGTCCGTAGAGCTCGTAGAAGCGGTTCGGCAGCAGACGGTTGAGCTGGTCCTTGTGCTCCTGGTACAGCGGCGCGCCGAGCGAGAGGATCATCTCCAGCGAGGCGAGCTTTTCCGGTGCGAAGTTCGGCGCGTTGAGTACGGCGATGATCTGCGCCGGGACCATCATGGTGTGCGTGACGCGTTCGCGGGCGATGACCTCTATCGCCTCGACCGCGTCGAACTGGCGCAGCAGGACGTAGCGCGCGCCGAGATAGAAGCAGGGCATCAGGGTGACGAAGGCGCCGTTGAAGACGATCGCGCCGGTGTGCAGGACGACCGACTCCGGCCGCATCCGCCAGGCAGCGGCAAACAGCGTGCAGTACATCGCACGCACGAAATGGCTGTGCATGATGCCTTTCGGCAGACCCGTGGTGCCACTCGTGTACATGATGTTGAACAGTTCGTCCTGGGCCACCGGCACCGGGCTGTGGCCGCCTTCGGGACAACTGCCGAGCAGCGCCCGGTAGTCGGGGAAATCGCCGCTGGCGCCGTCCACCAGCAGGATGCGGTCGGCACGCAGTTGCGGCAGTTCGCCACGCACCTCGTCGAGCATCGGCGCCAGCGAACGCTGCGTGATCACGCAGACGGCACCCGCGTCGCGCAGCAGGCTGGCCAGCCCGGAGGCGAGCAGCAGCGGGCTCAGCGGCACGAGGACGGCGCCGATCGCCGGTACCGCCCAATAGATCTCGAGCAGCTCGCGGCAGTTGGCGAGAACGGTGGCGACCCGGTCGCCGCGACGTACGCCGAGCCACCGCAGCAGGCAGGCGCAGCGATCGACGCGGGCAGCGAAGTCGCGCCAGTTGAGTCGCTCATCTTCGAAGACGAGCGCCACTTCATCGGGCCGAAACGCCGCGTGGTGGTTGATCAGGGTCGCAAGTTGCAGCATCGTACTCTCCTCCGGCCAAGCTGCGGCCGGCCTCCGTCTGCCGACCCGCCGGTCGCCGACACAGCCTTATCGCAGCGCAACAGAAACATACTATACATCGCCTCGCGGCCGCCGACACCGCTGCCCTGCGAAAGTCCCGCAGACGCCTGCCGAGCCCCCCTTGCGGGAAGCTGCAGAGCCCATTCAAGCGGCCTGCAGCCTTCCTGCCGCAAGCCCGACCAAGGCCCCGGCGGGCAAGCGTGAAACGGCGTGAACAAATCGCGCGCAGAGGAGTAGAATGTATTGTGCGCTGCGCAATCGGGCGTGGCCGAACGGATCCTGCCGGCACATGGCTGGTACTCAAACGAGCTGCAGACACGCTGACCATGGCGTCCATCGCCACGCAGCGGCGCGGCTACGCGCGGCGGCCGGGCTGGGTGTGCCTGTATCGGTCGGAATGGCCGCAAAGAGATCGTCGGTGTCCGCCCTCGCGGCGGAACCAGGGTAAGCGTGGGTGGTCCGCCGCGGGCCGACCCTTTTTTGACTCAGGTATCACGTCTAACTGCTGGAGGTTGGAAAAAAATGAATGCACTGCTAAGGGAAATGCCCGATTTCACGACGAGCTGGTGGCGGTATACGCTGGCCATGATGCGCGCCTCGAACCGTGAGATCAGCGAGTTCAACGACAACCTGTTCATCGCTGCGCACATCGCGATGACCGCCGCGCGCGACAACCCGCTGAGCATGATGGAGACCTTCGAAATCCTCGAGCACAACGTCGGCATGGCGCGCAAGGGGCTGGCCGGCATGCAGGAGAAGATGGCCGACTACGCCTTCGACCAGATGGAAGAGGCGACCCGCGCCTTCCTCAACACGGTGATGAACGCCGAAGGCGAGAAGCTCGGCGGCTACATGCGGCGTGAAGCCGAAGTGATGGAGGCCGTATCGAACTTCAACGAGCAGATCGAGGCGATCGCCGACGAGTTCGGCTTCCATTTCAACACCGCGAACTACAAGCTGGTGCACGAAACCGACGCCTTCGAGCTCTATCAGGTCCTGCCGCTGAAGAAGGGCGTCGAGGTGCGCAAGGATCTCAAGCCGGTGATCCTCGTGCCGCCGTACATGCTCGGCGTCCATATCCTGTCCTTCCTGCCGTACGAGAACAAGAGCTACAGCCATTCCTTCGCCAACGAAGGCATCCCGACCTACGTCCGCGTCGTCAAGGACATCATGACCAATGAGAAGGTCCAGGCGATGACCCCGGAACAGGACTGCGAGCAGACGCGCCAACTCTGCGCCAAGGTCATGGAACTCAACGGCGGCAAGAAGGTGACCCTCAACGGCACCTGCCAGGGTGGCTACATCTGCCTGATGAACGTGCTTTCCGGCAAGCTGCAGGACGTCTGCGACGCGCTGATCACCAACGTGACGCCGGTCGACGGCACCTACAGTGACGCCATCAGCGGCATGCCGACGATGCACCACGATTTCATCACGACGACTCTGCCGAGCGGCAACAAGGTGGCCAACGGCTATCTGCTGAGCCTCGGCATGCGCTTCGTCGCCATCGACCGCGAATCGCCGCTGGTCAAGGTCCTCGACCAGGCCTCGCTGCAACGTGCCACCGACCTCAACCCGGGCAAGACGCCGGCCGCCCTCTTCCGCTGGCTGCTCAAGGAGCGCGTACACCTGCCGCTGGCGATCGCCAACATGAGTTCGCACACCTTCCAGGATCCGATCGCCGACGACGGCACGCTGCCGGTCAAACTGTTCGACAAGCCGCTCAACATCAAGGGTCTGATCGACCTCAAGGTGCCGTGGTACCAGAACTACGCGATCAAGGACGACCTCGTCACGCCGCCTTGCGCCACCGCCGGCAACAAGTTCCTCGAGGGCTGGGACGGTCTCGAGTCGGTCGCCTTCTTTGGCGGCCACGTGGCGATCCTGACCAGCCCGTACGGCAAGAAGTCGCCGGTCAACGGCGCCTTCAAGGACGCCAACGGGAAGGATGTGCGCGGCCCGGTCAAGTTCCAGATGGACATCTCCTGATCCTGCTCCTGGCAAACCCTGTCGGCCCCCTCCTCGGAACACGGCGGGGGCCGCACGCCAACAGCGCTCCCGCCCCGGCAGCCGGAGAACGGGAGCCGCCCGCCCCCTTCGCAAATTCCACCACAGGAGTTTTCTGCTCATGACCTACGCCAATATCATCGCCGAGACGCGCGGCAAAGTCGGCCTGATCACGCTCAACCGCCCGAAGGCGCTCAATGCCCTGAACGATGACCTGATGAACGAACTGGGCGATGCCCTCCGCGCCTACGAGGCTGACGAGAACATCGGCGCCATCGTCATCACCGGTTCCGAGAAGGCTTTCGCTGCCGGCGCCGACATCACGGTGATGCAGTCGCTGTCGTACATGGAGGCCTACAAGGGTGACTTCATCACCCGCAACTGGGACACGCTGAAGAGCTGCCGCAAGCCGGTGATCGCTGCCGTCGCCGGTTATGCGCTCGGTGGTGGCTGCGAACTGGCGATGATGTGTGACATCATCCTGGCGGCCGACACCGCTCAGTTCGGGCAACCGGAAGTTCGCCTCGGCATCCTGCCGGGTGCCGGCGGCACGCAGCGCCTGCCGCGGGCGATCTCGAAGGCGAAGGCGATGGAAATGTGCCTGGCCGCACGCAACATCGACGCCGTCGAGGCCGAGCGCGCCGGCCTCGTCTCGCGCATCGTTCCCGCCGACAAGCTGCTCGACGAGGCGATGGCGACGGCCAGCAAGATCGCCAGCTTCTCGCTGCCGGTCGTGCTGATGATCAAGGAGTGCATCAACCGGTCGTACGAGAGTTCGCTCGCCGAGGGACTGCTCTTCGAGCGCCGTACCTTCCATTCGGCGTTTGCCCTCGACGATCAGAAGGAGGGCATGGCCGCCTTCGTCGAGAAGCGCAAGCCTGTCTTCAGCAACCGCTGACCGCCGCCGGTCGCTGCCGCCGGCAGTCGCCCCGCCCCCGCCAACCTCGCCGGCCGGCACGCCCACAGACGGGCGTCGCCCGGCCGGCGACCGGTTGCCCGGCGCTCAGCAGGGCGCCAGATGGACAGCGTCCTCGATCACGACCTGCTCGACCCAGGCGCTGGCATGCACGCTGCTGTACGTATTCGAATAGGCAGCGACTTCGAGCGTCAGCGTCACCGTCCGATTGGCGAAACGCGCGAGGTCGATGCCCGACTGGCGCAGCCACTCGCTCTCCTGGTGCAGCATGCCGATCGCCGTCACCTCATCGACGACGATGCCGTCGATGAGTATGCGGAAGCTGGCACTGGTGTAGTCATTCACTGCGGCGCTGAGATCGAGTCGCCGCAGGTAGCTCAACTCGGGCCGCGGCCCCAGTTCGATGCGTCGCGAGATCGCGTGCGCGTGCGGCCCGAGCGCACCGCGCTCGCCTGAGGATGCGTGGCCGTGGAGCGTCGAGCCACCGCGAAATGCGCGCGGGTCATCGAGCAACAGATCCCAGCCGCCACCTTCCCACCCGGCAGCCTGCAAGCGGGCTGCCGGCGTCGTCGCCGCAGCGGCACGCTGGCTGACCGACTTCAATGCGCCTGCCGCCTCGAGCGCCGTCGAGATGATGCCCGGTACGTCGATGCCCAGTGGCGCGCCGCTGCTGGCACGACCGGCCGTGGTCCCGCTCTTGAGGAGACCGGCGGCCTCGAGCGAAGCGGAGATGATGCCGTGGACGTCGAGACCCATCGGCCTGCGCCGACCGGCGCCCTGCCCCGGCCCCGCCGTGCTGTGGCCGTCTTCCGGCGCCGCGCGGGCTTCCTGCTCCGCTTCGCCGGCACGGCTCGCCAGCGGCGCCGCGCCAGCTGACGCGTCGCCAGCCGCGGCTGTCGCCGCTCCCCCGGCTGTCGTCTCGTTCGCCGCCTGTACCGGCTGTTCGGCCAGCAGGCCCCAGAAGTCGGCGATGCGGTGCGTCGAGGAAATGCCGACGGCGTTGAAGAACGGTGCCGCGGTACCGCACTGGTGCGGCGCCGGGCCGGGATCGAGAGCGGCGCCGTGCGCCATGCCGGTGATGGTGTAGGACTCGATGAGCTCTTCACCCGTCGGCGACAGCCAGACCCGGCGCGGGTAGCCGTTGACGCTCATCTCGAGTGTCGGCTGCAACGGCAGTTCATGCAGGTGGCTCCACTGCTTGATCAACTCTTCGGCGTTGACCGGCTTCACTGCCGTATCGGCATCGCCATGCCAGACCGACAGCCTCGGCCACGGCCCCTGGTGCGGCGAGGCCGCGCGCACCCGCTCGCCCCACTCGGCCGGCGCCAGGTTGCGGCCCTGGAAGATCGTCTCCAGCCCTTCCTGCATCCCCTTCGCCGCCCGATATGGAACACCGGCGATCACCGCGCCACCGGCGAAGAGATCCGGATGCGTCGCCAGCATCACGGCCGTCATCGCACCGCCGGAAGAGGTCCCGGTGACGTAGACGCGACGCCGGTCGAGCGAGTGGGTGGCCAGCATGTGCTCGACCATCTGCCGGATCGACTCCGGCTCGCCCTGACTGCGCTCGAGATCCTCGGGCTTGAACCAGTTGAAGCAGCGCAGCGGGTTGTTGTTCCATTGCTGCTGCGGCAGCAGGAGCGCAAAACCATGACGATCGGCGAGGGTCGACCAGCCGCTGCCCTTGTTGTACGAGGCCGCGCTCTGCGTGCAGCCGTGCAGGACGACGACCAGCGGCGCCTGCGGCGGCAGCGCAGCGGGAAGGTACTCGTACATGCGCAGCTCGCCGGGATTGGAGCCGAAGCCGGAGACCTCACGCAACCGGCTCTCCTGCCGGTCGACCTGTTCCGACCACGCCTGCACGGCGGCCAGCGCTGTCAGGAGTTTCTCCCAGCGGCTGCCATGCGGTGTCTTCGCAGCCAGTTGTGCCATCTTGGCGATCGAGGCCACCTTGTGGCCCAGTTTGTTCAGCATCGGATTGCTCCTGTTGTCGGTTACGGTGGTGAGCATGCCGATCTCGAGCAGTTTGCGGACCGGCAGGAAGACGGCGTGGAAGAGACCCGGGTCGGCGGTTCCACCCCTTTGTGGATCAAGCCAGGCCGGTGGCGGCGATTCGCCGCTGAGGCCGTAGTTGTGACTGATGACGGCACGGCGACCCTGCCACCAGCTGCTGAACTGCAGCGCGGCAACCGGACAGCCACGATTGACCCAGACGCCGAACAACTCGCTGGCAACGAGTGCCCGTGTGTCGTCGGCGCTGGCGAGCTCGAGCAGACCGGCGAGCGCGTCGGCGAATGACAGGCCCTCGAGGGCCAGCCAGCACACTGGCTGCTGCTCGCTGCCCGCAGCCGGCAGCGCTGGCCCGAAAAGCACCCGTGGCGTGCTGCCACCCGGCGCGGCCGGCGTCGGCCGCAGGTCGGCGTAGCAGCGTATGGCCTCGATGGTCTGCGATTGCTGCGGCGCGGCCATCGCCCCGAGCAGCAACTGTGCAGCGTACTGCGGCGTCGCTGGCGGCGAGCCCCGGCCCCTTGGGCCTGGAGCCACCAGCCCGCCGCTGACCATCAAGGTCACGCGGAAGCGCAGATCGCGCCGCGACTCGCCGAGAATGTCGGCCAGTCGTTCGCTGAATTCGTAGCGAGCAAGTCCGTTCGTCATGCAGCAACGATAGCACGCCCGGCGAGCGATTGCACGTAGTTTTTTAGTAAGTGATGTGTTTTAATTTTTTCCATCGACTGCCCGGCTCGCCCTGGTGACAAACACGGCCGGTGACCGGTCGCGCGGCAGGCTGCAGGCCATCTGCCGGAAGCTCGCAGACGTCCGCCGGCGCCTGCGGCCACGCGGATTCTGTTAGGATGATCAAGGCGCGGTGTCTGACCGCAGCCACGCAGCGTCCGCCCAGCAAACCATTCGAGCCCCGACGATGATCGATCTCTATACCGCTGCGACCCCGAACGGCCACAAGATCTCGATCGCCCTCGAAGAGCTGGCGCTGCCGTATTCGGTGCACACGCTCGATCTGGCGCAACGAGAGCAGAAGCGGCCCTGGTTTCTGGCGATCAACCCGAATGGCCGGATTCCGGCGATCATCGATCGTGCGGCGGCCGATTTCGTCGTCTTCGAGTCGGGCGCGATCCTGATCTACCTCGCCGAGAAGACTGGACGCCTGCTGCCGGCGGATGCCTGCGGCCGCTCGCGCGTCCTGCAGTGGCTGATGTTCCAGATGGGCGGCATCGGCCCAATGATGGGCCAGGCGAACGTCTTCTTCCGCTACCTGCCGGAGAAGATCCAGCCGGCGATCGATCGCTACCAGGGCGAATGCCGGCGGCTCTTCCAGGTCCTCGACGGCCAACTGCGTGACAACGAGTTCCTCGCCGGCGACTACTCGATCGCCGACATAGCCAACTGGGCGTGGGTGCGAACGCATCGCTGGTCCGGCGTCGAAGTCGACGATCTGCCACACCTGCTGCGCTGGCTGGAGCGCATTCGCGCGCGACCGGCAGTGCAGAAGGGAATCAACACGCCACCCTCGCCGATCAACCGCGACGCCAGCGATGAGGAATCGCGGCGCTTCGTCGAGGGAGCACGCCAGATGGTCGACATGGGCCGGTCGCCGCGACCTGCAGGCTGATGCCGGGCAAGCGTCGTACCGCCAAGAGTCGCCCTTTGCCACCAGTTTGCGAACGTCCTGCGAGGAACACATGAAACTTTTCATCTCACCGCGTGCCCCCAACCCGCGGCGCGTCCTGATGTTCATTGCCGAGAAGGGCCTGCAGGGAATCGAGACGGAAGTTGTCGACCTGTCACGGGGCGAGCATCGCCAGGCAGCCTTCCGTGCCCGCAGTCCCCTGGCCAAGGTGCCCGCCCTGGAACTTGACGACGGCCGCACGCTCGGCGAGTCGCGGGCGATCTGCACGTACCTCGAGGGACTGGCACCTGAGCCCAACCTGATGGGTCGTGCTTTCGCCGAGCGCGCCTTCATCGAAATGGCCGACCGGCGGGTCGAGTTCTACCTCTTCGGCTGCATCGCCAACTGGATCCGCCACTGCCACCCCGGCCTGGCACCGCTCGAACAACCGCAGTTCCCCGACTTTGGCCGTTCGCAGGGCGACAAGTTGCGGGAGATCGCGCGCTGGCTCGATGGTGAACTCGAGCAGCAGCCCTTCGTTGCCGGCAGCCGCTTCACGATAGCCGACATCACCGCCTTCTGCGCCATCGAGTTTGCGCGCGGCCTGATGCGCTTCCAGCCCGGACAGGAGGGCATGCGCCACCTGCAGGCGTGGCGCGACCGTATCGCCGCACGACCCAGCGCCAGCGCGTGAACGACAGACGCAGCCGCCCCTCTGCCGCTGCTCGCGCGCAACGAGCGACGCCAGACGCCTGCTGACCCTGCCGACTCCACGAACGACACCAATGGCCCGATACGACCTGCACATCCTGCGGCAGCCGGCAGCGACACCCGCCTACTGCCCACCGCTGCTCTTCCTGCATGGCGGCTACGTGGACGCGAGATGCTGGCAGCCGCACTTCCTCTCCTGCTTCGCCAGCCGCGGCTACGACTGCCATGCCGTCGACCTGCCCGGACACGGCCGCAGCGGGGGACGTGAGTGTCTCGACCAGCTCGGCCTCGACGACTACCTCGCAGCGCTCAAGCCAGTGGTCGAAGAACTGGGCAGCCGGCCAGTGGTCATCGGCCACTCGATGGGCGCCCTCCTCGCCGAGCGCCTGCTCGAGGGGTCGCTTGCCGAGGCCGCCGTCCTGATGTCGCCGGTACCGCCAGGCGGGACGCTGGAGTCATCCCTCAGCCTGCTCCTCCGCCACCCCGGATTCATCGGTGCCGTGGCACGCATGAGCAGCGGTGTCTGCGACGAGGAGGGCCTGCGCCTTCTGCGCGACATCTACTTCACGCCGGCAACCGAGCCCGACGAACTGCTGCGACTGACGGCGATCGTGCAGCCGGAGTCCGCCCGCGCCATCGCCGACATGGCCATGCTGGCCTGGCGCTGGCCGCCACGGCCTTGCCGACGGCCCGTACTGGTGCTTGGCGGTGAACGGGACATGGTTTTCCCGCCGCACCAGGTCCGCCGCGTCGCCCGCCGCTGGCGGGCCGAACTCGAGATCATCCCAGGCGCCGGCCACGCGATGATCCTCGATCACCATTGGCAGAGCTGTGCGGCGCGCATCCTCGGCTGGCTGCAGCGTCTCCCCGCGGCTGCCCCGACGGCGGCGGCAGCCGCCGGGAACAACGGACGCGGCGTCAGGGTGAATGGTTCGCGAGCGGGCTAGCGGCGTATAATCGGGGCTCCGACCAACAGCAGAGAGATCACGAACATGGGCCTGGATCGCGTGCCCTCCGGCAAGTCGCTCCCCAATGATTTCAACGTCATCATCGAGATTCCGATGCATGCCGATCCGGTGAAGTACGAGGTGGACAAGGAGAGTGGTGCGGTCTTCGTCGACCGCTTCATGTCGACCGCCATGCACTATCCGTGCAACTATGGCTACATCCCGCACACCATCGCCGGCGACGGTGACCCGGTCGACGTGCTGGTGGTGAGCCAGTTTGCCTTGCCGCCGGGAGTCGTCGTGCGCTGCCGGCCGGTTGGTCTGCTGGCAATGGAGGACGAGGCCGGCGCCGACGGCAAGCTGCTCGCGGTTCCTGTCGACAGCCTGACGCCGATGTATCGCGACATCGAGTCACCGCGCGACTTTCCGCAGATCGTCCTCGACCAGATCGCTCATTTCTTCGCCCACTACAAGGATCTCGAGCGCGGCAAGTTCGTCAAGATCATCGGCTGGCTCGGCTCCGACGAAGCCAAGAAGGAGATCATGGAGGGCGTCAGGGCGTACGCCGAGGCGAAGGACAAGCCGGCCTTCTAGTCCGTTCCACGCCGCATGTTCGCTGGAGGGGCGCGCGAGCGCCCCTTTTGCCGGGAGCCGTGCACATGTCAGCAAGAATCGCCATCGCCCAGATCAACGCCACCGTCGGCGACTTCAGCGGCAACCGCGCACGCATCGTGGAGTTCGCCCGCCGTGCGCGCGAGCAGAACGCCGACCTGCTGCTGACGCCGGAACTCGCACTCTGCGGCTACCCGCCGGAAGACCTTCTGCTGCGCGATGACTTCTGCAGCGCCTGCGACAGCGAGCTGACGGTGCTCGCCGGCGAACTGCCCGACATCGCCGTTCTCGTCGGCCACCCCGAGCAGCGCGACGGACAGCGCTACAACGCAGCCACACTGATCAGCGGCGGCCGCCGGGTCGCCACCTACTACAAACAGCGACTGCCCAGTTACGAGGTCTTCGACGAGGAGCGCTACTTCGACTCCGGTGACGCAGCCTGCGTGCTGACGCTCAACGGCCTGCGCTGCGGCGTCAATATCTGCGCCGACGTCTGGGAAGCCGGCGCTGCCGACCTGGCCCGCGAGGCCGGTGCCGACGTGCTGCTCGTCCTCAACGCCTCGCCCTACCACATCGGCAAGCGCGAGCGACGGACCGAGGTCCTGCGGCAGCGGATCAGCAGCACCGGCTTGCCGGTCGTCTACGCCAACCTCGCCGGTGGCCAGGATGAACTCGTCTTCGACGGTGGCTCGTTCGTTCTCGACTCGCGCGGAACGCTCTGCTGTCAGCTGCCGCAGTTCGAGGAGGCGCTGGGCATCGTAGACTTCGTCGATGGCGAGCCGCAGTCGACGACCATCGTCACCCCGCCCTGCCAGGAGGCCGAGATCTACCAGGCGCTGGTCCTCGGCGTACGCGACTACCTCGGCAAGAACGGCTTCCCCGGCGCCCTCATCGGCCTCTCCGGCGGCATCGATTCGGCGCTCACCCTCTGCGTTGCCGTCGATGCCCTGGGGGCGGACAAGGTGCGGGCAGTGATGATGCCATCCCCCTACACGGCCGAACTGAGCCTCAGCGAAGCCCGCGAGATGGTGCGCCTGCTCGGTGTGCGCTACGACGAGATCGCCATCGAACCGGCGATGCGCACCCTCGCCGGCATGCTCGAGGCCCAGTTCGCCGGCCTGCCGGCGGACACGACCGAAGAGAACCTGCAGGCGCGGATTCGCGGCATGATCCTCATGGCCCTGTCGAACAAGACCGGCTCGCTGGTGCTGACGACCGGCAACAAATCGGAAATGGCCGTCGGCTACTGCACCCTCTATGGCGACATGGCCGGCGGTTTCGCGGTCATCAAGGACATCGTCAAGACCCTGGTCTATCGCATCTCGCGCTGGCGCAACACCTGTTCGCAGGTCATTCCCGAACGGATCATCAGCCGCCCGCCATCGGCCGAACTGAAGCCCGACCAGACCGACCAGGACAGCCTGCCACCCTACGCGGTGCTCGACGCCATCGTCGAGGCCTACATGGAGAAGGATCTCAGCCCGCGCCAGATCATCGCCCAGGGCTTTGCCGAAGCCGATGTGCGACGGGTCGTCCATCTGCTGAAGATCAGCGAGTACAAGCGTCGCCAGGCCCCGGTCGGCATCCGCGTGACGCAGCGCGGTTTCGGCAAGGACTGGCGTTACCCGATCACCAACCGCTATCGTGACCCCTACTGATCACTTGTGGTTGCGCGATTTCTGATAGGATTTCCTTGCCATCTTTCCAGGAGCCGACGCCATGAAGAAAATTGAAGCGATCATCAAACCGTTCAAGCTCGACGAGGTGCGCGAGGCCTTGTCGGAAATCGGCGTGACCGGCCTGACCGTCACCGAGGTCAAGGGCTTCGGCCGCCAGAAGGGCCACACCGAACTCTATCGCGGAGCCGAGTATGTGGTCGATTTCCTGCCAAAAGTGAAAATCGAAGTGGTCGTCACGGATTCTGCTGCCGAGGGCGCGATCGATGCGATCGTCAAGGCCGCACGCACGGGCAAGATCGGCGACGGCAAGATTTTCGTCAGCAACGTCGAACAGGTCGTGCGCATCCGGACCGGCGAGGTCGACGAGTCGGCGATCTGACACCCCAGAGTTGTGAAGAAATCGTCGCGAGCAGTCCAGGATGCAAGGCGCGAGCGAACGACGAGACGGATCAGACGGATCGGTGAGGGCGAAGGCAGGGTTTCGCGCCGCATGCAGCGCGCCGCCGTAGGCGGCCGGCTGCGCAAAGCCGGCCGTGGGCGGGAGCGAGTGAGCAGCGGCATCGATCGCCACCGGGCCGGCCCTTCAGCGGAGCGGCTGCGCTTGGCCGCCGGCCTTCAGCAACACCCACAGGGCGCCGTCACCGCCATCGCTCGGCGGCGCGTGACAGAAAGCCAGGACATCCCGGTGGCGACCCAGCCAGGCCTTGACCAGTTGCCGCAGGATCGCTTCTCGCCCCGGCGAGCCGTGACCGCGCCCATGCACGATGCGCAGGCAACGCCTGCCGGCGCTCCGTGCCTCGGCAACGAAGCGCGCCACCTCGGCATGCGCCTGCTGCCGGTTCAGTCCATGCAGGTCGATGTGGTCCTGAATGCTCCAGCGGCCCCGCCGCAGATCGCGCAACACGCTGCGCGGCACGCCGCAGCGCACGAATGAATCGGCGCCACCGAGATCAAGCCAGTCATCGATGGCCACCGCACCATGCAGGAGCTCGCCGAGTACGGCCGCTTCGTCGATCTCGCGCTGCCGCGGCCGCGGACTCGGTTTCGGCCCCTCGAGACAGACCCGGTCGGGCTTGCGCAGCGGCCGCGCACCGTCCACAGCGGCGAGGAAGGCTGCCAGGTCCTCCGCACTGTGACGGCTGAACTGACTCATCGCCGGCCCCGCTCCCCATGCCTCTGGCGACGCTGCGCGCGCTACCTGACGACGGCGCGGCTCAGCCCGCCAGACCGAGACCGTCGAGGTAGCGCTCGGCGTCGAGCGCCGCCATGCAGCCGCTGCCGGCGGAGGTGCACGCCTGGCGGTAGATGTGGTCCTGCACGTCGCCCGCGGCGAAGACACCGGCGACCGAAGTCGCGGTGGCGTTGCCCTGGTGGCCGCCCTGCGTCAGCACGTAACCGCCTTCCATCGCCAACTGACCGGCAAAGAGCTCGGTGTTCGGCTTGTGGCCGATGGCGATGAAGACGCCCAGCAGCGGCAGGTCTTCGGTCGTCTTCGTCAGCGTGCTGCGAATGCGGATACCGGTCACCCCCGACTCGTCACCGAGGATCTCGTCGAGGGTGCAGTTCCAGCGAATCGTCACCTTGCCCGCCTTCTCCCGGGCGAACAGCTTGTCCTGCAGGATCTTCTCGCTGCGCAGCCGGTCACGCCGGTGCACCAGCGTCACGTGGCTGGCGATGTTTGCCAGATACAGCGCTTCCTCGACGGCGGTGTTGCCGCCACCGATGACCGCCACCGCTTGCCCGCGGTAGAAGAAACCGTCACAGGTCGCGCAGGCCGACACCCCGCGACCGGCAAAAGCCTCCTCGGACGGCAGGCCCAGGTACTGCGCCGACGCACCGGTCGCGATGATCAACGCGTCGCAGGTGTAGGTCGCCATGTCGCCCACCAGCGTGAACGGCCGTTCGCTGACGTGCGCCGTGTGGATGTGGTCGAAGACGATCTCGGTCTCGAAGCGTCGGGCGTGCTCTTCGAAGCGCTGCATCAATTCGGGTCCCTGGACGCCCTGCGCATCGGCTGGCCAGTTGTCGACGTCCGTCGTGGTCATCAACTGCCCGCCCTGTGCCATGCCGGTGACCAGCACCGGCTTCAGGTTGGCACGTGCGGCATAGACCGCGGCGGTGTAGCCGGCGGGGCCAGAGCCGAGGATCAGCAGGCGGCAGTGGCGGGTTGCTTGGTTCATGTTCGGTCGCTCTCCTGGTAGGTCAGCGAAAATTATAACCGCCATGTCTCGTCAGTCTGCTGCCGCGACGACGACAGGTTAACGTCGGGACCCTGCAAAGTGCCTTATAATCGACCCGCAAGCCCTTGATAGAAATCACTTCACTTGACGGAAGAATCGCCCATGAACACTCAGGTCGAGCAGCCCAGGAGAGGCCCGAGTCTCACCCTGCTGCACAGCATCCCGATTTTTGCCGGAGTCCCCGATTCCCAGCTCGAGCAGATCGCCAAGGTTGCCTTTCACCGCCGGGTCGCGCGCCAGACGACGATCGTTCGTGCCGGCGACAGCACGGACTCCCTCTACGTCCTGATCAGCGGCGGCGCCAAGGTACTCAACAGTGACGAAGAGGGCCGTGAGGTGATTCTGACCCTGCTTGGCCCCGGCGAGTTCTTTGGCGAAATGGGCCTGATCGACGGCAGCCCACGGTCGGCGGACGTCGTCGCCACCGAAGCCTGCGAGCTGCTGGTGATCACCAAGGGCGACTTCAAGCGCTGCCTGGCCGAGAACTTCGACCTCTGCCTGAACATCATGAAGAGCCTGGTGCAGCGGTTGCGCGAGGCCGACCGCAACATCGAGAGCCTGGCATTGCTCGACGTGTACGGCCGCGTCGCCAAACTGCTGCTCGATTTCTCCGAGGAAGAGCGTGGGCAGCGAGTCATCCGGCGCCGGGTGACGAAGCAGGACATCGCCAAGATGATCGGCGCCTCGCGCGAAATGGTCAGTCGCGTCATGAAGGACCTCGAGAACCGGGGTTACTTTCGCGTCGAGGAAGGTCGCACGGTCATTCTTGACAAGCGATCGCCCGCTTCGATCAGCGCCCAGCGCTCCTGACAGTATTTCTTGCAGAACCCGCCAATGGCATTGTTGAGCAAACTCGGCAGCAGGATTCCCTACCCGTCCCGAACAGCGAGCCCGCTGCCGGAGAAGATCGCCGTCCTGCTGCGCGAATCGCGCTGGCTCGTCCTGATCGTGGTCGCCAGCTTCATCGCTCTCTCGCTCTGGGGTTACAACCCGGCCGATCCCGGCTGGTCGCACGCCGTATACAGCAGCACGCTGCACAACCCGGCCGGGCGCAGCGGCGCTTGGCTCGCCGACGTGCTGCTCTACCTCTTCGGCCTCTCGGCATGGTGGCTGATCCTCCTCCTGCTGATCACGGTCGGCTGGGGCTACCGCCGGCTGGAAGGGCAGCACGCCGGCGACCGACGCCCGTTGCTGATCTCGCTCGCCGGCTTCGTCGTCCTCATCGTTGCCAGCAGCGGCCTCGAGACCCTGCGCTTCTACACCATCAAGGCCAGCCTGCCAGTCGGCCCCGGTGGCATCATCGGCATCGAGCTGGGCGCCTTCGCGGTTCGCTACCTCGGCTACACGGGAGCCACCCTGGCCTTGGTGGCGATGCTGCTGCTCGGCTGGAGCATCTTTTCCGGCATGTCGTGGATCACCGCCGCGGAACGGGTCGGGACGCTCTTCGAGCGCCTGCTGCTGGCGATCCACAACGTGTACGGACGCTGGCAGGATCGGCGCATCGGCCGCGAGGTGGCGCGCGAGCGCGAAGCCGTGGTCGAACTCGAGAAGCAGCGTGGCGAGGGTCATGACGGGGCTGCGGCCGAAAAGCCGCCCGCGGCCCCCGCCCGGAGCGCATCGCGAACGACCCGAAGCGCCGCTCGCGAGCCGGCGGTCGAGCCCGTGCTGGGCAAGCTGGAGACCGATGCAATCGACGACGTCCAGCCAACCGAGCCCTACCTGAGCGACGCGCCAAGCGCGCCGCCGCCGGGCGCGGAAGCGCAGGCACCCGTCGCCCCGCGCGAAGCCGCGGTGCCCGTCACGCGCGCGTTGCCGGTGAAAGTCGAGAAGCGGATCGACCGCGAGAAGCAGCCACCCCTGTTTCCCGAGGCGGTCGAAGGCGGCATGCTGCCACCGCTGCACCTGCTGGAACCGGCGCCATTGCAGAGTGGCAGCGTCAGCCCGGAGACCGTCGAGTACACCTCGCGGCTCATCGAACGCAAGCTTGCCGACTTCGGCGTCCAGGTCACCGTCACCGCCGCCTACCCTGGGCCGGTCATCACACGCTACGAGATCGAGCCGGCGGTCGGCGTCAAGGGCGCCCAGATCCTCAACCTGGCCAAGGATCTGGCGCGCTCGCTGTCGCTGGTCTCGGTGCGCGTGGTGGAGACCGTGCCCGGCAAGTCGTCGATGGCGCTCGAGCTGCCGAACCCGAAGCGACAGACGGTTCGCCTGCTGGAGATCATTTCCAGCAAGGAATACAGCGACATGAACTCGCCCCTGACGATGACGCTCGGCAAGGACATCGGTGGCCAGCCGCTGGTCGTCGACCTGGCGAAGATGCCGCACCTGCTGGTGGCCGGAACGACCGGTTCGGGCAAGTCCGTCGGCATCAATGCGATGATCCTGTCGCTGCTCTACAAGTCGGAGCCGGACCAGGTACGTCTTATCCTGGTCGACCCGAAGATGCTCGAACTGTCGATCTATGAGGGCATTCCGCACCTGCTCGCGCCGGTCGTGGTGGACATGAAACAGGCTGCCAACGCGCTCAACTGGTGCGTCGGCGAGATGGAAAAGCGCTACAAGCTGATGTCGGCCATGGGGGTGCGCAACATCGCCGGTCTCAACCATCGCATTCGCGATGCCGCACGGCATGGCGAGAAGATCACCAATCCGGTGTCGCTGACCCCGGACTCGCCCGAACCGCTGAGCGCCCTGCCCTACATCGTCGTCGTCATCGACGAACTCGCGGACCTGATGATGGTCGCCGGCAAGACCGTCGAACAGCTCATCGCCCGCCTCGCGCAGAAGGCCCGCGCCGCAGGGGTTCACCTGATTCTCGCGACGCAGCGTCCATCCGTCGACGTCATCACCGGTCTGATCAAGGCCAACATCCCGACCCGCATCTCTTTCCAGGTCTCGTCGAAGATCGACTCGCGGACGATCCTCGACCAGATGGGCGCGGAAGCGCTGCTCGGCCAGGGCGACATGCTCTATCTCGCTCCCGGCACCGGCTACCCGACACGGGTGCATGGCGCGTTCGTTGCCGACGAGGAGGT
The DNA here is from genome assembly GCA_000585015.1 of Candidatus Accumulibacter adjunctus. GTDB lineage: Bacteria > Pseudomonadota > Gammaproteobacteria > Burkholderiales > Rhodocyclaceae > Accumulibacter > Accumulibacter adjunctus. Next base: position 29,383 of record JFAX01000019.1, on the reverse strand, counting down.
CCACCGGGTCGTCGACCACCTGAAGAAGACCGGGGCACCGAATTACATCGACGCAGTGCTCACCGGTGCCGGCGACGACGAGGACGGCGATGCCGGCGCCGGCGACGGCGGTGGCAGCGAGACTGATGGCGAGGCTGACCCCGTCTATGATCAGGCCGTCGAGGTGGTGTTGAAGAACCGGCGTGCTTCGATCTCGCTCGTGCAGCGGCACCTGCGCATCGGCTACAACCGCTCCGCCCGCCTGATCGAGGCGATGGAAAAGGCCGGCCTGGTTTCTGCCATGGATGCGCGCGGTGGCCGCGAAGTCCTCGCGCGCAGGGACGACGAATGAACTGGCGCCAGCCCCTCTGTCTGGCGCTCTGCGCCCTGGCTGCAAGCGGCGCGGCGCATGCTGCAGCGATCGACAAGCTGCAACAGTTCCTCGACACGACGCGAACGCTGCGCGCCGATTTCGCGCAGACCGTCGTCGCGCGCAACGGTCGGCTGCCGCAGAAGTCGAGCGGGGTCATGATGTTCTGGCGGCCGGGCAAGTTCCGCTGGCAGATCGACAAACCCTACAGCCAGTTGGTCGTCGGCGATGGCACGAAGATCTCGATCCACGACCCGGACCTGCGCCAGGTCACCGTCCGCAAGGCCAGCGCCGCGCTCGGCGGAACGCCCGCCTCGCTGCTCGCGGGCGAGCGAACGATCGACCGCGACTTCAGTCTCCGCGAAGCGGGCGAACGCGACGGACTCGAGTGGCTCGAGGCCACCCCGAAGGCTGCCGACAGCGGCTTCGAGAAGGTCCGTGTCGGCTTCGCCGGCAACGAACTGCGCGCCATGGAACTGCTCGACAACCTCGGCCAGACGACGACACTGCTCTTCTCCCGCGTCGAGATCAACCCCCGCCTGGCGCCGTCGCTGTTCCGCTTCACGCCGCCGCCGAACACGGACGTGATCGGCGACTGAGCCGGTTGCAGCGGGTTGCGGGGTTGACTTGAGGTTGCTGCACCGTATAATGCGCCTTTCCTGAAATCACGTGCGGCTTGGGCGTTGATGAAGGCGCGTAGCTCAGCTGGTTAGAGCACCACCTTGACATGGTGGGGGTC
>JFAX01000019.1:4469-28290 GCA_000585015.1 Candidatus Accumulibacter adjunctus | reverse complement strand
TTCGAGTCCAATCGCGCCTACCAGGCGTTTCCGGTTCCACGCTGCTGGCAGCAACAGGCCCCGAGCAGCCACGGCTCGTCGTGATGAGATGGGGCCAAGACCGCCTTCAGGCGGTTTTTTTTTGTCTGTGCCAGAGGCTGACAATGCGCTACCATCAGCGGTCGGCGCCAGCCTTGGGGCGCTTTCGCCCGACGGTGTCCCAGAAACGGGTCGGCGAGGCGCGTCGCCGGGCGGCGGCATGCCGCATCGATCGTCGGCGCAGCCTCCCCTGGCCCGTCATCGGTGGTCCGTCAGCAAGAAAAGGAGTCACAGCATGGACAAGTCGACAGCGCAAGCGAGCGAACTGACCGAGGCAATGCTGCTGGCAGCGCCGGAAGACCAGTACATGTCGGCAGAGCAGATCGCCTTCTTCCGCCGCCGGCTGCTTGCCGAAGAGCAGTCGCTGCTGTCGGCTGTCAAGGAGACGGCCGGCCACCTGCAGGAAGCCGAGATCAGTTCGGACTGGAACGACCGCGCCAGCGCCGAGGAAGAGCACACGCTCGAACTCCGGGTCAGGGACCGCGAGCGGAAACTGCTGCGCAAGATACGCGACGCACTCAAGCGTATCGAAGAGGGCAATTACGGCTGGTGCGAGGAGACCGGCGAAGCGATCGGCATCGCCCGCCTGCTGGCCCGGCCAACGGCAGCGTTGTGCCTCGAAGCGCAGGAACGTCGCGAGCAATACAAGCGCCGCTTCGGCTGACCGGCCTGTCCCCAGAGGAAGGAAAACGTGGGCCATGAAGGCGCGCAGCCCGAAGACTTCCGTGATGCCCGAGCCGGGGTCGGCACCTGTGCCGGAGCCGGTGACCGCGACGGTTCTCTTTGCTGACATCTGCGGCAGCAGCCGGCTGTTCGAGGAGTATGGCGACTGGCAGGCACGCCAGATCGAGAGTCAGGTGCTCGACACGCTGATGGCGAAAACCGGCGAGTTCGACGGGATGGTCATCAAGACCATCGGCGACGAAATCATGAGCCGCTTCCCGGACGCGGAACGTGCCGTCACGGCTGCCTGCGAGATGCACCGCGCGCTGCGTGACGATCTCTCGCTGCTCGACTTCAATATCGCCGTCAAGATCGGGCTGCAGCACGGACCGCTGCTCGTCGAGCCGGACGACCTCTTCGGCGACGCGGTTAACGTCGCCGCACGCATGGTCTCGCTGGCCAGGGCCGACCAGATCATCACCACCCTCGACACCATCCGTTGTCTGCCGGATGAATTGCAGCAGATGACGCGCAGCCTCGGTCTGTCCCGCGTCCGCGGCCGCCAGCGAGAGGAAGAGATCGTCGAGATCATGTGGCAGGAACCCGGCACGGTCACGCAGCTCATCGGCCCGGGGCCACAGAAGGAACGACAACAGCTGCTGAGCACCCGGCTCATTCTCACGCACCGCGGTACCCGCTTCGAGCTGCGCGATGACTCCCCTCCCTTCACCATCGGCCGCGGCGACCGGAACATCCTCGTCGTGGACGAGGACCAGGTCTCGCGCAACCACGCCGACGTCTATTTTCGTCAGGGCAAGTTCATCCTCGTCGACGGCAGCACGAACGGCACCTACCTGCGCCTTGACAACGGCGCCCGCTTCTTCGTCCAGCGCGAGGAGTTCGTTCTGCATGAACAGGGGGAGATCTCCCTCGGCGAAGCCGTACGCGATGGCGACCCCGGCCTGATCCGCTTCCAGTGCCTTCTCAACTGATGGCGCTGGCAGGGGCGCCGTGGCTCTTGCTTGCGGGCGCGGATTCGCTATAATGCGCAGCTCGGATGGCGGCCGGCAATCAGCTCCGCCGCCCCGGACCGCAACGGCCCGAGCAACCGAATGCAACATGGAGTGGTAGTTCAGTTGGTTAGAATACCGGCCTGTCACGCCGGGGGTCGCGGGTTCGAGCCCCGTCCACTCCGCCAAGATCCCGCACTCTAGAGCCCGGACAAGCCGGGCTTTTTCCATTGCGCGCGCGGCCTCCAGAAGGCCACGGCCCGGATGGCGACCGCCTTGCATTGCGGCCGCTCGCCCTCTTGCCGAACACGAACTTTTTGCCGCGATGCTTGTCCACCGCCGCCTGCGCTTTGTTCTATAATCGTGCGCTTGCAGTCTCACCATTCGACCAGGTGATCCCACTGAGCGGGGATGAGCTGGCGCCCACCCGAAAAGAGAACAGGATTTACGGATGACGCCACGAATCGCATTTGCTCTTGCTCTTGCCATCTCCTCCGGCACCGCTGCGGCCGGCGACTCAACCGACCCGGGCCCGGCAACTGGTGGCCAGGTGACAGCGGCCGATACCTTGCCGGTAGTCGAGCTCATCGCGCCGGGCCACCCCCCCGAGACCATCGATCTGACCGCCGAGCCGGACGAACTCTTCCAGCGCATCCGGCGCGGTTTTGCGATGCCGAACATCAACAACTCGCTGGTCCTGCACCACCAGCAGTGGTTCAGCAACCGCCCCGAGTCGCTGCGCCGCATGGTCGAGCGGAGCAGCCGCTACCTGCATCACATCGTCGAAGAGATCGAGAAGCGCGGCATGCCGATGGAGCTCGCCCTGCTGCCGATGGTCGAGAGCGCCTACAACCCGACCGCCTATTCGCGCAGTCATGCCTCCGGCCTCTGGCAATTCGTCCCGGCGACCGGCAGGCAGTACAAGCTGGAGCAGAACTGGTGGCTTGACGAGCGCCGCGACATCGTCGCCTCGACGGCGGCGGCGCTCGAGTACCTGCAGTACATCTATGATCTCCACGGCGACTGGCATCTGGCACTCGCCTCGTACAACTGGGGTGAAGGTGCCGTCGGCAAGGCGATCAACAGGAACCGCGCCAACGGTCTGCCGACCGATTACCTCAGCCTGACGATGCCCGAGGAAACCCGCCACTACGTCCCGAAGCTGCAGGCCCTGAAGAACATCTTCAGCAACCCCAACGTGCTCGCCAGCCTCAATATCCGCGGTGTTCCCAACCGCCCCTACTTCGCCACCGTCACCAAGTCGGCCGACATCGACGTCGAGCTGGCAGCCCGCCTGGCCGAGATGCCCGTACGCGAGTTCGTCGCCCTCAACCCGGCGCACAACCGCCCGGTAATCAAGTCCGACAAGCCGCTGGTCATCCCGGCGCACAAGCTCGACACTTTCGTCAGCAACCTCGAGGCGCACGAGGAGAGCGAGAAGCCGTTGTCGTCATGGCAAGCCTATACCCTGCGCGCCGGCGAGAAGCTCGAACAGGTCGCCCCGCGCTTTGGTCTCACGGTCGCCAACCTGAAAGCGGTGAACGGCATCAGCGGCAGCATCAGGGTGACAGCCGGACAGACGCTGCTCGTTCCGCTGGCCGAAGGCAACAGCGCCGGCGAGCAACTGGCGAGCCTGGCGACCGAGGCGACGCCGCCAGTCGCGAGCGAACAGCCGCGGGCGCCGGCAGCCGCCGTCGTCGCGCAGGCGCCTCGTCTGGCACAGCCGGAGGCCGCACCAGCGGCCGCGATGAGCCGGACGCATGTCGTCCGCAAGGGTGAGACGCTGCACGCGCTGGCGCAGCGCTATGGCATGACGATGGCCGAACTGAAGCAGATCAACAAGCTGCGTGCCGACCAGGTCAATATCGGCAGCAAGTTGCTGGTCGCGGCGGCCGAGCCGGCAGCCAAGCCGGCGGCACAGCGCAGCGCGGCGAGCGAGGCGGACTCCAGGCCCACGGCAGCTGCCGCCGCAGTGGCGCGCACCGCCAGCAGCAGCCATCTCGTGCGCAAGGGTGAGACGCTGAGCGAGGTAGCCAGTCGCTACGACATGTCGGTCGCCGAGCTCAAACAGCTCAACAAGCTGCGCGCCAACCAGGTCAATGCCGGTACCCGCCTGCTGGTCGCTGCGGCTGAACCGGCCGGCCGGTCGTCTGCCGGCAAGGCGCGCAACGAGCAGGACGAGAGCCGCCGGGAAGCGAGCGTCAGCAAGCTCGCCAGCGCGGCGGCAGTCACGAAGGGATCGGAGCGCGCGGCGAAGGAAGAGAAGAACAGCAGCAGGCAGGTCGAGAAGGCCGGCGACTCGAGCCGCAAGCCGCTCAAGCTCGCCCAGTACACGATCCGCCGCGGCGACACGCTGGGATCGATCGCCAAGCAGTTCCGTGTCGAGAAGGATGATCTCCTGCGCTGGAACCGCATCCAGACCAACGACATCAAGCCCGGGCAACGGCTGACGATCCAGCTCGTCCAGAACACCTACTGAGCACAGTACGCTCCTGACCCCCTGCAGCGCCGCCGTCAGGCGGCGTTGTCACTTCTGCATCCTGTCGCACGGCCGGCGCGAGCGCAGCGGTTGTGAATGAGCCGACTGCGCGACCGATCTGCGGCGTTGCCCACTCGCTCAGCTCTCGCCCATCGATCTGCTGCGTCTCGTCGTTCGCCCGCTCGCGCCTTGTATCCCGGCCTGCTCGCGACGACGTCCTCACGACCTCTCAGTCGGCGTCGCCGGCCGGCGGATGAAGATGGCAACGCACCACGTGTGTCGGCGACAGCTTGCTCGGCGGCGGATATGCCTGCCGACACGACTCACTCGCCTGCCGGCAACGCGGATGAAAATGGCAGCCAGTCGGCGGCGCCGCCGGCGACGGGATCTCGCCCGGCAGGCGAATCAGCTCGCTCGCGGCAGCGAGACGTGGGCTGGGTACCGCCGACAGCAGGGCGCGCGTGTACGGATGCTGCGGCGAGCGCAGGACCTCGTCGACGCCGCCATATTCGACGATGCGACCGAGGTACATCACCGCCACTTCATGCGCCAGGTGATCGACGACGGCGAAGTTGTGGGTGATGAAAAGATAGGCCAGGCCGAGTTCGCGCTGCAGCGTCGCCAGCAGATTGAGGATCTGCGCCTGCACCGAAACGTCGAGCGCCGACGTCGGCTCGTCGCAGATCACCAGCTCCGGCCGCACGGCCAGCGCCCGGGCAATCGCAATGCGCTGTCGCTGCCCGCCGGAGAACTCGTGCGGGTAGCGAACGGCGGCTTCCGCCGGCAGACCGACCTGCTGCAATACGGCGACGATCGCCGCTTCGTTCGTCGCCCGCCGGCCGGCCCTGCCGCCGCCCCCCTGTGCGCGCATTCCCTCGGCGATGATCTCGCCAACCGAGAGGCGTGGGTTGAGCGAGGCGAAGGGATCCTGGAAGATCATCTGCATGTGCCGCCGCAGCGCCCGCTGCGCCCGGCGCGAAGGACCACCGAGTTGCTCCCCGAGCAGGCGCACGCTGCCGCCACTCGCCGGCAGCAGTTGCAGGATCGCCTTGCCGACCGTCGTCTTGCCACAACCCGATTCACCGACCAGAGCCAGCGTGCGGCCACGCGCCAACGCCAGCGAGACGCCGTCGACCGCCCGCACGTGGCCGACGCTTCGCTGCAGGACACCGCGCCGGATCGCGAAATGGACCCGCAGATCATCCACGGCCAGCAGCGCCGGTGCCGCTGCGGCAGCGGCGAGCGGCACGCCACTGGCAGCGGGCCCAGCAGCGTTCCGTCCAGACACCAGCGGGCCGTCCTCGAGGTGGCAGCGCACCCGATGATCGATCGCCACCTGCCGCCACTGCGGCGACTGCTGCCGGCAGCGCTCCCAGGCATGCTCGCAGCGGGCGGCAAAGCGGCAGCCAGCCGGCATCGCCGACAGCGACGGCACCTGTCCGGGAATCGTCTGCAGCTGGCCGCCGCGCCGCACCAGGTCGGGCAGCGCGGCAAACAGCTTCTGCGTATAGGGGTGTCGCGGAGCCGAAAAGAAGCTGGCGCGCGGCGCCTCCTCGACGATCTCGCCGGCGTACATGACGCCAATGCGCGTCGCCATCTGCGCGACGACGCCGAGGTCATGGGTGATCAGCAGCATCCCCATCGCCCTTTCGACCTGCAAGCGGCGCAGCAGCTCCAGGATCTGTGCCTGGATCGTCACGTCGAGAGCCGTCGTCGGCTCGTCGGCGACCAGCAGGCGTGGATCACCGGCCAGCGCCATGGCGATCATCACCCGCTGCTTCATGCCGCCAGAGAGCTGGAACGGGTACTCGCCAAGCCGCCGCCGCGCATCGGCGATGCCGACCGCAGCCAACAGCTCGAGCGCCGTCGCCTGCGCCGCCGCGCCAGCCAGCGACCGATGCCTGGCGAGCACGTCGGCCATCTGCCGGCCGACGGTGAGCACCGGGTTGAGGCTCGTCGCCGGCTCCTGGAAGATCATCGCCATGCCGCCACCACGCACCGCGCGCATCTCGGACTCCGGCAGACGCAGCAGGTCGCGCCCGCCGAACAGCACCTCGCCGCCGACGATCCTGCCCGCCGCCGGCAGCAGGCGCAGCAGCGCCAGCGCCGTCGCCGACTTGCCGCAGCCGGACTCGCCGAGCAGCGCCAGCGTCTCGCCGGCAGCCAGCCGCAGATCGATGCCATCGACCGCCGGCAGCAGCGCGCGCCCCTGTGCGAAGGCCACCCGCAGCTGCCTGACCGCCAGCAGCTCGTCGCCGCAAGACGTCGCTGCTGCGTTCATGGCGAGCCCGCCAGACGCGGGTCGAAGGCGTCGCGCACGGCATCGGCGAAGAGGTTCGCCGCCAACACGAGCGAGAACATGAACAGGAAAGCAGCCGACAGCGACCACCAGACCAGCGGCTCGCGCGCCAGTTCGAGGCGGGCGTTGTTGATCATCGTGCCGAAGCTGATCATCGTCGGATCGACGCCGATACCGACATAGGAAAGCACCGCCTCGGCCAGCACGAGGCTGGAGAAATCCATCACCAGCGCGATGATGACGATGTGCATCAGGTTCGGCACGATGTGACGGCCGATGATGCGCAGGCTGGAGACGCCAAAGGCTTGCGCCGCCTGGATGTACTCCAGCTCGCGCAGCTTCAGCGTCTCGCCGCGCAACAGACGGCAGAGGCCGGTCCAGCTGGTCACGCCGAGGATGAAGCAGAGCGCCAGCAGACGCAGGTCGGCACGTTCGGCGGCAGTCGCGAACCACTGCGGGTGGGTGTCGATCAGCACCTGCATCATCAACACCGCGGCAGCGATCAGCAGGACGCCGGGAATCGAGCTCAGCGTCGTATAAAGATACTGGATGAGGTCATCGACCCAGCCTCCGAAGTAGCCGGCGAGGACACCGAGCAGCACCGACAGCGGCAGCATCACGAGCGTCGTCACGAGGCCGATGACGAGCGCCGTACGCACGCTCTTCAGCACCTGATAGAGCACGTCCTGTCCGACCTTGTCGGTGCCGAAGACATGGTAGTCGCCCGCCAGAAGGGCCACCGGCATGGCCAGCAACGACAACGCCGCGAGCGTTGCGAGGATCGCGTTCCAGGCAAAGTCGCCTTCGCTCTGCCAGACTCGCCGCCAGGCCTGTCGCCAGGCGCAGCCCCGCGCACGCACGACGCCGCCGCAGACGGCAAGAACGACCGCCGCCCAGGCGAGCAGCGCCAGGCCGAACGCCTGCAGCACCCGGCCAGCGACATCGGCGTCACGCCGCCCCTCATCGGCGCCGAGATGGGCACCGCCATGGCGCAGCCGGGGGTGGTCGCGCAGCTGCTGCAGGCGACCGTCGCTGCCGCGCACCTCGATCGTCTCCTTCGAGTGGGCACGCGTTGCCAATGGTTCCGAGTAGGTCTTCTCGTTGCGCGTACGCAGCGGCGTCAGCAGCGCGTCGAGCAGCGACAGCACCTCGACGGCGTAGACCGCCGGCTGACCGGCCGCTGGCTGCCCACCGTCGGCCGTGAGGCGCGGTCGATAATGCAGCGAGTCGAGCAGGCCGACGATGGCGAAGGCAAGCAGCAACGTCGCCGAAGCCATTCCAGCCCGGCTGCGGCCGACCCGCTGCCAGGCGCTTCGCCACAATGGATTGCGTGCCGACAGCCAGCCGAGCAGGAGCGCCGCCAGCAGCAGCAGCCAGATCAGTACATCGGACCAGAGGATGACGGGCAGGAAGGGCATCAATCGAAGCGGATGCGCGGATCGACGAAGGTGTAGGACAGGTCGGTGAGAATCAGCCCGACGATGTAGAGCAGCGAACTGATGAACACCATCGCCCGCACGACCGCAAAGTCCTGCGCGTTGATCGCGTCGATCGTGTAGCTGCCGAGACCCGGAATGCCGAAAAACGACTCGGTCAGCAGCGAGCCCATGAAGAGCAGCGGGATGACGACGACGACGCCGGTGAGGATCGGGATCAGCGCGTTGCGCAGCACGTGCCGGAAGAGCACGGCGGCCTCGCTGAGGCCCTTGGCGCGGGCCGTGCGCACATAGTCGCGGGCGATCTCCTCGATGAAGATCGTCCGGTACCAGCGCGTCGACGAACCGATTCCCGAGACGACGCCGATCACGACGGGCAGGATGACGAACTTCCAGGCGTCGAGACCGCCACCATAACCGGAGATCGGCACCAGCTTCCACAGCTTGCTGATCAGGTACTGGCCGCCGATGATGTAGAACAGCCCGGAGATCGACATCATCGCGACGCACAGGACGACGCCCCAGAAATCGAGGTAGGTGGCGCGGAAGAAGGTCAGCAGCAGGGCAAACGAGACGCTCACCAGCAGGCCGAGGACGAAGGTCGGCAGGGCGATGGCGAGCGACGGACCCATGCGCGTGACGATCTCGCGCGCGATGTCGCGCCCGTCCTCGGCGCGCCCGAAATCGCCGACGAACATGCGTGCCGACTTGCTGAAGAAAATCGTCTCGGTGAACATCGCAGCGCCGCTCGCCTCGTCGTTGAAGAACAGCGGCTTGTCGTATCCACGTTCCGCCTTCCAGCGGGCGATCGCCTCCGGCGTCACGCGCTTGACGCCGAGTTGCATGCGCGCCATGTCGTCGGGCGTGTTGACGACGAAGAACAGGGCAAAGGTGATCAGGTTCACCCCGATCAGGATCGGCAGTGCATAGAGCAGGCGGCGGACGACGTAGGCGAGCATGTCCGGGACTACGGCGCGTGCCGCCGCCGGTGGCCGCCGGCGTGACGCTTGCAGGGTGGCGGCGTCGGGCGCATCAGCGGGCGGTTCCGCGTTCGCGCCGGCGGTGGGCGATCGCCGCCGGCAGCAGCACCGCCAGCAGGAGCGCGGCAAGCAGCGCCAGCGGCCAGAGTACCGGCCGGTTCCACTCCTGCCGCAGGCGCTCCCTTTCGGCGGCATCGATCCGCTGGTACTTGAGGATGTTGTTGCCGACATCGGTCGGCTTGCGATTGTGCAGCCAGACCTGGCCCAGCGTGTAGCTCTTCGGATGAAAACCGTAGATCCACGGCGCGTCATGCTGCAGCAGTGCGATCGCCTGCCGGATGATCGGCAGCCGCTCGGCGCCGCGCGGTCCGTCGCTCTCGAGGTCCTTCATCTGTTCGAACAGTCGGTCGTACTCCGGATTGGCGTAGTTCGACGCATTCTCGCCGGCCTTGGCCACCTTGCCCTCGCTGCCCGCGAGCAGGAAGAGGAAGTTCTCCGGATCCGGGTAGTCGGCGTTCCAGCCGAGATAGTAGAGCTGCACGGCGCCCTTGCGGATCTTCTCCTGGAAGCGGTTGAAGTCGGTCGAACGGACGACGAGCTGGATGTCGAGCCGGGCGAACTGTCGCGTCAGCCAGTCGAGCCGCGACTTCTCGCCCATGCCGCCGGTCGTCGTGTCGAGGTTGAGCACCAGCGGCTCGCCGGTGACGGCGTTGCGACCGTTCGGCCAGCCGGCCTCGGCCAGCAGCCTCTTGGCTTCGGCCAGCGGCTTGCGCTGCGCGCGACCATCGACCCAGTCGTAGACGAACGGATTGATCCCCTCGCGGCCATCGAGGTAACCGAAGATGCCCGGCGGCAGCGGGCTCGTCGCCGGGATGCCGCGACCGTTCATGAAGATCGAGATGAACTCTTCCTGGTCGATGGCGATCGACAGCGCCTGCCGCAACTTCGTCGCCTGCTCGCCGAGCCCACCGACGACCGGATCGAGCATGTTGAAGCCCATGTAGAAGATCGACGCGCGCACACTCGTCAGCAGGCTGATCCCCTTGTCGCGCATCTCGTCGGTCAGCTGCACATCACCGCCGACTGCCAGCCGTACCGCCTGGTCGAAGCTGTCGGAGGAAATCCCGGAGGCATCGTAATAGCCCTGCAGGAACTTGTTCCAGTAGGGGATGCTCTCCTTTTCGCGCGAATACACCGCCTGCTCGATGAACGGCAGGGGCTTGCCGCAATCGGCGAGCAAGCCCGCCGCCTCGTCACCCGGCTCGCCCTCACAGGGATAGCTCTCGCCGTGGAAGTTCGGATTGCGCGCGAGCACCATGCGGCTGTTCGGATTGTTATCCGTCAGCATGAACGGGCCGGTGCCGACCGGATACCAGTCGAGCGCCAGGTTCTTCTCCGCCATTCCCGGCTGGTGGTAGAAGCGGTCGACCTCGCGCGGCACCGGCGCGAAGAACGGCATCGCCAGCCAGTAGGCGAACTGCGGATACTTGCCATGCAGGCTGATGCGGTAGGTATGGCGATCGACGCGGCTGACGCCGGCGAGCGGAAATCGGTCGAGGTCGATCCAGGCGCCGGCCGGCAGTTTCTTCCCCTCCTCCTGCAATGCCTCCCCCAACTCGCGCAGGCCGACGATGCGCTCGGCCATCATGCTGAAGATCGGCGAATGCAGCCGCGGGTGCGCCAGGCGCTTGATCTGGTAGATGTAGTCGTCGGCGACCAGCTCGCGGCTGTCCGTCTGCGCGAAGTCACCCAGCTTCTCGATGCCGCGCAGTTGCTCGCGATCGCTGGCGCGGTAGAGCGGCTCGCCGCCGGCATCCAGGGCAAAGGCCGGATGCGGCTGGTAGCGGATGCCCGGCCGGATCCGGATCTCGTAGACGCTGGTCGCGATCGCCGCCGCCGGCGCGTCGGCGGGCAGCTCGCGCCCGGCGGCGTCGAAGTAGCGCGGCACCGGCACCGCCTCGCTGGTCAGCGGAATCAGCGTATAAGGCCGTTTCAGGTAGTGATACTGCAACGGCGGTTCGTAGATCTGTGCCGTGAACGTGATCTCGTCTTCGGTGTAGGACTGCACTGGATCGAGGTGCTTCGGGCGCTCGGTGAAAGCGGCGTAGAGAATGTTCCGGCCGCGTTCGGCACGCGGGTAGGGATCGTTCTGCTCGCTGCCACAGGCACACAGCAGCAGCGCGCCGATCAACGGCAGAGCACGACGAAAACGGGGCATGGGTGGCAGTTTATCGCGAACCGGCTGCGCATGGGTCGCCACGGCCCGACGCGGCAACGCCGCGCGGCACCGGCGGCGGGTCAACAACTGCCTGGCGCCCGAGGGACAGGCGCCTGCGTGCCGTCGCTGCGGCGCCAGCGACGGGCTCCGGGTGTCGCCTGGAATCCTTTATAATCGCGCGGACAACCAGATTCGAACTACGAGCTGCGCAGCCAGCCAACTTTCCTTACGGAGAACACATGGGATTCCTCGCAGACAAGCGCATCCTGATCACCGGCGTGCTGTCGAAGCACTCGATCGCCTATGGCATCGCCAGGGCCTGCAGACGGGAAGGCGCACAACTCGCTTTCACCTATCAGAACGAGCGCTTCAAGGATCGCCTGGCCAAGTTCGCCGCCGAGTTCGGCAGCACCCTGATCTACCCCTGCGACGTCAGCGAGGACGCCGCGATCGAGCAACTCTTCGCCGACCTCGGTGAACAGTGGGACGGGCTCGACGGCCTGGTGCATTCGATCGCCTACGCCCCAGGCGAAGCGATCGAAGGCGACTTCCTCGACGGCATCACGCGCGACGCCTTCCGCATCGCCCACGACGTTTCCTCCTACAGCTACCCGGCACTCGCCAAGGCCGCCAGGCCACTGCTGCTGCGCGGCCACAACCCGGCGCTGCTCGCCCTCTCCTACCTCGGCGCCGAGCGCACCCTGCCCAACTACAACACCATGGGCCTCGCCAAGGCGAGCCTCGAAGCCGCCACCCGCTACCTCGCCTTCTGCCTCGGCCCACAGGGAATCCGCGCCAACGCCATCTCGGCCGGACCGATCAAGACGCTGGCCGCCTCCGGCATCGGCAACTTCTCCCGCCTGCTCGCCTACAACGCGCACAACGCGCCGCTGCGCCGCAACATCACCATCGACGAAGTCGGCAACGCCGCCGCCTTCATGCTCTCCGACCTCGCCAGCGGCATCACCGGCGAGATCATGTACGTGGACGGTGGCCTGAACACGACCGCCCTCGGCAACCCGGAGCCACTGCCGGCCTGAGGCCCGCTCGGCCGGCAGGGCTGCGCGCCGGCGGCAGGGAAGCCCGGCCAGCCCGCGCTGCGGCACTGGCCGCGTGTGTGTCCGGACGGCAGCCGGCAGCCCGGCACCTGCGCTCGACTGCGACCGCGTGCGCACGAGTACCGTCATCGAGTGCGGACGAGACGCGGCAGGGTGTATGCTTTCGCTCAACCACCGCGCCAGCCGTCTGGCGGCAGGCTGGTGATGCCCGGACGAGACGGGAGGCGCGACAATGGAGGACTCTGCAGCATGGCAGTCCGTACGACTGGGCACATCGGCCTGCGAGTCGGCGACGCGCTGATCGTCGTCGACCTGCAGAGCGATTTCCTGCCTGACGGCAGGCTCGCCGTTCCGCGGGGTGACGAGGTCGTGCCGCTGCTCGCCGACTGCGTTCGGCGCTTCCTCGCCCACGGACTGCCGGTGTTCGCCACGCGCGACTGGCATCCGGCCGATCATTGCTCGTTCCAGGCACAGGGCGGCCCGTGGCCACCGCACTGCATCGCCGGCACGCCCGGAGCCGCTTTCGCTCGCGATCTCTGCCTGCCACGAGCCGTCGTCATCGTCTCGAAAGCGACAGAGCGTGATCGCGAATCGTACTCGGCGTTTGCCGGGACCGACCTCGCTCAGCGTCTGCGCCGGGCGGGCTGTACGCGCGTCTTCGTCGGCGGCCTGGCGACCGAATACTGTGTTCTGAGCACCGTTCTGGACGCCATCGACGAGGGCCTGGCGGTCGTTCTGCTGGTTGACGCCGTGCGGGCGGTGAATGTGCAGGCGGACGACGGTGTGCGGGCACTGGCCCGGATGACGGAGCGGGGGGCGAGCATCGCCACTGTCGCGGAGTTGCCGGAATGAACACGGAAAGCCTGCTGCTGACCGACCTTTACCAGTTCACCATGCTGCAGGCCTACTTCGCGCGCGGCATGAACGAGACGGCGGTTTTCGAGTTCTTCGTCCGCAAGCTGCCGGAACAACGCAACTTCCTCGTCGCAGCCGGGCTCGAGCAGGCACTCGATCATCTCGAGAGCGCCCGCTTCGCGGCTGACGAACTGCAATGGCTACGTGATTGCGGGCGTTTTCGGCCGGATTTCGTCGCCTCACTCGCCGACTGGCGCTTCACCGGCGACGTCGACGCGCTGCCCGAAGGAACGCCCTGCTTTGCCGATGAGCCCTTGCTGCGTGTCGTGGCGCCGATCCGCGAGGCGCAACTCGTCGAGACGCGGATCATCAACCTCCTGCAGTTCCAGACGATGATCGCCGCCAAGGCCGTGCGCTGTGTCCTCGCCGCCGCCGGCCGCACGCTGGTCGACTTTGGCCTGCGCCGATCGCATGGCGCCGAGGCCGGCCTCCTCTCGGCGCGCGCCAGCCATCTGGCGGGGTTCACCGGCACCGCGACGGTCCTCGCCGGGCAGCGCTGGGGCATTCCACTCTTCGGGACGATGGCGCATTCGTACATCGAGGCGCATGCCAGCGAAAGCCAGGCGTTCGAGAACTTCGTCCGCTCGCAGCCCGCCGGCTCGACCCTGCTGATCGACACCTACGACACCGAGCAGGCGGCGCGCAAACTGCTCGCCCTGCTCCCGAAACTGACTGCCGAAGGACGACAGATCAGCGCCGTACGCATCGACAGCGGCGATCTCGGCGAACATGCGCGGCGCGTGCGCGCCATCCTTGATGCCGGGGGACAGCCGCAGGTGCGGATTCTGGCGAGCGGCAATCTCGACGAATACCGCATTCGCGACCTCCTGCAGGCGGGTGCGCCGATCGACGGATTCGGCGTCGGCACGCGCATGAACACCTCTGCCGACAAGCCCTATCTCGACTGCGCGTACAAACTGCAGGAGTATGCCGGGACACCACGCCGCAAGCGATCGGAAGGCAAGCTGACCTGGCCCGGCCGCAAGCAGATCTGCCGCTGCTACGATGCCACCGGGACGATGGCCGGCGACACCCTGAGCGTCGTCGGCGACCCGCAGGAGGCGACCGACCTCCTGCTGCCGGTGATGCGCAACGGGCGGCGAATCGCCCCCTCTCCCTCGCTCGCCGTCGTGCGCGCGCACCTGCGCGACCAACTCGCCCGCCTGCCCGAACAGCTGCGCCGCCTGGAAACGGCGCCGCCGTATCCGGTGACCGTCGCACCCGCCCTGCAACGGCTCGCCGAAGCCGCCGACCGTGCGACCGGTCGGCAACCCTGAACAGCCGTCTCGACCGCCCTGCAAGATACCCACCGATGAACGCGAGTACCCGCTCCTGCATTTACGACGAACGGCAGCTGCAACCGGTCCTCGAACGCATGGCGGCCGGCCTCGTCGGCCTGCTGGCCGACGACGAAATCGTCCTCGTCGGCATCCGGCGCCGTGGCGTGCCGCTCGCCGCGATGCTTGCCGAACGCCTGACCGCTCGCGGGGTGCGCCTGGTGCTCCGACTCGAGCTGGTCGTCAAACGCTACGCAGACGATCTCAGCCTGCTGCATCCGCAGACCAGGCTCAGCGAAGACGCGGCACCGACCGCCGCCGACCTCTCCGGGCGAACCGTGCTGGTGGTCGACGACGTGCTCTATCGCGGACATTCGCTGCTCCGTGTCGTCCAGCATCTGGTCGGGCGCGGCGCCGCGCGAGTCGTCAGCACCGTCCTCGTCGATCGCGGCGTCAGTCTGCTGCCGATCCACGCCGATGTCGCCGGCTTGCGACTCGATATGCCCGCCGGCTCGATCGTCGAGGTTCACGTGCCCCCCTACGAAGCCGACTTTTCGATCGAACTGGTGCGTCCGGGAGACTAGTGGCGCAACAATACCGCACAACACCCCGACTGCCGGACGTCGCCATCCTCGTCATTTCCGGACGAGGCACATCGTCACGTGCAGGCAGCGGAACAACGGTGACGCGACGCGGTTGCACTCCGCCAGATCGCGCAGATGCGCCTCGCGGCCGCGGCGAATCGCCCACTGCGGGTTGAGCACGACGAGCGGGAAGGCCCACTTCGAGCGGCCGAGCGTCCCCTGTACCGCCTCGATGCGAAACCGCCTGCCGATCAGCTCGAAGTTCCGGCGCGCGAAGGGCCACTCCCAGGCGGCGTCGTTCTGGAACGGCCGGAACATTGCCCGCAGCAGCCGTGACGCCCAGAAGGTGTTCAGCGGATCGTAGGTGATCATCCTGCCGCCGGGCTTGAGCCGGTGCTGCGCGGTCGCCAGGAAGAGGTCGAAGTCCTCGAAATGATGCGCGACCCCCAACGCGTAGATGATGTCGAAGTCGCGCTCGGCGAACTCGTCGGCGAGGAAATCGGCGCGATACGCACGTGCATGCTGCAGACCCTCCGCCAGCAGCGCCTGCTGGAAGCTCGCCGCCAGCCGCTCGCTGAGGTCGATCGCGTGGTACTCGCGACAGCGCCGGGCGATATCGATCGACAGCGCGTTGCCGCAGCCGACGCCCAGGTCCAGGACCTTGCTGCCCCCGAGGTTGCCGAGCCACAGCTGATGCAGTTCGTCAGCCGCACTGCCGATGCCGGTTTCCTGGCGAAAGCGATGCAGGCTGTCGCGTACCGCGCCCCAGATGCGGACCGGCAGGCTCTGCCGGTCGCGCTGCACGTAAAGATCGTGCTCGTAGAACTCGGCCTGCTGGCGATTGATCTCGAGCAGCCGCTGCCGTGACGATTCTTCGTTCTTCATCGATGACGCATTCGATCGGGTGCCCGCGCAACGCGAGCGTGGTGGCCGCAGCCGGAGGCCACCGATTATCGCACCGTTCCCCGAGGCGCACGCGGTCAGCGCGGATCGCGCCAGGTCAACAGATGCTGACCTGCCGGCGACAGGCCCTCGCCCCGATCGAGGATCGGGATCGTCGCGAGCAGGCAGCCGCTTCGCGGCAGAACGGTCGCGCAGTAGACTCATTCACGACCTCTGGGGTCGCTTGCCGTCGCCGCGCTGGCGCTGGCCGTTGCGATGCTCGCGGCGGCTGGTGCGGGACGCCGTCATCGTCGCGTCTGCGGCGCGGCCGGGAATGAACGCGCGACGCTCCGGCGGCGGCCAGCAGGCCAGCGCCGGCGAGTTGCATCCCGCGACGGCGTTTCCTATCCTTCATGTGACATCCCCGCTGTGCAGGGCGTGGCCGTCGTCGCAAAACGCGACGTGGCGAGACCGCCCTCCGGTCAATGTACGAGGAGCGACCATGGAAAGCGAGCCATTCCTTCCCCTCCGGCGTTGCCGCCGCTGGACCGCCTCACTCTGGCTTCTTGCCGCTTTCGCGGCGCCACTGGCAGCAACTCCCGCCGCCGCCGAGGCTGTCCTCGGCGTCGACGGTGCCGGCAAGCTGCCGATCATCGACGCCCACTACCACGTCGTCCAGGGTTTCGATGGCGCCGAGCTGCTGGCGGTGATGGACCGCAACGGCGTCCGCCTGACCGGCGGCGCCGGCGGCAACAACATGCCGGCAATGATGGCGCTGGGTCAGCGCTTCATCCGGCCCGCCGGCCAGCATCCGTGGAAGAGCACGCACCGCAATCTCGACGCGACGGCCTTTGCCAACCCGGACACTCCCGAGGTGCAGCAGATGCTGCGCACCATCGAAGGCGAACTGCGCGACCGCGACGCGCGCGTCATCGGAGAGATCCACGTCAATGCACTGACCACTGCCGCCGACCCGAGCAGCCGCTTCAAGGTCGCGGCAGACAGCGGCACGCTGCAGGCGCTGTTCGCCCTCGCCGCCCGCTACGGCCGGCCGCTCAACATCCACGCCCAATGGAACCACCCCGACACCGTCCGCCAGGTGGGTGCGCTGGCCGCGTCCAGCCCACAGGCGCGGCTGATCGTGTCGCACTGTGGCAGCGTCTCGTCGGCCGCTGACATGCGCCGTTTCCTCGAGCAATACCCGAACACCGCCTGCGATCTCTCGGCGCGCGGCTGGCCGCTGCAGAAGAACCGCTACACCGTCTACGACGACCGCACGCTCGAGCGTGATTGGCAGCAACTGATCGAGGACCACCCCGACCGCTTCGTCGTCGGCGTCGACCTGGCCGGTAACGCGGCGGACTACGAGGCCAGCGTGCAGGCGATCCGCAACGGGTTGCTCGCCAACCTGACGCCGGCGACGGCCGAGAAGGTCGCACAGCGCAACGCCGAAGCCTGGTTCGGGCTGCGTTGACGGCATGCTCGCCGGCAGACCGGGCGCGCCACCTGCGCACGCGCGACCGCTTGCCTTGCGCCCTTCTGCAGTCGGCCAGTTCCAGGCGACCAGCAAGCCGTTCATCTACACCTACTTCTGCGATTCGCCGGCCGACCGGGCGACCGCCAGCGCCGAAGACCTGCAGAGCCTGCACTCGTTCCAGGAGAAGCTGCGGGCGCTCGGCCACTTCCAGACCGTCTACGGCAACACCGAGCAGCTCTGCCGCCACTTCGGCGAACAACTCGACAAGCTCGCGGCGAACGGCTTCGTCGAGTTCGTTCGCGATCCCGAAACGACCGGTGACGCCTCGGTCGGCGACAACAACCGCGGGCCGATCAACACCGGCACGCAGATCGACACCGGCGGCGGCGCCCACGTCGGCGGCAGTGTCACCGCCGGCGGGCACTTCATCGGCCGCGACTTCGTCCAGGTCGTCAACCGCATCGTCCACCGCGGAGAAGACCCCGCCGAGGCCAAGGCGGTCATCGCGCATTACCTCGCCGCGCTCGCCGGCGACCTCGCCGGCCTCAGGCTCGGCGAGATCGACCTCAGCGCCAGCGACGGCCGGCGCGAGCCGCTGCAACTCGCCGACGTCTATGTGCCGCTCGCGACGCAACTGCACATCCCGCAGGAGATGACGCTGGCGCAGTGGCTGCAGCGCAGCCGCAGCGCGGGCTTCAACGCGCGTGCGGAAATGGAGGAGAAACGCGCGACGCGCGCCGTGCCGGCGCTCGAAGCGCTGGCCGAGCACCGCGAGCTGACGCTGCTTGGCGCCGCCGGCAGCGGCAAGAGCACCTTCGGCGCCAACGTCCTGCTGCCGCTGGCGCAGGTCTGGCAGGGGCACGACGAGGCACTCGCCTGCCTGGGCAAACAGTGGCGCCATGGCGCGCTGCTGCAGATCCGCGTCGTCCTGCGCCGCTTCGCCGAGCAGCTCCCCGCCCGTGCGGCGGCGGCACACGCCGGCGACCTCTGGGATTTCATCGGCCGCGATCTCGACGCCAGCGGCTACGGCCTGTCGCCCAAAACGAAGAATCGACCGCGTCATCCGCGGCTGGTACGCTTCCCTCGCCCGGCGCCAGTGGCTGCCGCCCGGCGACGCCGAACGCAAGTGCGACGACCTGCTCACCGCCCGCGAACGCCCGGACCTCAAACCGCTGGCGCGCAACCCGCTGCTGCTGACGCTGATAGACAGCTGGGACAAGGCGGAGATCGTCGTCGACTACATCGAGAAGCGTGCCGGCCTGCTACTCGGCCAGGGCGAACGGCACGGCGAGCGACAGTTCGCCTTCCCGCATTGCAGCTTCCAGGAGTTTCTCGCCGCCTGCCATCTCGCCAATCGACCGGAGTTCGCCGCCGGCTGGAGCTGCGCGCTGCTCGCCGGGATGCAGTTGCTCGAGATCGGCATCGGCGCCATCCGCAGTCGCGATCGCACGCGTGCGATCGCGAACCGCGTTGCCGGCTGGCTCGCCGCCTCGCTGCCGGTGCCGCCCGCCGATGGCGGCGTTGCCGCCCGACAGCGCGCGTTCGCCGGCGACGTGCTGGCACGGCTCGGCGATCCGCGCCGCCACCTGCTCGAAGTCGACGCGATGCGCTTCGCGCAGGTTCCGGCTGGCGCTTTCTGGATGGGCGAGCAGGATAGCGGCGATGCGCCGCTGCAGGACAACCCGCTGCCCCAGCGCAGCTACCCTTCGGGCGACGACTGGGAGGCGTGCTGTTGCGTTCTTCCCCTGTTCTTCCGCTCTGATCTCTGCTCCCTCTGCACTCTGTCACCGCGGGATCTCCGGCATGTGAAACAATGCCGCCACATCCCCACCACGACACCCGCGATGGCCACCAGCAACCGCAGCCCCGGCACGCTACTCGACAGACGCCCGGAGACGCGCAGCTTCAGCGTCCAGGATCTGCTCGAGGCGGTGGCCCGCGGCCGGATTCGCATTCCCAGTTTCCAGCGCGGCCTCAAGTGGGACCGCGCGGACGCCAGGCTTCTGCTCGAAAGCCTTTATCGGGGTTACCCGGTCGGAACGCTGCTGCTCTGGGAAAGCGCAGCACCAGCGGACGCAGGCCGTATCGGATCGCTCACCCTGCCCGCGCCGGCGATGGAGAACGCCCTGTGGGTCGTCGATGGCCAGCAACGGATTGTCTCGCTCGCCCGCGTGCTGCTCGCTGCGGATCCGGACGAGGACGCGTTCGCGCTCTACTTCGACCTCGACGCCAGCGACTTCGTCATTCCTCCCGTCACCGGCAAGCGTCACGCCGATCCCTCGCGCTGGCTGCCAATGACCGTCGTGCTCGATTCGGAAAGGCTGATGCACTGGCTGCTCGCGCACGCCGCTGGCGCCGACAGTCGGCCAAGGCGTGACACGGCAATCCAGTTGGGACGGCGCCTGCGCGAGTACGAGATCCCCGCCTGCATTGTCCGCAGCGACGACGAAAGCATCCTGCGTGACATCTTCAAGCGGATCAATTCGGCGGGCAAGTCGCTGGACGATGCAGACGTCTTCGACGCCCTCGATGGCTCGCGTTCCCGAAGCCGTCCATCGACGGTCCCCGCGATTTCGTCCGAGCTGGAAACGCTGGGCTTCGGGCACATCGAAGAAAGGATTCTGCACCGGCTGCTGCGCGTTCTGCTTGGCCTGCCGGTCGTCGAAAGCGCGCGCGGCGAGCCGCCTCGCCTCGCTGACGCCGACGTCGCCGAGGCTTACCGACTGACCGCGTCCACCGCCAGCCAGATCATCCTCTTCCTCAAGAATGATGCCGGTATCCCGCATTACGAACTGCTGCCCTACAAGCAGGCATTCGTGACCCTGGGCCGATTCTTCCAGCTCCATCCGCAGCCGTCGCGTCGCTCATGCCAGCGGCTGGCACGCTGGATCTGGCGTGGCGCGCTCAACGGTGCGCACCAGGGAGACACGGTATCGACGCGCAAGGTCCTGGCGCGCATTCTCCCCGACAGCGAGGACCGATCGGTGGACGGCATGCTGGCGATGGTCGGTCCACGGCCGTCGCTGGTGCCCGACGTCACCGATCGCTTCAACTTCCGCTTCGCTGCCAGCAAGCTGCTGACCCTTGCCCTGCTCAGCCTGGAACCACGCCATCTGCTGACCGGTGAGCGGGTGGCGGCAGGGCAACTCCTGCGCCGCGGACAGTCAGCCCACGACTCGTCAGCGCTGTCACACATCTTGCCACTGCATCCCGGCAGCAACGACGAACCCCTGCAATCGGCGGCCAACCGGATCCTCCATCCGCCGCAGCCGGGCGGCATGCGGCGCTTGCTGACCGCCACCACCGATGCCGGCCTGCTGGCTTCGCATGGCATCAGCGAGGCGGCGCGAGAGCGCCTCGTCGACGGCGATGCGACTGCTTTCCTGAGACTGCGCGCAGAATGGCTGCGGCCGCGCGTGCAGGGCTTCTTCGACCGCCGCGCCGGCTGGGGTGAGCCCGACCGGCCGAGCATTGCGTCGCTGGTCATCGACGACGAGGCGGCCTGAATGGCGCGCCATCTCGGCGTCTGGCTGAACGATTCCCACGTCGGCCAACTGCTGCTGACGCGCAACGACGGATGCGAGTTCCGGCTGCTCGAGTCGTACAGGAGCGCGTATCCGCGGCCCGTGCTCGGCCAGCAGTTCGTCGACGATCCAGAGCACGTGCATTCCTCGCGACAGCGCACGCCCCCGTGGTTTTCCAACCTGCTGCCGGAAGGCCCGCTGCGCGAGTTGATTGCCCGCCAGGCCGGCGTCCCGGTCCATCGCGAGTTCTTCCTGCTGCAGCACCTGGGTGAGGACCTGCCCGGCGCCGTGCGCATCGTCGCCGACGATCCACTCGCGCAAGGCGGAGAAGCCGCCCCGCCGGAGGCTGCCGCAGGCCCACGCGGGGACGACTGGCATTTCTCGCTGGCGGGCGTGCAACTCAAGTTCTCCGCGCTGCACACCGGACGAGGATTGACCATCCCGGTCCGTGGTACCGGTGGCGACTGGATCGTCAAGCTGCCGGATGCGCGCTTTCCGGGTGTACCGGAGAACGAACACGCGACGATGTGCTGGGCACAGGCCAGCGGTATCGCGGTCCCGGAAATCCACCTGGTTCCGATGGCGGAGATTTCCGGCCTGCCAGCGGCAGCCGCTGCCCTCGCCGGACAGGCGGCTCTGGCTGTCCGGCGCTTCGACCGCCCGGCCGCCGGCAGGCGCGTGCACATCGAGGACTTCGCGCAGATTCTTGGCCTCTACCCCGAGCAGAAGTACGCGCGATACAACTACGAAACGCTCGCCAACCTGGTCTACCGGCTCGCCGGAGAGGCCGACCTCGACGAATTCATCCGGCGACTGGTTTTCGTTGTCGCCTCCGGCAACGGCGATGCGCACCTCAAGAACTGGAGCCTGGTCTACCCCGACGGTCTCAACGCCAGGCTTGCGCCGGCTTACGATCTGCTGTCGACCATCGAGTACAAGGCCGACGACCAACTGGCGCTCAACCTCGCGCGCTCAAAGCGCTGGCAGGACGTCACACGCGAATCCTTCCTGCGTCTCGCGCGCCGGATTGGCGACGACGAGACGCGGATGGCCGACCGTATCGAGGGCGCGCGGGCAAGCATCCTGACTGCATGGCACGGCGGACGCGGCGACTGGGGCTACACAAAGCAGGCACGCGAGCGGATTGCGTCACAGCTTGCCCGCGTGCCGCTGTTCGCCGGCGGCTGAAGCCGGCGCGCAAGCTCGCTGCTCCGCTGCTGCAGCCAACGACCCGCGCGGCCGAGAAGCAGCGGCGACGGCCCGTTGGCTTGGCGCGGCGGCAGTCGGGCGGCCTCGATCGCGCCGGCTGCGCGGCCAGCATCGACGCCCGTTCGGGCCTGCTTCTCGCCGCCGTTCCCGCCGGCCGGGCCGTCTGCAGCGCTTCCCGGGCCGCTGCAGACGGGTGGCTGAACACAGCGTCGACCAGCCCAGCCCGAAGGTGGTGAGCGCGAGGTGACCGGCAAGGCACTGGCGGAGTGGCGCGGGCGTACCCTGATATCGCGAGCGAGCGAGCGTCAGCGTACCTGGCGGCATCGTGGCTGCGCAGCCGGCACAGCAGGCGTGCGCCCTGCCCACACCCCATCATCACCCCACACGCGCACGCGTCCCGACCGCCCGGCTGCCGGCCGCACCCATCCGCGCACGACGGGCGTGCGCACCCGCTTGGCGCGAGCGCTTGTCTATCGCCTTCCCGCAGTGTAGGGTTTCGCTACACCTCGCACCGGAGCCTGCCGCATGTCGACCACCGCGATCACCACCCGCAGGATCTTCCTCGCCTCGTCGGCCGAACTCGCCGACCATCGCCGCGATTTCGAGAACGCCATCAGGCGCAGGAACGACCTCTGGATCGATCAGGGGGTCTACCTCCGCCTGACGATCTGGGAGGACTTCCTCGACGCGCTGTCGAAATCCCGGCTGCAGGACGAGTACAACCGTGAAATCCGCCAGTGCGACGTGTTCGTGATGCTCTACCGCAGCAAGGTCGGCCGCTACACCGAGGAGGAGTTCGCGACCGCAGTCGGCCAGTTCCAGGCGACCAGCAAGCCGTTCATCTACACCTACTTCTGCGATTCGCCCGACGACCGGGCAGCCGCCAGCGCCGAAGACCTGCAGAGCCTGCACTCGTTCCAGGAGAAGCTGCGGGCGCTCGGCCACTTCCAGACCGTCTACGGCAACACCGACCAGCTCTGCCGCCACTTCGGCGAGCAACTCGACAAGCTCGCCGCCAACGGTTTCGTGAAATTCGAGCGCGATCGTGAGCCAAGCGACGGCATGGCCGACCACAGCCGCCACGCCGTCCTGCACGGCAACGGCGCCATCGCGCAGGGCGACGGCCCGGCGCTGGGCGCCGGCAGCGTCTTCATCGCCGGCAACCACCACGGGCCGATCGACACCGGCACGCGCGTCGATACCGGCGGCGGCGCCTACGTCGGCGGCAACATCAGCGCCGGTGGCGACTTCGTCGGCCGTGACCGCATCGTCACGCAGGGCGTCCCGGCGAGCGAGATCGGGGCGCTCTTCGCGCCGCTGTTCAACGCGGTCAGCGAACACGCGGCGCCGCGCAACCAGGCCGAGGCGCAGCAACGACTCGCCGAGATCGAGGCCGAAGTGGCGAAGGGCAGGCAGGCCGACGACAGCCGCCTCGGCCGGTTGCTCGATGGGCTCGCTGCGCTGGTACCCGGCGCCGTCGCTTCGCTCGTCGGCACCTTCGCCTCGCCGCTGCTCGCTGCCGCCGTCGGTCCGGTGACGAAGTTCGTCCTCGGCAAACTGCAGGCACCCTGAGGCGACGCAATGACCAGCGGACCCACCATCCCGGGCAGCGCCGACGACATCGTCCGGCTGCAGCGACAGATCGCCGACCTGCAGGCGCAACTCTCCGCGCGGCAGCAGGGCGACGCCGGCCAGGCTGCGCAGGCGATCGACACCGGCGGCGGCGCCCACG
>JFAX01000019.1:3900-4389 GCA_000585015.1 Candidatus Accumulibacter adjunctus | reverse complement strand
TCATCGCGCATTACCTCGCCGCGCTCACCAATGACCTCGCCGGCCTCAGGCTCGGCGAGATCGACCTCAGCGCCAGCGACGGCCGGCGCGAGCCCTTGCAGCTCGCCGACGTCTATGTGCCGCTGGCGACGCAACTGCACATCCCGCAGGAGATGACGCTGGCGCAGTGGCTGCAGCGCAGCCGCAGCGCGCGCTTCAACGCGCGTGCGGAAATGGAGGAGAAACGCGCGACGCGCGCCGTGCCGGCGCTCGAAGCGCTGGCCGAGCACCGCGAGCTGACGCTGCTTGGCGCCGCCGGCAGCGGCAAGAGCACCTTCGGCGCCAGCGTCCTGCTGGCGCTGGCGCAGGCCTGGCAGGGGCACGACGAGGCACTCGCCGGCCTGGGCGAACAGTGGCGCCATGGCGCGCTGCTGCCGATCCGCGTCGTCCTGCGCCGCTTCGCCGAGCAGCTCCCCGCCGGTGCCGCGGCGGCACACGCCGGCGACCTCT
>JFAX01000019.1:2034-3137 GCA_000585015.1 Candidatus Accumulibacter adjunctus | reverse complement strand
CGACTACATCGAGAAGCGTGCCGGCCTGCTGCTCGGCCAAGGCGAACGCCACGGCGAGCGACAGTTCGCCTTCCCGCATCGCAGCTTCCAGGAGTTTCTCGCCGCCTGCCATCTCGCCAATCGGCCGGAGTTCGCCACCGACTGCGCGCGTCTGGCGCGCGACGCACCGGGACACTGGCAGCTCGTCCTGGTGCTGGCGGCGCGAATCGCCAAAGCCGAGCGCGGCGCGACCGCCGCCGACGAGCTGATCGGCGGCGCGGGCATCGACGACTTCTGCCGCGAGCGAGCGCCGGCGGCCGCCGACTGGAGCTGCGCGCTGCTCGCCGGAATGCAGTTGCTCGAGATCGGCGTCGGCGCCGTCCGCAGTCGCGATCGCACGCGTGCGATCGCGGCCCGCGTTGCCGGCTGGCTCGCCGCCTCGCTGCCGGTGGCGCCCGCCGATGGCGGCGTTGCCGCCCGGCAGCGCGCGTTCGCCGGCGACGTGCTGGCACGGCTCGGCGATCCGCGCCGCCACCTGCTCGAAGTCGACGCGATGCGCTTCGCGCAGGTTCCGGCTGGCGCTTTCTGGATGGGCGACCAGGATAGCGGCGATGCGCCGCTGCACTGCAACGAGACGCTCGACTACGACTACTGGATCGCCGAGGCGCCGGTCAGCGTCGCGCAGTTCGCCGGGTTCGTCAGCGCCAGCGGCTACGCGGACCATGACGCGGCTGCGCTGCGTCCGCCGGCGAACCGGCCGGTCGTGAGCGTCAGCTGGCACGATGCACGCGCCTTCTGCGCCTGGCTGAACGAGCGCTGGCGAGAGCGGCTGCCGGCCGGCTGGATCGTCTCGCTGCCGTCGGAGGCCGAGTGGGAGAAGGCGGCTCGCGGCGGCCTGCAGATCCCGCGCGCGATCCGGCTCGCCGGGATCGCCCAGGGATTCGCGGCCAGCGACGCGCGGCTGCAGGACAACCCGCTGCCCCAGCGCAGCTACCCCTGGGGAGACGACCGGGAGGCAGAGAAGGCCAATGCGGAGATGGGCATCGGCGACACGAGCACCGCGGGCGTCTTCGCCGGTGGGCGGAGTCCGTACGGCTGCGAGGACCTCGCCGGCAACGTCTGGG
>JFAX01000019.1:0-2024 GCA_000585015.1 Candidatus Accumulibacter adjunctus | reverse complement strand
CAGCCTCTGGGGTACCGATTGGGGGAAGCCGGACTTTGGCTACCCTTATGACGCCAATGATCGGCTACGCGAGGACCCGGATGCATCGGACGAGGTGTTGCGGGTCGTGCGCGGCGGCTCGTGGCGCAATCACCGGGACCATGCGCGCTGTGGCATCCGCGGCTGTCCTCCCCCGGACCTCCGCGATGGCCTCCTCGGTTTTCGCGTGGTGTTGCGTTCTTCCCNNGTTCTTCCGCTCTGATCTCTGCTCCCTCTGCACTCTGTCACTCCGGGAACTCCGACTCTGGAGGGGGTGCGGGGGAGACTTCCCCCGCCGCGCGCAGCGCGGCCGCCGGGTGGATCAGGTGACCCGGACGAACCGGGCGTAGCGACCGCTTGCCGGATTCCACGATTGCCTGCGGAACACGGACATGGCATGCCGGCATTGAGCACGCCACTCCGCTTGCGTACAATAAAGCGTACAAGAACACTGGAATCCCGTCATGGACGCCATCAGCTACAGCGCCGCGCGCGCCAACCTCGCCCGGACGATGGACCGCGTCTGTGACGACCACGAGCCGCTGATCATCACCCGCAACGGTGAGCCATCGGTCGTCATGCTCTCGCTCGATGACTACCGGGCGCTCGAAGAAACGGCCTACTTGCTGCGCAGCCCAGCGAACGCGAGGCGGCTGCTGGACGCGGCAGCGCAACTGGCTGAAGGAAAGGGCAGTGAGCGGGAACTGCTCTGATGCGACTGGTGTTCGCCGACACGGCCTGGGACGACTACCTCCACTGGCAGAAGCACGACCGCAAGATGGCCGAGCGGATCAACAGGCTGATCCAGGAAGTGATGCGCGAACCCTTTGCCGGCGTCGGCAAGCCCGAGCCGCTGCGACACGCGTTGTCGGGTTTCTGGTCACGCCGGATCACCGACGAGCACCGCATGGTGTACCGTGTCGACGGTGAAGATCTCCTGATTGCGCAGCTTCGCTACCACTACTGAGCTTCTTGGCCCATTCGATCCCGCGACGCAGCGGCTGAACGCCCGCTAGCGGGCGGCGGGGGAAGTCTCCCCCGCACCCCCTCCAGAGTCGGAGTTCCCGGAGTGACAGAGTGCAGAGGGAGCAGAGATCAGAGCGGAAGAACNNGGGAAGAACGCAACACCACGCGAAAACCGAGGTTGACATTGCGGTAGTCCGGGGGAGTCCTGAGGCGGATGCCACAGCGCGCAAGGTCCCGGTGATTGTCCCACGAGCCGCCGCGCACGACCCGCAGCACCTCATCGCCAGCCCGGAGATCCTCCCGACGAGGATCGTCGATCGGGTACGGATAACCGAAGTCCGGCTTCCCGAAGTCGGTACCCCAGAGGCTGCGCGTCCACTCCCAGACGTTGCCCGCCATGTCGTGCAGGCCATGGCCGTTGGCGGCGAAGCAGCCGACGACCGACGTGTCGCCGATCCCCGAACCTCCATGATTCGCGCGCCTGCCGTCGCCGTCATCGGCCTCGTCACCCCACGGAAACGCCGCTCCGCGCAAGCCGCCGCGCGCCGCCTTCTCCCACTCGAGTTCGCTCGGCAGCGCCACCCGCCAGCCATGCCGCACCAGCGCGGCGACGCGGCTGCCGGCGAGCGCCGGCGACGTCGCGAGCATCTCGTTGAGCCAGTCGCACCAGGCCAGCGCCTCATGCCAGCTCACCCACCGCACCGGCCGGCTGTCGGTGTCGGCGAGCGCATCGGCGTCGCCGATCGCGAAACCGGTCGCCGCGACGAAGGCGCGGAACTGCGCGACGGTCACCGGGTAGCGGGCGATGTGGAACTCGCGCGTCGGCGTCGGCAGCTCGTTGATCTCGTCGTCGTAAACCTCGCCACCTGCGATGCGCGCGACCCGGTCGCGATCCACGCTGCGCGTACCGATGACGAAATCCGGGTCGGCAGCGATGCGCACGAAACCAAGCATCTCGTCAGCCGGCAGGAAAAAGCGCTGCGCATCGAAGCGCGGATCGCCGAGCTGCGCCAGCCGGTCGCCGGCGCGCGCGCGCAGCA
>JFAX01000018.1:98347-101305 GCA_000585015.1 Candidatus Accumulibacter adjunctus | reverse complement strand
TCGACGACGTCGATGTCGCCGGGACCGATTCCCGCCTGTTCGTAGACGAGGTCGGCGGCCTCGCGGCTCATGTCGGCGCCGACCAGCGCCAGCATGCTGCGCTGGTCGAAGGTGCCCGGGCGGTCGGTGGTCATCGCCTGCGCGGCGATGAAGACGCGCCGGTCGAGATTGCGGCGCGCGGCGAAGTCCGGCGAGACGAGGATCGCCGCCGCCGCGCCGCAGGTCGGCGGGCAGGCCATCAGCCGCGTCATGCCGGCCTCGGCGCAGATCAGCGGCGCCGCCAGGACTTCTTCCTCGCTGACCACCTTGCGCAACAGCGCGCCGGGGTTGTGCGCGGCGTGCCGGCTCGCCTTGGCGCGCACGCGCGCGAAGAGCTTTGCCGTCGCGCCGTGGCGCTGCATGTATTCGACGCCGGCGCCGCCGAAGTAGCGCAGCGCCAGCGGCACCGGGTAGGGAGCGATCTCGGCGCACAGCTCGTCGAAGCGTGCGAAGGGCGACGGCCGGTCGTTCCAGTGTTCGGCGATCGCACCCGGGCGCATCTGCTCGAAGCCGAGCGCCAACACGCAGTCGAGCACGCCGGATTCGACCAGTTGCCGGGCGAGGAAGAGCGCCGTCGACCCGGTCGAACAGTTGTTGTTCACATTGACGATCGGGATGCCGCTCATGCCGACGCCGTACAGCGCGCGCTGGCCGGAGGTCGAATCGCCATAGACGTAGCCGACGATCGCCTGCTGCACGTCCTCGTAGACCAGGCCAGCATCGGCGAGCGCCCGCCGCGTCGCCGCCGCGGCCATCAGGTCATAGCTCTCGGTCGCCCCCGGCTTGCCGAAGGGCACTGCGCCGACACCGGCCACCACTGCCTTGCGCTGCATCACTTTCTCCTTCCGCTTTCCTCTGCTTCGCTCATTTTTCCGGCTTGACGCCGCGCAGCACGGCAAAGCGATCGGCGATCAGCTTCGCCCACTTGTCGAAGGCGTTCTGCGCGTACGCCCAGGCCTGGAACGAGTTCATGTAACCCTTGACCCAGGTGTCGGTCGCACCCTCGGCACCCTCCTCGACCGCCGCCGCGTACTTGCGGCCGATCTGCGCGTCGGCGCATTCGGCGAGCACCCGGTTCGTCGCGCCGTCGGTGAACTGGATCTCCATCCCCGTCTCGCCGAGGTACGGCGTCGACCCGGCCGGCCTGCCGCTGGCTGGCCCGGAGGCGAGTTCGGCGGTGAAGGCGTAGGGGATCGCCGTCCCCATCAGGCTGCGGCTGACCTGCGTCGGCACCAGGTTGGTCAGTGCGATGCGCAGCACGATGACCCCCGGACCCGGCTGCTCGACGATCTGCATCTGCGGCTTGAGCGCCTTCACCAGCGAGGCATGGAAGTAGTCGACGAGCGCCTTCAGCTCGGTCGGATCGATTCCCTGTTGCTGGTCGGCCTTGAGGGTGACGACGATGCGGTTGATCAGCACCTTGTCGTAGGCCTTGAGGTCGAGCCCCGGCTGCCGCCAGCAGAGGGTGCCCTCGGCCCCCGGCGACGGTGCCAGCGCCTTGTAGTCGGTGAGGAAGCCGCTGCGCGTGATCCGCGCCGGGTCGCTGACCGTGACGTTGGTGGCCGGACCGGCGCAGCCGGCAAGCAGCAGCGTCGCGGCCAGGCAGCGGACGCTGGCGCCGCGCACGCGGTGGTCGACCAACCGGGACGACGAACCGCTCCGGGCGGCGGCGGAATCAACTCGACGCAAGGCTTTCATGATCGTTTCTCTGACGGGGAAGGCGGACATTGTACCGCCGCCGCAGGCCGTTCAGACAGACGACGACCCCGGCGCCGGAAGCGCAATGGCGCTGCCGCGCGGGCGCTCGGCTAGTCGACTGCTGGCAGCGCGGCGCCGCTCAACACGGCGCGAAGAAAGCGTGCCCCGTTCTCCGGGCGCAGGTAGTGCCGATAGGCAGCTATCCCGAACCGGGAGGGCGCCAGATAGTAGAAGGTGTCGGAGATTTCTCCCTCGCGGTCGAAACGGACGCCTGGAGCATCAGCCAGGATGGCTTCCCGCCGCCCGGACTCCATCGTCGCGAACATGACGACGTAGGCCACGTACTCACTGGCGCGCACGCTGAGGGTGTTGTCCGGAGCATTGCACCACGCCAGGGCGTGGGCGATCTCATGCGCCACCAGACTGTGGTAGAGGGTCCGGTCGATGCTCTGACCCAGCCAGCGTCCGCGGTCGCTGGCCGCGCGCAAGGAGAGTACCCTCACCTGCGCGTCCGCAGGATCGAAGCAGCCCAGCGCGTTGTCACCGTTCTCCGAGGGCATCCTGTCGACCAGAAGCACGGTGATGGCTGCAGTTCGCGGCAAACCGATGTTGCGGAAGAAGGCGGAAACGGAATGCGCAGCGGCGCACACAGCCAGGGTGTCTTCGGTCGTTCCGCCGTCGACGCGAACGTCCCCGGATCGGCAGTCGTGCGAGCGGTGGGCATCGTGCTGCGGCTCGACACCCGGCACGGCGCATGCCGAGACCGCGAGCAGCAGGAGCAACGGCAGGCACCGCAGAGGCGTCACGGCTACGCGGTCCGCTGGCAAGGCGTGCGTGCCAGCCGGCAAACGCGATGGCTGACGACGGCGCGGCGCAGGCAGCTGGCCATCAGCGCGCCGGAGCCGTCTCGGGGACGTCGCGGCGCCCGGGCAGCTTCATGTAGATGCGCTGGCCGCCAGCAGCCGAACGGGTGAAAACCGACGACGGCGCCGCCTTGCGGGTGAGCGTGTTGCCTTGGTAGAGCTGATGGAACTGCGTCACGAGCTGGACGTAGTTCATCGTTTCCGGGTACGGCGGCACCTGGTTGCGGTGCTGCTGCACGGCACCCTGACCGGCGTTGTAGGCGGCCAGAACCAGTTGCGGATCGTTCGGGAACAGCTTGCCGAGGTCGCGCAGGTAACGCGCGCCGATGCGGATGTTGGTCTTCGGATCGGCCAGCTT
>JFAX01000018.1:95287-97217 GCA_000585015.1 Candidatus Accumulibacter adjunctus | reverse complement strand
GACGCCGACTTCGACAAGCTCGCCGAGGAGCAGGCGCGGCTCGAGGCGATCATCGCCAGCAGCGGCGCCGACCTCGACAACCAGCTCGAGCTCGCCGCCGACGCGCTGCGCCTGCCGCCGTGGGAGGCGCTGATCGGCAATCTCTCCGGTGGCGAGAAGCGCCGCGTCGCGCTGTGCAAGCTGCTGCTCGCGAAACCCGACATGCTGCTGCTCGACGAGCCGACCAACCACCTCGACGCCGAATCGGTCGATTGGCTCGAGCAGTTCCTCGTCCGCTTCCCCGGCACCGTCGTCGCGGTGACGCACGACCGCTACTTCCTCGACAATGCCGCCGAGTGGATCCTCGAACTCGACCGCGGCCAGGGAATCCCCTGGAAGGGCAACTACTCGAGCTGGCTCGAGCAGAAGGAGGCGCGCCTGGAGACCGAAGCGCGCCAGGAAGCCGGGCGCATCAAGGCGATGAAGCAGGAACTCGAATGGGTGCGGCAGAACCCGAAGGCGCGACAGGCGAAGAGCAAGGCACGGCTGGCGCGCTTCGACGAACTGTCCAACGTCGAGTACCAGAAGCGCAACGAGACGCAGGAGATCTTCATCCCGGTCGGCGAGCGCCTCGGCGGCAAGGTGATCGAGTTCCGCAACGTTCGCAAGTCCTTCGGCGACCGCCTGCTGATCGACGATCTGAGCTTCAGCGTGCCGCCGGGGGCGATCGTCGGCATCATCGGCCCGAACGGCGCCGGCAAGTCGACGCTCTTCCGCATGCTCACCGGCAGCGAGCAGCCCGACTCGGGCGAGATCGAGATCGGCGACACCGTCCGCCTCGCCTATGTGGACCAGAGCCGCGACTGCCTCGACGGCAGCAAGACGGTCTTCGAGGAGATCTCGGGCGGCGCCGACATCCTCACCGTCGGCAAGTACGAGACGCCGGCGCGCGCCTACATCGGCCGCTTCAACTTCAAGGGCACCGACCAGCAGAAACTGGTCGGCCAGCTATCGGGCGGCGAGCGCGGACGGCTGCACATGGCGAAGACGCTGATCGCCGGTGGCAACGTCCTCCTGCTCGACGAGCCGTCGAACGACCTCGACGTCGAAACGCTGCGCGCACTCGAGGACGCACTGCTCGAGTTCGCCGGCTGCGTCCTCGTCATCTCGCACGACCGCTGGTTCCTCGACCGCATCTGCTCGCACATCCTCGCCTGCGAGGGCGATTCGCNNTGGACCTTCTTCAGCGGCAACTACCACGAGTACGAGGAAGACAAGCGACGCCGCCTCGGCGACGAGGCCGCCCGCCCGAAACGGATCCGCTACCGGCCGATCACGCGCTAGAGCGGCGCGCCAACCCTGCCCGCCAAAGACCACCGCCACGCAGAGGAGACTGCCGATGAACCAGCTTGGAATCCCCGCCCTTCTGTTCGTCTTCGCCGCCGCCGCGGCCGCGACCTGGATCGCCGGCGTCTGGCTGGCGAAGGCGACCGACGTCCTCGATGATCGCTTCGGCCTCGGCGAGACGATCGGCGGCATGGTTCTGCTATCGATCACCGGCGCGCTGCCCGAACTGGCGATCACGATCAGCGCGGTCAGCAGCGGCCATCTGGACATCGCCGCCGGTAACCTGATCGGTGGCGTCGCCATGCAGACCCTGGTGCTGGTCATCGCTGACCGCTTCGTCACCGGCTCGCGCCCCCTGTCGACCCTGTCGGCATCACTGCTCCCGGCACTCGAAGGCGTTCTCGTCATCTGTGTCGTCGGCATCACCGTGATGAGCGGCCTCCTCCCCGCGACCGCCGCCGTCGGCCCGCTCGGTGCCGGGAGCATCGCGATCTTCGTCGTCTGGCTGGTCGGCATGCTGGCCCTTGCCCGCTGCCGGGACCGGAAGGACATGGATCTCGTCGTCCCTGCCGAACCCGCCGCGCAAGCGACGAAGACGGCAGCC
>JFAX01000018.1:78667-95189 GCA_000585015.1 Candidatus Accumulibacter adjunctus | reverse complement strand
ACGGTCCTGGCGTTCGCCTCGGCCCTGCCGGAGATCAGCACCGCCGTCACCGGCGTGCAGATGAGAAGCTATACGCTCGTCTTCGGCGACATCTTCGGCGGCAACGCCTTCCAGCTCATTCTGTTCGTCCTCGCCGACCTGCTCGCCGGGCAGCCCGTGCTGACGCACGAAGGACGCGCGAACGCCTGGATCGGCATGATCGGCCTGGTCATGACGGCGGTGTACGTAGCCGGCATCCTGCTGCGCCACCCGCGGCGCTACGCGGGCATCGGTGCCGATTCGTGGGCCGCCCTGCTGATCTACGTCCTCGGCACTTGGGGATTCGTCCTGGTCTCCGGCTGAGGACATCCTGCATTCCGGTGACAGTATACTAAATAGGGCCTTGCGCTGACGATGACGCGCGCCGTTGCCATCGGTGACCCGCTCCGCCACTGCGCCCCGCGCTCGCCTGTTTTCTCGGCGAGCGCGAACCAACCGAGGCGCGCACGGCCTCAGCGGAGAGGGCTCCTGGTACGCTCAGGCATCGCTGGGCGGCGCTGCGCCAGTGGCCACGCAGACCACGGCGAACGGGGCAGCTGCCAATGAGCGTGGCCGCTGGTCGCGGATGCCGTTCACAGGTCGGCCGCACGTCGGCACCGCTTTCTGGGAGTGATCTGATGGACGATTTGGTGAAGCGATCGGGAGGCAGCGCAGGCCGATGAAGTCCCTGCAGGAGCTCTTTCGCATCGGCCTCGGCCCCTCGAGCAGCCACACCATGGGGCCGCGCTTCGCCGCGACGGCGTTCAGCGCCGCCAACCCGACGGCGGCACGTCTGCGCGTCACGCTCTACGGCACGCTGGCGGCCACCGGACGGGGCCACCTGACTGACCTGGCGGTCAGCGCGCCGTTCTCGCCGAGACCGGTCGATATCGTCTGGCTGCCTGAACAGTCGCTGCCGCGCCACCCGAACGGAATGC
Source organism: Candidatus Accumulibacter adjunctus (assembly GCA_000585015.1). GTDB lineage: Bacteria > Pseudomonadota > Gammaproteobacteria > Burkholderiales > Rhodocyclaceae > Accumulibacter > Accumulibacter adjunctus. The sequence goes on along the minus strand of JFAX01000018.1, from coordinate 94,233 downwards.
AGTTCGAGGCGCTCGACGCCGGCGGCCGCGTCCTGGCAGCGCGCCTCGTTTACTCCGTTGGCGGCGGAGCCCTGCTCGACGAAGACGGGCAGCCCGACGGCGGCGGCGAGGTCTATCCGCATGCCGGCATGGACGCGGTTCTCGACGAGACCGAACGCGAAGGCCTGCGCATCTGGGAGATCGTCGACCGCCACGAGGGTCCAGCGATCTGGTGCCACTTGGCCAACGTCTGGAAGAGCATGCAGCGGACGATTGCGACCGGCCTGAACGCGGAAGGGCGTCTGCCGGGAACGCTCAAGGTGCCGCGCAAGGCTTCCGCCTATCACGCCCGCGCGCAGAGCCTTGCCGGCTACTTCGGCCAGACGGCCCTGCAATTCGCTTATGCGCTGGCGGTGTCGGAAGAGAACGCCGCCGGCGGCGAGGTGGTGACGGCGCCAACCTGCGGTGCCTGCGGCGTGCTGCCCGCCGTCCTCTTCTTCCTGCAGCAGAATGCGCGGTTGCCGGACGAGAAGATCCATCGCGCGCTGGCGACGGCCGGCATGATCGGCAACATCGTCAAGCGCAACGCGTCGATCTCGGGAGCCGAAGTCGGCTGCCAGGGTGAGGTGGGCACCGCCTGCGCCATGGCGGCGGGCGCCGCCGCGCAACTCCTGGGCGCTTCGGTGCGGCAGATCGAGTATGCGGCCGAGATGGGGCTGGAACATCATCTGGGCCTGACCTGCGACCCGATCGGCGGTTACGTTCAGATCCCCTGCATCGAGCGCAACGCCATCGCCGCCGTCCGCGCGGTCGACTGCGCCGCCTACGCCCTGCTCTCCGACGGTCACCACATCGTCTCCTTCGACGAGGTGGTTCGCACGATGTGGGAGACCGGCCGCGACCTCAAGGCGAGTTACCGGGAGACCGCGCGCGGCGGCCTGGCCCGGATCCACGCCCTGCGCAGCAAGGGCTCCGGGCCCTTCCGCGGCATGGGCAGTTGAGCACCCGGTCGCGCGATGTTCCGCCAGTCGCCGCCAGTCGCCGGTTGCCGGCAGCCATCGCGCAGCCGCCGCGATGAGCTGCAGCAGCGCCGACGCCGGTGCTTGCATCCGGACGCACCTCTGCTGCGTATGAATGACAGGAAAAGCTTCGCATCCGACGACTTGGGCCCCTGGCCCCTCTCACCCACGACGGACTGGCTGATGACGCTGACTCGACCTGCATCGACAGTCGCTACCACCATGGCAACGACCTCGGGCGCCGTGGTGCTGACCGGCGGCACCGGTTATCTCGGCACATCCCTGGCGGAGCGACTGCTCGCCCGCGGACACCGCGTCCGGCTCCTGGTGCGCCGCGCCGCAGCGGGGCGCGCCGCGTCCGGCGCAGAGGTCATCGTCGGCAACGCGCTCGACAGCGTGTCGATCGCCACTGCCCTGCAGGCCGGCGACACCCTGGTTCACCTGGTCGGTACGGCGCACCCAAATCCAGCGAAGGCGGCGGAATTCGAGACGGTCGATCTCGCGTCGATCCGCGCCGCGGTGGACGCGGCGTCGCGGGTCGCGATCGCCCACCTCGTGTACGTCAGCGTTGCGCAACCCGCACCCGTGATGCGCGCGTACGTCGCCGCCCGGGCCGCCGGTGAGGCGGCGATCGCCGGCAGCGGTGTGCGCGCGACGATCCTGCGTCCCTGGTACGTCGTTGGCCCTGGGCATCGCTGGCCGCTCATCCTGACGCCACTCTACGCGCTGGCCGCGCGTGTTCCGCACTGGCGCCCGGCGACGCAGCGCCTCGGTCTGGTCAGTCTGGAGCAGATGACCCGGGCACTCGTCCGGGCAGTCGAAAAGCCGCCAGCATCCGCGCTGGCCATCGTCGAGGTACCGGAAATCCGCGCCCCCGGCTGATCCCGCTTCCGCACGCCAGCCAGTCCACCTCGGCGGCGCCACCTCTTTGCAGTCGAGAGGGACGGCCACAAGCTGGGCTTGGGGTTCCCTGCGCTTCGCTCAGGCTGCCCCTCACTTCGACGTTCGGCCCCATAGGCGGGAGCCATCACGCGCCTTGACAGCCGCCTTTTGTGTAGCTACATTAAAGCACGCGCATCGAGTTCGACTCCGCCAAGGACATCTCAAACCAATCCAAGCACGGCGTCTCCCTAGCCGTGACTGGCGGACTCGACTGGGAAGCTGCGTTGGTGTGGATCGATGAACGGTTCGAGTATGGAGAGACGCGAATGATCGCGCTCGCTCCGAAAACCGAGACCCTCTATTACGTGGCGTTTGTAGATCGTGGCAACGTGCGAAGAATCATCAGCCTCCGCCGCGCCAATCGTCGCGAGGTCAAATACTATGTCCAGAATTTCTAAGCGTCCCGCCGTTCGTATGCCGACGGCAGAGGAAGACAAGGCCATTACTGCGGCGGCTCTGAGCGATCCCGATGCTCAACCGCTTACCCCCAGGCAACTCAAGGCCATGGTTCCCCTGGCTTCCGTTCGTGGCCGCCCCAAGTCCGCGAACAAAAAGTTGCTGGTGTCAGTGCGTCACAGCCCGGAGGTCATTGCCTATTTCAAGTCTACCGGTGAGGGTTGGCAGTCCTCGATGGACAGCGTTCTCCGCAAGTACGTCGCGCGTCATTCTCGTAGCGCGTAACCATGGCGCATTTCGGTGACAGTATTATCAACTCCGGGTCACGCCGACCGTCTGGTGCGTCGGCGGCTTCGGCAGCCGAGCGGGCCCTTCCGCAGCATGGGTAGTTGAGGACCCGGCTGATCCCGCTCCCGCACTCCAGCCAGACCACCTCGGCGGCACTGCCAGCGGACGAGCATCCGATCGCCAACGACCGCGTCGGCCGCGGGTCGACGCTGCTGCGCTGGCGACTGTCGCATTTCTTGAACTGCGGTCAGCGACCGGTGGCAACGCCGAAGGAAGATTAGTTTACTGTCACCGAATTAGATTGATCTACGGCCAGCGACCGGTGGCAACGCCGCAGGAAAATTTAGTGTACTGTCCCTGAATCAAGACAAACACCTGGGGTCGTGGCACCAGCCGCCCAGTCCCTTCCGCCGCCACTCGCTTTCTCCGAAGACGAAGGCTTCGCAGGCTGCCCCCTGCGGCACGACCCGGTGGATGTGTTCCTTTTCCGGGGCGTGCGGCGCTATCGGCGCGGGCGGCATCGCCAGCGGCGCGATGCGGGCGTCGAGCGGCGGATTGATGAAGGCGGGGACGGAAACGCGCTGGCGCGTCGCCGGGCTGATGACACGGTGCGGCGCCGCCCGGAAATGACCCCGGCTCTGGATTTCGAGCAGTTCGCCGACGTTGACCGCGAGGATCCCGGGCTGCGGAGGAACCGGCCACCATTCGCCGTTGCGGTCCTGCACTTCGAGTCCACCGGTCGAATCCTGCAGGAGGATGGTGATCCAGCTCCAGTCGCAATGCGCGGCGACGCCGTTGCGCTGGTTTCGGGCCGGCTGGACATGGTAGGAAATCAGCTTCAGCAGCAGGTACGGCGGCTCGTCGGAGAGCCGTTCGAAATGCCGTGGCGGCAGGCCCAGGCATTCGCCCAGGGCGTCCAGCAAGCGGAAGCCGAGTGCCTGAACCGCTGCCATGTAGCGCAACAGCGTGCTGGCAAACGCGGCATCGGGCCAGGGATTGCCACCTGCCAGGCGGTAATGGTCCGGCTTTCCCGGCGACCAAGCGCCTTCCGGCCATTCCGCAGCGAAATGAAGCTGCTCGCGCCAGTCGCGGCTGTTCTGCATGCGGGAGAAGCCGCGATGATTCGTCGAATGACGGATGTGCAGGCGCTCCTTGTCGGCCGCCGGGCGAGCGAAGAAAGCGGCTGCATCGGCCAGCACCGCACGGCACAGCTCAGCCGGGATGCCGTGATTCTGCAGCAGCAGGAAGCCCTCGTCGCGGCACGCGGCGCCGAGCCCGCGGACGAAGGCCGCGCGCGCGGTCGCGCCCGCGGCAATCCCCGCAGCGTCAAGGGTGACCGGATGCGGCATCGGCCGGCAGCTGGAAATGCGGGTCGAAAACCAGCCGGCCGTCGAGTCGGAAAGACTCGCGCAACTCGTGCTCCTCCCAGGTGAGCGCAGCTTTGAGCAGCGTACGCACGACTTCGTCCGGCGTCGCTGCGCGCTCGATCAGCCAGCGGCGCCCGAGCATGATCTCGGTGGCACCGCTGCGGGAATTGCGCTCCGCCTTGCTGATGCGCACGCTGAGATGCCCGGCAATGGCCTCCGGGACGAACGAGTAGCCCGGCAGCGAGACCCGCCGCAGGACGGCCGCCAGCCTGTCGAGACTGAGTTCCCCTGCCGCCTGCCGCGCCAGCTCGATGGCGTGCGCCGTGGCATCGGCGACGCTGGCAAAGACCGCGACGCCGTGCTTCTCTGCCATGGCGCGCAGGAAGACGCGGCCGCGGTTGATGTCGTCGATCTCCCGGCGCGCCAGCGTCCTGCCATGCAGTACCGCGTCATCGGGGAGATCGGTGAGGGCGAGCGCCAGTCTGCCCCGCTGGCCGATGCGGTAGGCGCACTCCGCGACACTGGCGACGCCACAGGTGGACTCGTTGACGACGAACAACCAGACGTCGGCGGCGGATCGGGCTTCCATTTCGGCGTACTGATGGGCCGAGGTCCACTCGCCGTCCGCCAGTTGCGGGTCGTGGAAAGTGATGCCGGCGGCACGCAACAGCGGGATGGCGACATCCGCCCGCCAGGTGGTCGTTCCGCAAGCGCCGCCGAGAAAAACCTGTACAGACATGGTAGACCTTTCAGTGACAGGAGCTCATTTCACCGGCAACGCGCCTGCCGACCGCGGCCTGGCCGGCCGCGACTTCAGTGGCACGGTGCGCGGCGCACCGCTGCCGTGCGGCTGCGTGTAGGGCACCAGGTGCTGGCGACCGTTGCCGATCAGGTCGGCACGCCCCATCCGCCGCAGCGCTTCTCGCAGCAGCGGCCAGTTGTCGGGATCGTGGTAGCGCAGGAAGGCCTTGTGCAGGCGGCGCTGGCGGGCACCGCGAGCGGTTTCGACGCTGCCGGAACCGTGCCCCACCCGCTGCAGCGGGTTGCGCCCGCTGTGATACATGGCAGTGGCGAGCGCCATCGGCGTCGGCAGGAAGGTCTGCACCTGGTCGAGACGGAAATTGTTGCGCTTCAGCCAGAGGGCGAGACGGAGCATGTCATCGTCGCTGGTCCCGGGATGCGCGGCGATGAAGTAGGGAATCAGGTACTGCTCCTTGCCGGCTTCCCGCGAGAACTTCTCGAACATCTGCCGGAACTGCTCGTAGGAGCCCATTCCGGGCTTCATCATGTGCGCCAGCGGTCCCTCCTCGGTATGTTCGGGGGCGATCTTGAGATAGCCGCCGACATGGTGCCGGACCAGTTCGCGGACGTAGGCCGGATCGCGCACGGCGAGGTCGTAACGCAGGCCCGAGCTGATCAGGACCTTCTTCACACCCGGCAGCGCGCGCGCCTTGCGGTAGAGCTGCAGCAACGGCGTGTGGTCGGTATCGAGGTTCTCGCAGATGCCGGGGAAGACGCAGGAGAGCCGGCGGCAGGCCGCCTCGATCTGCCGGTCCTTGCACGCCAGGCGGTACATGTTGGCCGTCGGTCCGCCGAGATCGGAGATGATGCCGGTGAAGCCCGGCGTGCGCTCGCGGATCTCCTCGATCTCGTGCAGGATCGACTGCTCGGAGCGGCTCTGGATGATCCGGCCCTCGTGCTCGGTGATCGAACAGAAGGTGCAGCCACCGAAGCAGCCGCGCATGATGTTGACCGAGAAACGGATCATCTCGAAGGCCGGAATCCTTGCCTCGCCGTAGGCCGGATGCGGCCGCCGCTGGAACGGTGCGGCGAAGACGCCGTCGATCTCGGCCGTGCCGAGCGGCAGCGGCGGCGGGTTGAGCCAGACGTCGCGCTCGCCGTGCGCCTGCACCAGCGCCCGCGCGTTGCCCGGGTTCGACTCGAGGTGCAGGACGCGCGAGGCATGGGCATAGAGCAACGGGTCGGCCGCCACCTGCTCGTAGGACGGCAGGCGGATCGCCGTCCGCGCGCGGTCGAGCTTCGGCATCCGCGCATACGACTGCCGGTGCCACTGGACGACACGGGCGCCGCCGGCCGCCTCTTCGCCCACCTGGTCGCCCACCTCGCCAGCACTCCCGCCGCAGGGCGAGCCCGCAGCACCGGCGACGGTCACGGTATAGGGATCGGCGTGGCGGATCAGCACCCCGGGCGTGTCGACCGTCGTCGAGTCGATCTCGCTCCAGCCCTCGCCCGGAAGCCAGCCGCGCGACACCATGAAGGCGCTGCCGCGCAGGTCGCGGATGTCGCCGATACTCTCGCCGGCTGCCAGGCGGTGCGCGAGTTCGACGACCGCCCGCTCGGCGTTGCCGTAGAGCAGCAGGTCGGCTTTCGAATCGGACAGCACCGAGCGTCGGACCTTGTCCGACCAGTAATCGTAATGGGCGATTCGCCGCAGGCTGGCCTCGATCGAGCCGATCACCACGTTGCTGCCGGGAAAGGCCTCGCGACAGCGCTGTGCATAGACCACCAGTGCCCGGTCCGGCCGCCGGTTGGCTTCGCCGTGCGGCGTGTAGGCATCGTCGGAGCGCGGTTTCCGGTCGGCGGTATAGCGATTGACCATCGAGTCCATGTTGCCGGCGGTGACGCCGAAGAACAGGTTCGGCCGGCCGAGGGCGCGAAAGGCTGCCGCCGACCGCCAGTCCGGCTGGCTGATGATGCCGACGCGAAAACCCTGTGCCTCGAGCAGGCGGCCGATCAGCGCCATGCCGAAGCTCGGGTGATCGACGTAGGCGTCGCCGGTGACCAGGATGATGTCGCACGAGTCCCAAGCGAGTGCGTCGATCTCGCTGCGCGACATCGGCAGGAAGGGCGCGGTACCAAAACGGCTGGCCCAGTGCTTGCGCCAGGAGAAGAGGCCGCGCGGGGCGGCGGCAGGGTCTGTTGCGTGCGGGGAGTTCATGGGGCGCCGATTCTACAGCAAGCTCCAGCGCTCGCCGCCAGGCGCCGCGTCGCCCCGCGTCGCGGCCGCCCGGCGCGGGTCAGCGGCCAGCCGCGGCGCGAATCGCCGCCGCGATGTCTCGACTCAGTCCGGCAAGCGCCCGACTGTGCGCCGCCGCCAGCGCCTCGTAGTCGCCGCTCTCGCCCGCCGCCGCCGCTTCGCGCAGCGTACTGCGGCCGCTCGTCGCGGCACCGCCGGCCGCCGTCCGACGAACGACCCAGACGGCATCGAGAACGACCCCCTGGCGGCGGATCGACTCGAAGCGCTGGATGTCCACGCTCACCCGGTACGCCGGGTCGAAGCTCGCCGCCAGCGGCCCGCTGACAACCCGCGATGTGCCGAGCAGGACGGCGAGATCCTCCGCCAGCGTGCGCGCGATGCTCGCTGACAGCGGCGCCGCCCAGCGATGGAACTCGTCGATCAGCACCCGGTTGCTTGCCAGGTGAACGACGAACTGCGGTCGGTCCACTGCCGCCGGAATGGCGACGCTGTCGATTGCCACCACCTCGCTCGGCACGCTGCTTGCCGCGTCGGGGACGGCCGTCGCCGCCAGCACATAGAAGCGTGACGCCGGCGACGCGCAGCCGGCCAGCGCCACGGCCACGGCGAGTGCGGCGATGCCTGCTGCCGCGTGCACCTTGCTCATTCCTGGGTCTCCTCGCTCTTGCCGCGCAGCAGCGCCTCCGGATGACGCTCGAGATAATCGGCCAGCACGCGGATCGACTGCGCCGCGCGCCGCACCTCGACAATCGTGGCCTGCAACTCGCTCATCGTCTGCGAGTCCGGAGCGAGCGCCTTGCCGGCGCCGTCGAAGGTACGCTCGGCCGCCGCCAGCGTGCGCCGCCCCTCGGCCAGGGTCTTCGCCAGTTCGGGGCTGAGTTCGCCGTCCCAGCGCCTGACGAGGGCATCGACATCCTGCAGCGTCTTCGCCAGCGCCGCCAGCGACTGTTGCAGATCCTTGCCGATCGCCGCCAAGGGCATGCCTTCGATCTTCGTCAGGATGCTCGTCAGGCGGGCCTCGATGTCGGTGAAACTGCCCTTGACTGCCGGGAACACCGGCGGGTCGCTGCGCCAGTCGATGCTCGCCGGCGACGCCGTCGGAATGTAGGTGAGCGCCACGTAGAGCTGACCGGTGAGCAGGCTGCCGGTCTGCAGCTGCGCGCGCAGACCACGCGCCACCAGCCGATTCATCAGCTCGTGCCGCATCTCGGGGGTGATTGCCGTTCTGCCGGCGGTCAGCACCTGCGGGTCCGCCATCATGTCAAGGAAGCGCTGCGGATACGCCGCCACCAGCACGCGCGCGCGGATCGCCACGTCCTTCTTCTGCCGCTTCGCATCCAGCCGTACCGAGACGACCTCGCCAATCGGCATGCCGAGGAAGGTCATTGGCGCGCCCACCGCCAGCCCGCGCACCGATTCGTCGAAATAGAGGACGTACTGCAGCGAACCGCGTTCGGGCGCCTTCATCGCCGTGAGCTGGTCATCAAACAGCTTGAACACCGTGTCCACCGCCGCTGGATCGGCGTCGGCGTTCTCGGGCGGCGTGTCAAAGGCGAGGCCGCCGATGAGGATCGAGGTCAGCGACTGCGTACGCACGTCGAGACCGTCGGCGTCGAGCGAGAAGTCGAGTCCGCTCGCCTGCCAGAAGCGGGTCTCGGCCTTGACGTAGCGGTCGTAGGGCGCATTGACGAAGACCCGGATCGTCAGCCCACGACCGTCTTCGTCGAGCGCGTACGATGCCACCTGGCCGACCTGCAGCCGCCGGAAGTAGATCGGTGTGCCGAAGTCGAGCGACCCCAGGTTGCTCGCCTGCAGCCGGAAATAGCGCCCCTGCGCGGTGCTGGCGACCACCGGCGGCACCTCGAGCGCGGTGAAGGAGCGCAGCCGCTCGCTGCCGCTACCGATCTGCATGCCGATGTACGAACCGGACAGCAGCGTGCCGAGACCGCTGACGCTGCCGCCGGCGATGCGCGCGCGGACGATCCAGAAGGCGGTGCCATCGACCAGCCAGTCGCGCGTCTCGGGCGCCATCTGCACACTGGCGAGGATGCGCTGCCGGTCGGGCGACACTTTCAGCGAGTCGATGCGGCCGACGTCGACGCCGTTGTACTTGACCGTCGTCTTGCCGGCCTCGAGTCCTTCCGCCGAGCTGAAGCTGATCTCGATCGTCGGCCCCTCGGCGAGCAGCTTCTGCACGGCGATCCAGCCGCCGAGCAGCGCGGCGATGATCGGGATGATCCACACCGCCGACAGGCGGCCGCGTTTTCTTGCCGTCACCTGCGCCAGCGGCACTTCGGAATGCTGCTGCGCGTCGTGCTGCTCAGCCATGCGCCTGCTTCTCCTGTTGCGGCAGATCCCAGATCAGCCGCGGGTCGAAACTGTTGACTGCCACCATCGTCACCACCACGACGGCGGCGAAATAGATCACGCCGGCGCCCGGTTCGACCCACATCAGCGGCTGCAACTGGATCAGCGCGACGACGAAGGTATCGACGAAAACGTCGAGCATCGACCAGCGACCGATGAACTTCAGCAGCCGATAGAGGCGAACGCGCTGCTCGTTCGAGCGCACCGATCCGCGCTGCACCGTCAGCAGCAGGTAGGCGAGCGCGATCAGCTTGCCGAGCGGGATGGTGACGCTGGCGACGAAGACGACGATCGCCAGCGGCCACGAGGTCGGCGACCACAGTTCGACGACGCCCTGCATGATCGTATCGCTGACCGCGCCGAGCGGCGTGTTGGTCGTCATCACCGGCAGCAGGTTGGCCGGAATGTAGAGCAGCAGCGCGGCAATGGTCAACGCCCAGGTCCGCTCGATGCTCGCCGGCCGGCGGCTGTGCAGCCGCTCGCCGCAACGCGGGCAGGAGGCCGCGCCGGCAGGCACGGGCAAGCGCACGACGAGGCCGCAGACTTCGCAGCCGGCGCAGCCCTGCGACAGCGCACTCGCCCCGGCGGAGTTCATCGCATCGCCTCGGCACCGCCAACCGCGCCATCGGCGGCCCACTCGATGCGCTGCCAGGCGACGCGCGGATCGAAGGCCGCCGCCATCGCCGCCAGCAGAAAGACCAGCGAACCGAGGACGAACAGAGCCAGCCCGGGAATCACCGTTGCCAGTTCGGCGATCTTGATCAGCGCGACGAGAACGCCGAGGAGCATGATCTCGATCATGCTCCATTCGCGCACGAACTCGTAGCCGTGCAACAGCGTCGCCACCCAGTGCGGCGCCGGCGGCCGGCGCACGGCGAGAACCACCAGCAGCAGGCAGCCGATTTCCAGCGCCGGCGCGATGACGGCGGCGAAGAGGACGAGCATCGCCACCACCTGGCTGCCTTCGCGCCACATCGCTATGACGCCGCCCAGCACGGTGGTGAACGCTTCGCGGCCGGCAACAGAGAGACCGAGCATCGGCACGACGTTGGCGATCAGCAGCAGGATCCCCGCAGCCAACGCCAGCGCCAGCGTCCGTTCGAGCGAGTCCGGCTTGTGCCGGCAGAGCGGCGCCCGGCAGCGCGCACAGCACGCGGCATGGTGCAGCGGCAGGGGCGGCAAGCGTTGCAGCAGGTCGCAATCGGGGCAGGCGAGCAGGGTTCCCCCGGCGCCGTTGGCGGTCGCCGCTGTCGCTGCCGCCGGCACGCCCCCGCCGGCCATCACGCGGCCTCCACGCGCGCCATCATGAGGCCAGCTGCTGCAGGGCGGCGCGCAGCGGCGCGTCGGAAACGCCGATCAAGCCGTGGTAGGGCTGGTCCAGCTCGAGGATCAGGAAGATGGCCGCCGCGATCGACAGCGACACCAGCAGATTGACGACGACGATGGTCACGCTCGCCGGCGCGAAGAGGTTGATGCCGAAGCTGATGATCACCAGCCAGAGGAGCAGCACGATGAGCAACGGAACGGTCGTCGTGCTGCCACTCTCGCTGCTCGCCAGGCCGCCGGCATGCGCCAGCTCGCTCGTCAGCTGCAGCGCCCTGGCGCGCGCCGCCTGCTCGGCCGCACCCGCCGGGGCGATCGCCCGCAGCGTCCGCTCGAGCGGGTGATAGCCGCGCGCATCGCTCGCCGGCGACGGTGCATGCTGCCACAGGCGGTCGACCTCGGCCGAGACCAGCGCGCGCAACTGGGCGCGTGCCGCATCGCCCGCCGGACCGAGTTCGCGCAGGCTGGCATCGATGCCGACGATCTGCGCCGCGGTCGTCGCGACCGAGCGCGAAACGGCATCGAAGGACTGCATCTTGGCGGAGATGATCAGGCTCATCAGCAGCGCCGCCAGCGTCGACAGGAAGCCGATGCCGATGCGCACCATCCACTTTGTGTCCTCGTCGAGATGGCGGCCCGGCAACCGGTCGCGCAGGAACGTACCGGCGAGCCCACCCCCGAGCACCGCCAGGGCGACGAGCGAAGCGACGACGAGCGGGCTGATCATTCGGGCCCTGCGCACGTCGGCACGGTCATCGTCTGCTTGTCGATGGACACGCTGGCTCCTCCTGGCATTCTGAGCACTGGCAAGTCGCCTCCGCCTGCCGCGGCGCGGGCAGCGAGCGTACGGTCACGACTGTCGCGCCACCCTGATCATGCAAGTCGTGACCGTTGCCCCCATCCCCGGCCCTTCTCCCGCGCCGAGGAGAAGGGAGATTCCTGAGTCGCTGACGCGACGCTTGCGGCAGGCGGATTCTACACCCTTGCCGCGCCCCGCTGGCTGCCGTCGCGTCACAGGAGCAGGCAAGGTGCCGCCACGACTCGCAACCCAGCTTCAACCCAAAGACACGCCATCCGAGAGCGCACACCGAATCGCGAGATACTGCAGTAGCCAGTGTTTCACTCGGTCTCCGTTAGTGGTGGGGAAACCCGACCGGGCCGGTCAGATCCGGGGGCCACCAGCGAAGCCGGTCAGTCGAGACGAACGGTCATCACTGTCGAGACACCCCTGGTGATGAAAGTCATGACCGCTTCCGCTCGCCGGCTCCTCTCCGACATTCGCGCGGGAGACGGGCGAACTCGCCCGATCCTTCCGGGCGGCGGCCCGATCGCTGTCGGCTGACGCAGGCTCTCGGTCGCCCCGGTGCACAGGTGCCGCAGGTCGAGCGTAGTCCGCGACTCATCCACGGCGCCACCTCTCAAGGCTCTTGGCCCCGAGCATCCGGACACCGCCACCTCGCTCAACAACCTCGCGGAGCTGTACCAGACCATGGGCCGCACCGACGAGGCGCTGCCGCTCCACCAGCGCACGCTGGCGATCAGCGAAAAGGCCCTCGGCCCCGAGCATCCGGGCACCGCCTTCCCGCTCAACAACCTGGCGGGGCTGTACCAAGCCATGGGCCGCCACGACCAGGCGCTGCCGCTCCAACAGCGCGCGCTGGCGATCCTCGCCCGCCACGGCCAGAGCCCCGTCGAACTCGCGATGTCTCAGGGCAACCTCGCCGAGTTGTACGCCCGCCTCGACCAGCCACCCGTCGCGATCTTCTACGGCAAGCAGTCGGTCAACGGTTTCCAGACGCTGCGCGCCAACCTCACCCGCCTCGACAAGGATCTCCAGGAAGGATTCCTGAAGAAACACGAGGCGTACTACAGCCGCCTCGCCGGCTGGCTGATCGACGCCGGACGCCTCGCCGAAGCGCAGCAGGTCACCGCGATGCTCAAGGAGCAGGAACTGTTCGAACTCGTCCGCCGCGACGCGGCGTCCGACCCACGCACCTCGCAGGCCAGCCTGACCGGCATCGAGCCCGGTTTCGCCCGGCAGTTCGACGCCCTCGCCAGCCAGCTCGCCAGCGCCGGCCGCGGCCTCGACGAGCTCGAGCGCAAGGCGCGCTACGAACCGCTGAGCGCTGCCGAGCAGACGCGCAGGAGCGAGTACGAAAGGCAGTTGGCCGCCGGCCGGAAGGCCTTCGAACGCTATCTCAGCGAACTCGAGGCCGCCTTCGCCAAGCTCGACAGCGAGCGGCGCAAGGACATCGAACGGCTCAACGTCGCCGAGGCCGAAGCCCTCCAGGGCTCGCTCGACGAACTCGGCCACGGCGCCGTCCTGGTGCACTACGTCGTCCTCGACGACGCGCTGAAGATCATCCTCACCACCCCCCGGCTGCAACGCGGCTACACGGTGAACGTCGGACGAAAGCCACTCAACCAGGCGATCCAGCAACTGCGCAAGGGCATCGAAGGCCGCCGCGACGTCGCCCAGCCCGCCCGCCAACTCCACGACTGGCTGATCGCTCCGCTCGCCGACGACCTGCAGGCCAGCGGCGCGCGGACGCTGATGGTCGCGCTGACCGACGCCCTGCGCTACCTCCCCTTCGCCGCGCTGCACGACGGACAGTCCTGGCTCGCCGAGCGCTACGCGCTGGCGCTCTATACCGAGGCCGCCCGCCAGAACATCGGCAAGACGCCGATCGCCCAGTGGCAGTTGCAGGCCTTCGGGCTCACCCGCAAAGTCGAAGGCTTCCCGGCGCTGCCGGGCGTCGGCGCCGAACTCGCGGCCATCGTCGGTCCGTCCGGCCTGCCGGGGCGCATCCGGCTCGACGGGGAGTTCACCGCCGATTCCTTCAAGGGGGCGGTGGACGGCCGCCCGCCGGTCCTGCACGTCGCCAGCCACTTCGTCTTCCGCCCGGGCACCGAGGTCGACAGCTTCCTGCTTCTCGGTGACGGCAGCCGGCTCTCGCTCGCCGACCTCAAGGCCTACAGCTTCCGCCAGCTCGACCTGCTCGCCCTCTCCGCCTGCGAGACGGCGATGGGCGGCGGCCAGAACGAGAGGCGCAGCAGGCCGGCAGCCGCTGTGTCACGCCACGCGGTCCGGCCGCTGGCGATGGCGCCCGCACGGTCGCTCGGGTGTCTCGCCCGGGTCGATCGGGAGACCCACACGCTCAAGCGGTTTCCCGGTCATTCACGGATCGAGACCAGCGTCGCGCCCATCACGCGGCAAATCCTGCGCCAGCGCCCGCACCTGCTGGTATAGGCCCGGAAGGTCCGTGTGGATCGTCCTCCAGACGATTTCCAGATCCACCTTGAAGTAGCCGTGCGCCACGGCATTTCGCATCTGGTAGGCGAAGGCCAGCGGCAGTTCGGGGTGAGCTGCCGCGAACTCGCGACAGTGGACCTCGATCTTGTGGCTGGCCTCGCCGATGATCTCCAGATTGCGGAGCACAGCGTCCTGGGCCATCTGGTTTTCCAGGAACGCCGCTTCTCCGATGTCCCCGGTATAGCGGCCGATCCGCTCGATGGCCTGCAGGATGTGTCCGAGGTAGTCCGCCAGCCGTCGTTGGTGGTCGTTCATACGGGCAAGGCCTCAGCCAGAACGGTTGCCCTCAGCTTCTCGGGCAACGCTTTCGGCGTCAGCACGTCGACCGGAACGCCGAGCAGTTGCAGCAGTTCATGGCGGATCGCGCCAATGTCGAACAGCGTGGTTTCCGACGTCGGATCAACCAGGATGTCCAGGTCGCTAGCCTCGGTATCGTTGCCATGGACGACCGAGCCAAAAACCCTGGCATTGCAGGCGCGGTGGGATGCAACGACGCGGCGTATGGCCTCACGGTGGGAGGCGAGAGCCAGGGAAGGTTTCATGGTGTCACCGGTGGGTTGACGAGGAACGGATTGGCTTCGTTGAGGAAGACGGCGCAGTTGATGAGCGACAGCAGCATTTCTGGTCGGAATTCGCGGATGCCCTGGCGAATGGCGAACTTCTCGCAGCGCACGGCCTGGCAATCGACATCCAGCGGCTGGCAAGGGATCTTCGTCTCGCTCATCGCATTGCCGAAACGTCCATGTCAAACAACCCGACTTCCGGGCACAGAAACGCAGGGTCGCTTGTCCTGGGCGCTTGCCGGTGTAACCGGGCAACCGGTCAGATGCAAGACGGCGAGCCGGCCCGCGGCGATACAGAAGTCGAACCTGTCAGAACGCATCGTGCAAAATGGATCCCGGGGGAAGATGGCAGAGTCATGAGTGCCGCGGTGCTGATGCGTATCGTACCAGAGAGGTGGCGCCGCAAATTCGGACAGCAGGATAAGTGGTAGCCTTGCCCCATTGAACGGCTGCGGAAGCAGCCCCAACAGGAGCGAGAGNNTGACGAGAAGGACGAGGCGGAACCACACGCCGGCATTCAAGGCGCAGGTGGCGCTGGCGGCGCTGAAGAGCGACAAGACGCTGACCGAACTGGCGCAGCAGTACGACATTCACCCGAACCAGATCACGGACTGGAAGCGGCAGTTGACGGAGCGTGCGGTCCAGGTTTTTGGGGATACCAGCGTTCCTGCGAGCAGCGATCCAGACTTGACGAAACTGCACGCCAAGATCGGACAGCTGACGCTGGAGAAGGATTTTTTAGAACATGCGCTCACCAAGGCGGGCTTGCTGAGCGCAAGAAGATGATTGACCGCAAGCACAAGCTCCCTGTCGCGCATCAGTGCTCCCTCCTCGGGGTGGCCCGTTCGAGCGCGTACGACACGCCCCGCGAGGTCTCGGCGGAGGATCTGGCGCTGATGCGCCGGATCAACGAGTTGCATCTGGAGCACCCCTNATCGAACGGCTGCAAAAGCAGCCCAACAGGAGCGAGANNNTGACGAGAAGGACGAGGCGGAACCACACGCCGGCATT
>JFAX01000018.1:78568-78658 GCA_000585015.1 Candidatus Accumulibacter adjunctus | reverse complement strand
GGTGGCGCTGGCAGCGCTAAAGAGCGACAAGACGCTAGCGGAGCTGGCGCAGCANNNCGACATCCACCCGAACCAGATCACGGACTGGAA
>JFAX01000018.1:78337-78550 GCA_000585015.1 Candidatus Accumulibacter adjunctus | reverse complement strand
TGCGGTTCAGGTTTTTGGTGACGCCGGCAATCCCGCGAGCGGTGATCCGGACTTGACGAAGCTGCACGCCAAAATCGGACAGCTGACGCTGGAGAACGATTTTTTAGAACATGCGCTCACCAAGGCGGGCTTGTTGAGCGCAAGAAGATGATTGACCGCAAGCACAAGTTCCCCGTCTCGCATCAGTGCGCCCTCCTCGGGCTGGCGCGTTCG
>JFAX01000018.1:78063-78328 GCA_000585015.1 Candidatus Accumulibacter adjunctus | reverse complement strand
TACACGCCACGCGAAGTGTCGCCGGAGNNTCTGGCACTGATGCGTCGGATCGACGAGTTGCATCTCGAGCACCCCTTTGCCGGAGCCCGCANNNNGCGCGATCTGCTGCGCCCCGCGGGGTTCCAGGCCGGGCGCAGGCACATCGGCACCTTGANNNCGCGTATGGGCATCGAGGCCCTCTATCGGAAGCCCAACACCTCTCGTCGGCAGCGGGGTGATGAAATCCATCCGTATCTCCTGCGTGATCTCGCGGTTGAGCGGCCCA
>JFAX01000018.1:77873-77997 GCA_000585015.1 Candidatus Accumulibacter adjunctus | reverse complement strand
TGATCGACTGGTACTCGCGGCGGGTGCTCGCCTGGCGGCTGTCGAACACCTTGACGACCGACTTCTGTCTGGACGCGGTCCGGGAAGCCATCCACCGGCACGGCTGCCCGGAGATCTTCAACAC
>JFAX01000018.1:77711-77863 GCA_000585015.1 Candidatus Accumulibacter adjunctus | reverse complement strand
TGCCAGTTCACCAGCGGCGAATTCACCGGGATGCTCAAGGCGCACGGCATCCGGATCAGCATGGACGGCAAGGGGTCCTGCGATGCGCTCAAGCGCACCGGGCCGCTTGCCGTGGAAAAGTCTGGCGACTTTCCCACCGCACGTCCCTTCGC
>JFAX01000018.1:44023-77693 GCA_000585015.1 Candidatus Accumulibacter adjunctus | reverse complement strand
TCTATTCGGTTCGGATAAAATCCCAGAAGGTCAAAACCAATCGTATCACCGGTCAACCAGACCACAGCCGGCAGGGCTCCACTTATCCTCGAGCATTTCCTGTCCAAACAAGCGGGGCCACCTCTTCTGGAAAAGACGTTGCGCACGAAAGGCTTGGTCTTGGTGGGTGAGACGACGAGCCCCGACGCCATCGGATCGCTCCGCTGAACCGCTCCGGAAGGTGGCACCGGGACGTCCCTCGTTCTTCCGTAACGGGCTCTGCGCAGGGGTTTCTGCACCGTGCCGACAGGCTGCCAGAAGCCGATCCGCGACGCCGGGCTGGCTACCGGCAAGCTGCGCCCGAAGTGAGCCGCATCGCCGGCATGGCACACCCGATCGGCCGCGCGGACGTCAGCCGGCTGTATCTTCTCGCCCTCGGATTCGCCTGCCTGCTGCTGATCACCGTCTGTCTGTGGAGCTTCGCCGCCAGCGGCGGGCTCAGAAGCGGCCGGCGCGCTGGCAGGCCTGCCGACCGGCGCGGAGACCGCCGCTGGCGCGTCCTCCGACTCGCGATGGCGAGGCGCCCGACATCGCCTGCGTCGCCCCGCCGCCTGCAGGAACCAGTTGCGACGGCGCAGCGCCGTGCCGCCGGCACGCAGTGGCGCGGACGATCGCGGCTAACGCCCGAAACGATGGTTCCACAGCAGGTCGAAACCGGTGTCGGTACCGGCGCGACCGACCAGCGACAGGTTCCGGCTCAGGTTGACGGTCAGCTTGACGACGCTGCCGGCGTTGCTCAGCGACTGGTCGTAGCTGATCAGCATCGTCGACGACAGACGCTTGCCGATGCTGACGATCTGGTCGGTGGTCGTGTCGCTGCTGCCGAAACCGCTGCTGCTGGCAATGCGGCTGCTCAACGGTCGTCCGGAACCACTCAGCGTCCCCGAACTGATGCCGAACTGGTCGATTCCCAGTTGCCGCTGTACCGCCTTCAACGGTCCCCCGTCCTGGCCGCCGAGGATCGTCTGCGCTGCCGCCAGCAGCACCGACGAATCCTTGCCGCCCTGCTGGTCCAGGCCCTGTCCGAGCACCAGCCAGGAGAGTTTCTCGGCGTCCGGAACCTCCGGGTCGGAAACCAGGCGGACGATCGGCCGCCTGGCGGTGCCAGTCACCTCGACGCCCGCCTCGACCGGCAGGTTGGCCCGCACCGCGCGAATGTTGAGTCCGGGGTTGTCGATCAGGCCGTGGAAATTGAGGATGCCGCGCTCGATCTCGAGCTTCTGCCCGTAGGCGTCGAAGAGGCCATCGCGCGTGCGGATCGTCCCGGTCGCCCGCGGTATGCCGCTTTCGTCCGACTGGAGACGCACCGAGCCGACGAGCCTGCTCTCGACTCCGGCGCCACGAAAATGGAAGTTCCGCCCAAGGTCCACCTCGAGGTCGACCGCCACCAGCCGGACCGGCGCCGCCGCCTTCCTCGCCGCGCCGCCGGCGCGCCGGACGACGACGTCGTCCGACAGCTGCGGCGCGCCCGCCTTCGCCAATTGCCAGTAGCCAGCGTCGAAGCGAAGCTTGCCGGCGACGTCGAGCCTGCCGGCCGCGAGTTTCAGCTCGGCGGTGCCGGAAAGCAGCGTCCACTGGTCGGCACGCTGCGTCACGCCGAGGCGCTCGGCACGAAGGTTGAGGACGCCGTCGTTGCTGCCCAGGCGCAGCTCGCCACTCGCCTCGACCCGACCCGGCCGGCCAGTGAGGGCGGCGACGTCGGTTCCCGGAGCGAGTGCCAGCGCGCGCGGCATCGGCTGTTGCTCGCTGTCGAAGCCCAGTTCCCTGACGTGCAGGCGCTGCTCGCCGTCGGCCCCGACCGCCAGTTCGAGCAACAGGCTGCCCCGTTCCAGACGCATGCCCTGATCGAGCGCCCGCACCGCCAGCCGTTCGCCCCGCCATTCGCCGCTGACGCGCGGCTGCGCCGGGCTGCCGTCGAGCCGCGCCTCACCCGAGAGTTGCCCGCCGAGCTGCCAGCCGGCACCGAGCAGCGGCCCGACCCACGCCAGGTCCGGCATGCTCAACCGCAGGCGACCGCGCCACGGCGCCGAACGGTCGATCAGGCTGGCGGTGGAACTCGTCGCGTTGAGCTCGCCGCTCACCTCGCCGAGTCGCTTGCCGCGCACTTGCAGCCGCAGGTCGATCTTGCCGTTGCCCGCCTGCAGACTCAGGACGCCCTCCTCCAAGCCGAGCGGCAGCGCGCCGACCGCGAGATCGCCGCGTGCACGCCACAGCCGCAGGCTGCCGCCCGGCAACCGCCGTGCAGCCGCCGCGCCGGCCGCCCGGCCGCCGTTGCCGAGGTCCCATTCGCCATCGATGCGCAACGCTTCGCCCTCGACCGGCACCGCCGCTGCCGCCGCAGCGGCGAAGGCTTGCGGGAACTCGGCGAGCAGTGCCGCCACCGGCAGCGAGCGCAGGCTGCCGGTGGTCTGCCAAGTGCCACCGTCGTAGCGCGCCCGCTGCAGGCGCGCCGACCAGTCGGCACCGGCGAAATCGCCCGGACCGGCACTGAAGCTGCCCGCGGCGATCTGCAGCGGCATCGCTGCCGCCAGGCGAAGCAAGGGCGGCGTTCGCCCGCCCGCAGCCGACAGGCTGAACTCCTGCAGCGCGCCGACCCAGACCGGCGCCGGGCTGTTCGGCTTGAGACCCCCTTCGAGCGCCAGCTCGACGGCGCGCCGTCCGGCAAGCTCGCAGCGCCCGCGCAGGCGATGCCGGCTGCGCACACCGTCGGCCTCGAGCTGCAGCGCAGTCACCACCGCCTCACCGCTGGCCAGATCGACGCCGGCCAGTCGCAGGGTGCCGCCGAGCGCGCCGTGCTCACCGGCTGCGAGCCGAGCGTCGACATCGAGTCCGCGCAGCTGGCCGAGGCCGGGCCAGGCCAGTCGCTGCGACTGCAGACTGGCGGACACCTCCGGCGCCCGCATGCTGCCGCCGACGACGACTTCGCCGGCAAGGTCGCCGCCCGGGCCGAGCGGATCGAGGCGCGGCGCCGCGATGCTCAAGCGCAGGCGCTCGCCGGGCGCCCCGAAGGCACCCTTCGCCAGTAGGCGGTTGGTGCCAACGCGCAGCTCGACATCGGCCTGGCGCAGGTGGCCCGGCGCCAGATCGATCTCGCCGCCACCGGCCAGCACCTCGCCGGCGAAGCGGCTGTCGCGCAACTGGAAGCCGAGGCGCAAGGCCAGTTGCGGCCTGCTGCTGCCACGCGCGGAGAACTCGGCGTTGATGCGCGCAGCCGGCAGCCTGGCGAAAAAGCGGCGCGGGTCGAATTCGCGCAACTGCCCCTGCAGCGCGAAGCTGCCGCTGCCCGCCAGAGCCACCGTGCCGCTGGCGCTGAGCCGCGCATCGCCGGCAGCAAGGCGCAGCCGTTCGACGGCGAGCTGCTCCGGGTCGATCGCCAGCCTGGTGTCGAGGGCGAAGCGCGGGTCGCGCAGGTCGGCCTCGACGAGCTGCCGATGCAATCCGAGCGTGGCGCGCAACGGGCCAGCCAAGCGGGTGTTCTGCAGGCCACCATGCAGTGCGGCGGCGTCGACCGCGCTCGCGGCGAGTGTCAGCGACAGCTCGGAGTCGTGCAGCGCGCCGCTGCCGCGCAACCGCCCGCCGCCCGCCAGACGCAGGTCGATGTCGCCCAGCCGCAACCCGTCCGCCGCCAGCGTCAGGCCGGCGGCCAGCGACTCGATCGGCAACGACTCGCGATCGATCGCCCCCGGACGACGGTTCACGGCCCGCAGCCTGCCCTGCAGGGCCGGCGAAGAGTCCGCGACCGGCAGCAGGTCGAGCTGCAGCTCGAAATCGGCGTGCGGCGCACCCGCAATCCACGCCGCCGGGTCGACGCCCGACAGCTTCAGCGCCGCTTCGCCGATCGGCTGCGGCGCGAAAGGCGCGATGCGCGCACTGAGCTCGCCGGCGAAGTCGTCGGCTGCCACCGCCGCCAGCGGTCGCGCCGCACCGCGCACGACGAAGTCCTCGAGCGTTCCCTCGGCGCCGAGCTCGAAGCGCAGCGCCCGGCCCGCCGCCTCGCCCTCGATGCCGGCCGTGGCCTGCAGCGCAAAGGGCCGCGCCGCGGCCAGCGTGGCGCTGCCCCCGAGCGCCAGACCGCCGGCCCGGGCGCGCAGGCCGAGCAGCCGGTGCACGCGGCCGTCGCTCGCCAGCTCCGCCCGCAGCGACTCGGCGATCGTCGCCGCCTGGCCATCGGGATGGGCGTGGTCGCCGAGCTCGATGACGGCGATCTCGAGCTTCTCGATGGCGACCGCCAGCGGCAGCTCGAGACGTTCCGGGACGACGACCGGATCGCTGCTCGTCGCCAGCGACACCCGCAAGCTGCCGGCGGCGAGCCGGCTGATGGTGAGGCGGGCGCGCAGCAGCTCGGCCGGTCGCCAGTCGAACTGCAGTTCCTGCACCTGGACATCGAGCGTCTCGCTGCGCCAGTGCAGCGACGCCAGGGTGAACGATGAAGCGAGGGTGCCGGCGGGCGCCGTGACGACGAGCTGCCCGCCAGCCAGTCTTTCGAGGACCCGGCAGCTCAACTGCAGGCCGCCTTCGCTGCCGAGCAGCGCGGCAATGCCGGCCAGCGCGAACGACAGCAGCGACAGCGCCGACAGCAGCACCAGCCAGCCGCGACGTCGACGCGGCGCTGCCGGCGCAGCGGTGTCGGCCGGCGGCGCGGTGTCGGGCGGCGGCGCCTCGCCTGCTGCCGATGTCGATACCGAGGATGGAGCCCTGTCGCTTTCCCGAGTCATCGTCGTCTGTCGCCGCCGTCGGTTGTCAGAAGGGGATGGCCAGCGAGAAGCCGAGACGCAGCGAGCTGTCCCGATGGCCGTAGGCGAGATCGATGCCGAGCGGCCCGGCCGGACTGCGCCAGCGCGCGCCAACGCCGTAACCCACCGCGAGGCTCATCGCCTGCAGGTCATCGACGGCGTTGCCGGCGTCGATGAAGGCAGCAGCTCCCCAGGTCGGCGTCAGCCAGTGCGTGTACTCGCCACTCAGCACCAGCAGGTAACGGCCGCCGACGATTGCCGACCCCTCTGGCACGCCGAGACTGAGGTAGGGGTAACCCCGCACCGAGTTGCTGCCACCGGTACGGAAGAGGAAATCCTGCGGAATCCCCTTCGACGATTCGGCGAAGGTCACCCCCAGCTCAGCGCGAAAGAGCAGCGCGTCACGGGCACCGAGCGGCACCCCCTGACTGTAGCGCAGGTAGGTGCGAACGAAGCTCTGGTCGGACAGCAGATGCTTGCTGCCACCACCGATCTGGAACTGCAATGACAACCCTTCGGCCGGATCGAGCGGATCGGCCGCATGCCGCCACGTCCACCCACCCTGCAGCGTCAAGGCCTGGTTGGTGACCGTCGGTGCGCCCTGCGGCGCCTGCCGTTCGCTCTGCCAGTTGATGCCGATCTGCTGCTCGACACTGCCCAGCTTCTGCACCCGCATCGCGCCAATGGCGAAGCGATGGAGTTCCAGGTTCTCGATGTCCGAATGCTCGACGACGGTGCCGACACCATCACGCCGCTGCTGTTCGTCGGGCGGCAGGAAAACGTCGATGAAGCCCGACTGGCGCAGCTGTTCGATGCGGACGCCGGTCTGCAGCAGCCAGGCGCGACCGAGAAAGTCGCTGTTGCGGTAGGCAGCCTCGACGCGCGCGCCGGTGTTGGTGCTGTAACCGGCGCCGAGCGTGATCTCGAACGGTGCGCGCTCGCGCAACTGCACGAGCACCGGAGCCGTCACCCAGCCAGCTTCGTCGGCAGCTTCGCCATCGCCATCGCTGCGCTGCAGGGCGACGCTCACCGACGAGAAGTAGGGCGTGCTCTGCAGCGCGGCCTGCAGCGCCAGCAGGCGATCCTCGCGGTACTCGTCGCCGGCCTTGACGGTGCGGTTGAAGCGTGCCACCAGTGCCGGATGATAGCGCTGCAGACCGCTGATCTGCAGCTCGCCGAAGCGGTAGCGCGGACCGGCATCGGCAACGACGACCAGGTCGACGCGCAGCGTCTCCGCGTCGACCTCGGCGCTGCTCTGCTGCAGGCGCGCACCGGCGTGGTCGACGGCCAGCAGGCTGGCCAGCAGCGATTCCTTGGCCTCGTCCCAGTCCGCTTGGCGGAAAGGCTGCCCGACCTTGAGTTTCCAGCCATCGACCAGCGCCTGCCGGCGTGCGGCATCGATCTCACCACCGATGTCGATGCGCACGCTGGCGATCAGCGCGCGCGCCCCGGGATCGACGACGAGGAGCAGTTCCTCACCCTCGCGAAGGAGGCTGACACGCGGCGAGAAGTATCCTTCGGTCGCCAGCAGCTTCTCGACCTCGCGCTGCATCCGGCGCGCGAACGCCACTTCGGCCGGCTGATCGGCGACGTCAGCGAGCTCGATGTGCTCTGCGAGCAGGGCACGCACGTCCTGCGGTGCGCGCAGGACGGGCACCGCAGCCATGACCGACAGGGAGGGCAGCAGCGCTGCAAGGAAAAGGAAGATGCGCATGGAAGGCGCGTCGTTGACCGCCGAACGACTCGCGTCGACACGAACGGGAAGGGATGACCAAGATTGTGAACAGGCTGACAAGCAGCGAAACCCGGATCATCACTGCAAAGGACAGTCCTCCGCAAGGGGTCGAGGAGCAATGGAACAGGATCCCGGGAAGGGACGGCATGCTCCCGGGCATCCAGCATGCTGTCCCGATCACTCGATGCCGCATTCAGCGTCGGGCCAGCAACTCGACCACTTCAAGGACGATACGCTGCAGGCTCCGGTTGCCCAGTGAGGCATTGCTGAGCTCGGGCGCGCCAGGCTTCAGCAGGCAGCCTCAGGAATTACATATACTGTCACCACAATTGTGTCACCACAATTGTCGACGGCGGGCAACAGGCAGCCTCGGGAGTTAAATATACTGTCCCCGCAAATCGTCCCCGCAAATCACACCCTGGCGACAGGCTGGAATTCTTCCTCCTGACGGTCTATTCTTGTTGCAGAAGCGCCCGCCCGACTCCTCCCGACGATCCGCCGGCGGCGCGACGGGGAAAGACCGATGCTCCTCGATCGCCTGACCCACCTGGTACCGACGCGCGAACAGCTCGCCAGCAAGCGCTGCCTGCGCTGGCTGGGCCCGCTGCTGCTCGATCCGCAACTCTGGCGCTGGTCGCGCCGCGGTGTCGCGCGTGGCGTCAGCATCGGCGTCTTCTTCGGTCTCCTGATCCCGGTGGCGCAGATCCCGCTCGCCGTCATCGCGGCGATCGCGCTGCGCGCCTGCGTCCCGGCAGCGGTGACCAGCACCTTCGTCACCAACCCGGTCACCTTCGCGCCGGTGTACTACGCCGCCTATCGCCTCGGGGTGTGGATCACCGCCGACCCGGCAGCCGCGGTCGAGCAGCCCGGCGGCGTCGCGAGCGAGGAAGCGGCGGGTCTCTGGCAGAGTCTCGGCGACATCGGCTGGCCGCTGCTCGTCGGGCTGACGATCAGCGCCACGGTCGCCGCGCTGTGCTGCCACCTGACGATCCACCTCGTCTGGCGCTGGCTCGAACGCCATCGGCGACGACGCGATGTGCCGCATCAGCGGCCGCGCACCGACACCGCCGAGGTGCTGACGACGAGCGAACAGCGGACACGGCAGGCCTGAAGCGGCCGATCGCCAGCGACGCGTCCCGGCCGCTGCCGTGCGCCTTTCCTTCAGTTTCCCGGGCGCGCGGCGCGCAGGCTGCCGGCGAGATACCAGAGCCAGCCGCCGAGCTGCAGCGCCAGGAGGACGCCGAAGGTTGCCTGGTAGGCATCGCGCGGGCTCATGCCACGGGCCTGCAGCGCATCGATGGCGGCGCCGAAACTCCACTGGATCGAGAACGCGCCGACGAACACCATCAGGTTGAGCGCGGTGTTCACGCGCCCGGCCAGGCTGCCGGCGTAGTGCTTCTGCAGCAGCGCATAGGCCAGGTTGCCGACCGAGAAGACGAGGCCGAGCGCAAACCACAGCGGCTCGCTGGGGCCGGTGCCGGTGACGATCAGCAGTGTCGCCAGCATGCCGAGGCCCATGCCGGTCTGCAGCACGCGTTCGGCCGAGACTCCGCGCGCGGTGAGCGGGCCGATGCCGAAGGCGATGCCGAGGAAGCCGAGCAGCATGCCGAGGCTCATCAGCAGCAGGTGATGCGCCGCCGCCGCACGCGGCAGACCGGAAAAATTCATCAGCCACGGCACCGCCCACAGACCCTGCAGCGCCATGAAGCCGCCGACGATCAGAGTCGACTGGGGCGTGTAGCGCCAGAAGGCGCGGCTGCGCAGGATATCGCGCAGCGCCGCGAGCTGCCGCCGCAGCGACTCGCCGGCCGCGCCGGCCGCGGGCTTGTCCGGGGTGCGCCAGATCAGCAGCGCGATGACGAGGCCCGCAGCGCCAAGGGCGACGAACACGGTGCGCCACCCGAGAGCCGGTATCGCCCAACTCAGCGGCGTCGACGCGGTCAGCGCGCCGAGCCCGCCGGCAGCCATGATCGCCGCGTTGAGCGAGGCCTGGCGCTCGACGCCGAACCACTGGCCGAAGGCCTTGAACGACGCCATCAGGCACGCCGAGACGCCGAGGCCGATCAGGCCGCGCGCGACCGCGAGTTGCGGCAGCGTCTCGCCCAGCGCGAACAGGCCACAGCCGGCGGCGGCGATCAGCAGCAGGCCGGTCTCGACGCGCCGCGGCCCCCAGCGGTCGAGCGCAATGCCGAGCGGCAACTGCACGGCGCCGAAGGTCAGCAGGTAGGCCGAGGTCAGCAGGCCGAGGTCGGCGGCGGACACGCCGAGTTCGCGCGTCAGTTCCGGTGCGATCACGGCATTGACGTTGCGCACGAAGTAGGAGAAGTAGTAGCCCGCCGCAAAGGGCAGGAACACACGCAGCCAGGGATTCATCGCGAAAACACCGGTCAGGGCGAGCAAGGAAACAGAGGATATGAAGGACACAGGAAACACGGAGAGTGTGCGGCATCGCAGCCGGTAGACGCAATCAGGGACGGGTGGCTGGCCGCCACACGCCGCCGACTCGTCCTTCCCGCGACGCGCCTGTCCTCCGTGATGTCCGTGGCCGCCGTCGCCAGATGTCTCGCCCGCCAACGTCCTGATTGCCGCCCTGCCCACTCGCGGAACACCGCCCGACAGGCTTCATCAAGCATGCCGCGACGTGCTCAGCCGCCGCCCTCCCCTGCCGCGAGCAGAGCGCGCGTCACCGCCTCGGCGACGCGAATGCCATCGATCGCCGCAGAGAGGATTCCGCCGGCGTAGCCGGCGCCCTCGCCGGCCGGGTAGAGCCCGCGCAGACCGACGCTCTGGCAGTCGTCGCCGCGCGTGATGCGCAGCGGCGACGAGGTGCGCGTCTCGACGCCGGTGAGCACCGCGTCGGGCATCGCAAAGCCCCGGATCTGGCGATCGAATGCCGGCAGCGCCTCACGGATCGCGGCGATCGCGTAGTCGGGCAGCGCGCCGGCAAGATCGGTGAGGCGGACGCCGGGCTGATACGAGGGGATCACGCTGCCGAGCCCGGTCGATGGCCGGCCGGCGAGGAAGTCGCCGACGAGTTGTGCCGGCGCCTCGTAGCTGCCGCCGCCGAGTTCGAAGGCGCGCGCTTCGAGCTGGCGCTGCAGCTCGATGCCGGCGAGCGGTCCGCCGGGGTAGTCGGCCGGCGTGATGCCGACGACGATGCCGGCGTTGGCGTTGCGCTCGTTGCGCGAGTACTGGCTCATGCCGTTGGTGACCACCCGCCCGGCCTCGGAAGTCGCGGCGACGACGGTGCCGCCGGGACACATGCAGAAGCTGTAGACCGAGCGGCCATTGCGACAATGATGGACCAGCTTGTAATCGGCAGCGCCGAGCGACGGGTGACCGGCGTGCGGCCCGAAGCGCGCGCGGTCGATCAGCGATTGCGGGTGCTCGATGCGAAAACCGATCGAGAACGGCTTCGCTTCCATGCGGACGCCGGCGGCCTGCAGCATGGCGAAGGTGTCGCGGGCACTGTGCCCGAGCGCCAGGACGACATGCCGGGCGCGCAGCTCGCCGCCATCGGCGATGGTCACGCCGACGAGCTGGCCGTCGTCGATTCGCAGACCGCTGACCCGCTGCTGGAAGCGGACCTCGCCGCCGAGGCGCTCGATCTCATGGCGGATGCGTTCGACCATGCCGACGAGGCGGAAGGTGCCGATGTGCGGCTTGCTGACATGCAGGATCTCGGCCGGCGCGCCGGCCTTGACGAACTCCTCGAGCACCTTGCGCCCGTAATGCCTGGGGTCGCGGATCTGGCTGTAGAGCTTGCCGTCGGAGAAGGTGCCGGCGCCGCCTTCACCGAACTGGACGTTCGACTCGGGGTCGAGCTGCTTGCGGCGCCACAGCCCCCAGGTGTCCTGCGTGCGCTCGCGCACCGCCTTGCCGCGTTCGAGGACGATCGGACGGAAGCCCGCCTGCGCCAGGATCAGCGCGGAGAAGATGCCCGCCGGGCCGAAGCCGACGACGAGCGGCCGCTCCCCCGGCTCGTCCGGCGCGTGGCCGACGAAGCGATAGCGCATGTCGGGCGTCGGTTGCAGGTGGCGATCGCCGGCCAGGCGGGCGACGACGATCGCTTCGTCGGCGAGCGCGACGTCGACGCTGTAGATGAAAGCCAGCGCACTGTTCTTGCGGGCATCATGGCTGCGCCGGAAGATGCTCAGCGAGCGGATGTCGGCCGGCTCGACGCCCAGGCGGGCGGCGACCGCCGCCGGCAGCGCGGCGGCATCATGGTCGATCGGCAGGCGGATTTCGCTGACTCGCAACATGCTGGGATGCCGGTCGCCGTTGCCTGGAAAGCCGCCGCTCAGGACTGCTGACCGTAGCCGGCGAACTTCGCCAGCACGCGCGTCATCTCGGCGGCGTCGAGGAGCACCGGCGGCGCGATCTGGCAGGCACGCCAGTACTGCTCGCAGAGCGCCTCGAGCTCGACGCCGAGCGCCAGCGCCCGCGACAGGTCGCCGCCGATGACGAGCATGCCGTGATTCGCCAGCAGGCAGCCGCAGCGGCCGTCGATCGCGCGCAGCACCGCCGCCGACAGCGCCTGCGTGCCGAAGGTGGCGTAGTCGCTGCAGCGCAGGCTGTCGCCGCCGAAGCGGGCAATCATGTAGTGGAAGGCCGGGATGTCGCGGCGCAGGCAGGCGAGACTGGTGGCGAAGGGCGAATGCGCGTGCAGGATGGCGCCGGCGTCGGCGCGGCTGGCGTAGAGGTCGCGGTGGAAGCGCCACTCGGACGAGGGTTTGCGGCGGCCGACGGCGACGCCGTCGAGGCGGACGTGAACGATGTCCTCGGGCTGCAACGCATCGTAGGCCATGCCGCTCGGCGTGATCAGGAACCCCGCCTCGCCATCCGCCGGCGCGCGCACGCTGAGGTTGCCGGCGGTGCCGCGGTTGAGCCCGAGATCGGCCATGCGCCGCGCACCATCGATCAGCTGCTGCCGCAGTTCAGCCATCGGCTTCCTCCGGGTAAAGCGTGCGCAGGCGATCGGCGGCGCAGCAACCGCGCTCGCTGATGATGCGGTCGACGAGCTGCGCCGGCGTGATGTCGAAAGCCGGGTTGGCGACCGCAGCAGTCGCCGGCAGTTGCCGCAGTTCGCCGGGCAGGCCGGCGGCGTCACAGCCACGCAGCAGCCGCAGCTCATCACCGGCGCGCTCCTCGATCGGGATCGACGCACCGTCGGCAGAGGCGAAGTCGATCGTCGAACCCGGCGCGGCGACGAGGAAGGGTACGCCGGCGGCGCGCGCCGCCAGCGCCTTCAGGCAGGTGCCGACCTTGTTGGCGACGTCGCCGTTGGCAGCGATGCGATCGGCGCCGACGATCACCGCGTCGATGCCGCCGCGCATGAGCAGCAGCCCGGCTGCGTTGTCGGCGATGACGGTGTGCGGCACGCCGTGCTGGCGCAGTTCCCAGGCGGTGAGCAGGCCTTGGTTGCGCGGCCGCGTCTCGGAGACCCAGACGTGGATGTCGATGCCGGCGTCGAAGGCGGCGTACACCGGTGCCAGCGCTGTGCCGTGGTCGACCGTCGCCAGCCAGCCGGCGTTGCAGTGGGTCATGATTTCCAGCCGCGCCTCGCCGCGCCGGCCGGCGAGCAGGAGTTGCAGGCCGTGCGCGCCGATCCGCCGGCACTGTTCGACGTCCTCGTCGGCGATCTTCGCCGCCTCGCTCCAAGCGGCGGCAGCCCGCGCAGCCGGCGGCAGCGGCAGCAGGCGGGACTGCATGCGCGCCAGCGCCCAGTGCAGGTTGACCGCCGTCGGCCGCGTCGCCGCCAGCAGCTGCACCGCCGCCAGCAGTGTCTCGTCGCCGGCGCAGCCATCGAGCGCCAGCGCCAGGCCGTAGGCAGCGGTCACCCCGATCAGCGGCGCACCACGCACCTGCATGCTGCGGATCGCCTCCGCCGCGTCTTCGAGACGGCCCAGCCGGCGGACGCGGAAAACGTGCGGCAGCACCGTCTGGTCGATGATGTCGACGGCGCGCGCGCCGGCGACCGGCCAGATCGTTCGCAACGGGACGCCATCGACTTGCATGGGCCGGCATTCTAGCAGCCGCCGACCCGGCTGCCGACTGCCGATGCCAACAGCCACGCGGCGAGCGCCACGGCCGCTGCGCAGGAAAACCGCGGCGATGACCAGCGATCGGCAACCAGGGCCGCTGCAATGCGCTTAGAATGGCCGTCTGCGGGCAGGGTCCGAAGCGGCCCGGCCGACCCGGCGGCTGCCAGGCGACCGGCGGTTGCCGGGGCGGCCAATGGGCAGGCCGTCGATCGAGCGGGATTCGCCAATGCGCGCTGGAGCTCCGCGGCGCCGGCCGCCGACCCTTCGCCACAGCCTTCTGCAACCCGTGCGTCACAGCCGTGAGGACCGCAACCATGACCCGACCCAATCGCGACGAACATCTTTTCAGCCCCGGACCGAAGCGAATCCTGGCCCTCGACGGCGGCGGCATCCGTGGCGTCCTCACCGTCCAGATCCTGAAGCGCATCGAAAGCCTGTTGCGCGCGCGTGCCGGCGGTGACGACACGTTCCGCCTGTGCGACTACTTCGACCTCATCGGCGGCACGTCGACGGGCGCCATTCTCGCTGCCGGCCTGGCGACCGGCATGTCGGCAGCGGACCTCGAAACCCTCTACCAGGAGCTGGGCGACGCGATCTTCGAACCCGACCTGCTGCGCTGGGGGCTGCTGCGCGCCAAGTTCTCGAAAGCGCCGCTCGAGAAGGCGCTCAAGCGGCAGTTCGGCGACATCAGGCTCGGCGACCCGACGCGCATCCGCACCGGTCTGGCGATCATGCTCAAGCGCTTCGATACCGGCAGCCCGTGGGTCGTGCACAACAACCCGCGCGGCCGCTACTTCAGCCCGCGGCCGGGTGGCAAGGCGCTCGCCAACAGCGAGTTCCTGCTCTGGCAGATCGTTCGCGCGAGCACCGCGGCACCGCATTACTTCGATCCCGAGAAGCTGGTCGTCGGCCGCGATGCCGGCGGCAAGGATCAGGCCGGAGTCTTCGTCGATGGCGGCGTCAGCCCGCACAACAACCCATCGCTGCAGTTGCTGATGCTCGCCTGGCTGCGCGGTTATGCGCTGCAGTGGCCGGCAGGGGCCGACAGGCTGCTGCTCGTCTCCTGTGGTACGGGCATCAACGAGACGGCTCTCGACCCCGGCCAGAAGGCACCCGCAGCGGCCGAGGCGGTGATCGGACTGGCGTCGCTGATGGACGATGCGCTGGCGCTCAACGAGCAGCTGCTGCAGTGGATGTCGGTCAGCCCGACGGCGCGGGTGATCGATCGCGAGGTCGGCGACCTGGCCACCGACCATCCGGGCGGCGGACTGCCCTTGCTCACCTACCTGCGCTACAACGCCCACCTCGACGGCGACTGGCTGCGCGCCAACGTCCGCCCGGATTACAGCGATGCCGATGCGAAGGCGCTGCGCGAGATGGACCAACCGAAGAACATGCCGCAACTGATCGAGATCGGCCAGGCGGTCGCCCGCAAGGTCGAGGAAGGCCATTTTCCACCGGTCTTCGACCTCCGTTAGCCGACCGGACCGCGGTCAACGGTCATGGCTGTCGAGACGCCCCTGATGGTGAAAGCCATGACCGTTCCCCCTCACCCCCGGTACCTTCTCCCGCGTGCCTGAGAAGCGAGGTTGCGAGACGCTGACGCGATGCTCACAAGAAGGCGACTTGCAACCTGAGTCACTCGTCCCGCCTTTGGCGTGGAGCGAGTGACTACGATCAACCCCGTTACTCGAGCCGCATCCCCGTCTTGATCCCGCCCAGAATCCTGTTCATCTGTACCACCACCTCGTCCGGCGGCTCCTTTTCGGTCCCCAGCTCAATCCGCAGCGAAAACTTCAGATCATGTCCCGCGGCAGCCTTCGTCAGCTCGCCGAGCTGGTCGGCGAGGTCCTGGATCTCGTTCGGGCGCAGCTCGGCCATGAGCTGCCTTGCGCCGTAGCCCTTCTTCGGCGGCGGCTCCTTGATTCCGGTCCGGACGAACTTCACGCCGGCGGCGCCGCCGAAATCAGTCGGCCAGTCGTGGGAATCCGCCGTCCGCTCGAGGACCCCCAGCCGGAAGGCCTCGTCGAGCGCCTGCCTGACCGGAGCCCAGGGCAGTGGCTTGCCCCGCTTGTTCGAGAGCGAGGCGTGGATCAGATGCGCGGTGGTGACCCTCTCGGCCCAGGCCGCCGGCAGATTCGCCGGCAGCAGGTCGGCTGTCGACAACGGTGCCGGCGGCGGCAGCAGCTGTGCTTCGTCGGTCAGAAATCCGGCAGGCACATCGTCGCCGCAGACACTGATCGTCCCGTTCAGCAGCCACACCCGCCCCGACTTGACGGCAGCCGCCACCGCACCCTTGATCGCTTCCGCTGATGCGCCAGGAATCGACAGTGGTTCCGTGTAGCCCCCCTTGTCGATCGGCACGCAGTGCTTGCCCGAGAAGTACGCCGCGGCGTCGCTGAGATTGATTGCGTCCGTCTGCCAAAGACCTGGGAGGATTCCCGGCGCGAGCAGCGCGGCATCAAGGTCGACGAGGGTCGCGGCATCCGGCAGCACGACTTCCAGCGACGGGTCACGCAGGGCCAGGTCATCCGGACGCGACCTCCAGAAGGTGCGGACCGACCTGTCGGCCCGCGTGACCTGCAGGACGAAATCGCCGGCCACGCAACCGAGCAACAAGGTGTCGAGGATCGCCCCCCGGTTCAGCATCTTCGGCAGCCGTGCGGTGGAAGCGAAGGCGCCAACCAGGTCCTTCACATAGCGCGACTTCTCGGCTGCCTGCCACAGATCGTAGGGCCCGCCGGGCAGGAGCGCCTCGGCGTTGACCGCGGTGCTCTCGATGCGGGCACGCCGCTCGTTGACAATCTTGATGAACAGCGGCTGGTTGTCGATGGGAAGACGAAACGCCGCCACCTCGTTCGCCTCGTTCACCGTCACGACGACGCAATAGGCCATGATCAGCTGCGACGTCATCTCGCCGCGCGCCGCCCGCAGGTTCGCGTCGAGCTGCGCGAAGCGGACTGGTTCGATGTCGTCGCGACTCTTCAGCAGCTCGCGCACCTTGTCCCAGGCGAGCAGGTCGCGGAGCTTCTCGCGGGCGAGTTCGATGCCGTCCCTGGATGGCACGGCGAGCACGACCGCGTTCCGATTGGTGGCGCGAGGCCGGTCAGCCACGGTGGTCTCGTCGATGAACCGCCTGGCTTCCGCGCTCGGCTTGCCCGACTCGGACGCGGCCTTCGGGCCAAGCACCGCGTAGTGAAACTCGCCGTCGTCCTCGATATCCGCGGCCCTGGACGGCAGCATGTGGACAGCCGCGCCCATCGTGCGCGCGCCTTCGGTCAAACGCCTGATCTGGCCGATCTCCCTCTCCAGCAGCTCGTCGAGCACGGTTCCCGAGACGTGCTGCCGGGCGTCGTGGTGCATCTGCCTGAGGTTCGGCCTCGAGCCCAGACGCCAGACCTTCGGCAGGTTGCCTTCCTTCTCCGCCGTGAAGGTGTCATCCAGGTACCACGACACGTCCGCCCAGCGCGCAAGACCTTTGGCGAGATCGATCCTGTCCGGGCCGTTGGCGCCGAGCATCACCAGCAGTTCCCGTGTCCGCGCCTTCTGGCCGATCGGCTGCGAGTGCAGGAAGGTCGCGACGACGGCCTGCTCGATCTCGCGAAACTTGAGTCCGAAGCCCTCCTCCTGGATCTCGCGGGCCTTCTTGATTTCGCCTTCGAGGATCGCCTGCCAGTCCTGCCGCTTGCCCTCGTACTGCTCGGTGCGGGCGATCGTCGCCAGCTCGCGCGTGGCATCGGTCAGCGCGAAGTCCGTCGGCGCAGCGAGGAACGCCGCCGGACCGATGACAGGCGTTGGATCACCCCACTTCTCGGCATCCCGCAACGCCAGTGCGAAGGTCCGCAGAACGCCGCGCGTGCGCTGGAAGCCCTCCAGCTGCGTCCACTTCTCGAAGAACGCATCGGTCAGGTTCGGATGGAACGGGAACGCCGCCAGAAAGCGATCTTCCTCGAGCGAGCGGTTCTTCTTCGTCTGCTCGTCGAGCTCGCAGATGCCGTTGAGCGCGCTCACCACCTGCTGCTTCCAATCGGCCCGCTGCGTGTAGCTCGCCGGTGCCAGCAGCCGCCGCCGCAGCACCTCGGCGACGTCCTGCCGCTCCACCGGCTGCACGCCAGCATCCGATACGCGCTGGAAGGTCTCGTACAGCGCCTTCTCGATCTTCTTGCCGAGCTCGTCGCTCTGCGCCGGATCGGACGCCAGCAGCGAGGCGACCAGCGCGCAGCCCGGAACCCGTCCTGCCGCCTGCGTGAGGCACTGAAAGAAGTACTCCGCCTTGCCGAGCCAGGCCGTGTCGGCGCCGACGACCTGCCGCGCCCACATCAGCACCTCGTCGAGCAGGACCAGGGTCGCCAGGCCCTCCTTGCCCGGCAGCGCGAGCAGCTCTTCCAGGACGTTCGTCGCCGGCGCCGTGTCGCGCTCGCCGTCCGCCCTGCCCAGAACCTGGAGTCCGGTCGTGCCGCCCAACTGCCACGCCAGCGCGCTCCAGGGCATCCTGAAACGGCGCACCGTCCCGTCCGGCGCCTTGACGTCCATGCCGGTTTCGAGGTCGAGCTGGTCGAAGACCAGGGCGGCAATGCGCGCCTTGGCTGGCACGGTACCGATGTGCGTGATGAACTCGTCCACCGCCGGCAGCTTGGGCAGCTTATCTGGCGCGGCGGTCAGGTGCACCAGCGTGATCAGCGCATGCGTCTTGCCGCCGCCGTAGGTGAGCTGGAGCTGCCGGACGGCCTTTTCCGACTTCCCAGCGAGCCTGAGGACCACGTCACGCGCCAGGTCGCGCAGCTTGGTCGTCGGATACGTCAGCCCGAAGAACTCCTTCGGGTCGTGGTAGACGGAGCGGTTGCGTTCCATCATCACGTCGTAGAGGTCCGCGGCGAACTCCTTCTGCGACAGTTCGCCGCTGCGGATGTCCGGCCTCAAGTCGACCACCTTGTGCCAGGGCTTCGTGCTGATCTTGGCCATGTGCAAGTCCTTCTTCTGTGTGTCTCGTAGCAGCTGCGCTCTCAAACCGGCAACGCACCCTGGGCCGCAGCGCCCAGGCTGCGTACGTGATTCGAAAGGCTCTCCAGGATCGACCGCTCCTCGTCGCCGTGCGGCGCGAGCTCGATCAATGCTTGCAGCAGTTGCGCGAAGATGGGGCTCCGTCGCAGACCACGCGAGTCGAGGTATTCGTTGACCTTGTTGACGTCGCCACCCTTCCACAGGTGCATCAGTTTGTGAACCTGGTCGATCAGCGGCGCCGCGCGACCGCCTTCGGAGTCCAGACCCAGCATCCGATGCCTGCGCTGCGACCATGCGCGCAGCCGGAACGTGCCACCACCGCCGCTCCGCTCGACCTCTTCCGCGCCCTCCTCAGCCTCCGCATCCTCGCCTTCCTCCTCCGCGGCCGCTCCTTTGCCACGGCTGAGCATCTCGTACTGATCGGCCAACTGCCGCTCGGAGAGGTTGCACGAGACCGCGTACAGGATGCAGGCGCCGGCGGGCGCATCCTTGAGGCCGAAGTCGTTGCGGTGCAGGAGGTAATACGCGGTCAGGTCGTCAAGGCCGGCGCCGTCGGTGGCAACCGCCTCGCCGCGTGTCAGAACGCGGCCAACGACGAAGTCGACGACGATGCGGCGCACGTAGCGCAGGAACTCCGTCACCGTCATCAGCGCGCCGGGCTCGGACGCCTTCTTGACTGCCGGATACCGGCTGTACGCCTGCAAGGCCGGGCCCGTGGCGGCCCAGACGAAGTCGGGACCGCGGATGCCGGCATCCCAGAAGTC
The DNA here is from genome assembly GCA_000585015.1 of Candidatus Accumulibacter adjunctus. Taxonomy (GTDB): domain Bacteria; phylum Pseudomonadota; class Gammaproteobacteria; order Burkholderiales; family Rhodocyclaceae; genus Accumulibacter; species Accumulibacter adjunctus. Next base: position 59,377 of record JFAX01000018.1, on the reverse strand, counting down.
GCGCAGCTTCGCGACGATGCTGGTCTCCATTTCCTTCAGCACCTGCGCGTCCCAGCCGGCGCGGACCGATGGATCGCGCTTCCTGCAGACCAACCAGACCGATGATGCCAAGGCAGCAGACGACATCGCCCGCATGCGGTTGCCCATTTCGGTTTGTATGGGCCAAGAAGCGTCCACCACGAATCCAGCGCGGATGATTGCGGATACCAGCGTTTCCCAGGCATCGGGATGCTTGTGGGCAAACACGACAACCAGCCGTCCGTCGGCCTTCAGTGCCGCATTACACGCCTGGAATGCACGCGCCATTCCGTCTTCGTAGTTCTTCTTCGACGCAGCCTTGTCGCCGCCAAAGCGAGAAGCGTCGTCGATGAGCTCACCGTCGTTGGCCAGATGGTTCCACTTCGGCGCCAGCGGTTCAGCGAATGCCGCATCGAACTCGGGCGAGAGGTTCAACAATATTCGCCGCAGCCAGACGTAGAAGAAGTCCATCAGGTCCGAATAGGGGATGGCGTCGTAGTACGGCGGATCGGTTACGACGACATCCACCTGCTCGTCAAGCGGCCGGGTTGCCGAGCGCTGCATAGCATGGGCCCTACCGCCGTCGACTGCGCCAGTTGCGTGCTCGACGTAACGTGCAGCCCAGTCCAGTTGCGCCTCCCAAGCGCCGCCTACGGAATTTGGCAGGGGCAGCTCTGCGATGTCCCAAGCCATCGGCAACGCAAATCTGGGAAAGGTGTTGCGCATCTTCTCCCCAGAGTTATGCCAAGTGCAGATAGCTGATCCGTAGTCCGCGGACTTGTCGAGCACGGTGGCGAGATATGCCGCCAAAGCCTCACGCCATGTGGCTTCCTCGGAAGTAAATCGCGCCGGCACTGCCCTGATAGCTTTGAGAAAACAACTCAGTGCCACGAGCTGCCGCGCCGTGAAGAGCTTTTGCCACTCGTCGATGCCATAGAGAGGCACTGTGAAGGCCGAGCCGCCTCCCTCGCGGCTTGCGCCAAGGGGTATCGCTTCTCTTGGCAGCCCGAGTGGCACACTTTCGAACGCCCGCTCCAGGTCCGCTTCGGCGGCATGTGCCACCGCACTTTCATGCTCGGTCGGCAGCCGATATTCCTTGCCTTCGACACCGTCGACTACCACTGCAGTCATGACGGCGCCCAAGCGACCAGTACGGCCTTCGAGCCGCAGGTCTTCCTGCGTCATGATGGTTCCGCAGCAGGGACAAGAGGCCCCGGAACGACTCATCGTGCCTGCGCCAAGCCGCTTGTCGTACTCCCGCCGCTGGGCGGCGTTGCCGCCCTGGACCTTCGCCTCCCAATCGATGCCGAACACCACCCCTGTGCCGTCGGCGTTCGGCTCCATCGCCAGTACGACCCGCTTGTTGTCCTTTTTCGCCAGCCAGCGGGTCTTCAACAGCGGCACGGTGGCGCGGCAGGCCTTGCACTTGACGGTGCGCGCCCACAGGTAGGCGACCGTCGGCTTGGCCAGCCAGCGCGGGTTCTCGTCGTTGTCGAGATAGGTCTTCCTGTCGAAGCCGGCATTCAGCAGCTCGATCTGCGGCTCACCGGCCGCGTTGGTCGGCACCAGCCTGAGCTGCTCCTCCCGCGCGAGCGGCACGCGCCGGTAGGGAGCGAGCGAGCAGAACTCGGCATACGTCGGGTAGAAGCGTGCGAGTTCGCGGCGCGCCTCGCGCAGCACCCAGCGGCCCCAGGCGCGCACATGCCAGGCGAGATCGGCCTGCAGCAGCGCGGGATCGAGCTGAAGATGCTCGAACATCTCTCGCTGCGCAGCGCTGGGCGTCTGGCCCGTCAGCAGGTCGAGCTGCGTCCGGATGGCCGCGGGCTTCAACCCGAGCGCCTTCAGGTAGGCGGTCATGAACTCGCGATCGGCGAGCGCGAAATCGGGCAGGCGCCGCTTCTGCCCGGCGAGCTTCTGTGGATACTCGAGCGTGCACTTCAGGATGAACCACGCCACCGGGTTGAGGTCCACCGCGGTCACCTCGCAGCCGAGGCGCATCGCCTCCAGCGGGATCGCGCCGCCACCGGCGAAGGGGTCGAGCACCTTCGGCGCCCGCCCGCCGTAAGCCTTGCGGATCTCGGCGCGAAACCAGTCCAGGTCGGGCCCGGACTCGCGACCCCAGTGCAGGATGCCGCCCTGCGTTTCCTCCGAGACCACGTCCTCGACCTTGCCGGAAGGCAGCTTCTTGCGCTTGACCGCCGTGACGACCGTGCCGCCGAGCCGCTTCAGGATCTCGTCGCGCATCTCCTTGTCGCCGGGATCGGGCAGCAGGGTGGCGATCAGCGCCGCCCGCGATGCCGCCAGCGGTCGCCGCGCAGGCCAGATGTGCAGCGTCGAGATGTGCCCGTGCCGGACGTTCTTCTCATGGACGGAATCGATCGACGCCTGTTTCAGCGGGAATGCGACTTCGATCAGGCGCTTGCCGTTCGGACCACTCATGTTTTGTTCTCCGGAGGTCGTTCGCTGGCCGGCAGCTGCAGGAACTGCACAAACAGCTCGCGTCCGCAGTACGTTCCAACCCGATGCATGCGCGACGCGGCCAGTCCGATCGCAACCAGCACGCTGCACGGAACAGGGCCGTTGAGCGGAGGTACTGCTGGCGCGACCGCCAGAACAATCAGAAGGTCTGAGGCGATGCCGCGATTTGGGCCGCAGTTGCCGTTGACGGTCTGCATCCGCGACCCGCGACCGGCTGCCTCGACCGCGGCGTCGATCTGCTGCGTGATGGCGTCGCACTGCGCGTCTGTCGTCGCGCAAGGGTCCACCTCCCCGAGCTTCAGCCGTTCCGCCATTGCAGCGGGTCGAGCACGAGTCATCGCTGTTCCCATGCGCAGAAGACTCATGTCCAGTAGGTCGGGCGCTGCAGAACGAACCCGTCTGAACGCGCGACCAATGGCGGCAGCTGCGACTGCCGCAGCTTGTCCTCGCCCACCGTGACGAATCCCGTCGCTGCCTTCGTCAGCTCGCTGGAGTGTCGTCCCGGCGGCTGCGCAACGACGATTCGTTTCAGCGGAAAACGGTTCCGCACCTGACGTACCGGCGACGTGAGAACGCTGTCCGCGGAGACGAGCAGCGCCGTGTCGAATCGATCATCAAAGGCGTCCGCAAGCAGCTGAACGGCGATGTTGACGTCGGTCATCTTCTCCTCGAAGTCCATCCAGGTCGCGCCGCACTTTCGGCACTGCTTCGGCTTCTCGAGGTAGTGGCCAAAGTGCAGTGACAACGCCGGCCGCATGCCCAGCGCTTCGAGATACATGTTCTGCCGTTGGATATCCTGGCTGTTGTGCCGGTTGTTGCGGATGCGGGTCGTGAAGTAGTGGACGGCCTGAAGTTCTTGGCCAGGTTTGAGCAGGCTCGTGGACAGAGCAACGAGGTCGAGCCAGTAGTACTTGCGCCATCCCTTCGAGCGCAGGCCGAAGTAGAGGTTGAATCCGTCGATATACGAGATGACCCGAGTCATCGTGAAGTACTCCACCAAGGCCGCAACAGCGGCTTGACGCCACCTATCGCACTCGCGATAATGCCACGCATCAACCCCGCCGGAGATCGCATCTCCGGCCCGACGCCTCCCTCGTGGAGGCGTCTCTTTTCGTGCCTGCGCGAGGCCGTCACCACCGGACCTCGGCGGCGTCCAGGATGGCCTTGGCCGACACGACGAAGCCGGCCTGCGAGCGGGCGACCAGCTTCCCGAAGGGATCCTGCACCCGGACGAGCCGCGGCGACCCGCTGCCGCAGTCGAAGACGGCGTAGAGCCAGTAGCGGCTCCGCAGGTTGATCGCCTTCGCCCATTCGTTCTCGGTCAACTCGATGTCGCCGGTCTCGACCCTGCCCTTCACTTCGATCGCGCGCTCGTGGTCGTGGCGTTTCGAGAAGATGTCGAATCCCGGATGGTCGGTCAGTCCGGCGAGCCTGGCCTTGTCAGGTGTGGAGACATCACGCGCCGCGCCGCCGGCCGCAGTCTCATACGCCATGGTGATTTCCATGGCGATGCGCTCGACCTCGATGTCGCGGGCCTTGACGTCCTCCGGGTTGGTCGATGGCTGCACGAGGGCGCTGGCAATCCGTTCGACCTGGCCCGGCTGGATCAGCTCGGCTTCGCGCCGCGCCTGCGCCATCGCGACGTCGCGGCGCTCGGACAGCCCGCGCTGCTGCTGCTTGATGCGCTCGAGCTCGGCGAGGGCGCGTTTGTCGCCTTCGCGGGCGCGTTCGGTGCAACGCTTGCGCGCCGACGCCAGCTCGGATTCCTGATAGTCGTAGGCGCGGCGCAGGTGGTCCTCCGTGTCGCGCAGCCGATCGATCGCTTGCAGTCGACGAACATCGCTCATTCGTTGAAGCAAGGTGCCCGCGACGAACTCCTCCGCAGCGAGGCGGTAGGTGTTGCCTTGGGCAACGAAGCCGACGCTGGCCGCGTCCACTTTCGACGCCGGCCGCAGGAGCAGGATCTGCTCGACGGAGGTCTCCTCGATGCGGTTGTCCCCAAACTGCTTTACCGCGACCAGGCACTGCTCGAGCACCTCGTCCTGGTGCATGGCCGGATACGCTTCGTCCAAGCGCCGCACGACGCTTGCGCGCATGACGTGAAGCAGATATGGCGCCGACGCGGAGACATCGACGAAGACTGCCCCTCGCCGGCCGGCAAGGCGGCAACGTTCCACGGCGAGGGCGGACAGACGCTCAAAGACCGGTTCACCCGGATGCAGAAACACCGCATCGCGGCTATCGGCTGGGCGATACACGGTGAGCCGCGCTCGGGCTGACTCGCGGTAGCTTTCCAGCAGGGGAATGACGCTGTCCAGCGCGCCCTTCTTTCGAGCACGCAGGAAGAAGGCGCTGTCGAGGTCGCCGACGAGATCGACGTCGATGGTCGGTGCGGCGTGTTCCAGGTAGCGGCGAACATAGCCGGGCAGCAGGCGGCGCATTTCCTCGATGTGCATCGCCTCCTGCAGCTTGGGCAGGTCTGTCACCACCTCGCCACCACGGCCGAAGATCGCCTCTTCGCGCGCCGCGATCGCCCGGATCTGCTCCACCGTCAGGTGCCCGGCCAGATCGAGCGCTTCGCGCTCGGCCGCGTCCTCGGAGACGATTGCGCGCTGGATGTAGTCGTTGAGCGACAGTCCCTCGAAGATGCGCCCGATGACGTCGAAGACCTTGTCCGATCCCAGTTCCTTGCGGATCGCCTCCATCTTGTTGAGCAGGGTTTGCACCACGCGACCCTCACGGGTCTTGCCGGCAACGAGATTGAGGATCGCGACCCGATCCTTCTTCTGGCCGTAGCGGTGGATCCGGCCCATGCGTTGCTCGAGACGCGCCGGGTTCCATGGCACGTCGTAGTTGACGAGCACCCAGCAGAACTGGAGGTTGATGCCCTCGGCCGCGGCGTCGGTGCCGACGAAAAACCGTGCGCCTGACCCATCGGGCCCGGACTTGGCACCGTGCGGGCGGCGGAACAGGTCCACCTGAGTGTCGCGTGCCGCGAAGTCCAGCCCACCGTGGATGCAGGCCACCTGCCCGGCATGGCCCATCGCTTCGAGCCGGCGCAGCAGAAAGTCCAGCGTGTCGCGGTGCTCGGTGTAGATGATCACCTTCTCGTGCTCGAACTCCGGGCTGCGCAGGAACTCGCGCAACTTCTCGAACTTGCTTTCCAGGCCACGCGCGTAGACGGCCTCCGCGAGACCGACAAGTTCCCTGAGCTTCTCGCGCTCAGCGACCAGCTCGGCCAGATTGGTAGCGACGAAGGCGGCAAGTGCCTGCGCCTCGTCCTTCTCGTGCTCTTCGATGCCGCCCTCGGCACCCTCCTCGTCGGCGGTCGCATCAATCAGCGTGTCGCGGACTTGGCGATCGAGCCGCCGCTGCTGCTCGCGCAGCTGTTCCTCCGGAATCCGGCCGGACTGGATGTCGTCGATGAGCGTTTCGAGCTTATCCAGGCGGTTTCGCAGCGAGCGCAGCAGCGCCCAGGTGCTGCTGGCAAGGCGACGCTGGAAGATGGTCATCGCGAAGCGCGCCGCAGAACGGTTGAGCAGCCGTGCCTGGTTGTAGAAGTGGCGGATGTAGGCGGTGGTCCTGTCGTACAGCTCCTGTTCGCTGAGCGGCCCCTGGCTCAGCTCGTAGCTGTGCGTGTCGCAAACGCGCAGCGGGTACAGCGGCGCGCCGCGCAGGTCGACCATCTCTTCCTTGACCCGCCGGGCGAAATACTTCTTGCGGTCGTCTGCGGCGAACGAAGCGAAGGCCGTCTCGGTCGAGAAGATCTCCGGCTCGAGCAGTCTCCACAGGCAGTAGTACGGGAACGGCTTGCCCATGTGGGGCGTCGCGGTCAGGAGCAGCAGGTGGTGAGCGCTCCACCCGAGACGCCACTCGTCCGGAACATCGCGCACCCCGGCGAGCGCCTCGGCAAGGCGATGGCGGTCGGTGGGCCTGAAGGTGCCGTCGGGATCGCGGTTGGCGCTCAGCTTGTGCGCCTCGTCGAACACGACGAGTTCATACGGGGAGACGGTGGCGCCGCTCAGGCATCCGAACAAGGCCTGGCCCCGGAGACTATCGACGCTGACGATCACGAGGTCGCTGTCCGCGCCGGTGAAGGGGTTGCCCCGCCGCGCGTCGCTGCCCGTGACGATGCGGAAGGACAGTTGGAACAGCGTCCGCATCTCGCGGTACCAGTTGCCCACCAGCCCGGCGGGGACGACAACCAGGACGCGGCGTAGCCTACGCCGTGACAGGCTCTCGCGGATGTAGAGCCCGGTCATGATGGTCTTGCCGGCGCCGGCATCATCAAACAGGCCGAAGCGCAGACGCGGCTGAGGCAGCATCCGTTCGTACACCGCGATCCGCTGATGCGGCAGCGGATCAACCTGGCTGATCTCGGTGGCGAAGGCCGGGTTGAACAGGTGGCCGTAGCTGAGCCGCTCGCCCTCGACGAGCGTCCGCAGCTGATTCGGGTCGCCGAGGAAGTCCAGCTTCTGGCCTGCCCGCTCTTCAGCCTCGACGGCAACGGAAGCAACCGGCGCAGACCGCGATGTTGACTCCGCCCGATCCAACTCGCGCAGCCTACCCAGCGCAAGCGCGGACGGTCGGCTGCGTCCCAGTTCCCAGCGCGAAAGGGTCACGAAGTTGACCCCGAGCTGCGCGGCCATTGCCGCCTGGGTCAGCCCAAGCCTTTCGCGCAGCGTTCGGATTTCGGTCGCCTCCATCCAGCGATGTCCTCGACGACTTGGCAGCCGCTTCCAGTTCCAGTTCCATGGACCGTATCGCAATGATCCTGTACTGTCAACGCTTCTACTATGCGTTTGCATAGTTGCCAGTAGATGTAAAGCTCCGCAGCGACACGCCATCGCATCCGGCGAAGCGGCGGCCGACGTCCGCGACGCCCGGCGGCTGCAACCGGCGCGTGCCCGACGCCAGTGCTCAGACCCGCTGCAGTGATGCCGCGCCATCGGTCGACCATGGGAATGGTGGTTGCGAAGCGGGCAACTCACTTACAATGCAGTTCTGCAAGGCATGGCAAGGACCGGCCGGCGGCAGATCGCGGCAAGACTTCGCGTGCTGCTTCTGCCGAGCCACCGTCGGGGAGAGACGCCGGCACGCGCGGACGCCCGCAAGGGCTCCGGCCGAGATCGGCGCCAGAGCGGTTTGATCAACAAGAAAGGAGCAGAGATGTCTTATTCGGCCTTCGTGCAGGCCCGCGATTTCCTTCAGGCCCACCGCACCGATTACGAGACGGCGTACCGGGATTTCAGGTGGCCGGTCCTCAACGACTTCAACTGGGCACTCGATTACTTCGACGTGATGGCTGCCGGCAACGACAGGCCGGCGCTGTGGGTGGTGAACGAGGATGGTTCGGAACAGAAGATGTCCTTCGCCGACATGTCGCGGCGCTCGAACCAGGTCGCCAACTGGCTGCGCGACCAGGGCGTCCGCCGCGGTGACCGCATCCTCATGATGCTCGGCAACGAGGTGCCGCTGTGGGACACGATGCTGGCATCGATCAAGCTCGGCGCGGTGCTGTCGCCGGCCACCACGCTGCTCGCCCCGGACGATCTGCGCGACCGCATCGACCGCGGCCAGATCCGGCACGTGATCATCGGCCACACGCACGCCGACAAGTTCAACGACCTGCCGGGCGAGTACACCCGGGTCACCGTCGGCGGCGCGGTCGCCGGCTGGCAGCAGCTCGAACAGGCGTACAGCGGGTCACCCGAATTCCTGCCCGACGGCCCGACGAAAGCGACCGACCCGCAACTGCTCTACTTCACCTCGGGCACGACCTCGAAACCGAAGCTCGTCCTGCACAGCCAGCAGAGCTACCCGGTCGGACACCTGTCGACGATGTACTGGCTCGGCCTGCAGCCGGGCGACGTGCACTGGAACATCAGCTCGGCGGGCTGGGCGAAGCACGCCTGGAGCTGCTTTTTCGCACCGTGGAACGCCGGCGCGACGATCTTCATCTACAACTATGCCCGCTTTGCCGCCGCGGCGATCCTCGAGACGCTGGTCCGCTGCTCGGTGACGACGCTCTGCGCGCCGCCGACCGTCTGGCGGATGCTGATCCAGGAAGACCTGAAAAAGTACCCGGTGAAGGTGCGTGAACTGATCGGTGCCGGCGAGCCGCTCAACCCGGAAGTCATCGATCAGGTCAAGGAAGCCTGGGGCATCACGCTGCGCGACGGCTTTGGCCAGACCGAAACGACGGCGCAGGTCGGCAATTCGCCCGGCCAGGTCGTCAAGCTCGGCTCGATGGGCCGCCCGATGCCCGGCTATCAGGTGCGCCTGGTCGATGTCGACGGGCACGTCGCCGAAGAGGGCGAGATCTGCCTCGACCTCTCGCAGCGCCCGGTCGGCCTGATGATCGCCTACGACGACGATCCGGAGAAGACCGCCGAAGTGATGCGCGACGGGTTTTACCACACCGGTGACACGGCATCGGTCGATGCCGACGGCTACATCACTTACGTTGGCCGCGCCGACGACGTGTTCAAGGCGTCGGACTACCGCATCAGCCCGTTCGAGCTCGAGAGCGTCCTCATCGAGCACGACGCGGTCGCCGAAGCGGCGGTCGTGCCGAGCCCGGATCCGCTGCGGCTGGCGGTACCGAAAGCCTTCCTGACGCTGCGCACCGGCCACGAGCCGAGCCGCGAACTGGCGCGCGACATCTTCGTCTTCCTGCGCAGCCGGCTTTCGCCGTACAAGCGCGTGCGGCGGATCGAGTTCGGCGAGCTGCCGAAGACGATCTCGGGCAAGATTCGCCGTGTCGAGCTGCGCAAGGGCGAACAGGACCGGGGTGCCGCTGCCCGTGGTCCGCTGGAGTTCTATGAGGAGGACTTCGAGTTCTGACACCGCCACGAGGAGCCCCGGCAGCGGGGCTCCGGCAGCCGCCGATGCCGCCTGCGGGCGGCATGCTGTTTGCTGGGCGGCCTGCTCGTTCCCGCAGCCACCGATGACCACCCTCTACTCGCTGAAACCGCGCTTCCAGGCGCTGCTGCGCCCGGCGGTACGGCACCTGCACGCCGCCGGCGTCACCGCCAACCAGGTGACGGTCGCTACCGCTGCCGCGTCGCTGCTGCTCGGCGCGGGACTGGCGCTGGCCGCGGCTGGCGGCGCGCTGAGCTGGTTCCTGCTGTTGCCCGGCTGGCTGCTGCTGCGCATGGCGTTGAACGCGATCGACGGCCTGCTGGCGCGCGAGTTCGGCCAGGCCTCGCGGCTCGGCGCCTGTCTCAACGAACTGGCCGACCTGCTGGCCGACGCCGCACTGTACCTGCCGTTCGCTCTCCTGCCGGGGACACCCGGCGCGCTGGCGGTGCTGGTCGTCGTGCTGGCGAACGTGGCTGAAATGGCGGCCGTTCTGGCCACCGGCAACGGGCGGCGCAACGACGGGCCGATGGGCAAGAGCGATCGCGCGCTGGTCTTCGGGATGCTCGGCCTGCTGCTCGGCTGCGGCGTCGCGCCGGGTCCATGGCTCGCCTGGGTGCTGGCGATCGTCGCCGTCCTGCTCGTGCTGACGATCGGCAACCGGGTCCGCCACGGCATCGCCGCCGACCCGCGCAGCCCGCAGCAGTGACGACCTTCCCAGGAGAGCGATGAGATGCGCCCGGCGCTGGAAAGACAATTCACCACGCACGACGGCAGCAGCCTGTTCTATCGCCACTGGCCGCCAACGCTGGCAGGCCCCGACGCGCGCGCGCTGATCCTGCTGCATCGCGGCCACGAGCATTCGGGACGCCTGCAGCATGTCGTCGACGGGCTCGGCCTCGATGAATTCGCCGTCTTCGCCTGGGACGCACGCGGCCACGGACGTTCGCCCGGTGCGCGCGGCGACAGTCCGGGTTTTGCCGCCCTGGTCCGCGACCTCGACGCCTTCGTCGCGCACCTCGGCGAGACGCACGGAGTCGCCGTCGGGGATATCGCGCTGATCGGCCAGAGTGTCGGCGCGGTCATCGCCGCCACCTGGGTGCACGATTACGCACCGCGCCTGCGCTGCCTGGTGCTGACCGCGCCGGCGTTCCAGGTCCGCCTCTACGTGCCGCTGGCACGGCCGGGGCTGGCGCTGCTGCGGCGCCTGTTCGGCAACTTCTTCATCACTTCGTACGTCAAGGCGCGTTTCCTCACCCATGATCCGCAGCGCATCGCTTCCTACGACGAGGATCCGCTGATCACCCGCAACATCTCGGCGCGCGTCCTTCTCGAACTCGGCGACGCCGCCGACCGGGTGGTCGCCGATGCGCAGGCGATCCGCGTGCCGTTGCAGTTGCTGATCTCGGGCAACGACTGGGTGGTCCATCGCCAGCCGCAGGAGCGCTTCTTCGAGCGCCTGGGCTCGCCCGTCCGCGAATGTCACCTGCTGCCCGGATTCCTGCACGACACCCTCGGCGAGCGCGAGCGCCGGCTGCCACTGAACGCGATCCGCGCCTTCGTCGAGCGGATGTTTGCCGCGCCACCGGCTGCCGATTCGCTGCTGCACGCGGATCGCGATGGCTACACGCGCGACGAGGAGCTGCGCCTCGGCCAGCCGCTGCCGCCGTTCTCGCCGCGCCGGCTGAACTTTGCCGCCACCCGCCTGGCGATGCGCACGCTCGGCCGGCTCGGCGAAGGCATCGCCATCGGTCTGGCAAGCGGTTTCGATTCCGGCAGCAGCCTCGATCACGTCTACCGCAACCAGGCACGCGGCCGGCTGCTGCTCGGCCGCCTGATCGACCGTGGCTATCTCGACTCGATCGGCTGGCGCGGCATCCGCATCCGCCGCACGCACCTGCTGGCGGCGATCGCCAGCGCCGCCGCGCGACTGCGCGCCGCCGACCAGCCGATTCGCGTCTTCGACCCCGCCGCCGGACACGGGCGCTATCTCGTCGAAGCCGTGCAGGCCTTGCCCGAGCGGCCGCAATCACTGCTCCTGCGCGACCTCGACGCGACCAACGTGGCGCAGGCGCGGGCGCTGCTCGACGCCGCCGGGCTTGCCGACATCGCCCACTGCGAGACCGGCGACGCCTTCGCCGAGGCCGAACTCGCGGCGCTCCGCCCGCACCCCAACCTGGTGACCGTTTCCGGCCTCTACGAGCTGTTCTCCGACAACCAGCTCGTCGCGGCTTCGCTGCGCGGACTGGCGCAGGCGATCGAGCGCGGCGGCTACCTGATCTACACCGGCCAGCCCTGGCATCCGCAGATCGAGCTGATCGCCCGCACGTTGACCAGCCACCGCGGCCACCAGCCGTGGATCATGCGGCGGCGGACGCAGGCGGAGATCGACGAACTGGTGCGTGTCGCCGGCTTCAGCAAGCTGGCGCAGTGGATCGACGACTGGGGCATGTTCAGCGTCTCGCTGGCCCGCCGCGATTGAGGCCCGCCGCAGCGCCGCCCCCTCCTGCCGGCGCTGCCGGCGCTGCCGAACGCCGGCCGTGGCGACGGGCCATGGCTTGGCTGCTGCTGCTCGGACCCTTCTTCTTCGCCAGCTACGGCTTCGCCACCTGGGTCAGCAGCCAGCGCGGCGACGTCGGCTTCATCCGTTTCGACTGGGAGCGGCACATCCCGCTGCTGCCGTGGACGATCGTTCCCTACTGGCTGATCGACCTGCTCTACGGCCTCTCGCTTCTGCTCTGCCGGACGCGCCGCGAAGTCGACACGCACGCCTGCCGCCTGCTGGCGACGCAGTTGATCGCCATCGCCTGCTTTCTCCTCTTCCCGCTGCGCGTGACCTTCGAGCGGGGTGCCGTCGATGGCGCCTTCGGCTGGCTGTTCGATGTACTGGCGAGCTTCGACCAGCCGTACAATCAGGCGCCGTCGCTGCACATCGCGCTGCTCGTCGTCCTCCTCGAACTGTATCTGCGCGTCGTCCCGCGTGCCTGGCATTTCGTCGTTTACGGCGTCGCGCTGCTCATCGGCGTCTCGGTGCTGACCACTTGGCAGCACCACTTCTTCGACATTCCGACCGGCCTCTGGCTCGGCTGCCTGGCGATCTGGCTGTTTCCGGACGAGGGCGGTTCGCCGCTCCGCCGCGCGCGACTCAGCCGCGATCGCCAGCGGCGCCGGCTGTCGCTGGTCTACGCCGCCGCGGCGCTCGCCCTCGGCAGCCTCGCCGCGCTGAACGGGGGTGGCTGGCTCTGGCTGCTCTGGCCGGCGGCGTCGCTGGCGATGGTGGCGCTGATCTACCTGCTGCTCGATGGCGAAGCCTTCGGCAAGCGTCGGGATGGATCGATGCCCGCTGCCCTGCGCTGCCTGTTCGCTCCCTACCAGATCGGCGCCTGGCTCAACCAGCGCTGGTGGACACGCAATCTCCCGTCTGCCGACGTCGTCGTACCCACGCTCCTGCTCGGGCGGCTGCCGACGGCGGCCGACCTGCAACGGCTGCCCGTGGCGGCGGTCGTCGATGTCTGCGCCGAACTGCCCTGCCCCACCCCTGGCCTGGCCCATGCCAGCGTGCCGATGCTCGACCTGCTGCCCCCCGAAGCGGAGCAGATCGAGCGCGCGCTGGCCGCGCTGCAGCAGGCTCTGGCAACGCCACCGGTTCTCGTCTGCTGCGCGCTCGGACTGGCGCGCAGCGCACTGGTCGTTGCCGCCTGGCTGCTGCGCAGCGGCCAGGCGGCGACGGCAGCCGACGCCGTCGCGCTGGTGCGGCGCGCCCGACCCGCGGTCGTCATCGGCGCAGCGGAGATCGAGCTGCTCAGCGACTGGCACCGCCGGTGGCAGGCAGCGCCGGGCGGCGGCCTTTGAGGCGAGGCCGTCACCCGGCATGGACTGGCACGCCGCCGACCTGCTGCCGCAACCGCCGGACGAGGCGTGGCGAATGGCCGCCGGCATCGCCATCGTGCTGCTGCTGGCGACGCTGGTCGCCCGCCTGCTGCGGCTGCGGCTGGCGCGCCGGCAACCACATGCGCTGCTCGACAACCTCAATCAGCGCATCGACACCTGGTGGCTGATCGCCATCGCCGTCGGTCTGGCGCTCGTCGCCGGGCGGCCCGGGGTGATCCTGCTCTTCGCGCTGGCCTCGCTGGCGGCGCTGCGCGAGTTCCTTGCCGGCGACGTCGCCGCGGCGATTCCGCGCGCCCTGCGCTGGAGCGGCTTCGCGATCATCCTGCCGCTGCAGTACCTGCTGCTCTTCACTGCGCCCGGCCTGCTGTTCGCCAGCCTGGTTCCGCTCTGCGTCCTGCTCGTCCTGCCGGCCTGGCAATGGCTGCGTGCTGCGCACGGCGGGCCGCCGCGACACCTGCGCCCGCTGCAGCTCGGGCTGCTGCTCTGCGTTTACTGCATCGCGCACGTTCCCGCCCTGCTGGCGCTGCCGGTCGACGCGGGCGACACGCAGCGCAATGGCTGGCTGCTGGTCTTCCTGCTGCTCGTCGTGCAGGTCGGCGATGTCCTGCAGTACCTCTGGGGAACACTCGCCGGCCGGCATCCGATCGCTCCCCGCCTGTCGCCAGCGAAGACCGTCGAAGGGACCGTCGGCGGCATTCTCAGCGCCTGCGCCCTCGGCGCCTGGCTGGCGCCGCTGACGCCATTCACCACCGCCGCCGCGGCGATGATCTCGCTCCTGCTCGGCGTACTCGGCTTCGGCGGCGGCCTGCTGCTCTCGGCGCTGAAGCGGCAGCGCGGAATCAAGGACTGGGGCACCCTGCTTCCCGGTCACGGCGGCATGCTCGACCGCCTCGACTCACTCTGCCTGTCGGCGCCGGTCTTCTACTACCTGCTGCGCTTCGGCTACGGTGGCTGAGCAATCGGCTCCGTACTGGCTCCGCCGCCGGCGACCGGGCAGCCAGCCGAGCAGCAGGCCGCCGATGCCGGCACCGGCGCCGACCGACCAGATCGCCCGCTCGGCTTCGGCAAGCAGCGAGTGTGGGTGAACACCTTCGACGCCCGGTGCAGCCAAACGACCTGTCGCCGGCCGCCCACCCTGGTCGAGGTCGCAGTCCGGTTGCAGTCGAGCGAGAACGGTCGCCTGCTTCCACTTGACTGCCGCCATGTGAAAGATCGGCAAGCGCCGAATGCTCGCCCCAGCCGACGCGCGGCAGCAGGGCGACGCGCAGCTTCCGCGTGCGCGAGTTGTTGGCGTTGCCGGGCGGGAACAAGCAGTTACCCCGGATACCGTTCGAACTCTGGCAGTTCGTGGACATGCTTCATCCAGCCGAGTCGTTCGGCGACTTGCACCTGGACTGTGGGCGGCAGCGCGTCGGGATCATCAAGCGTCGATGTCTGCACGTCGACCAGCCCGGGGAGAACCGCTGCATTGCGGTAGAAGAGACCACTGCCACACGCTGCGCAAAAACTGCGCATTGCCGAACCAGACGAATTGATCGTCTTTGGCTGCCCTCTTGTCACGGTCAGCGCAGACTCAGGAAACATCGCCCAGGCGACAGCAGGCGCGCCCGCACTTCTTCGGCAGTCGCTGCAATGGCACAAGGCGACGACCTTGGGTTCGCCTGCGAGCTGATAGTGGATTGCGCCGCATGAGCATTGTCCGTGATGATTCACAACAGGATCCTTTCAGTGCAGAGGTCGATGGGAAGACGATTCGCTGCCGCTTGGCCCGCTCAGGCGTTGTCGTCCTGGACCCTGTCTGTCTGGCCGGTCAAGGCAGGCATCAAGGCAAACAGCACCAGCATCGCCAGATATGCGCTTCCGGAAACGGGGTCGCGGCTGGCGACATAGTCCGCAAGTGCTCGATCCTGCAAGACCACGACCAGCAGCAATTCGGCGGCCAGCAGCAGGGCCAGGGCGAGCATCCCCGTCACGAGGCGCGCGGCCATGGAAGGCGGGACGGTGAATCGTCGCATGACGAATCTCGCCGCGAACACGATCACGACAAACATCAACGGCATCTCGCCCAGTTCTGCCATGCGAACGCCCAAGCGCGGCTCGAGCATG
>JFAX01000018.1:0-43773 GCA_000585015.1 Candidatus Accumulibacter adjunctus | reverse complement strand
GCCCAAGCGCGGCTCGAGCATGGTCACCCGCAGCGCACCAAGGACGAAGCCGGCGGCAAATACCAGGACGAAGTAGGCGAGCCCGGCCTTGATCGGTTGATTGCTCACATCAGCACTGCCTCTACGGGTCTTCGCAACGATGGCGGCAATTTCGGCCCGCGGCCGAAGCGAACAGCCCAATCCGGTCTGCGTCCACCAATGCCCCGGAAAGTCGCAAACTGCGGCCGCAGTGCGGACAATTCCAGCGCTTGATCGAGAATCGCATTGCGGATCCCCAACGCCGCTGACTGGAGCGCGAAGCGCTCGTGGCGCGACTTTGATCCATTGGGCGGGGTTCTTCGTCATGCCCCTGATTTTTCCCCCAACCTGGCATCGAACTTCTCTCTGCTGACGACAAAGCGCTCGTGGCGGCCTTTTGAGATCAGGTCTACGCCATCGTGAGCCGCAACGGCAAATGTGAGCTTCTTTCCTTCAACGGCGATCAATTCGACCGTTGCCTTGACCTCAAGGCCCGGTGGTGTGGCTGCCTCGTGGCTGACGTCGATGTGGGTTCCGACGGTCTGTTCCTTCGGCCAATCGAGGTGAGGGTTGATGGCCTTGATGCACGCCCATTCAAGGAGTCCGACAAGGTAGCCCGTGGCAAATACCTCGGGCATGGCGACGAATTCTTCGGACTCGGGGTACAGTGCGGGAACCGTTTTCGATGGGAGAACCTTGAACTTGTGTTCGTACTTGATGCCGGGTTTGAGAGACTCCTTCATTTTCGCCTTCGGTCGATGCAGGTGAGGTTTGCGAGGATGGCAAAGGTCGGCGCCGACAAGACGGCGGACCCAGGGGGATGACGCAAAACCAAGGGACAGGACAAAGAGTGGCCCTTGGCCCGTGCCGCTTGCACGCCATGTTGGACGAAGCCGCTACGCGGAGGAAACCGCGGCGCTGTAGCCGTGCTGAAGTCAAGATGTGACCTCGCCCCTCAGCCGAGGGATGTTGGTGACGAAAGCGAGGTTACCGCAAGATGGAAGACATGTCAGCCGGCACAGCCAGCGACCTTGACCGCCACCACGAAGTGCACCTGAGACACCTGAGGCTCAAGGCCCTGCAGCCGAAGACGATCGAGGCTCGTGCGCGCGCCATCGGCCGGTTGGGAAACTGCTTCGATCGTCAGATCGGCGAGCTGAGCGAGGCCGATCGGCAGGGTATTGCTTCACCGATCTGCGCGCGAGGCGTTCCTGGAGTTCGGTCAAGCTCGACCGGTACGGGATCAGGCAACCTGATCTCACGGATCCTGCGAAGCACCGAGTTGGAGGATCAGGCGGAAATTGGTGCGTGGGAAGGCGGTCCCGGTCGCGTTCAACTCGTCACAGAGTGTGCGGACGGCGCGGTCGGAGAAGGCATTCGCTTGCTGATGGAGGCGAGCGGTCAGGGTGCCGGCGTGCGGGTTGTGCAGCAAGTCGGCTTCGGTCTCGCAGATCGCGCGTGGCAAGCTTCGGGCCTCATCCGGGCGGGCAAGATTGGGCGGGCCGGCGGCTGAGCTTGCTGGCCAGCGAGCGCACTCAGCCGTTGAGGGGTCGCCAGGCCGGGTTGACGACGCGTGCGGGATCAGGAGTTTCTTCCGTCTGATGGTCCGCCAGGCGGTCCAGCGCGGAGTGTTCGCGGGCATTTCTCCGCCCAGAAACTCATGCGAGTGCGCGATCCGGTCGTCCGACTGCGCTTCGGGGAAGGCTTGGGTCAGGCGTGGAATGATGCTTTCTGGAGTCACCTCGGTTACCCCGAGTTCGCGCATGACCATGACCTGCGGCCGAATTGCTGCATTGCGGTCCTCGGTGATCTGGCCCGTCAGCCACGTGGCCTCATCAATGCAGAACAACTGGGCACCCTGTTGCGGGCTGAACAGCTCGCGCAACCGGAACCACGGTCCCCCGCACTGAAAAACACCTCTCCAGTGTCGGAAAATTTTACACTTGCCCCTACCCGCCGACCGCCGTTCATCACCAAGACCCTTGTAAACAAGTGGTTAAAAAATGTGGTGCGGATCTTGCATACGGATTGGGCGCGCGTCAAAACACATTCCAGCGCGCCAATCACTTTTTCGGGGGAAAAATCATGTTGCGCAAGCTGCTTCCGGCATCGATCTCGCTGTTCTTGGCTTCCTTCCTGAACAAACAATAGTCCATATCGAGGTATCTGAAAATGAAACCAACGAACGAGCTCTCCCGCGTTCTTCAAGCGGGCAAATCGACTCGCACTTTCGCTCGCAACCTCGCGGGGGCCATCGCCCTTTTTGGGGCAGTTGGCATGACCCAGGCCGGTGTCGTCGATCCTACGCAGCCGGTGGCGGGGAGCACCCAACTGCAGTTGGCGGAGCAATGGCTGCAGTGGGCGCTGAGCATCGATGCGGCGTCCAACCCGATGCTGGACACCACCGGGGCCTACGCGCACGTCAACAATCTGGGGCCGGTCTTCTTCGTCGCGGGCAACACCGGCGGAAGCAGCACGCGCACCTTCACGGTGCCAGCAGGCAAGCCGATCTTCTTCCCGGTCGTTACCGCCTACGACATTGAGGTGCCAGGGGCTGGGTGTGATTTGCAGTGCGCGTTCGCCTGGATTCCTTACGTTGGCGGCGCGACCGGTCTCTATGCAAGGCTTGACGGTCAGGATCTGCTCACCTTCCCCAGCTACCGGCAGACGAGCACCGCGTTCTTCACGGTGGACGTGCCAGCCAGTCTCAGCTCAGTGTTGTTTGGTGGTCCCCCGTATGTTGGCATCCTTGACGCCATTGTCGACGGCTACTGGGTTGCCGTGGAGGGTCTGACTCCCGGCCCGCACACCCTGGAGTTTGGCGGTACCTTTCCCGATATCAGCTTCACGCTGGACGTGACCGACACCGTGAATGTTCCAGAGCCGGGGACGCTGGGTCTGCTGCTGCTTGCTGCGGTCGCCGCCTCTGCGCGTCGCCGCCCGGTTGCGACCGATGCCGTCTCGGTCGGGACATGAAGCAGCCCGTTTCAGCCTAGCCCTATGCTGAGGTATGAAGAGGAGACCGACCCGCCCCATTTCGCCATCCCGGAAAAGCGTGCCGCGCAGGGCATCCGGCTGGCCAGTTTCCGATTCATCGTGCGGCCCCATGCTCCAGGGGGCCGGCCGCATCAAGCCGCGGTCGGCCCCCTGAACGCTCGGGGCGAGGCTGCAGGAGCCACAGTCATCCTCGGCACGGCAAGTGACGTTTCTAACCACACGGCCGAAAATCGTCGGCATTTCACGGTCTGACGGAAGGCCGTGCACCACGTCGATCCGGAACTCGGTCGGATCGATCCTGCCAGCCGCTTCGGTCGCAAAGCTGGCCTTGAACACGTCGGCAAGCGTCCACGTCGCACGGCTTGGCTCTGCACGAACAGAAGGACCATTCGCTTGAGATCCGTGGAAAACTGCGCTCGTCTTCCACACTTGTCGCTTCGACCCATCGAGTCCGACAGGCTGCTAGCTCCGCCGCCGGCGACCGAGCAGCCAGCCGAGCAGCAGACCGCCGATGCCCGCGCCGGCGCCGACGTACCAGATCGCCCGCTCGGCTTCGGCGAGCAGCGAGTTGGTGAACACGTTCGACGACAGGTGCATCGAAACCACCTGCCAGCGGTCGCCGACCTTCGCCGAGGTCGAAGTCCAGTTGGAGTCGAGCGAGAACGGTCCACGGGCGACGGGAAAGAACTCGTCCTTCATCGTTCCATCCGCCACCGCCACCTCGCCATTGCCGAAGAAGCGCGCCGGCTTGCCGAGCTTGGCGGTGGTCAGGTAGCGATCGAGGATCCGCTTCTCGCCCCGCACCATCTTGTCGTAATACGCGCGCACCTCATCGTGGCCGCGCGATACCTCGCCGTTGAGCCAGGTCACTGTCACCTGCGGGTGCATCTGGGCAATCATCCGCTCGACGTCCTGCGCGTTGATCGCTGCCTCCATCTCGCGGAACAGCTTGATCAGTGCCTGCCGGTCGGCGGCATGCGGGTCGCTTTCGGCCGCCGCTGCGGTGACCGGTGCGACGACGAGGAGAAGGCTGAACAGAATCCGGAGCAATGGCTGCATGGCACGTCCTGTCGGTGGTTGGGGATCTGGCGAGAAAGCAATGATAAGCCCGCAGCTGGCCTCATCACCAGCAGGAGACGGCGGGGCCGCGTCGCCTGGCGGCTGCTGCCCCGCCGGCCTCGAGTGGTCAGCGACCGCGGGCGCCGCTCAGTTTGGCCACGGCAGATCGAGGAGTCGCTCGGTGTCAAGCTCTTTCATCGGACGACCCGGCAGGTCCGCCCGACTGCCGACGGCGAGCGCCTGTTCGAGCGCTGCCGGCGCGTCCTCGAAGAGGTCGAGGCCCTGCAGTCGGAAGCCGCTGGCACGCGCGGGGCACCCGCGGGATTGCTGCGCGTCGACCTGCCGATCGTTTACGGCCGTCGCGTGGTGCTGCCCGTGCTGGCGCGGCTGCTCGAACGCCACCCGGCGCTCCAGCTCGACCTGCGCTTGCACGACGCCTACACGGATCTGATCAGGGAGGGGATCGATCTCGCGGTACGGGTCGGCACGCTCAGCGACTCGCGGCTGGTCGCACGCCGTTTCTCCGAACAGTCGCTGCTCCTTTGCGCGAGCCCGGCCTACCTGCGCGAACACGGCGTTCCGCGGACGATCGACGATCTCGCGCGGCATCACGCGGTGGTGCATCGGCTGCCGACGAGCGGTCGACTGCGCAGCTGGGTTTTCGCCAGCGACGGCACGCGCCGCGAGCGCGACCCGCGGTCACGGGTGCAGGTCAACGACGGTGATGGCGTCGTCCAGGGCGCTTGCCTGGGCCTTGGCCTCGTGCAGGTGCCCGACCACATGGTCGCCGACGAGATCGCCAGTGGCCGCCTCGTCGAGGTGCTTTCCTCCTGCCGGGCACCGGCGGAACCGATCAGCGCCGTCTACCCGTCCGGCCGGCTCGTGCCGCCGCGCGTGCGGGCAGCCATCGACGCGCTGCTGACGCTCGGCAACGCTGCCGCGGGCGCATCCGCGGAACCCGGCAACTGAGGCAGGCGAGCAGGTCGCGGCGACGCCGTTACGAGGCCTCCCCGTCCAGCTCTGCGATCTCCGCATCGCTGAACACCCGCGAGCGCGTGTGGAATGCCTTGCCCTCTGGCCCTTCGAGTGAGAATGTACCGCCGTGCCCATCAATCACGTCGATGATCAGCTGGGTGTGCTTCCAGTACTCGTATTGCGACTTGCCGATGTAGAAGGGGCAGCCACCAATCTCCCCGAGGTAGACGTCGCCCATGCCGATGGTGATCTCACCCGGCAGGTAACAGTTGGCGGCGCTGTTGTCGCAGCAGCCGCCGGACTGGTGAAACATCAGCGGACCGTGCTTCTGCCTGAGGAACTCGATCAGTGTGAGCGCCGCTTCGGTGGCAATGACCTTTGCAACCATCCCGACCTCCGTGCCCCCGGGCGTCCGCCCAGGGGAGTCGTTCGCCGCAAGGCGAGCCTGAAATCAGAAGAAGCCGAGCTTCTGCTCGCTGTAGCTGACCAGCAGGTTCTTGGTCTGCTGGTAGTGGTCGAGCATCACCTTGTGCGTCTCGCGGCCGATGCCGGATTCCTTGTAGCCTCCGAAGGCGGCGTGCGCCGGGTAGGCATGGTAGCAGTTGGTCCACACGCGGCCTGCCTTGATGGCACGGCCGATCCGATAGGCGACGTTGCCATCACGGCTCCAGACGCCCGCACCGAGACCGTACAGAGTGTCGTTGGCGATTTCCAGCGCCTCCGCTTCGTCCTTGAAAGTGGTCACCGCGAGCACTGGCCCGAAAATCTCCTCCTGGAAGATGCGCATCCTGTTGTGGCCCTTGAACAGCGTCGGCTGGATGTAGTAGCCGTCCTCGAGGTCGCCGCCGAGGCGGGCACGCTCACCGCCGATCAGCAGTTCGGCGCCTTCCTGCCTGCCGAGATCGAGGTAGGACATGATCTTGGTGATCTGCTCCTGGGAGGCCTGGGCACCCAACATGGTGTCGGTGTCGAGCGGGTTGCCCTGCTTGATGGCCGCGACGCGCTGCAGGACACGTTCCATGAACCGGTCGTAGATCGACTCATGGATCAGCGCCCGCGAGGGGCAGGTGCACACTTCGCCCTGGTTGAAGGCGAACAGCACGAGGCCTTCGATGGCTTTGTCAAGAAAGCTGTCGTCGGCCCTGGCGACGTCCGCAAAGAAGATGTTGGGCGACTTGCCGCCGAGCTCCAGGGTGGCCGGAATGAGGTTGTTGGCGGCGGCCTGGGCGATGAGGCGGCCGGTGGTGGTCGATCCGGTAAAGGCGATCTTGGCGATGCGGCGGCTGGTGGCGAGCGGCAGGCCGGCTTCACGGCCGTAGCCATTGACGATGTTGAGCACGCCGGGTGGCAGCAGGTCGGCGATCAGCCCGGCCATGATCAGGATGCTGATCGGCGTTGACTCGGCCGGTTTGAGCACCACGCAGTTGCCGGCACCGATGGCCGGTGCGAGCTTCCAGGCGGCCATCAGGATCGGGAAGTTCCAGGGGATGATCTGGCCGACGACGCCGAGTGGTTCGTGGAAGTGATAAGCGACCGTGTGCTCGTCGATCTCGCTGATGCCGCCCTCCTGGGCGCGCAGGCAGCCGGCGAAATAGCGGAAGTGGTCGATGGTGAGCGGGATGTCGGCGTTCAGCGTTTCGCGCATCGGTTTGCCGTTGTCCACCGTCTCGGCGTAGGCGAGGACTTCGAGGTTGGCTTCCAGGCGGTCGGCGATCCTGAGAAGCACGTTGGCCCGATCGGCGGCGGCGGTGCGACCCCACTTGTCGGCGGCGGCATGCGCTGCGTCGAGTGCCAGTTCGATGTCCTCGGCAGTCGAGCGAGCCACCTGGGTATAGGGTCTGCCGCTGATCGGCGTGATGACGTCGAAGTACTGGCCCTTGACCGGGGGAAGCCAGCGGCCAGCGATGAAATTGTCGTAGCGCGCCTGGTAGGCGATCTTGGCACCTGCAGTGCCGGGGGCTGCGTAGAGCATGTTGTCTCCTCATCGTTGGTGATTGATGGACGCACTGCCCTTGCGGGCAAGCCCTGGCTCCTGGAGAGCCATACCAGGCCAGTTCAGCGAAGGCAACCCGTCAATCCATCGCCGGGCTGACTCAGCGTCTCGCCGCGACTGGCCGGATGCCGTGCAACGTCCCACAGTGAAGGGCCGCTGTCAACATCTCCTCGAAACGGGCCCATGCTCCTTGCCGGCGTGCCGGCCAGCGGGCCAGCGAACGGTCATGACTGCCGCAACATCGCGAGTGTTCGTCCCGCAACGTGGAGGCGGCAAGCGGCCGCCACGACGTGCGACGACGTGTCGCATTCCGCGCCCGAAGCGCCTCTGCGAGAATCCGCCGCCGACGGATGTCCATCGGGAGGAGCAGGAAAATGAGGTTCCGGATCAATCGCACGGCCGCGCTGATCGCGGCTTTCGGAGCAAGCGGCATGGTGCCGGCAGTAGCCGCCGACGGCGCGACCGCGGCCGCTGCCGCGGGTACCGAGCGGCCGGCACAGCTCGCGCCGGTGGTCGTCGAGGAGAGCCGGCTGCAGCCACTGCCGGCCGCGAACCGGGTCGACGAGGAAACGATGCGTGCCCTGCGCCCGGCGACCAGCGACACCGCGAGCATGCTGCGCGACGTCCCTGGCGTGCACCTGCAAGGCGCCGGCGGGGTGTCCAGCCTGCCGGTGATCCGCGGCCTTGCCGACGACCGCAACCGGATCATCGTCGATGGAATGGACCTGATCGCCTCGTGCCCGAACCACATGAACCCGCCGCTCTCCTATCTCGACCCGAACGGCGTCAGCAAGCTGCGCGCCATTCCCGGCGTGACGCCAGTGAGCCTCGGCGGCGACAGCATCGGCGGCACGATCATCGCCGAATCGCTGGCGCCGCGCTTCGCCGCAGCCGGCCAGGGCCTGCTGCTGAGTGGCGAAGCCGGCGCGTTCTACCGCAGCAACGGCAACGCCTGGGGTGGCAACCTTGCGGCCGTCGTCGCCAACGAGAACCTCAGCGCCAACTTCAGTGCGACGACCGCCAAGGCCGCCAACTACACCGCCGGCGGCAACTTCAAGAACTTCACCGCGACCGGCAATCCGGGACGGACGCTGGCACGTGACGAGGTCGGATCGACCGCCTACGAAACGCACAACTACCAGTTCGGGCTCGCCTACCGCCAGAGCGATCACCTCCTCGAGTTCAAGTACGCGTATCAGGACATTCCGGAGCAGCTGTTCCCGAACCAGCGGATGGACATGCTCGGCAACACCGCCAACCGCTTCAACCTGCGTTATCTTGGCCAGTACGACTGGGGACAGATCGAGGCACGGGCGTACTACGAATCGGTCGACCATCTGATGGATTTCGGTCCCGACAAGCGCTTCTACTACGGCATGGCGTCGGGCGGCCACAACGCGGTCGTCGGCATGCCCTGTTCGCCGATCAGCGCGACCTGCGCCGCCGGCATGCCGATGAAGACCGACAGCAACACCAGCGGTGTCACGCTGCGTGCCGACGTCAATCTCGGTGTCAACGACCTGCTGCGCGTCGGCGGTCTGTATCAGCACTATCGGCTCGACGACTACTGGCCGGCATCAGGGGGCGCCATGTGGCCGCTGACCTTCGACAACATCAACGATGGTACGCGCGACCGACTCGGCGTCTTCGGCGAGTGGGAGTCGCGGCTGGACGCGCAGTGGACGACCCTGCTCGGCGTCCGCTACGAGCGCGTCACGACCGATGCCGGTCCCGTGCAGGGGTACAACCCGAACATCAACTTCACGACCATGATGATGGGCGGGATGCCGATGCGCTCGTACAACAATCAGCAGGCCGATGCCGCAGCCTTCAACGCACAGGATCGCAAGCGGACCGACAACAACTGGGATCTCACCGCCCTCGCCCGCTACACACTCGACGCCCAGACCGACCTCGAAGTCGGCGTCGCGCGCAAGACGCGCTCGCCGAACCTGTACGAGCGTTACACCTGGTCGACCTGGTCGATGGCGGCAGTGATGAACAACTTCGTCGGTGACGGCAACGGCTACTACGGCGACATCGACCTCGATCCGGAGGTCGCGTACACCGTTTCCGCGTCAGTCGACTGGCATGCAAGCGACCGCAGCTGGAAACTCCGCGCGACGCCGTACTACACGCGGGTCAAGGACTACATCGACGCGATCCGCTGCAACAACACGACGACCTGCCCGCCGCCGAACGCGACGACGACGAACCAGTTCGTCGTCCTGCAGTACGCGAACCAGTCGGCCGAGCTCTACGGCATCGACCTCTCCGGCGAATTGCCCCTGGCGCGCACCGGCTACGGCGACTTCGGAGTGAACGGGGTCGTTTCCTACACCTACGGCAAGAACCGCGATACCGGCGACGGCCTCTACAACATCATGCCGTTCAACGCCCGATTGGCGCTGACCCACCGTATCGGCGGCTGGGACAACGCGCTCGAATTCGTCGGCGCGACGTCCAAGGATCAGCTGTCCGACGTCCGCAACGAAATCGGCACGCCGGGATACGGGCTGCTCAACCTGCGCGCCAGCTACTCGTGGAAGCAGGCACGTCTCGACTTCGGCATCGACAACGTTTTTGACAAGCTCTACTACCTGCCCCTCGGCGGCGCCTACACCGGCCAGGGAACGACGATGATGATCAACGCGATACCCTGGGGCATCGCGGTTCCCGGCATGGGCCGTTCGGTGTATACCGGGCTCAGCTTCAAGTTGTAGGTGGCGGCGACTCCCCGGCTTCGAGATCGCCAGTGACGGTGGAACCCGGCGACGGCTGGCGACCGGCGTCAGCCGTCAACCCGCACCGGCGACCGATCGAGCTGATCGGCGCCCTCGGTTTCGTCGTCGCCATCCATGTCACGGCGGCCTATGCTCTGTGGACGCACCGTCATTTCGCAGCGGACGCCGCGACGATGACGCTGCAGGTCGACATCATCGCGCCGACGGTGACGCCGCCGCGCTCTCCGCCGACCGCCGAGCAGCGTCATCCACCGCCGACGAGCCAGCGCGAGAAACCACGGCAACGGCCACCACCACTCCAGCCCCTGCTGTCGACGCCGCTGCGGGCAGCGGCGGCGGCAGTGGTGGCGGTCGCCGAGCCGGAGCCCGCGGTCGACCCGCCGGCGGCGACCACCGCCCCCACCCTGCCGGCGCCACGGGCGCCGGTGGCGTTGGGATCCGAGTTGTCGGTGGTCTGTCATCACCGGCCGGCGCCCGCCTATCCGCCGCTGTCACGACGGATCGAGGAGACCGGCGAGGTCCTCGTGCGGGTCGAACTCGGCGAGGACGGCAGCGTCGCCGCGGCGCGAATCGAACGTGGCAGCGGCCATCAACGACTCGACGAGGCCGCTCTGGCGGCGGTCCGGGGCTGGCGCTGCAGCGTCCCCCCGGCCTTCGGCCGCGGCGCACGCGCGGTCGCACTGCAACCCTTCCGCTTCGTCCTGCAATGAGGACCGGGGTCGGCGACACCACCTGGCAGGCCCGGCACGGCGCTGGCTGCCAGCCTCGCCACGGCGCGCGTCCACGTGGCATGTCGGCCCTTCCTCCCGCTCGCGGCTTTTCTCGTCGCCGCGGCCATGCAACTCTTCCCGGATACTGAATCGTGGGATCGCAGATCGTCGAGGGCTTCGGTGTTGCCCATTTCCTCTCGCAGACCGACCTCGTCGGCCGCCTCGTCCTGCTCGTCCTGCTGCTCCTGTCGCTGGCGAGCTGGTACCTGATCGTCACCAGGTCGCTCGCCGGGCTGGTCGCGCAGCGACGCGCGCAGGCCTTCCTCGCCCGCTTCTGGCGCAGCGGCAGCAGCGATCTGGGGCACCGCCTGCAGGGCGAGCAGTGCAATCACGCGTTCGCGCGGCTGGCGGCCGAAGGGCTCGACGCGCTCGCCGACAGCGGCGGTGTCAGTCTGGCGGCGGCAGGCGGCTTCGCCGAGTATCTCAGCCGCCGGCTGAACCACGTCATCGACGACGAGGCCGCGGCCGCCGAGTACGGCCTGACGGTGCTCGCGTCCGCCGCCTCGGCGGCGCCGTACATCGGCCTTTTCGGCACCGTCTGGGGAATCTACCATGCGCTCGTACAGATCGGACTGTCGGGACAGGGAACGCTCGACAAGGTCGCCGGACCGGTCGGTGAGGCGCTGATCATGACCGCGCTCGGACTGGCGGTGGCGATTCCGGCGGTGCTCGCCCACAACGCCTTCAACCGCCGCAATCGGCTGTGGCTGGCGCGCCTCGAGGGCTTTGCGCACGAGCTCTACGTGCTGTTGACGGTGAAGGGCGTCGCGACCAGTTCCGTTGCTGTGCAGGCGCCCGCGAGCGCGCGATGAGCGACTGCCGTTTCCGCCGTCATCGTCCCGCGGCGACGCGCGCGGACATCAACGTCGTGCCGCTGGTCGACGTGATGCTGGTGCTGCTGGTGATCTTCATCGTCACCGCTCCGCTGCTGACGCACGCGGTCAAGATCGACCTGCCACACGCGTCGAGCCAGGTCAATGTGACACGCGCCGAACGCGTCGACCTCGCGGTACGCGAGGACGGTGCGCTGTACTGGAACGGCGAGCCGCTGACGCCCGAGCAGTTCGCCGAGCGCTGCCACCTTGCCGGCCGGCAGGCGCGGCAGCCCGAACTCCACCTGCATGCCGATCGCCACGTCCACTACGAGCGCGTCGCGCGGGTGCTGGCGATCGCCGTGCGCGCCGGCCTGCAGCGCGTCGCTTTCGTTTCCCTGCCGGAAGAGCGGACGGCAGAGTAGCCTTGCGCTTTTCCCAACGCAGGTTCAACGGACAACACAAGAATGCAGGACGACCAGCAGCCAAATCCGACCGGCAGGGAATCAGCGTCCCGCGCCCTGAGTCGCAGGCAACCGCGCGCGAATCGCGCTGCAAAAGGCGAGCAGGTCGCCGAGACGATTGCGCACGACGTCCCTCACTGACATCGTTGCCCTGACGCCGATCCCACCAGCCAGCTCAGAAATCAGTTGGCAGACCCGGCGTTTGTGTTGACATGCGTCTACCATGACTCCTCGGCAGTCCGTTGGCCGATCTACGCCGATCAGGGCAACGGGCTAGACACCCCGTTCCGCCCTTGCCGCCTTGAAGCAGCGGACGCTGTCCAGTCCGGCAGACTCGGCGCAATGATGCAGCGCCTGCATCGGTGGCCACATTCCTTCTGGTGACCGGATCCGGTCATGAACCAGGCGATCAGACCATCGAGCGTTCCGGCGATGACACCGGAAGTGAAGAGGCCGTTGCGATCGGCGGAAGCGCTGGCCGGCAGCGCTTCCGCGCACTTGTCAGGCCTTGATCTTGAACCCGTCGGCGTACTTGGCCGGTTCCTTGCCGTCCCAGACGATGCCGTCGATCAGCTTGCCGCTACGCATGTCGCTCTTGGGGAGCGTGACTCCGGCCGCGGCGGCACCCTGCTTGTAGATGTCGATGCGATTGACCTGCCTGGCAACCGCCAGATAATCCGGATGGCTCTTGAGCAGCCCCCAGCGCTTGTGTTGGGTCATGAACCACATGCCGTCACTGAGGTAGGGGAAATTCACCAGACCGTCGTTGAAGAACTTCATGTGGTTCCTGTCGTCCCAGCTCTTGCCGAGGCCGTTCTGGTAACGGCCGAGCATGCGGGCGACGATGACTTCGCTGTCGGTATTGACGAAAGCCTTCTGGGCGATGGTTTCGGCCGTCTTCTGCTTGTTCGCGATCGATGCGTCGATCCACTTGCTGGCATCGAGAATCGCAGCGACCATGGCACGTGCCGTGTTCGGGTTGTTTTTCACCCAGTCGGCAGTGGTGCCGAGAATCTTTTCCGGATGATCGACCCAGATGTCCTGCGAGGTCACGGCGGTAAAGCCGATGTTGTCGATGATCGCGCGGTTGTTCCACGGCTCGCCGACGCAGAAACCGTCCATGTTGCCGACGCGCATGTTGGCGACCATTTGTGGAGGTGGCACGGTGATCGTCTTGACGTCCCGCATCGGATTGATGCCGTTGGCGGCCATCCAGTAGTACAGCCACATGGCGTGCGTGCCAGTCGGGAAGGTCTGGGCGAAGGTGTATTCCTTTTCCTTCCTGGCGATCAGCTTCGCCAAACTCGCGCCGTCGATCGCGCCCTTTTCGCGCATCTGGTTGGAAAGCGTGATCGCCTGGCCGTTGTGGTTCAAGGTCATCAAGTTGGCCATGTCCTTCTTCGGCCCGCCGACACCCATCTGGACACCATAGATGAGGCCGTACAGCACATGGGCGGCGTCGAGTTCGCCATTGACCAGCTTGTCGCGCACCGAAGCCCACGAGGCTTCCTTGGTCGGGATGATCTTGATGCCATACTTCTCGTCGAACTTCATGACCGAAGCCATGACCACCGAGGCACAGTCGGTCAGCGGGATGAAGCCGATCTTCACTTCCTTCTTTTCCGGTGCGTCCGATCCGGCGGCCCAGGCACCGCCGCGCAGGCCAGGGGTGACCATGGACATGAGCGACGCACCGAGTGCGGCTGAAACAAACTCACGACGAGAGAAAGACGGCTTGGATTCTGGTTTCCGGTTGTGTTCTTCCATTGCTTGCTCCGCGATCGATCGAATCGATCGAACTCTTGCCCGGTCACCATTGACCGTGCTTCTCAAGACGGTCTCAGCAATCTTCGTGCCAGCCCCATGTTCGCGATCACTTCTCTTTAACAATCTGATCTCATGAGCTTTTTCTGGCCCTCAGAGGCAGTGGGTGCGCCTCCGCCATTCCCTGCTTTGGTGCGGCAGCGCAACCCGCCTGCACAGCAAAGGGGAAGGAAACTCAAGCGCAAGAGGAAACCATCCAAACGGCCGAAAGATGTCGAGATCCGGCCGCGTGAACGCCCTGCGCCGGGTCGAACGGCTGGCGCCTCAGAAGTACCAGGCGACGACGGCGCGCAACCGACCATCGTGCAGCACGGGCACCGCAACCACTGCGTCAAGACCGGCAGCGCTGGCCGCGCGGCCGACCAGTCCGGGTTCGCTGGCGGCACTCTCGCCGACCATCGGCACGCCGCTGAAGGCGGCCCGGCCCAGCGTGCCCTGGCCACGTTCGATGAAGTCGCGGTCGTCGCCGGCCGGCACCGTGCCGCTGACCTCGCAGAATCCTCCGGCACGGGTCAGGCGCTCGCCATCGGCGTCGGGCAGCCAGGTTTCGAAACGCCGTACGATCGGCGTAGCCATCGCCGACAGGAAGGCCATCACGTAAGTCGAGGCGCCGCGGGTCGCGCATGGCAGGACAAAGCCGCGGTTGATGCCGACCTTGATCGCACTGTCGGCGCGCAGGAAGCGTTCGCCCTTGCCGAGATCTTCCTGGAACACCGGCAGCCGCGATTCCCAGGCCAGACCCGGAAGGCCGTGACCCTGACGGAACGCGGTGCGCCGCGAGATGAACTCGAAAGCGTCAGCCGTCGTGCCGTAGTAGCCATCTTCGAGCGTCATGTCCTTCGATGCCGCGGGATCGTTGCACCACAGCTCGATGGCACCCGCGTGCGCTTCGTCGTCACCGCAGAAGATGACCAGCACCGCAGTGAGAAAGTCGCCGGCAAACACGGGCAGCGCGATGCCGCAGGTCAGGCCTTCGGCGTGCGCGGCCTGGGTGCGCCGGAAGTTCGCACCTGCGAACTGTTTCAAGACGATCGGCCGCCCGTCCAGCCAAGCCTGGCCCGGCAGGCCTTCGCCAAGGCCGAAGCACATCTGCCGGCTGATGGCGCCGAAGCGCTCTGCGCTGCCGTACAGGCCGGCACTGAACTCGAGCGTGCTGCGGTCGTTGCCAGGCACCCAGACTTCGACGACGCGGATGAAGGTCTTCTTGCCGGTGACGACGGCGGCGTCCATCTCATGCGGCCTTTTCCACGTGGCTGTGCCGCGTATAGAGGAAGTCGATGACCTCCTTGCGGTACTGCACGTAATCGCGGTTCTCGGCCAGCGCCACGCGGGCGCGCGGGCGCGGCAGGTCCACGCGCAGCACCTCGCCGATGGTCGCGGCCGGGCCGTTGGTCATCATCACGATGCGGTCGCTGAGCAGCACGGCCTCGTCGACGTCGTGCGTCACCATCATCACCGTCGCCCCGGTGGTGGCGACGATCCTCATCAGCTCGTCCTGCAGCCGCGCGCGCGTGAGCGCATCGAGCGCGCCGAAGGGTTCGTCCATCAACAGCATCTTCGGCTCCATGGCGAGAGCGCGCGCGATGCCCACGCGCTGCTTCATGCCGCCGGAGATCTCCTGCGGGCGCTTGGCCACCGCGTGGCTCATGCCGACCAGGTCCAGCGCCGCCAGCGCGCGTTCGCGCAGCTGCGCCTTGCCCTCCTTCTCGCCGAATACCCGCTCGACGGCCAGCAGCACGTTGTCCAGGCAGCTCAGCCACGGCAACAGCGAGTGATTCTGGAAGACGACGCCACGATCCGGGCCGGGCCCCGTCAGCTCACGTTCCTGGAGCAGCAGGATGCCGCTGGAAGGTGTGGTCAGGCCGGCAACCAGGTTCAACAGCGTGCTCTTGCCGCAACCCGAGTGGCCGATGAGGGTGACGAACTCGCCGCGCTGCACTTCGAGGTTGATGTCACGCAAGGCGACGAAGGGACCACGCTTGGTGGGGAACACCATGCCGACGTCCTGGATCTGCAGCGTCCGCCGGGTGTTTATGGAAGGACTGGAATTGACGAGCATGGCGGACCTCAGCTGTAGTCGAAGCGGCGTGCCACTGCCAGCAGCGACCATTCGAGCAGCAGCCCGACCGCGCCGATGACGAAGNNGGCGATGATGATGTGGGCGACGTTGAGGTTGTTCCACTCGTCCCAGACCCAGAAGCCGATGCCGACACCACCGGTCAGCATCTCGGCCGCGACGATCACCAACCAGGCGGTGCCGACGCTCAAGCGCACGCCGGTGAGCATGTACGGCATCACCGATGGCAGCAGGATGCGGGTGGCGATCTTCCACTCGCTGAGCTTGAGCACGCGGGCGACGTTGAGGTAGTCCTCGGGCACCTTCTGCACGCCGACCGCGGTGTTGATCACCATCGGCCAGATCGAGCAGATGAAGATGGTCCAGATCGCCGCCGGGTTGGCGCTCTTGAAGACCAGCAGGCCGATCGGCAACCACGCCAGCGGCGACACCGGCTTGAGCACGCTGATCAGCGGCGAGAGCATGCGGTTGAACAGCGTGAAGCGGCCGATGATGAAGCCCAGCGGTATGCCGACCAGCGCCGCCAGGCCGAAGCCCAGGCCGACGCGCTGCAGCGAGAACAGGATGTTCCAGCCGATTCCCTGGTCGTTGGGGCCATTACTGTAGAACGGGTCGGAAAAGAGCTTCACCGCCGCGTCGAAGGTGGCCAGCGGCGTCGGGAAACTGGCGCTCTTCTGCGTCGCCAGCGCCCAGACGGCGATCAGCAGCACCAGGCCGCCCAGAGGCGGCAGCACCCGCGCGCCGAGGCCGCGCCAATCGAAGGGCTCGCGCGGCGCAGGGACAGCTTTCGCCGCGGTGCTCACGGCAACGACCCTGACTCGGCGCACCGGTGGCGTGTCGGCGGGCTCGGCCACGTCGTGCGGGGTGTCCAGGAGGGCTCTACCCATGGCGGTGTCCTGAAAAGTGAAAACAATCAATTGGCTTGCGTTGAGGCACAAGCAAACTTCGTGCCACGCAGTCCGAGCTGTTGAATTGCAACGCATTGCCAATCACCCCGATCATCATGGCAAGTTCCAGGGCGCCAGACTGGTGCAGCGGCACCCTCGCTGTGCACCAGTTCGGGGTCGCTGAAAATCCCATGCAGCTCATGCTGAGACGCCGCCCGACAAGGCTGTTTCGATGTTCGCCCATACGCCAGGCGGCCTGCTCAACCAGTCGCAACTGGCGGCATCGCTGGCCGTCAGTGGCCAGACCGTTGCCCGCTGCATCGACCTCGTGCTCGATGCACGACGGCGTTGAAGTGATCGCCCTCCTGGCCGCGACCACCCTGCTGGCCAGCCGCGCAAGGAGATCGTGCTATCGCTCTGCCGACGTGACGGGTGGCAGCCGTGGGGCTCAGACTGATCGCCGTGGCGGCCTGAACAGCGTCTCTGTCGGCAGCGTCAGGAACGCCGTCGCCAATGGCGACAAACGCTACCGCCTGCCCCACACGTCGAGCATCGCCTTCGAGTCCGTCGCAGGCGAAGGCATTGGGCTGCTCCTGCATCGGCAGGGCATTGCAGCCTCATCGGGCTCGGCCTGCACCTCGGGATCTCTCGATCCGTCGCGTGTCGTGCGGGCGATGGCAATTCCCGGTACCGCCGCCCACGCGACGATACGCCTTCCGCTCTCACGCTACAGCACCGCACGGGAAGTGGAGCAAGTCATCGCCGCCGTCCCGCCGGCGATCGCGAAGTTGCGGGAACTCTCTCCGTGCTGGAGCGGTGACGCACCGCTGGCAGGTCCCGAGGAGGCCTTCCAGCCGCCGTACGCCTGAAGCCGCCGGGTGATGGCAAGCCAACCGACGCCTGCCAATTCCCCTCGGCGACGGCGGATCTCGCGCCGGGGCCAGCGCTGCCCCGCAGACCGCATCGCCGTCAGCGGCCGCCGTCAGCGGTCCTCTGCCGTCGCCTGACCGTCTCGAAAAGACAGATGGCGGCGGCGGCGGCGACGTTCAGCGATTCGCAGGCGCCGGGCATCGGAATGTGCACCTGCAGATGCGTCGCCGCCAGCACCGCCGCGCGCAAGCCCTGTCCTTCGCTGCCGAAGATCCAGGCGACCGCCGGCGCCAGATCGGTGGCGAAAAGCCCTGCCGGTGCGTTTGCCGCAGTCGCGATGCTCAGTCCATGGTAGTTGGCGAGAAACGCGGGCAGGTCGCTTTCTTCGTGGATGGCGAGCTGGAAATGGGCGCCCATGCCGGCCCGCAGCGTCTTCGGTGACCACGCCTGAGCACAGTCCGCCGACAGCAGGATCTGGTGAAAGCCGGCCGCCGCCGCGCTGCGCAGGATCGAGCCGACATTGCCGGGATCCTGGACGCCATCGAGCAGCACCGCATCGGCCGCCAGATCGATCGCCGTTGGCGGCTGCGGCCACGCGGCAACGGCCATGATGCCACTTGGCGTATCGACCAGCGCCAGCTCGGCCCACAGGGCATCGGGCAACTGCGTGACCGGCATGACTGGCGGGCAGCTCGCCAGATGATCGATGATCTCCCGCCGCCCGGCACCGCTGTCGCTGACGACGAGCTCGGCCGGGCTGCCGCAGCGCTGCTGGTAAGCGGTGATCAGATGCAGGCCGTCGAGCAGGAGGCGAGCACTGCGACGCCGCTCGCGGGCGCTCGCGTGCAGTCTCTTCAGCTCGCGGTAATGCGGATTGTCGCGCGAGCTGATCCGCTTCATGTCTGCAGCAGGCGTGCCACCGGCGCGAAACTGCGCCGATGCTGCGGGCACGGGCCGTGCTCCTGCAGCGCCCGCAGGTGTGCCGCGGTCGGGTAGCCCTGGTGACGGTCAAAACCGTACTCTGGATGGAGGGCATGCAGTTCCCGCATTCCGGCGTCGCGGCTGGTCTTCGCCAGGATCGACGCCGCAGCGATCTGGCAGATGCGGCCGTCGCCGCCGATCACCGCCTGCGCGGGAGCGGCGAACAGCGGACAATGCGGCCCATCGACGAGGACTTGCGAAGGCAGCAGGCGGTACTGATCGATCAGGCGACCGACCGCACGCTGCATGGCGAGCAGGCTCGCCTGCAGGATGTTGAGCTGGTCGATCTCGCCGACCGACGCCTCGGCGACCGCCCAGGCGAGCGCCTGCCGGCGAATGTCGTCGGCAAGCCGCAGGCGCCGCGCGGCGCCGAGCTTTTTCGAGTCGTCGAGACCGGCGACCGGCCGCTGCGGATCGAGGATCACCGCCGCTGCCACCACGGGTCCGGCCAGCGGGCCACGCCCCGCCTCATCGACGCCGCAGGCGAGTCCCTCAGCTTGCAGCAGCAGCGGCATGCTCGCGAATCGCTGCCGGCAGGCAGCCGATGACGGCGCTGGCTGCGCGCTCGGCGGCATTCTGCCGTAGCTGCAGGTGCATGGCATGGAAGAGCGCCTGCAGGCCGGCGCGCACCCCCCGATCGACGTAGAGATTGAGGACGGCCTGCGCCAGGTTGGCCGGCGTCGCATCCTCCTGCATGAACTCGGGAACGACGAAGCGACCGGCGAGGACGTTTGGCAGGCCGACATAGGGCAGGTAGCCGCCGATGCGGCGCATCAGCCAGGCGGAGAACGGCGCCATCTTGTATGCGATGACCATCGGTCGCTTGAGCAGCGCCGCCTCGAGGGTGGCCGTCCCGCTGGCGACGAGAACGACGTCGGCGGCCATCATCGCCTGATGCGCGTGCCCGAACAGCAGGCGCAGCGGCAAGTCCTCGGCGGCGCATCGCTGCCGGGCGGCCTCGAACATGGCGCGCGTCTCGCGCGTCGCCAGCGGCACGACGAAGGCCGCATCGGGGAGTGCCTGGTGTATCCGGCGCGCGCTTTCGATGAAGGTGTCGGCCATGTATTGCAACTCGGACTGCCGGCTGCCCGGCAGCAGGGCGAAGACCGGCTGCCGTTCGCCAAAGCCCAGCAGCGCACGCGTCGCGTCACGGCCATCGGCGAGCGGCAGCATGTCGGCGAGCGGGTGACCGACGTAGCTCACCGGAATCCCCTGGCGCTCGTAGATCGCCGGTTCGAAGGGAAACAGCGCGAGGACCCGTGAGGCCGCCGCACCGATCCTGTGGATGCGTTCGCCACGCCAGGCCCAGATCGACGGACTGACGTAATGGACGGTGGTCACCCCGCGCCGCTTCAGAACCCGCTCGAGACCGAGGTTGAAATCGGGCGCATCGACGCCGACGAAGACGTCCGGCGGGTCGGCCAGCAGACGGCGCTTGAGGCTGCGGCGGATGGCGAGGATTTCGCGGAACTGCCGCAGGACCTCGGCGTAGCCGCGCACCGCCAGCTTCTCGAGCGGATACCAGGCGTCGAAACCCTTGCCCAGCATGCGCGGACCGCCGATGCCGAAGAACACCGCGTGCGGCAGTCGGCCGCGGATCGCCTCGATCAGCTGGCTGGCCAGGAGGTCGCCCGATGCCTCGCCGGCCACCAGTGCGATCCGGACCACGCCGGCAGTCATCGGATGATGCCGCGCTTCGAAACGGCGAGGAAGTCGAGCAGCGGCTGGATCTCGGGATGGGCCTTGACCTCGTCCTGCAGCCTGGCGCGCGCTTCGTCGAGCATCAGTCCCGACTTGTAGATCGTCCGGTACGCCCGCTTCAGGGTAAGCAGCGCGTCCGGCGAGAAACCTCGCCGCTTCAATCCCTCGGCGTTGATGCCGTACGGCCCGGCGCTGTTGCCGGCCGCCATGACGTACGGCGGCACGTCCTGGATGACGACCGATCCCGCCGCGATCATGCTGTGCGCGCCAACGCGGCAGAACTGGTGCACGCCGGCAAAGCCGCCGAGGATCGCCCAGTCGCCGATGTGCACATGACCGGCGAGCTGCGCGTTGTTGGCGAAGATCGTGCGACTGCCGACCTGACAGTCATGCGCGATGTGAACATAGGCCATGATCCAGTTGTCGTCGCCGACGCGGGTGATGCCGACATCCTGGGCGGTGCCGGCGTTGAAGGTACAGAACTCGCGGATCGTGTTGCGGTCGCCGATCTCGAGGCAGGTCGGCTCGCCCCCGTACTTCTTGTCCTGTGGCACCTCACCGAGCGACGTGAACTGGTAGATGCGGTTGTCACAACCGATGCGCGTCCGCCCGGTGATGACGACGTGCGGCCCGATCGTCGTGTTGTCGCCGATCTCCACGTCCTCACCGATGATCGAATAGGCGCCGACCGCGACGTTCGCCCCGAGTCGTGCGCCGGAGTGGATGATGGCGGTCTGGTGGATCATGGCGGCTGCTTCCGGCATCTCAGGCGATGTTGCTCTTGGCACACATCAGTTCGGCCTCGGCAACCGTCTCGCCATCGACCACCGCCCGCGCCTCGAACTTCCAGATGTTGCGGAACTGGCGCTGGATGCTGACGTGCAGGTGCAATTGGTCACCGGCCGTCACGGTCTTCTTGAAGCGCGCCTTGTCGATGCCGACGAAGAAGAAGAGCGAGTGCAGGTCAGGCTTTTCGCCGAGGCTGCGAAACGACAGGATGCCGGCGGCCTGCGCCAGTGCCTCGGTGATCAGCACGCCCGGCATCACCGGATGATGCGGGAAATGCCCGGGAAAGAACGGTTCGTTGATCGTCACGTTCTTGTACGCATGGATCGACTTGCCGGGCTGGCAATCGAGGACGCGATCGACCAGCAGGAAAGGATAGCGATGCGGCAGGTGCTCGAGGACTTCCTTGATATCCATTGCGTTCAAGACTTGATCTCCATCAGTTTGATCTTCTTCTCAAGTTCGGCGACGCGCTCGACGAGTCTGGAGAGGCGTCGAAGCTGCGCCGCATTGTGCAGCCACTCGGCATGCTCATCGAGTGGGAAGACTCCCGTGTACTGCCCCGGCCGGATCAGACTGCGCGCGACGAGGGTGCCGCCAGAGATGTGGACGTCGTCGCCGAGTTCCAGATGACCGCTGATCATGCCGGCACCACCAATGGTGCAGCGCCGGCCGATGCGCGTACTGCCGGCGATGCCGACACAACCGGCCATCGCCGCGTTCTCGCCGATGCTGCAGTTGTGACCGATCTGGATCTGATTGTCGAGCTTGACGCCGTCGGCGACCAGCGTGTCGTCCAGCGCGCCCCGGTCGATCGAGGTGTTGGCGCCGATCTCGACATCGTCACCGACGACGACGCGGCCGATCTGCGGGATCTTGATCCAGCGGTCCCCGTCCTTGGCGAAACCGAAACCATCCGAGCCGATCACCGCCCCGGAGTGAATGATCGCCCGCCTGCCGATCACGCAGCGGTCGTAGACGACGACGTTCGGGTGCAACAGCGAATCGTCGCCGATCGACGCTCCGTCGCCAATCACGCAACCCGGCTGCAACGTCACGTTCTCGCCGAGATGCACCCCCCTGCCGACGACGACGTTCTCGCCGATCGAGGCCGATGCCGGAACCGGCGAGTGCACGACCGCGCCGCGGTGGACGCCCGGACGGCGGGCTGCCGGCGGATTGAGCAGCGCAACGACGCGAGCGTAATAGGCGTAGGAGTTCCGGTGCACGATCCGCGGCAGCTGCGTGTCCGCGGCGAACTGCGGTGGGACGATGACCGCCGATGCCTGCGTCGTCTGCAGTTGCGAGCGGTACTTCGGGTTGGCGAGGAAGGCGATGTCGCCCGGCTGGGCGGACTGCAGCGTGCCAACCCGTGACACGACGAGCGCCCCATCGCCCTGCAGAACGCCGCCAAGACTGGCGACGATTTCGTCGAGTCGCAAGCCCGCTGCCATCGGTGGCGCCAGCGGGCTACTTCGCCGCGTCCCTGCCTTCCGACAGAGCCTTGATGACCTTGTCGGTGATGTCGAGGCGCGGGCTGACCCAGACCACATCCTGCACGATCAGGTCGTATTTCTCGCTGTCGGCAAGCTGCTTGATCGCCTTGTTCGCCTTCTCGATGATGGCAGCGTTCTCCTCATTCTGCCGCAGGTTGAGGTCCTCGCGGAACTCGCGCTGCTTGCGCTGGAACTCGCGTGACAGTTCGGCGAGATCCTTCTCCTTGGCGCGTCTTTCCGACTCGGACATGGTCAGGCCGCCCTTCTCGAGCGACTCCTGCAGACCCTGCACCTGCTTCGCCAGACGCTGCAGGTCCTGGTCGCGCTTGGAGAATTCCTGTTCGATCTTCTTCGCCGCCTTGACGGCTGCCGGCGCATCACGGAACAGCCGCTGCGTATTCACGTACCCGACCTTCAGATCGGCCGCCGCGGCTCCGGCTATGGGCAGCGTCGCAAGCAGGACTCCGAGCAGCGTGGCAATCGTTCTATTCAAGCTAATTCTCCCGCATCAAAAGGTCGTTCCCATCTGAAACTGAAACTTCTGGATCTTATCATTCTTCTCGATGCCGATAGGCTGCCCAAAACTGAATTTCAACGGTCCAAGCGGCGAAATCCACGCCGCCGTCAGTCCTACGGACCAGCGCAGTCCGCCTTCGGAGATCGTATAGCCAGTTTCGTTGAAGACGTTGCCGGCGTCGATGAAAGGTCCGAGACGCAGCGCCTTGTCGAAACCCGGGAAAGGCATCAGCAGCTCGGCGTTGAGGACCACCTTGCGCGTCCCACCCAGGCGCGTATCGGGATAGAGCGGGTCCACCGGCCCCAGACTCGCCGTCTCGAAGCCACGGACCGAGCCGACACCACCAGCGAAGAAGTTCTTGTAGAACGGCAGCGTCTGTCCCTCCAGCCCGTTCGCGTAGCCCACCTCGCCATAGAGCATCAGGATCAGATCCTTCGTCAGCGAGAAGTACTGCTGGTTGGAATAGGTCAGACGGTAGAAGGAGAGATCGACGCCCGGGATGGCAACCTCGACCCCCGCCTTCTGCACGCCACCGCTGGTAGTGTAGATCGCACTGTTGCGCGTGTCACGGATCCACGACACCGTCGCCGGCAACGTGATGTTGGAGTCCCCATGCTCCTTCTGGAACTGGATGTACTGGATCGGCGTCGCGATGGTGATCGGCGTGATGTCGATCGTCGTCTGGTCGATCGCCAGCCCGACGTTGAGCATGTCCTTCTCGTCCAGCGGAAAACCGAAGCGGATGCCGCCCCCCCAGGACGTAGACTGGAAGGCATAGCCGAGCGAGGTCGGATTGAGCGTCCGGTAATAGACATCGAATCCCTGGCTGATGCCGTCAACCGTGAAATAGGGATTGGTGTAGTTGATCCCGAGCGTGCGGTTGAGCTTGCCGGTATTGATCTGCAGGCCGAGGTGCTTGCCGCTGCCGAAGATGTTGGTCTGCGAGATCGAGCCCGAGAGAATCACCTTCTCCGCCGTCGAGTAGCCGGCACCGATCGAGATGTTGCCGGTCGATTTCTCGGCAACGTTGACGTTGACGTCGACCTGGTCGATGGTTCCCGGTACAGGCGGGGTCTCGACGGTGACTTCATTGAAGTAGCCGGTACGGTCGATCCGCTCGCGGGACTTGGCGACGCGGTCGGCATCGTACCAGGCACCCTCCATCTGGCGCATCTCCTGCCGGATCACCTCGTCGCGGGTCTTGGTGTTGCCGGTGACATTGATGCGGCGGACGTAGGTCCGCTTGCCGGGATCGACGAAGATGGTGAACGCCACCTGCCGCTTCTCCTTGTCCAGCTCCGGCGCCGCATTGACGTTGGCAAAGGCGTAGCCCTGGTGGCCAAGCTTGTCGGTGATCGCCTTGGTGGTCTCGTTCAGCCGCTCGCGCGAAAACACCTCGCCCGCCCTGATCTTCACCAGCTTCCTGAACTCCTCTTCCGACAACGTCAGGTCGCCCGCCAGCTTCACCGAGGAGACGAGGTAACGCTCCCCTTCGTTGATGCTGATCGTGATGTAGATCTCTTTCTTGTCCGGCGTGATCGACACCTGCGTCGACTCGACGCTGAATTCCAGGTAACCGCGATCGAGATAGTACGAACGCAGCGTCTCGAGGTCGGCCGACAATTTCTGCCGCGAGTACTGGTCGTCCTTGGTGTACCAGCTGAGCCAGCCGCCCGTCTTCTGCTGCATCGCGGCCAGCAGGTCCTTCTCGCGAATGGCATTGGCACCGACGATGTTGATCTGCCGGATGGTTGCCGGCTCACCCTCGTCGATGGTGAAGTTGATCGCCACCCGGTTGCGCTCCAGCGGGGTGACGGTCGTCGTGATCGTCACGGCGTACCTGCCGCGCGTCAGGTACTGCCGTTTCAGTTCCTGCTCGGCCTTCTCCAGCGTTGCCCGGTCGAAGGTCCGGGCAACGGCGACGCCCACTTCCTTCAGGCCCTTGGTCAACTGCTCCTTGTCGAACTCCTTGAGGCCGATGAAATCGATCTGCGCAATCGCCGGGCGCTCCTCGACGACGACGACGACGACCCCGCCATCCATCTCGATGCGGACGTCCTTGAAAAACCCCGTGGCGAACAGCGCCTTGATCGCCTGCGCCGCCATCTCGTCGGTCATCGTGTCACCGACCTTGACCGGCAGGTAGCTGAAGACCGTACCGGCCTCGACGCGCTGAATTCCTTCGAGGCGGATGTCGCGCACTGTGAACGGCTCGATGGCCGCCGCGGCGGAGGCAAGGAGAGAGATCACCAGACCTGCAAGCAGGTTCTTCTTCATAGGCTCAGCCGGAGAACAAGCGGTTGATATCGTTGTAGAAAGCGAAAGCCATGAGCATGATCAGGAAGGTCAGGCCGATCTGCTGACCAATCTCCATCGTGCGCTCGGAAACCGGCCCGCGCTTGATTATTTCCACCAGATAATACAGCAAATGCCCACCGTCCAGAATCGGGATGGGCAGCAGGTTGAGGACGCCGAGGCTGATGCTCACCAGTGCCAGAAACTTCAGGTAGTAGTCGACACCGAGCTTTGCCGACTGGCCGGCATAGTCGGCGATCGTCACGGGCCCACTGAGGTTGCGCCACGAGACCTCGCCGGTGATCATGCGACCGATCATCACCAGGGTGAAGGTAGACTTGTCCCAGGTCTCGACCAGCGCCTTGCCCAACGCCGAGAGCGGATCGTAGCGCACGGTGACCATCAGTTGCTCGCGTGTCTGCCCAGCGTCGCGCACCGCGGCACCAATCCGGCCGACATCCTTTCCCTGTTCCTCGACCGCAGACGGTTGCACGCTCAGACCTTGCCGCAACCCGTCGCGGAGTACCTCGAAATGCAGCGTCTGACCCGCCGACTGGCGAACGACACGGACCAGATCTGCCCAGCTCTCGATCGGCTCGCCATCGATGTCCAGAATCTCGTCACCGGCCCGCAGCCCGGCAGCCTCGGCCGCGCTCCTGGCGCTGACGCTGCCGATGATCGGCGGCAGACGCGGCCGGTAAAGCCGCAAGCCCAGCCTCTCGAGCGCATCACCCTCCCATCCCGATTGCCGTACGACCGACAGATCGAGGCGACGGACGACGACCTCCTGCCGCGGGTTGAGCAGTTCGAGGTCGACCGCGTCGTGATCGACCGCCTTTTGCAGCAGCAACCAGCGCATCTCCTGCCAGGTCTGCACCTTTTCGCCGGCCACCCGCAGAACCAGTTCGCCGTTGTCGAGTCCGGCCGCAGCGGCTGGGCTCGACAACACGGGCGTACCGAGGATCGGCCTGAACTCCTCGCTGCCATAGCAGAACAGGCCCCAGTAGAGCAGGATCGCGAGGACGAAATTTGCCGCCGGTCCGGCGGCAACGATCACCATCCGGCGCGCAACCGGTTGCCGATTGAAGCTGCGGTGCAGTTCGTCAGGCGCCACTTCAGCTTCGCGTTCGTCGAGCATCTTGACGTAGCCACCGAGCGGGAAGGCTGCCAGGGCCCACTCGGTGCCATCACGCCCCCAGCGTCGCGTGACCAGGGGCCGCCCGAATCCGACCGAGAAGCGCAGGACCTTGACCCCGGCCCAGCGCGCAGCCACGTAGTGGCCGAACTCGTGCACGACGACCAGGATGCCGAGCACGACGGCGAACGCAACGAGATAATAGAGGAAACCGCTCATGCGCAGACCCCCGTGAGCAGACACTGCTCGGCGACCTCACGCGCCGCCCGGTCGGCGGCCAACACTTCCGCCAGGGAAACGGGCTCACGGCCAGCCGGCATGCGGTCCATCACGTCCTCGATCAGGCGGGGAATCGCGGTGAAGCCGATGCGCCCCGCGAGGAAGGCCTCGACTGCGATCTCGTTCGCCGCGTTGAGCGTCGCCGACGCCGTTCCGCCCGCGCACAGGGCGCGATAGGCCAGAGCCAGACAGGGAAACAGCTCGTTATCCGGACGCTCGAAGTGCAGGCTGGCGATGGCGCCAAGATCGAGCGGTGCAACGCCGGCGGCAATGCGGCGCGGATAGGCCAGAGCATGCGCGATCGGCGTCCGCATGTCCGGATTGCCGAGCTCGGCAATCACCGAACCGTCGGCATACTGGACCAGGGAATGGACGATGCTCTGCGGATGGATGAGGACCTGGATTCGCTCCGGCGGCACATTGAACAACCAGCGGGCTTCGATCACCTCCAGCCCCTTGTTCATCATCGTCGCCGAATCGACCGAAATCTTCCGACCCATGACCCAGTTCGGGTGCGAACAGGCCTCGTCCGGACCGACGGACTCGAGGTCGGCCAGCGACCGACCACGAAACGGCCCGCCCGAGGCGGTCAGGCACAGACCGAGCACGCCGCTTGCCTGCGGATCGCCGGCATAATCGCTCGGCAGCGACTGGAAGATCGCATTGTGCTCGCTGTCGATCGGCAGCAGCGTGGCATGGTTGTCGCGTACCGCCCGCATGAAGACCGCACCGGCCATCACCAGCGCCTCCTTGTTGGCCAGCAGGATCT
The DNA here is from genome assembly GCA_000585015.1 of Candidatus Accumulibacter adjunctus. GTDB lineage: Bacteria > Pseudomonadota > Gammaproteobacteria > Burkholderiales > Rhodocyclaceae > Accumulibacter > Accumulibacter adjunctus. The sequence continues at coordinate 16,324 of JFAX01000018.1, read as the reverse complement.
TCTTGCCGGCGACCGCAGCCGCCAGCGTCGGCGGCAACCCCGCGGCGCCAACGATCGCCGCCATGACGGCATCGACCTCGGGCAACTGCGCCATGCGCAACAGGGCATCGGGCCCGTGGCTGACGACGGTCGCGCAACCGGCATCACCGAGGCGTCCGGACAGCTCGGCCGCCACTGCTTCGTCGCCGACCACCGCGTGCTGCGGCCTGAACTCGAGACACTGCTCGAAAAGGCGCTCGCTCTGCCGGTGCGCGCAGAGCGCAACGACGCGGTAGAGATCGGGATGACGTCGTACCACGTCAAGGGTGTTGACCCCGATCGAACCGGTCGAGCCGAGAATCGTCAGCCGCTGCATGCTGGTGGCGATGCTGCTCAAACCCTGGTCACCAGCCAGACGAGCGCCACCAGCGGCAGGGTCGAGGTCAGGCTGTCGATCCTGTCGAGGACCCCGCCGTGCCCCGGCAAGACGTTGCTGCTGTCCTTGAGGTCTGCCTGCCGCTTGAGCAGGGACTCGAACAGATCGCCGACGACGCTGATCGCCGTCAGCAGCAACAGGACGAGCAACAGGAGCAACTGCTTGCCGGCCAGCGCCGGCGGCAGGCGCGACGCGAGCAGCAGGCCACAGACGATCACCAGCAGAGATCCGCCGATCGCACCTTCCCACGTCTTTCCGGGACTGATCGCCGGCGCCAGCTTGTGCTTGCCGAAACGGCGGCCGCTGAAGTAGGCGCCGATGTCCGCCAGCCAGACCACGGCCATGATCGCCAGCACCGCCAGCGGGCCGGCCTGCCGCAACTGGACCAGCGCCAGCCAGAGCGGCAGCAGCACGATGGCTCCGGTTGCCAGCGCCGGGACCGTGCTGCCGAGAGGCCAGCGCCGCAGCAGCCAGATCGGTGCCAGCAGCAACCAGAAAACCGCCGCCGGCAGATAGAAGAAGGCGCCGAGCCGCCACGCCGAGTCGGCGAAACCCGCCGCCAGACCGACTGCTGCCGGCTCGGCGATCGCCAGCAGCAGGCAGACCGTCGCCAGGGCGACGCCGAGCGCGATCCTTGCCCCGCCGGCAAGACGCATCAACGCGCCCCACTCCCAGGCGGCAACGGCCGCGACGGCGGTGACGAAAAGCAACCAGCCGAGCGGCGGCAGAAGGAACAGGGCCAGAAGAAAGACCGCAAGCAGGACGACCGCAGTGAGTACCCGCGTCCTAAGCATCGGCCCGCTGATCCGTCGCTGGCGGCGCTGCCGGCGGCGCGCCCAGCAACTGCTCGCTGGTGCGCCCGAAGCGGCGTTCACGCTGCCGATACCACGCCAGAGCGGCGTCGAAAGCGTCCGCGTCGAACTCCGGCCACAGCACGTCGGTGAAGTAAAGCTCCGAATAAGCCAGTTGCCAGAGCAGGAAATTGCTGACCCGCTGTTCGCCACCGGTACGAATGAAGAGATCGGGTTCCGGCGCGTAGCTCATCGCCAGGTGCGGTGTCAGGTCGCCCTCGTCCCAATCGTCGCCTCGCCCAGGGTCTTCCATCTGCATGCGCTTGACCGCCTGCAGGATGTCCCAACGCCCGCCGTAGTTGGCAGCGATCGTCAGGACGAGGCGACTGTTGGCTGCCGTCCGTTGCTCCGAAGCATCGATCAGTGCCTGCAGGTCCGGCTCGAAGCGCGTCAGGTCGCCAATGACCCGCAGTCGCACGCCGTTGCGATCCAGCTTCCTGACCTCTTCCTTTAGGACGCGGACGAACAACTGCATCAACAGCGACACCTCGTCTTGCGGCCGGCGCCAGTTCTCCGAACTGAAGGCGAACAGCGTCAGGTACTCGATGCCACGCTCGAGACAGCAGCGGACCATCGTCCGTACCGTCCGGACACCCTGCCGGTGACCGGCAAAGCGCGGCAGGAGGTGCTTTTTCGCCCAGCGCCCATTGCCATCCATGATGATGGCCACATGCCTCGGAACGGCCAGTGCCGGCGGAACATCACGCGTCGAGCTGGCAAAACGCTGCATCCTGATCACCTCGTCGACAGCGCTCAGATCGCCATCAGCTCGGTTTCCTTGTGGCTGAGGAGCTTGTCGATCTCCGCGACGTAACGGTCAGTGAGCTTCTGGATGTCGTCCTGAGCGCGATGCTCGTCGTCCTCGGAACACTCCTTGTGCTTCAGCATCTCCTTCAGCGTCGCGATCGCGTCGCGGCGAAGGTTGCGCACCGCCACCTTGGCTGCCTCGCTCTCGCCCTTGACCACCTTGATCAACTCGCGACGACGCGCCTCGGTCAACGGCGGCATCGGCACGCGGATCAAATCCCCCTGTGCCGACGGATTGAGACCGAGGTCGCTGTCGCGCACCGCCTTCTCGAGCTTGGCCAGCATGTTCTTCTCCCACGGCTGGACGCCGAGCGTGCGGGCATCGATCAGGGTAACATTGGCCACCGTGTTGATCGGTACCGAGGAGCCGTAGTAGTCGACATGCACGTGGTCGAGCAGGCCGGTATGGGCACGCCCGGTACGCACCTTCGCCAGGTCCGTCTTGAGGGTCTCGACCGATCTCTGCATCTTGTGCTCAGCCGTCTTCTTGACTTCTGTTATCGCCATCTGTTGCTCCCGTCAGCAATGGACCAGGGTGCCTTCGTTGTCGCCCATCGTGACCCGCTGCAGCGCCCCCGGGTTGAATATCGAGAAGACATTGATCGGCAGTTTCTGGTCACGACAGAGGGCGAACGCCGTGGCATCCATCACCGCCAGATTGCGGGCGATCGCGTCATCGAAACTGATCCGGTCGTAACGTGTGGCCTGCGGATCCTTCTTCGGGTCGGCCGTGTAGATGCCGTCCACCTTGGTCGCCTTGAGGACGATTTCGGCACCGATCTCGGCACCGCGCAAAGCCGCCGCGGTGTCGGTGGTGAAGAAGGGATTGCCCGTACCACCGGAAAAGATCACCGTCCGCCCCTGCTCGAGGTAGCGTATCGCTTTCGCCCGGATGTACGGCTCGACCACCTGTTCGATGTTCAGGGCCGACTGCACGCGCGACACCATCCCGGCCGCCCGCATCGCATCGTGCAGCGCGAGACCGTTCATCACCGTCGCCAGCATGCCCATGTAGTCGGCCTGCGCGCGGTCCATGCCGCGCGCAGCCGGGGCCACCCCGCGAAAGATGTTGCCACCGCCGATGACCACACCGACCTGCACACCGAGGTCGACGATTGCCTTGATCTCGGCAACGATGCCGGTGATCGTCTGCCGATTGATCCCGTACGCGTCGCCACCCATGAGTGCTTCGCCGGAGAGTTTGAGGAGGATGCGTCGGTATCTCGGTGACTGGGCAGACATCGGCTTCTGGCTCCCTCGATCAGGCGGTCATCTCTGGGCGGCAGCGGCAGCCTGCGCCGCCACCTCAGCGGCAAAGTCGTTCGAACGTTTGGCCAGTCCCTCGCCAACGACGAACAGCGTGAAGCCGGCGATCGACGCACCCTTGCTCTTCAGCAACTGGGCAATCGTCTGCTTGCCGTCCTCGGCCTTGACGAAGACCTGCCCGAGCAGGGTCACCTCGTTCAGGAACTTCTGCACCGAGCCCTCGACGATCTTCTCGATCATCGCTTCCGGCTTGTTCGCTTCGCGCGCCTTCTCCGCCGCGATGCGGCGCTCGCTGTCGATCAGTTCGGCGTCGATGCCCGATGCATCGAGCGCCTTCGGCTTCGACGCCGCGATGTGCATCGCCAGGTCCCTGCCGAGTTGATCGTCACCGCCGCTGTAATCGACCAGCACGCCGATTTTCGCGCCACCATGGACATAGGACGCCAGCCGGCCACTGGCGGCGATGCGCACGAAGCGACGAACCGACATGTTCTCGCCGATCTTGCCCACCAGAGCCGTGCGCGTCGACTCGACGGTGCCATCTCCCATCGGCAACGACGAGAGGGCGGCGACGTCAGCCGGGTTCTCGCTCAGGACGAGGCCGGCACAATCGCTGGCCAGTTTGAGGAAGTCGTCATTCTTGGCGACGAAATCGGTTTCGCAGTTGATCTCGACGATGGCCCCGAACCGGCCATCGGCCGTCCGCTGGATGGCCACGACACCCTCGGCAGTGATGCGGCTGGCTGCCTTGCTCGCCTTCGATCCGAGCTTGACACGGAGGATCTCCTCTGCCTTGCCAAGGTCGCCCGCGGCTTCGCTCAGCGCCCTCTTGCACTCCATCATCGGCGCGTCGGTCCTCTCGCGCAGCTCTTTCACCATGCTTGCGGTTATTTCCGCCATTTCATTCTCCACTTGCGGGCGCCCGCCAGTCGATCGGGCGCCCGTCATCCAGTACATGCGCAGGCCCACGCGCCATGCGCGCCGACCACCCGGGCGCGCGCGTCGCCGGCACGATGCACCCCTGCCGGGACGCTGCGCCGAGATCAGTCGCCCGTCTCTTCCTCGAAGAACTCGTCACCGGCGACGACATCGAGGAGTTCCTCGACGAACTGGCTGCGACCTTCCAGGACCGCGTCCGCAACGCCCCGGGCGTAAAGTCGGATGGCACGCGACGAGTCGTCGTTGCCCGGAATGACGTAGTCCACGCCATCGGGAGAGTGGTTGGTGTCGACCACGGCGACGACCGGAATCCCGAGCTTGACGGCCTCGGTGATGGCGATCTTGTGGTAGCCGACATCGATGACGAACAGCGCATCGGGCAGCGAACCCATCTCCTTGATGCCGCCGATCGACTTGTGCATCTTGTCCAGCTCGCGGGTCAGCATCAGCGCTTCCTTCTTGCCGAGCCGGTCGAGGGAGCCGTCCTCGCACATCAGCTCCAGTTCCTTCAGGCGCTTGAGCGATTGCTTGATGGTCTTGAAGTTGGTCAGCATGCCGCCCAGCCAGCGCTGGTCGACGAACGGCGAAGCACAGCGGGTCGCCTCTTCGGACATGATTTCGCGTGCCTGGCGCTTGGTGCCGACGAACAGGATCGTTCCCTTGTTGGCCGACAGCTTGCGCACGAAGCCCATCGCTTCGTTGTATTTCGCCAGTGTCTGCTCGAGGTTGACGATGTGAATCTTGTTGCGCGCGCCGAAAATGTACGGCGCCATCTTGGGGTTCCAGAAGCGTGTCTGATGACCGAAGTGAACACCGGCCTCCAGCATCTGGCGCATCGTTGTAGACATGGATCTTGGCTTTCTCCATCAGGGTTGGACCACCATCCGCCCAGCTACAGCCTGCCCTTGCGCCAGCGGCGCGGCAGACACCCTTGAACAGGCGGATGTGCGTATTGGGGCCGGCCACATCGACCAACCCGGCGTACCCGGAACGGCACGCACTTCCTCCCTTGCCGGCACCGGCCAGCAAAGGCCGAGGATGGTACCACCAAGACACGGATGATTTCAATTCCGGGCGCAGCGAAAGCCGCTTTTTCTGCAGCGCCGGCGTGAATTCCCGGTTGCGCGGGCAAATTGCCTAAGCCGGCCGCTTCCTTTATCCTTCGCTCCTCCCGATCCCGCCGCCGAGCGCCCAGCATGAGCATCAGCCGCAAGACCCCGCAGGAAATAGCCAAGATGCGTGTCGCCGGGCGCCTCACGGCCGAAGTCCTCGACTACATCACGCCACACGTGCGGGCCGGCGTCACCACCGGCGAACTCGACCGGCTCTGTCACGACTACATCGTCGGCGTCCAGAAGTGCATTCCCGCACCCCTCAACTACGCGCCGCCCGGTTACCGGCCCTATCCCAATTCGATCTGCGCCTCGATCAACCATCAGGTCTGCCACGGTGTGCCCGGCGACCGTCCGCTGCGCAACGGCGACATCGTCAATCTCGACATCACGGTGATCAGTGACGGCTACCACGGCGACAGCAGCCGCATGTTCCAGATCGGTGAAACCTCACTGCAGGCGCGGCGCCTGTGCGAGGTCAGTTTCGAGTGCCTGTGGCTGGGCATCGTCCAGGTACGCGCCGGCGCCCATCTCGGTGACATCGGCCACGCGATCCAGAAGCATGCGGAGCAGTGCGGCTACTCGGTGGTGCGTGAGTTCTGCGGCCACGGCATCGGCGCCAAGTTCCACGAGGAGCCACAGGTCCTGCACTACGGCCGCCCGCACACCGGCATCACCCTTGAAGCAGGCATGATCTTCACCATCGAGCCGATGATCAATGCCGGCAGGGCGGCCGTCAAGACGATGGCCGATGGCTGGACCATCGTCACCAAGGACCACAGCCTGTCCGCGCAGTGGGAGCACACCGTCCTGGTCACCGAAGGCGGCTACGAGGTCCTCACGGTTTCCTCGGCCACACCGCCGCAGCCCGGCTGGATCGGCGACGCCGGATGATCATGGGCGAGACCGATCGCCAGTCTCTGGTCGAGCGTTCTCGCTTGCGGCTGCGGACGGGCCAGTCGGAGCTGCGACAGCGCTTTCTCGACGACGACGACGCGCCGTACCTGCTGCGGGCGCGCTGCGCCCTGGTGGACGAAGTCCTGTGCGACCTCTGGCAGGCGCTGTTCCTGGCGCCGGAAATGGCGCTGCTGGCCGTCGGCGGTTATGGCCGCGGTGAGCTCTACCCGGCTTCCGACGTCGACATCCTGCTCCTGCTGCCGGCGGTGCCGGGCGCGGACCTGACCAGCCGCGTCGAGTTCGCCGTCGCTCTGTTCTACGACATCGGTCTCGAGATCGCCCCCAGCGTGCGCACGGTCGCCGATTGTGCGCAGGCCGCTGCCGACGATCTGACGATCTGCACCGCTTTGCTCGAAGCCCGGCCGCTCACCGGCGACGGCGCGCCGTTCGCGGAAGTTTGCCGCAAGCTTCGCGAGGGGCTCGATCGCGGCACCTTCTTCGACGCCAAGCGGATGGAGCAGGAGGAGCGCCACCGCCGCTACCAGGATTCGCCCTACGCCCTGGAACCCAACTGCAAGGAAGCGCCCGGCGGCTTGCGCGACCTGCAGACGATTCTCTGGATCACGCGCGCCGCCGGCTTCGGCGACTCCTGGGAGGATCTCGCCCGGCACGGGTTCATCACCCGCGACGAGGAGGAGCAGCTGCTGCGCAGCCTGGCTTTCCTGCAGCGTCTGCGCTGCCACCTCCACCTGCACGTCGGCAGGCGCGAGGACCGGCTGCTCTTCGACCACCAGACGGCGCTCGCCGGCCGCATGGGTTGCGTCGCGACCGCGACCCGTCTCGCCAGCGAGCGGCTGATGCAGCAGTACTACCGGACGGCGAAGATGGTGACGCAACTGAACACCATCCTGCTGCAGAACATCGGCGCGGCGATCTCGCCGCCGTCGGAACAGGAACCGTCGCCGATCAATGAACGCTTCCGGAAGACGCACGAGCTGCTCGATGTCGTCGCCGACGACGTTTTCGAAAGAAGACCGGCGGCGTTGCTCGAGGCATTCCTGTTGATGCAGCAGCATGCCGATCTGCAGGGAATGACCGCGCGCACGCTGCGCGCGCTGTGGCACGCCCGGACCCTGATCGATGACGATTTCCGCCGCGACGCCGACAACCGTCGCTGCTTCCTCGGCATCCTGCAGCAACCGCGCGGCGTGCTGCACGAACTGCGGCGGATGAACCAGTTCGGCCTGCTTGGTCGCTATCTGCCCAACTTCGGCAAGATCGTCGGCCAGATGCAGCACGATCTGTTCCACGTCTACACCGTCGATCAGCACACGCTGCACGTGCTGCGCAACCTGCGCCGTTTCCTCGCCGACGAGTTCACCCACGAGTACCCGCTGTGCAGCGAGCTGATGAGTGATTTCCCGCGGCAGTGGGTGCTGTACGTCGCAGCCCTGTTCCACGACATCGCCAAGGGGCGGGGTGGCGACCACTCCGAGCTCGGCGCCATCGACGCCGCCGAGTTCTGCGCGGCACACGGCATCGCTGCCGAGGACAGCGAGCTGGTCGTCTGGCTCGTACGGCACCACCTGCTGATGTCGAGCGTCGCCCAGAAACAGGACATCGCCGACCCTGAGGTGGTCGGCGCCTTCGCCCGGACGGTCGGCGACGAAAGGAAACTGGTTGCCCTCTATCTATTCACGGTCGCCGACATTCGCGGCACCAGTCCGAAGGTCTGGAACACGTGGAAGGGCCAACTGCTCGAGCAGCTGTTCAGGAGCACCTGCCGTGCCCTGCTCGGCGGCGGCGAGGCGGCGGTGCGGCAGGGACTGATCGAAGAGCGCCAGCAGCAGGCCGTGCGGCTGCTGCGCTACTTCGCCCTGCCCGACTCGGTTCACCAGCGGCTGTGGAAACATCTCGACACGGTGTACTTCATGCGCCATTCGGCGGAAGAGATCGCCTGGCACGCGCGCGCCCTGCACTACCGCATCCGTCGCGATGAGCCCCTGGTCAGGGCACGCCTCAACCCGCAGGGTGAAGGTCTCGAGGTACTGGTCTATACCCGCGACCAGCGCGACCTGTTTGCGCGACTGGTCGGCTTCTTCAGTCGCGCCGGCTACACCATCGTGGACGCCAAGATCCATACCACGCGCGACCACTACGCGCTGGACACCTTCATGCTGCTCGACCTCGGCGAGCGCGGCGACGACCGCGACATGATCAGCTATGTCGAACACGAACTGACTGACCGCCTGCGCCGCCAAGGGCCGCTCGAGGGGCCGGGCAGCGGACGGCTGTCGCGGCAGGTGAGGAACTTTCCGGTGCAGCCAATGGTCACCATCGAAGAAGACGAGAAAGGCTCGCATTACGTCCTGTCGGTCAGCGCTACCGATCGTCCCGGGCTGCTGTACACGATCGCCCTGACCCTGGCGGCACATGGCGCCAACCTGCACACGGCGAAGATCTCCACCCTTGGCGAGCGCGTCGAAGACACCTTCCTGATCAGCGGCGGCGATCTGCGCGAGACCGCCAACCGCATCAAGCTGGAAACCGAGCTGATCGAACGTCTCAAGCTCTGAGGCTGGCGGCGACTCGGGTCGGCGATCCGTCCGGGAAAGCGTGGTGGGATTCGCTGCGAGTTGCCCATCGCTCCGCGCGTACGCAGTTCCGTCTCGCTCAGGGCGTCGATCCCGGGTGGCCCGCATGAACCCTTTGCCCGTCGAGCGACCGAGACAGGTGTCGGTTTTTTTTACACTTTCTGCCATCGGACGCCGGCCCGGCCATGGAATCGCACGCTACGACAATGATTTACTGAAGGATTGCAAGGCACCCCGCTATATGGCACATAACTTGCTCCTATAGCGAAAGCAAGGCACGAGGTCACCGGGTGTTACGCCAGTGTGACGGTCATGGCGGGCTTTCACGACAAAGCGTGATGTAGTAGTCAAACATCTGCACGTGAGAACGTCTAAAATGATTTTGCTCAGGCCGCAATCGATACCAAGGAAAGCACATGTCAGAGACCTCAAACGATAGAACCGAGCAGCGGCGCAAGCTGCTGAAGAAGGCCGCAGCCGTGCCGGCGATCTTCGTTCTGCCCTCCACCGGCAGAGCCGTGTCGTCGAGCAGCCTGCACGCCTGTGTCGAGAAGGGTCTGCTGGCGAACAACAACAGGCCGATCCCCCCAATCCTGCCCAAGGACCAGACCGACCAATGGGTGCGGGAGTACCAGAAGGGAATCCCCAACCAGGGTGGCGACACGGTCATCGAAGGCAACGTCCTGGTTTACGACAACACCGGCACGGCACCCAGGCCGGTGGCGCATGCATCGTGCTGGAACTCGATCAACCCGAAAGGACCGCACGCCGACCCGGGCACCAACCTCATCTCCTGATCGATCGGCGTCAATCCATCCCCAGTCGCGCACACCCGCCCGCTGCCTGATGCGCCCCCTTTATCGCCGGCTGGGGGAAGGCGGTGTCGCATTTGATCAGCAAAGCTGGCAGACCCACATCCTCACGCCGGCCGCCACGATCATCTTCGAAGCATTGAGCGAAATCGGCGACGGCGAACAGCCGCTGCCTCTGGAGCCGGCGCTGCGCTTTCTGCGCGACGAACTCGAAGTCGATACCGACACAGACGAAATCCGTCAGGTGTTGCGTTCTCTGCAGGAGATGGGCATGCTTGGCGGATGACTGCCGAGCCGCTCCGCCTGCGCAACCTCTCTCCCGTCATTCTCCGCCAGCGTCTCGCCAGTGCTTCGCTCACGCTCGACTATGGCGCCGCCGTCGTCCGCCTCGGCTCGGACCTGGCCGGCTTCGTTGCCGACCTGCAGCGCGTTTATGGCGCCTTTGCCCTGGTCGACGCCGCCTTCGCCGACTTCCATACGCAGATCCGCGGCGGCCGGGGATTGCGCGCCTACCTGCGCCCGCAATCCCGCTTCCTGATCGACGGCGTTCAGCCCTTCGACCCCTTTCCCCAGGAGCAGGCACTGGCGCACTTCGAATGGGGCGTCAACTGGTGCTTTGCGCAGCGCTTCAACCAGCACGTCCTGCTGCACGCCGGCGCCCTGGCGCTCGCCGACCGCGGTGTCATCATGGCGGCGCCGCCCGGTTCCGGCAAGAGCACGCTGACGGCGGCCATGATGCTGCGGGGTTTCCGCCTGCTGTCCGACGAGTTCGGCGTCCTCTGCCCGCGCAGCGGCCAGTTGTGGCCGATGCTCAAGCCGCTGGCACTGAAGAACCGCTCGATCGACGTCATTCGCGACTATGCCGAAGACGTGATCCTCGGCCCGGTCTACAAGGGCACGCGCAAGGGCGACGTCGCACACCTCGCTCCCGGCGACACCAGTGTCGACGCCCGACGACTGCCGGCACACCCGCGCTTGGTCATCTTTCCGAGCTTTCGCCAGGGTGCCGCTTTGAGCATCCGCCGCCTGCCGGCCGAGGAGGCTTTCGCGCACCTCGCCTTCAACAGCTTCAACTACGAGGTCCTCGGCGCCATCTCGTTCAACGCCGTGGCGGACGTCATCGAGCATTGCCCCGCGTTCGCACTCGAGTACAGCCGTCTGGATGAAGCGATCGAATCGGTCCGCGCGCTGCTTGCCGACGCGCGCGCTGCGAGCGAGCGCGCATGATCGACCAACAGCCTGCCGCCTACCCGTTCCAGCTGCTGCAACTGCTGTGCGACCCTGGACGGGTGCGCGGCCTGCAGCTGCACGACTGGGACACGCTGATCCGCCTCGCACGGCGCGCCAGGCTGCTCGGCGTGCTCGCCCATCGCATCCGGTCGCAAGCCGAGCACCTCGCTGCGATTCCGGACTGTGTCCGCGGCCATCTCGATTCGGCGACCACCTATTCGGCGCATCGCGTCCACCTGTTGCGCATGGAGCTGGCAGCGCTGGCCAGCGTGCTGCCTGGCGAAGTGCGCGTCGCCGTTCTCAAGGGCGGCGCCTACATCATCCAGGACCTGGCGACGGCACGCGGCCGCCTGCCGAACGACGTCGACCTGCTGGTCAGCCGCGAAGACCTGCGGCAGACCGAAGCGGCCCTGCTGGCCGCTGGCTGGGAGGCACAGGCCGTCGATGACTACGCCGACCGCTACTACCGGGAATGGAGTCATGAGCTGCCACCGCTGCGCTTTCCCGGCCACCCGATGGAAGTCGATGTCCATCACACGATCAGCCCGGTGACCGGTCGTCTGCATCCCGACCGGGCGCTGCTCTTCGCCGACCTGCAGGAGCTTGCCGGGCAGCGCTTCCTGGTGCTGCATCCGCTCGACCAGATCCTGCATGCCGCCATCCACCTCTTCCAGGACTCCGAGCTGGCCGACAACCTGCGCGACCTGGTCGACATCGACAGCCTCCTGCGGACCCACCTGCAGTCGGCGGATGACTGGCTGGCACTGAGCGTGCGCGCCCGCCGTCACGGTGTCGAGCGCCCCTTGTGGTATGCCCTGCACTACTGCCGCCGCTGGCTGGCGACGCCGGTGCCCGAAGGGTTGCCGCTGCGCCCGCCGCCGCGGGCCATGCTGCGGGCGATGGACTGGCTCTATCCGCGCTGCACCCTGCCGCGACTTCCCGACGAGCCACCGCCGCTCGCGCGCAGCATCGCCGTCCGCCTCGGTGCGGCCCGCTACCAGTGGCTGCGCATGCCGCCCGGACTGCTGTTGCGCCACCTGGCCCACAAGAGCGCGCAGGCGGTGCGCCGACGCCCGCCGCGGCAAGACGGTGCTGGCTAAGCCAATCCCGGCGGCGTCCCGCGGGTCCTCAGCGTGCTGCGGCTGGTGAGCGCTGCGGTGGCGTTGCTCGCCGGCCTCGTCTTCTCGGCCGTGGCCGCCTGCGCCCAGCCGGCAGCGGCCGGCGTCTCGGTACCGGCCGCGGGCAGCCCGGCGCGCAGCGCGATCCTCGACAGCGTGCGCGGCGAACTCGGAATCGCCGGCGGCGGCAGCCGCTTCAAGGTCTTCCACCTGAAGACCGCCGGCCCCTGGGCCTACTTCGAAGGCAACGAGATCGTGCACCTCGAGGGCCGGCAGTGGCAGGAGACCGATCTGACGGTGAAGGCGCTGCTGCACGAGGAGGACGGGCGCTGGCGGGTGCGCGCGCTGTGGAGCCTGCCCGGCAACGAGCGCCTGCCGCTGCACGAGTTCGAACGCCGGCTGGCCGGGCAGCGGGCGCGCTGGCAGCTGCCGGCAGGACTCTTTCCGTAGGCGATCACCGCAGCCTGCATCAGCAGGTCGTCAGATGCAATCCCGTCTCTCTTCGTCACGGCCCTTCGTCTTTCATCGTTCGGGCCTTCGGTGGGGAGCACCACCTACTTTGCCCTCTGCTGACTTCTCCACGGTATCCAGCGCCAGTCACCCAACGCCCAGCCTCGATCCTCCGAGGCACCGGGGAGATCTCCCGGGGCAAGACTCGTTACCTTCGCTGCATGGACGCCGGATCTGCAAAATGCACCCCGGCCGCAGATGGAGGGCTTCGCGGTCACGTGCCCGCTCGCCCCGGATGCATCACGCCTCAGATCCGGTTCTTGTTCATCGCCCCGCATCTTGAATTGGGCGTTCCAACCGCTCGCACAGCTCGCGTCGTTCCAGCGGCCACGTGTCAAGGCGCAGTAAGGCACTGCAACCGAGTGCTTTTCCTTCTCTCTAGGGAAACGCTGATTTAATCGCCCTGGCTCACGATGCCTCTGGTATAATGTGCACGTTGGTTAGAATGGGATTGGCCAGTGAAACAGATCAGTTTTTCGGAAGCCGAGTTTGCGGCGAAGAGGCGGGTAACCAGACGCGAGCGCTTTCTTGCCGACATGGAACAGGTCATTCCCTGGCGAGATGTGCTGGCGATCATCGAACCGCACTACCCGAAGGGGAAGCACGGCCGGCCGCCGATCGGGCTGGAGCGCATGCTTCGGGTGTATCTGGTCCAGCAATGGTACGGCCTGTCGGACGAGGGGGTGGAGGATGCGATCACCGACAGCCAGGCGTTGCGGGGATTCGTGCGGATCGATCTGTCGCGAGAGGCGGTTCCGGATGCAACGACGCTGCTGCAGTTTCGCCACTTGCTGGAAGAGAAGGAATTGTCGCAGGGCGTCTTCGCGGCGATCAACGCGGCACTGACGGCCAAGGGGCTGATGATGCGCGAGGGAACGATTGCCGACGCGACGATCCTTGCCGCACCGCCGTCGTTGAAGAACGAAGCGAAGGCCCGCGATCCGGAGATGCACCAGACGAAGAAGGGCAACCAGTGGCACTTCGGCATGAAGGCGCACATCGGCGTTGATGCCGAGAGCGGGCTGGTTCATACGGTAGTCGGAACGGCGGCGAACGTCGCCGACGTGGCGCAGACCGCCGAAGTGCTGCACGGCGAAGAGAAGGTCGTCTATCTGGATGCCGGCTACACCGGCGTCGAGAAGCGCGAAGAGCTGAAAGACCGGGACATCGACTGGCAGGTGGCGACCAAGCGCAGCAAGCTGAAGGCCATCCCCAAGGAGAGCCCGCTCGGGACGCTGCTGCGTCGTCTGGAATCGGTCAAGGCGAGCATCCGCTCGAAGGTCGAGCATCCCTTCCACATCGTGAAGAATCTCTTCGGTCACCGCAAGGTCCGCTACAGGGGCCTGAAGAAGAACACGGCTCAGTTGCACATCCTCTTTGCGCTGGCCAATCTGGTCATCGCCAGGCGGCAGCTTCTGGCCGTCCACAGCCAAGGTGCGTCCTGAGTCAGCCGAAGGGCCCCGAGAAGGGGGCGGAAAGGTCGAAACCGGGCGCTGACGACCGGCGAAGCCGACTCGAAGAGTGCGACTGCTGACTCCGAGCGGCCGGGTTCCCGATATGGAACGGGTTCGGTGCGTGTCAAGGTCCATTGATCAGCGGTTCCCTAGGTGCCAGATCAGGAGTCCACTTTCAACCCGTCCACTTGCGACCAATTTCACGCCGGCGCCGACACAAACCAGCTACGCGTTGACACGACTGCCTGGGACAACCTACCATTTCTTGGCGAGGGGCAATCCGTTTTTCTCGACCACTTCAACACTCCGGGCGAAGCAACATGGCAAAGAACGAAAAAATCCGCCTGTCGGCGGAAACACAGCAGGCCGATGAACGCGCCTTTCTCGCACTCCGGGCGATCGCCGGCTACAACCCGGTCTAGAGACGGGTAACGGTCACGGCCCGATACGACGCCATGCGCGCCGCCGCAGAGGTCGAGCTGCGCGCCCAGAACGCGCTCGACGCCGCACGCGATGCGGCGATTGCCGCGCAGTGGGAACACCACAACCTGATTCTCGGCGCCAGGAATCGGGGCATCGCACTATTCGGCGCTGTTTCGGACGAAGTCGCTTCGCTGGACATGAAGAAAAGATCCGAACGCAAGGCGCCTACCCGCAACAGCAAGGCGTCGAAGTTGATCGCCGCGTGCCGGGCAACGGCGCATCGGCAAGCGAGAAAAGGACATGGCGCCTCGTCCCCGCCGCAGCGAAGCCGACCGCCGGCCGTCGGTCCTTCAAGGGGGATGCGGGCGGAAGGCGTAGCGGCCGCGGCCGTGACCCATTTCGGGTCTATGTCGTTTCCTGTGGAAACCCGCCTCACCTGCCGCGCCCGGCTCGGGTCCCCCCGAACCGAGGGTCGGGGCGTGGTCAGCGTTGAGGGCGCTGTCAAGGGCGGGCGAAGCCCGGCGAAGCGGACCCGTTACAGCCAACGAACCGCTAATACTCTCAAGGGGTCGGGGCTGGCCGCAGCTGTTTGCGGCCAGCTCGCAAGCCCGGCTGGCGGCAAGGACTTCCCCGCCCTGCGGCGCGGGGCTAGGGGTCGGGGTGCCCGCTGGGCTCGGCGAGAGGGGTTGTGGAGCCGAGGCGGTTCCACACGAAACGGAGGAAACCCCGCATTTCGCGGCAACTTCAGTCAAGCGGCCAACGCGCCATCCTCCTGTTCTATCAAACTCAATCTGCCGGGGTCGCGAGACGACGCCCGTTTTATTGGCGGCCAGCGGCCGCTCTAAGCAACAAGGTAACGAGGCAGACACAAAATGATAGCCCTAGCCATACCTCTTGTTTTCTTTATTGGCATTTTCGTTATCCCAAATGATCCAGAACTACTTCTTATACTTGTCATCTTTTGCATCGCTCTCGCTATGGCATTCTACTTCCGGGATCATGAACACGTTACCTTTAGACATATCGGAGCTTGGATCTTTAGATCAGTATTTTTAGGTGTAGCAATGTTGCTCTTGACAAAATCGATTGGAGGTGCCGAAGCACATGAATTAAGCCTAAAAATAGGCGCGTTTGTCACAGTTACTATCGCTTTCCTGACGCTGAATTGAACACCAGGGCCTCCGCACTCGGACAGCATATTCTCCATAGTCATACCAGGTATGGCAAACTCATTTACATTCATGAACTTATGCAAATAGCTTGTAAACCATTCCCGAATCAGGTCTACTCTCGTCTTTTGGGCGACCGAAATGATCGCGACGAAGGGGGCAAGCCTGATGTGCTGCTTGAGGGAAGTAGACGATCCGCGCAAACCGAGCAACGGGACGCTGCACGACTTCGTGGAGATGCTCGTGATCGCGATGGCAGCGGCGCTGTCCGATTGTGACACCATTGAAGACATCGCGGACTGGGGACGGACGAAGGAGCCTTGGTTGCGCAAGTTCTTGGTGCTGAAGAACGTCATCCCGTCCGAGGAGACGTTTCTGCGGGTGTTTCGAGCGCTGGACCCGAAGCAATTCGAGGCCGCAGCGGGGTTCGACGCACCGCAGGTGCGGCAAAACCTGGCCATAGGACTTCCACCTATGAAGTAACGCGCCATGCCCGGCGCACACGTTCAAAATCACCGGCCCGCGCGGCTTTTCGCGCAGGTCCGTTCGACTGCCGGGTTAGCTTTCTCCGGCACCTTTGCCACGAATTGCTTCATGACCACGCTCAAAGTCGAAGACCCGCCAGAGAATTTGATCGACTAGCCAAACCTTTGGTTTCTTCTTGTCAGAAGACGGACCGCCAGCTTCAACGAACACCACGCCTAGTTCACCCGAGTTCGACACTTTT
>JFAX01000017.1:96257-103062 GCA_000585015.1 Candidatus Accumulibacter adjunctus | reverse complement strand
TGCCCGGGTTTATTGAGAAGTTACCCACTGCGTCGGTCGCGTCAGCACTTGCCAGAGCCGCTCGGCGCTCGTCTCGAGACGCCAGCGACTGATCAGCACGAAGCGCTGGCCGCCCCTGCTGCGGATCACGGTACGAAGGCGTGACCGCGGACGAAGGCGACCGCGCCATGCTCGCTGCTGATCTCGCCGTGCGCGCTGCCCGCCGGCGCGAGATGGAACTCGCCCGCCCGTACCAGAATGTCGCCAAAGTACGCGTCACCAGCGAGCAGCATGCACTCCTCCTCGTGCGCGTGCGCATGTGCCGGCAGGTGGCTGCCCGCTGCCAAGCGGTAGAAGCGCGAAACGACGTCGCCGGCGCGCCAGAGGATCTTCTGTTCGACGCCGTCGGCGATCGTCTGCCAGTCGTCGTCGGCAGCAAGGACGGTGTGGGCTGCCGGCCCGGCGCCGGGCAGCAGTCCGCCGATGAGTTCGCCGAGGGCGGCCCGGGTGTGGCCGAGCGAGCTGCCGCGCAGGTATGCCAGCCCGCCCGAGCGGGATGAGATGCGCCCGTGGCGGCTGCCCGGCGGCGAGGCGTGGTAGTCGCCCGGAACCAGGTTCAGGTCGCCAAGTTGCAGCGAGCCGCGCAGGACGATGCCTTCCTCGAGATGCTGGTGGCGGTGCACCGGCAGGACCGCGCCGGCAGCCAGTTCGATCAGCACCGAAGCACCGTCGGCACCAGCGTGCAGCAGCTTGCTGCGCACCCCCTTGACGAGCTTGCGCCAGGTGCCGTCGTCGGAGCGCACGGTGATCAGGCCGGCGTGGCGGCGGGCGCTGTCGCCGACACGCTGCAGCAGGCGGCTGCGCAGTCCACCGGCAGCGCCGGGGGGGAGGGCGATGGGCGCCAGTCCGTCACAGATCATTCGTTGCAGCGCCTCCTGCTCGTCATTTTCGGCTGCGGTGCTGCCGCGGTGGGTGGGCGGGCTGTTCATGGCGTCACCATCGGAAAACGGGGATCATCGGTGGCGAGCAGATCGCGCAGGCGGAGCAGGGCGCGGCGAATGTGCGACTTGACCGTGCCGAGCGGCATGCTCATCTGACTGGCGATCTCCTCATGCGACAGGCCGCGGAAGAACGCCAGTGCCAGCAACTGTCTCGGCACGGCATCGAGCGTGCCGAGCGCCGCGTGCAGCCGATGCTGTCGCTGCACCGCCAGCAGCAGATCCTGCGGGTCGCCGTCGCCGGCGATGGCTGCCAGACGTTCCTCGTCAAGCACTTCGGTCGGTTCGCCGCGGCGCACGGCGTCGAGCGCGCGACTGCGGGCGATCGTCAGCACCCAGGCCGCGACGCTGCCGCGCAGCGGGTCGAAGCGAGGTGCCTGCCGCCAGACCTGCCAGAAGGTGTCCTCGGTGACCTCCTCGGCGGTCTGCACTTGGCGCACGATGCGCAGCGCGAGGCCATAGACGCGTCCGGCGAGCGCGTCGTAAAGCTCGGCCAGTGCCTGCTCGTCCTGGCGGACGACGCGGGCCACCGCAGCCAGCAGGCAGGAATCGTCAGCCGCCAGCGGCGGCGGGCCGCTGCCGGCGACGATCGCTGCTGGCGCCTCGCTGGCAGCGGCTGGCTCGGCGGCCAGGTTGTCGGTGTCGTCCATCGGCTGCTCACTCCATCGTGCTCGCCAGCGGCATTCTGCCGGATGCCGCCGACCGGGCCAAGGGTCGCGCGCCGCGCTCCGGGCGTCCAGGATGCCGTTGCGGCGGCTTGTGGCGGCTGTTCCGCAGCCGCCTGTCCTGAATACGCACGCCCGCCGAAACTGGATGCAAGGCCAGGCTCGATACCCTCGCCACCGGCCACTGCGGCGTCGCTCGACGAGGACGGAGGGGGAACGCCAGCGCACCAGGGTGAGCCCATGAGTACTCGCCCAGTGGGCTCTCAAACGCCGTTTCGGCAACCATGGCGATGATCAACGCGGGCTGGAAGCCAGTCCGACCATGCGGGCGATGACGATGGCCGGGAACATGACGCCGAGTGTGGACAGGAAGACGGCCAGCATCCTGGCAGAGGGGCTGACGGCATAGATGTCGCCGTAGCCGACGGTCGTCAGTGAAGCCAGGCTGAAATAGATGAAGTGAGCGTAGTCATTGTCGGTGCCCGTGAGCTCGACATTGCCGCCGAGGGACATGCCGGTGGCGGCATGGATGACTTCCAGAGTCAGCGCTCCCATGAGTGCCAGCAACAGGTACACATTGACCGCTCCGACGATCCGGTAAGCGTTGACGCTCTGGTCGCGAAAGAGCAGCCGGAGGTTGATGAAAATGAAGACCAGGGTATTGGCGATGCCGATCAGATTCTCCAGGACAAAGTACGAGTACGGGTTTTCTCCAAAGCGGATGATGCGCAGTGCCAGATTGATGCCGAAAAGAACCGCGGACACGGCGATGAGCCCCATGCTGCGCGTCGAGAAGATCCCCGAAAAGAACACGCTGAGCAGGAGGATGTTGAACAGCCGTACTCCGTGACCACTGTGTTCCATGATGATCGGAAGGACGAACACGGCGGTGAGGAGCATGATCAGCAAGGTGAGGAAACTGGCGTCCGCCAGCCAGTAGGACTGGAGATTTCTGATCAGATTTCGCATGGGGTATGGGCGCTGGAGTCTTTGGCAAGCGGGCCGGGCGAGCACATTCCAGAGCAGTCGCACGCCGGTGGTTGGCTGGGGCACGGGCGGACCATCGCCAGCGGCGACCAAGCGCCGCCTCTCGAAGAACTGACAACTCGATCGCGCCGCGATGAGTATAGGAGTGCGCACGAAGCGGCGTCAATCGCCAGCCTGCCGGCAAGGGCTCCTGAAAAGCCCCCTTGCCTGCGGGTGTGTCGTCAAGGTCTGACGCGCCGGTACCGCGCGGGCCTGGTCTGGTCCGGCTCCAGCACGACGAGGTGATCGGCGTCCACGCTTCTGAGAGTCATTCGCATCGCGCTGGCATCGGGTTCGCCGGGCAGCAGCAGGCGCAGTTCGCACGCCTCCAGCTGCCAGCGACCGTTCACGAATTCGGGGCGGCGGTGCAGCCACGTATCGAAGCGGCCCTGGCGCGGGTTGTTTCCCGCCGCGAAAGCGATTTCCTCGAACGAACCAACCGCGGACGCCTGCCGCCAGGCGCCGATCAGTCGCTGCGCAAGACCGGCGCAGCCTGCGGCGCGGCATTGCCGGGTGTGCAGCTCGGCGATGCGGCGGCGGTAGGCCGGGGCCAGACAGGCCACGTCGCGGCAGACATTGCGCACCTCGTGCAGCCACCGCTGCTGCTCGGTCCTGAGCCCGGCGTCCGGGCAGCGCTGGCCGGCGTCGCGGTACGCCGCCGCAAGCTGCTCGTCGAGCGCGCTGGCTACCGGATCCTGACAGATCGTCTTCTCCAGTGGCGTGCCGGCCTTGCGGCAATCGAAGCCGGCGGCGCGGGCAAGGACGGCGTCGCCGCCGATGATCAGCGCCAGCAGCATCGCCGGCAACCAGCGCGCCGGGATCATCGGAGCAAGCGCGCGCTGCGGGCGCGCCACTCATCATGCCGGCCCGGCGCCAACCGGCGACAGCTGTCCGGGACTCTCGTCGACGGGCGGATCGTCACGGCCGCATGTCCTTGTCCATCAGCTGCAACAGCGTGACCCCTTCGCCGTAGTCGATGTCGACGATGCGCCAGCCAGCCCCATCGCCGCGTTGCAGCCGATACGCCAGGCGGTGCTGACGGCCGCCTCCGACGTCGACCAGGACCACCTGCGTGGCCTGCCCGCCGCGCCGCTCGAGTTCGCGGAGGGTCAGCGACAGCGGTGGTTCCTGCGTGTCGGTGAACGGATCGCCGTCGAGGTAGGGTGCCTCGTCGGGACGCGGCGGTCGCGCAAACCAGCGCCTGAAAGCCTGGCTGAGCGACGGTGCGAGCCACGCCTGCAGGCGCGACACCCGTGCGGCGTCGAAGGCGCTGCCCTGTTCGGACAGGTGCTGCAGCAGCAGCTCGCGCACCGGCGCCTGTGCGTCACCGGCAGCGGCGCGGTGACGCAACACGAGCACACGGCCGTCGAGCGCGGTGAGCAGCCGGTCGGGTGCCGCACGATGCAGGTCGAAGCTGCCATTGGCGCAATCCAGCCGCAGGGTGGTCGTGTTCGGCCCGGAGAGGCCCACTGCGGCGGCCTGCTGCCGTGCCCGCGCCACGCCGTCGGCCTGCCAGGCGCCCTGAAACAGCCCCTGGGCGGGGAGCAACAGAATCTGCTGCCGTGCCTGCCGGCAAGTCAGCGGCTCAAGGCCGTGCAGGCCGCCGGCATCGAGCCGCCAGCGCGTGCCAGCCGGCCAGGGCGGCGGTGCCGCGCTGGCGCCGGCAGCGAGCGGCCGGCTGTCCACCAGCGTCAGGGTGGCGCCGGGTGCCGCCGGCAAGGCTGCGACAGCCAGCGCGAACGCCCCCAGCCATCGGGTCCTGCCGAGTCGGAACGCGCTGCGGCAGGGCAGGGGGCTGGCGGGTGACGGGCGGTCAAGCATGGTTGCACTCCGGTCTCGGGGTGGATGCGATCGCCTGCGCACCGTTTGCCGGCATCCCGGCTGACTACGAGCGCCAGCTGTTCACGGCCGGAACAAGGGAAACGGCGTCTTCCAGCCCGGGCGCGTGTCCAGTACCTGCAGCCACAGCGCGGTGATCTCCGTCTGGATGCGCTCGCCCCAGCTGTCGTCCAGCAGGTTCTGGCGGATCGCCGGTTCGTCCGGCCACCTCTGCAGGAACCGGCCGAGGTCGGTGGCAAAGCGGGTGCCCGATTCAAGCTGCGGCGCAAGCCTGGCCAGATCCTCGCGGTAGGCGGCCAGCCGCAGCGCGGTCCTGTCGGCTGCGGCGGCGCGGGCATCCGCAGGCATGCCGCCGCGTCTGAACTGCAGATCACGGTACTGCTGTCCCAGCTCCTTCATGCCGCCGAGCAGGGCGCCAGCCCGCTCTGGCAGGTCGCGCGGGCCGTCACTGGCCGTCGCCTGCGCTGACGCGAACACCCAGGCCATGCCCAGGGCCAGCACAAGTGCCGTCAACGCATTCTTCATCCAACGCCCTCCCTGCTGGTCCAATGTGGTCCATGACTTGGCGTGTCGGCCAGTGCCCGTAGAACAAGGATGGTCCAGCGAAGGGGAGCTGCCATGCCCCGGTCGTCGCCGTTCGCCGGATCCTGAGGGTAGACTAGAATGAATGGGTCGCATCGACAACCAGCCCGATCACCTGAAAGGAGTCGCAATGGCACGAATCGAGAGAGATTTTCTGGGCGAGAAGGAACTGCCGGACGGCGCCTACTACGGCGTGCAGACGCTGCGCGGCAAGGAGAACTTCCACATCACCGGTATTCCGATGTCGGCCGAGCCGTATTTCGTCAAGGCTTTCGGCTACGTCAAGAAAGCGGCGGCGCTGGCCAACCGCGACCTCGGCGTGCTCGACGCGCGGCTTGCCAACGCCATTGCCGGCGCCTGCGACCGGCTGATCGCCGGCGAGCTGTGTGAGCAGTTCGTCACCGATTTCATCCAGGGTGGTGCCGGTACCTCGACCAACATGAATGCCAACGAGGTGATCGCCAATCTGGCTCTGGAGAGCCTCGGGCATCGCAAGGGCGAGTACCACCACCTCAACCCGAATGATCACGTCAACTACGGACAGTCGACCAACGACGTCTATCCGACTGCCTTCCGCCTGGCGCTGATCCTGCGCCTGGCGAGCTACATGGATGCGCTGCGGCTGCTGCAGGAAGCGTTCCGGCGCAAGGCCGAAGAGTTCGACCGCGTGCTCAAGATGGGGCGGACCCACCTGCAGGACGCCGTGCCGATGTCTCTCGGGCAGGAGTTCAATGGCTGGGCGACGACGATCGGCGAGGAGGTGAGCCGCCTCGCCGAGGTACGTCAGCTGCTGCACGAGATCAACCTCGGAGCGACGGCGATCGGTACGTCGGTGACGGCGGCGCCCGGTTACCCGGAGCTGGCGACGCGCCACCTGTCCGAGCTGACCGGTACCCGCTTCATCCTCGCCGGCGACCTCGTCGAGGCGACTTCCGACACCGGCGCCTACGTCCAGCTGTCGGGAGTGCTCAAGCGCACCGCCGCCAAACTGACCAAGATCTGCAACGACATCCGCCTGCTCGCCTCGGGGCCACGTTGCGGCCTGAACGAGATCAACCTGCCGCAGATGCAGCCGGGCTCATCGATCATGCCGGGCAAGGTCAATCCGGTCATCCCGGAGGTCGTGAACCAGACCAGCTTCCTGGTCATCGGCCTCGACCTGACGGTGACGCTGGCGGCGTCGGCCGGCCAGTTGCAGCTCAACGTGATGGAGCCGGTGATCACCTTCGCCCTGTTCACCTCGATCTTCACGATGGAGAACGCGGTCACCAGCCTGCGCGTGCACTGCGTGGACGGGATCACCGCCAACAGCGAGCGCACGCGGCAGATGGTGCTCAATTCGCTCGGCATCGTCACCGTGCTGAAGCCGACCCTCGGTTACAAGCAGTGCGCGGAGATCGCCCGCGAGGGCTACGAGAGCGGCAAGTCGCTGCAGCAGATCGTCGTTGACGAACGCAAGCTGTTGAGCCAGGAGCAGTGGGACGAGATCTTCTCCTTCGAGAACCTGATCAGTCCGCAAAGCGAGTGATCCTGGCGGCGGCAGTCCCGCCATGCAGCAACCCTGGTGCCGAGGCACGACTGATCGATGCCGCTGCGGCGGCAGACTGGAGGATGGATCATGAGCATCAGCATTGCCCTGCAGTTCGTCGTCGTCCTTGCGGCGATCTGGATGGGGGCGCGTTACAGCGGCGTCGGACTCGGCCTCTGGGGAGCGGT
>JFAX01000017.1:71353-95837 GCA_000585015.1 Candidatus Accumulibacter adjunctus | reverse complement strand
GGCCGATGGCGATCGCGACCATCGCCTCGCAACAGGCGATCACCGCCAGTCCGGTGGCGGCGGCCACCGCAGCGATGATCGGTCTCTTCGCCGAGAAGGGGATGAGCCAGTGGGGCTTGCCGCAGATCCTGATGATCTGCGTGCCGGCGACGCTGACCGGTGTCGTCGCGGCGGCGATCGTCTCGATGTTCGTCGGCAAGGATCTGCGCGACGACGCCGCGTATCAGGAGCGGCTGCGCTCCGGGCAGATTCCGGCACCACAGTCGGCCGGCGAACGGCCGCCGCTGAAGCCGGCCGCGCAGCTGTCGGCCTTCCTCTTCCTTGCCGGCGTGGCGCTGGTCGTCCTCTTTGGCTTCTTTCCCGAGTTGCGTCGCTTGCCGGGGGCGAAGAGCCCGCTCGGCATGCCGATCGTCATCGAGATCGTCATGATGGCGGTGGCTGCGATCATGCTGATGCTGACCCGGGTGAACGTCGACGAGGTGCCTAAGACCGCCACGCTGCGCGCCGGTGTCGTCGCCGTGATCGGCATCTTCGGTCTCGCCTGGCTCGGCGACAGCTTCATCGCTGCGCACAAGGACGTCATCGTGCCGGCGATCGGACACTGGGCGGAGGCGGCACCGTGGACTTTCGCCTTCGGCCTGTTCTTCGCTTCGGTGCTGCTCT
Organism: Candidatus Accumulibacter adjunctus; assembly: GCA_000585015.1. Lineage (GTDB taxonomy): Bacteria > Pseudomonadota > Gammaproteobacteria > Burkholderiales > Rhodocyclaceae > Accumulibacter > Accumulibacter adjunctus. The sequence continues at coordinate 95,174 of JFAX01000017.1, read as the reverse complement.
ACAGCCAGGCGGCGACGACCCGTGCGCTGATGCCGCTCGGCATCGCGCTCGGCATCCCGCCACAGTTCCTGATCGCGATGTTCCCGTCGGTCAACGGCTATTTCTTCATCCCGACCTATGGTTCGCTGATCGCCGCGATCAACTTCGACCTCTCCGGGACGACGAAGATCGGCAAGTACGTGCTCAACCACTCGTTCATGATCCCCGGCCTGGTCGCCACCAGCGTGGCCGTCACCAGCGGTCTGCTGCTGGCGCGCCTGATGTTCTGATGCGCGGCGCGCGCCGGGCCTTTGCCTCGGCGCGCGCCGGGTTGTCCGGGAGCGTGCGCTGCTCCCGCCGGGCCGGTGGCAATGCCGGTGCGTCCTGGCGCTCAGCCCCCAGTTGTCGGCAAGGGGAAGTGGAAGGTGGTCAGAGCGGCTGCCGGGCGCGGCGGGCTGAAGAGATGGCCCTGGACCACGTGGCAGCCGCGGGACTGCAGGAAGCGCAGCTGTTCGACCGTCTCGACGCCCTCGGCGACCGCCTCGATGTTCAGGCTCGTCGCCATGGCGACGACGGCGGCGATGATCGCCGCGTCGTTGGCGTCCGTCTGCAGGTCGCGAACGAACGAGCGGTCGATCTTCAGCCGCGAGACCGGGAAGCGCTTGAGGTAGGCGAGGCTGGAGTAGCCGGTGCCGAAGTCGTCGATCGCCAGGCGGACGCCGAAGTCCGCGAGGCGGCGCAGCAGCGTGCTGGCGCTCAGCGGATCGGCCATCAGCATGCTTTCGGTGAGTTCGATCTCGAGGCTGCTGGCGGGTAGCCGCCAACTCGCGAGCGTCGCGGCGATCCGTTCGGCGAGGTCGGCCTGCTGCAGTTGCCGCGGCGAGAGGTTGAAGCCGATGCGCATGCCGGCGTGGCCGGCGTCGTGCCAGGCGCGCAGTTGCCGGCAGGCCTGCTGCAGAACCCAGGCGCCGATGGGGACGATCAGCCCGGTTTCCTCGGCGATGGCGATGAAGCGGCCTGGCGGTACCAGGCCGAGCTGTGGGTGGTGCCAGCGCAGGAGCGCTTCGCAGCCCTCGACGCGACCATCGCGGCTGTCCACCTGCGGCTGGTAGACGAGCTCGAATTCGTCGCGCTCGATCGCCAGGCGAAGCTCGTGCTCGATCGACACTCGTTCACGCAGCGCCTCGTTCATGGCCGCGGTGAAGAACTGGAAGTTGTTCCGCCCGCGCTCCTTGGCGTGGTACATCGCCGTATCGGCGTTGCGCAGCAGGGTGGGGGCATCCTCGCCGTCGTCCGGGTAGATGCTGATGCCGATGCTCGGCGTGACCTGGAATGGCCGTTCGTCGATCAGCTGCGGTGCCGACACCACCTCGATCAGCCGGTTCGCGAGTTGCGCCGTTCGCGACACGTCGGCCAGTTCGGGAACGACGATGACGAACTCGTCGCCGCCGAGCCGCGCGACGGTCTCATGCTCGTCGAGCACGCTGCTGAGGATCTCGGCCACGCGGCTCAGCAGCCGGTCGCCGACATCGTGGCCGAGGGTGTCGTTGATCAGCTTGAAACGGTCGAGGTCGATGAAGAGCACGGCTGCATGCAGTTGCTCGCGGCGCGAGCGATCGATCGCCTCGCGGATGCGTTCGTCGAGCAGGCGGCGGTTCGGCAGCCGGGTCAGCGCATCGTGGTGGGCGAGGAAGTGGATGTGGTCCTGCGAGCGCTTGCGCTCGGTGATGTCGTGGAAGCTGCCGATGTAGTGCGTGACCTTGCCCTCGCTGCCGATGACGGCGGTGATCGTCAACCAGGCCGGGAAGATCTCGCCGTTCCTGCGCCGGTTCCAGATCTCGCCGCGCCAGGTGCCGCTGCTCTTGATGCAGCTCCACATCTCGCGGTAGAAGCCGACGTGCTGTCGGCCCGAGGCGAACAGACGCGGCGTGCGGCCGATGATCTCCTCGCTGCCGTAGCCACTGATGGTCGACAGCGCCGGGTTGATGGAGATGATCCGTTGCCCGGCATCGGTGATGCAGATGCCCGAACTGCTGGCCGAGAAGACGGTCGCGGCCAGCCGCTGCGCCTGCTCGGTGCGGTGCCGGTTGACGATGCGCCAGATGTCCTGGCTGAGCAGGCGGGCGGTCTCGATTTCGTTCTCGCCGTAGGCTTCGGCCTTGTTGCCGACGCCGAGCATCATCCGGCCCATGCCTCCCTCGATGACCGGCACGCTGATCAGCCGCTCGAGTCCGGCACTGGCTGCCAGCGGGCTGGTCGCGAGGACGGCCTGGCGGTCCTGGTAGAGTACCGGTGCCCGCCGTTGCAGTGCTTCGTTCCAGATCCCGGTCAGCGTGCCGGCGCACAGTCTCTCGCTGATCGCCGGCAGGCTGTCACGGACGGCGTTCGACCAGGTGATCTCGGCCGCCGCCTGCTGCTCGTCGGCGAGGAAATAGACGAAGGACAGTCGGCTGCCGGTCAGTCTTTCCACTTCGGCCAAGCCGTGCCGGATGAACTCGCTTTCGCTCATCCGTTCGGCGGCCTTCGGCAGATCGAGCATCGCCAGCGCGCGCGCCGCCTGATGCTCGAGCAGCGATGCCGCGCGTTGCCGGGCTTCCTCGCTGCGCAGGCGCTCCCTGATGTCAGTGAGGATGCAGTGGGTCCGCGCCTGTCCATCCGCGCCGCGGTGGATGCGCCCGCTGATCAGCACCGGGATCGTCCGGCCATCCTTGTCGTGGAAGTCGCAGCCAAAGTCGTTGATGCGGCCGCAGGAGACGAAAGCGGGAAAGACTTCAGCGAGCCGTTCCTTCGAGCCTTCGGTGAGGAAATCGCTGAGCGGACGGCCGACCACCTCGGCGCTGTCGTAACCGAGCAGGCTGCGCCAGGCGTCATTGACCGCGGCCAGCCGCAGGCTGTCGACCTCGACCGACTGATACGCCAGTGGCGCATCACTGAAAAGGGCGCGGTAGCGCTCCTCGGAGGCGACGAGCGCCGCTTCACGTTCCAGGATGGCGTTTGCCATTCGCCGCAGGTTGGTCCCCAGACTGGCCAGCTCAACGGCACGCGACGCCGGCAGGGTGGCTCCGTAGTCGCCATCGGCGATCGCTTGCAGGTGCCGGTTGAAGGCGGCGATGCGCCGTACCAGGCGCTCGCCATAAACCACTGCGGCGACGACGGCGAGGGCGAGGGCGATGGCCGATCCGCTGGCAACCCCGATCAGCGCCGTGTGCATCGTCGCGAAAGCCTGTTCTTCCGGCTGCGCCACCAGCGTCAGCCAACCAGAATTCCCCACCGGGGTCACCGTGCCGATGTATTCCCGGCCCGCCAGAGAGAAACGCTCGGTGGCGAAGCGGCCGGCCAAGCCAGCTTGGACCAGCGGCAGGTGCGTGAGGTTCTCCTGCCGCGTCGCGGCAGTGGCGTCGGGATGCGCGACCACCTGGCCGACACGGTCGACGATGATCGTCAGCAGACTGCCGCCTTCGCCCAGCTCGGCGATGTGCCCCGCGAGGCTCTCGAGATCGAGTTCACCGACCAGCGACCACGGCTCGTCACCGGCTGCACCCAAGGGTGGACGCAGCGGCACGCTGACGGCGACGACGATCCGGCCATGCTGCGACAGGTAGCTGTCCGACCAGAGTACGCTGCCGGCAGGCTTCGCCGTACGGACGAAAGCACGCGCCGAGAAGTCGAGTCCGAGCAGTTCGCTGCGCTGCCCTCGCCGTGGGCGCGGCAGTCCGACTTCGATCACCCGCCCGCGCGCATCGAGAAGATGCAGCGCGGCCAGCGGCGGGTGTGCCTGCGCCAGCGTGTCGAGGAGGACGCGGGTGCTCGCAGTGGAACCCTGAGGACCAGCCTCGATCTCGCTGGCGAGGCGTTCGAGAACCTCTGCCGAATCGCGGAGGAAGTCGTCGACCTGCCGCGCGAGCGAGAGGCCCAGTGCGCGATTGCTGCTCTCGACCTGGTCGTTGAGGCGGGGCACGAGGACGACGACGAGGACGGCGACGACCGCACCGGTGGCGGTGGCGACGACACTCGCCAACGCCAGCGCCAGCCAGAAACGAAGCGAACGAACCATGCCGCCATGTTAAACCAGACCGTTGCCGTCCGCCGTCGCTTTTCCGCCGGCAAACGGGAACGGGCAACGGGGCGACGTGGTGGTGCCACCGGGCGGCGTCGCGCGCGGATGCCGGCCGGCAGCCGCGCCGGCATCGCCCGTGTGGCGGGCTACGGCAGCGACTGGAACTCGCCGTCGTGGATCCGGGAAAGGAAGGTGTCGCGCTCGGTATCGCCGTTGGCGTCGAAGCGGATCGGCGATTGTGCGCCGACGAACTCACCATGCGCGAGCAATGCCTGCTTCAGCGTCTGGTGCTTCTGCCTGCTGGCGAGGGCATCGAGGGCGACATTGGTGGCGTCGAAAGCAGTCAGTCCAGCGAAGCCGGGCTCATGGGCGAAGCGCTCGCGGTAGGCCTTGCGAAAGGCGAGGTAGGCAGGGTTGCGGTTCTGCCGATCGACGTATTGTGCGACCACCAATCCTTCGACCGCCTGGCCGCCGAGCTCGATCAGGCGTTCGGTGGCCGCCCATTCGGCCGTGGCGAGTCGAACCTGGCGGTTGCGCAACCGGATTTGTTGTACGAGCAGGCCGGTATCGACCGAGTTGGCGATGATCACTACCCCGTCCGGCCGGCTGGCGAGGGCGCGCGTCGCGAGCACCGACAGTGCGTCGTCGTCGGCGAAACCGATCTCGTCGCTGACGGTGCCGCCGAGAGCGACGAAGGCCCGGCGGAAGTCACCTGCCCAGCTGGCCGTGTACGCCTTGTTGCGCAGATCGCAGACCAGCACCACGCGTCGCATTCCGAGCCGCCGGTAATGGAGGTCGGCCGACTTGAAGACGTGCCGGGCGGTCGGCGCGACGACGCGGAAGAACTGGTCGTCGATGCCGGTGAGCGCGTTGGTCGTGACCGTCGGCGCGATCAGCGGTATCGTCGTGGCGTTGATCTGCGGCACCACGGCGATCGCCATGGCGCTCGTCATCGGGCCGATGATCACCTCGACCGGGCGGGCGATCAGGCGGGCCACTGCCTGTTTGGCGACCTCGGGGTCCTGCTGGTCGTCTTCGGCAATCAACTCGATCGGCCGGCCGTTGATGCCGCCGCGCTGGTTGCGCTGCTCGACGGCCAGGATGGCGCCGTTGCGGCCGCCGATCCCGAGGTCGGCGACACGGCCCGAAAGGCCGCCAAGGAAGCCGATGCGCACCGGCTCCGGTGGTGCGCAGGATGAGGTCGCGAGCACGCAGGCGGCGACCAGCAGCAGCTGTCGCCAGTGACTCCTTCCCTGCGCTGCGCAGCCAGTGACCGATTGCGCGTCCATGCGAAGCTCCGCCTTGCGATCCATCGGGTGGGCGGGCAGGCGTGCGTCTGCCCGGATCCGCACTGCAGTATAGGCGACAGAGTTGCTGATGGCGATGCAACCGGACGGGCGTGGCGGTCATCGGCAGCCGTCGTCCCGGCTGCCGTTGGCGTCGGCGCGTGCAACTTTCGCAGCCGTGCCGGCCGGCGACCCGAAAAGTCCGCAAAAGAGTGTTCCGACGGCCCTCAAGCAATTGAACTGTCTGACATGTCGGCGCTATCATCACAACTCACGTCGAGCAGGTATTCGACGCGTTTTCGAGTTGCACGACACCTTCCACTGGAGAGAGATAGATGGAGAAGAGAACGCCGCCCGTCGCAGATGGCACCGACAGCAGCAAGCCCGCAGGCACCACGGCAGCCGGGGATGCCGGGGCTGCAGCGGCCAAGCCGGCGGGACGGGCACCACGGGCGCGCGCCAGCGTATCGACGCGTGCAGCGCAGCCACGCAAGGCATCGGCCGGGGACGTGGCACCCGCGCATACGGCGAGCGGCATGGAGGCCTACGACGTCGCCGAGGCCGCCAGCTCGGCGATCGAGCAGAAGAAGGTCGCCCTGCAGGACATCATCGCGCATGCCAAGGTCGGTGACACGGCTTCGCTGGCGAAGACGCTGGAGGCGATCATGACCGGCTCGTCGCCCGACGACGCGATGGCGCTGCGCAAGGCGCTGCTCGACAAGGAGCAGCCGGCGGCGGCGAAGCCGGCGACCAGCCCGGACGACGAGCTGGCGAGTGGCTGGCGCGACAACAACTCCTACCCGTACCGCAACCTGATGTCGCGCAAGGCCTACGAGAAGCAGAAGTACCGCCTGCAGGTCGAGTTGATCAAGATGCAGAACTGGGTCAAGGAGACCGGACAGCGCGTCGTGATCATCTTCGAGGGCCGCGACGCGGCGGGCAAGGGTGGGTCGATCAAGCGCTTCACCGAGAACCTCAACCCACGCGGCGGGCGGGTGATGGCGCTCGAGAAACCGACGCAGGAGGAGCGTGGGCAGTGGTACTTCCAGCGCTATGTGCGGCACCTGCCGACAGCCGGCGAGATCGTCTTCTGCGACCGCTCCTGGTACAACCGGGCCGGTGTCGAGCGCGTCATGGGTTTCTGCAGCAACGAGGAGTACAACGAGTTCATGCGGCAGACGCCAGAGGTCGAACGGACGCTCGTGCGCAGTGGCATCCACCTGATCAAGTTCTGGTTCTCGGTCAGCCGCAAGGAGCAGCGCCGGCGCTTCAAGGAGCGCGAGGTGCACCCGCTGAAGCAATGGAAGCTGTCGCCGATCGACCTCGCGTCGCTCGACAAGTGGGACGATTACACGAAGGCCAAGGAGGCGATGTTCTTCCACACCGACACCGCCGAAACGCCGTGGACCGTCGTCAAGTCCGACTGCAAGAAGCGCGCGCGGCTGAATGCGATGCGCTACGTCCTGCACAAGCTCAACTACACCGGCAAGGACATCGAGGCGATCGGTCCGATCGACCCGTTGCTGGTTGGCCGGCCGCACGTGGTCTATGAGCCGAGTGGGTCGGCGCCGTCGGTCGACCATCAGCCGATCCTCTGAGCGATCCGCAGGGGGACGCGAAAGGGCGCCGCCGCCGGGCGCCCTTTTCTTGCGGCCGCCAGCGTCGCCAGAGCGAGCACCCAGCCTTGGCCAGCCTGCACCTGCAGCAGTTTGCCACTCATCACGTCGGTCCGCTCGGGCTGTCGGTCGCCGCCGCCGAGTGCGTCTGTGTCGAAGGCGCGTCGGGCAGCGGCAAGACGCTGCTGCTGCGGGCGATCGCCGATCTCGATCCGCACCGCGGTGAAGCCCGATGTGACGATGCCGTCTGCTCCGCCATGCCGGCGCCGGCATGGCGACGCGCGGTGGCGCTGGTGGCGGCCGAGAGCCAGTGGTGGTCGGAGCTCGTCGGCGATCATTTCGCAGACGGGGTCGACGCCGACTGGCTGGCGCGGCTCGATCTGCCGGCAGCGGCGATGAGCTGGCAGGTCGCCCGCTGCTCGACCGGCGAGCGGCAGCGGCTTGCCCTGCTGCGCACGCTGATGCAGGCACCGGCAGTCCTCCTGCTCGACGAGCCGACCGGCAATCTCGACGAGCAGAACACGCGGCGGGTCGAATCGCTGCTCGCCGATTACCGGCTGCAGCGGCAGGCGGCACTGCTCTGGGTCAGCCATGACAAAGGGCAGATCGGGCGCGTCGCGCAACGTCACTTCGTCCTCGATCAGGGGCAACTGCACGAGTGCGGGCGGCGATGAACGTCGTCTCGCTGTCGCCATTCGATCTCGCGCTGGCCGCGTTGCTCATCCTGGCGCTTGCCGGCCTCTCCTGGCGACTGCGCATCGGCAGCGAGCGGCAACTGCTGATCTCGGCGGCGCGCAGCACCGTGCAGCTGGTCCTCATCGGTCTCGTGCTGAAACTCCTGTTCGCCCACGCGCATCCGCTGTGGGTCGGGCTGCTGGCGGCGGTGATGCTGGCGGTCGCCGGACGCGAGGTGATGGTTCGCCAGAAGCGTCGTTTCGTCGGCGGCTGGGGTTTCGCGGTCGGCACCCTGTCGATGTTCGTCTCGTCGTTCGCCGTGACCGTTCTGGCGCTACTGCTGGTCATCGGCAACGATCCCTGGTACGCCCCGCAGTACGCCATTCCGCTGCTCGGCATGATTCTCGGCAACACGATGAACGGCATTTCGCTCGGGCTCGACCGCCTGACGCAGGATGCGGCAGAGAAGCGTCAGATCATCGAAAGCCGGCTGGCACTCGGGCAGGACGCGCGACGGGCGATCGCCGACAGCCGCCGCGAGGCGATCCGTGTCGGCATGATTCCGATCGTCAACGCCATGTCGGCCGCCGGCATCGTCAGCCTGCCGGGAATGATGACCGGCCAGATTCTCGCCGGGACGCCACCGGTGGAGGCGGTGAAATACCAGATCCTGGTGATGTTCCTGATTGCCGCCGGCACCGGTTTCGGTACGATGGTCGCGGTCAGCTTCGCCGCCCGGCGCCTGTTCGACGAGCGGCAGCGATTGCGGCTCGATCGCCTGCGGCCACCGCAGGCCTGATCTTCAGTCGATGAACAGGTCGAGAAGGCGCTCGAGCCTGGCCGACAGGTCCGGTGCCAGGCAATCGACGATTTGCGGGCGGAGGCTGTTGGCGATCCATGTGAGCTGTCGCTTCGCCAGCTGGCGGGTGGCGTAGATGCCGCGATCGCGCAGCTCGTTGCGCGGTGCGACGCCATTCTGCACTTCCCACACCTGCCGGTAGCCGACGCAGCGCATCGACGACAAGCCGCCGTGGAGCCGGTAGCGGGCGCGCAGTGACTCGACCTCGCCCTCGAGCCCGGCGGCGAGCATGGCGGTGAAACGGTCGGCGATCCGCCGGTGCAGGACGCTGCGATCACTCGGCACGAGGCCGATCGACAACATGCGGTACGGTGGCGACGCGTGGCTCGCGGCGGCGATCAGAGCGGACAGCGGCTGGCCGCTGCGACGAAAGACCTCGAGCGCGCGCTGGATGCGCTGCGCGTCGGTGCTGTGCAGGCGTGCCGCCGTGCTCGGGTCGACGGCGGCGAGTTCGGCGTGCAGCGCCGGCCAGCCGCGCGCCGCCGCCTCGCGGTCGATGATCGCACGCGTCGCCGGGTCGGCTGCCGGCAGGTCGGCGAGGCCTTCGCACAAGGCCTTGAAATAAAGCATCGTGCCCCCGACCAGCAGCGGGACGCGGCCGCGGGCAGTGGCTTCGGCCATCGCTGCCAGTGCGTCGCCGCGAAAACGCGCGGCCGAGTAGCTCTCCTCGGGGCTGATCAGGTCGATCAGGCGGTGCGGGAACTCGGCGAGGGTCGCCGCGTCGGGCTTGGCGGTGCCGATGTCCATGCCGCGAAAGACCTGCGCCGAGTCGACGCTGATCAGCTCGACCGGGAAGCGGCGGGCGATCGCCATCGCCGCCATCGTCTTGCCGCTGGCGGTCGGCCCGAGCAGCAGGATCGCCGGCGGCAAGCGCGCGGCGGGCGTTGCCGGCGATCTCATCGGCCGCGCAGGAAGTGGCGGTCGAGATCGGCCATGCTGAGCTGCATCCAGGTCGGCCGGCCGTGGTTGCAGTGGTCCGCGCGCTCGGTTTCCTCCATCTGCCGCAGCAGGGCGTTCATCTCGGCGAGCGACAGCTGGCGGCGCGCGCGGACCGCGCCCTGGCAGGCCATGCTGGCGAGGAACTGGTTGCGCTGCGCCGTTGCCAGCTGCGCCGCGCCGTGCTCGCGCAGTTCGTGCAGCAGCGAACGCGCGAGAGCGGTCGGATCGGCGGCGAGGAGCAGCGCGGGGACGCTGCGCACCGCGAGCTGTCGCGGGCCGACCGGCGCCAGGTCGAAGCCCAGTTCCTGCAGCGTCGTCGCGTTTTCCTCGGCGGCGGCGACGTCGATCTCGTCGGCGCTGAAGACGGCCGGAATCAGCAGCGCCTGCGATGTCAGGTTCTGCTGCTGGAGCGCATGCTTGAGCTTCTCGTACAGGATGCGCTCGTGCGCTGCGTGCATATCGACGACCACCAGGCCGGCGGCGTTCTGCGCCAGGATGTAGACGCCGTGCAATTGCGCGAGGGCGTATCCGAGTGGCGCCGTCGCGCCATCAACCATCGTCGGCGCCGGTTCGCTCGCCGTTGACGCTGCCGTGGACATGCGTGCCGCAGCGACGAAAGCCTCATAGGCGCCGCTGCGGCTCGCCTCGCTGACGCCCAGCGAAGCCTGCCAAGGCGGGCGGCCGCTGCCGGCTGCGAAGGGCTGGCCACGAACACCGGCCGCTGCCGGCGGCGTCGGCAACGGCGAGGCGATGTCACCCGGTGTCGCGACCGCCTGCGCGGCGGCCGTTGCCGTCGCTGCCAGAGGTCCGGCGAGGCAGCGTTGCACGGCGTGGAAGACGAACTGGTGGATCGCCCGCGAGTCACGAAAGCGGACCTCGGTCTTCTGCGGGTGCACGTTGACGTCGACGGTCGCCGGGTCGAGTTCGAGGAACAGGCAGTAGGCCGGGTAGCGGCTGCCGTGCAGCAGATCCTGATAGGCCTCGCGCAACGCGTGTGCGAGCAGCCGGTCGCGTACGAAACGGCCATTGACGTAACAGTACTGGGCGTCGCCGCGGGCGCGTGAGTAGGCCGGCAAGGCACAGTAGCCGGCGAGGCGGAGCGGCCCGCTGGTGGCATCGACGCAGCGCGACTCGGCGAGAAACTCCTCGCCGAGGATCGCACCGGCCCGCCCGCGCGCATCGCTGCGCGCCAGGTGCAGGCTGACGCGGCCGTTGTGGGCCAGGGTGAACGCCACTTCCGGATGCGCCAGCGCGATGCGTCGCAGGGTTTCGGAGCAATGCGCGAACTCGGTACTCTCGGACTTGAGGAACTTCCGTCGCGCCGGCGTGTTGTAGTAGAGATCGCGCATCTCGACCACGGTGCCGGCGGCGAGAGCGGCCGGTTCAGGCGTCGCGCCGCTCCCGCCGGTGAGTCGCCAGGCATGCGGCTGCGCCGCCCCGTCACCGCCCCTCGCCCGCGTCGTCAGCGTCACGCGGGCGACGGCAGCGACCGAAGCCAGCGCCTCACCGCGGAAGCCCAGTGTGCCGACACGTTCGAGGTCGTCGAGCGAGGAGATCTTCGATGTCGCGTGGCGCAAGAGCGCCAGTGGCAGTTCGTCGGCGGCAATGCCGCTGCCGTCGTCACTGACCCGGATCAGCTTGACGCCACCTTCCTCGAGCTGGACCTGGATCGACGAGCTGCCTGCATCGAGGGCGTTCTCGAGCAGTTCCTTGAGCACCGAGGCCGGCCGGTCGACCACCTCGCCAGCGGCGATCTGGCTGATCAGCAGGTCGGGCAGGAGATGGATTCGCGCTGTTTCGGGCATCGCCGGATTATACCGGCGCGGCTTCCGGTAGAATCGCGACTTGCCGACAGCCCACACTCCCGCGCCGATGGAATACCTCGCCAGCTTCATCGACATCATCCTGCACCTCGACAAGCACCTCGCGGTGCTGGTACAGGAGTACGGCCAGTGGATCTACGCCATCCTCTTCGTCATCATCTTCAGCGAGACCGGCTTCGTCGTCACCCCCTTCCTGCCTGGCGACTCGCTGCTCTTCGTTGCCGGCGCCCTGGCTGCACTGGGCGGCATGGACATCGTCGTCCTGCTTGCCGTCCTCGGCGTGGCGGCAGTGCTCGGCAACATGGTGAACTACCAGATTGGTCGTTTCCTCGGGCCGCGGGTGTTTCAGTGGGAGCAGTCGCGCTTCTTCAACAAGGCGGCGCTCGAGAAGACGCACGCCTTCTACGAGAAGCACGGCGGCAAGACACTGGTCATTTCACGCTTCCTGCCGCTGTTTCGCACCTTTGCGCCCTTCGTCGCCGGCATCGCTGCGATGAGCTATTCCCGCTTCACCTTCTTCAATCTGGTCGGTGGGCTGGGCTGGGTCGGCTCGCTGACACTCGCGGGTTACTGGTTCGGCAACCTGCCCTGGATTCAGAAGAACCTGTCGCTGGTGATCCTGGCGATCATCGCCATCTCGCTGGTGCCGGTGGTCGTTGGCTGGCTGCAGCATCGGCGGGCCTGAGGCATGGCGCAGCGCTGCCCAGTGAAGCCGCGGCCGCTTGCCGTGTGCGCGAGCAGCCGTTGCCTCGACCGCTGCTGCGGCCTGCACCGGCGGCGGCTGTGGTTGCCGGCAGGGGAGGGTAGATGAGCCGGGTCGTCATCCTCATCTCCGGCCGCGGCAGCAACATGGCTTCGCTGCTGGCGGCGGCGGAGTCCGGCGCGCTGCGGGCGACGGTCGTCGGTGTCATCGCCAACCGTCCCGACGCACAGGGCCTGCTGACTGCAGCGGCGCGTGGCGTACCGACGCGTGTCGTCGATCATCGCTCGTTTGCCGAGCGCGAGGAGTTCGACTCGGCGCTCGCGGAGGCGATCGAGACCTTCTCGCCCGACCTCGTCGTTCTCGCCGGATTCATGCGCATTCTCGGTGCTGCCTTCGTGCGTCGCTTCGCCGGTCGCCTGATCAATATCCATCCGTCGCTGCTGCCGGCCTTTCCGGGTCTGCACACGCATCTGCGCGCGCTGTCCGAGGGGGTCAGGATTCACGGTTGCACGGTGCATTTCGTCACTGCCGATCTCGACCACGGGCCGGTCATCATCCAGGCCGCTGTGCCGGTGATCGATGGCGACGATGAGGCGCTGCTGGCGGCGCGCGTCCTGGCGCAGGAGCACGTCATCTATCCGCAGGCCGTGCGCTGGTTTGCCGAGGGACGGCTGCGCCTGCAGGACGGCCGCGTGCTGCTCGAAGCGCCGCCGGCTGGCGCCGGCGTCCTGATCGCGCCGCAGCCCGATCCATGCCCGCGCTGCTGATCCTGGCGCTTGCCGCATCGCTTGGTCTGCATACTGTCGTACTGTTCGTGCCGGAGGTCGATCTGTCCTTTCCCGTGGAGCCGCCACCGCTGTCGGCCGAATTGAAGCCGCAGGTCGCGACGCCGCCCGTGCGCGCCACGGCACCGGCAACGCCACGCGCAGTGCCACCACCGCCTGCGCGCAAGAGACGACCGCTGGCAACGTCGGGCGGGCCGCCGGAGTCGACGCGGCTGAGCACGGCTGATGCGTCAACCGAAGCGCCGGCACCGCCGCCAGCGGTGGCGGCTGCGGCAGAAGGCGATGGCGCAGCCGAGGCGATGGCCGAGCCCGGCGCGATGGAGCCGGATGCCGGCCCGGCAACCGATGCCCCGGCCCTGGCCGTTTCCTCCTTGCCGGGGCGCGGGGTCATCCGCTATCGTGTCGATCGCGGCGACCAGGGCTTCCAGATCGGTCACGCGGTGCACTCGTGGCAGGCCGGGGACGGGGTCTACCGCATCACCGCGGTCACCGAGACCAGTGGCCTCATCGGCTTCTTCCGACCGCTGCGGGTGGAGGTCGAAAGCGTCGGCCGGCTGACCGCAGCCGGTTTGCAGCCGGAACGCTTCGTCACGCGCCAACCGGGGCGGGAAAGGAACGAGCAGGCGGACTTCGACTGGCAGCAACTGCAGGTGCGTTTCGCCGATCGGCCGGCGCAGACGCTCAGCCCCGGAGCACAGGATCTGTTGTCGCTGAATTACCAGCTTGGCCTGCTTGGGGGCCTGGCGACGGGTCAGGAGCTGGCGGTCGTCACTGGCCGGAAACATGCGCGCCATAGACTCGAGGTCCTTCCCGACGAGGAGGTCGAGACACCCGCCGGGCGTTTCACCGGCATGCACCTGCGGGTTCCCGGCGCCGCGTCGACCGAAGTCTGGCTGGCCCGCGAGCGAGGCCTGTTGCCGGTCAAGATTCGTTATGTGGACCGCAGGGGCAACCTCTATGTGCAGGTGGCCATTGCCATCGAAGTCGGCGAGGAGCCCTGAGCATGCGCGTGACGCCATCGTTGTTTCACCATGCGCAAACGCTGCTCGCCGAATCGCTGCGTCTGACGTCCGCCGCCGACCAGGTGGTTGCCGCCTACTTCCGGCAGCATCGCGAACTGGGGCATGACGAGCGCGGCTTCATTGCCGAACTGGTGTTCGCGGTCTTGCGGCGCCAGCGTTCGCTGGCGGCACGTTGCGCCGACGACCTGAGTTCGCGCCGCCTGCTTCTGGCGGCACTCGCCTGCGTACAGGGAATGAACCGGCGACAATTGGCGGAGGTCCTGAGCGAGTCGGAGAGCAAATGGCTGGCGCAGGCAAAGGCGGTGCGGATCGAGGATCTGCCGGCGGCCGTGCGCCTCGATCTCCCCGACTGGCTGTACGCCGAGTTGCTTGCCGGTTTCGCCGGCGATGAGCTCGAGCGGCTGGCAGCCGCGCTCAATCAGCCGGCGCCGCTCGACCTGCGGGTGAATCCGCTGCGGGACGGGCGCGATGAGGTGCTGGCGAAGCTGCTCGCGGGTGGTCTGGCAGCCACTGCCTGCCCGTATTCGCCCCTGGGAATACGCCTGGCGGGCAAGCCGGCGCTGGCGAAGCATCCGTTGTTCGTCGATGGCCGCATCGAGGTGCAGGACGAAGGCAGCCAGTTGCTCGGTTTTCTGCTGCAGCCCCGGCGTGGTCAGATGGTCGCCGATTTCTGCGCCGGCGCCGGCGGCAAGACGCTGCTGCTCGGGGCGCTGATGCGCTCGCAGGGGCGGCTCTATGCCTTCGACGTCGCCGAACGCCGGCTGGCGAAGCTGAAGCCACGCCTGGCACGTTCCGGCCTGTCGAACGTCTACCCGGTGCGCATCGATTCCGAGCGCGACCCGCGCGTCGGCCGGCTGGCCGGCAAGCTTGATCGCGTCCTGGTCGATGCGCCGTGCTCGGGTCTTGGCACGCTGCGGCGGAATCCCGACCTCAAGTGGCGACAGAATCCGGCGAGTGTCGGTGAGCTGGCGGCGAAGCAGGCGGCGATCCTCGCCGCCGCCGCCAAGCTGGTGAAGCCGGGCGGACGGCTGGTTTACGCCACCTGCAGCTTGCTCGAAGCGGAGAACGACCGCGTCGTCGATGCGTTTCTGGCGCAGAACCCGCAGTTCGTCGTCCGCCCGGCGGCGCTGATCCTGCAGCAGCAGGGCATTGCGCTGGATACGGGCGAGCGGCTGCGACTGCTGCCGCATCGGCATGCAACCGACGGTTTTTTTGCGACAGTATTGGAGAGGCGATGAACGAGAAGGAGATGTTTGCCCTGTTGCTGGAACTCTGGCGCGATCTGCGCAATCCGGGCTTTCTCTGGCAGGTGTTTGCCCTCGCGCTCAGCCTGCTCGCCGCCTGGGGCGCGACGCGTACCTGGCAGCGGCGCGCGGCCGCCGTCGCGGCGGAGCCCTACGGCGCCCTGCGCGCCTTCGGCAGCGGCAGCTTGAAGCGTGTTTCGTTCCCGCTGCTGGCGTTGCTGCTGGTCGTGGTTGTCCGGCGCGCCTTCCGCTACTGGCAGCTCGGGCCGGTCAGCCTGCTCGACCTGGCGGTGCCGTTGCTGCTGTCGATGGCGCTCGTGCGGGCAGCGGTCTATCTGTTGCGCCACGCCTTCTCGCCGAGTGGCTGGCTGGCGACCTCCGAGCGCTGGATTGCGACCGTCGTCTGGCTCGGTTTCGCTCTGCACCTGACCGGTCTCGCCGGTCCGATGATCGACCTCCTGCAACAGGTGAGCTTCACTGCCGGCAGGCAGACGCTCGACCTGTGGACGTTGCTCAGCGGGCTGGTGACGGTGGTGGTGACGGTGCTGCTGGCATTGTGGCTGTCGGGCGAGATCGAGGCGCGGTTGCTGGCGAACGAGGCGATGGACTCGAACATCCGCGTCGTCCTCGGCCGCCTGGTCAAGGCCGTCCTGTCGGTGATCGCGCTCCTGCTCGGGCTGTCGATCGTCGGCATCGACATCACCGCGCTGTCGGTCTTCAGCGGCGCACTCGCCGTCGGCCTCGGCCTCGGTCTGCAGAAGATCGCCAGCAACTATGTCAGCGGTTTCATCATCCTGCTCGACCAGTCCATTCGTCTCGGTCACCTGGTGGCGATCGATGCCAACACCGCGGGTGTCGTGACCAAGATCACCTCGCGCTACACCGTCCTGCGGATGCTCACTGGCACCGAAGTGATCGTCCCGAACGAGTACCTGGTCTCCAATATCGTCCGCAACGAGTCGTACAGCGACTCGCAGGTTCGCGTCGTCGTTTCGCTGCAGGTGAGCTACGGTACCGACCTCGAACTGGCGATGCGACTGATGGACGAGGCGGCGCGGGCGCAGCAGCGGGTGTTGGCCGAGCCGGCACCGCAGGTATTGCTGACCAGTTTCGCCGACAGCGGCATCAACCTCGACCTGGGCTTCTGGATCGGCGATCCGCAGCAGGGCACCGGCGCCGTCCGTTCGGCGATCAACATGGCGATCTGGCGCTCGTTTCGCGAGAACGGCATCGAGATTCCCTTCCCGCAGCGTGAAGTGCGACTGATTGGCAGTCCGGCGGCAGTGGCCGCACGGGCAGCGGACTGAGGACTTCCCGCCAGCGCCGGGGCAGCGGCCAGGGAGAAAAAAAAGCCCCGCGCAAGATTGGCGCGGGGCGGAGGTCCGTCGTTCGGACGGGCGGAAGGGAGGGTCAACCAGGCACAGCAGAAACACTCGGACTACAGTTGCACGACACAGCGTACGGCGCTGCCCAGCGGCTGGGATTCAGCGTCGTTTACCACGAATCCTTGCTCGCCAGCAGCGGACGGCGTACCAGGCCAGCGAGCCGACGGCAGCGGCCAGCGCCGCCTGCAGCAAATTCATCTCGCCGGCACTGAGCAGATCCCAGGCGACGATGCCGACGAAAAGTCCGATTCCTTCGCTGACGGGGAAGCGCTCGGACGGCACCGCCAGTGAACTCATGCGCAGTTGTGAGCACGATGCTCGGCGCGGCCGCAATGGACCGCCGCATCGTCCTCGCGAGACTCCAGCGACGCGCCGGCAGCCGGTTCGCCGGAGAAAAGGTGCTGCCGCGTCGTGGCAAGGAATCGCTCGCAATTGAGTTTGAACTCGCTCATCTCGTCTCCTGGGTCATTGCTTCATCAACAGGGACGGATGATAGTCGGCTGACGGCTTGCGGGTCTGCAGCGATTGCGTCAGCTTTCCGTGACGTTCTGTGACAGTGGCCAGTTCAGCGTCAGACGGGCGCCGCCGAGTGGCGACTCGCCGGCGCTGGCGCGGCCGTTGTGCTGTTCCAGAACCAGGCGCGCGATCGCCAGGCCGAGGCCGTAGCCACCGGTCGAGCGGTCGCGCGAACGGTCGAGGCGGGTGAAGGCCGAGAAGACGCGATCGCGCTCTTCGACCGGGATGCCGATGCCGTCGTCGTCCACATGCACACGGATCTCGCCATCGGCCGTCTCGGCACTGACACGGACTCGGGCCCGGGCGTAGCGGATCGCGTTGCGCAGCAGGTTGCCGATGGCGTAGGGCATGCTCCTGCGATCGAGTTCGACGTGCAGCAGCGGCGGCAGGGTGGCGCTGTCCACCTGCAGATCGAGCTTGCGTGCGAGGACGCGGACGGCCTCCACCTGCGCCTCGAGCCAGGGAGCAAACTCGACCTCGGTCAACTGCAGATCGGGCTGCTCACGTTCGAAACGGGCATAGGTCAGGCTTGAGTCGATGAGTCCGTCGAGTTCATCGAGGTCAGCTTCCATGGCTCCCGCCATGCGTTCGCGTTCAGCCCGCTCGTCGGTGGCGGCGAGCATCTCGAGCGCGAAGCGCAGACGCGCGATCGGTGTCCGCAGTTCGTGCGAGATCGCGCTCGACAGCTCCTTCTGCGTGGCGATCAGGCGCTGGATGCGCTCGGCCATGCCGTTCAGGGTTTCGGCCAGTGGCCTGAAGGCGCTGCTGCGCATCGCCGGTGCGCGCGCAACGAAGAATCCCTCGCCGAGTGAACGCGCGGTCTGGCGCATCGCCTCCAGATCCCGCCAGACGGGATGGACCCACAACCAGACGACGATCGCCAGGCAGACGCCGATCAAGCTCCAGGTCAGCAGGCTGATGCGCAGGTCGAGCGGCATGCCACGCTGATACTCCGGATTCCGTTCCGGGGAGATCGGTCCGACGACGAGTATCTGCGGCGTCTGTTTCAGGCGGTGATAGATGATGTCCCCCTGGGCGTCGATCGCCAGTTCGCCGCTGTCGAGCTTTTCGGCCTCTTTCGGGGGCAGCGTCAGCGTCCAGCGGTCGACGATGTCGAGGCGATAGGCGAACTTCTGGTCGAGAGCCTTGATCGTTCGCATCCATTCCGAGCGTGGTCGGCGGAACAGTTCCTCCTCGATCAGCAACACCGTGCCGCGCATGAAGCGGCTGGTGTAGTCGTCGGTGATTCCCTTCACTGCGGTCGAGATGACGAAGTCGGCAAAGATCGCAATGGCGACGAAGGACCCCATCACCAGCAGGTAGAAGTTGAAGAACAGCCGGGACAGGCTGTAGCGGCCGCGCCAGGGTTCCGGCTTGTAGGTTCCGAGGATGGCGAGCAGCCTGTTGTTGCCGCTATTGCCAGTCATGCTTGCTGAAGAGGTAGCCCTTGCCGCGCACCGTCTTGATTCGCGTCGGGTTTTCCGGATCGTCGCCAAGCTTGCGGCGCAGGCGGGAGATGCGCGCGTCGATCGAGCGGTCGAGGCCGTCGAAACCGATGCCGCGCAGTTCCTGCAACAGGTCGTCGCGCGACAGGATGCTGCCGGCGTGGCGTGCGAGCAGCCAGAGCAGGTCGAACTCGGCGGTCGTCAGGTCGATCCGATCGTCGCCGAGCGAGGTGCTGCGCGTCGCCTGGCTGATGCGAAAGCGACCGAAAGTCAGTTCGACCGGTGCGCCGGCATCGCTCCCCTCGCCGCCGGCCGGCGTTGCCGGCGCGCGTCGCAGCAGCGCCTTGATGCGCGCGAGCAGCAGGCGTGGCTGCACCGGTTTGGCGATGTAGTCGTCGGCGCCGAGTTCGAGACCGAGGATCTGGTCGAAGTCCTCATCACGGGCGGTGAGCATCAGGATCACGCCGGCGTAGTGCGCGCGCACCGCCCGGCAGACCTCGAAACCGTCCTTCCCCGGCAGCATCACGTCCAGAATCACCAGATCGGGACGCTCGTCGAGGATGCGCGTCTCGGCGCGCGCACCTTGCGGCTCGGTCGAGACCTCGAAGTCGTTCTTGCGCAGGTATTCGGCGGTGAGGTCGGCGAGGCGCGCATCATCCTCGACGAGCAGGATTCGTGTCTTCATGGCTCAATGATAACGGCTTGTGCGCGTGTGAGAAACGTCTGCCACGCGCAGCACCGCTGCGCGGTGGCCGGCCGGGCGCTGCGACCGGTACCGCGGCAGCGCGTCGTCACCGGCGTTTGGTGGTGGCGCCCGATTGCCTTAGAATCGCCGGCTTCCCAAACCAACCGGAATGTCTCGCATGTACGCTGGAATGGTCGATTGGCCCTGGTGGGGCTACGTCCTGATGACCCTCGGCCTGACCCATGTCACGATCGTTGCGGTGACGGTCTTCCTGCATCGGCAGCAGGCGCATCGTGCGCTCGAGTTGCACCCCGTGGTGGCCCATTTCTTTCGTCTCTGGTTATGGTTGACCACCGGCATGGTGACGAAGGAGTGGGCGGCGGTTCACCGAAAGCATCACGCCCGCTGCGAGACGGTGGATGATCCGCACAGCCCGCAGGTGCATGGCATCCACCGCGTCCTGTGGACCGGCGTCTTCCTCTATGTCGCGGAGGCCAGGAAGCGCGATACCCTGCAGCGTTACGGTCACGGCACACCGGATGACTGGCTCGAGAGGCATCTGTATACGCCGTGGCACAAACTGGGCGTCGCCATCATGCTGGCCGTGGATGTGCTGGTCTTCGGCATTGCTGCCGGGTCGCTGATCTGGCTGGTCCAGATGGCCTGGATTCCCTTCTGGGCAGCCGGCGTCATCAACGGCCTCGGGCATTTCTGGGGCTACCGCAACTTCAGCCCGGCCGATGCGAGCACCAACATCAGCCCCTGGGGCCTCCTGATCGGCGGCGAGGAACTGCACAACAACCATCACACCTTTCCCACCTCGGCCCGATTGTCGATCCGGTGGTACGAGTTCGATGTCGGCTGGCTCTACATCCGCATGCTGGCAGCGCTTCGCCTGGCAGAGATCAAGCGGGTCGCGCCCAGACCGCGCCTGGGCGGCCTGCGGCCGGTGGTCGACGCCAATACCCTGCAGGCGGTGATTGCCAACCGCTACGACCTGCTGGCCCAGTATGCCCGCTCGCTGAAGCAGGTGTATCGCGAGGAACTTGCCCGACTGCAGCACGGCCGGCGCTTCCGCGGCCTGAAGCGCTGGCTCGCTGCCGATTCACGGACGATCCCGCAGGAAGCTCGCGGCAGGCTCGAAATGATGCTGGACGAAAGCCGAGCGCTGCAGACCGCATACGCCATGCGCGATGAACTGAGCGCGCTCTGGGAGCGGTCGAACGTCTCCGCCGAGGCCCTCCTCAAGGCGCTGCAGGACTGGTGTGAGCGGGCCGAGAACTCGGGTGTGCGGCAGTTGCGGGAACTGTCGCTGCGCCTGCGCAGCTATGCCCCGGTCTGAGCGGTGACAACGCTCGTCGGGCGATCGCCGCGCACGACCCTGCTCCTGCTGGCCGCGGCGGCAATCGGTCTGACGCTGGCCGGCTGGGCGATCGGCGAGATCATGCGCCTGCAGCCCTGCCCGCTGTGCATCTTCCAGCGCCTGCTCTTCCTGTCGATCGCCTTGCTCGCGCTGGTCGGCGCCCTGTTGCCCGCTGCCGCCCGCGTGTCGAGCATCCTGTTGGCCGTGGTGGCGGCCGGCGGCGTGGCGACCGCGGCCTATCAGAGCTGGCTGCAATACCTGCCGCAGGAGGGGATGGAGTGTGGTTTCGGCGAGCCGACGCTGATCGAGCGGATCGTCGACTGGTTTGGCGCCCTGTGGCCACAGATGTTTCTCGCCACCGGTTTCTGCTCGAGCAAGGACTGGATCCTGCTCGGCCTGTCGATGGCCAACTGGTCGGGGCTGTGCTTCATCGGCTTCCTCGCCGCCGCTGCCGTGATGCTGCGACGGCGCAGCGACTGACGGTGCTCATGTGCCTGGCCGCACAGCGGCGGCAGAGGTTGTGAAGCAACTCCCTGCGCGATCGATCCGCGGCGTTGCCCACTCGCTCACTCCTCGTCCATCGATCGGATATGCCTCGTCGTTGGCTCGCTTGCGCCTTGCATCTCGGCCTGCTCGCGCCGATCTCTTCACCAGCTCTCAGGCGTGCCCGGTGCTGCCAAAACCGGCATCACCACGGGCACTGCCGGCGAAGTCGTCGACGATGTTGAACGACATCTGCAGCACCGGTACCACCACCAGTTGCGCCAATCGGTCGAGCGGCCGCAGCGTGAAGGGTTCGTGCCCGCGGTTCCAGGTCGACACCATGATCTCACCCTGATAGTCGGAGTCGATCAGGCCGACCAGATTGCCGAGCACGATGCCATGACGGTGGCCGAGGCCCGAGCGCGGCAGGATCATCGCTGCCAGTCCGGGATCAGCCAGGTGGATCGCGATGCCGGTCGGAATCAGGCGCGTCTCGCCGGGCGCGATGACGAGCGGCTGGTCGATACAGGCGCGCAGGTCGAGTCCGGCCGATCCGGGTGTCGCGTAGTGCGGCGGCTGCTCGCGCAGGCGCGCGTCGAGCAGTTTGATGTCGACCTGCAGGTCGCTTCCGCTCATCCGCGTTTCGCCAGCAGGCCGGCGATGTGCGCCACCAGTTGCCGGGCGAGCACGAGCTTGGACGCTGCTGCCAGCGGGTGCTGGCCGTCGTCGTCGAACAGGATCAGCCGGTTGTCGTCGCCACCAAAGCCGTCCTGGATCAGGTTGCCGACGATGAGCGGAATGCCCTTGCTGCGGCGCTTCTGCTCGGCGTAGACGGCGAGGTTCTCGCTCTCGGCAGCGAAACCGACGCACAGCGGCGGAGCGGGCAGGGCGGCGACGTCGGCGAGAATGTCCGGATTCAGCACCAGCTCGATCGCCGGTGGTGCGGCCTGCGCGCCCTTCTTGATCTTCTGCGTGATGGTCCGCGCCGGGCGGTAGTCCGCCACCGCGGCAACGGCGATGAAGACCTCGTGCCGGGTCACACGCGTCATGACCTCGGTGTGCATGTCGCGCGCACTGGTGACGTCGATGCGCTTGACACCGGTCGGGCAGGGCAGGTGGACCGGGCCGGAGACCAGGGTCACCCGCGCACCCGCCTCGTGCGCTGCGCGCGCGATGGCGTAACCCATCCTGCCGCTCGACAGGTTGGTGATGCCGCGTACCGGATCGATCGCCTCGAAGGTCGGGCCGGCCGTCAGGAGGACGTCGACGTCCGGCAGCAGACGGGGCTGGAAGTGGGCGACCAGTCCGTCGAGGATCTCCTGCGCTTCGAGCATCCGGCCGAGGCCGCTCTCGCCGCAGGCCTGGTCGCCACAGCCCGGACCGAGGATGGCGACGCCGTCGGCGCGCAACGTCGCCACGTTGCGCGTGGTCGCCGGGTTCTCCCACATCTGCCGGTTCATCGCCGGTGCCAGCAGCAGCGGGCAGTCGCGGGCGAGCACCAGGGTCGTCAGCAGGTCGTCGGCGAGGCCGTTCGCGATCTTGGCGATGAAGTCGGCCGAAGCGGGAGCGACCAGTACGGCATCGGCGGCGCGCGACAGGTCGATGTGCGCCATGTTGTTCGCCACCCGCGGGTCCCACTGGTCGCAGAAAACCGGCTGCCCGGAAAGCGCCTGAAAGGTGACCGGCGTGACGAAACGGGTGGCGGCTTCACTCATCACCACCTGCACCGAGGCGCCCTCGCGGCCCAGCAGGCGGAGCAGTTCGGCCGCCTTGTAGGCGGCGATGCCGCCAGTAACCCCGAGAAGGATGCGTTTTCCAGCCAGTTCCATGCCAAGCCCGCCTGCCCGTTCATGATTCCAGGCGGCACATTCTACTGGAGATGCGGCGGTGACGGCAGCCGCCGTCCTGCCGCGCGCGACTTCTTCGGCAGCATCGCCGACACCGCTACAATGGAAGCCCGAGAAGCTGCATGGGAGGGGCGGAGATGGCGATCACCGACTGGCCGGAGGACGAGCGACCGCGCGAGCGTCTGCTCGCGCGGGGCGCCGCGTCGCTCTCCGATGCCGAGCTGCTGGCGATTTTCCTGCGTGTGGGCAGCAGGGGCACGAGCGCAGTGGACCTGGCGCGCAACCTGATCCGTCGTTTCGGCAGCCTCAACAGCCTGTTCGCGGCCGGGCGCAACGAGTTCTCCGAGGTGCCCGGGATGGGCCCGGCGAAATATGCCCAGTTGCAGGCAGTCCTCGAGATGGCACGGCGGGCATTGGCCGAGGAAATGAAACAGCGCAGCACCTTTGCCTCACCAGGCGCCGTGCGTGATTATCTGCGACTGCATCTGGCCGGCCTCGAGCATGAGGTCTTCGTCGCCCTCTGGCTGGACGCGCAGAATCGCCTGATCGCTGCTGAGGAACTGTTCCGCGGTACCCTGACGCAGACCAGCGTCTATCCGCGCGAGGTCGTCAAGCGGGCGCTGTGGCACAATGCGGCGGCAGTGGTCCTGGCGCACAATCACCCGTCGGGCGTCGCCGAACCGTCGCGTGCCGACGAGTTGTTGACCAGCGAACTGAAGCAGGTCCTGGCGCTGGTCGAGGTGCGGGTGCTCGATCACTTCATCGTCGCGGCACAGGCCGCACCGCTGTCCTTTGCCGAACGCGGGCTCCTCTAGCGGTACGGTGGAAATCGCTTGAAAACAACTGCCTGCATCGGCTAAAATCGCGGGCTTTCTTCCTGAATCAATTGGAGCAACGATCATGGCGCGTGTTTGCCAAGTGACGGGCAAGAGCCCGATGGCGGGGAACAACGTTTCCCATGCCAACAATAGAACGAAGCGCCGCTTCCTGCCGAATCTGCAGTATCGCCGCTTCTGGATCGAGAGCGAGAAGCGCTGGGTGCGTCTGCGCGTCTCGAATGCCGGTTTGCGGACCATTGACAAGAACGGTATCGACGTCGTGCTCGCCGA
>JFAX01000017.1:70301-71139 GCA_000585015.1 Candidatus Accumulibacter adjunctus | reverse complement strand
ATCGACGTCGTGCTCGCCGAATTGCGCGCGCGCGGCGAGATCTGAGGGGGAGAACGGGCATGCGCGACAAGATCAAACTCGAGTCCACGGCCGGTACCGGACACTTCTACACCACGACCAAGAACAAGAAGACCATGCCGGGCAAAATGGAGATCAAGAAGTACGATCCGAAAGCCCGCAAGCACGTGATGTACAAGGAAATGAAGCTCCGCTAGGGGCTGCCTTCGGCGCGGCACGAAGCACCGCGCCAGCCGCTTCCGGCGGCGATCTCCGCCTCTCCTTCCGCATTGTGCCGCTGCCAGGCGCTGGCCCGATGCCAGCCGCCTGCCGGCGCCGTTCGACTACTGCGCGGCTCCGACCAGCCGCCGGTCGCGGACGCTCTTGGCCAGAATCTCGAGGACGGCCAGCGAATCCTCCCATCCAAGGCAGGCATCGGTGATGCTCCTGCCGTATTCGAGCGGCTGTCCCGGCACCAGGTCCTGCCGCCCTTCGACGAGGTGGGACTCCAGCATCAGGCCGATGATTCGCTCGTCACCCGCCGCGACTTGGCTGGCGACGTCGCGCGCCACCTCGATCTGCTGCTTGAAGCGCTTGTTGCTGTTGGCATGCGAGGCGTCGACCATCAGGCGTGCCGCCAGGCCGGCCGAGGCAATCTCCCGGCACGCGGCCTCGACATGGGCTGCGTCATGGTTCGGTTCCCGGCCACCGCGCAGGATGACGTGGCAATCCTCGTTGCCGCCGGTCGAGACGATGGCCGAATGGCCGGCCTTGGTGACCGACAGGAAGTGATGCGGTGACTGCGCGGCGCGGATTGCGTCGATGGCGATGCGGATGTTGC
>JFAX01000017.1:68162-70296 GCA_000585015.1 Candidatus Accumulibacter adjunctus | reverse complement strand
GTGCCGTTCTTGAAACCGACCGGGCAGGATAGTCCCGAGGCCAGTTCGCGGTGCACCTGCGATTCGGTCGTACGGGCGCCGATCGCGCCCCAGGCGATCAGGTCCGCGGTGTACTGCGGTGTGATCGTGTCGAGGAATTCGGTGGCGCAGGGCAGCCCCATGTCGTTGATCTCGAGCAGCAGGCCACGCGCCAGGCGCAGCCCCTCATTGATCCGGAAGCTGTTGTCGAGCCGCGGGTCGTTGATCAGCCCTTTCCAGCCGACCGTCGTCCGCGGCTTCTCGAAGTACACCCGCATGACGAGCAGCAGATCATCCTGGAAGCGCGCAACCTCCGCCTGCAGCCGGCGTGCGTACTCGATCGCCGAGTCGACGGCGTGGATCGAGCAGGGGCCGACGACGACCAGCAGGCGGGTATCCGCCCCGTGCAGGATGCGGTGGATGCTCTGGCGGGTATTGTAAGTCGTCAGCGCAGCGCGTACCCCGACCGGGAACTCGCGGAAGACATGGGCCGGCGGGACCAGTTCCTTGATCTCCCTGATGCGGACGTCGTCGGTATTGGGCTTGCTCTGCAAGGTCATCGTCGTGCTCTCCTGACTGCGTGCGGCGGTGCAAAAAAAGGCTGGATTCTAATCGAAAGCTGCCCTTGATGACGCTGCAGCGCGATCGCAGTTGTGCTGAGCGAATGGCTCGTGCAGCTTGAGGTCATGACTGCTGAGACACCGGTGAGGGTGACAGTCATGACCGTTCCCCTCATTCCCGACCCTTCTCCCGCGTGCGCGAGAGGGGAGATTCGCGAGCCGCGGACGCGACTTTCACATCAAGGATGGCCGCCGGGCTCCGGCCCTGCGGCTGCGGTTTCGGCGGCCGCTGCGACGCACTAGCCAGCGACCAGTGCTCCAGCCCGCGCGTGGTCCCGGGCGATGGCAATGAACTCGGTTTCACGGGCGATGAAGGCGTCGACGATGTCTGGGTCGAAGTGGCTGCCGCGGCCTTCGCGGATGATTCGCACGGACTGGTCGAAGGGGAAGGGGTGTTTGTAGATTCTCCTGGCGATCAGTGCATCGAAGACGTCGGCAAGGGCCATCAGGCGCGCGGCGATGGGAATCGCGTCGCCAGCGAGACCGTCCGGATAGCCCGAACCGTCCCACCTTTCGTGGTGCGAGCGCGTGATTTCCTTCGCCATGTGCAGAAAGTCGATTGCTTGCTCGCTGTCGTGCTCCGCCTGCTCGATCGCCTGAAAGCCGAGCAGACTGTGCGCCTCCATGATCTTGCGCTCCTCCGCTGTCAGCCGGCCCGGTTTGAGAAGGATTTCATCGCGGATGCCGACCTTGCCGATGTCGTGCAGCGGCGCGGACTTGGCGAGGAGATCGGTGTTCTCCGGAGTCAGAAAGTCGGCAAAACGCGGATGGGTGCGCAGTTCGTCCGCCAGCGTGCGGACATAGCGCTGCGTGCGACGCAGGTGGTCGCCAGTTTCCGGATCGCGAACCTCGGCCAGCCGGGCAAGGGCGCGAATGCTGACATCCTGGATCATCAGGTTGTCCGCCAGCCGGCGGGCGACCTCCGCCGTCAGGCTTCGATCCTGGTCCTGCAGTCGCGCGCGGGCGGCCTGCAACTCGAGCTGAATGCGGACACGTGCGGCGACGATCGCCGGCCGCAGTGGGCGCTGCAGGTAGTCATCGGCTCCCCGCTCGAGCCAGGTCTCCTCGTCGGCCTCGTCACCACGGCTGATGACGATGACCGGGGCGGCGGAGATGGCCGTGCCCGGCTGCAGGCAACCGAGGAACCGGTGGCAGTCGACCGCGGCCATCGTCGCCTGCAGCAGGATCAGATCCGGGCCAGGCTCACCAGCGGTCAGCTGCAGCGCCTGTCGCAGCGAGGCCGCCACGCGCAGCCTGTGCCGTCCGGCAAGCGCGCGATCGAGCGTGGCCAGGTCATCGGGCTGGTCGTTGATGATGAGTATCGTTGCCATGCGTCCCCAGGGCGGAGGTCGGGTGGAGCGTCGCGTCATTATCGCACCGCTGTCCAGGTCTGCCAGTCTGCCAGGTCCGTCTTGACGGCCGGCACTCGAATGTCTAAGATCCGCCTCGCGTGTTCCTCGATAGCTCAGTCGGTAGAGCGTCGGACTGTTAATCCG
>JFAX01000017.1:43722-68151 GCA_000585015.1 Candidatus Accumulibacter adjunctus | reverse complement strand
TTCGAGCCCAGGTCGGGGAGCCAAAGAATCAAGGAATCAGCCCAACCCAAACGGTTGGGCTTTTTTTTTTTGCGCGCTAGCGCCGGGCTAGCACCGGGCTAGCACTGCGGGGAAAAATGCCCAAGTCAGCCACCTCGCGCGCCACGGGATCGCCGGCCAGCCGCCCGGCTCCTCCATCCGCCGATCAGCAGTGATCGTGGCCAAGGTGTCGCGGTATTTCGTCATCTGTGTACCGGAACCTGGGGCGACGTCGTCGCCTGTCGCGAAGTCGGCTTCCGGGAGTCTCCCTTTGGTGTCCCGTAGGTTGCCTGGTCCTCCTTCTCCAGCCTCTTCTCCTCCAGGATTTTCCCGTTCGGCTCCGGCTTCAGCAGGATGAACTCCGACAGCACGAAATCCTGCGCATCGTTCCGCCTTTCCCCGCCCGACCTGTACGACAAAACTCCTGCCGGCACTCTGCCGAAGACGGCCCGCAAGACCTGTTCATCAAACGGCATGAGCGCTGGCACCGCGAGATCATGGACGAGGCGCCGAGCGAACTGGCGGCGGCGGGCGGGCTGCTGCGCGACGTACAGGTTCCTGGGTGGCTGCGGTTTTCTCTCCGCCGAGATAGGCGCGGCCAGACTCCGTTTCTCTCAATTGCCCTCGGGCAGAAAATCATCCGCCATCGTTTGCTCCATCGAGTATGGCGATTGCTTGGGGAAGGTCGTTTCGTCCATGCCGGTTTCGTTCGCCGCCAGCAGCCGAGCCTTGCGATAGGCCTTTTCCAACGCTTGGGGAATTTCCGGCTTCAGTCCCGGCTCGTCGTTGAGCAGATCGGCAATATCCATGCGTTGCACGCGGATGGTCAGCGACCATGCCGCGCCTCGCCTCGCTGGTTGAAATTGCCATGTCAGCAGATGCATCAGCAAGACCGTCAACCTGTTCGTCAGTTCGCGCCGTTCGCTTGCCCCCATGGCTTCCAACTCCGCAATCAAGTGCGCCGCGTCAAGGTCGTCAAAGCGTCCCGCACGCAGCAGGTCGGCTTGCTGGCGTAGGCAGGTGTAGTAGTCCGACTGGTATAGCGTCGCTTCCATCGTTCGTTCCCTGTGTCAGCTCATCATGAGGCCCGGCCGCCTCGCTGCGCGTGCATCAGATCGAGCAGAAATTCCGGGGCGATGTCCGCACCGTTGGCCCATGCCACCGTGCGCATGACCGGGTGCTGGCCCGCTACGGTGAGCGTAGCTGCAAAGCCTTGCTGCGGCTATGTTGATCAAGTTTCGTCAATCCGCAGGTTTGCCAAGACTCACCGACCATTGATCCGCATGGCGAGCGTCGGCGCGGCGGTCTGGCACGGCAAGGCTCGTTCGCCGCGGCATGTCAGCGACCGGGCCGTGGTGATATTGAGCCAGTGCTCTCAACCTGTCAGGAATTCGTCGTGCTCAGGGCGAAGCTGGCATGTGCCCCGTGTCGACCCCCGCAGCAATCCATCGCTGGGCTGGCAGACGCCTGGCCGTTCGGGCGCCGCGGACCGCCGGCCGCCAAACGGAGTCTCCGGCAATCGATGCGGGTCGGACTTCTCGTGCCTACCTGCGTTGTTTCGTCCGAGGCCGTGCGGGCATGCCGGCGGCTCGCAGCGAGTCAGGCTCGGCCTGAACGCGCGGCGACGCTTGCCGCTTGCGGTTTGCCACGCCGCTCATCTTGGGTATGCCTGCGGTTCGTGCCGGCTATCGAACCCACGCAGCCTGCTCTCGGCGCCGTGCCCGCTGTCATTGAAAGCCAGTCGGCCGGGCAGGACCAGCGTGTTGCCCGTGCGGGCTTCAACGGTCGCGGGATGAACCGGGGGTCTGCCCGCTTCCACCGCAGACGCGGCGGACGGCGAGCGTTGCGCATCCTTGCTGTCCCTCTCGGCGTAGGCCGGCTTCACCGGCTGACAACGACGATCGCTGAACTCGACTCGGCCGTTGACCTCGCACTTGAACATCGCGCCGGCGCTGGCCGGCTGGCAAATCTGCAACCCGAGAACAACCACGATGAGGCCCCGCCAGTTCATCGCTCACTCCCATGTTGGTTTGTCGGCTCACTGCGAGGCTGATCTTCACACGCCGCAGGCAGTGGCCGCGTGTCGAAAGTCACGGACTGCTGGAAGGAACGCCGCCGCTGCTCTGTCGCCTGACGAATCTCGGCCGGCGCGCCAGCGGCAGAGCGGCGTCGAGGGCCAGACAAGCGGGCAGGAGCGGCGTCCTTCTTTGGCCATCGACGGGTGTCGCGGTGGGCAAAGGGATCGTGCGCTGGTACAATCCTGCATACTGGCACAAGGGGTTTTTTCGGCGCGGCATCGCTGGCGCGCTGACCGGTGTCGGCAGCGGGCCGTTCGTTCCGCTTGGCTCGCAGGACACCCTACCAGGCTGCTCGGTAGAACCGCCCCGCGCGTTGCTGCAGACGCAGCGGTAACTGGCTCGGATGGTGATGGAAAGAGTATCGATGGAGCGGCGAGCTCGCGCCGGCGTTGCTCGCAACGTGGGTCAGGGAGCTGCTCGCATGCTCCTGGATCGGCGGCTCCAGCGTCGGGGTGCCGTGCGCGCGAGAGCGCTACTGATGAGCCGGGTGGAAAGCCATCGCGCTACGTCTGGGCTGGCGTGCGCTGGCCACCGTCGCCGGGGCGCGCGAGTGTGTCAATCGACCGTCTCGCGGCTGCCGGAAGGCCGCGGCCACACGCGGTGGTCGCCGTGGTGGATCGTCGGCGATCCCCGGCACGGCAACGCCAGCCGCTTTCCGGCTTCGCCGGCAGATTCCGGCTGCCGCCATGTCTGAAGCGCGGGTGGCCGTCTGGCCCGGCAAACCCTATCCCCTGGGCGCCACCTGGGACGGCGAAGGGGTCAATTTTGCCCTCTTCGCGGAGCACGCCGACAAGGTCGAGCTGTGCCTGTTCGACGACGGCGGACGACTCGAGCGGCAGCGCATCGAGCTGCCCGAGAAGACCGACCAAATCTGGCACGCGTATCTGCCCGGAGTGCGCCCCGGGCAACTGTACGGCTACCGCGTCCATGGTCCCTATCGGCCTGAGGAAGGGCACCGCTTCAATCCGCACAAGCTGCTGCTCGACCCCTACGCCAGGGCGATCGTCGGCGCCATCGAGTGGAGCGATGCCCAGTTCGGTTACCGCATCGGCAGCCCGCGTGAGGACTTGAGCTTCAGCCGCCGCGACAGCGGACCGCGCATGTTCAAGTGCCAGGTGATCGATTCCGCCTTCGACTGGCAAGGGGACCGCCGCCCGAACGTTCCCTGGCATCAGAGCGTCATCTACGAGCTGCACGTCAAGGGCTTCACGCGCCTCCACCCGCTGCTGCCGCCTGCACTGCGCGGCACCTATGCCGGTTTGGGCAGCCCGCCGGTCATCGAGCACTTCCGGCGTCTGGGAATCACCGCGGTCGAGTTCCTGCCGATCCAGACCTTCGTCGATGACCGCCACCTGCTGCAACGGGGGCTGAAGAACTACTGGGGCTACAACTCCATCGGCTACTTCGCCCCCGACCCACGCTACTCCGCCAGCGGTCGTGTCGACGAGTTCAAGCATCTGGTCAGGACCCTGCACGCCGCCGGCATCGAAGTCATCATGGACGTGGTCTACAACCACACCGCCGAGGGCAACCATCTGGGGCCGACGCTGTGCTTTCGCGGCCTCGACAATGCCGCCTACTATCGCCTGGTGCCGGGCGCTTCCCGCTACTACATGGACTACACCGGCTGCGGCAATACCCTGAACATGATGCATCCAAGGGTGTTGCAGCTGATCATGGACAGCTTGCGCTACTGGGTCAGCGAAATGCACGTCGATGGCTTTCGCTTCGATCTGGCAGCCGCCCTGGCCAGGGAACTGCATGAAGTGGACCAACTCGGCGCCTTCATGGACATCATCCACCAGGACCCGCTCCTGTCGCAGGTCAAGCTGATCGCCGAGCCCTGGGACCTCGGCGACGGCGGCTACCAGGTCGGCAACTTCCCGGTCGGCTGGACCGAGTGGAATGGCAAGTACCGCGACGTCGTGCGCGATTACTGGCGCGGCGAGGGGGGGCTGATCGGGCAACTCGCCTACCGCCTGACCGGCTCCAGCGACCTGTACCAGCACAGTGGCCGCCGACCCTATGCCAGCATCAACTTCATCACCGCGCATGATGGTTTCACGCTGCACGATCTGGTCAGCCACAACGAGAAGCACAACGCGGCCAACGGGGAAGAGAACCGCGATGGCGAGTCGCACAACCGCAGCTGGAACTGTGGTGCCGAAGGCGAGACGACGGACCCCGGCGTGCTCGAGTTGCGGCAGCGGCAGCGCCGCAACCTGCTGGCGACGCTGCTGCTTTCACAAGGTGTGCCGATGCTGCTCGCGGGTGACGAGATGGGGCGTACGCAGCGCGGCAACAACAACGCCTACTGCCAGGACAATGAACTGAGCTGGGTCGACTGGGATCTCGCCGCGACGCCCGACAACCAGGAGCTTCTGCAATTCGCGCGTCGCCTGGTCGAGCTGCGCCGGCAGCATCCGGCGCTGCGGCGGCGGCATTTCTTCCAGGGGCAGCGCATTCGCGGCGCAGGCGTGCGCGACATCATCTGGCTGCATCCCGACGGCAGCGAGATCAGCGACCAGGACTGGCATCATCATCATGCCCGTTGCCTGGCGCTCTACCTGATCGGCGAGGCTCTGGAAGAGCAGGATGAACGCGGTCAGTGGGTGAAGGACGATGACTTCCTGCTGCTGCTGAATGGCCATCATGAGGCGATGCACTTCACGCTGCCGTGGACAGGAGACTGCGAACTCGTGCTCGATACCGCTGTCGCCGACTGCGGCGGGCTGCAGCCGTTCAGCGACCCGTCGTATCGCCTCGCCGGCCGTTCGCTGGCGCTGCTGACGCAGCCGCGTCGGGCTGGCCGCGTCGCCGAGCCCATCCTGCGCCGGCGCTATTTCATGCCCTTCGGTGCACAGGTGCTCGAAGGTGGGCGGGTTCGCTTCCGCCTGTGGGCGCCGGCGGCCGAAGGCGTCGAGCTGTTGCTGCAGAAGCCGGCGGCTGGCACCATCGCGCGGCAGATGGAATCGAGGGAAGCCGGCTGGTACGAACTGAGCAGCGACGAGGCAACGGTCGACGACCGCTACCGCTACCGGATCGATGGTTCCTGCGAAGTACCCGATCCGGCCTCCCGTTGCAATCCGGATGGCGTGCACGGCGCCAGTCAGGTGATCGAGCCGGGGCTGTTCGCGTGGACGGACGGCAACTGGCGCGGCCGGCCCTGGGAGGAGGCGATCATCTACCAGCTGCATGTCGGTGCCTTCACCGCGCAGGGCAGCTTCGCAGCCGTCAGGGAACGGCTGGATCACCTCGTGGAACTCGGCGTCACCGCGATCCAGTTGCTGCCGGTCGGTGCCTTTGCCGGGGCGCATGGCTGGGGTCACGACGGCGTGCTGCCCTTCGCCCCCGCCGCCAGCTATGGCCATCCGGACGAGCTGAAGGAGCTGGTGCAGACTGCCCACCACAAGGGATTGATGGTGTTGCTCGATCTCGCCTGTGAGCATTTCGGTCCAGAGGGCAATTACCTGTCCGTCTATGCGCCGGAATTCTTCGCCCCAGGTACCGCCGGTCTCGCCGGCACGAGCATCGATGGCACACTGGCAGTCGCCGGCGAATTCCTGATCCACAATGCCCTGTACTGGCTGGAGGAGTTCCATCTCGATGGCCTGCGACTGAATGCCGCCCTGCTGCAGGAAGGTACGGGCGAGTCCGATCTGCTCATGGCGCTCGCCGATGCGGTTCGCGAAGGACCGGGCAAGCACCGCCACTGTCATCTGCTGCTCGGACATGATCAGCGCGCTGCCCGCTATCTTCACTGGCCTGATCACAGCACGCCGCGCCGCTATGCGGCGGTCTGGAATGACGCCGCGCAGCAGGCGATGCAGGACGTGCTGACCGGCGCGGCGGCAGGCGCGGTCGGTACCGCCCGGCCCCTCGACCAGTTGGGCGCCTGCCTGAGCCGGGGATTCGCCGACGCGGGCGTGGATCGCCTGTTGCCCACCGCTTTCGTCACCTTCCTGCAGGACCATGCACGGATCGGCGACCGCGCCCTCGGTGAACGCCTGCACCAGTTGAGCCCGGCGCGGCCGCTGGGTGTGCTGACCGCGACCGTTCTCCTGGCGCCGATGCCGCCGGCGCTGTTCATGGGCGAAGAGTTCGCCGCCGCACAGCCGTTCCTGTATTTCTGCGACTTCAACCCGGATCTGGTCCGGGACATCGCACGCAACCGGCGCAAGTCCTTCGCCCATCTGCAGGGTTTTCGCACCGCGAGGACGCGGGCGCGAATTCCGGATCCCACCGATCCGGCGACCTTCCAGCGCTGCAAGCTCGACTGGAACAGCATCAACCGCTCGCCGCATGCCGACTGGCTCGATTTCCATCGTCGCCTGCTGGCGGTTCGCCGACGGGAAATCTGTCCGCGGCTGGCCGGCATGCATGAAGAGGCCGTTCGCTACGGCCTGATCGCCGGGCGTGGCCTGTCGATCCGGTGGACGCTCGGCGACGACTCGGTCCTCAGCCTGTTGGCAAACTACAGCGGCGTGCAACTCGACGGACTGCAGCGGCCGGCCGGTTCCGTCCTCTGGGCCGAGCCACGCGAGGCCGAGCAGGCGCTGACGCAGGGGCGGCTGCCGCCCTGGTCACTGCTCTGGTTCCTGCAGGATGCCGCCTGATGCCGGTTGCGAGAATCCTTTCCGGTGACGTCCGCTGGACGTCACAACCGATTGACCTTCACCGAGGCAAGACAGAATCATGAGAGAGAACAAGTTGAACGACGAGATGATCCGCATCGCCGAAGCACGCCACCACGATCCGTTTTCCGTACTGGGAAGGCATCCGTGTCCGGAAGGCGTTCTCGTGCGGGCCTACATCCCGCACGCGCTGGAAGTCGCCATCGCCGAAGGCAATCTGCCGCTGGCACGGGTGCCGGATTCCGACTTCTTCGAGTGGCGGGGTTCCGGCAAGAACCTTCCCGAACACTACCGCCTGATCTGGCGCGACACCTGGCACCACGACCACATCGCGCACGATCCCTACAGCTACCTGCCGCAACTGAGCGATTTCGACCTGCACCTGTTCGGCGAGGGCAGGCACAGCCACGCCTATCGCTTCCTCGGGGCCAACGAGCACGAGGTCGACGGCGTCGCCGGCATCCTGTTCGCCGTCTGGGCACCCAACGCCGAGCGGGTGAGCGTGCTCGGCGATTTCAATCACTGGGACGGTCGTCGCCACCCGATGCGCGTGCGCCCGGGGAGCGGCGTCTGGGAGCTGTTCATCCCCGACATCGCTCCCGGCATCTTCTATCGCTTCGAGATCAGGAACCGCAACAGCGGCGAGGTGCTCACCAAGTCCGACCCCTACGGCCGGCGCTTCGAGATGCGGCCCGGCAACGCCTCGATCGTCACGCCGCGCTCGACCTACGCCTGGCAGGACGCGGCGTGGATCGAGCGGCGCGCCACCGCCGACTGGCAGCATGCGCCGATGTCCACCTACGAGGTCCATCTCGGTTCCTGGCAGCGCGGTTACGAAGGGGAGTTCCTCAACTACCGCGAGCTGGCGCGACAACTGGTCGAGTACGTTTGCCGCATGGGCTTCACCCACATCGAGCTGCTGCCGGTCACCGAGCATCCCTTCGACCAGTCGTGGGGTTACCAGGTCACCGGCTATTTCGCGCCGACCAGCCGTTTCGGCACCCCCGACGATTTTCGCTACTTCGTCGATCTCTGCCACCAGAACGACATCGGCGTGATCCTCGACTGGGTTCCCGCCCATTTCCCCAAGGATGCCCATGCGCTGGCGCGCTTCGACGGCACGGCGCTCTACGAGCACGAGGATCCGCGCAAGGGCGAACATCTCGACTGGTCGACGCTGATCTTCAACTTCGGCCGCAACGAGGTGAAGAACTTCCTGATTTCCAGCGCCGTGTACTGGCTTGACGAGTTCCACATCGACGGCCTGCGGGTCGATGCCGTCGCCTCGATGCTCTACCTCGACTATTCGCGCACCGAATGGGTGCCCAATCAGTACGGCGGCCGCGAGAATATCGAGGCGATCGACTTCCTGCGCCAGCTCAACGCCACGACGCACAGCGAAGCGCCCGGCACGCTGGTCATCGCC
The DNA here is from genome assembly GCA_000585015.1 of Candidatus Accumulibacter adjunctus. Classification (GTDB taxonomy): domain Bacteria; phylum Pseudomonadota; class Gammaproteobacteria; order Burkholderiales; family Rhodocyclaceae; genus Accumulibacter; species Accumulibacter adjunctus. The sequence continues at coordinate 59,995 of JFAX01000017.1, read as the reverse complement.
GAGGAATCGACGTCGTGGCCGCAGGTGACGCGCCCGACCTACATTGGCGGGCTGGGTTTCGACATCAAGTGGAACATGGGCTGGATGAACGATACCCTGCGCTACATCGGACAGGAACCGATCTTCCGCCAGTACCATCATGACCTGCTCACCTTCAGCATGCTCTACGCCTTCTCGGAGAACTTCATGCTGCCGTTCTCGCATGACGAAGTGGTGCATGGCAAGGGATCGATGCTCAACCGCATGCCAGGCGACGAATGGCAGCGTTTCGCCAACCTCCGCCTGCTCTACACCTACATGTTCACCCATCCGGGCAAGAAGCTGCTGTTCATGGGCACCGAGTTCGGCCAGGGCCTGGAGTGGAACAGCGCCGGCGTCCTCGACTGGTATGTGCTCGAGTACCGCTTCCATGCCGGCATGCAGACCCTGGCCAAGGATCTCAACCACCTGTATCGCGGCTCGCCCGCCCTGTACGGCAACGAGTTCGACTGGCAGGGTTTCGAGTGGATCGATTGCCACGATTCGCAGCAGTCGATCCTCAGTTTCGTGCGCAAGGCCGGCGACGAATTCGTCGTCGTGATCGTCAACTTCACGCCGGTGCCGCGGACCGATTACCGGATTGGCGTGCCGCAAGCGGGCACCTATCAGGAGATCCTCAACTCGGATTCGCATTTCTATGGCGGTGGCGACATGGGCAACAGCGATCGGCAACTCGTTGCCGAGGAGATGCCGTGGATGAACCGTCCCTACTCATTGACCATCACCGTGCCGCCGCTCGCCGGCGTCGTCCTCGCGCTGCGCGCCTGATGCCGCGCGACGGGGGCGGCGAAAGAGCCCTCGGAGCAAGTGTGCGTGCCCGGCCGCCGGCGCCGGGCACGCGCGAAGGCTGCCAGCGAAATTCTTGGGTTCGTTGTAGAAGCGCCGGCTGAGCGCCGCCGGGACAGTAGGGCAAGCATCCGGGAGCTGATGCATCCGGGCCTGCATGGCGACCGCCGGCAGAGCTTGGCCGAAGCCACAGTCGTCTGGATGCTTCCGTGATGCGTCAGGATGCTTCCCTGATCGATCGAGATGCTTCCCTGATGCGTCAGGATGCTTCCCTGATTGATCGAGATGCTTCCCTGATGCATCAGGATGCTTCCCTGACCGACCGAGATGCTTCCCTGATGCGTCAGGATGCTTCCCTGATCGACCGAGATGCTTCCCTGATGCCTCAGGATGCTTCCCTGACCGACCGAGATGCTTCCCTGATGCCTCAGGATGCTTCCCTGATGCCTCAGGATGCTTCCCTGATCCATCGAGATGCTTCCCTGAGGCATCAGGATGCTTCCCGGGTCGGTCGGGATGCCTTCCCAGCGCTCGAGCATCGCTGCCGCGTTCGTCAACCCGGCGGCGCATTGACACGACTGCCGGCGGCAACCTACCATTTTCGACGAGGGGCAATCCGTCCCTCGTGACTTCATCTGCGTGGGGGAGTGCCGTGGCAAAGAACGAAACCGTACGTCTGGCGCAGGAAAAATCCGAGCGCAAGGCGCCGGCCCGCAGCGGCAAGGCCGACAAGTAGTTCGGCGCCCGCCCGAGCACAGCGCATCGACGACGGCGGGGGCAAGGACGTGGCACCGCATCCCCTGCCCGAGCGAAGCCCCACGCTGCGCCAAGGCTGTGCGTCAAGCAGGATTGCGACCGCACCTCCTGCCGACAAGCGAACCCGAACAAGATGAGCACGCCCCCCTTGGTTGCTGCGTTCTATGAGCAGATCTGGAATTGCGGCAAGGTCGAGGCTGCGCGCGAGCTGCTGAGCGAGGCATTTGTCTTCCGCGGCTCGCTCGGCGCTGAAGTGCAGGGGCGCGCTGGCTTCGTGGCCTACGTCGGCGCAGTCCGGTCCGCTCTCGCCGACTACCGCTGCGAGATCCTGGAGTGCGTCAGCGAGGGCAATCGCGCCTTCGCTCAGATGCGCTTCTCGGGCCGACACGTCGGGGTCTTTCGCGGCTGCGCACCCACCGGCAAATCCGTGCACTGGCTGGGGGCGGCACTGTTCCAGTTCGAAGGGCTACGAATTGCCCAACTCTGGGTCCTTGGCGACCTGGCCAGTCTCGACGCCTTGCTGCAGGCGAACCAGGCGGCATGAGCCGCGCATGCGGCCGACTGCGGTCGCGCGTCATGGCTTGATGGGGCGCATCCGACCGCCGCGGCTGATGCGCGGTCGTTGCGCCTCTCGGGTCGCTGGTGACAATGAGAGTACTTCTTCCCCAAGACCGCAGTCCCGAGCCGCAAGGCCACTCGGGGCGATCTGAATCAAGGTGAACCCGATGCCAGGAATCGATGAACATGAACGCGAAGTGCTGAGCCGCTTCGAAAATGGCCAATTGCAGTCGGTGGCAACGAAGGCCGAGCTGGCCCAATTCAAGGCCGCCGCGCGCGCGACCGCAATCAAGGATCGCCGGGTCAACATCCGCTTGTCTTCCGGCGACCTGAACGATCTGCAGGTCAAAGCCCTGGAAGAGGGCATGCCGTACCAAACGCTGATTGCCAGCGTCTTGCACAAGTACGTTACGGGTCGCCTCGCTGAGCGGCCGGATTCCATCACGAGTGAGACTCGCAAGCCCGCGGCAAAGCGTCGCGCACCATCCGGTCGGTGATGCATCCAGACGGCCAAGCCTTCGCTCAGCCGGAGCCCGCGCAAGCTTCGCCTGCGCCCGCGCAAGCTTCGCCGGCGCCGTCCCTATGCGCTTGGCGCCTCTGCGTGCGCTTGCCTGCAAGCTTCGGCCGCAACGGCACGCGCCCTCATTCGCTTCTCGGCATGGAGAGTCGCTGCCGGGTTCGTCAGCCCGGCGGCGCATTGACACGACTGCCGGCGACAACCTACCATCTTCGCAGAGGGGCAATCCGTCCCTCGTGACTTCATCTTCGTGGGGGAGTGACATGGCAAAGAACGAAACAGTCCGTCTGCCGCAGGAAAGCAGACAGGCCGATGAAGAGGCCTGTCTCGCGCTCAAGGCGATCGCCGGCTACAGCCCGGCCAACCAGACGTACAGCCTGGCAACGGTGACGGCCCGCTACGACGCCATGCGCGCCGCCTAGGAGGTCGAGCTGCGCGCGCAGAATGCACTCGACGCCGCCCGCGATGCGGCGATTGCCGCGCAGTGGGCGCACCACAACCTCATTCTCGGCGTCAAGGACCAGGTCATCGCCCAATTCGGTGCCGATTCCAACGAGCTCGCTTCGCTGGGTCTGAAGAAGAAATCCGAGCGCAAGGCGCCGGCCCGCAGCGGCAAGGCCGGCAAGTAGTTCGGCGCCCGCCCGAGCAGCACAGCGCCTCGGCGACGGTGGGGGAAAGGACGTGGCGCCTCGTCCCCCGCCGGATCGAAGCCCGACGCCATCGGTCGTTCGTCCGCTTGCACGGCCGGTGCCGGGCGAAGAGAGGGCAGTGGTGACGCAATTGCCGGTATTTTTAGTTGATCGGTCAATGCGCCGCGTCTTGTTTCGTCGGTGAATCAGCGCGCTATTGTCGATGGCCAATGCATTTTGACGCAACGCGTCGCGTCATGTAGGATTGCGACATTTAGTTCGGCATCACCAGCCCGCTCTTCATCGCTTCCTTGAGCCCATGTCCACAGCAGCACTCCACGTAACCAAACTCGCTGCCGCCAAACGTCAGATCCAAGCCGCGATCAGGCTGTTCTTCTTGGATGAGGATGAACTCGCTATCCATACGGTCGCATCGGCCGCATATGGACTACTAAAGGATTTAAAGCGCGATCGCGGGCAGAGTGAAGCTGCCGACATTTATCGCACAGCCTTCTTCTATGTGGTTCGAGACTTTCGCCGTGGAACGCTCCCGGCGCATTTCACGTCTGACCCATCCATAATGGCTGAAGTCGAGCGCATTGCAGATCAACTTTTCTTCATCACTGCCGACTCCAGACTTCCCGACGTCACGCTCACAATCCGCCAGGATGTCGAAAAGCAGTACTGGAACGAAAACAATAGGGCTGCAAACTTCCTGAAACACGCTGACCGAGACACCGACGGAACGCTCTCGCTAGAAAGGATTGACAACCATCGGCTTATTCTCAAGTGCTGTTCTGCTTATCAAGACATCGCTCCAGACGACCTAGGTAATGAAGAACTGGCATTTGCGGCATTCACCGCGGCAGGTAATCCCTCGCACCAAGCGACGGGATCCGATTTCGATTCTCTGGTTGAGTCGATGCGACGGGTGCCCAGCGAGCATCGCTTGCAGCGTTGCTACAAAGTCATCATTGAACTGAACGCAAGCTAACGTTGGTGACGGTGATGCCGAACCCATCATTCCACAGGACCTGCGCGAAGAGCCGCGCAGGCCGTTGAATTCAGCCGTTAGGCACGACTTCGATGTCAGCGCGACACCATCACTACCTTTCACAATGCTACTTGAAAGGGTTTACGAAGGGCGGCGCAAAGAAATCAAAGATCACTGTCATTGACCTCAAGGAAAAGAAGTTATTTGAAACGATACCGAGGAACGTTGGTGGCATAAGAGACTTTAACCGCATTGAAGTTGAAGGCGTCGATCCAAACATAATCGAAACATCCCTAGCGAAATTTGAGGGTGAGGCGGCTTCGGCGCTGAGACAGATAGAACAAAAATTGGCATTTGAAGGAGCGGAAAGAGAATTAATTCTGAATTTGGTCGCCATCCTTGCCATTCGTTCGCCAGAAATGCGAGAACACTGGAGAAAATTTCAAGCACAAATCGCCGAGCGAATTATGGATCTTTCTCTTGCCACAAAGGAGCGCTGGGAATCACAAATCAGGCAGATGAAGGAGAGCGGAAAAGCGATAGACGAAAATGTAAGCTATTAAGACATCAAGAAGTTCCACGAAAGCAAGCAGTACACAATTGAGGTTGCAAGAGAACATCACATCCACCTGGAGCTTAAAGGCATCGAAGCCATTCTCCCGTACCTTGATAGTCGGAATTGGCTACTAATTAGATCGACAGATGAAACAGGCCCATTTATTACAACGGACAATCCCGTAAATCTGACATGGAAGGAGTCAGAAAGAATTCCACCGTTTTTTAGAAGTTCACCAGGATACGGGATGAAAAACACCCAAGTATATTTTCCAGTCTCAAAGAACTTGGCACTTGTGGGCGAGTTCGACGGGCACGCCGGCCTTATTGATGCAACAAGGGAACTGGTTGCCATGCTCAATAGTAAGTTGCTCATGTTCGCATACAAGCAGATATATACGCCGAAGATCGGATTTTTCTTTATTGGGAAGTCAGGGGAAATACATGAAGGGAAACAATTTCTTAGGGATATCGGTGCCTAACAATGCGCTCCAGAGGGACGCTACGCCGGCAAGCCGGCTCCGCGCCCCTGAGCTAGCACGTTGGGCCGCATGAAACATCGACCGAACTCCGACGAAGCACAAAAACGCCAGATCGCTTTGATCGAGGAACTTGCGAATCAAAGTGACAGAGGCGCGGCCATCGTCGGAGCGGCCTGGGTAGAGGAGGCGATTGCCTATTCACTCCACGAAGTGCTCGAGAAGGACGACCGGTCCTGGAAGCGCCTCTTCGGACCGGCCGCACCTCTCAGCACCTTTAGCGCCAAGATCGATCTTGCTCGCCTGTTGGGACTCATGACCGACACTATCCGGACAGACCTTCACGTCATTCGGGACATCCGGAATGAGTTTGCGCACCAAATTGCCCACCGCAAGACGCACGACAACCTGTCGTTTCGGTCCCAACACCTCCAAGACAAGTGCCTTGCGCTGAAGTGCGTTGCGCATGAAGGTCTTAGCGAACCTCGCCTTGCCTTCACGCGGGCCTGCGCTGTCCTAAGCGCCGACTTTGAGCTCCTTCCGTTGTTTTGGTCCTGTCTTGGAAACGAGCCCAAGGTCTTTGCCAAAGTCGAGAATCGGGCCTAGCCCTTCGCTCGATGCGACCCCCACCGGGTTGGCGCTGGGCCGCGAGCCCGTCGTTCTTATCATTGGCCCCACGCCCCACGCGCCAATCCGCCGGGGTTGCCTCAGATCAAACGTTCGGCTCAGTCGGGCTCAGTCGGAAGCATGACTACACGATCAACCTACAGGCTCATTCTCGCCACCTATTGCTTGGCAATGGCCTGCTGTTCCGCGATCGCAAAGGAGCCAATATCTGACGTTGATGGTTTGATTGCGGCCGATAGATGGCAAGAAGCAGCAAGACTCATATTCCTTGAGGCCAGAGCCACCAATAAACACGAGTCGGCCATCGTTATCGGCCAGGCTAGAGCTGGCTTTGTCGATGACGCACTCGACACCATCAATGCGACACATATCGCCTCTCGTTCATGGCTCTTGATGTCGTTGGTACACGAAGCGCCCTCCCTTTCCACTGAAAAGAGGGACGAACTATTACGAAATGCGCTTGACTCCGCCAGGGGCAATGCTGTCGGAAAATGGCCCAATTACCTCAAGTCAGGAGACCTTGCCAGAATCGCTCTCTATTACTCTGGGAAAGGCGCTACGAGCGATGCAGAGTTGATCTTTTCTGAGGCTGTAACCGCTGCTGAAAAGGGTCTGACTGAAGAGGGCGGCGGTGGATTCCGACAGATCACAGAACTCATGCGCAGAGCCCCTGCGGGCGAGATCAAGCCATGGATGTTGTCCGTTCTTCCTCGCAGCCTCAACAAGACCGAAGACGCGCGAAGTCGTGCCTTTGCATGCATCGACATGGTTTCGGTCGCGGCGCGACTCCAAAGCCGAGACCTAATGGCACCATTCTTAGACTGTTCGAACTCGGCAATCGCCAAAATTCGCGTAGCCGGAATGAGGATGTCTGCTGTCGAGGCGCTTGCGACAGCCAAAGACGAAGCGGGCATTTCCAACTTCGCCCCCTCCGACTCACCCTTTTTTGAGGCAATCCGCGAGGCGCGCGCAGGGAACACTGAGAAATCCTATGAAATTGTTTCCGGACTTCGACAGAATCTTTACGTCGACCACAAGGGGGAAGCGTATGAACAGGTTTTCAGTGATGCAATAAGGCGAGGGGACCTAAAGACCGCTGTTTATCTTGCAGAGCGACCAGCAGGGCAATTGGCCTACCGGGAGGTTTCTGTTTGGCAGAGGCTGGCCGAAAAGCAGATCGAAACAGGGGATCGAGAATCCGCTTCTGATAGCTATGGAAAGGCCTCGCTGGCTGTTGGCAGGATCAGCTCTTCTGCGAACATCTATTTCTTCGATATCCAGAGCGTTGTGCGTCTTGCGGAATCGATGCTCCGGCACGGCATGAAGGAGGAAGGTCGTCGCACCCTGCTTCTCGTTCAGCCTCTTCTGGAAAGAATTTCAGAGCGGAGAATCGATGATCGCATAAAGGCGTCAATTGCTGTTGCAGAGCCTCTTTCGCGGCTTGGAATGCGATCTGAGGCCAAGAGACTCATTCGACAAGCGTATTTCTATGCCCATTCATATGACACGGAAAGGCTCCACGGAGATATGGAGAAGGCAAGGCTTCTCGCGTCGATCGGGCAGTCCATCTCGCTGTACTCGAAATTGGGGTCGAGCAAGTCTCAGGAAGGAATCACGACATTTCCACCGAAGAAATGAAGCTGCGCCCTTCAATCGCCGTACCACCGGCGGCGACTTGGCAAGCGTTTGCCTCCCAGAAGAAAAGCGGCCAGACCAGTGACTGGCATGGCATGGTTGCGTTAAGCAAACACCCCCCACTGAAATCGCGGGCAGAGGCGGCATCGGGAGTCCGTGGCGGCCGGCCTGAAGGGCGGCGCCACGGGCCTATTGTTTGCGGCTCGGCCGCTTGACGGCGCACGCCTTTCCGGGCAACACCAGGCTCGCCTGGTAGGCGGCGACCGCGAGCAGTTCATCGTCAGTGTAGCTGCCGATGATCCGGACCATCTCGCCGTGGGCGGCGGAACGTTTGCCGTCGCGGATTTCCGTCATCTGGCGCAGCAGGTAGCGGTGGTGCTGCCCGGCCAGCATCGGATAGCCCTTGTGGCGCGAACCTTCTCCGTTCGGCCCGTGGCAAGTCCTGCAGGCCTTGTCGTAAAGTGCCCTGCCGGCCGCCACTTGCTGCTCGGCGTCGGCAGCGTCGTAACGGCCGTCGCCGGCCTGGATGCACAGCCCTTCGAGATAGGCGGCGAGATCGGCCAGATCCTGCGGATCGGCCAGTACGGCGGCAAAGGGGTACATCGTCGAGTTGTGCCGCACACCGCTGCGGATGTCGGCCATCTGCTTGATCAGCACGCTGCTGTGCTGGCCCGCGAGTCGGGGAACGGCGCCGTCGGGACTCCCGCCTGCCGATGCCAGGTGGCAACTGCGGCACAGCGCATAGAGCCGCTGGCCGCGCTTGCGTTCACCCTTGCGTTCCAGCGCTTCGTTGGTCTCGCCCGGCAGCGCCTGCCATGGGTACTCCTTGACCGGGACACCTTCAGGCCCGACAGGCGAGGGCGCTGCATGCGGGAGCGCCGCGGCATGGAGTGCCAGAGAAAGCGCCAGGACCAGTTTCTGCATTGCCGACTCCCTGCTGTTCGAGAACTGGCGCTTGCCATCTGGCAGACCGATCCCATGCCGGTTGCCCTCAGGACCCGCTGCGGCGGTGTGTGCGTTTCCCGCTGCATGGCAGCACCACACGTCATGTTGCCATAGCGCGCTGGCCCCTGCACTGGATACGCGACCGCGCAGCCGCACTCATTGCCTTGGCGTGTCACAAACGCATCGGCACTTCATGCGGCAACGAAACGGTAGCCGACGCCCGCTTCCGTGATGATGTGTCTTGGCTGCGACGGGTCGTCTTCGATCTTCTTGCGCAGCAGCCCCATATAGACCCGGATGTAATGGCTGTCTTCGGCATGCGATGGCCCCCACACCGCCTTGAGCAGTTGTCGATGGGTCAGCACACTGTCCGGATGGGTGACCAGGAAGGCGAGCAGGCGATACTCGATGGGTGTCAGGTGCAGGTGCTCGCCCGCTCGCTCGACCCGTCGCTTGCCGAGATCGACCCGTATCTTGCCGAATTCAAAGACCGTCGATCCGTTGCCGCCGGCACTGGAGCGGCGTCGCAACTGGGCACGAACGCGCGCCAGCAGTTCCGCTGCCCCGAATGGCTTCGTCAGATAGTCGTCGGCGCCCGCGTCCAGAGCGCCCACCTTGTGGGTTTCGGTCGTCCGTGCCGACAGCACGATGATGGGTACATCGGACCAGGTGCGCAGGTCGCGGATGAAATCCACGCCGTCGCCGTCGGGCAGGCCCAGGTCGAGCACCACCATGTCCGGTCGGCGGGTGCCGGCCGCGATCAGGCCGCGCTGCATGGAGTCGGTCTCGTAGACCTGGCAGCCTTCTGCTTCCAGCGACATCCTGACGAAGCGCCGGATGTTGGGCTCGTCCTCGATGACGAGAACGACGGGGAGCGAGTCGCTCACTGCGGGCTATCCTCCTCGGCGCCAGCCAGTGAAGGCGGTTGGCCTCGCGGCAAGGAGAACACGAAGCGCGCTCCGCCACCGCGGCGGTTCTCTGCCCGAATGGTGCCCCCATGCGCCGTGACGATGGCGCGGCAGATCGCCAGCCCGAGACCCACTCCCGAGGCCGCACTTTCCTTCTGGCCGCGCTCGAATTTGCTGAAGATGAGTTCCTCCTTCCCAGCCGGCAGCCCGGGTCCGTCATCCTCGACCCAGATGTCCACCTGATCGCGCGCGCCCGGCGCGGCGCCGATCTCGATCAGGCTTCCAGCGGGTGTGTAGGTGACGGCGTTCTCCAGGAGGTTGCACAGCACCCGTTCGACCAGTACGGCGTCAAATTCCAGCAAGGGTAGTCCGTCCGGCAGGTTGACGCCAAGACGATGGCCAGCCATCGTCGATCGCATGGCCTTGATGGCGCTGCCGACCACTTCCTCCAGTGGCTGCCACTGTCGATTGAGCTTGACTGCACCGGCTTGCAGGCGAGCCATGTCGAGCAGGTTGTTGACCAGGGAATTCATGCGCAGCGCCTCGTCGCGCATCGACGCCGCGATGTCGCATTGCTCTCCCGTCGGCGGCGGCTGCGTCATGGACATCGAGTCGGCCAGGCCGACCAGCGCCGCGAGTGGGGTGCGCAGGTCATGCGAGATGGCTGACAGCAGTGAATTGCGCAGGCGCTCCGACTCCATCTGCACCGTCGTCGCCCGCGCCACATCGACGTAATGGACCCGTTCGAGGGAAATGGCGACCAGCCGGGCGAAGGTGTCGAGGAGGCGACGTTGCTCGGGGGCCAGCAGCCGCCGCGAGTGCTTTGGCTCCAGAACGAGCACGCCGCGCGTGCGCATCGGTGCCTTGAGCGGAACATAGAGCAGTGGACTGCCGGCGAGGGTGTCGGTGCCCCAACCGGCTTCCGCACTGTGGTCGAAGGCCCACTGGCTGATGCCCACGTCGACCGCGGGCACGCCACCGGGCACCGGAATCGCTTCGTGCAGCCGGTCTCGCTCGTCGGCGAGCATGATCGCGGCGCGGGCGCCGAATCCGGTCGCGGCGAAACGCTGGCTGATTTCGGCGATCTGCTCCGGCATCAGCGCGCCGGACAGATCGCGCGACATCTCATAGAGTGCCCTGACCCGCTGTTCGCGGCGACTGGCGACGCGGGCCTGGAACTTGAGGTCGGCGGTCAGCTTGGCGGTGACCAGGCCGACGGCCAGCATGACGGCAAACGTCATCAGGTATTGGACGTCGCCGACGGCGAAGGAGAATCGCGGCGGCACGAAGAAGAAATCGAAGGCTGCCACGTTGAGGAAGGCGGCCGCGACTGCCGGGCCGAGACCGTAGCGAACTGCCGAGAGAACGACCGCCATCAGGAAGAGCATGGCGATGTTGGCACGGTCGAACACCGTGTGCAGGGGCATGGCAATGAGCGTCACCAGCGCACAGAAGACCGAGCTCATCGCGAAGGACTGCCAGGGGGCGTGCAACCGGTCGAGCAGCGACTCGCCGGTCGATTCCTCCTGCCGCCTGTCGGCCGGCGTGTCCACGCGTGCGACCTGGATGATGTCGAGATCGGGTGCAAGCTTGCCGACACGATCCGCGAAGGACCGCTTCCAGGGCCGCCAGGCCTGCGCCCGGTCGCGGCCGACAAGGAGCTTCGACAGGTTGTGGTCGCGCGCATAGTCGATGATCGTCGCCATCGCGTCGCTGCCTGGCAGGCTGGCCGTTTCTGCCCCCATCTCCTGCGCCAGCTTGAGACTCTTGAGGATCTGCAGGCGCCGCTGGTCCGAGAGATGTCGCAGTTTCGGCGTCTCGACGTAGATCACGTGCCACGGCACGTCGAGCTTGGTGGCAATGCGGGCGGCGCTGCGGATGATTCGGTCGCTGCCATCTCCCGGGCCGATGCAGGCGAGCAGCGACTCACTGGTGTGCCAGGCGCGGGTGACCGACCGGTCACGCCGATACTGGATCATTTCGCTGTCAACGCGGTCGGCGGTGCGGCGCAGTGCGAGTTCACGCAGCGCGATCAGGTTGCCCTTGCGGAAGAAATTCTGGATCGCGCGCTCGGCCTGCTGCGGCAGATAGACCTTGCCTTCCTTGAGGCGCTGCAGCAGTTCGTCCGGCGTCAGGTCGACGAGAACGACTTCATCGGCGGCATCGAAGACATGGTCCGGAACGGTCTCCCAGACCCGGATGCCGGTAATGCCACCGACCACGTCATTGAGGGTCTCCAGGTGCTGCACGTTGACGGTCGAATAAACGTCGATACCGGACGACTGCAGTTCCTCGACATCCTGCCAGCGCTTGGCGTGGCGCGAACCCGGCACGTTGGAATGGGCGAGTTCGTCGACCAGGAGCAGGGCGGGCTTGCGCGCCAGCGCTCCGTCGATGTCGAACTCCGGCAGCACCCGGTCACGGTAGGCGACGGCCTGCAGCGGCAGACGCTCCAGTCCCGTCAGCAAGGCTTCCGTCTCCTTGCGGCCGTGGGTTTCGACGACACCGATGACGACGTCCGTGCCTTGCTCGGCCTGCTGGCGCGCGGCCGACAGCATGGCGTAGGTCTTGCCGACACCCGCCGAGGCGCCGAAGAAAATCTTCAGCTTGCCGCGGGCGGCGCGCATCTCTTCTTCCTTGATCCGGTCGAGGATCAGATCGGGATCGGGGCGGCCGTCCTTCATTTCCCGTCCGAGCTGCGGCGCCATACGGCTTGTGCCCGCTCAACGCGCATGTGCGTCGAGGGCGAGGTTGAGCTTGAGGACATGGACGCGCGCTTCGCCGAAGACGCCGAACTCGCGACCCTCGGTATTCTCGGCGAGCAACTGCCGTACGGTCGTTACCTCGAGGTGGCGGACGCGGGCGACGCGCTCGACCTGGTAGTCGGCAGCGGCCGGGCTGATGTGCGGGTCGAGACCGCTGGCCGAAGCCGTCACCAGGTCGATCGGTACGGGGCGCCGGTTGCCCGGGTCGGCGGCATGCAGCGCCGCGACCCGAGCCTTGACGGCATCGGCGAGGGCCGGGTTCAAGGGTCCCTGGTTCGAGCCCGATGATGCGGCGGCGTTGTAGGGCTGCGGCGCCGTTGCCGACGGGCGGCCCCAGAAGTACTTCGGATCGCTGAAATCCTGGCCGATCAGTGCCGAGCCGATCGGCTTCCCATCCCGGATGATCAGGCTGCCGGCGGCGGCATCGGGAAAGGCGATCCGCGCCACGCCGGTGACCAGCATCGGATAGAGGAGACCGGTGACGACCGACAACAATACGAACAGGGAGATGGCAGGGCGCAGCAAGGCTTTCATGGAGGCCTCCTCAGGCAAGACCGGCGGCGGCCAGCGCCATGTCGATCAGCTTGATACCGATGAAGGGGGCGACCAGGCCACCGAGGCCATAGATCGCCAGATTGCGACGCAGCAGGGTCGCTGCGCCGACGGCGTGGTAGCGAATCCCCTTGAGGGCCAGCGGAATCAGCGCAATGATGATCAGTGCGTTGAAGATGACCGCCGAGAGGATCGCCGAGGCCGGGCTGGCCAGCCCCATCACGTTGAGCGCTGCAAGCGCCGGGTAGGTGCTGACGAAGGCAGCCGGAACGATTGCGAAATACTTGGCGACGTCGTTGGCGACGCTGAAGGTGGTCAGCGCGCCGCGCGTCATCAACATCTGCTTGCCGGTCTCGACGACTTCGATCAGCTTGGTCGGATTCGAGTCGAGGTCGACCATGTTGCCGGCTTCCTTGGCGGCCTGCGTGCCGGTGTTCATCGCCACGGCGACGTCGGCCTGCGCCAGTGCCGGTGCGTCATTCGTGCCGTCGCCGGTCATCGCCACCAGGCGGCCCTCGCTCTGGTACTGGCGGATCAGTGCCAGCTTGGCTTCCGGCGTCGCTTCGGAAAGAAAGTCATCGACGCCGGCCTCGGCGGCGATTGCCGCCGCCGTCAGGCGGTTGTCGCCGGTGATCATCACCGTCTTGATCCCCATCTGGCGCAGCTCGGCGAAGCGTTCCTTGATGCCACCCTTGACGACGTCCTTCAGTTCGACCACGCCGAGCACGCGGGTGTCATCGGCCACCACCAGCGGCGTGCTGCCGCGGCGCGCCGCCGCGTCGACCGCCGTCAGCACGGACGGCGGCATGGCGCCGCCGAGGGCCTCGACATGCTGGCGGATGGCATCGGTGGCGCCTTTGCGGATCTGCCGGCCGGGCACATCGACGCCGCTCATCCGGGTTTGCGCCGAGAAATGAACGAACTGCGCTGCGAGCGCATGGACATCGCGCTCGCGCAGGTTGAAGCGCTGCTTGGCGAGGACGACGATGCTGCGTCCCTCCGGCGTTTCGTCGGCGAGTGACGCCAGTTGCGCCGCGTCGGCGAGTTCGCCCTCGCTGACCCCGTCGGCGGGCAGGAAGGCCGCTGCCTGGCGGTTGCCCAGCGTGATCGTGCCGGTCTTGTCGAGCAGCAGCACGTCGACGTCGCCGGCGGCTTCGACTGCGCGACCGGAGGTGGCGATGACGTTGGCCTGCATCATGCGGCTCATGCCGGCGACGCCGACGGCCGAAAGCAGGCCGGCGATGGTGGTCGGAATCAGGCACACGAGCAGCGCTATGAGGACCGTGATGCTGACTGGCGAACCCGAGCCGGCCACCGCGACGCTGAACCGGGAGAAGGGCAGCAGGGTCGCGGTGACGCCGAGGAATACGATGGTCAGCGCCGCCAGCAGGATCGCCAGCGCGATTTCGTTCGGCGTCTTTTGCCGTTTCGCCGTCTCGACCATGGCGATCATTCGATCGACGAAGGTTTCTCCGGGATTGACGGTGACGCGCACGACCAGCCAGTCGGAGAGGACGCGCGTGCCGCCGGTGACCGCCGAGAAATCACCGCCTGATTCGCGGATGACCGGCGCCGATTCGCCGGTGATGGCCGATTCGTCGACCGAGGCGACGCCTTCGATCACCTCGCCGTCAGCAGGAATCGTTTCGCCGGTGCTGACCAGGACGACGTTGCCGACGCGCAGGTCGTCCGCGGGCACCGTGTGCCAATCGGCGTCGGCGCGCGGGGCGCTCAACCGCTTTGCCCAGGTTTCCTTCTTCAGACCGCGCAGTGACGCCGCCTGCGCCTTGCTGCGCCCTTCGGCGAGCGCCTCGGCGAAGTTGGCGAAGAGCACGGTGAACCACAGCCAGATCGCGACGCCGAGGATGAACGCGGTCGACTCCTGACCCGGGCCGCTGAGCGCCGGGACCGCTGCCAGTGTGCTCAGGATGGAACCGATGAAGACGACGAACATCACCGGATTGCGCCACTGCACGCGTGGGTCCAGTTTGCGGAACGAGTCGATGATGGCCGGCGTGACGAGCGCCGGGTCGAACAGGGAAAAGGTCTTGCGTGTCATGAGATTCTCCAGCGGATCATCGCGTCGGCCACAGCATCAGGTGCTCGACCAGCGGGCCGAGCGCCAACGCGGGCACATAGTTGAGCAGGCCGACCAGCAGCACGACACCGATCAGCAGTGCGACGAACAGCGGGCCGTGCGTCGGCAGGGTCCCGGCGGTCACCGCGATCCGCTTCTTGGCGGCCAGCGAGCCGGCCATCGCCAGCACCGGCACGATCACGGCAAAGCGGCCAAACCACATCGCCAGTGCCAGCAGCACGTTGTAGAAAGGCGTGTTGACCGAGAGTCCGGCGAAGGCGCTGCCGTTGTTGTTGGCTGCCGAGGAAAAGGCGTAGAGGATTTCGGCAAAGCCATGCGCGCCCGGGTTGGCGATGCCGGCCCGGCCCGCCTCGGTCATCACGGCAACGGCGGTGCCGACGAGGACCAGCAGCGGCGTCGCGAGGATGGCGATCGACGTCATCTTCATCTCCTGCGCCTCGATCTTCTTGCCCAGGTATTCCGGCGTCCGTCCGATCATCAGTCCGGCGATGAATACCGCCAGCACGGCAAAGATCAGCATGCCGTAGAGGCCGGACCCCACGCCGCCGAAGACGACTTCGCCAAGTTGCATCATCACCAGTGGCACGGCACCGCCGAGCGGCGTGAACGAGTCGTGCATCGCATTGACCGCACCACAGGACGCGGCCGTGGTGATGGTCGCAAAAAGGGCCGAATCGGCGATACCGAAGCGTGCTTCCTTGCCTTCCATGTTGCCATCGGTCAAGGCGGTGGTGCGCACGCCCGTCGCCTCGCTGTCGCCGAGCGTCGCCAGCAGGGGATTGCCTTGCTGCTCGAAGCTGATTGCGCCGATGGCGAAGCTGACGAAGAGCAGGGCCATCGCGGCAAACACCGTCCAGCCCTGGCGTTCGTCGCCGACGATGCAGCCGAAGGCAATGCACAGCGCGCCGGGAATCAGGAAGATCGACAGCATCTGCAGGAAGTTCACCAATGGCGTCGGGTTCTCGAAGGGGTGGGCCGAGTTGGCGTTGAAGAAGCCGCCGCCGTTGGTGCCCAGCATCTTGATCGCCTCCTGCGAAGCAACCGGGCCCATGGCCAGGGTCTGGGTGCTCGTCGATGCAGCTTCCGTCACCGGGTTGCCGTGCTCGTCCTGCACGGCCTGGCCGTCGGCGTCGAGCTTTGGCGCCTGGTACGTGGTCACGTCGAGCGTGCGGACCTCCTGGTAGGCGGCGAAGTTCTGGATCACGCCCTGACTGCTCAGGAACAGCGCGAACAGCAGCGACAGCGGCAGCAGAATCCAGATGGTGGCGCGAAAGATGTCTGCCCACGCATTGCCGATGCCAGCCGCCGAATGCCGTGCAAAGCTGCGGATGAGCGCGATGGCGACGGCGATGCCGGTTGCCGCGGAAACGAAGTTCTGCACCGTCAGGCCGAGCATCTGGACCAGGTAGCCCATCGTCGATTCGCCGCCA
>JFAX01000017.1:43283-43711 GCA_000585015.1 Candidatus Accumulibacter adjunctus | reverse complement strand
GTTGGTGTTGGTGACGAAGCTCACCGCCGTGTTGAAGGCCGAATCGGGGCTGACATCGGCCATCGCCTGCGGATTCAATGGCAACCACAATTGCAGGCGCTGCAGGGCATAGACGGCGAGCAGGCCGAGCGCGTTGAACAGCAATACCGCCCGTGCATACCGCAGCCAGCCCATCTCTTCGTCGGGCTGGATGCCGCAGGCGCGGAACACTGCCTTCTCGACACCGCTGACCCAGGTCCCGTGGTTCGCCATCGTCATCACCCGGGAGATGTAGATGCCCATTGGCCGGGCCAGGAGCAGCAACATCGCCATGAAAAGACCGAGCAGGATCCATGCATGGTCGTTCATGAGAAGTCCTCCGGAAAGAGCAGCGCCGCGATCAGATAGACCAACAGGCCGCCGGCGGCGAGGCCGGCGAGGATGGTGAG
>JFAX01000017.1:34057-42738 GCA_000585015.1 Candidatus Accumulibacter adjunctus | reverse complement strand
CCGCTCGTAGGCCGTATTGATGTAATCAATCGGGATCGTCTCGATGTCGGAGAGGATGCCGTGGTCGGCGCAGAAATCGAGCATCTCCTGCGTCTCGCGTATGCCACCGATCAGCGAACCGGCGATCCGGCGGCGCTTGAAGATCAGGTTGAAGACGTTCGACGGCGGGTGTGGTTCTGCCGGGGCGCCGACCAGGACCATCGTGCCGTCGCGCTTGAGCAGCTGCAGATAGGCGTCGAGCTCGTGCGGTGCGGCCACGGTATTCAGGATGAAATCGAGCTGGTTGGCCAGCGCAGCCATCTGTTCGCGGCTGCTGGAGATGCATACCGCGTCGGCACCGAGGCGTTTGCCGTCGGCGATCTTGCCCGGCGAGGTGGTGAACAGGACGACGTGGGCGCCCATCGCGTGCGCGATCCGGACGCCCATGTGGCCGAGTCCGCCGAGCCCGACGATGCCCACCTTGCTCCCCGGTCCGACGCGCCAGTGGCGCAATGGCGAGTAGGTCGTGATGCCGGCGCAGAGGAGGGGGGCGACGCGTGCCAGATCCTTCTCGTCGTGCCGGATGCGCAGGACAAAGGACTCCTTGACGACGATCGTCCGTGAATAGCCGCCATAGGTGTTCTCGCCGCCGAACACCGGGCCGTTGTAGGTGCCGGTGAAGCCGTTTTCGCAGTACTGCTCTTCTCCTTCATGGCAGGAAGGGCAGTGCCCACAACTGTCGACCATGCAGCCGACGCCCGCCAGGTCACCCGGCTTGAAGCCGCGCACGTCCTTGCCAACGGCGACCACCCTGCCAACGATCTCGTGCCCGGGCACGCAGGGGTAGATGGTGTTGTGCCACTCGCCGCGCGCGGTGTGCAGATCCGAGTGGCAGACGCCGCAATGGAGAATCTCGATCTGCACGTCGTCGGCGCCCGGGTCGCGACGCTGCAGTTCGAATGGTGCCAGCTCACTGGTGCTGCTGTGGGCGGCGTATGCCCTGGTCTTGATCATGGCCAAATCCCTTCTCGTGTGACGGGGTGGATGGATGTTCCGGCTGCGGGCCGCGGCAGGCGCTGCCATGGCCCAATGCTGTCAATGGTACGCCAAACGGCCATCGTGCAGCGCTCGGCTCGAGCGCGATGGACCTTCCGGCGGCGACAGGTGGCGACTTCCGGCAACGGTCATGCGGTCGAGAAAGCCCTGATGATGATGAAGCTCATCGCCGTTGTCCGGCATCGCCGGCCCTTCTCCCGCGCACGGGTGAAGGGAGCCTGCGCTGCATCCGTCAGGAGGGATCAGCGCATCGGGACTGTCGCCCGGCCGGGCGTCCTGGCAGCGATGACGGTCAGCGGTGGTCCCGGCTGAGCGACCGTCGCACGCGCCGCCGCGCGCTCACAATCTGGGTGTCAGGCCGTCGGCAAGCGACAGGCGATAGGCCGAATAGCCGGGCACCAGGCTGGCGACCAAGCCGGCGACGACGACCGCCGCCAGCAGCTTCAGTTCGTCGCCGGTGAGCCAATGCGTGCTCAGGGCGAGGCCGAAGTGGGCCTGCACGAGCGGCGCCAGCGCGACGGTCAGCAGCGTCAGCAGCGCGACGCCGACGGCAGCGCCAAGAAGCGTGACGAAGAGCGCCTCGGCGCTCAGCAGGAAGAACAGCTCGCGCGGGCTCGCACCGACCGAACGCAGGATCGCCAGTTCGCGCCGCCGTTCGCCGAGGCTGGCGAGGATCACCGCGACGAGACCCGCGAGACCGACGACGAGGACCATCGCCGACACCGCCAGCAGGGTGCGCTCGGCGAAACCCACCATCTGCCAGAGCTGGTCGAGGGCCACGCCGGGCAGCACGGCGAGGAGTGGCTCGCCGGGGTGATTGTTGATCTTGCGCTGCAGCCGGAAGACGGCGGCGCGGCTTTTCAGGCCGATCAGCGCGGCGGTGATCTCCTTCGGTTGCAGGTCGAACTTGCGCACGTGCTCGGCGGGGATCGACAGTCCCGGCAGCGGTGCGCCGCCCGCCCAGTCGAGATGGATCGCCTCGATCGCCTGCAGGCTGATGTGCAGCGTGCGGTCGACCGGTGTCCCGGTGCGCGCGAGAATGCCGACGACGGTGAACGGTTTGTCGTCGTGCTCGGCGAGTCCGCTGTCGCCCATGCCGTGGCTGATGACGATGCGGTCGCCGAGCCGGTAGCCGAGTCTTTCCGCCACCTCGGCGCCGAGCACCGTTTCGAAGAGACCGGCGAAGGGCACGCCGGCGGCAAAGCGCAGTGGCTGCCCGTCACCGTAGCGAAAGTGTTCGAAGTAGGCAGCGGTCGTGCCGAGCACCGGCAGGCCGCTGTGCGAATCGCCGAGCGACAGCGGGATCGTCCAGGCCACCGCCGGATCGGCGGCGATCGCCTGGTAGCTTTGCCAGCGGATGTTGTTGCTCGCCTCGCCGAGGCGGAAGACCGCGTAGAGCATCAGTTGCACGGCGCTGGTGCGGGCGCCGACGACGAGATCGGTTCCGGACACCGAGAGCGCGAAGCTGTTGCGCGCTTCGTTGCGGACGCGCTCGACGCCGAGCAGCAACGTGACGCTGAGGGCGACGGCGACCAGGGTCATGCCGAGCGTCAGGCGTCGGTTCCAGGCGCTGCGTGCGGCCAGGCCGAGCAGCCATTTCATCGCCTGTCCCCGGCGACGCCGGCGCTGCCGAGCATGTCGAGCGACAGCTCGCGGTCGAATCCGCTCGCCAGCCGGCGATCATGGCTGACGAAGAGCAGGGTGCTGCCGCTGCGTTCGCACTCGTCGCGCAGCAGCTCGAGAAAGGAGCCCTGGCGCTCGGCGTCGAGCGCCGAGGTCGGCTCGTCGGCAATGACGATCTCCGGTTGTCCGATCAGCGCGCGGGCAGCGGCGACCCGTTGCTGCTGGCCGACGCTCAGGCGGGTGACCTGACGCGCGTGCAGCGCCGGGTCGAGATCGAGCTGCGTCAGCAGGCGCTGCGCTTCGCCTGTCGGCGAGTTGCCGGTGGCGGTCGCGCGCGCCAGCCGGCGCGCCGAAAAGCGGCAGGACAGGAGGACGTTGTCGACCACCGACAGATAGGGAATGAGGTTGAAGAGCTGAAAGAGAAAGCCGACATGATCGGCCCGGAAGCGGTCGCGCGCCGCCGGCCGCAGCTGCGTCAGCTCGTTGCCGAGCAGCTGCAGGCGGCCGCGCTCGGGGACGAGGACGCCGCCGAGCAGCCCGAGCAGGGTGCTCTTGCCGCTGCCGCTCGGCCCATGAAGAAAGATGCGTTCGCCGGCCTGCGCTTCGAAAAACGGGATGTCGAGGCAGAAGTCGGCGTCGTCGGCCCAGCGGAAACGCAGGTTCTCGATGCGGATGAGCGCCGCTGGCATCTCGCTACCAGGAAACCCGCCGTTGCTGCGGCGACAGGCGGGCGGCCGACTGGCCGCGTGGTCCGGCGACCTGCACGTCGAGGCGGCGCAGCTTCGGGAAGCTGGCGAAGAGGCCAACCTCGAGGTCGCGCAGCGCCGCCGCGTCGTCGCAGCGGAAGACGAAGCTGCCGTCGAGATCGGCATGGCCGTCCCCCCCTGCTGGGGGCGACGGCTGCAGCAGCGGCGACTCGAGCTCGACCGAGACCAGCGTGCAGCGGGCCGCCGGCGTCGGGGTGAAGATCTCGTTGGCCTGGCGCAGGCGATCGGCCATGGCCTGCAGCGCCTGCTTCTGCTGCGCCGTCCGCGGCGCGTGTTCAAAGCCGACGAGGCTGGCCAGCGGTGTCTCGAGCTGCAGGTTCAGCGTGCTGCCGTCGACGGCGACCTGCAGCCGCGCAGCCCCGTGGACGTGCGCTCCGGGAGGGCCGGCGAGCGCCGGCACAGGAAGCAGGCAGGCAGCGGCGAGCAGGCAGGAAAAGGGCGATGCGTTCATCGGTAGCCTCCGTTTGACGTGCCGATTGAAGCACAAGGATCCTGTAAATGCAACAGGATTGCGTCTGGGGGTGCCGCGGGCTTTTCCCGCTGCGGCCAGGTGGCCGCGAGGCAGCTGCGCGACGGCGAATTCGACGATAATCGGGGCCGCACCCGCGGTCGGCTTGGCGACCGCGGGTGCGAAACGCCGCTCGACGAGAGATGAACAACGTGCTGATGAACCTTCCCTGCTGCCGCTGTGGCCGCAGCTGCGCCGACGCGTGCCGGCAGCCCTCACGCGCCGTCCCCGGCCGCCGGCGGCGATCGCCGGCTTGCCAGCCGCTTGCCGCAGCCGGCGTGGCTGGCGGCGCAGCGCGATGAGCCAGCACTCGGCCCGTTCGCCGGCCGCGTCATTGGGCGATTTTCTCGCTGCTGGCGTCGTCGCCGAGGACGTCCCGCCGCTCTTTCCGCTGCTGTCGGCGCGGCCTCTGCTGGCGGCGTTCGTCGCCCTGTTTCGCGGCGGCGACGAGGAGGTGCTGATCCGCCTGGCGGTGCTCAAGGGCATCGGTACCCGTGCCGAGTCGCCCTTCTGGTCGCCGCGCGAACTCGAGGAACAGTTCGTCTGGCTCGATGCGGTCAAGCTCGACACCGTGCTCAAGCGGCTGCGCGAGCACGAACTGCTGATCTGGGATGGCGAGCAGCGGCTGTACCACCTGGCGCCAAGCGGTCGCATGGCGCTGGCGGCGATCGACCTGATGTTGCAGTTCGCCGCCGAGGAGGACGCCGAACTCGGTTTCCTCGCCTCGCAGGTGGCTGCCGGCGGTGCCGTCGGTCGCCTGTCGGCGGATACGCTGCGCCACCTGCTGGCGCGCCTGGCCGAACTCGAGGCACAGTTTGCCGCCGCGGTCGCTTCCGGCTCCGAGTTCCGCCTGATCGCCGCGCAGACCCGCCTGCAATCGGTCTGGAAGTGGATGGAGAAGGGCACCGCCGTGCTGTCCGGCCTGTCGGAAGAAGGCTTCGACGATGCCACCTGGCGGCTGGCGCAGGAGATCGGCGCGCGCCAGTCGCGCATCATGCGCATGACTTCGGTGTTCCAGCGCGAGCTGGCGGCGATCGCCCGCCAGCGCGTGCATCTCTCGCAGGGTGGGTTGTCGTCGTCGGAGGTCGCTGCCTGGCTGAAGGGGCTCGATCTCGAGCAGATCGTGGCGCTCGCCGACGGCGCCCTGAGCATCGTCGCCGAGCCGGTCTTCGTGCTGCAGGACGTGCTGCTCGACATCGCCGAGGCCGAACTGATCGACCGCCAGCACCCCGACCGCCGCCGCTCGAGCCTGCCGCCGCCGGCGGCGGTGGCGACGACCCAGGAACTGCCGGTCGAGCCGCCGCCGGAGCTGGCCGACCTGCTGCAGGTGCTGCGGCACCTCGACAGCCCGCTTCCGGTTGCCGACGTGGTCGTCGGCGGCAGCTTCCGGTCGGCTTCGTATCGCCTCTCGCTGCTGCCTTTCCTCGGCGAGGAGAAGGCTCCGCCCGACCTGGCGCCGCTGGCTGCGCTGCCGGTGCAGCTCCTCTGGTCGGCCGTGGCGGCTGCCGGCGAACTCGCCGCGGTCGATCGCGCCGAAGTGGCGGCGATCACGCCCGGCGTCATCGCGCCGCTGCCGTCGCCGCCCGCAACACACGACTTTCCTGGATGACTGCACGATGGACGCTGCACCACTGATTGCCCGCCTGCTTGCCCGTCGCAGCCTGCCGCGCAGCGATGCCGGTGTTGCCCGCCTGCTGGTCGACGCCGGCCTGCGCGGCGAGGTCGAGGCGCGGCTGGCCGCCTGCGGGCTCCGCCTCCTCGACCATCCGTACGCCGCGCACGTCGCGATCGGCGTCGACCGGGCAGCCGAGAGCGCCGTCTTCGAGACCGAGAAGGACTGGCAGGCGAGCAACATCGGTCTCGCGCGCGATGTCGTGGCGCTGCTGGTCGTGCTCTGGGCGCTGATCATCCTGCCCAAGCGGGAACGCCAGATCAGCCGCGACAGTCTCGAGAGCCAGGGGCAGAGCGACCTCTTCGGCAGCGCGCGGCCGGTCGATCGCGACAGCTCGGCGGTCTCCGGCGTCGTCGCCGAGAGCGCGCTGCTCGACGACTACGGCAAGCTCCTCGGCGGCAAGGCACGCGTCCGGCAGTTCATGCTGCCGACACTCAGCCGGCTCGGCTTCATCGAGCGCCGGCAGGGGATGATCCACGAGGGCCCGTTGCTCGACCTGGCGCTCGACTACGCGGAACTGGCGCCGCGCATCCTGCAGGGCGCGCTCGGCGATCTGCTGCGCCAGCGGGCCGCGGGGGCAGACTGATGTTCCGCTTCGAGAAGCTCGAACTGGTCCACTGGGACTACTGGCAGCGCCTCGAGATCCCGCTCGCCGCGCCGATCGTCACCATCGTCGGTCCCAACGGCTCGGGCAAGACGACGCTGCTCGACGCGCTGCGCACGCTGCTGGCACTCGAATGCTCCGGGCACGGCAGCCGCAAGCGGGACTACAAGCGCTACGTGCGGCGCAACGGCGAAGACTTTGCCTGGCTGCGGGCGGTCGTCGACAATCGCCGGCTGCCCAACCACCGCCGCCCTTTCTGGCCGCCGCACCAGGAGGAGCAGGTGACGCTGGCCTGCCGCATCGAGCGCAAGGGCGGCGACTGGACGCGCGTCTACTTCCTCGCGCCGGGTGATGTGGCGATCGAACGGATCGAGGCCGATGGCACCGAGTACGGCGTCCGCGACTGGCGGCAGCTCCTGCACCAGGCCGGGCTGACGCCGGCGCTGGCGCGCGTGCTGTCGCTCGAGCAGGGACAGACCGACAAGCTCTGCGAGCTGTCCGGCCGCGAACTGCTCGATCTCGTCTTTCAGGTCTTCGGCGACAAGGAAACGCTCGACCGCTACGCCGAGGCACGCGCGCACCAGGAACTGGTGACTGCCGAGCTGAAGGCGATGCAGGGTGAGGAGTCGCGGCTGGCCAACGAACTCGAACGCTTCGAGCAGAAGGTCAACCGTCACCTCGAGTGGCAGGCGCTGGCGAGCGAGCGGCAGGCACTGGTCGCCGAGACGCGGCCCCGGCTCGAATTCCACGCGCTCAACGAATCGATCCGCGGTGCGCGCCGCCAGCTGGCGGCAACGCGCCGCGACTGGCGGCGGCTGCGTGCCGAGCTGCAGGCGTGCATCGACCAGCAGCCGTCGCGACGGCGCGCCGTACAACACGCGGCCGACGCGCGCTGCGCCGCCGAGAGCGACGAGCAGGCGGCGAACGCGGCGCTGAACCAGGCCAATG
The DNA here is from genome assembly GCA_000585015.1 of Candidatus Accumulibacter adjunctus. GTDB lineage: Bacteria > Pseudomonadota > Gammaproteobacteria > Burkholderiales > Rhodocyclaceae > Accumulibacter > Accumulibacter adjunctus. Next base: position 35,581 of record JFAX01000017.1, on the reverse strand, counting down.
CCGAGCGGACCCGCTGGCTGACCCGGCTCGAGGAGCGCCAGCGCCTGCTCGCGGCGGCGCGCGTCGAGGGCGGCGATCCGCTGGCCGACCAGGAGGCTCTGGAGCGCGCCGAAGCAGAGCGCGACGCCCTGCGCCTGCAGCTCGCCGCACACGACGCCGAGCTGGCGCAGGTCGCCGAGTTGCTGCGCGAGCTCGGCGCCGGCCGTCGTGCCGACCCGCAGGACGTCGCTCGCTTCCAAGCCGCGCTGCACGGCGCCGGCATCGGCCACGCGCTGCTCGCCGAGCGGCTCGAGATCACCGACGAGGGCTGGGCGAGTGCCGTCGAGGCCGTCCTCGCTCCGTTCGCGCACATCGTTCTGCTCGACGACCCGCGGCAGGCCGAAGAGGCTTTCGTCCTTGGCGAGCGCCTGCGTTACCGGCACTATCTGGTGCCCGAGAGCGTCGGCGTGCCGGCGGCCGCAACCGGCTCACTGCTCGAGGTGCTGCGCCTGCGCGGGCCGGTGCCCGAGTGGCTGATCCATCTGCTGCAACGCACGCAGCGCGTCGAGGACGCTGCCGCCGGCGCCCGCCTGCCGCGGGGCCAGGACTGGGTGAGTCGCCAGGGCTACCTGCGCGAACGACGCGGCGGCCGCCATGCCGCACCCGATCTGCCGCGCTTCGGACAGGCGCGGCTGGCCGCCCTGCACCAGCGCCGGAAGCAGCTCGACAACGAGGCGGCGCCGCTGCGCGCACGGCTGCGCGCCGTCGACAGCAGTCTCGCGGCGCTGCGCCAGCGCCTTTCCGGCAGCGACGCGCGGCGTGACCTGGCGGCGCGCGCCGGCGAGTTCGCCGACGCCGCCGACAGCCTGCAGCGCGCCGCCGACGAGCACCGGAGCGCCGCCAGCGCGGCGCAGGGCGCGCGCCAGGCGCGCCAGGAGTCGGAAGAGGCGTTGCGCGCCGCGCAGCTTGCCGAGACGGCGCTCGCCAGCCAGATCGCCGGTCTGCGCAGCGCCTTGTCCGGTCTCGAGAACCTCGCCGGCCGGCGCGAGCAGGCAGAACGGCTGCGCCGCCTGCGCCGGCGGCGCCGCGAGCTGCCGCCGGCCTGGCAGGAGGCGGCGGGCAACCAGGCACTGGCCGAGCAATGGGGCGACGTGCGCGCGATCGAGCGGCGGATTGCCGAGATCGAGCGCCGCTTCGCGCAGGAATCGTGGGAGACCGACGCCACCGTCGTCGCCCTGCGCGACAATCTGCGGGACAGCCTGCAACGCCAGCAGCGCGAGGTCGGCGACCGTCGCCGCGACAACGACATGGCGCGGGCGCAGACCGACGCCGCGCGCAACGAGTACGTCAAGGTGCTGCGCCACACCGCCAGCCGCTACGCGAAGAATCTGCGCCTGCTCGGCGAGATGGCCGGCGTCCGCGTCGAAGTCGAACTGCCGCCGCTGGCCGCCGACGAGAGCTCGCTGGCGCAGGCGGCGCTGACCGTCCGCTTCGAGTTCGATGCCAAGGGGCTGATGGCAATGAACGACTCGGACGCCTCCGGCG
>JFAX01000017.1:20056-33037 GCA_000585015.1 Candidatus Accumulibacter adjunctus | reverse complement strand
GCAGCAGTTTCGAACGCGTTGCCCGGCAGCGTGCGTTCGCCGACGGCGTCGTCTGGCTGCCCGGTTTTCCGCCGGGCTGGTGGCGGACGGCGATGGCGCGGCTGCTCGCCTGTGCGCCGGCAGCCGCCGACATCGCTTGCGACCCCGACCCGGCGGGCATCGCCATCGCGCTCGAGGCTGGCCGCATCTGGGCCGCCGCCGGTCTCGAATGGCAGGCGCCGGAGATGGCCGCCGAGCGCTTGCGCAGCCTGCCGCAGCGCAAGCCGCTGACGGACGGCGACCGGCAGCAGCTGGCAAGGCTGCGCTCCGCAGGGTTGCCGCCAACGCTCGCCGGTCTCGCCGCGGCGCTCGACGAACTCGGCGAGAAGGGCGAGCAGGAGGGCTATCTGTGATGGCGTCGCAGCCGGACGCGACGGCGGGCAACCTGTTCGCCGGACTGCCGCCGACAGGCGAGGCCGAGGAGCAGTTCGTGCAGCTCCTGCAGCGACCGGGCCTGGTCATCGAGCGCATCGTATCGAGCGGCCAGGCGAGCCCGCCGGGCTTCTGGTACGACCAGCCACGGGCGGAATGGGTGCTGCTGCTGCAGGGCGAGGCGCTGCTGCGCTTCGCCGACGAGGACGAGGCTCGCCGGCTGCGGCCGGGCGACTGGCTGGACATCGCCGCACACCGTCGCCACCGCGTCGAATGGACGGCAGCCGATCGCCTGACGATCTGGCTGGCGGTTTTCCATGGCGAGGAGGGTGCACCGCCGCGCACGGCAGTCGGAGCGCAGCACTCGTGAGCGGACTCGCGCGACCCCAACCGGTGCCGCACGTTCCGCTCACAGCGCTCGTCGGACGAAGCCGCTACTCTGCAGGCTTCGCCTTAATGACGCGCCGAAACCATGTTTGCGGGCGTGGCGCGGCAGGGGAACGGCCGCCTGGGGAAGGTCGACCCGGTACGACGGGAACTCGCTGGGACGGAACTCGAATTCGGCCTGGCCAATGTCACGTACGGTGCTTTCCTAGCGCCGTTTGGCGGCAGAGCAGGGAGCGAGCGAGTTCCTCGATCAGTCCTTCCGGGAGGCCGAGAGCGCCTGCGGCATGGCCGAGTATCAGGGCCTCCACTGGCGGGCGTGGCACCGTCACATGGCCCTGCTCATGATCGCGACCCTGTTCCTGGCCAAGGAGCGCATCGCCCATCGTGACAGGGCTGAGCTGCTCTCTCGCCGCGATCTGGCGGAGATCATGCGCCCTCGCTTGCCGGCCACGATCCTCACCGCCGAAGACCTCGCGGCATCGACCGTCGACAGGCATCGACGGCGGCGCCAAGCCTGGGTTTCCGCCTACGGAACACGCAAGCCGCCACGCTCTCCGGATCGGGTTGCAGGGCGATCTCAAGAGGTCGCACTAGCGACCAAGCGGCAAAGCCTATGGGCATGTATTCCAAACGTAACGACGGGGGCTCTTTCGGTCCACAAGAACACGAAATCCCTCCGTCGGATGTTTGGTAACGAGCACTCCATAGTCGTCGCGGAAGCCTTTCTCGTTCGCCATTTCTCTCGCCACCATCCAAGTGTTACTGAGTGTAGCCAAGGGGCGACCGCTGCTGACCGCATTCATGGAATTCGTCCTCACGCGCGTAATATGTACGTGCAGTTGATCGTCCGTTCGATCGTCGGCAGGGTTGACAAAGAGCGCCACCTCGCTCTCAGGCTGAATCCTCGCCGCCGCTACCTTCCAGGCGAATTCCCAAATGCCGTCCGGACGCGCCTTGTCTTCGACGCCGGTCACCTTCGATCGGGGTATCGCCAGACCGTGAATGAAGCTGTTGGACGGCGTCGACGCAGTGCATCGGCACATCTCGTGGTCTCTTATGGCCACAAAGTCTGCGTTTTCATCCCAAACCTGAGTCGTTCTGCTGCAGCACGACTCCTTGGCGCCGCACTGATCCTGCCTGGGCGACTTGCACAAGCCGGCCGTCGCGCCAGTGGTCCCCACCCCCGTATCAGCAATGCAGTGCGTGACCACAGGCAGTAGTCTGTCTCGCGGTTCCCCAGCGTTGGCCAGGCTGGTGCCAATACTAAACGAGAGCGCGATGGCAAGCACCATCAGCTGTAACGTCTCACTTCTTGCTTGATTCGAAAGAGACTGATAGCTACTCTTCGCCCCATTGACTTCGGGCTGGAAAAAGACTCTGCTGCTACGAAAAGCGCTCATCGGACAAACCCTGTACCGAAAAAACGGTTCTCCCGATATCCGGCAGTGCGCTCGGCAATCCTGGCGAGAAAAAAGTCTCTACGCAAGTCAATTGATGACCTGCAAGCGGCTGTCCTGAACGCGGCGCCAAGCCAAGTCTTCAGGCTGTCGCCAAGTGCGCCGCGCCGTCATGCAATATTGGCGTAAAAATTATGGCTTCCGATGCGTCGGAAGACCGGTTCGCCCCTCGACCAGTCAGCTGAAATCGTGGCGGTGTGGTAGTGCAGCACGCTTGCGGGCAACACCGACTGAGGGCCACTAGCGATGAGCTCATCCACAATCTTGCGCATCCTGATAAAGTCGCGATCCGTCTCCTGAAGCGCGTCGATCTTGGCGCGGTTGGGATCGTTGCTGTTCCAGCAGGAGAACTGTTTTGGCTGCCGGCAGACCCCCGCCAGCGTGTTGGGATAGCGCGAACTGGCGAGCCGATTCAGAATCACTGCGCCCACCGCTTTGACTGCTTCGTCGCTCTGCTCGCTGCGGGCTTCGCCCCAAAGCGTTTTCGCCATGATGACCTTGTCCTCGTCGGAAATGGCGGCCATATCCCCCGTCCCACGCGAGAAACCGATCCCGCCGACATCCTGCGCCACGTTCAGCCAGCGAACGGCCGAGATCCGGGCAATCGGATAAGAGGATTCCGTTACCGTATTGCTCTGATTGCCGCCAAGACCAATAAAATTGCTTTCTCCATCCCGCCTGACGAAAAACGTCACGTGGCCCGACGGGCCGGAGTCGCTGGTCTTTGTCAGCGTCACGACGGCGCCTTTGGGCACCTGATCGATCGACCCGGCAGTCAGGTCTACGTTCCCCCAGTTGCGCCAGTTTGCCGCCTTCGCCGCGCCGGGCACAACGCTTTCTGCAATCGCCTGGTCGTCGCATGAAGCAAGGCAGTAGGCGATGAAGGCGCCACACCAGTGCTCCACCCGATCGGGGTGATAGCTCGTCGCCATGAAGTACTGCTGCGTGATACGCTTCCTTCCCGCCTCGCTCGTCTCGGATAGATCTTCCGCCGGGCTCGCCCAGTCCGTCATTTCCTTGCTGGCGACGCCGAACCATGGCGCCGCGTCAGAGGAGGGCGCGATGACGAAGTCGGGAAAGTGCTGGACGAGCAGCTCGTGCCCGTGCAAAAGGCCGTCGCGCAACGTCGTCTCGGTGTGAGCATCGAAATCAGCGACCGTTCGCCAGGTGCCATCCTTCTTCAGCCATTTGGCGCGGCGCGTCGCCAGCGCATCGATTTCGCCGGCGGGGATGCCTGCGCTGCGCATCGCGGTGTCGACTGTTTGCTGCCCGCCACCTGTCGCGCCGACAACCTTTGCGATTTCGGCCGCAGCGGCGGGACCGATCAACCGTGCCTGAAACAGGTTGAGGTAGGATGGCGCCACCGGCTCGCCTTCCGGCGCAGTCGGCATCGCCTTCACGAACGCCGCCCAGTCGCGCTTGGTCAGGAAGTCGGCACACTGGATCTGGTAGGCGGGCACGAAGCGCTGGCCCGGCCCAAAGCGATCATCCACGCCGCTCGCAAGGAACGCGCTCCATTCCGCGTCTGTGATCTGGAACGGACCTATCGCGTCCGTTCCGGGCAACTGGGTGTCCAGATCCCTGAGCTTTGTCTCGATCACCGCCAGTGCGATCAGGTAATCGGCAGCCAGGACAGTCGCCTCGGCCTCGCCGGCGCCGTTGGCGGAGGCCATCTCCACATAGGCACAGTCGCGAGTGAACCGCTCGACGTCGACCGGGTGACTTCTCTGCTCAAGTGGACTGCCGAGATACCTCTTGAGCATCCACCCGCTTTCTTCGGGCGTAAAGATGTCGTTGTCGAGCGCGTCCGCGTACTCGACGAAAAGCCATTCATCCTGAACATCGTCAAGTGGGGCGAGATCGAGGACGCGCACTGGTGCGCCGCTGTCTATATTCTTCTGTTTCGTATCAAGGGCGATCCGCTTCTCCGTGAAGAGGCCCTTGTTGAGGACGCCGTCTACCCTCTGGGCAGCCCGGTTGGAAATGAGCCAAAGCGACATTTGATTTCCTCCTGGTTCCGGATTATTTGCAGTCGGTTTCAGACTTTGCAGACAGCCGGTTGATCTCGCGGGTCAGCGCGACCGTCAGCTGCTCGTCGACCCCGCTCAGGTTTTTGTCCTCGCTGAGTGCATTGGTGTGCTCCGCGCGCAACTGCTTGATCCTGACGCGTAGGGGGCTTCCGACGACGAGGGTTGCGTCCTTTGGGATGCAGGCACGTGAGATGCGATTGATCTTGTCTATCAGGCCGTCGACCTGCAATGGCAAGTGGTACTGCTTCGCTTCATGGTAGTTTTGTGCACGGATGTTGGCGCAATCCTTTGTTTGTAACACCAATTGGTCATATTCGACCTGGTCGATCTTGCCGTCACGTCTTCGATCGTCCGGTCTCTTGGAATAATACTCGGCCTCCGCAATGGCAATGCTGGTTGCCATCCGTCGTCCGGGCCGGCCATCGGCTCCAAATACCGGGCCAGCAGACCGCTCGTCGTAGCATATGGCTTTCAGCAGTTTGCCCAGCTCCTTCTCCTGTGGGTTCCACCCAGGGGTGAGCACGAACACCTTGTCGTAGGCCAGCGGGCTCTCGACGTCTCCACGGATTGGCGGCGTGATGACGCTCTGTCGAGGATTTAGGCCCATAGCCTCAGCCTGCTGCTGTATCTCCGCCCGCAACGGGGTGCCGCGGCCGGTTATGCCGTAGCGCGAATAGGTGTTGACGTCCATGGTGATCGCCTGGGGCGTGCAGATGCGCAGATATGAGCGTAGGGCGTAGACCGCGTCCGGCTTGTTAGTGAAACTCACTTGGCGCCATTCCGCACGCAGCGTCAGGCGACGCTCATGCACGATGGTCTTGATCGTGCTCGACTCCAGGCCCATCAGGATAGAGTTCTGGTAGGAGTTGTACACGGTTCCGACGAACCCCAAGCCGAGGGCAACATAGCTGAGGGCGCTGGTCTCCGGCGCCGCAAGGCCAAGAACGCCAGCGGCCAGCGTCGATATCGCCGTGATGGTCTCGTTTACCAAGATGCGCTCGGTGCGTTTTTGGTCAATCCACGTCAGGTAGTTATCACACCGCAGATCAATGTCGTTCATACCGGTCCGGACCAGAATATCCCAGTTCGTCGCAGGCAACACAATGACCTCCTCCCCTGCGCCGGTATTCTGCGTTGTCGGCAAATCAGCCTGCCTCGCCAGCTCGACGAAATACTTCCGAAGATTTTCCGTCGCCACAGGCGTTTCTATGGAATAAAGCTGGTTTCCAGGTCCCTCGTTGCGGTAGCGGCTGTCGGTCGCGAAATTCGTCGCGCAGCCGCCGACTGCAAAAGCCAGCCAAAGTACCATCAGTGATCTGTGCATCAGGGCCCCCTCTTTACACCGCGGAAGAAAGATACCTTACATAATTGTCGATGGATAGAAAACCAGATCGCAGCAAGCAATCAATTTATCGTACCGGGCCTGCCTTCTGCGGGCCCATTCCTTTGGTTAATCGTTCATTCTCCCTGCGCGACAGCTTGGACAAGTCGGGAGCGGGGGGCTGTTAGCCTTTGTGGGCGGCGGCGATGACGGTGCTGAAGAGTACAGCTTCAGCCGCCGCCGGCGGTGGCCGGCGGCACCCAGGGTCTTGGTTTCACCGTGCGCTTGGGATTTCGCGCTCGATGTACGGCAAGTGCTCAGACCACCCGTCTAGACATGCTTGATAGGCACCGTCTTGACAGACTTTGGCGTCCCTTCTCTTCAGGGCGAAGACGTGCTCGCGCGGAATGCCTGCCTTGGCGTATGCGGTGAAGTCGGTTGAGGAGTCTCCGTAAGCGTAATCCAGGCTCCAACCCTTCTGACTGTAGAGAGCAAGTATTCCGGCTTTGAAGTCCGACGGGTCCGCGCGCTCCTCCGAGGTCTGAGCAATGTGGAGGCTGCTGCCGTCCGGAAAGCCGTTGTCCTGGAGCCATTTTGGCAACATCGACTGAAAGAGAGGGATGCGGGTAGTGACGTAAACGATCTTGTAGCCCTTCTTGGACAGAGCACCGACAGCTTCCGCCGCACTTGGTCGAGGTTCGAAGACGTCAGCGTTGTTTGGAGTAAGGGTGCCGTCGATGTCGAGAACAACGACGTGGTGTTGCGTCGCGGAAGTTGGCGGAACTTCGGCCGGTGGAACTTGCGCGCATCCGGAAACGCCAAGCGCCATCGCTGCAAACGCAAAGAGTCGCATGCTCTTTTCCTTCGTTAGTGAACGGAGGCGCTTTTTTTGCATTACTCGGACGACTGCCACTTGCTTGCGGCCGTTCGATACTGTCAGTTCGATACCAGCGGAAGAACACTCTCACCGCCCATTGGGCTGCCCGCGATGGCAGGACCGAAAAGGTACAACACGTACCCTTCAAGTCGAGATTGCCGCCTGCCACGGGCAACAGCAAGAGTATCCTGGGTCGCGACACTATCCCGTCACTCGTCGTGCGTCAAATAGATATAAATGATGGGCTTCGGCCGTTTCGCGCGCGATTCTCACAGGTTGGCATAGAGGCATAATCGCTCATAGGCGTGCGACAGGTGCCGTTTCGGCTGCGGTCTTCGAGGTTGAGAGCGATTGCGGACGAGCTTCTGGAGGTTGAGTGCGATTTCCTCGAGGATGGGCTTGAGGCAGCGAGTGGTGGCGGTTGCAGGAAGAAGCCAACGACCGATCTGTCGCTTGGGCTTGTCGATCTTGCTCGATGCGCTCGTTGTACGCGTCAATCCCCACTCTGTTCTCCACCAGCCATTCTTCGCGTTGCCGTTGATGCATGAATTGATGCAAGGCCGGCGCGGACGGCCGCTTGCCTGCATCGGCTTCACTTCGGCACCGCGGCACCTCGCCCCGAACGACGGCTTCATCGGCTGCTCGCCGCAGGTGCGCGGGGACAGGCGCACCAGATCGCCTACCGGTGCCGCTGCCTCAGCGAAGGCTTGACCCCGGCCGCCGGGCGCTTACAATCTTCTGGAAGGACCGACGCGCCAAACCAGCGGTTTGAGCAGGCGTCTTCGGCGCGGCAGACGAGCGGTAGTCGGGAGAAGGCGTGGGCCATCGGAGGCGCGGATGAAGCAGATCGTTCTGATCGTCATTGTCGTGGTCATTGGCTGGCAAGCTCACGCCAGGTTTCAGAGCGCCCGGGTCAACGCCGCCACGACCCACGGCACAACCGATATTGCTTCGCGAGGAGGGTCGGGTGCGCTCAGCGCTGACAGCACGGCATCAGTCCAGTTCAGGTGCGATGGCCGCACGCACTGTTCGCAGATGACATCATGCGCCGAGGCAACCTACTTCCTGAGGAACTGCCCCGGCACCAGGATGGATGGAAACAATGATGGTGTGCCATGCGAGCAGCAGTGGTGCAAATAGGGGTCCAGGGCTGTCGCGCCCGGACGTCCGTTTTCCAACTGGTGGATCGAGTGGACCGCCGACTGGCGGCGGAGCGTGACCAGCCGCCGGTTTGCGGGCCGCCAAAGCGGCAGCGGCGGCAGCACCGCGGCGACTCGAATTGTCGCCCCGACCTGTCGAGCCACCGTGTGCCTGACCTGTCCGCCCGGTGGTACGGAGGTGGCGTGCCGTGAGCCTTCTCCCTCTGCCGGTCATGCACCTCGTCGATTCCGCCCGGAGCATGGTGGCGGTTCTGCGTGCCAACTCGGCGATGGTTCGTGCCCATCGGTTGCAGGCACGCGGCAAGCTGGCGGCGGCATTGGCGCTCGCCCGGAGCGGCTTGGCCGTCCTCCGGAAACCCTATGTTCGCCGCCACAACCCAATGGAAGGACTGGCGCTTGCCTCGCTGACGATCCTGGCAGAGGAGATTTCATCGCAGCTGCAAGCCAGCGGCGCCACGGTTGACGATCTGGCCGACGCCATTGCCTACCTCAAACAGCTCAGCGATGACCCACCGCCCGATCTGTGTGCATCCATCACCTTCCTCGAGACGCGTCGTGCCACATCATCGCGACAGCCAGACGCATGACGGGCTGCTGCTAAAACGGTGAAAACGGTGGAAAACGGTGACAGTATACCAATCTCGCCTTCGCGCCCGAGCAGGTTCCGGCGAAGCCTGCAGCGCAAACGGGCTGCCCTCGACGATGGCGGCTTCATTGAGGCGTTGCGCCTGAGGTGCCGCCGGCACAAAGCCGTGCCGGCGTGGCTGGCGATGCGTCCGCCGCGGTCGCTCCAGCGCGAAAATGCCGGCGCAGATGCCGCTGACAATGGCGCGCGCTGGCTGCCGCGCCGGCGTTCAGCCGCGATTCGCCGCCTTCAGGCGGAATTCCTTGCGTGCGCCGTCGGTGCCGCGCATCTCGAACAGGCCGGCGGCAGCCAACGCCTCGTGCAGTGTCGCGTAGCCGCTCTCCTTGAGCTCTCGCCCCATCGCCTTCAGCTGATGCCCGATCGCTACAGCGGACGACCAGCCGTCGGGTCCCTGACTCCTGCTGACCGCGTCGCCGAGTGCCCGGACATAGTCCGCTGCCACTGCGCGGTCGAGGTGATGCGTTGCGATCGGCTGCGTCAGGCTCTTCTTCGGCCGGCAGAAATGGGTCTGACCATTGCCTTTCTTGCGGACGACGACATCGAAGACGGCGGTGGCCTCGAGCAGCCGGGAGAAGCTGCTGGCACCATGGTGCCGCGGATCGAAATCGCTTTGATTGGCCCGCACGTACTGGGCAACGCGCGCGATGAGCGCCCAGCCGTCTTCTTCGGCGACATTGGCATGGGCGCGCAACAACTGGGTCTGCAGCCGCAGCGGATCGAGCGGCGCGGCCGCGACCGCGGCGCGGGTGCTGGGGGTCACCGCGGCGACCACTGCTGCGGATGCCCCTGCGGCGGCCGGCAACGGGGCAGGCGCGACGGTCTTTGAGCCTGCGTCGCTTTCGAGCGCAAGCGTTGCCCGGCCGGTCGGTTCAAGGAGGTGCTCGATGTAGGTGAAGCGCTCGCAGGCATTGACGAAGCTCTTTGCTGCGTCATTGCGACCGTAGCCATACATGCGCAGACCGTCCTCGCGAATACGCGTCGCCAGTCGTGTGAAGTCACCGTCGCTGCTGACGAGGCAGAAGCCGGCGAAGCGGCCGGAGTGGAGGAGGTCCATCGCGTCGATGATCAGCGCGCTGTCGCTCGAGTTCTTGCCGACCGAGTTGCGGTACTGCTGAACTTTCGCAGGACATGGATGGACCTGCGCCATCATCCGGCTTCCTGGTCCGGTGTTTTCGCATTAAGATCGGCTCCTGCCCATGGGCATGGGCGGGACGCGCGTGCCGCAGGCCCGCCGGGAGCGAGCGAAAGGAGTTCCACCGATGCCGTACACAAGAGCCCTGGTCGCCATCGTGCTGGCCATCGTCGTTGCCCCGTGGTCGCTGGCGCAGAGCAGCCTGAAGCTGCCAAGCGGCGACGACGATTACCGTGAACTGATCGAGCAGCCGCGCAGCGGGCCATGCGAGCGCTGCGGTGTCGTGACGGCGATCCGCCAGCAGACGCACGAGGGGCCACGGCAGCGCCCGCCGGCGCCGGCAATCGCTCCGAGCCTGGTGACCGCGCCGATCATCGGCACCGGCAGCGTCGTCGAGGATGCGCGGCAGGTGAACGCGCCGCTGCTCAGCTACGTCGTCACGGTCCGTTACGAGGATGGCACCTACGCCTTCATCGAACAGCACGACGAGCCGACGGTCCGCAAGGGCGACCGGGTGCGGGTCGTCGACGGGCGCGTCGAGTTGCGCAGCGACTGACTGGTTGCGGCCGGCAGCGCTGGCGCGCCGAAGGCTGATCGCGGGTCGCCAGCCGGCTTGCCGCGCCGCGGCTGTGGCTCACCGCCAGCGGCGAGGCCGCGTCGACGAAAGCGCTTGACAGCGGTCCCGGCAGACGGAAATCATTCGCCTCGATCCTGCACGAAAGCGGAGGTGCGAAGAACATGCCGGCATCGCTTGCGCACATCCATCCCGGGACGCCGATGGGCGCCAACCTGGTCGCCGACGGCGCGACCTTTCGCCTTTGGGCGCCGGGCGCGCTCGCGGTCTACGTGACCGGCGACTTCAACGACCGTCGGCGTGACGACGCGAGCCTGCTCAGTCGCGACGTGAATGGGCACTGGCGCGGCTTCATTCCCGGTGTGCGCGATCGCGACCGCTACCTCTACCACGTCGTCGGCACGGGCAGCGAGGGCCCGAAGCGGGACCCCTACGCCCGCGAACTCGAGGTGCCGTATCCCGGCGAGTGCGTCGTCCGCAGCAGCGATTTTCCGTGGCACGAGACTGGCTACGTGACCCCGCGCTTCCACGATTTCGTCATCTACCAGTTGCACGTCGGCGCCTTCCATGCGCCGCGGCTGCCGCGCCAGGGTGGCACCTTCCTCGACGTCGCGCGGCTTCTCCCCTACATCGCCGAGCTCGGAGTGACGGCGATCCAGTTGCTGCCGATCCAGGAGTTCCAGACGCGATTCAGCCAGGGCTACAACGGTACGGACTACTTCTCGCCGGAGATGGATTTCGCCGTCGGCGATGCGGATCTCGCACCGTACGTCGCTGCCCTCAACCAGTTGCTCGATGCGCGGCAGCAGCGGCCCTATCAGGTGGCGGAGTTGCGCGGCGAGATGAACCAGCTCAAGGCGCTGATCGACCTCTGTCACGTGCATGGGCTGGCGGTCATCCTCGACGTGGTCTACAACCACGCCGGTGGCGACTTCGGCGACCAGAGCATGTACTTCCTCGATCGCCAGCCGGTCGCCGGCGGCCATCGCAACTCGCTCTACTTCAGCGATCGCGGGCATGCAGGGGGGCTGGTGTTCGATTTCGGCAAGCCGGAGGTGCGCGATTTCCTGATCCAGAACGCCCGCTTCTTCCTCGAGGAATACCGTGTCGACGGCTTTCGCTACGATCAGGTCAGCGTCATCGACCACGACGGCGCGCCGCATGGCTGGAGCTTCTGCCAGGACCTGACGGCGACCCTCGACCACATCCGGCCGGGTGCCCTCAACCTCGCCGAATACTGGAACGTCAATCCGTGGATCGTCCGTGCGCGGCCGCAGGGTGCGGGCTTCGACACCACCCTCAGCGATGGGCTGCGCATCGCGCTGCGCGAGGTCATCGGCAACGCCAGCCAGCCCGACGAGCGGCCGCTGCCGATGTCGCGACTGGCGGCGAGCCTCTGGCCGGAGGGCTTCGACGCCTCGTGGCAGTTCGTCCAGGGACCCGAGAACCACGACATCGTCTTCGCCGGTCGTGAGTTGCGCATCGCTCGCCTGGCGCAGCCGGACGATCCGCGATCGTGGTACGCGCGCAGCCGGACGCGCGTCGCCAACGGCATCAGCCTGACCGCGCCGGGAATCCCGATGCTCTTCATGGGGCAGGAGTTCCTCGAGGACAAGCAGTGGTCGGATGATCTCGAGTCGCAGCCGCAATTGCTGCTGCACTGGGCGGGGCTCGCCAGCGGCGACCGGCAGATGCTCGATCATCTGCGCTGCATGCGCGAGCTGATCGCGCTGCGCTGGCGCTTTTCCGGGCTGCGCGGCGAGGGCCTGCGGGTGGTGCATGCCGACGACGGCAACCGTGTGCTCGCCTTCCATCGCTGGGTCGTCGGGCAGGGCGACGATGTCCTCGTCGTCGCGCACCTGGGCAACTTCAATCGTTTCGGCTACCGCATCGGCTTCCCGGGTGGCGGCCGCTGGCGCGAGGTCTTCAACAGCGACGTCTACGAGAACTGGGTCAATCCGGGCGTCGCCGGCAACGGCGGCGCGGTCCATGCCGAGCCTTGGGCGCTCCACGGTTTCGGTTTTTCAGCGTCCCTGCTGCTGCCGGCGAACAGCATTCTCGTCTTCGCCCGCTGAACGGGGCTCGCCGTGATGGCGGCACGATCTGGCAGCCGAAGGGGCTGTTGCTGGTGCAGGATCGTGCTTCAACGCATCAACCCGGTCGCCGTCGGGCTGCCGGATCCGCTTTGAGGAGGGTGTCATGGTGCCAGTTCTGGCGGTCGATAACGAGTACCTGTTCGGCCTCATCGGCAAGTTCCTGGCGCGCGACGATGCGGGACCGCGCCACGACTACGGCCACCTCGGCGCTGACCCGCGCGCCGCGATCCTCGAAGCCTGGCGCTTTCCCTGGGTCGATGCCGTCTTCGACGCCGACGATGCGACGCAGCCCGACAATGCGGCCACCTTCGTGCACGCGGCAGCCGACCGCCAGCCCGGGCATGTCGTGCATCTGGTCGGCAGCTTTGCCGATCTGCACACGCCGATTCCGCTGTTGCCGCTGGCCGACACCCACTACGCGACCGTGACGCTGCGCATCCGCAAGGGCGAGGTGCATCACTACCGCCTGCGCATCGACGGCAATTGGCAATACCGTTGCTCGAGATTAGCGCGCATAGCGTTGAAATCGCGAAAGGGCTGGTTGCTTCAGGTATCGTGCCGATCAAGGCGAGCGAGGATGCCATGCATATTTCGATCGCCACAGTTCATTTCGTGGACTATCTGCTGACGTGGAACTGCCGGCATATTGCCAACCCGGAAATTCAAGCGCGAATCGCCGAGCATTTCCGACCGCTGGGTTTGTTCTTGCCTTTCATTTGTACACCTGACGAACTCTTGGGAGACGACGATGACTGATAGCATCATCCACGAAGTACGAGCCATTCGGGAACAACACGCCGCTAGTTTTGGCTTCGACCTCGATCGCATTTTTGCCGATCTACAGGCGCGCCAAAGCAAACACGCAGCCGAGGGGTGGACGGTCATTCCTG
>JFAX01000017.1:5157-19206 GCA_000585015.1 Candidatus Accumulibacter adjunctus | reverse complement strand
ATGCCCAACCCTGCGGGGCGGGAGACGCTACGCGATAGAGCCGCGCAGCGCTCCTGACCTTCCGTGAACGTGTGCGGCGGGCATGGCGCGTTACTTCACAGGTGGAAGTCCTATGGCCCGGTCTTGCCGCACCTGCGGTGCGTCGAACCCCGCTGCGCAGAGCCGAAGGCGAGGAGAAGGGCAAGCGCTTCGTCGTGAGGCGAGGTGCGGAGGAGGCCCAATCCAAAGCTGCCGGGCGATGAACAAAAACCGGATACGAGGCGTGATGCATCCGGGCATCGACGGCATGACGGTCGATGCCCTGCCAGAGTACCTCCGACACCACTGGCCGGAAATCCGCGAGCAACTGGAAAGGGGCTGCTACAGCCCGCAACCGGCCAAGCGCGTGGCGATCGAGAAGGCGGACGGGAAGAAACGCCCGCTGGGCATCCCGACGGTATTGGACCGCCTCATTCAGCAAGCCATCGCGCAAGTTGTCCGCCGGCGATGGGGTTCACTTGCCAGAGTAGTGGACAGGATCGGCACGAACAGCGCCGGGATTTCGCCGAACGCAGCACCAACGACTGTCAGCGCGTGGTCGACGATCGGGTTTCCGGCCGCCGCCTCAACAACCGTCCGCGCCTCAGTGACGGGCAAACACCTTCGCCGTGCCGTCGCTGCCGATCAGCAGCACATCGTAGGCTTCCTTGCGCGCACTCTCCATGCCGGGTGAGCCACCGGGCATGCCGGGCGCAGCAAGGCCGACGGCCTTCGGCCTTTCCCGCAGCAGGCGTTTGACGTCGATGGCCGGCACATGGCCCTCGATCAGGTAGCTGCCGACCTTCGCCGTGTGGCATGAGCCGTAGCGCTCGGGCATGCCGAGCCTGGCTCGGCTGGCGGATACATCGTCGATGTTGACCGACTTCACCCGGAAGCCGTTGTCGCGCATGTGCTTTTCCCATTCCGAGCAACAACTGCAGTACGGGCTCTTGTAGACCTCGACCTCGGGCAGGTCGGCGGCGCCGAGTGGCGTGCTGGCGAGGGTGGCGGTGACGAGCAGGGCGGCAAGCAATGCTTTCATCGGGTACTCCTCAGTGTCTTGCAGGGCTGTCGTCGAGCGTGAAGCGCAGCGTCTTCGGCGGCTTGCCCGGCACATTGAGCGCCGCGACCACCTTGGCGCCCTTGATGTCGAAGCTGCCCTTCGCTTCGAAACGGTTGTTGCCGGCCGGCACCAGCGTCACCTCGGTCTTCTTGCCGCCGGCGAGCAGCGTCAGCCTGGCGGAGCCACCCGCCGTCGGCAGCGGGGTGCCGTGCTCGCTGACATGGATGCTCAGAGTGTCGCTGCGGGCGACGAGTTCTGCCTGGTAGTGGCCGGCTTCGGCGACGACGCCGCCGAAGCGTGGCTTGTCGTGGTCCTCGTGGGCGACTGCGGCGGTGGCCGCGACAAGCGCGGCGAGGGCGATGGGAAGCAGGATCTTCATGGTGAGGCTCCTTTCGTCGGGAAGGTCGCAAGCGTTCAGAATGTTTCGCCCTGATGCGATTCGAGCAGCCGGGCGAGCGGCTTCTCGCCGCAGGCGAGGAACAGCGCCGGCGTCACGAAGGCGTCGAGCAGGGTGGAGGAAATCAGGCCGGAAAAGATGACGACCGCCACCGGGTGCAGGATCTCGGTGCCCGGCGCCTCGGCCTCGAAGAGCAGCGGCGCAAGCGCGAAGGCGGCGACCAGCGCCGTCATCAGCACCGGCGTCAGGCGCTCCAGCGAGCCGCGGATGACCAGCTGGCGGCCGAAGGTCTCGCCCTCGAAGCGCACCAGGTTGGCGTAGTGCGAGAGCTTGAGGATGCCGTTGCGAGTGGCGATGCCGGCGAGCGTGATGAAGCCGATCAGCGTCGCGATCGACAGTGTCTGGCCCGAGAGCCACAGGCCGATGACGCTGCCGATCAGTGCCAGCGGCACGTTGGCGATCACCAGTGCGGCGAGGATGGCCGAGCGATAGCGGCTGTAGAGGACGATGAAGATCAGGCCGAGCGAGATCAGCGCCAGCACGGCGATGATGCGGGCGGCTTCCTCCTGCGCGCGGAACTGGCCGTCGATGGTGATGAAGTAGCCCGACGGCAGCTTCGTCTCGGCGATGACGCGGCGCACGTCGTCGACCACGTCGGAGAGCGGGCGGCCCTGCGCGTTGGCCGAGACGACGATGCGCCGCCGGCCGTTGTCGCGGCTGATCTGGTTCGGCCCGTCGCCATCCTCGATGTCCGCCACGCGCGCGAGCGGCACGCGGCCGTTCGGCGTCTCGATCATCAGGCTGGCGAGACCCGACAGCCCGCGCGCCTCTTCCGGCACGCGCAGCACCAGCGCGAAGCGCCGCGAACCCTCGATCACCTGGCCGATCTGCTCGCCGTCGATCAGCGTCTGCAGCTGGCGCAGCAGCATCGCCGGCGAGACGCCGAGCTGTTCGGCGCGCGCGTAGTCGATGCGCACCTTGATCTGCGGCGCCAGGACCTGTTTTTCCAGCTCGAGGTCGGTGAGCCCCGGGATCGTCGCCAGCCGGTCGCGCAGCGCTGCGCCTTCGCCGCGCAGCACGTCGAGGTCGTCGCCGACGATGCGGATGGCGATCTGCGCGCGCACGCCGGAGAGCATGTGATCGATGCGGTGCGAGATCGGCTGTCCGATGCTGACCGCAGCCGGCAACGAAGCGAGCCGCGCGCGCAGGTCGGCGTGGATTTGCGACGGCGGACGGCCGGGCTCGAGACGCATGTCGAGCTCGGAGACGTGTACGCCCTCGGCGTGCTCGTCGAGTTCGGCGCGGCCCGAGCGGCGTCCGACGTAGCTTACTTCCGGCACCTCGCGCACGAGCTGCTCGGCGAGCGTGCCGATCTTCACCGATTCGGCGAGCGTGATGCCGGGGTTGAGGCGCAGGCCGACGAAGGCAGCGCCCTCGTTGAACGGGGGCAGGAAGGTGGTGGCGAAGAAGGGGACGCTCGCCGCTGCCAGCAGGGCGGCGACGGCAGCGGCAGCGATGACCCGCCTGCGCCGGTCCAGCGCCGTTTCCAGCCAGCGCCGGTAGTGCGACTTCAGCCAGGCGACGAAGCGCGTATCGCCATGCCTCGACGCCTCGCCATGGCGCAGCAGGTACCAGGCCATCACCGGCGTCAGCGTGATCGAGACGACGAGGCTGGCGAGGATCGCCGTCAGGTAGGCGACGCCGAGCGGGATGAAGAAGCGGCCCTCGAGTCCGGGCAGGGCGAAGAGCGGCACGAAGACGAGCGCGATGATCAGCGTCGACACGACGATCCCCGAGCGCACCTCGTTCGAGGCGTTGACGATCACCCGCAGCGGCGATTCCGGTGTCGGCTTCTGGCGGTTCTCGCGCAAGCGGCGGATGATGTTCTCGAGGTCGACCACCGCGTCGTCGACCAGTTCACCGATGGCGATGGCCAACCCGCCGAGCGTCATCGTATTGATCGACAGCCCGAAGTAGCGGAAGACCAGCGCTGCGGTGAGGATCGAGACCGGGATCGCGGTCAGCGAGATCAGCGTCGCGCGCAGGTTGCCGAGGAAGAGATGGAGCACTGCGGCGACGAAGACGGCGGCGGCGGCCAGCTTCAATTCGAGGTTGCGGATGCTGGCCTCGATGAAGTCGGCCTGGCGGAAGGTCACGCGCGGCGCCGCCATGCCGACCGGCAAGCCGCCCTTCAGCTCGGCGAGCGCCGCTTCAACCTGCCGCGTCAGCGCGACGGTGTCGGCGGCCGGCTGCTTCTGCACCGACAGGATCACCGCCGGCTGGCCGTTGAGTCCCGCGTCGCCGCGCCTGATTGCCGGCGCGAAGCCGACCGACGCCACCTGCGCCAGCAGGATCGGCTGGCCGTTGCGCGCCGTCAGCGGCAGGCGCTGCAGGTCTTCCAGCCGGCTGGTACGGCCGAGGTTGCGGATCAGGTATTCGCGCGAGTTGAGTTCGAGGAAACCGCCGCTGGTGTTGGCCGCGAAGCCGCGCAGCGCGTCCTCGACCTGGCCGAGCGTGATGCCGAGCGCGGCCATGCGCACGGTGTCCGGCTGCACCTGGAATTGCCGCACCTCGCCGCCGATCGGGATGACCTGGGCGACGCCGGGGATCGTCAGGAGGCGTGGACGCAGCACCCAGTCGGCGTACTCGCGAGCCGCCATCGCCGGCCGCTGGGCGGCTTCCGGCGCGCTCTCGGTCGGCGCCGCAGCGGGCGCAGCGATCGGGATTCCGATGAGCAGGATCTCGCCCATGATCGACGCCACCGGCCCCATGTGCGGCACCACGCCTGGCGGCAGCTGCGACTGGATCAGCGACAGGCGTTCGGCGATCATCTGTCGCGCGCGGTAGATCTCGACCCCCCAGTCGAACTGCACGTAGACGATCGACAGCCCGGCCGACGACACCGAGCGCACCGCGGCGACGCCGGCCATGCCGTTCATCGCCGTCTCGATCGGGAAGCCGATCAGCGCCTCGACTTCCTCGGGCGCCATGCCGCCCGCTTCGGTCATCAGCGTGACGGTTGGCTTGTTCAGGTCGGGGAAGACATCGACCGGCGTCTTCTGCACGACCAGCGCGCCGTAGAGGATGAGGACGATTGCCGCCGCCAGTACCAGCAGGCGTTGCGACAGGCTTTTCTCGACGATGGTCCTAAACATGGCAGGCATCCTGGCGGTTCGCCGCGGCGGGCAGCGAAGGTCGGGAACGTGCGGGCCGCTTCATTCTCAGCGTACCTGGTTGAGCAGTGCCGCGCCCTGGACGACGACGCGCACGCCGGCCTCCAGCCCGTCGACGACGGCGACGCGTGCGCCGTCGAGCGGTTGCGTGCGCACCGGGCGTGGTGCGAAGCGTTCGGCGCTCGTCTTGACCCAGACGATTTCCTGGTTCGCCGCATTCTTCACGACCGCCGCAGCCGGCAGTGGCACGCCCTGCAGCGGTGAGCGCGTCTGCGCGATCACCCGCAGTGGCTGGTTCAGCGCCAGCGTCGCCGTGCCGCCGTCGACCCGGAAGAGCAGCGGGATCGCCTGCTCGCGCAGCGAACGGCCGGCGCCGACGAAGCTGAGCAGCACCTCCTGACCCGGGCCGGCACTGCCGTAGGCGCCGGCAATCTCGGCCGCCAGCCGCGGGTCGTAGGCGAGTGCCTCGACGCGCAGGTTGGCCGGATCGATGATCTCGAACAGCAGTTCGCGCGCCTCGACCACCTGGCCGGCAACGACGCTGGCCGAGGCGACGATGCCAGCGACGGGTGCGCGCAGATCCTCGGGCTGCGCGAGGCTCCCGGCGATCGCGGCGAGGCGCTCGCGCAGGCTCCGCACGTCGGCCTCGGCGGCATCGACGTCCTTGCGCGCGACGGTTGCTTCCAGCTCGCGCAGTCGCGCCAGGCGCTTCTCGGCGACGCCGAGCGCGGCGCGCAGTTCGGCTGCCTGCGCCCGTTGCCCACCCAGTTCGAGCGGCGAGACGGCCGGATGGACGCGGGCGAGCAGTTCTCCCTTCTTCACTGCCTTGCCGAGCGCCGGGATGCCGCCGGCCGGCGCTTCGACGCGGCCGGTATTCATCGCCTGCACACGGCCGCCGCTGGCCGGATCGAGGACCACCTTGCCGGCGAGTTCGACGGTGACGGGATGCGCGCCGGTCGCGCTGAGCTGCGTGCGCAGTGCGAGCTGGCGCTGGGTCGTCTTGGGCAGGAAGACGCTGCCGTCGGCCAGCCGCTGCGGGCCGTCGCCGCGGGTCAGCGCGGGCGCCGGCTCGTCGCCGTGATCGTGGCCCTCGTGCGCCAGACCGGCGCTGGCGACCAGGCTGGCGGCGAGGCTGGTGGCGATCAGCAGTGGCTGCAGCATGCGTTGCAGAAGCGTCGGGGCGTTCATGCCGTCTCTCCCTTGCGCCGGCGCAGCCGGACCGCGACGACGGCGGCAAGCAGCGTCAGTGTCGCGGCGATGCCGATCTCCTTGCCGCCGATTCCGGCCGCAGTGGCGCCGGCGGCGGAATCGCCGACGACGAGGTCGGTCGCAAGCAGGTCGCTCTGCTCGCCGGCGATGACGGTGATCGTCAGTGGGTAGGTGGCCGGTGCGGCGAAAGGGGTGGCGTCGAGCGTGTACGTGCCGTCGGCCTCGGCCTCGGCAATGCGGCTGTGGCCGGCGAAGTCGATCTCGATGCGCGCGCCGCTGATCGGCTCGTTGCTCGCCCAGTCGTCGAGCGTCAGGGTCAGGCGACCGTCCCTGATGCGGCCGACGAGTTCGAAGAGCTCGCTGTGTGCCTCGAACGAGGGGCGGGCCGCCTCGGCGGCTGCCGCCGGCGGGGCTGGGAGGAGCAGTGCGGCCGCGCAGACGAAGGCGGCGATGGCGTGTCGCAGGGGATTCATGGCAGGACTCCGATGGCCTGGTTGTAGCGCGAGACGGCACGCGCGGCTTCGAGGCGGGCGCGCACGGCGGCGAGTTCGGCAGCGAAGGCGTCTGCATCGACGCGCAGGCGCTGCGGCAGGTCGATGTTGCCGAGCGCGAAGGCGCGGGCGTACTCGCGGCGCATTTCGATGGCCAGCGCACGCCTGGTTTCGGCGAGCGCGAGTGCTTCGTCGGCCCGCTGCAGTTCGCGCCCGGCGGCATCACGTTCCGCGTCGACGCGCTGCCGCTCGTACGACAGCAGAGCCTCGGCCTCGACGAGTTCGGCGTTTGCTGCGGCGACGCGCGGACGATTGCGCGCGTCGGTGGCGAGCGGAATGCGGACGCCGACGATGGTCGAATTCTGCCAGTCGGCCTCGGCGACAGGCCGCTCGCGACGCATTCCCAGCATGATCTCCGGCAGGTCACGGGAATTGCGGGCCGCCACGTCGAGCCGCGCGCGGGCGGTGGCGATGGCCGCCTCGAGTGCGGCCAGCTGCGGGTGGGGGGTCGTCGGAGCCTGCCGGCGCTGCTCGTTCATCCCGTCCGGATCAGGCCGCCGCGGCAGGCCGGTGAGCGCGAGGAAGTTGCGCTCGGCGCGGTGGGCGCGCCCGTCCGCCTCGGCGATCGCCGCCGCCGCAGCCGCTTCGGCGGCGCGCGCCTGGTGGGCATCCATGCGCGGCAACTCGCCCGCCCGCACGCGCCGCTCGACGTCGTTCGCCAGATGCCGGGCGGCATCGCCGCGCGCTTCGGCGACGGCGCGTTCGTTGCCGGCCAGCATGGCCTGCCACCAGCTCTCACGCACCTCGCCGGCGAGCCGCCAGCGCGCCTGCTCGACCAGCGCCGCGTAGGCCGACTGCTCGCGCTCGATCAGCGCGAGGGTTCGTTCCTGATGGCCGGGCAGCCAGAGCGGCAGCGCGATGCCGGCCTCCCATTCGCTCTGGCCGGCATCGCGTTGCAGGCGGTCGTTGCG
The DNA here is from genome assembly GCA_000585015.1 of Candidatus Accumulibacter adjunctus. Lineage (GTDB taxonomy): Bacteria > Pseudomonadota > Gammaproteobacteria > Burkholderiales > Rhodocyclaceae > Accumulibacter > Accumulibacter adjunctus. Next base: position 11,884 of record JFAX01000017.1, on the reverse strand, counting down.
GTTGGACAGCGCCGCCGTCGGCGCGCCGGAAAGGAAGCTGTCGGCGGCATCGCGGCGGGCCGTGAATTCGTCGTGGCGGGCAGCGGCGGTGCGAGCCGCGGGGTGGCGCTCCCAGGCGGCGGCGAACGCCTCGCCAAGCGTCAGCGTTGCGGCGGCTGCCGGCGGACCGCCCAGACTGGCGGTGATGAACAGGATGGCGGTGAACAACCGCGACGGCGTCGATCGGGTGTCGTGCATCGGATTCTCCGGTGGTGCATGGAAAAATCCGGCGGAGCGCTGGGAAGCAGCCGCCGTGCCTACGGCGACGGTGATGAGTCAGTCCGGAAGGCCCCGCCGGTCAGGCGAGGCCGGTCCATTGCGGCCGTTCAGGCCGGGCGAGCGTGGCGGAGGGCTTGCCGCTTGCGGCGGCGGCGATGATGGCGTCGCGGAGCAGGGCGATCGTTGGCAGGGGCGCCGGCGCGAGTGGTGCGCAACAGCCGGCGTGGCAGCAGCTGCAGTGGTCGTCGGGCTCCTCGCACTGGCTGTGGTCGGCGAGCTGCGCCAGGCCGGCACAAGCCTCGTCCGGCTGCCCGTCTTGGCCGGCCGCGATGTGCGGCGGCTGCGGGCCGGAAAGCGTGCCGACGAGCGCCGATGCTGCCTGCAGCGGCAGAAGGGCGATCAGCACGATGGCAAGGAAACGACGCATGCGGTTGCCGGGACGATGCAGTGGGCGACGGCGGGATTATAAGTCCGCCAGGTCGCGACCGGTCAACAGGCTCCTTGCCTTTCCCGTCGTCTCGGCACCAGGCCCGACGCTGCGGCAAGGGCAGCCGCGACAGGTCGCAGCCGGCTCTGCCGGCAAGCTGACCGATCGCCAGATCGGCAACGTGCCCGCCTGGATCGAAAGCCAATGGCCGGCCGAGATCCGGCAGCGGCGCGCCGGGATGCGGCACAAGCGTTGAGATGAAAGTCGCTGCAGCGACTCGCTGATCTCCCTTCTGCCGCGCGCGAGAAGGGCCGGTAATGAGCATGCGAGCGCAAGGTCATGCCATCGATCACCCGGGGTGTCTCGACAGCCATCAGCATGAAGGCAACACATGGCAGCCGCAGAGCCATCGGGCAGCCACACCTTCGGCGCGCCGGATCCTGCCTGCGGCGACGTTCGCCGTCCGGTTTGCCGTCGCCGGGGCGGTCAGTCGAAGTAGGTGCGCGCGGCCTCGAAGCGTTGCGCGTAGTAGCGGGCGCCGAGCTGGTCGATGCGCACGCGGCCACTGCCCGAGGGCGCATGGACGAAGCGTTCGTCACCGATGTAGATGCCGACGTGCGAGAAGGGTGCGTTGCGCGTGTTGAAGAAGACCAGATCGCCGGGGCGCAGGCCGGAACGGTCCACCTCGCGTCCACGGCGGGCGATGTCGGCGGCGCTGCCGCTTACCCGGATGCCGGCGGCACGGTCGAAGATGTACGAAACCATGCCGCTGCAATCGAGACCGGCGTCGGGGTTCTTGCCGCCGAAGCGGTAACCGGTGTCGACCAGCCCGAGGGCAAAGATGACCACATCGTGCGCCCTGTCGCTGCTCGCCGGCCGCACAGCAGGCTGCTGTGCCGTCCGCCCGGGCACTGACGGAGTGCTGCTGCAGGCCAGCAGCAGCAGCGGGACGAGACAGGTGAGCAGGGTCCGGACGCGCATGGTGCACAGTATAAGCTGCAGCTCGCGCAATCCTGGCGGAGAATCAGGCCTCTGTCTGCTCCGCGCAGCCTGTGCTGGGCGCCTTTTCCGGTGCCGTGCCGGGTGTTTCGTTGCGCATCCACGCCGCGGTCATGCCGCCGAGTCCGGCAGAGCAGACGAGATCGATCTCGCCCGACTGTGCCCATTCGGCCAGCGGTCGACGCGAGCGGGCGAGCAGCGCAGCGGCCGACTGCTCGCGGGCAGCAAGCGCTCCCAGCCAGCCATTGCGGCCGGCGCTCTTGACGGCGTAGAGCGCCGCATCGGCAATATTCACCATCGCATTCCAGTCCAATGCGTCGGCATGCTGCGCCGACAGCGGAAAGCAGCAGAAACCGATCGAGCAGGTCCTGGCGAGCCGGCTGCCGTCGTCGAGATCGAATGGCTGGTCGGCGATCGCGGCGCGGGCCCGTTCGGCGAGTTCGGCGGCGTGCGCAGGCGGCGTGGCACGTGCCACGACGAGGAATTCCTCGCCGCCCCAGCGCACCAGGTAATCGCTGTCGCGGAAGACGGTACCGAGCCGGCTGGACATCTGCTTCAGTACGGCGTCGCCGGCCGCGTGGCCGTGGTGGTCGTTGACCTGCTTGAAATGGTCGAGGTCGAGAAGGAAGAACACCAGCCCGGCATCGTCGCGCAGGTAGGCGCCATAGTTCAGGTGGCTCTCATACGCGCGCACCGCCAGGGCGAGATCGGCCTCGACGTGCTGCGTCAGGAAGCGGCGATTGCGCAGGCCGGTCAGCGGATCGGTCAGACTCGACTCGGCAAGCGCCGCCGATTCGCGTTGCAGGGCCAGCGCCAGTCTCTCGAGTTCGGACGTGCGCTCGCGCACGATGCGCTTGAGTTCGGCCTGGCGCGAGCGCAGTTGGCGGGTGCGCAGTTGCACCAGGGCGTAGATCATCAGCAGCGCGAGCGCGGCGAGCGCCAGGCGAAAGGCCGTGCCTTGCCACCAGGCGGGCTGCACATGCACCGGGATGGCCAGCTCGTGCCGACTCCAGGTGCCGCTGCGGTTGCTGCCCCGGATGCGCAGGACGTAGTCGCCGGGGTCGAGGTTGCTGTAGCTGGCGACGCGCGAATCGGCAGTGGTTTCGATCCAGCCGGCATCGAAACCCTGCAGCTGGTAGGCATAGCGCAGGCGACCCGGGTCGCTGTAGTCGAGCGCCGCAAAGCTCACGCTGAAGCTGCGCTGCTCCGGGGTCAGGCGCAGTCCATCGCCGATGCGGCCGGCCGGCTGGCGCTGCCCGTCGATGCTCAGTTCGGAGATCAACAACGGCGGCTGATGCGTCGAGGCGTCGAAGCGCTCGGGTCGGACGACGAGGATTCCCTTGCTGCCGCCGAACAGCATGCGGCCGTCGGCCGTCTGCGCATGTGCCTGGAACCAGCCGGTACCGAGATCGGCACCATCGGCTGCGGTCAGCTCGTCGAGCCGGTCGCTCGCCGGGTCATAGACGTACATCTGCGTCCAGATGCGACCGCGTGCGTCTGCCAGCAGGTTGCCGCCATAGGGTCGATTGACGATGCCGTGGCGGGCGCTGATGCCCTCGAACGTCGCCCGCTGACCGTCCCAGTGCGTCATGCGGTGCAGCCCCGTGACGGCAGTGTCGAGCCACAGCGTCTGTTGCCGGTCGAACAGCAGCCCGATGACGATCGGGTTGCCAAGGCCAGCGCCCGCGGGCGCTTCGACCGGCTGCAGTTCGCGGCTTCCCGGCGGGGCGCGAAAGAGGCCCTTGGCGGTGCCCACCCAGACGCTCTGATCCGGCGCTTCGACGACGGCGTTGACTTCGGCGCGCAACGGCCGGCCGCCCTGCTGCGCGACGCGCACGATTTCGCTTGCGCCGGGTGGCAGGCAATAGACGCCATCCTGCGTCGCCACCCACAGCGCGCCATCGCTGCTGTCCAGGAAACCGCGCGTGACGCCGCCGTCATGCGCCAGGCTGCGCAGTTGCCGGCGGTCCGGAGTGAACTGGTAGAGCCGCGAGTCCGCTCCCAGCCAGACGGTGCCATCGCTCGCCTGCGCCATCTCCTCGATGCGCACCGGCGGCAGGGACTCGCTGACGGCCGCCACGGCCACCCGGGCTGGTCGCGGCGGTTGCGGCCAGACGGCGCCGATGACGCGGAGCTGGCCGTCCATCACGGCGACGCCTCCCTTGCGCGTCGCCGTCCAGATTTCGCCGTTGCCCAGGCGCAGCACGCTGCGCACGTCGGCTTCGGCAAACGGGCTTGCAGGCGTCGTGTCGGCGCTGCGCAACCAGATGGCGCGATTGTTGGGATCGTGGCGCTGCAGGCCGAGGCCATAGCCGCCGACCCAGATCAGGCCCGAGTGATCGCGCATCAGCACCGCCACCTCATTGCCCGCCAGGCTTGCGGGCCGGCGTGGGTCGTGTTGCAGCCGCTGCAGCAGGCGGCCATCATGCAGGTCGTGGACTGCGATGCCCGAAGAGCGGCCGGCCCACATCAGGCCCTCGGGTACCTCGACGAGGCTGCTCACGCCGTCCGCGGTGGTGCTGCCGGGTCGTTCGTCGACCAGCAGACCCTCGCTCGTGGCGGGGTCGACGATCGCCAGATCGCCCTGCTGCGTGCCCGCCCAGATGCGCCCGTCCGACGCCTCGAACAGGGTCTGGACGATGCGTCCGGCGAGGTTCGTGCCGCCCGCTCCCGGTGCCGAAAAGACCGGCTCGAAACGGTCGCTGCCAGTTCGGCGGCGACTCAGGCCCGCCCAGGTGCCGACCCACAGCGTGCCCTGGCGATCGACCAGCAGCGCCTGCACGCGATTGTCCGGCAGGTCGCCGGGCTGTCCCGAGTGCCGGTAGCGGGCGAAGTGACCGCTGCCCGGGTCGAAGCGCTGCAGCCCGCCGCCCTCGCTGCCCACCCAGATGCCGCCGGCGGCGTCTTCGGCGAGGGCGCGAATGGTCGGCAGCACGAGGTCGCGGTCCTGGCGCTCGTCGCTGCAGGCGGTGACGGTTTCGCTCGCCGGATCATAGACCGCCAGTCCGTCGGATTCGGTGCCGATCCACAACCGGCCATCACGCCCGGCGAGCAAGGCGCGGATCCAGCCGAGGTTGCGCGCCGCCGGGTCGGGGCTCTCGCGTTCCTGCGGGCGGAAGCGGTAGCCGTCGAAGCGCACCAGGCCGTCACCGGTGGCGATCCAGAGAAAACCGGCGCGGTCCTGGGCGATGGTGGGCACCACGTAGCGCGGAATGATGCCGACGCCGACCGAGGTGAAGCGCGGCTCGGACAGCGGGTTGTCGGCGCCGGGGAAGTCGCGGCTGGCGGCATCGAGCGGGCTGGCCGCCAGCAGCAGGAGGAACAGGACGAGCAGGGGCAGGGTGTGGGTGAATCCAGGCAGCCGCAGGGCGATGTGCCGCAGCAACGCCGGCTGCCCCGGGTGCGCCGGGCGCCGCCCTGCGAGCGCGCTCGTCGGAGCATGCCGGCAGACACTGCGCACCAACTGGCGGTGTTCGGCAATGCCTGCAACCACACCGGGCTCCCGAGTATTCGTCACACACGCAAGTGTATTTCATTCCGGGTAGACTGCAACTTCCGGGATGTCGGGGGCGGGAACCATGCATCGGGTCGATTCGCGCCGGCGGCTCCGCGCAGGCTGTTTCGACGGTCGCTGGCAGGCAGCCGATGACGGTTGCACGCCGGCGGTCAGCGATCCGGCGAGCGCGCTTCCATGCCTGCCAGAACACCGCCGCCAAGGAAGTGGTGGCCAACTTGCGCAAGGATCTGGTCGCCCGAAGATTGCGCGCAGGCGGTGCACCGCTTGGGCTTGCAGTCCACGCCGATGAAGAAGCAGAAAATCAACATCACGCTCGACCCGGATGTGGTGGCGTGGTTCAGGCAGCAGGCCGGCGGGCGTGGGGCTACCAGACCCTGATCAACGCGACCTTGCGCGAAGCAATGCAGCAAAAGACGATCGAAGAGACGCTGCGGCGAGTGATCCGGGATGAATTGCACTCGGCCTGAAAGCTGGGGTTCGTCGGACGATCGCGCCGCATCGGCTGGCGTTGACGTGGACGACGAAGAGGACTACGGGTCAGAAATCTTTCTTGCCTATTTTGTCCTGCTGATCGCAACCCCATCTTTGCCCCCGACGCTGCTATTCCCTGATTCCTGCCCAGAAAAAATCGGCGCGTCGCCGTTTTTCGTCGCTCTACAAGGAGCCGATATCGATGATCTTGACCGTAGAACAAATTGCTGAAGAAGCCCTTGCCTTGCCGAGCGAAGCACGTGCCCTGCTGGCCGACCGCCTGGTCGAAAGCCTCGACCCAGCGGAAGACGGTTACGTTCAACAGCTTTGGGGCACAGAAGCGTGCCGTCGCCGAGACGACGTCCGGAGTGGACGCGTGGAGACGATCCCAGGTGATGAGGCCTTGGAACGAGTCAGGCAGATGTTTGCTCGATGAGGTACGAGTTCCACCCCGAGGCCCTGGCGGAGTACGGGCATGCTGCCCGATACTACGCAGACTGTCAGGAGGGCTTGGAACTCCGTTTCATGGCGGCCGTGGAACACGTTATCGACCAGATTCTCGCAGCCCCATCGCGAACCCGGCTACTGGCAGCACCGCCGTGTAGGCCGCTCTTGATGAACGGACAGGGATGGAACAGCATCGACTTGGATGTTTCAAGGTCTGTGGTTCTGGTGCGATGCTGGATGGGGTATGGGATTCCGATTTCCGGTCCGTCAAACCCAATAAGCCGTTTTTATTCTTCCTGAAAGGGCTCTGACCCCTTTTCTCGCCTTTTCTCCGCGCGCAGCTTCTACGAGAAGGTGCTCTGGGCGCCGGTTGAATCCGCACCCGTCCTGGTGGGCTTCCTGCCCGCGCTGCGGGCGCGGCTCACGCCCTCACTGCCGGCGCTTCCACGGCGGCAGCACGATGAGGCCGCGCTGCACCGCCTTCGCCATCATCAGCACGCCCGCCGTGCCGCAGACCAGGAGGGCGACCACGGAAGCCTCCATTCCGAAGCTGCCGCCGGTGAGCCACTCCGAGCCCTGCAGCTGGAACGACAGCACCCGTCAGTGCG
>JFAX01000017.1:0-5043 GCA_000585015.1 Candidatus Accumulibacter adjunctus | reverse complement strand
TGGAACGACAGCACCCGTCAGTGCGTGGAGGTCGTCTCGCGCGATACCTGGGTCAGCTATGTCGGCGAGGCCAGTGCGACGGCCTGTCGGAAGTAGGCGGCAGGACGGGAATGCGGCGTGATGGCTCGGCATTCTGGCGGGATCGCCAGGGCGCGGGGCACATGCCGCGTTCGCCGGGCAAGCCGGCAATCATCGCATCGCCATCATCGTGGCCAGGGCTGATTCTCGTTCGCCTCATCCCCGTGGATCAAGGCGTCAGCAATCAAGGAACGGGGGTGAATGGCCAGGTGGCCTTGAAGCCATCAACCAGGTTCTCGCAGCACAGTCGCAGGTGGTCGCGCAGCAGCACGACCAGCGGCGACAACTGGCGACGATCGGCACAGACCAGTGACAATGGCGCCGCCTCGGTCGTCCATTCGGTACAGAGCGGCACCAGAAGGCCGGCTGCGATGCTCTTGCCGACATCCAGTGCCGACTTGTAGGCAATGCCGTGGCCAGCAAGGGCCCAGCGATGCACGGCATCACCGTCGTCAGCGATCCGGTTTCCATTTACGGTCACCACGACCTCCTGCCCCTCCAGGCTGAAGCGCCAATGCTCGTGCAGGGCGTTCCCGAGACGGAATCGCAGGCAATTGTGTCGCGACAGGTCCCCCGGAACCGCCGGAACGCCGTGGCGCGCCAGGTAGTTCGGCGCTGCACAGAGGACACGCCGGTTGCCAGCCAGGATGGGCAGCGCGACCAAGCCCGAATCCGCCATGTCCGTATAGCGAATGGCGATATCGACCGGTTGTTGGTAGAGGTCTACCGGGCGGTCGGAAACATGCGTGCGCAGCGTCACGTCGGGGTGTTGCAGCAGGAAGCTGTCGAGCCAGGCCAGCAGGTGATTCCGCCCAAGGTCGGAGGGCATCGAAACGCGCAACTCCTCGCGCAGGCTGCTGCGCAACTGGGCAATGTCGTCGAGCGCATCACTCAGTCCAGCCAGGGCGCAACGGGCTGCCGGCAACAGGCTTTCTCCTTCCGGACTCAGACGCAGGCTCCTCGTGGAGCGTATGAGCAATACCGCACCCAGATCGGATTCCAGCCGTTTCAGGCTGGCACTGGCTACTGCTGGAGACAGATCGAGCGTGTGGGCCGCTGTCGAGAGGCTCCCGCTGTCGGCAGCCAGCACGAAGACACGGAGATCCTGCAGATTTCTGATTTTCAATTTTCTAGCAAGAGTGTTTCGTCATGGCGCTAGTGTAAGGTCGAAAGCCGTTCACCGATACTCATCGAACCACCGAGGGCCAACACGATGACGACAACCAAGTCGACCGCAACGAAATCCGGCACCAGCAACTGGTCGGCGCGTCTCAACGGAGCGTTCTGGCTGGCGCTGATCCTGTTCGCAGGGGCCGGCCTGCTGGTGGTGGGCAAGCTGCCGCCATGGATCATCGGCCTGGTCGTCGCCGCGGGCGTCGCGCTGGGCGCGCTGCTGTTCCTGCTGCGCTGGCTGGCCAAGCGGCGCGACCCGGCCTACTCGCCTGGCCGATCCTTCGGCGCCTTTGCGCTCGGTGGTGCGCTGGGCATGGTCGGACTCGCCTCGCTGCCGGTGTATTACCTGGCCTTCTGGGTGCAGAGCGGGCCGACCGCGGTGCCGCTGGCGACGCTCTCCAACGGCCAGAAGACGGTGATCTTCCAGGGCATGCAGCACATCGGCTCGGAGGAGTTCTACAAGTCGGTCGTGTTCGACCTCGAGCAGGCGCTGGCCGATGGCTACACGCTGTTCTACGAGGGCGTGACGCCCGTGGACGGGCGCCCCGACCTCACCGACTGGTTCAACCAGACCCTGCGGGGCAGCAAGCAGGACCTCAGCGCCGGCTACAGGAAGATGGCTGCGCAATGCGGCCTGAGCTTCCAGCTGAACTACTTCGACGCCATCAAGGCCGACATGGCGATCCACCCGTCGCGGCACATCACCGCCGACGCCAACTTCCTGGAGATGAAGACCGAGTACGACCGCCTGCTGCGCGAAGACCCGGCCTTCGCCGCCGGCATGGCGGCCAAGGCGGCCAGGGCCAAGCCGGCGACGTCCGATTCCGGCGATCCGTTCGCGCTCTTCCTCGGCATCGTGGAAGGGGCCACGCCCGAGCAGAAGAAGCTCGCCGGCATCGTCTGCCGCGGCGTGCTGGGCATGGCCGTCTCCGGCGCGCTGGGAGAAGCGAATGACCCGTCCAACCACATCATCGTCGACTTCCGCAACAAGACGCTGGCGCGCTTTGTCGACGAGTCGAAGTCCGAGAAGATCTACATCACCTACGGCGCGGCGCACTTCCCGGGCTTCTTTGCCGAGCTGCAGCAGCGCGACCCGAAGTTCGCCATCCGCTCGGTCAAGGGCGTGCGACCGATGACGCTGCCGGACGAGCCCCGGCTGGCGCCGTCGGCGGTCTCGGGCACGACGCAGTGATGCGCTCACGGCGGAGCGCCCGCACCACCACGGCGTGCAGTGGTCAGACCCGCTGACCGGCGGCGCAGGGCAAGGCTGCTCGCCGATGAGCTGGCTGGCGCACGGGCTCCTCTGCCCGGTCGGGTCGAACGGGTGCAGGAATCAGCAAGTTGTTGCTGGCTTGGCAACGCGCACCCGACCATGGTTCAGCCTGAGCAAGGAAGGGAGGTTGCAGGGATGATGATTGCGATCGGACGCAGGTGGCTTGTGATGCTGGCCCTTGCGCTTGCGGCATGGCTTGCCGGGGCCGCGAGTGCGGTGGCGCAGAAGCTGCCGGACTACAAGGCCACGGCCGGGATGCTCAAGATCGGGACGGACCCCGAACGCCCGGACGCCGAGATCTTCCACGTCGCCTATACGCTCAAGGGCGCGGATCCAGCCAAGCGACCGGTGACCTTCGCCTTCAATGGCGGCCCCGGTGCCGCCAGCATCTACCTGCACCTCGCGGCGATCGGACCGAAGACGATCCAGACCGCCGGGGACGGCAGCTTTCCTGCGGTGCCGGCGCGTCTGGAGGAAAACCCCGACAGCTGGATCCGCTTCACCGACCTCGTCTTCATCGACCCGGTCGACACCGGCTACAGCCGCATGCTGCCCGGGCCCGACGGCAAACCCCGCGACGGCAAGCCCTACCACGGGGTCGCTGGCGACCTGGACGCCATCGCCGGCTTCATCCGCCAGTGGCTGACGGTCAACAAGCGTTGGGGCTCGCCGAAGGCCATCGCAGGGGAGAGCTATGGCGGGCAGCGGGTCGCGGCGCTGTCGCGCATCCTGGCCGAGCAATACGCCATCAACCTGAACTGGGCGGTGATGCTCTCGCCGGCGTTCCGCCTCGAGCTGTCCGATCCGCACTATTCGCTGGTGGCGCCGATGACGCTGCTGCCCTCGCAGGCTGCGATCGCCGCCCACCACGGGCTGAGCACGATCAGGAACGAGCCGGCGGCCGTCAAGGCGGTCGAAGACTATGCGCTGACCGCTTACCTGGCCGGGCTGGCGACGCAGGGCCGGGCGAGCCCCGAGGAACTGGCCACGTTCCATGCCAAGGTCGGCGGCCTGATCGGAATCGAGGCGGCGCTCGTCGCGAACCATCGCGGCCGGATTTCCGAGGTCGTCTTCGCCGCCAACCTGCTCGGCAAGAAGGGGCAGGTGATCGACACCTACGACGGCACCCAGGCCAGCGACAATCCCACGCCCGAGAAGAAGGACGAACTCGGCGCCTTCGACCGCTCGCTCAGTATCCTGTCCGGCGTGCTGCTGGCACCTTTCATGGACTATGTGCGCAAGGATCTGGGCTATGTCAGCGAGCGGCCCTACATCCCGCTCAATCTCCCGGTCAACATGAGCTGGGACCGCAGCGCGAAGCTCGGTGGCCCCGATGACCTGGCGCTCGCGCTCGCGCAGAACCACGACCTGAAGGCGCTCGTGCTCCATGGCTACCACGACCTGAACGCCAACTACCTGATGTCGCGCTACGTGCTGGAGCAGACGGTGCGTGGGGCGGACACGCGCAAGCGACTCTTCTTCGGCACCTACCCGGGCGGCCACATGTTCTATCTGCGCAAGAAGAGCCGGGCTGAAATGGCCGCAGATGTGCGCGGATTCTACGAAAAGGCGCCCTGAGGACGACTCGAACCCGGGGACCGGTGGAAGCGACGCGCAGGACTGCCAGTGGCTGCAGAAGCTGACGAGTCATCGCGCGCTTCCCGGGGTTTTTCGCCGAACTGCAGCAGCTCGACCCGGAGTTCGCCATCCGCGCGGTCAAGGGCGTGCGCGCGATGACGCTCCCGGGTAGACTGCAGCTTTCCGGATCTTGGAGGGAAGGACCATGCATCTGGCCGATTCGCGCCTGCTGCGCGGCGAATGCTACGTCGACGGTCGCTGGCAGGCAGCCGATGACGGCCGCAAGCTGGCGGTCAGCGATCCGGCGAGCGCGCTCGTCATCGGCGAGGTGCCGCTGATGGGCGCCGTCGAGAGCGGGCGGGCGATCGCCGCCGCTGCCGCCGCGCTGCCTGCCTGGCGAGGGAAGACGGCCAGGGAGCGCGCCGCCGTCCTGCGCCGCTGGCATGATCTGATCGTCGCCCATGGCGGCGATCTGGCGCAACTGATCACCGCCGAGTGTGGCAAGCCACTCGCCGAGGCGGCAGGCGAAGTCGCCTATGGCGCCTCCTTCGTCGAATGGTTCGCCGAGGAGGGCAAGCGCGTCTACGGCGAATCGATCCCGTCGCCGGCGAACGATCGTCGCCTGCTGACGATCCGCCAGCCGGTCGGCGTCTGCGCCGCGATCACACCGTGGAACTTCCCGCTGGCGATGATCACGCGCAAGCTCGCGCCGGCGCTCGCCGCTGGCTGCACGGTGGTCGTCAAGCCGGCCGAACAGACGCCGCTGACGGCACTGGCGCTGGCCGTTCTGGCGCACGATGCGGGTTTGCCGGCGGGCGTGTTCAACGTCCTGACCGGCGATCCGCTGGCAATCGGCGGTGCATTGACCGCCAGCCCGCTGGTGCGCAAGCTGTCCTTCACCGGCTCGACCGAGGTCGGCCGCCTGCTGATGGCGCAGTGCG
>JFAX01000016.1:84392-103114 GCA_000585015.1 Candidatus Accumulibacter adjunctus | reverse complement strand
GGTCAGGTTTCGTGAGCGTCGAGGAGCGATTGGCCGGAGTGAAGCTGGGCCGCCGTCACGTGAAGAATTCCGCTAACGTGGTGCTACCAGCGGACGAGGTCCCTGGCCCAGAGGCGTACGTGCTCAAGGGTGTCGAAGCCGCGAGCCGGGAATTCGGGTCGATACCTGGTGGTGCGAAAGAGGGCGTCGCGGTGAGCATTGTCGCTGGACACCCGCACTCGCCGCCGACAGCACGGCTCCACCGCCCTCTGGCATCCTCCCCATTCCTCCGCTGCCCTCCCGCACCCCCGAAACGCTCCGAACCGCAGATCGAGTTCGCTTTTTCGCCTGGGTGGCGATGCAATTCCGCAACTGATGGTCAAAAAACCCAATAAAAACAACGACACCATCCTTCGGCTACCCGAAGCATAGATGGAGAAAAGAGAGGAATTGGCGGCCTTCGGGGCGCGAAAACCGGCGTCCGGCAGCTCGGGGAGCCAAAGCATCCCGGAAAAAATGTCGCGAAAACATACGGTTATGGCGACAAAAAGCCCCGACCGAGAACGGAGGGGGCTTCGTGTCTGGTGGGCCCGCAGGGACTTGAACCCTGGACCAAAGGATTATGCTTGCCACCACGGCTTTCGCCGCCTCTTGCGAGTTCGTGGTCTGGACTATACCTTCCCTTTACGGGCTGGCCGTCTAGTCTCTACACCTTCCCCGTGCTGCCGGGGCTTGGCTCGGTATCGGCGTGTCCCGGGGGATTTAGCTTTCACCGAATTTGACCAGTTCTACCCGTCACCAGAAGTTTCCTGGCGGCGGGCAACCCATCACGAACAGCGGCCCGTGGGAATCGGAGCAAGTGCCCACGTGCCGGCTGTCGTTGCCGAGTCCTCTGCTCTAACCAACTGAGCTACAGGCCCGGGCCGTATTCTACAGGCTTCCGGGTTCAGCGCGGCGCGCCAGCCGGTATCTGGCGCCCTTGGCTTGCGTTCGCGGCGGGGCGAGCAATCCGTGCTGGTCCGTGTGCTGGCAGCGTGCGACGACGGAGTGCCTGCGACATGCGCGCCAACCGCACCCTTCCCGGTCTGTCGGCGGCCAATCATCCGGCGGGACGGCTGCCGGGGGAGATCCCGGCCTCGCTGAGACAATCCAGGATGCGGCTGGTCGTCTGTGCGATGTCAGCGTCCAGCCCGATGGAGAAGCGGATCAGCCCCTCACGCAGCCCGGCTGCCTCTCGCTCGGCAAACGGGATCTCCGACGAGGTGCTGTGTCCGGGAGTGGTGAAGAGCGTCTTGAAATAGCCGAGGCTGACCGCCAGGTAGCCGACCTTGTCCCGTTGCATCAGGGTCATCAGTCGGTTGGCAGCGGCATGGTCGCCAGCGTCGAAGGTCATCATTCCGCCCCAGCCGTAGCCCGGGTTCATCAGCCGTGCCAGCAATTCGTGCTGTGGATGCGTTTCGAGCCCCGGGTAGTGCACCGTGTAACCGAGAGCGGTGAGACTGGTCGCCAGGTGCAGGGCATTGCTGCCGTGCTGGCGCAGACGGATGTGCAGACTGTGCAGGTTCTTGAGAATGCTGGCGGCGCGCGCGCTGTCGAGCACCGGACCGAACAGCATGCTCGGTCCCGAGTTGATGTCGTTGAGCTGGCCGATGAACTCGCGGGTCGACACGACGCAACCGGCGACGCAGTCGCTGGTGCCATTGATGAACTTGGTCAGGCTGTGTACGACGACATCGGCGCCGTGGCGCAAGGGCGACAGGATCATCGGTGTGAAGGTGTTGTCGACCACCAGTCGGGCACCGGCCGCGTGCGCGAGCTCAGCAAGCTGCGGCAGATCGCTGACCTCGAGCAGCGGATTGCTGAGCGATTCGCAGTAGAGGACCCGTGTGCGTGGCGTCATTGCCGCGCGCACGGCCTCCCGGTTGCACAGGTCGACGAAGCGCGTCGTCACCCCGAAACGCGGCAGCAGGTTCTTCAGCAGGGCGTAGGTGCCACCGTAGATGCTGCGGCCGCAGACGATCTCGTCGCCGGCGGCGCACAGGGTCATCAGGGTCGTGCTGATCGCACCCATGCCGGAGGCCATGACCTGCGCCGCTTCGCCGTCCTCCATCCGTACCAGCGCGCTTGCCAGGTACTTGTTGGTCGGATTGAAATGACGGGAGTAGAGGAAGCAGCCCTCGATCTCGTGCTCGAACAGTTCCTCCATCCTTTCCGGGCTGAGGAAGGTGTAGGTCGAAGAATCGGTGATCGACGGATTGACGTCACCAAACTCGCCAAAGACCAAGTAGTCCTGTACTCGCGAAGCTGGATCGAAACTCATCTCGAGTATTCCCTCTCTCTTTCGGACGACCGGTTCCCGGTGTGGCGACGCTGTCCGGTTCTGCCGCAGTGGTCTGGTGGCGGTGGATCGGCTGGCTCGCGCTGCGCAGACCGAAAATCAGCGTGTGCAGCGCAGGGCCGGTTGTCCACCGGGCGGCGGCTCACTGGCGTGGGCAGCCGATTCGGGACAGCGGCGGCCGGCGCCGCCAGCCGGCGAGAAGTGTCAAGGCCAGAGCCACGAGGGCGAACGAAGCGGGCTCCGGGACCGCGGTTGCCACGGCCAGTTGTCCCAGCAGGCGATGAACCTTTGCCGATGGGTGAAGATCGTCGGCAAAGGCCGAAACGCCGCAGTTGATGTCGACCGAGCCGGGGAAGAAGAACACGCCCGGCAGAACCGGGCCGATGCACGGTGTCGTCACATTGGTGATCCCGTAGACGCTGCCGCCATTGCCGACGGCATCCTGGTTGATCGCGTTGCTGAGGCCGAAGAAGTCGAGAGTCCGGATATCGAGGTCGATCCCCGCTTGCAGGAAGAGGGAATCGAGCGCGACCATGCCTGCCGCCAGTGCGGCGTTGAACTGCAGCGTCACGTCGGTCGATGCGGCTTGGTTGCCGAGTGTCGCTGCTTCGGGCGTCAGCCCGAGATCAGGCAGACTCGATACGAGGAAGTGGCGTGCGCCGGCCTGCGCGAGCAGGCCGATCGCATTGCTGATGTTCTGCGCCGTAGCCTGCGCCGCTGCCTTGCGGGCGGCGTCATCACCCGGCGTCGCTCCCGGATTGGCAGTGCGTGCGTCGCGCAGGTCGTTGGCGCCAGCGAGGACGACGTAAAGGGCGCCCGGATTGGCGGCGCGAGTCAGGCCCGTTGCTGGACTGAAGACACTACCGTTCCAGGCGATCAATTGACCTGTGAGACCGGTGGTCGCCCCGGCCGATCCACCCAAGTCGGTGCGCGCACCGCCGAAGGAGAAGTTCTGCCCACCCGGGGCTCCGATCGGTATCACGCCGACAGCAGGACCGGCGAAGAGGAGGTTGCTCGGAGCCGCGTTGCCGGCGAAACCAAGCCCCTGTGCCAGAGTCTCGGTCCACACCGGACCGTTGGAGAATCGCCCCGGAGCAGCCGGGAAATTCGGGAAAGGTGGCGGTGAGAACGCCGTGCTCAGCGAGAGAACGTTGCCGGTGTCGGAGAGGCTGTCGCCGAAGAACACCAAGTCGCTGTACATGCTGGCCTGCGCGCTGCCAAGCAGTGCGCCGAACGCAACCACGGACGTGACGAATCGCTGTCGTAGATTGTGAAGCATTTCTTCCTCCTCCTGTAAGTGTGTTGCCGGCCGAAATGCTGCGCAAGGCCGCGAGTCATGGGCCCGGCCCGGCAAATCGTCTTGTCGTCGGACGGCGCCGTCGAGAGAGCACGGTCCATCGGCATCGAGTCTAGGAAAGCCGACTTGCGCAGTCAACCAAAATCAATGCGGCTTCGTGCGGCAGCCAGCCTGCTAGCGGACGCTGATCTCGACCCGATCGTGCTGCCCCGCCCGATCGAGGACCGTGATCTGGAAGGATCCCGGCTCCGCGAAGCGCAGCGTGAACGCCTGCCGCGCCGGCACGCGGCCGACCTGGCGACCGTTGAGCAGCCAGATCAGCTCCTCCTCCCCGCCGCGCGCCTCGAGCCGCAGCGTCGCCGGGGGCCCGTCGCCGGCGCGGCGTATGGTTTCTCCGTTGCTCAGGCCGACGATCCGCAGACCGTCGCCGCTGCCGCCTTCGCCGCTGCTGCAGGCGGCGGTCCATGATGGGGGCAGCACTCGCGCACGCAGCGCCGGGTCGAGCCAGGGTTCGAGTGCCGCCGGCCAGCGTGCCATCTCGACTGCCCGCATGGCGCCGCCGGCGCAGCCGGGACGGACCCGCTGCCCGGTCGCCGGATCGCGATGGTCAGTCAGGCGCGCGGGGCCGCTTCGCAGGCGGTCGGGGAAGGTCGGCGGAGCGGTGTCGTCGAGGATCCAGGCGGTTCGCTGCTGATGACAGAGCGTCGCCGGCAAGCCCTCACTGCGCGTACCCAGCGGCCAGCAGATGCGGGCGCTGCTGACTCCCGGCGGCGGCGTGCGAGCAGCGGGCGGCGAGTCGTCGATTCCTGCAAAGAGATCGAGCAGCAGCGGTGCGGCGATGTTGGCGCCGAAGAAGCCGGGGTTTGGTGTGCCGTCGGGACGGCCGACCCAGACGCCGGCGGTGTGGCGATCGCTGACCCCCACCGCCCAGGCATCGCGAAAACCGAAGCTGGTACCGGTCTTCCAGGCAATGCCGCGGCGGCTGCCGATGCCGCCATCGACCATTCGCGCCACAGGCCCGCCCGACTCGAGGACATCGCGGATGATGAAGGCAGCCCCTTCGCTGAGCATGCGCGATTCGACCAGCGGCGACCCGGCGAGATAGCGCGGCCGGCCGCTGACGCCGGCACGGGCCAGCGCACTGTAGGCGCCGACGAGTCCTTCGAGGTTGACCGCGGCGCCGCCAAGGATCACGCTCAGGTTGGCGCTCGCTCCCGGTGGCAGTTCCAGCCTGAGCCCACCGCGCCGCAGGAGCGAGACGAAGCGCGGCGCTCCGAGTCTTTCGAGCACCTCGACCGCGGGCACGTTGAGCGATCGCTGCAGCGCCTCGCTGACGCTGACCGGGCCACTGAAGCTGGCCTGGAAGTTGCCCGGCTGGTAGCCGGCGAAGGACTGTGGCACGTCGGCCAGCAGCGATTCCGAGTGGATCAGCCCCTCATCGAGCGCCAGTCCGTAGAGGAAGGGCTTCAGCGCCGAACCCGGCGAGCGCGCCGCCTGCACCATGTCGACATGCGCGAAGCGCTCGCTGTCGCTGAAATCGGCCGAACCGGCATAGGCGCGCACCTCGAGCGTCGCGTTGTCGATCAGCAGCGCCGCCATCGATACCCGCGGCGGCAGGATGCCCAGCCGGCTGGCGAGGATTTGCTCGACCATCTGCTGCATGGCGGCATCGAGCGTGCTTTCGATGCGCGCCGCGTGCGGCTGCAGGCGCCGCAGTCGCTCGGCAAAGAGCGGCGCCAGCAGGGGTTCGCGAACGGGCTGCGCGATCACCGGTTCCTGGCGGGCGTCGGCGATCGCGCTCGCACTCCAGCGGCCCGCCATGCGCTGCAGCACCTTGTCGCGCGCGGCGCGGGCGCGCTCGGGGTGGCGATCTGGCCGCAGCAGCGATGGCGCCTGCGGCAGCGCGGCGAGGAGGGCGGCCTCGGACTCGCTCAGGCGCTGCGCGCTCTTGCCCAGGTAGGCGCGGCTCGCCGCTTCGACGCCCTCGAGGACGCCGCCCATCGGCGCCAGGCTGAGATGAATCTCGAGGATCTCGCGCTTCGAGCAGCGCAACTCGATCTGCAGTGCGCGCACGATCTGCCGCAGCTTGCCGGCCGGCGTGCGCGGTGTCGGTTCGAGCAGGCGAGCCACCTGCATGGTCAGCGTCGAACCGCCGGAGACGATGCGGCCGTTCTGCAGCCAGAGCACGCCGGCGCGCAGGAGTGCCCACGGATTGACGCCCGGGTGCCACCAGAAGGCACGGTCCTCGAAGCCGATCAGCGCTTCGATGTAGCGCGGCGATACATCCTCGAGGCGGACCGGATGGCGCCAGATGTGCTGCCGGTCCGGGAACGCGCGCAGCGGCGTGCCGTCGCGCGCGACGACGACCTGCGCCTGCGGCGCCTGGCGCGCTTGCAGTGGCGGCGGGAAGATCTGGTCGGCGAGCAGCAGCAGCGCCAGCAACGCCGCCAGCGCCAGCCTTGCGTGGCGGCTCATTGCCTGCCGCTGTCGCCTTCCGTACCGCTCTCGCCAGCGATCAGCAGGACTTCCTCGCCGCCGGCGAGACCGTGGATCTGCGGCTGGTACATGTCTTCGGCGTAGGTCGGCGGGACGACGAAACGACCCGGAGTGACGGCGCGCACGCGGTAGAAGAACTGCATCCTGGCGGCCAGCCGCGCGGCGACGACGAAGCGGTCATCGCGAAACTCGATGTGCCGGATGTCGCCGTTCTGCATCGCCTGGCGCGGGTCGATGCCATCGACGGTGATCGCCGACTGCTCACCCTGTACCAGGTTGGCGTTCTCGATCTCGAGGCCGGCGGGAACGTGGTCTACGATCAGGCCGTTGGCGTGGCGCCCGCTGCTGCTCACCTGCAGGCGGACGAGCGCACTCTCGCCGACGCGCAGCGTCCGCTTGCCGAGTGGTTGGCCGTCGGCGGTGAACCAGTCGCGCCGGAGGTCGAAGGCATCGCGTCGTGGCGCCGGGAGCCGTGCCGGATGGCCGCTCAGGTTGAGCTCGACGAACAGACGCTCCTTGCTGGTGTTCGTGAGAGCCACCCCGGCAGCCACTTCGGCTGCCGACAGGGCCTGGTACTGCGTGCCGCGGCCGCCAACGGCTTGCGCCTTGCCCGCCACGAGCAGTTCCGCCGACCATTCACCGGCAGTCGGGCCGCTGAACTCGCGACCGAGGAGAAAGAGAGCGAGTTGCTCCTGCGTGCTGAACTGCCGTCGCTCGTCCACGGCGGCAGCGACCTGGCGCAGCAGGTCCTCGCGCCCGGCGACCTTGACCTGGTGGCGGTCGAGCAGGACGTGGATCAGCGCCCAGTCGCGCAGGTTGCTGCCATAGTCGCCCCACCAGGCGTTCTCCGGGCCGCCACGCGGCTTGCCGATGCCGGTATCGATCAGGCTGGCGGCGCGCGCTTCGTCGCCCATCAGCCGCAGTGCCAGTCCGAGCTGTACCAGTGCCAGCCCCGAGTGCGCTGCCGCGCGCGACTCGTGCAGCTGGCGCAACGTCGCCAGCGGCGCCTTGCCGTGGCGCGCGAGCACGTAGGCGCCGTAGGCGAGGACGGCGAAGCGTCCGGAGCCGGCGTAGCGCTGATCACTCCAGATCGCGTTCTGGTTGTAGCTGACGGCCCCCGTCGGCAGGCTGGCGACGCCTTCCTGCAGCCCCTTGAGGAGGAAATCGAGCGCCCGCTGCTCGACTTCCGGCGGCACGCTGAAGCCCTGCTCGCGGCCATCGAGCAGGAAATTGGCGACGTAGGCGGTCAGCCAGTATTGATACTCGGCGACGTTGCCCCACAGGCTGAAGCCGCCGTTTGGCGCCTGCATTCCGGCCAGGCGGGCGATTGCCTTGGCGAGCAGCTCGGCGCGTTGCGCTGCCGTGTATGGCTTGAGGCCAAGATGCCTCGCCGCCGCCTCGTCGACGAAGACGTGCGGATAGGCGGTACTCGTCGTCTGTTCGGCGCAACCGTAAGGGTAGCCGAGCAGCCCACGCACGGCGCTGCGTACGTCGATCGGCGCCTGGTTGGAGACCGCCAGCGTGGCAAGCACGCTCGCTCGCAGCAGACCGCCGAGTTCGGCTTCGCGCAGTTCGATGCGGGCACCGGGGGCGACCGTCAGCCGCCTGACCACCGACTGGCGTGGCGTCGGCGCCTGCACGAAGAGTGGGAAGCTGCGCTCGATGCGCCGCAGTGGACTGTCGACGCGCACTTTGACCTCGCTCGGGCCGAAGGCGCTGCCGGCCTCGACCGGGATCTGCAGGACGCGCTTCTGCTGGTCCTTGAGCGCGAACTTCTGCTCTCCGTTCCTGATCAGCAGGCCGTCACGGCTGCTCAGCGCGACCTTGATCTCCTGTTCCCTGCCGGCGAGGTTGTGGACTTCGAGGGCGAGGACGGCGCTGTCGCCGGTCGTCAGAAAGCGCGGCGTCGCCAGCTCGACGACGAGTGGTGCCGCCACGGTCACCTCTGCCTCCTGCATGCCGAAACGGTCGCCGCTGGCGACCACCGCCATCAGGCGCAGGCTGCCGTTGAAATCCGGCACCGGCAGCGAGACCTCGGCTTCGCCCTTGTCGTCGAGCACCACCGGCCCACTGAACAGATCGACCAGCCGCAGCTTCTTCGGCAGGCTGCGCGTCGCTTTGGGCGCGGCATCGCCGCCGAACTTGAGCCTGCCCTTCTGGCCATCCATCTTTTCGATCAGCCGCCCGTAGACGTCGTAGGCGTCGGCTCCGTAGCGCAGCTTGCCGAAGAAGAAGGCAAAAGGGTCGGGGCTGGCAAAGCGCGTGATGTTGAGGATGCCGACGTCCACAGCCGACAGGGTGACCTGCGCCTTCTGGCCGCTCGCCTCGGGCACTTTGACGCGGACCTTGAGCGGCTGCTCGGGCTCCATCTTCTGCGCTGCATCGAGTGTCACGGCGAGCCGGCGGTTGCTGCGGTCGAGCGGCAGGTGGAGCAGTCCGAGGGCGCGCGCCGGCGTCACCTTGTCGCCACTGCCGGGACGCAGGACCATCACCGAAACGTACAGGTCATGGCGTTGCCATTCCCTGGCGAGCGGGATGTCGATCGTCCGGCCGTCGGCGCCGACCGACAGGCGCCGTACCCACAGCGCCCGGTCACCCTCGACGGTGATCAGCGCCTGCCCGGCATGCGGTGGAACGATCGTCAGTCGTGCCGTCTCGCCAAGCGTGTAGGCGGGCTTGTCGAGTTTCAGCGCGACCCGGTCCGGTCGTACCCCCTGCGCCTCGTCCTCCTTCGCCGCCCAGCCGGCGTAGAAGCGGAAGCGCATCGTCTGCCGGGTTGCGGGATCGAGGATTTCGACGCGGTAGCGGCCGTACTTCACCGGCAGGCTGAGCTTGCCGCGGCCACCGGCCGGCACGCTCACCTGCGTCGTCGCGATCAGTTCGTCGGTTTCGCTGAAGCCTGAGTTCCAGCCACGCTGATCGTCGAAGCGCCAGTAGTAATTGCGGTTTTCGCGAAACAGGCGCACCGGCAGCGCCGTTCCGGCTTTCAGGTTACCGTCTGCGTCCGCCCGGACGACCTCGAAATCGGCGGCGGAAGACTCGCGTGCGTAGGCTCCGACGAACAGTGGCCGCACTCCGACGAGGACCGGCGCCGGCCACCAGACACGTTCGATGCTGCGCACCACCGGCCGGCCACCGCTTTCCAGCAGGCTCAGCGTCGTGCGCACGGCAAACGGCGAGCGCCGTTTGCCAACCGGCTCCAGGTCGACTTCGAGCGCCGCCTGGCCCTGCTCGTCGAGCCGCTGCTCGGGCAGTTCGCTGCGCGTCCTGACGCTGTCTTCGTCGGCATCACCGAAGACGAAGCCGGGGAGCTTCTGCATCAGCGGGTTGCGGCTGCGTTCGCTGGTGACGACGCCGAGGAGCCGGTTGCCGGCTGCCGGCGCACCGTACAGATAGCGGCCGTTGACGTCGATTCGCCACTCCTGTTCGCCTGCCAGTCGCTCGCTGGCCGTAGACAGATCGAGCCGCATCCGTTCCGGCAGGAACTCTTCGACGGCAAACGGCATGCTGGTTGCCGCCAGCCTGGCTGCCGGATCGGCACGCAACTCGAGGAGCCATGAACCGGTGGCGGCATCGGCCGGCAACTCGACCGGTCGCCGGTAGTAACCGGCAGCGCCGTCTTCCGCCTGCCAGTTCGCGGTCCACTGAGCCTTGCCATCGGGGCGGCGGAGGATCGCCTGGATCGGCTGTGCCGGCACCGGCCGGCCGTCGGCGTCACGCGCGAGCACCGAAACCTCGAAGCGTTCGCCAGGCCGGTAGAGATTGCGGCCGCTGTAGGCGAACAGGCGTACCGGCGAATACGGCATGCCGGCGACGTCGAACTCGGCGAGATCGAGAGCCGGCTCCTTGAGGGCGATCAGCGACATCTGTTCGCCCTTGCGCGCCAGCAGCACACGGGCGGCTGCCGGCTTCTCGGCGAAGGCTGCGCGACCTTCCCGGTCGGTCTGTGCGCTGGCGAGCGACCGGCCCTGACGGTCGATCCAGCTCACCTCGACGCCAGCCACTGCCTGGCCATCGCGCAGCGAACTGACGTAGGCATCGGCACCGCGATTGGGATACTGCCGCAGGTGCAGGCCCAGGTCGCTGACGTAGAAGTAGGTCGTCTGGTAGTCGTCGCGGAAACGGTTCGGCTGCGACATCACCGCCACGTAGACGCCCGGCTCGCGCAGCGCCGCAATGCCTTCGACGGGAATGAAGGTGACACTGCGCCGGTTCGCCTTCTGTTCGGTCAGGAAGCGGCCGACGAAGCTGCTGCTCGTCATGCGGTGAATCTGATCCAGATCCCAGCTGCCAACGGCTCCCTTGAGGCGGCTGCCGGTGTAGCGATGGCCGTCCTCGGCGTCGCTCTCCAGATCGGCACCGGCGTCGCTGGCACTGGCATCGGCAGGAGTTCGGGCTGCGCCAGCCGGGCCGGCGATGACCTGCTCGAGGAATCTCGGCAATTGATCCGTCTTTACCTTGAGGAACTGGATGTCCACCTCGGGAACATTGACCGTCGTCACCGGCAGGCCGCCGCCCTGTCCCGCCGGCAGGACCATGCCTCTGCTGGCGAAGTAGAAAGCAGGGGCAACTGCCGCGGTGAGAATCGAAAAACGCACCTCGCCGTCGAGCTGACTGCCATTGCGTGCACTCAGGCCGGGCTGCACGCGCACGACGTAGCGCGTCTGCGGCTTGATGTGCGGGAAGAACAGCAGGCGCGGGTTGTCGCCGACGACCCAGGCGCCGGCGACCGGTTTGCCACCGACGAGCGCATCATCGTTGGCGACGCGGTGGCTCTCACCGGCGGCGGCGAGTGTCGCCGCGCCGTCGCCGTCATCGCCGTCCGTTTCCCCATCGCGAATTGCAGCTGCCTTCGCCTCGGCCGGCATCTCGAGCACTTGCAGGAAGCGCTCGTGATCACCCTTGGCATTGAGCGGCAGGCTGAAGGAGACAGCCAGAGCCGGCGATCCGTCCAGCTCGCGGTGCGCGCCGTCGATCACCGTGAACGGTGTGTCGCCGGGATCGACCGCTTCAGTCCCGCTTTCCGTCAGGTGCCCGATTGCCAGCAAGCCGCCCACCGCGACGACGATGCCGACGATCAGCGCCAGCGTCTGTTGCAGCCGGCGCCGCGCGAGCTGCCTTGTTGTCTGCATGTGTCTTCTCCCCACCAATTCGGCGGGGATTCTAGCAGCCTGTCAGCGCGTCGGCATCGTGACGATTCGGCAGTCGTGCCGGTCTACGCGAGTCAGACGGCGTCGCAGCGGCGGCGCTGGATCAGACCTGGCTCTCGCCGTTCGAGCAATCCACCTGGAAGACGGCACGGTCCTCCAGGCGGACGGCGCTCAGGTGGCGACCCCAGAAACAGCCGGAATCGAGTGCCAGCAGCTTGTCTTCGATGCGCAGACCGAGCGCCGACCAGTGGCCGATGATCAGGACCGTGTCGGTGCTGCGCCGTCCCGGGATGTCGAACCATGGCAAGTGGTCCGCCGGAGCGTCCGTTGCCTCACCCTTGGTCTTCAGGTCCATGGCGCCGCTCAGCGAACAGAAGCGCATGCGGGTCATGGCGTTGACGATCACCCGCAGGCGCGACCAGCCCTGCAGCTCATCGCTCCAGGAAAGCGGCTCGCTGCCCCACAGGTTGGCGAGGAACTCGGCGCAGGATGGGCCCTGCAGTACAGCCTCGACCTCAGCCGCGAGGGCGCGCGCGGAGGTGGCCGTCCATTGTGGCAGCAGCCCGGCATGCACGAGGCAGAAGTCGCCCTCGAGGTGGCACAGCTTCTGTCGTCGCAGCCAGTCGAGCAGTTCGACGCGATCCGGCGCGGCAAGAACCTCGTCGAGCGTGTCGCCCTTGCCGCGCCGGTCCAGGCCGGCTGCCACCATCAGCAGGTAGAGGTCGTGGTTGCCGAGGACGGTCGTTGCGGCCGGGCCGAGATCCCGCACGAAACGCAGGGTATCGAGCGAGCGTGGGCCGCGATTGACCAGGTCACCGACCAGCCACAGGCGGTCCCGGTCGCGGTCGAAGCGGCAGCGCTCGAGCAGCAGCAGCAGCGAATCCAGGCAGCCTTGGATGTCGCCGATCGCGTAGGTCGCCATTCGGCTGCTTCAGCTGGCGGCGGTGCGCGTCTGCCAGCGCCACGCGTCGCTGCACATCTCCGCGATACCGCGCCGCGCCCTCCAACCGAGAAGCCTCGCGGCGAGTGCGGGGTCGGCGTAGCATGAAGCGATATCGCCAGGTCGGCGCGGCGCGATGACATAGGGAATGGGGCGACCGCTCGCCGCCTCGAATGCACGTACCATCTCGAGTACGGAGTAACCGGAGCCGGTGCCGAGGTTAACCGTCAGCAGGCCCGGTCGCTCGCGCAGATAATCGAGGGCGGCGACATGCCCGTCGACCAGGTCCATCACATGGATGTAATCCCTGACCCCGGTGCCATCGGCTGTCGGGTAATCACTGCCAAACACGTTCAGGCAGGTGCGGATTCCTTGTGCAACCTGCGCCACATAAGGCATCAGGTTGTTGGGTACGCCGTTGGGTTCCTCGCCGATCAGGCCGCTCGCGTGCGCGCCAACCGGATTGAAGTAGCGCAGGCGGGCAATCCGCCAGTCGGCGTCGGCAGCGCACAGGTCGGCGAGGATGTCTTCGATCATCAGCTTGCTGGCGCCATAGGGATTGGTCGCCGAGCGCGGAAAATCCTCACTGATCGGCACCGACGCGGGATCGCCATAGACCGTGGCCGACGAGCTGAAGATCAGCGTCTTGACTCCCGCATCGGCCATGGCATGGCAGAGGGAAATCGCCCCGCCGACATTGCAGTCGTAATAGCGCAGGGGTTGCGCGACGGACTCGCCAACCGCCTTGAGACCGGCAAAATGGAAAACGGCTGCCATCGGGGCAGCGGCAAGGACCCGTCGCAACAGGTCCTGATCACGAACGTCACCCTGGAAAAAGGACGGCTTGCGACCGGCTATCGTTGCGACGCGGTCGAGAACCTCGACCCGGCTGTTGGAAAGATCGTCGACCACGGTCACCTCGTGGCCGGCGAGGATCAGTGCGACACAGGCGTGCGAACCGATATAGCCGCAGCCGCCGGTGACCAGGATATTCATTTGCTGGCTCCTCGTCGTCAATGAGAGCTCTTGGTCTGCCATTATCGACAGACGGCAACCGATGACGACCGGTCTCTGGTAAATCAGCCCTGGCAGCGACTGTCGTCAGCCCTGCGGGCGCAGGTCAACGGCGATCTTGCGGCTGCTGCGGCGGCAAACCCGCACACATGGTCGCGGCAGCCGCGCGGGGCGTCAAGGGCCTTGGCAGAAAGTGGTTGGCAGCCCGGTGGCGGCGCCAACCACGAAGCCGAGAACTGGTGTCAGACGAGAAACTCGCTGCGGTGGCGGCCGTCGTTTTCGAGACTGGTGAGCCAGTTCGGTGCCTTGCCGCGTCCGGACCAGCTTTCTCCCATTGGGCCACGATACTTGACGGCGACGGCCACCTTCGCCCTGGCGGCCGTCGGCGCAGCGCCACCGACCTTGAAACCGAGGTCGGCGGCCGTCAAACCGTGCTCGGCAATCAGTTTCTTGGCTTGCGCAATGGCGTCGGAAACCTCGGCCTGACGTGCCTCCTCAATCTGCTTTTCGAGCAGCGCCCTTTGCGCGAGCAGTTCCTTGTAGCTGGCCATATACTCCTCCTTGAGAAAGCCGCATTTATACACCAATAAATCCTGATTGCAAACATTCTCCGAAAAATGTGCGTGCGCAGACGCGGAAGGCGTCCTGCGGCGGGTCGCGCAATACGACTGGATAACAGCGGCGGGGATCAGGATGTGTCGCCCAGAACCCTATAGCGTCCGTCGTGGAAAATCAGCGGCTCCACTTGTTCGTGACGCGAAAAGCGGTCGACGCGGCCGACGAAGATGATGTGGTCGCCGCCCGGATAATGGGCCTCGCTGCTGCATTCGAAGCACGCGAGGCAGCCGTCGAGCACGGGCACGCCACCCAGTCCGGCAACGGTGCGCACGCCGGAGAAACGATCCGGATCCCGGCTTGCAAAGCGATCGGAAATCCATTCCTGGTCCGCTGCGAGGACATTCACCGCATAATGCCGGGCGCGGCGAAACGCCTCCAGGCGCGGCGAATCGCAGGCAAGGCTCCAGAGAATCAGTGGTGGCTGCAGGGAGACCGAGTTGAAGGAACTGATCGTCACTCCGACCGGCTGCCCGTCGGGCGTCAGCGCGGTGAGGACTGTGACCCCCGTGGCAAAAGCGCCCAGCGCATCGCGAAAGGCGCGGCAGGCCATCGCGCGCGACGCCTGCGACGAATCCGGTATTCCCTCCGGACGCAGGAGAGCAGCGACGGGATCGCCGCTATCGAGGCTTTCCGGGGCATCAAGCGGCGGCCGCATCAAGTTTCCATGAGGCGCGGCGGCGACGTGCTAAGATCGGTCGTCGGCAATAGAGTTGGCTTTCAACATGCTGCACGGCAGCCGCATTGACATCGGAGAAAAAGCTCGTCGGACCGTTGCCCACTCTTGCCGGTTCGGCCGGAAATGCTGCAAAGGCTGCGTTGACGAACATGACGGACGCCCATTATGGCTTTGTCGCCGGCGACTGTCGACCCGGGTGAGATCAACGGAACTGCCGCAGCGCGAGTCGGCGGCCAGGCCCACTCGTCCTCTCCCTGCCATCCCCTTGCCACGCCTCGTCGAGTGAGCGCTGCAGACGTCGCTGGCAGCGGCTTTGCCGAACGGCTGGTGGCCTGGCAGAGGGTGAATGGGCGTCACGAGCTTCCCTGGCAACAGACGCGCGACCCGTACAACATCTGGCTGTCCGAGATCATGCTGCAGCAGACGCAGGTGCGCTCGGTGATTCCCTATTACCAGCGCTTCTGTGCCCGCTTTCCGACTCTCGAGGCTCTTGCCGCAGCGCCGCTGGCGAGTGTCCTCGAAGCTTGGTCGGGCCTTGGTTACTACGCTCGTGCGCGCAACCTGCACCGCTGCGCGCAGACGATCGTCATTCGGCATGGCGGCGAGTTTCCCGGCGATCCGCAGATCATTGCGCGCCTGCCCGGAATCGGACGCAGTACGGCGGCAGCGATCGGCGTCTTTGCCTTTGGCCGCCGGGCGGCGATCCTCGATGGCAATGTCCGGCGCGTGCTGGCACGGTGTTTCGCCGTCGATGGCAGTGCTTCACCGGCCGCCGATCGACGGCGGCTGTGGGCGCTGGCGGAATCGCTGTTGCCGACGACGGAGATCGAGGCCTATTCGCAGGGGCTGATGGATCTCGGAGCAACGCTGTGCGTGCATCGTCTGCCCGCCTGCGACCGCTGTCCACTGGCATCGCTGTGCGCCGCTCGGCAGCAGGGGCGGCAAGCAGCGCTGCCTGTGCCGGTGACCAGGAAGCCGCTGCCGGAGCGCAGGGAGAGCGTCATCGTCCTCACCGATGGTCGCCAGGTCTTGCTCGAGCGCCGCCCCGCGAGCGGCATCTGGGGTGGCCTGCTGAGTCTGCCGGAGGTCGCCGGCGGATCGGTGGCGGCGCTGGCGCAGCGCAACGGTTGTCGTCTTCTGGTGACCAGTGAGCTGCCATCCGTCAGGCATCGCTTCACCCACTTCCGCCTGACATTGGCCGTTCTGCGCGCCGACGTCGAGATCATCGCCCGCAGCGCAGGCGAGCATCGTTGGCAATGGCTGCCGCTCGAGCGGGTCGGCGAGGCGGCTCTGCCGGCGCCGATCAAACGCCTGCTGCTGGCCTTGCGTCCGCCTGGCGCCGCCAACGACCAATCGGCGATGGCGGCGGCTGACCGGGATGATCACTGAATCGGCGGTGGCGCCAACAGGCCCCTCCTCCCGCTGCTACCGGCAGCGCTGCTGCCGACGTCTTGCCGCACCGGATCCGGCGTCCCGACGTCGCTGGCCGCGCGGGTCATCAGTCAGGGGCGGGCGGGAGCAGCCGCGTGAACTCGTCGACCGGCACCGGCCGGCCGAACATGAAGCCCTGGTAGCCGTGGCAGCCATGACGATCGAGGAACTCGCACTGCGCTGCCGTCTCCACCCCCTCGGCAATCACCTTCAGGCCGAGGCTGCGGCCCATGGTGACGATGGTCTGAGCGATGATCGCATCGCTCTGGTTGTCCGGCAAGCGGCTGACGAAAGCGCGGTCGATCTTCAGCTGATCGAGCGGCAGTCGCGTCAGATAGGACAGCGATGAGTAGCCGGTACCAAAGTCATCCATCGAGAAGCTGACGCCAAGCTGCTTGATGGCATTCATTCTGGCGATCGTATCGGCGACGTTGTCGAGCACCAGGCTCTCGGTCAGCTCCAGCTTGAGCCGCGTCGGATCGGCGCCACTGCGCTGCAACAAGGCCTGCAACTGGTCGACGAAATCCGCCTGCCGGAACTGGCGGGCACTGACGTTCACCGCCACCTGCAGTTCGCCGGCCCGCGCGTCACCGCGCCAGGCGGCAAGCTGCGCGCAGGCGGTCGCCAGAACCCACTGTCCGATCGGCACGATCAGGCCGGTATCCTCTGCCAGCGGGATGAACTTTCCGGGCGGGACGAGGCCGTGCTGCGGATGCTGCCAGCGCAGCAGGACTTCGGCGCCGAAGACCCGGTGCCGGGAGTCGACCTGTGGCTGGTAGTGGAGGACGAACTCGTCGTTCTGCAGGGCCAGGTGCAGATCCTCTTCGAGCTGCCGCCGGTCCCTGGCTGCCTGGTTCATGCTGGCGGTAAAGAACTGGACATTGTTCCGTCCGGCCGACTTGGCGTGGTACATCGCCGCGTCCGCATTGCGCATCAGCACCTCGACCGTGTCGCCGTCGCCGGGAAAGACGGCAATGCCGATGCTCGAAGTGGTGTGCATGCCCTGTCCGTCGATCTGGTAGGGCTGCGACAGTGCGTGCAGGATCTTCATCGCCACGCGTTCGGCGGCAATGGCATCGGCGCGCGAGAGGACGACGACGAACTCGTCGCCGCCCAGGCGGGCGACGATGTCACTGGCCCGGACGCTGCCGGTGAGTCTCTGCGATACTTCGAGCAGCAGCGCATCGCCGACGTGATGGCCGAGCGTGTCGTTGATGTTCTTGAAGCGATCGAGGTCAAGGAACATGACGGCCAGCGGACAACTCCCGCCCTCGCGTCGCGCCGCTGCCAGCGCCTGCTCGAGGCGGCCCTGCAGATTCGAGCGGTTTGGCAGGTGGGTCAGTGTATCGAAGTGCGCCAGGTGGCGGATTCTTTCCTCGGCAGCCTTGCGCTCCGAGATATCGACGAAGCTGCCGATATAGTTCTCGACGCTGCCGTCGGCGCCACGGATCGTCGAGATCGACAGCCACTTCGGATAGACCGTGCCATCCTGGCGACGGTCCCAGATTTCCCCCTGCCAGTGGCCGCTGCTGCCGATCGCCTGCCACATGTCGCGGTAGTCGTCCGCCGACGTGCGTCCCGAGGACAGGAGGCGCGGGTCACTGCCGCGAACCTCGTCGGCGCTGTAGCCGGTGAGGCGCGAGAATGCGGCGTTGACTTCGACGATGCGGTTGTCACGGTCGCTGACCATGATCGCCTCGGCGCTGTTCTCGAACACCGCCGCCAGCAGGCGCAGGCGCTGCTCGGTCAGGCGCCGCTCGCTGATGTCGCGCCAGAGGGTATGCAGGATTACCTCGCCGCGCAGCGTGATCGGCGTCAGCGTGACTTCGACCGCTACCGCGTGACCATCGCGGTGCCGGTGGGTCCACTCGAAACGGTGATAGCCGAATTCGTTCGCAGCGGCCATCATCGCTTGCGCCTTGTCCTTCGACGGCTGCCCATCCGGCTGGTAGGGCGGCGAAATGTCGTCCGGGCCGAGGCCGAGAAACTCTTCCTTGGACGGGTATCCGAGCAGTTCCAGGGTGGCCGTGTTGCAGTCGACGAACGCGCCGTTCTTGAGCAGCAGCAGTGGATCCTTGGCGTCCTCGAAGAGCCGCCGGAACGCTTCCTCGCTCTCGCGCAGCTGCTTCTCGGCCAGCAGGCGTTCGGTGACGTCCTCCTTGACCGCGAGGTAATGCGTCACCTCGCCGTGATCACCGAAAACCGGTGCGATCGAGACGCTTTCCCAGAACAGTGTGCCGTTCTTGCGCTTGTTGTGCAGCAGCCCGGTCCACACCTTGCCGTCGAGCAGCGTCTGCCACAAGGTCTGATAGACCTCGCCGGGCACCTCGCCGGACTTGAGGATGCGCGGATTCTGGCCGATGGCTTCAAGCCGGGAGTAGCCGGTGACGCGGGTGAAGCTCGGGTTGACGTACTCGATGTCGCCGTTGCGGTTGGTGATGACGATGGTGACCGGGCTCTGTTCGACCGCCTGCAGGAGGTTGCGCGATTCCTCTTCCGCCTGCTGGCGCTCGGAGATGTCGGCGAACACCCAGATGCTGCCCTCGTGCGGTTGTCCGGGATCGATCGCGCGGCCGGTCAGCGCACCCCAGAAGAGGCTGCCGTCCTTGCGCCGGAGCGTCAACTCGGTGCTGAAATTGCGACCCTCGCCGACAACCGCGTAGGCGCGCTCGCCAACCCTCAGGAACACCTCATGGCTGGGGTAGAAGCGCTCGGAAGATTCGCCGATCAGCTCACCCGCACGATAGCCGAAGATCTCCTCGAGGCGCCGGTTGCACGAGACG
>JFAX01000016.1:41924-83998 GCA_000585015.1 Candidatus Accumulibacter adjunctus | reverse complement strand
CCTCGCCGACAACCGCGTAGGCGCGCTCGCCAACCCTCAGGAACACCTCATGGCTGGGGTAGAAGCGCTCGGAAGATTCGCCGATCAGCTCACCCGCACGATAGCCGAAGATCTCCTCGAGGCGCCGGTTGCACGAGACGACCCGCCGCTGCCGCAGGTGGACGATGCCGACCAGTGCGTTGCCCAGCAGGGTCTCCATTTCGGCCAGCAACTGGCGGTTGCGCTGCTCCATCCGCTGGCGTTCGCTGAGGTCGGCCAACAGGTCGGCAACGATCGCCGGCTCACCGTCGCCACTCTGGACGACGAAGAGCGTGTGCAGCGCCGGCATGCGGCGACCCTGCAGCGACTGCAGTTCGAGTTCCCCGTTCCACTGCCCGTCCCTGATGGTTGCCGGCAGTACGCACTCGCGCAGCCGTTGCGCGTTCTCCGCGTGGCAGAAGCCGGCCAGCGAGTAGTTGCTGCAGGCCGCCTCGGCGGGGATGTCGAGCATGCGGCGCAGCGCCGGGTTGGCGTAGCTGAGTTCGCCATTCGCCTGCAGCATGGCGATTCCGTGGCTGGCGTTCTCCGCCAGCCGCTCGAAGACCGCCAGCCGCTCGCCCTTGGCGCGCTGCAGTCGCTCGCTGCACATCAGGTCGGCAAGGACGGCCGCTTCGCGCGCCTCGCTGCGCCAGAGGCGAAGCAGCAGGATGGCGAACAGCGTGAGCAGCAGCAGGGCGGACATGCCGACGACCAGTGCGCGCGCGCGCCAGCCGGCGAAGAGCTCGTCCCGGCTGGCGCCGATGATGAAGTAGAAAGGATAGTGCTCGAGCTGGTGATAGCTGTAGACGCGCTCGACGCCGTCAGTCTGGGCGGCAAACTGCAGGCTGCCGCTCGTTGCTCCGCGGCTCATCTGCTGCCGGACGGGATGTTCCGACGAGAGCGTCCGGTTGACCTCGTCCGCGATGTGCGGCCAGCGGACCACCAGTCGCTGATCGTCGCTGCGCCGGAAGGAAATCGACCCACGCTGGCCGAGATCGACGGCACGAAAGATCTCCTGATAGCGGGCTAGGTCGAGCACCGCGCTGGCCAGTCCGAGAAAGGTGCCCTGCTCGTCGCGCAGCGCACGTGCGGCGATCAGGCTTGGCCGGCCAGTTGCCCGCGATTCGATGACTTCGGAGAAGAAGAGACCGGCCTGCGGATCGTCGCGGAGGGTGATGAAGTAGTCGCGGTCACTCACCTCGATGCGCGGCGTCGTCGCACGGCCGGAACTGTAGAGCAGTCGTCCACCGGCATCGAAGACCCGCAGACCGGCGATCTCGTCGAAATTCAGCAGCCGCAGGTCGAGTTCATCCCCGACTTGCCGCGCGTGTCGCTCGGCGGCCTGCCGGTTCAGCGCCGCAGGCGGCAGAAGCCGGCCGATTCCCAGGAGCACGGCATCGGTCCGGCGGAGGGTGGCGTCCAGGCGGGTCGCGAAGATCGCGGCATAGTTTCGTGTCTTCGTCTCGGCTTCGCGCAGCTGCTCGTGATGACTCAGCCAGAGTTGATAACCGAGCAGCAGCAGAACCCCCAGCAGCAGAACGCCGAGCCAGAGCAGCAGCATCCTGCGCTGACGGCGGTCGATGGCGTGCGCTGTCCCCTGGCTCATCAGCCAATACTGCAGGACTTCGTCAATGAAGGCAAGAAAGCCGACTGCTTCGGCGCTAGCGCTTCGCGCTGGACGTCGTCTCGCTGTTCCTGCCGATGGCCCAGCGGCCAAGGCCGACGCCGAAGGCCAGGCTGGCGAAGCCGGCCGCCCAGCCGGCGGGATCGACGCGACCGAAGGTGTCGAGCGCGATGCCGAACGCCAGGGGACCGATGCAGCCACCGGCAAAGCCGACCGCCGAATAGAGCGCAAGAGCCGTACCACGCCGGTCGCCTGCGGTTTCGCTGACCAAGCCGGCAGTCAACGCTGCCGAATCAAGGTTCATGCTCGCCGCGTAGACGAGCAGCAGGGGCACCAGGACATGCCCCGGGCGGTCGCTGAGGCCAGCGACGACGAGCGCCAGCATGCAGGACAAGGGCATCACGGTCCGCAGCCAGCGACCGCGTCCCCAGCGATGCGCGCCCTCGTTGCCAAGGATGCTCGCCGGAACTGCGAGAAAGGTCGCCACTGCGGCCACCACTCCCGGCATCGAAGTCCAGGAATCGGGCGATCTGTCGTGACTCCAGACGAGGCAGGCAACGAGCCAGGCGCGAAAGCCGAACAGTTCCCAGTTGTGACCGAAATAGGCGCCGCAGAAGGCGAGGATGCGCCGGTCGCCGAGCACCAGGCGCCAGTGGGTGGCGTGACTGCGCAGCGACGGCGCGCTGGCGGCGGGCGCCACGGCGAACCAGATGAGCAGGACCGACAGGGCAGCACAGGCGGCGGCCAGGGCAAACAGCACTGGCCAGGCAAGATGGCGCTGCGCCAGTTCGATCCAGAGATACGACAGGCCGACACCGACGCCGAAGGTGGCCGTGTAGAAGGCCGTGCCACGCGACTGGGCGGCCGCCGGCAGGCGGTCGGTCAGTGCCTTGAGTCCGGGCATGTAGGTTCCGGCCAGGGCCAGACCGGCGAGCCACCACCAGCCGAGTGCGGCGACGAAGCCGTCGGCGAGGAGCGCGAAGCCCGTCAGCGCGAGCCCGTTGAGGGCGGCGCAGGCGAGATGGATGCGCCGCGCGTCCACCCGGTCGGTGAGGCTCACGAGCAGCGGCACGGCGAGGATGTAACCGAGAAAGTAGACGCCGCCCAGCCAGCCGGCAGCGGTTGCCGACAGCGACCAGTCGTGCGACAGGCGTGGCAGCAGCGATGGCACAAGTGCGAAGCCGGCCATCGAAAGGATCTCGGCAGTGCAGAACACCAGCACCAGCAGCGTCGACGAGCGGACTCCTGACATCAGGTCCGCATGGTCCGCGACGAACTCACCGCTCCGGCCCCGGATCGCCCCAGCGGGGGAGCAGCGAGTGGGAGACCTGCAACTGATCCAGGATGCGGGCGACGACGAAGTCGACCAGGTCCGCGACCTGCCGCGGTTGGTGATACCAGCCGGGACAGGGAGGCAGGATGACGGCGCCGGCGCGCGCCAGTCGCAGCATGTTCTCGAGATGAATGGTCGACAGCGGCGTCTCGCGCGGCACGAGGATCAGCTTGCGGCCTTCCTTGAGGACGACGTCGGCAGCCCGTTCGATCAGCTTGTTGGCCAGCCCCTGCGCGATCGCCGCCAGTGTCCCCATTGAACAAGGGCAGACGACCATCGCATCCGGTGGGTTCGAGCCACTGGCGACCGGCGCGAACCATTCCTCGCGGCCAAAGACCTCGAGTTGTCCCGGCAAGCCGTGGAGGCGTTCCTGCAGCAGGCTGCGCGCCTCACTGGCACGGGCCGGCAGTTCGATGCCGAGTTCCTGGCGGGCGACGATCTGTGCCACCTGCGAGTAGAGCAGCTGCACCCGGCAGTTCGCCGCCAGCAGGCATTCGAGCAGCCGGAAGCCGTAGGGCATGCCGGAAGCGCCGGTCAACGCGAGACAGATGGTTTCAGGCACTGGGGGCTCCGTTCTGCGGGATCGCTGGTTCGCTGAGAAGGCGGGTAGCGATGAGGCCGTTGATGATGCCGAAAGCGAGCGCCGCAAAAGCAAAGACGGGCACCAGGTAGAACAGTCCGTCATGCGGCACCAGCCACAGGCGTGCCAGCAACAACTGGCCGCTGATGTGGGCGAAGCTCGCCATGATGCTCCAGCTGACCGGCCCAAAGCTGCGCCGTGGCAGCCGATGCACCAGTGCCAGGACGATCAGGCTGCACGCAGCCCCGCTGACACTCATGAAGAAGCCCGGCGAAAGGAACTGCCCGAGCAACAGGCTGCCGGCAAGCACGCGCAGTCCGCTGACCCAGGCGGCGGCAGCCCAGCCGTGGCGCGCCAGGACGATCAGTGTGACGATGTTGGCGAGACCGGGCTTGACCCCCGGCAGCGGCAGCGGGATTGCCGCGTCGACCAGTGACAGGCCGATCGCCACCGCCGCGAGTTGCGCGATCCGCTGGTCTTCGGGCGTCGCCGCCAGTCTGATCGTTCGTGTGCCACCGGACATGGCGAGGGTCCGCTGGTCAGCCCACGCCCGGGCGACCGGCACCGATGTCGACGGCGCTCATGGCTCGGAAATCGCCCGGCCGCGGGAAATGAAGGCGACCGAGTATCCGGCCTGGAAGCGCGAATGCAGGGCTTCGATCGTCGGCTGCGAGACGGGTACGGTCGCGTCCCACTTGATCGCGTAGTTGGCACCGGAGCCGCCGAGGTTTTCGCGCTGCTCGACGAACAGCTCGAAGGTTCCGAATGGCGGAATCACTCGTGGCGCGGGCAGCGAGTTGCGCAGAAGGACGCCATCGGTGTTGTAGTAGTTGGCCGAGACGACGCGGATCGAGTTGAGCGGATCGGTGTTGCGGACACTGACCAGGACCGACAACAGGGTGACGTCCGTCCTGCCGGTGGCGGCGAGGTTGCCGTGCCTGACTTCGGAGTAGATCGGGACATAGACCGTCTGTCCCTTGGTCGGCGGTTCGATGCCCTCCGCGAGAACCAGCGTGTTGCTGGCGACGATGGCCAGCGCCAGCGCGAGGTGGCCGACCAGATGGGCGCAGCGGCGACGTGGCGGGCGACAGATGCGGCTGAAGATCATGAGCATTCTTCCAGGTGGTGATGGTCGCGGCAGCGTTCGCAGAAGCGTGTTGCTTCAGATGAGTCTGACCGTCAGTTCGCCGACTCCGGCCACCACGGCCTCGAGCAGGTCGCCGCGGGATACCGTGGATACGCCGGCCGGGGTGCCGGTGAAGATCAGATCGCCAGCTTCGAGGCGAACATGGGTCGACAGATTGGCAATGACCTCGGCCACCTTCCATGACATCTGCCGGAGGTCGCCATTCTGCCGCATTTGACCGTTGACCCGCAGCTGGATCGCACCCTGTGCCGGATGGCCGCAGGCGGTCAGCGGAGCGATGGCACCGATCGGCGCACTGTGGTCGAAGCCCTTCGCCATGTCCCAGGGATGCCCTTTGTCCTTCGCCCGCTGCTGCACGTCACGGCGCGTCAGGTCGAGCCCGACGGCATAGCCAAAGACGCAGTCCAGCGCCCGCGACACCGGGATTTCCGCACCCCCGGCAGCGAGAGCGACGACCAGTTCCACTTCGTGCTGCAGGTTGCCGGTCAGCGGTGGATAAGGCACGTCGCCGCCACCGGCAACCAGCGCATCCGGCGGCTTGCTGAAGAAGAACGGCGGTTCCCGGCTGTCGGCGCCCATCTCGACGGCGTGGTCCGCGTAGTTGCGCCCGACGCAATAGACACGCCGCACCGGAAACAGGGCATCGTTGCCGGTCACCGGCAGGGCAACCCGTGGCGGGGGAGGGAAGACATAGTTCATGGCGGTTCCTTGTCGGATTCAGACTGGATTGTCGAGGTCAACGAAGCGGCAGTCTAGGGTGAACCGTTCGGCGAGGTGTGCGGCCAGAGCCATGACGCCATAGCGCTCGCTCGCGTGGTGGCCGGCGGCCAGATAGGCGACTCCCGACTCGCGGGCGAGATGCGTGCTCGGCTCCGATGCTTCGCCAGTCAGATAGAGATCGACGCCGAGCGCGATCGCCTGTTCGAACATCCCCTGCGCCCCGCCGGAGCACCAGGCGACGCGACGCACCAGCCGTTCGCCGTCGCCAAGGAGCAGGGGCGGCCGCTGCAGGGTGAGCGCGACGCGCTCGGCAAGCTCCCGGGCAGGCACGGGCAGCGTCAGCTGTCCGAGCCAGCCGAGATCCTGCTCGCCGAAGCGACCGTCGGGAATCCAGTCGAGGTGCCGGGCAAGTTGCACGTTGTTGCCCAGTTCAGGGTGGCTGTCGAGCGGCAGGTGGAAGGCATAGAGGTTGATGTCATGGCACAGCAGCGTCTGCAGACGGGTCTTGCGGATGCCCGTGACGCGGCCGTCCTCGCCGCGCCAGAACCAGCCATGATGCACCAGGATGGTGTCGGCGGCATGCTCGACGGCGGTGTCGAGCAGTTGCTGCGTGGCGCTGACACCGGCGACCAGGCGACTGATCTCTGGGCGTCCTTCCACTTGCAGGCCGTTTGGGCAATAATCCCGGAAGCGTCCCGGCTCGAGCAGATCATCCAGGTAGCGGGTCAATTCTTCGCGTTTCATCCCAAGGCTCCGGTTCTTCGCCCATGCGCAGGCTCTGGCTGATTTTTGCACAAACGGTGACGGTTGGTCTTGCCCTCCTCTTCGTCGTCAGTACGCTGAAGCCCGACTGGCTTGGCCGGTGGGCACCGGTCGGGACCAGCGTCGTTGCCCCGCGTGAAGCGGCGGCGCCCGCCGCACCAGCCAGATACGCCTCCTATCGCGAGGCGGCCGACAAGGCGCTGCCGTCGGTCGTTCACATCTTTACTTCGCAGAAGGTCAGGGCGCGCAGCAACCCGCTGCTCAATGATCCGGTCTTCAGGCATTTCTTTGGCGACGGCGGTGACGGCGAAACGCCAAAGACCGCAGGTCTCGGTTCCGGCGTCATCGTCAGTTCGAGCGGCTATGTTCTCACGAATTTCCACGTCGTGGAGGGTGCCGATCAGATCGAGATCGCGCTCAGTGACGGGCGCAACCTGGATGCCCGGCTGGTCGGCAGCGATCCGGAGTCCGATCTGGCGGTTCTGCAGATCATCGAGCTGAATGGCAAGGATGTGGCGCTGCCGGCGATCACCCTCGGCAGAATGGACGATATCGCCGTCGGCGATGTCGCGCTGGCGATCGGCAATCCGTTCGGTGTTGGCCAGACGGTGACGATGGGAATCATCTCGGCCCTCGGGCGCTCGCATCTTGGCATCAACACGTTCGAGAACTTCATCCAGACCGATGCCGCGATCAATCCGGGCAACTCCGGTGGTGCGCTCGTCGACAGCCAGGGCAACCTGATCGGCATCAACACGGCCATCTATTCGCGCTCGGGAGGCTCTCTGGGTATCGGTTTCGCGATTCCGATCTCTCTCGCGCGCAACGTGATGGAGCAGATCATCGCCACCGGCAGTGTGACGCGCGGCTGGATCGGCGTCGAGGCGCAGGAGATCACCGTCGACCTGGCGGAATCCTTCGGTCTGCCGGATACGAGTGGCGCATTGATTGCCGGTGTTCTGCGCGGCAGTCCGGCCGACGTCGGCGGCATCAAGCCGGGCGACATCCTGCTCGCGGTCGATGGCCGCCTGGTGAAGGATCCACAGGGCATGCTCGACCTGATCGCCAGTCAGAAGCCGGGTGAAACCGTGGCGTTCAGGCTGCGCCGCCAGAATGGCGTCGTCGATGCCAGCATCCGCATCGGCAAGCGCACGCCGCAGCGCCGCGAACGCGAGTAGAGGCTGGCGATGTGTCAGCTGCTGGCGATGAACTGCAACGTGCCGACGGACATCTGCTTCTCCTTTGCTGGTTTCCAGGCCCGTGGTGGCGCCACCGACGTGCATGCCGATGGCTGGGGCATTGCCTTCTTCGAGGGGCGCGGCATGCGCTTCTTCCTCGATCCGCAGCCTTCAGCCGTGTCGCCGGTCGCCGAACTCGTACGCAGCTACCCGATCCACTCGAAGAACGTCATCGCCCACATTCGCAAGGCGACGCAGGGAATCGTCGCGCTCGAGAACACGCACCCCTTCATGCGCGAACTCTGGGGACGCTACTGGATCTTCGCCCACAACGGCAACCTGCCCGACTTTGCCCCCACTCTCGACGGCAGCTACACTCCCGTCGGTCAGACCG
Source organism: Candidatus Accumulibacter adjunctus (assembly GCA_000585015.1). Lineage (GTDB taxonomy): Bacteria > Pseudomonadota > Gammaproteobacteria > Burkholderiales > Rhodocyclaceae > Accumulibacter > Accumulibacter adjunctus. The sequence continues at coordinate 76,242 of JFAX01000016.1, read as the reverse complement.
ACAGTGAACGCGCCTTCTGCTGGGTGCTGCAACAACTGCGGCGGCGCTTCGGCAAATCTGCACCCGGCCAGGCTGAGCTGTTCGACGAGCTGCATCGCCTGACGCTGGATCTCGGGGCGCGCGGTGCCTGCAACTATCTTCTGTCGAATGGCGACTGTCTCTTCGCCCACTGTTCGACGCAACTGAGTTTCATCGTTCGCCAGGCACCTTTTGCCGTCGCTCATCTCCGTGACCAGGATCTGAGCATCGACTTCAGTGCCGTCACGACTCCCGACGATCGAGTGGCGGTGATTGCCACGGTGCCGCTGACCGACAACGAGTCCTGGACGGCGATGCCCAACGGCAGCCTGTGGCTGTTTGCCGAAGGCGCTCCGGTCGGCCATCGCCAGACGGTTGCCGGACCTGAGTCCCGGCCGCCGACCTGACGCGCGGGCTCTGTCGGCAGCCAGGCGGGATCAGGCATCCGGCCTGCGTTCGGGCTGCTGCTGTCGGTCGTGGTCGCCGCTGACCGCGTCCATCTCGCTGCTGGACGCCGGTCTCCACTCGCTGCCCTCGTGCCCGACTGCCGTTGCCGCGGAAACGTCGTCACTCGCGGTCGGCACGGGCCGGCGGTGGAGAAAGCGTGCGAGCAGCAGGCCAAGTTCGAAGAGGAGGCAGAGCGGGACCGCCATCATCAACTGCGAGATGACGTCCGGCGGCGTGAAGATGGCGCCGATGACGAAGGCGCCGACGATGACGTACGGACGCCATTCCCTGAGCTTTTCGACGTCAACGATACCTGCCTGCACCAGAACGAGCACCGCCACCGGCACCTGAAACGTCACGCCGAAGGCAATGAAGGTGGTGAGCACGAAGGAGAGGTACTTCTCGATGTCGGTCATCCAGGCAACACCCTCGGGCTGCACCGAGGCCATGAAACCGAATACCGTCGGAAATACGAGAAAGTAGGCGAAGGCCATGCCGACGAAGAAGAGCACGATGCTGGCGCCGACCAGCGGCAACGCCAGTCGCTTCTCGTGCGCATAGAGCCCGGGCGCGACGAAAGCCCAGATCTGATAGAGGACGTAGGGCAGCGCGATCAGGAAGGCGACCATCAGCGCTACCTTCATCGGCACCAGAAAGACGCCGATGACGTCCGTGGCGATCATCTGACCGCCCTGCGGCAGCTTGGCCAGCAAGGGATGTGCGAGCAGCGCGTAGATGTCCTGCGCCCAGGGGGCGAGACAGAGGAAGACGATACCGATCGCCAGCAAGGAACGGATCAGGCGGTCACGCAGTTCGACGAGATGCGACAGGAATGAATCTTCCGGCAGGTTCATCGCCGGATCAGGCACTCGGCCCTGGCTTGCCGCGATCGACCGCTGCTCCAGCAGGGTCGGCGAGGAGCGGTGCCACGACCGGCGACGACGGCGCCGGCACATCCGCCTGCGCTCTCTGCAGGTCGCTGCTGACGGCATCGGCCGTCAAGGTGAGCGCCTGCTTCGCCGCCTGCATCTCGCTGCTCAGGCTGTTCTCGACGCTGCGCGCCGACTCCTGGATCTCGCTCTGCAAGCGGCGCAGCTCCTCGAGTTGCATTTCGCGGCTGATATCGGACTTGACGGTGCTGACGTAGCGCTGCAGGCGGCCGAGCAGATGTCCGGCGGTGCGCGCGACTCGCGGCAGCCTTTCGGGTCCGATCACCACCAGCGCGACGACGGCGATCAGCATCAGCTCGGAGAAGCCGATATCAAACATGTGCGTTCATCCATGTGGCCGCAGGTGATACGAGAGGGCAGTGAGCGGGCGGGCGAGCGCCGTGGCCGTCGCACGATCCCGTTGCGCTCTAGCTGCGGGTCTTTTCCCGGACCTCGCCCTCGATCGTCTGACCGCTCGCCACCTGTGGTGGCGCCGCCGCCGGGGCGGCCGGCTCGGCCGGCTTGTCCTCGCCTGCTGCGTCCTTGATCCCGTCCTTGAATCCTTTCACCGCGCCACCGAGATCGGCGCCAAGATTTCTCAGCTTCTTGGTGCCGAAGATCAGGAGAACGATGACCAGAACCACCAACCAGTGCCAGATGCTGAAAGAGCCCATGTCAGGCCTCCCATGAGGTGAATGTTGATGCCCCGGCGCGCAGCACCATCTCGTGCCTGCGTGCCATCGGGCGGTCGAAGGCGCCGTCAGACGCGTTTGAGCATGGGTCCCACGGGATCTGGACCCCCGACTATGTGGGTGTGCAGATGCTGCACTTCCTGATGCCCGATGCGGCCCGTATTGATGATCACGCGAAAACCGTCCGGGCTGCCCTGTTCGGCAGCCAGCCGGTTGGCGACCGCGAGCATGCGGCCGAGAACCGGGATGTCGGCGTCGTCGACCGTCGCCAGCGAAGTGATGTGGCGCTTCGGAATCACCAGCAAGTGCACCGGCCGCGCCGGGTTGATGTCGTGGAAAGCGAGGATCTCGTCATCCTCGAAAACCTTGCGCGCCGGAATCCGGCCAGCGACGATGCGGCAGAAGAGACAGTCCTCCATCGCTCAGCCTTTCCGCGACTTCTTCTCGTCGATTCCCGAGATGCCTTCGCGGCGCCGCATTTCCTGCAGGACGTCCTCGATCGACAGACCGTGGAAGGCAAGCAGGACCATGATATGGTAGAGCACGTCGGCCGATTCCCAGACCACATGCAGCCGGTTTCCCTCCTTGCCGGCCATGATCAGCTCGGCACACTCCTCACCGATCTTCTTCAGGATCGAGTCCGGACCCTTGGACATCAACTGTGCGGTATATGAGGTTTCCGGGTCTGCCCTGCGACGTTCGAGCAGCGTTTCGGAGATCCGGTGCAGCATATCCATGTTCATTTGCCGTATATGTCCCTGGGCGCCTTGATCACCGGGTCGACAGCGACCCAGGCATTGCCCTGCAGTTGATAGAAGAAGCAGCTCTCGCGGCCGGTATGGCAGGCAATGCCTCCCTGCTGCTCGATCGACAGCAGAAGGACATCACCATCACAGTCGGTACGAATCGACTGGACCCGTTGCCCGTGTCCCGATTCTTCGCCCTTGCGCCACAGCCGCCGACGCGAACGCGACCAGTATACCGCGCTGCCGCTGTCAACCGTTGCCTGCAATGACTCCCGGTTCATGAAGGCGAACATCAGCACCCGGCCGCTTGCGGCATCCTGTGCAATCGCCGGCATGAGCCCCTGGGCATCCCACTGCAACGCCTCGAGCCAGTCCTTGCCCGGGTCCAGGTCGCTCACAGCCGGACCTCGATGCCGTGCCGGCGCAGGTAGTCCTTGGCCTGTCGAACCGTGTATTCACCGAAGTGGAAGATGCTTGCGGCCAGCACGGCGTCGGCGTGTCCCTGCACGACCCCTTCGGCCAGATGTTCGAGATTTCCGACTCCTCCGCTGGCGATCACCGGGATGTCGACCGCGTCCGCGATCGTACGCGTCAGCGGCAGGTCGAAGCCATTGCGCGTGCCATCGCGATCCATGCTGGTGAGCAGGATTTCGCCGGCACCGAGTTCCTGCACCCGGCGGGCCCATTGGACGGCGTCGATGCCAGTGTTGCGGCGGCCGCCATGCGTGTAGACCTGCCAGATTCCGGGCGCCGATTGTTTCGCATCGATCGCCACGACGATGCACTGGTTGCCCACCTTGGCCGACGCCTCGGCGACGAGGTCGGGATTCTCGACCGCTGCGGTGTTCATGCTCACCTTGTCCGCACCGGCATTGAGCAGGCGACGGACGTCAGCAACGGAACGTACGCCGCCGCCGACCGTCAGTGGAATGAAGACCTGTGCCGCACAATCCTCGACCACGTGCAGGATGATGTCGCGCTGATCGGACGACGCCGTGATGTCGAGGAAGGTTACCTCGTCGGCGCCCTGCTCGTCGTAACGACGGGCGATCTCCACCGGATCGCCGGCGTCACGCAGATCAACGAAATTGGTGCCCTTGACGACGCGGCCGGCCGTGACGTCGAGGCAGGGAATGATCCGTTTGGCCAGAGCCAAGGTCAGTTACCGGTGGCAGCACGCCGGGCGACGGCCGTGCGGATCATGTCTTCGCACCCTGATCGGCGGTCGCCTGTGCCATGGCAAAGTCGAGCGAACCATCGTAGATGGCGCGCCCGGCGATCGTGGCGCTGATCCCTTCCTCCTCAACGGCGCAAAGCCGCCGGATGTCGTCGAGGCTCGACAGTCCGCCGCTGGCGATCACCGGAATCAGCAGGGCCTGCGCCAGCTTGACCGTCGCCTCGATATTGATTCCGGAGAGCATTCCGTCGCGCCCGATGTCGGTGTAGATGATCGCCTCGACGCCGTAGTCCTCATATTTCCTCGCCAGGTCGATGACATCGTGCCCCGTCATCTTCGACCAGCCGTCGACCGCCACTCTGCCATCACGGGCATCGAGGCCGACGATGATGTGGCCGGGAAAGGCGCCGCAGGCGTCGTGCAGGAAGCCTGGATTCTTGACCGCGGCGGTGCCGATGATGACGTAACTCACCCCGTCATCGAGACAGCGCTCGATGGTGTCGAGGTCACGGATGCCGCCGCCGAGTTGCACCGGGATGTCGTCGCCAACCTCCTCGACGATCTCCTTTATCGCCCGTTCATTCTTCGGTTTGCCGGCGAAGGCGCCGTCGAGATCGACCACGTGCAGGCGCCTGGCGCCCTGTGACAGCCAGTGGCGCGCCTGGTCGCGGGGAGAATTGGGGAAAACGGTCACCTGGTCCATGAGGCCCTGCTTGAGTCGGACGCATTGTCCGTCCTTGAGGTCGATGGCGGGAATGATCAGCATGGCGGAGACAAGAGAATGAGTTGGTACAATTCAGACACGGCGGCTCGATCAGGGTTTCCAGGCAAGAAAGTTCGCCAGCATGACGAGCCCGGCCGGTGAGCTCTTTTCCGGATGGCACTGCAGAGCGAAGATGTTATCCCGTGCGACGACGCTGGTAAAGTGGATGCCATGATGAGTGGTTGCCGCGACACATGCCGTATCTGCGGGTTCAACGAAGTAGCTGTGCACGAAATAGAACCGGGTGCCGTCGGCGATTCCGGTCCACAGCGGATGCCCACCCTTCTGCCAGACTTCGTTCCACCCCATGTGCGGTACCTTGAGCCGCGCTCCCGCCTGGTCGACCATGCCGGCCGTCGGGAAGCGCCTGACGCGCCCAGCCAGGATGCCGAGTCCCGGCACGTCGCCCTCGTCGCTGTGCTCGAAGAGCATCTGCTGCCCGATGCAGATACCGAGAAAGGGCTTGTTGCGAGCGGCATCGAGAACGGCCGCCCGCAAGCCGCGCTGGTCGATCTCGCGCATGCAGTCGGGCATCGCTCCCTGGCCGGGAAAGACGACGCGCTCGGCGGCCAGGACCACGTCCGGATTGGCCGAGACGAGCACCTCGCGGCCGTTGGCGACACGCACGAGAGCCTGCCACACCGAGCGCAGGTTTCCCATGCCGTAATCGACGACCACGATCGCGCCGGACTGCCTGGCGCCATTCGCCATCACAGCGAGCCTTTGCTCGAGGGAACGCTGCCGGCGGTGCGCGGGTCCTCTTCCGCCGCCATTCGCAGCGCACGAGCAAAGGCCTTGAACACTGTTTCTGCCTGATGGTGGGCGTTGTCGCCGCGCAGGTTGTCGATGTGCAGGGTCAGCGCGGCGTGGTTCACGAGGCCCTGAAAGAACTCGCGGATCAGGTCCACGTCGAAGCTGCCGATCATCGGCCGTACGAACCCGACATGGAAGGACAGGCCGGGCCGCCCGGAGAGATCGACGACCACGCGTGACAGGGCTTCGTCGAGCGGCACATAGGCATGACCATAGCGACGCAGGCCACGCTTCTCGCCCAGTGCGCGCGCCAGCGCCTGGCCCAGTGTGATGCCGATATCCTCAACCGTGTGGTGAGCATCGATGTGCAGGTCGCCACTGGCGGCGATGTCGAGGTCGATCAGCCCGTGGCGCGAGATCTGCTCGAGCATGTGGTCAAGGAAGGGAACGCCGGTGGCGAAACTGCCGCGCCCGCTGCCGTCGAGATCCAGCCGGACATCGACCCGGGTTTCGAGCGTGTGCCTGGAAACTTCTGCTTGCCGCATCGCGATACCATTGCCTGAGGCATGTCGGGTGTTGACGAGTGCGCTCGGCATGAGGCTGCCAGGCGCCAGCGACCATCGGCAATCGTCCGCTGATCGACAGGGGCGCATGATAACATCTTGCGCTTTCCGTGAACCCTAGCCGAGCAGCCTTTCATGAGCCGCTACTGGAGCTCCGTCGTTCATCGCTTGACGCCCTACGTTCCCGGCGAGCAGCCGAGATTGCCGCAACTCGTCAAGCTGAACACCAACGAGAACCCCTATCCGCCATCGCCACACGTGGTGGCGGCGATTGCCGGGGAACTGGCTGCCGACGGTGCTTCGCTGCGGCTTTATCCCGACCCCAATGCCGAGCGGCTGCGAGCAGCGATCGCCACTCTTCACGGCAGGTTCGGCGTCGGCAGCGAGCAGGTATTCGTCGGCAATGGTTCCGACGAAGTGCTGGCGCTCGCCTTCATGGCTCTGCTCAGGCACGAGCTGCCGATCCTCTTCCCCGACATCACCTACAGCTTTTACCCAGTCTATTGTGCTCTGTACGGGATCACCTACCTGACCATACCGCTGAGCGAAGACTTTCGCATCCGCGTCGAGGACTATGCGGCGGCAAACGGGGGCATCATCTTCCCGAACCCGAATGCCCCCACCGGCTGCCTGCTGCCGCTGGTGGCGATCGAGCAACTGCTGCTCAGGCATCGGCAGTCGGTGGTCGTCGTCGACGAAGCATACGTGGACTTCGGTGGCGAGTCGGCAGTGGCCCTCGTCGATCGACATCCCAACCTGCTGGTCGTGCACACGCTCTCCAAATCGCGTTCGCTCGCCGGGCTGCGCGTCGGTTACGCCATTGGCCAGAGACATCTCATCGAAGCGCTCGAACGCGTCAAGAACAGCTTCAACTCCTATCCGCTCGATCGTCTGGCGATCGTCGGGGCAGTTGCTGCCATCGCCGACGAAGACTACTTCGAGACGACCCGGCGGGCGGTCATCCGCAGTCGCGAAGCGTTGCGCGAGGCGCTGTTGCTGCTTGGCTTCAGCGTCCTGCCGTCGGCCGCCAACTTCGTCTTCGTTCGCCACCCGCAGCACGATGCCGGCGAACTCGCGGCGCGACTCCGGCAACGGGGCATCATCGTTCGCCATTTCCCGCTGCCGCGAATCGAACAGTACCTGCGCATCACGATTGGCAGCGATGAGCAGTGTGCCGTGCTGTTGCAGGCTTTGCGGGAACTGCTCGCGGCGTGTTGATCATGCTGCGGGTTGGCCGCAACCGGGATGCCGGCGCACCACGCCAGGAGTGCGGTGGAGGCGTGCGCCAGGAAAGATGCGGGCGCGGATCCGTAACCTGGTGCCGAAATGCTGTTCCGGGTGCATCAGCTGCAGCGGAGTGTCGCTGTGCGGCGCCGGTTTTTTCGCTGCCCGAAGCGGGCGTGCTAGAATCCGGGCGCAAGGCCGTTCCGGGAAATTCGCGGACGACTCGGCCGCAACTCGCGACTGGGTGGGTACCGCCGGCCGAGCGGTCGCCTGCCTGCTGTTCGCCAACCACCCTGTGGCAGGGCGTCGTGGCGGTTGTTGCGAGTCTTCGGGTGCGCGCCTGCAGTGCACTCACAAGCCAGAGCGGCGCTCCGGCTTCGCCATCTTTTTCTTCTGAGGTGCAATATGCCGGTGGTCACACTGCCCGATGGATCGCAACGGGATTTCGCGCAGCCGGTGACGGTTGTCGAGGTTGCGCAGGCGATTGGCTCCGGTCTGGCGCGGGCCGCCTTGGCGGGCAAGGTGGATGGCCGGCTGGTGGATACGTCGTACCTGATCAGCAGCGATGTTCAGTTGGGGATCGTCACCGACAGGGATGCCGAGGGACTCGAAGTCATTCGCCACTCGACCGCGCATCTGATGGCCTATGCGGTGAAGGAACTCTTTCCCTCGGCGCAGGTGACTATCGGCCCCGTCATCGAGAACGGCTTTTACTACGATTTCGCATTCGAGCGTCCGTTCACGCTTGATGATCTGGCCGCGATCGAGCGGCGGATGAGCGACTTGGCGCGCCGTGACCTGCCGGTTCAGAGGGAGGTCTGGCCGCGTGATCAGGCTGTCGCGTTCTTCAAGTCGATTGGCGAGCACTACAAGGCGGAGCTGATCGATGCGATACCGGCGGATCAGGTCGTCTCGCTCTATCGCGAAGGGGACTTCGTCGACCTCTGCCGCGGGCCGCACGTACCGTCGACCGGGCGGCTGAAGGTCTTCAAGCTGATGAAGCTGGCTGGCGCGTATTGGCGCGGGGATCATCGCAACGAGCAGCTGCAGCGGATCTACGGCACCGCCTGGATCAGGAAGGAAGACCAGGATGCCTACCTGCACATGCTCGAAGAGGCCGAGAAACGCGATCATCGCAAGCTGGGGCGGCAACTGGACCTGTTCCACCTGCAGGACGAGGCGCCAGGGATGGTCTTCTGGCACCCGAAGGGTTGGACCATCTGGCAGGAAGTCGAGCAGTACATTCGGCGGGTTCTGGGGGAGAACGGCTATTGTGAAGTGAAGACGCCGATGATCATGGATCGGTCGCTCTGGGAACGATCGGGGCACTGGCAGAACTACGCGGAGAACATGTTCACGACCGCTTCCGAGAACCGCGACTACGCGATCAAGCCGATGAACTGTCCCGGGCACATCCAGATCTTCAACCAGGGGCTGCGCAGCTACCGTGACCTGCCGATGCGGTTGGCCGAGTTCGGTTCCTGTCATCGCAACGAGCCATCGGGTGCCCTGCACGGCATCATGCGCGTGCGCGCCTTCGTGCAGGATGACGCACACATATTCTGTACGGAACAGCAGGTGTTGCCGGAAACCGCGGCGTTCATCGACCTGTTGCAGCGGATCTATGCCGATTTCGGATTCACGGAGATTCTCGTCAAGCTGTCCACACGGCCAGCGAAACGGATCGGTTCCGACGAGGCATGGGACAGGGCGGAAGCCGCGCTGGCCGAGGCTCTGGCGGCGAAGGCGCTGGCCTACGACCTGCAGCCGGGAGAAGGCGCATTCTACGGGCCGAAGATCGAGTTTTCGCTCAAGGACTGCCTTGGACGCGTCTGGCAGTGTGGCACGCTGCAACTGGACTTCGCCTTGCCGCAGCGCCTTGAGGCGCACTACGTTGGCGAAAACAACGAGCGCCAGATTCCGGTCATGCTGCACCGGGCGATCCTCGGATCGCTCGATCGCTTCATCGGGATTCTCGTCGAGCATTATGCCGGCGCCATGCCGCTCTGGCTGTCGCCGATGCAGGCGGTGGTGCTGAATATTTCCGAGAAGCAGGGCGACTATGCAAGGCAGGTGGCGGCGGCGTTGCGCGCTGCCGGGCTCCGTGTCGAGGCGGATTTGCGCAACGAAAAAATTACCTATAAAATACGAGAACATAGCATGAACAAGCTGCCGTATCAGGTCGTCGTTGGCGACAAAGAGGTGGCAGCCAATCTGGTGGCCGTGCGCACGCGCGGGGGGCGGGATCTCGGGCAGATGACGCTCGAGGCTCTGACTGGGCGGCTTCTTGAGGAAGTTGCCGCGCGCAGTGGCACGGCTTGACTTTTGTCGGAAGAAGGAGTGGAACCATCGCACTGCAAAAAGCGCAACGCGTCAACGAGGAAATCAACGCCCCGGAAGTCCGGCTGATCGGTGCAGACGGCGAACAGTTGGGAATCATGAGCGTCAGGGCGGCTCTGGCGCTTGCCGAAGATGCTGGCGTCGACTTGGTCGAGATCGCGCCGATGGCGCAGCCACCGGTTTGCCGGATCGTCGATTTTGGCAAGTTCAAGTACCAGGAGCAGAAGCGTCAGCACGAGCAGAAGCTCAAGCAGAAGCAGGTGCAGGTGAAGGAAGTGAAGCTGCGTCCGGGTACCGATGAAAACGACTACCAGATCAAGCTGCGCAACATGACGCGTTTCCTCGAGGAAGAGGACAAGGTCAAGGTCACGCTGCGGTTCCGTGGCCGGGAAATGGCGCATCAGGATATCGGCATGCGGCAGATCGAGCGCATCAGGGCGGATCTGCAGGAGCTGGCACTGGTCGAGCAGATGCCGAAGATGGAAGGGCGACAGATGGTGATGGTCCTGACGCCGAACAAGAAGCGTTAGATTGCAGGAACCACTGCGTCCGGCCCGAAGGGCCGTGCAGTGTGGAGAAGTGGGGCCGGGTTCGAAGAGCTTCCGTCGGAAGCCACCTGGCAACATGTCATTAAGAGGAGCATTCAATGCCCAAGATGAAAACCAAGACAGGAGCGAAAAAACGCTTCAAGATCAGTCCGAGCGGTCGCATCAAGCGCTCGTTTGCCTACAAGCGCCACATCCTGACGAAGAAGGACACCAAGACCAAGCGCCAGTTGCGCGGCATGACCGCTGTGCACGCCTCTGACAAGGCTGTGGTGCGTGCCATGATGCCGTACGCCTAAGGAGATAGACGATGCCTCGAGTCAAGCGTGGTGTAACGGCGCACGCGCGCCACAAGAAGATTCTCGCCCTGGCCAAGGGCTATCGCGGTCGTCGCAAGAACGTCTATCGTGTCGCCAAACAGGCGGTGATGAAGGCAGGCCAGTATGCCTACCGTGACCGTCGGCAGCGGAAGCGCCAGTTCCGCAGCCTCTGGATTGCGCGCATCAACGCGGCTGCCAGGGAACTCGGCATGAAATACAGTACCTTCATGAATGGCCTGAAGAAGGCGCAGGTGGAGGTGGATCGCAAGGTCCTGGCTGATCTGGCCGTGTTCGACAAGCCGGCTTTTGCTGCCCTCGCTGCCGAGGCCAAGGCCCGGCTTGCCCCCTAAGGCCCGACGAATCGCGGTAGAGGAGGCGTGAGCCTCCTTTTTTCGGTGAAGCATGCACAACCTCGATCAGATTGTCCAGGCGGCCGTCGTGGCCTTTGCTGCGACGGACGACGCCGATGTGCTTGAGCAGATCAAGGCCGGCTATCTTGGCAGGAATGGACAGATAACCGAACTGCTCAAGGGCCTCGCGAAGCTGCCGCCGGACGAGCGCAGGACAACCGGCGCGGCCATCAATCACGCCAAGCTGAGCGTTGAAGGCGCTCTCAGCGCGCGTCGTGAAGCCATCCGGAAAATGGCTCTGGACGCCCGCCTGGCTGAGGAGGCGCTCGACGTGACCCTGCCTGGTCGCGGGCAGCGACGCGCCGGTCTGCATCCGGTGACGAGGACGCTCGAACGGATCGAATCCCTGTTCCGTTCGATCGGCTTCGCGGTCGCCGACGGCCCCGAGATCGAGGCCGATTTCCAGAACTTCACCGCCCTGAACACGCCCGAGGACCATCCGGCGCGCTCGATGCACGACACCTTTTACCTGCAGGACGAGTCGGGAGCGGTTGCCAAGGGAGTGTTGCTGCGCACCCATACCAGCCCGATCCAGGTGCGCTACATGCAGGCGCATGTCGCCCGCCATGCGGCTCTGGCAACGATGCCCGAGATCCGGGTCATTGCGCCCGGGCGGGTCTATCGCGTGGATTCCGATGCGACGCATTCGCCGATGTTCCATCAGGTCGAAGGACTGTGGATCGGCGAGGACGTCAGCTTTGCTGATCTGAAGGGCGTCATCGCCGACTTCCTGCGTCGTTTCTTCGAGAGCGACGACCTGCAGGTGCGTTTCCGGCCTTCCTTCTTCCCCTTCACCGAGCCATCGGCAGAAATCGACATGGCGTTCATGAGCGGGACGCACAAGGGGCGCTGGCTCGAGATCGCTGGTTGCGGAATGGTTCACCCGAACGTCCTGCGTCACGTCAATATCGACCCCGAGCGCTACCTTGGATTCGCTTTCGGCATGGGTCCCGATCGCCTCACCATGCTGCGTTACGGAATCAATGACCTGCGCCTGTTCTTCGATGGCGACCTGCGCTTCCTGCGCCAGTTCGTCTGATGGCGACCGCTTCTCACCGCGACTGGGCATGAAATTCTCTGAATCCTGGCTACGCAGTTTCGTAGACCCCGCATGTCATGGTCAGGAGTTCTCGCACCTTCTGACGATGGCCGGCCTTGAGGTGGAAGAGGAAGAAAGCGTCGCTCCTGCCTTCAGCCGCGTCGTCGTCGCGCAGATCATCAGCGCCGACCCCCATCCGAACGCCGATCGGCTGCGTCTGTGCCGGGTGGCTGTTGGCGCCGGCGATCTGCTGCAGATCGTCTGCGGCGCGCCGAATGCCGTGGCGAACGCCAAGGTGCCCTGTGCCTTGGTCGGCGCCGAGCTTCCCGGCGGCCTGCAGATCAGGAGCAGCCAGGTGCGCGGCGTTGAGTCCCATGGCATGCTGTGCTCGGCACGGGAACTTGGCATCAGTGACGACGCCGCAGGATTGCTGCTCCTGGATCCTGCCGCTCCGGTGGGTGAGGATCTCCGCCGTCATCTCGATCTCGATGATCGCCTGCTGACGCTGAAGTTGACTCCCAACCGGGCGGACTGCCTGTCGCTCGAAGGTGTGGCGCGCGAGGTTGCCGCCTTGACTGGCGCGCCAGCGAGCTACATCGAGGTCGCTGAGGTGGCAGCGGGCATCAGCAGTCAACGCGCAATCGTCCTCGACGCTCCGGCTGCATGCCCACGCTACTGCGGCAGGGTGATCGCCGGCGTGGACGCGGCGGCTGCGACGCCGCCGTGGATGCGGCGGCGGCTCGAGCGCAGCGGTCTGCGCCCGATTTCGGCACTGGTCGACATCACCAACTACGTGATGCTCGAAGTCGGCCAGCCACTGCACGCCTTCGACAACCAGCAGCTCGCAGGTGCCATTCACGCCCGCATGGCGCGGGCGGGCGAGACGATCAGGCTGCTCAACGAACAGGCGGTGGAGTTGCAGGATGACATTCTGCTGATTGCCGATGAGCGACGACCGCTGGCGATGGCCGGGATCATGGGGGGTGAGGACACCGGCATCACCCCGGCGACAACCGAGGTCTTCCTGGAAGCTGCGTTTTTCGCCCCGAAAGTGATCGCCGGCCGCGCGCGGCGCTACGGTTTCGTTTCGGATGCCGCACATCGCTTCGAGCGCGGCGTTGATTTCGCTGCGACACGGCGTGCCCTCGAGCGTGCGACGCGCCTGGTCCTGGACATCTGTGGTGGCGTCGCCGGTCCGGTGACGGATGCGCTGGCCACCCTGCCGCAGCGGCCCCCTGTCCGTCTGCGCCCGCACCGTGTGCGCAAGGTTCTGGGGCTGGATGTCGCGCCCGCACGCATCGGGGAGCTGTTTCGTCGACTGGGGCTTTCATTCGTCCGCGATGCAGAGGATTTCATCGTCACACCGCCCAGTCATCGCTTCGATATCGAGATCGAGGAAGACCTGATCGAGGAAATCGTCCGCCTGCACGGCTACGAGAATATCCCTGCGGCCTTGCCGCGGGCACCTCTGTCGATGCTGCCGCGGCGGGAGCAGGAGCGACCGGTGGCGCGCGTGCGGCAGTTGCTGACTGATTGTGGCTATCAGGAAGTGATCAACTTCGCCTTTGTCGAAGAAGCCTGGGAGCGAGACCTCGCCGGCAACGAGCACTTGATCCGGCTGGCCAATCCGATCGCGAGTCAGTTGAGCGTCATGCGCTCGTCGCTGCTTGGCGGGCTTCTGGCCAACGTGGCGACGAACCTCAGACGTCGACAGAGCCGGGTTCGTGTCTTCGAAACGGGTCGCTGCTTCTTTCGCGATCCGCTGGGTGGTCCCGTTCCCGGGTTTCGCCAGCCATGGCGGCTCGCTGCGCTCGCCTACGGTTCGGTGCTGCCGGAACAGTGGGGCTGTACGACGCGCAATGTTGACTACTTCGATGTCAAGGGGGATCTGGAACTTCTGCTCGCGCCGCTTGCTGCTCGCTTCGAAGCGGCCACGCACCCGGCCCTGCACCCGGGGCGCAGCGCGCGGGTTCTGCTCGATGGGCAGGCGATCGGCTGCATCGGCGAACTGCATCCGCAATGGCAGCAGAAATTCGAGTTGCCGCTGCCACCGGTGCTGTTCGAGATCGACCTCGATCCGGTGCTGCAGGCTCGGCTGCCGCAATACGTCGAGGGCTCGCGCCAGCCCGTCGTCATCCGCGACATGGCAGTCGTCGTCGACCACGGGCTCGAGTTGCAGGAGCTGCTCGATGCCTTGAGCGCCCACCGACCGGCGATCGTCAATGACATTCGGCTGTTCGATGTCTACGTCGGGCGCGGTGTCGAGGTTGGCAAGAAAAGCCTTGCCTTCCGCATAGTGATGCAAGATACTCGCAAGACCTTGCTTGAGGCTGAAGTGGACGCCGCCATGCAGCAGTTGGTGGCCTATCTGCGGCAGGTGTTTGCAGCGCAGCTTCGCGTCTGAGAAGGGATGGGAATGACGCTGACCAAGGCGGAACTGGCCGACTTGCTGTTCGACAAGGTCGGTCTCAACAAGCGCGAGGCCAAGGACATGGTCGAGGCGTTTTTCGAAGAAATCCGAAACGCACTCGAACGGGGCGACGGGGTCAAGTTGTCCGGGTTTGGCAATTTCCAGCTGCGGGACAAGCCGCAGCGCCCAGGTCGAAATCCTAAGACTGGCGAAGAAATCCCCATCACCGCACGGCGGGTGGTGACCTTCCACGCCAGTCAGAAACTGAAGGCCGAGGTGGAGCACACCTACGATGGAAGCGAGTCATAGAGATCCGGCTCCGGAGCCGTTGCCGGCCATTCCCGCCAAACGCTACTTCACGATCGGTGAGGTGAGCGAACTCTGCGGCGTAAAGCCGCATGTCCTGCGCTACTGGGAGCAGGAGTTCGCGCAGCTTCGACCGGTGAAGCGACGTGGCAACCGCCGTTACTATCAACACCACGAAGTCCTGCTCGTTCGACGTATCCGCGAGTTGCTCTACAGTCAAGGCTTCACCATCAGCGGCGCCCGAAATCGCCTGGAAGATGCCGAGGTCGAGGTGGCGGCCAAGGCCTCGGCGTTGACGCTCGAGGAGGTGCGCGTCGAACTGCTGAGCATCGCCGAAATCCTGCGACCCTGAGTCGCGGGCTCGTTTTCGGTTATAATCCCGCGCTCGTCGGGGCGTGGCGCAGCCTGGTAGCGCACTTGCATGGGGTGCAAGGGGTCCCGAGTTCGAATCCCGGCGCCCCGACCATTTGAATCAGTCAGTCGCAACGATGAAACGACCGGCCACGAGCCGGTCTTTCGTTTCCCCTTTGCCGTTCCTGCGGGCTTGCCAGTCCCCTGCGCTCAGTGGCCGGAACGGGACTCCAGCGCCTGTCTTCGCCGCCGGCGCCAGGCGGCAAGCTGCAGCAGGAGCGGCCAGCGATAGAGAGTCAGGTGATAGAGGACGCGTGAGGTTTCGGTCCAGCGGCTGTGCCATTCCATCATCCGGCCATAGTACTCGATGCGCTGCACTCGGCCCTCGTGGTACAGCAGCTCGATCTCGTCCTGGCTGAGCAGGAACGCTGGCGAGTACGACTGGATCGACTCGTCGTAGGTCGTCTTCAGAATGACGAGGACCTCATCGCGTCGCAGGCACAGGTTGGCGGCGACGACCCGGTCGTCGAACAGGTACTCGAAGACGACGGCCTCGCCGCGCGTCGCCGCGTACTCCAGCAAGCGGCGGTAGAACTTCCCTTGTGCGTTGTCGGGATGAATGGCGGTACCCCGCTCCGCCTTCCAGCCGGCGCTCTCGAGTGCGCCATAACGTTCGATTGCCGCCGCCATGTCCCGCGGCTGGTCGAAGACGCGAAGTCTTCCGCTGATCCCCTCTGCAGCCAGCCGGTTCCTCTGCTTGCGCATGTTCTGGCGGAGGTTCTTGCCGCGCTGGCTCCAGTACTCGGCAAAACTTCCCTGCAGCTCGGTCCAGGCCGTGCGGATGTAGTCGCTGCTTTGGCTGTCGGCGCTGTCGGGCGGACGCGCGGCGTGCAGTGGATCGATCTGCGTGACCGACAACAGGAGACAGGGGCCGAGCGGTCCGCGAATCAGGCTGCGTGCGAGGTCGAGCAGCGGCAGTGTGTCATCGGCCACCCAGGCGCCGAGGGGCAGCTGTGATGGCTGGAAAGTCTGCCAGCCGGCGGCGGAGGTTCGCAGAAGCAGGAACATTGCCACGATTTTCTGCCCCTGTCGGCCGACCAGCAGCCTTTCCCGGCCCGTACCAAATGAGTCGAGGGCAGCCGCGATGGCGTCGGAAGCGAGGAAGGGCAGACCTCCGCGCCGCAGGTTCAAGCGGTCCCAGTCGGCAGACGGGCCGTGCTCCTGCTGCAGCACTGCTGCCGGCAGGTTCTGCCAGGCAACTGCGAGTGATGATGGCATCTTCGGGTGCACCTTTCTATTTCTGGCCCGCGCCGCCCGCTGGAGTTTGGCCCTCTGACGACAGCAGAGCGAGCGTCGCGAGCGCCGTGCGTGCCACGTCAGCTTCGCTCAGGTCCTGGTGGCAGAGCAGTTGCAGCACGTGCTGGCTCCAGGAAGGTCCGACGTCGTCCGCCAGGACGGGCGTGTCGGGCCAGATCCGGTCCCAACGAAAAACCGGCAGAGCCAATGCCCGCAGGCTGTGATACACACGGTCGGCGTCGTTGACCCAGAGCGGAAAGACGTAGGGAACGGCGTCGTCGGCCAAGTGGGGGTAGAGGGGGAATGCTCCCTCGATCTGGCGGAAATGCCGTGCGTAGGCGGCATAGTTGGCTCGGCGGCGAGCGATGATTCGTCCGCGTGGCAACAGCTTCTGCAGCGCGACCGCGGTCGATGCGGGTGTTCGCTTGATCCGCGCCATGTCACAGGCGAGCATCATGTCGG
The DNA here is from genome assembly GCA_000585015.1 of Candidatus Accumulibacter adjunctus. Classification (GTDB taxonomy): domain Bacteria; phylum Pseudomonadota; class Gammaproteobacteria; order Burkholderiales; family Rhodocyclaceae; genus Accumulibacter; species Accumulibacter adjunctus. The sequence goes on along the minus strand of JFAX01000016.1, from coordinate 59,451 downwards.
GCGGGGCCGTCGACTCCTCGAGTGGCTGCGCAGCCCTGGTACGGTGGATCCGATTCTTGAGCGCGAAAAGCCCGGCCAGAAGCCAGCGGGTACCCGCCAGGCGGCCGAAAGTCACAGCCGACTCCAGCACGTCGGCCCAGGCCTTGAGCTCCGCTCTCAGACCCTGTGGCGTGAGGTGTGGAGAAACGATCGGCCTCATTGCCGAGGCCAATACACCCCCTTCGGGGACCGGGAAGAACTTCGACAGACTGGCGGTCGCGAAGTCGCCCCAGGTGCCCACCGGCCGCTCGCCGGCACTGCCGAAATAGCAGTGGGCACAGTCTTCGATCAGCGCAATCTGCCGCGCATCGCACCATTGACGCACCTCTCTCAGCGATCGTGCAAGACCGAAATAGTGCGACACCAGCATGGCCTTCGCGCGCCCCGCAGTTGCGGCATCGATCGTTCCGAGTTGCGGCAGGCCGTCGGCGCGGATGCCGAAATAGGCTACCCGCAGGCCGGCCAGAATCACCGGAGCCACCATCGTCGGGCAATGGTAGCTGGGAATCAGGACCAGACTGCCCGGGCTCAGGCGCAACTGCAGCAAGGCAAGGTAGATCGCTGCCCGGCCGCTGGTTGTCAGGCAGTTGTCGGCGATATCGTCGATGCTGTGTACGCCAGGCAGACGCCGTGAGCCGGCAAAGCTCGACCAGTCGAGCAAGGGTGTGCGGGGCAGTTGTCCCGTTCCTCCACCGGCCGTCACGCGCCGCTCCGACACCGTGTCGCTTTCCAGCCAGCGTCCCCAGGTGCCCAGGCTGCCGACGCCCGCCGCATGGCGCGGCGTTGACTGCCGTCGCGCCGACCCGGGCTGACCGATCGGTGGCGTGGCGGTAGGCTGATGGCTCTCCGGCGGAGGCAGTCAGAGGCTCTTGGGATGTGTGGCATGGAGGCGGTGGTGGGCCGGGGTGGACTCGTTCGCGAGCGGTGCCTGACTTGGAACGGCGCTCAGACGATGATCTCGACGCATGCGGGATGACCGAGGAAACTCTGTGGGCTGGCGGAGAAGCCGTACGCACCGGACTGGAAGATGACCACCAGATCGCCCGGTTGCGCATCGGCCAGCGGCATGCGATCGGCCAGCAGGTCGAGCGGCGTGCACAACGGGCCAACGACCGAAGCCGCGATGCTGGTCGGCGCACCGATCCGGTTGCCGATCGTCACCGGGTAGTTCTTGCGGATCACCTGGCCAAAATTGCCTGAGGCCGCGAGATGGTGATGCAGCCCACCATCAACGACGAGGAAGATCTGACCGCGTGACAGCTTGCGATCGATGATCCGGGTGACGTAGATGCCGGCCTCGCCGACGAGATAGCGACCGAGTTCGATGACCAGACGGGCAGCCGGCAACTCCCGTGCCGCGCGATCTGCGATCACGGCCAAGCCGCCGGCGACCGTCGCCAGATCGAGGCGATTCTCGCCCGGGAAGTAGGGAATGCCAAAACCGCCACCCAGATTGAGGAAGCGTACGTCTGCTGGCGCGAAGCGAGCGAGCTTGAGGGCCAGTTCGTAGCTCTTGCACTGCGCTTCGACGATCGCTTCGGCACGCAGGTTCTGCGACCCGGCGAAGAGATGAAAACCCTCGAAAGCCAGCCCGCTGCGGCCGATCTCGGCGAGGAGTTCCGGCACCTGTTCGGCGTCCACCCCGAATTGCCTGGCTCCGCCCCCCATCTTCATGCCCGAACTCTTCAACTCGAAGTCCGGATTGACGCGGACGGCAACGCGTGCGGCGCAACCGGTATCGCTGCTGATCGCAGCCAGTTCTGGAATCTCGCGCGGCGATTCGATGTTGATCAGGATGCCGGCGGCAACTGCCTGTCGCAGTTCGCCAGGACCCTTTCCCGGTCCGGCAAAACTGATCTCAGCTGGATCGGCGCCGGCATCGAGGGCCACCCGGAGTTCCCCGGCCGAGGCGACGTCGATGCCGTCGACGAGTCTCGCCATGTGGCAGACGAGAGCGGGCATCGGGTTGGCCTTCATGGCATAGTGCAGCTTCAAGCCGGCAGGCAACGACGAGCGCAGCTCCGTCACCCTGGCTGCCAGCAGTCGCCTGTCGTAGGCGTAAAAGGGCGTTCGGCCGACCCGTGCGGCGAGGCGGCTGAGTGGCACGCCGCCGATGACGAGTTCGCCGTCGAGGACCGGAAACTGGTGCATCGGCGCGTGTGCAGGGTGGGTTCGTTCGCTGTTGGTCACCGGTGGCTGGCCTTGCAGGGTTGTCGGATCGTCGCGGGCTGCTGGTTCGCGCCCGGTCTTGCCAATCGGGCCCACGCACACCTCAGACGCCGGCCGTGCCGATGGGGAAGTCCGAAGTCCATCAGGGCGAGTCGGCGGTGAGCGGGGTCGTCGCCGCGCAGGCCACTGCGGCGGGCAGGAACTCGGCTGCCAGACTCTTGCGGTCGAGCTTGCCGTTGGGGTTGCGCGGCAGGGGGCCGTGCCGCGGGCTGACTCCCGCCGGCACCATGTAGGCGGGCATTCTCTGGCGACATGCGGCCAGCAGCCGCTCGCAGTCGAGGTGGTCGCCGCTGGCGGGAGTGGCGATCAGCTGAATCGCCTGGCCAAGCGTCGGGTGGTCGACGCCGAAGGCCACACACTCACCGACCAGGCGCGTCGCATAGACGATTTCCTCAACCTCGGTCGGACTGACCCGGTAGCCGGATGTCTTGATCATTTCGTCTCGCCGGCCAATGAAATAGAGGAAGCCCTCTTCGTCCATCCGGACCGTATCGCCGGAGAAGACGGCGATCTCCGGCAGTACCAGGCCGGCATCGCGACCGGCCACGCCGGCCGGCAGGGCTTTGTAGCGCTCGCTGGTCTTTTCCCGGTCGTTCCAGTATCCGAGCCCGACGAGCGCACCGCGATGGACCAGTTCACCCGGCTCGTTGGCGACGCAGGGCGACCCGTCCTCCCGCAGAACCAGGATCTCCGCATTGGGGATCGCTCTGCCGATCGAATCGGGCCGCCGGTCGACCTCCTCAGGAGGCAGGAAGGTCGACCGGAATGCCTCGGTCAGGCCGTACATCAGGTAGGGTTTGCTGTTCGGCAACCGGGCCCGCAGTGCGGCCAGGGTCTCGCGCGGCATGCGGCCGCCGGTGTTGGCGAAATAGCGCAACCGCTCGCTGATGACCGCCGGCCACTCGATCTGCGACAACTGGATGTACAGCGGCGGCACGGCCGTGAGTCCGCTGACCCGCTCGCGCGCCATTGCCTTGAGGACGTCCTGCGGCAGCAAATAGTTCAACAGGACGACGCGGGCGCCGACGTGGAAGGCCGTCGTCAGCTGGCTGAAGCCGGCGTCGAAGGACAGCGGCAGGGCTGCCAGCAGGGTGTCGTCGGCGTTGTTCTCGAGGTATCCGGCAACGCTGATGGCACCGGCAACCATGTTGCGGTGCGAGAGGACGACACCTTTCGGTTTTCCCGTGCTGCCCGAGGTGTACAGGATCGCCACCATGTCGGTGTCGATGACCCGGTGACCCCCTTGCGCAGGGGCCTGCAGCAGTTCGTCCCAGTCGATCCGGGCGAGCGGGCTGCCGCTGCTGGCCGAGGCCCGGCTGTTGACGACGATCAGATGGCGCAGGTCGTGACATGAGGACAGTACGGGCGTCAGCAGGGCGAGGCGTTCGCTGGAGCTGACCAACGCGCGAACGTTGCAGTCGCGCATGATGTAGGCGACCTGCTCCGCCTTGAGCAGTGGATTCAGCGGCACGAAGACGCAGCCGGCGGCGGCGGCACCGAAACTGGCGACGACCGTCTCCAGGCGCTTCTCGAGGTAGATGGCCACCCGTTCGCCGCGTTCCAGGCCCAGCTCCAGTAGACCGCTGGCAAAGCCGTTGACCGCGCACTGCAGTTCGCCGTAACTCATCGACTGAGCGCCACAACCCAGCGCCGAAGCGTCAGGCTGGCGACTTGCCGAGCGGCGGATCAGGTCGGGGAGCAGACTGGCATCGTTCATCTTGGCGGTGTCGGGGGCTGGTCGTGGAGTCGAATTCTAACCAGAAGAGGCCTGCTGACCGTGAAATTGTTGCCACTGCGGCGGAGACTTCGAGCGCCGGCGGCGTCAACGGTCGTTCCGGCCCTGGGGGATCGGCCGTGACCACCGCTTGGCCGCAGCGCATGCCACCCAGCGCTCGTAGAGGCGCCTTGGCGGCTGCCTTGGCGTTGCCACGCCCAGCCGGGTTGGCGGCATGAGCTCGTTGTCGACGGCATGCTCGGTCGGCGATGCTGCGCCAGCAGCCATTCCGCGAGAAATCGTGCTGTAAGGATGGGGTAAGGAGTGAGCCCTATGCTCGCGGGCGCAGTCCACATCAACACAGGCTGTCCACCCAAAACAAGGAAGGAAGACACATGGCCAACGACGACATCGTTGCACGGATTGAAGCCAATCCCAAGTACCACGAGCTGGTCCGCAAGCGCACGAGCTACAGCATCTTCATGTCGATTCTGATGATCATCGCCTATTACGGCTACATCCTGCTCATCGCCTTCAACAAGGAGTGGCTGGGCACGCCGCTGGCTCCGGGGATGGTGATGACGATCGGCATCCCGCTGGGGGTTGGCGTGATCGTATTCACCATCGCCATCACCAACGTCTATGTGCGCAAGGCGAACTCGGATTTCGATGAGATGACCGCCGAAGTGATCAAGGAGGCCAACCAGAAATGATCAGCCAATCGATGCGTCATGCCCTCTTTCTCGCCGCGGGCGTGCTGGCCGTTGGTGGCGTCTTCGCCGCCGGAGCCGATCTCGGCAACACCACCAAGCAGGCGACGAACTGGGTGGCGATTGCCATGTTCGGCATTTTCGTCGCCGTCACGCTGGGCATCACCAAATGGGCAGCGGCACGGACGAAGTCCGCCGCCGATTTCTACACCGCCGGCGGTGGCATCACCGGTTTCCAGAATGGCTTGGCGATTGCTGGCGACTACATGTCGGCGGCGTCGTTCCTGGGCATCTCCGGGCTGGTCTTTGCCAATGGTTTCGACGGGCTGATCTTCTCGATCGGCTGGCTCGTCGGCTGGCCGGTGATCACCTTCCTGATGGCCGAACGCTTGCGCAATCTCGGCAAGTTCACCTTTGCCGACGTCGCCGCCTACCGCTTTGCCCAGATTCCGATGCGGACCTTTGCCGCCACCGGTTCGCTGGTCGTCGTGGCCTTCTACATGATTGCCCAGATGGTCGGCGCCGGTCAGCTGATCAAGGTGCTGTTCGGTCTCGAGTACACGGTTGCGGTGATCATCGTCGGTGCGCTGATGATGTGCTACGTTCTGTTCGGCGGCATGACGGCGACCACCTGGGTGCAGATCATCAAGGCCATCATGCTGCTGACCGGTGCCACCTTCATGGCCCTGGCGGTGCTCTTCCAGTTCGGCTTCAATCCCGAAGCGCTGTTTGCCAAGGCGGTCGAGGTGCATGCCAAGCACGGGGCGATCATGGCTCCGGGTGCGCTGATCAAGGATCCGGTCTCGGCGATCTCGGTCGGCATGGCGCTGATGTTCGGTACCGCAGGCCTGCCGCACATCCTGATGCGCTTCTTCACCGTGCCCAGTGCCAAGGAAGCCCGCAAGTCCGTCGGCTGGGCGACGACCTGGATCGGCTATTTCTACATCCTGACCTTCATCATCGGTTTCGGCGCCATCGTCATGCTGACGCAGGACCCAGCGGCCTACTACGTGCCGAAGATGGTCGATGGCGTGCAGGCGGTCGGCGCCGACGGCAAGCCGGTCTGGGACGGCCTGCGCGGCGGTGGCAACATGGCCGCCATCCACCTGTCGAACGCGGTCGGTGGCAACGTCTTCCTCGGCTTCATCTCGGCAGTCGCCTTCGCGACGATCCTGGCGGTGGTTGCCGGTCTGACGCTGTCCGGAGCTTCGGCCGTCTCGCATGACCTGTATGCGACGGTGTTCAAGCACGGCAACGCCGATTCCGCGTCCGAGTTGCGCGTCTCGAAGATCACCACCGTCTGCCTCGGCATCGTCGCGGTCTTCCTCGGCATCGCCTTCGAGAAGGAGAACGTCGCCTACATGGTGATGCTCGCCTTCGCCATCGCCTGCTCGGCCAACTTCCCGGTGCTTTTCATGTCGGTGTTGTGGAAGGACTGCACGACCAAGGGTGCCGTCGCCGGCGGAATCGTCGGTCTCGTCCTTTCGGTGGGGCTGACCATCCTCTCGGCTTCGGTCTGGGAGGCGGTGCTGAAGAACCCGAAAGGGAGCGCCTGGTTCCCCTACTCGTCGCCGGCACTGTTCTCGATGACCGCTGCCTTCGTGGTGATCTACCTGGTGTCGAAGATGGACAACAGCGCGCAGGCCAAGCTCGAGCGGTCGTTGTACCCGGCACAGAAGGTCCGCTCGGAAACCGGACTCGGAGCCGCGACGGCCTCGGGTCACTGAGCGGGGCAAAGCCCCAGGGTCGTGGCTGAGTAGTCAGTCAGCCACGGCGCGGGCCCGGCAGTGGCAGCGGGGCGCTTCGGCGCTTTCCTGCCACGGCCGGGCCTTTTCTCGACTGGCCGTCGGCCTGTCGTCGCCATCCTGATGCGGGCGATCGGCAAGGTTGTCACCTGCCCGCTGCGGGTGGCCGCGCCCGCAGCATCGGGCTGTACGGCAAGCCCGTTGCGGAGGTAGACTGCGGGCTCACCGCAGTCGCCTGCGGCAAGGCCTGCCGTGGCTCGCACCATGACATCGCCTCATCCGACCCACCAGCAGCGAAGGGAAGAAGATGCAGACCAGTTTTGCCGACGGAATCCTCAATATCGCCATCACCGGGCCGCTGATCCGGATCGATTTCGGCACTGCGACGCCGACGACCAACGCAGAAGGAAAGCAGGAAGTTCACCTGACGCCGACGCAGCAGGTGGTCATGCCGCTGGAGGGCTTCGTCCGTTCTTTCGGACTGCAGGAACAGATCGTCCGCAAGTTGATCGCCGACGGTGTGATCAAGGTCCAGGCGCCGCCACCGGCATCGGACCTGGTCAACACTTCGGGCCTGACACAGTAGGTGGGCCACGGGTCGATCGGCGGTGTTCGAGGTCGTCCTGGTTCACCCCGAGATCCCGCCGAATACCGGTAACGTCATCCGACTCTGCGCCAACGCCGGGGCACGGCTGCATCTGGTCCAGCCACTTGGCTTCGAGCTCAGCGAGTACCGATTGCGGCGCGCTGGCATGGACTATGCGGAACTCACCGCGGTCTGCGTGCATGCCGACTGGGCGAGTTGCAGCGCGCGGCTGGCAGAACTTTCACCGGGCGCGCAGCGCTTTGCGCTGACCACCAAGGGCCGCACGCACTTCGCCACCGTCGGTTTCCGCGCCGGCGACGTACTCGTTTTCGGCTGTGAGACGAGCGGTCTGCCGGCCGGCATCCTCGCCGAGTTTTCTGCAGATCGACGCCTGCGGCTGCCGATGGTTGCCCACAACCGCAGCATCAACCTGTCGAACGCGGTTGCCATCACCGTTTATGAGGCCTGGCGACAGATCGGCTACCGCGGTGCCGGTTGAGCGGCACGGAACGGGAGCCTGCTAGGCGTCCTCGAAGACGATGTCGCGCTGCATCAGCGCCGCGACCCCTTCGATTGGGCTCATGCTGCCGTCGAGCAGGGTGCACACCCAGTCGGTGATCGGCATGCGGACTCCGAGCGTTGCCGCGCGGCGCTGCACTTCGCGTGCTGCTGGAACGCCTTCGGCGACCTGCCCGAGTTGCTCGGTGATCTGATCGAGTGGCTTGCCCGCGGCGAGCATCAGGCCGACACGTCGATTGCGCGAGAGGTCGCCGGTGCAGGTCAGGATCAGGTCGCCCATTCCCGAAAGGCCCATGAAGGTTTCGGGCCGGCCGCCCAGAGCCCTGCCGAAGCGGGTGATCTCGTGCAGACCACGGGTGAGGAGCGCGGCGCGCGCGTTCATCCCCAGCCCGAGGCCATCGCAGACGCCGGTGGCGATCGCCATCACGTTCTTCACTGCTCCGCCGACTTCCGCGCCGATGACGTCGTCGCCGGCATAGATGCGCAGGCGAGGCCGGCGCAGACGAGCGGCGCAGAAGAGCGCGAAGTCGGCGTCGGTCGAGGCAATTGTGACCACGGTCGGGAGCCCGCGCGCCAGTTCCTCGGCAAAGCTCGGCCCGGTCAGGGTGCCGCACAGACGCTCGCCCAGGACTTCCTGCACGACCTGATGCGGCAGCAGTCCGGTGTCCCGTTCGAGACCCTTGCAGACCCACAGGAAGGGCGTTGCGCTCTCGCCGTCCCGCAGGTGCTGCAGCGTGTTGCGCAAACCGGCGAGAGGCGCTGCGACCAGGATCAGGTCGGCATGGCGCGTCGCTGCACCGACGTCAGCCGTGGCAGTCAGTGCTGGCGGGAAGCGATGACCCGGCAGGTAGCGCGTGTTCTCGCGCTCGCTTTGCAGGCGACGAACCTGTTCGGCATCGCGCGCCCAGAGGATGATCGAATGCGCATCGGCAAGAGCTATGGCGAGCGCGGTACCCCAGGCACCTGCTCCGAGAACGGTGATCTGCATGGCGCTTCCTCCTTCAGGTCAGACTGGCAGGGCGAGCGCTGACGCCGCCGCCAGGCGCCGCCAGCTTCGGTGTTGTCTGCAGCAACGCCGGCGAAAAGACCTCGGTCACCAGCACCGACTGTGTGCCGAAACCGAACTGCGAACGGCGTGCCCAGAGCGTTTGCGGGCCCACCCCAGGAAACTCGAGTGCCTGCACGGCCGGAACGAACAGCGCGTGCCGGCGGTCGAGCCGCCTGAATTTCATCGGCCCGCGGCTGAAGCCGACATGGGCAAACAGCAACGCGCCGAGCGAACGCTCGCCAAGCCGCGCCAGCCAGCGGGTCAGCGGACCGCGCGGCTGGCAGGGCAGGACGGTATGCGCAAAGACGACGATGCGGCCGTCGCAGCTCAGTGCCACCTCGCGGACCCAGGCCAGCACGGCGGGCGGCAGTCCGAGCGCCTGCGCCTCATCGGCCGTCGGTTGGCAACGCTGCTGACGCAAAAGGCGCACGGCGAAACGCCCGCGCGACTGGATGCGTGCCGTCAGCGAACCGCGGTCACGCAGCCAGGGCAGGAACGGCGCGCTGTCGCCCGTGCGCGTGATACGGTCGCGCCATTGCGGCCCGCCTGCCGCGCTCATTCGCCGGGGTGCAGCCGGCAGAAGCGGCGCTCTGTCGAGCCAGTTGCGTTGGAATCTGCCCGCCGTACCCGGAGAGGGGCGGCGGGCGTTGCGGGTCCCATCGAGGGTCCTCGACGCTTTCTGATCATGGCGCCGTCGACTAGCGTGGTGCCGGCGACTTCTCGATGCCGGCGATGCGGGTTCCCGGTCTGATCCCCTTGTCAGCAAACCAGCCGAGGTTCATTTCGAGGGCGAAGCTCGCTGCCTTGGCTGCGCAATGGTTGGTCTCGCTCTCCGGTTGCATGTCCTCGATGTTCAGGATGTGGCCATCCCGGTCGAGAAAGGCCACCGAAAGGGGCACGTAGGTGTTGCGCATCCACATGCAGTGGCGCTCTGGCTGGCGAAAGACGAACAACATGCCCTGACCAGCGGGCAGGCTGCGACGATGCATCAGGCCTTGCATGCGTGTCGCATCGTTGGCGGCAACTTCGGCGTCGATCCGGTACATGCCTGCACTCAGTTCGATACGCGGCATCTGTGCCAGTGCGGAGGAAGCCAGGAGCGGCACGGCGAAGGCGCCGGAGCAAAGCATGCTGCGTATCCACATCTCGTAGATCCTCACCGATCCGCCGCCGCGGCAGCTCCTCCCGCGTCACCCCAGCTGTTTTCCTCGCGATCGCCGCTCGTCACTTTTTCACCGCCTTGCTCTGAACCTTGTCCTGCGCTTTCGTCGCCGGACGGGGTTTGGCTGCCATCGCCGGCTTGTCGGTCGTGACCGTTCCGGTCTTTCCTGTCCCAGCTGCCCGTGGTGATCGATCGCCAGCGGGTTTCGGCTTGCCGGCGGCCGTCCTCGCCGGTTGTTCGGCGGCTGCCGGTTTGGCCGGGGTCTTCGCGCCTGCTTTCGGTGGCGCTCCGACGGCAGTTCCGAAGCTCACCTCGTCGTCCTCGTGTTCGGCCGCTTTGGGTACTGCCGGGACCCCGGAAGCGGGCCAGGCGAGCGCGACGCTGAGGCAGGCGATTGGCCAGAAACGAGGTCTTCGGCAGCATTCGCTGTTCAATGGTTGCTCCTCATTCGGGTTTTGTCTGGAGCGGGATGCCGCGGGCGCCGCTCGTCGACGCCCGCCGATTCCTGGCCACGTCAAGCTCCCGCGCACGCTGTCTCCGCGCAACGGTGGTTCAATGGCTTGTCCCCTCGGACCTGCTTATTTTATTCCACACGTTGTACTTTCCGACCGGTTTCCTTGCCGGTATGCGCTTGACTTCGCGCAGGTTCCTGGCGTCGATCACCAACAGCGCACCCTCCATCTCCCAAAGGCTGGCCAGAGCGTAACGGCCATCGCGGGTGAATTCGACGTGTGCCAGCGTCTGCCCCGGTTCAGCCCGGATCTGGGCCACGACCTCGAGGCTCTGCTTGTCGATCACCTGCAGGACGTTCCGGTTTTCCTTGCTCATCATCGAATCGGTGAAGGCGTAGCGCGAGTTCTCGTGACTGCGCAGGAAGAAGCCGGGGCCCAGGGTCGGGATCTGCTTCACGGTTTCGTATGTCTCGAGGTCGATCACCGTCACCAGTCCGGCATTGAGGTTGGGCGAGGCCATGACCGTCCGCTCGCGGCCGGCGGGGTCTTTCCACTTCCAGGTGATGCCCGATCCCAGGTGCGGCATTCCGGGCAGATCGAGTTCGGCGACCTTCTTTCGACCGTCGAGGAAGATCACCTGCCCCTTGGTCGCCGAACGCGATGAACCGAGAATCTCGTCATAGCTCTGGGTGAAGAAGAAATCGTCGAGGTAGTCGGTGAGCAGTGTCCGCCGGGGGTGGAACATGCCCGGTTTGAACGCGCCCTCCTTGTACTGGAAATCATGCACCAGGCCTTCGGCGACCGGCTCGGCTGCAGGATCGTAACTCAGTTCCCAGGCCTCGGGAACGTCCTTCAGCGCAACGACGAAGCTCTTTCGCGGTGCCGCATCATAGACTGCCGAGACGCGCGAGGTCTTGTTGCCGGCTGCGTTCCAGGTCGGAATGATCCTTGCCAGCGAGAGATCGGCTGCGTCGAGGACGACCAGACTGTGCGGCAGGTAGTTGGCGACGAGGACCCACTTGCCATCGCTGGAGACGGCTGCATTGCGCGTATTGAGCCCCGCACGCACCTCGGCGACGACGACGAGGTTGTAGAGGTCGAACTTGCTGATCCAGCCATCGCGCGAAGCGAAATAGACGAAGCGGCCATCCGGCGAGAACTTCGGCCCGCCGTGCAGGGCGTAACGACTCGGGAAGCGGTGCAGACGTTCCAGTTTGTCGCCGTCGAGCACCGAGATGTGATGGTCGCCGGTCTCGACGACGATGAAGAGGTTCAATGGATCGGCACCCTTGAGCCCACGGCCCGGTCGCGCCGGCAGGCGGGCAGCGGCCGCGTCGACGACATGCGAGCCGCGGATCTCCTTCTCCCCCCAAACTGGGGCAGGAACTACGGGTGTGTAGATCCACTCCGCCAGCTGCCGCAGTTCGTCGGCGTTCAGTTTGTCGGCAAAACCCGGCATCTGCGTCGCCACGCGCCCGTCGCGGATGACGTTGAGCGCTTCCGGCTTGCGCAAACGTTCCAGGTTTTCCGGCAACAGCGCCGGGCCGACGCCACCCAGGCGCGTCTCGCCGTGGCACGCGGCGCAGTGCTCCTGGTAGCGCGTTTCTACGTCGCCAGCGGCGGCGCTGCCGGCCACGGCGACGAGAGCGGCGATCAGGCATGGCCAGGAAAGGCGGTGCAGCAAGCTCATGGGGCCCTCCGGATGGTGACGGTGCGGCTGCTGGCCGCCCGCTCGGCATTCATGGCGACGCCGACCTCAGCGTCGTCGAGATAACAGCCGGGATCCTCGGCCCACGGGTCGCCCGTCAGCTGCTGCGCGCGGACGCGCGTGTTGCCGTTGCAGATGTCGAAGTGCACGCATTCGCCGCAGCGCCCGCCGACCTGGCGCGGGAAGCGCTTGAGGCCCGCCAACAGCGGATCGGAGAGGTCCATCCAGATTTCGGAGAAGGGGCGCTGGCGAACATTGCCGAGTGTGTAGTGCCACCACATGGTGTCGGGATGCACGTTGCCCAGATTGTCGATGTTGGCGACGTTCACCCCTGAGGAGTTGCCCCCCCATTGCACGAGCCGTGCACGAATGTTCGCTGCCCTTTCCGGGAAGCGCCTGTTGACCCAGTGCAGGAAGTAGACGCCGTCGGCGTCGTTGTTGCCGCTGGTGAATTCCTTGCGCAGGCCGCGTTCCTGGTACTGCCAGCAGGTTTCGAAGAGCAGGTCCATCGCCCAGCGCGTCAACTGGTGCTGGGCATCCTGGCGGCGGTTCTTGTTGCCGCGACCGGCGTAGTTGAGGTGCGAGAAGTAGAAGCGGTCGATTCCCTCTTCCTCGACCAGGCGCAGCAACTGTGGCAGGTCGTGCGCATTCTCCTGGGTCATCGTGAAGCGGACGCCGATCTTCAGGCCGAGGTCGCGACACAGGCGGATACCCTGCAGCGAGGCATCGAAGGCTCCGCTCATCTGCCGGAAACGATCATGGGTCGCGCCGATTCCGTCGAGCGACACGCCGACGTAATCGAAGTCGCAGCCGGCGATGCGATCAATGTTGGCGGAGTCGATGAGGGTGCCGTTCGACGACAGGCCGACGTAGAACCCGAGTGACTTGGCGTGGCGGGCGATGTCGAAGATGTCGGGTCGCAGCAGCGGCTCGCCGCCGGAGAGAATCAGTACCGGCACGCGAAAACGCCGCAGGTCATCCATCACGGCGAACACTTCTTCGGTTGTCAGTTCGCCGGGGAAATCCCTGTCGGTGGAAATCGAGTAGCAGTGCTTGCAGGTCAGGTTGCAGCGCCGAATGAGGTTCCAGATGACGACTGGCGCTGGCGGGTTGTGCTTCGGCCCGGCTGGACGCGGTGCCGAGAGTTCCTGCATGAATTGCGAGATGCGAAACATCCAGTGGCCCCCAGATCAAATCCCGCAATTAGAGAGTAGTGACGGCCGGCTGGCGTTGACGTGGATCAAGCGCCTGCCAGCGCCGGCGTCGGCACCACGACCCGGGCGGCAGAGCAGCCGCAGCGTCCTTGCCGAACGCTGCGCTGCCTGTCAGGGCGGAGAACGCCAGTCCCCTTCAGCCAAAAGCTCCGGCCTGTGTGTAGGCCATGACGCTGAACACGGCCCCGGTGCCGCCGAGCACCACCATCAAGCCATAGAAGATGTTGCGCATCCGCTTGCCCTTGAGAATCAGGCTGACAGCGCCCATGACGAGGCAGACCTGCAGAAAGAAGGTGGCGATGTCGAAGGTGTCCCCGGCGGCGCCCAGCATCTTGGCTTCCGCTTCCCATTCGCGGGCGCCCTTGACGGCGCCGAGCTTGCCGTCCTCTTCCAGTACCCAGTTCTCCTGCCCGACGGCGGCCGAGCCGAGGAGGATCTCCTTGCGCTCCTTCTTGTAGCGGGCGATGTCATTGTCGAGCGTCGCCATCAGGGTGCCCATGCGGGCTTCGCTCTCGGGAGGAATCACGCGCGACTCGATGAGTATCCGCAGCATGTCGCGCTGCCCTTCGACCAGTGACTGCTTGATGCCCTTTGCCTGAAACCAGTCGAAGGCGTTCGCCTTCTGGTTGTGAGCGATGATTTCGTCATCCCCGTACTTGCCGGCTCCGAGATCGTTTATTGCCAGCACTGCTGCCAGAACGGCCAGTGTCAGGCCACAGAGCACCTCGAAGGTGTTGGACTTCTCGCTTTCATCACTCATCGTGCGTCCCCTCTCTTGGTCATGTTCTGAAGGGCGAATTGTAGCCAACTGCTCATGGCTGGTGGCGGAGCCCCGGCAAGGTTTGCGGCATGGCCGGCCCGTTGTGCTCGGCCGCCAACTCGTCGGGCAGACGGGGCGCCGAATCGCGCGATGCGCGCTTCGAGTTCCTCGACAGGCCGCCGCAGTTCGTCCAGAACGAACACCGGACTCGCGCTCAATACGCCCTGCAGGGCGTCGTGCAACGCCTCGCGGCTGGCCTTGAGGCGCCGGCTGGCGAGTGTGCGGAGCTCTTTCGGCGCCTGCCCCTTGACGACCCCTTGCCCATCGCCCGGCGATCTGCCTCCGGGTCGGGGCGGCAGGTCACTCAATGGCCGAGCGAACTGACGACCTGCGAGAAAGTCTGCGCGATCTCCTCGGTGGCGGAGGTGAGGCCGAGTTGCCGGTCGATCTGCGCGAGCGAGAAGACGCCACAGAGCACGTGGTGGTCTTCGTCGTCGTGGTCCACCACCAGGCAGAACGGCGAGCCGAGTTCGCGCAGGGCGGCGAGGACGTTGCCCACCCGAGCCGCGCCGACGTCGCGCAGGTGCATGACCTCGGCATCGTCATGCTTGCTCACCATGACGTCACCAACCACCAGCTCGGCTGGTTTGACGCCCAGCCGGTGTGCCGCCGCCAGCGGCCGGTGACCCCTCGTTCCGGCTTCGGTGACGATGCCCAGAAGGTGCCTCTGCTCGTCGGCCACCAGCAGGTAGTGCGCGTGGCTGAGTGCCATGATCCTGTTGGCGTCTTCCAGCGAGGTGTCCCGGGTCACCGTGACCGGCGGCTGGCGGTGAAAATCGGTCATCACGGCCAGTGCCGGCGAATGGATGTCCACGGCCGGGCGGGGAGCGGTTCTCGGGAGGTAACAGGGGACGCCCCTCTGCAGTCGCGTCCACGGCAGGGGTTTGAAGCGCGTATCGGGCATGTGCGGTTTCCTCCGGCGTCTGTGATTGCAGAAGCATTAGAGCACCAATGTTTGCCCACTGGCAAGGCTGCCGCATCCGGACCCCGGTGGTTGTCTCCTGAGGCTGGGCAGCGGGTCGCAGGCGGCTGCCGCCGCCCGGCACCAGCAGCGCGATGAGGTCACAGCGCTGATGCGCCGGGCGAATGCGCCAGGCAGAATTGCGTCGGGCGAGTGTTGAAGGTAGTATCGATGCCGCGCGCCGCATGATGATCGGGATGCAGTCATCGTGCCGCTCAGGTGGCCCAGTGCGAACGGCACTCCCAGTTCCACCGCGGAGGCGAGTCGGCCCTTGGCTCGGGTCCGCCCATCAACTGCAACTTCCTCTACCGTTCCCAGAATGATTTCCGGCTTACTCAAGAAGATTTTCGGCAGCCGCAACGATCGGCTGATCAAGCAGTACATGCAGGTCGTGCGCAGGATCAACTCGCTCGAGGCGGGGATCGCGGCGCTGTCCGACGGCGCGCTGCGTGACAGGACGGCACACTTCAAGGAGCGGGTGGCGAACGGCGAGACGCTGGACGCTTTGCTGCCGGAGGCATTCGCCGTCGTCCGCGAGGCCGGCAAGCGGACTCTCGGCATGCGGCATTTCGATGTCCAGCTGATTGGTGGCATGGTCCTGCACGATGGCAAGATCGCCGAGATGCGCACCGGCGAGGGCAAGACGCTGGTCGCGACGCTGGCTTCCTACCTCAACGCGCTGTCCGGCGAGGGCGTGCACATCGTCACCGTCAACGATTACCTCGCCAATCGCGATGCCGAGTGGATGGGGCGCCTGCACCGCTTCCTTGGCCTAACGGTCGGCGTCAACCTGTCGCAGATGCCGCATGACCAGAAGCAGGCGGCTTACGCTGCCGACATCACCTACGGCACCAACAACGAGTTCGGTTTCGATTATCTGCGCGACAACATGGTCTACTCGGCCGGCGAGCGGGTGCAGCGCAGACTGGCTTTCGCGATCGTCGATGAAGTGGACTCGATCCTCATCGACGAGGCGCGGACGCCGTTGATCATTTCCGGCCAGGCCGAGGACCATACCGACCTATATGTGCGGATGAACAGGGTCGCGCCACTGCTCAAGCGCTGCGCCGAAGAGAATGGCCCTGGCGACTACTGGGTGGACGAGAAAGGGCATCAGATCCTGATGACCGAGGATGGGCACGAGCATGCGGAAGAACTGCTTGCCAGTGCCGGGCTGCTGCCCGATGGCGGCAGCCTCTATGACGCTTCCAACATCCTGATGATCCATCACCTCTACGCCGCACTGCGGGCACACAACCTCTTTCTGCGCGATCAGCAGTACGTCGTGCAGAACGGCGAGGTGATCATCGTCGATGAGTTCACCGGTCGCCTGATGTCCGGGCGCCGTTGGTCCGACGGGTTGCATCAGGCGGTCGAGGCGAAGGAAGGGGTACGCATCCAGAACGAGAACCAGACACTGGCTTCGATCACGTTCCAGAACTATTTCCGCATGTACGGCAAGCTGTCCGGGATGACCGGGACGGCCGACACGGAAGCCTATGAATTCCAGCAGATCTATGGCCTGGAGACGGTCGTCATCCCGACCAACAAGCCGATGCGGCGGACCGACAACAACGACCAGGTCTTTCGCACCGCCAAGGAGAAGCACAGCGCGATCATCGCCGACATCCGCGGTTGCCGCGAGCGCGGCCAGCCGGTTCTGGTCGGCACGACGTCGATCGAGAACTCGGAACTGCTGTCGGCGCTGCTCGACCACGAAAAGCTGCCGCACCAGGTGCTCAACGCCAAGCAGCATGCGCGCGAGGCCGAGATCGTACGCGAGGCCGGCCGACCGGGGATGATCACCATTGCCACGAACATGGCCGGCCGCGGTACCGACATCGTCCTTGGCGGCAGCATCGAGAAGCAGGTGTCCGCGGTGCGTGACGACGAGGCGCTTGGCGAGGCCGAGCGCGAAGCACAGATCGCCACGATCCGGGCGCAGTGGCAGGTACTGCACGAGCAGGTCGTGGCGGCCGGCGGCTTGCACATCATCGGTTCCGAACGTCACGAATCCAGGCGCATCGACAACCAGTTGCGTGGTCGTTCCGGTCGCCAGGGGGACCCCGGCTCGTCGCGCTTCTACCTCGCCCTGGATGATTCGTTGCTGCGCATTTTCGCCGGCGAACGCCTGAAGGCGATCATGGAGCGTCTGAAGATGCCGGAAGGCGAGCCGATCGAGCATCCGCTCGTCTCGCGGTCGCTCGAATCGGCGCAGCGCAAGGTCGAGGCGCGCAACTTCGACATCCGCAAGCAGCTGCTCGAGTACGACGACGTTGCCAACGATCAGCGCAAGGTGATCTACTCGCAGCGCAACGAACTGCTCGAGACCGAGGACATCACGGAAACCATCACCGCCATGCGCGAAGGCGTGTTGCACGACAGCTTCCGCCTTTACGTGCCGGCTGACACGGTCGAGGAACAGTGGGATCTGCCGGGACTCGAAAAGGCGCTCGCTGCCGATCTGCAGATCATCCTGCCGGTGGGCGAGTGGGCGCGCGATGAGCCGAACCTGCGTGATGACGACATCCTGCGGCGGATCGTCGCTGCGGCGGCAGCCAGCTACGCCGCGAAGATCGATCTGGTGGGGGCCGAAATGTTCCACCAGTTCGAGCGCAAC
>JFAX01000016.1:17829-41835 GCA_000585015.1 Candidatus Accumulibacter adjunctus | reverse complement strand
TGTTCCACCAGTTCGAGCGCAACGTCATGCTGCAGAGCCTCGACACGCACTGGCGGGAGCATCTGGCGGCGCTCGATCATCTGCGTCAGGGCATCCACCTCCGCGGCTATGCGCAGAAGAACCCGAAACAGGAATACAAGCGCGAAGCTTTCGAGCTCTTCCAGCGCATGCTCGACAGCGTTCGCGCCGAGGTCACGCGGCTGCTGGTGACGGTGCAGGTGCGGGCGCAGGATGTCGAGGAAACGGCGCCACATGCCGATGTGCAGAACGTCCGCTACCACCATGCCGATTATGACGAAGCGCTCGGCCAGGCTGCCGCGGCAACGGGTGCTGCGCCCGCCGCCAAGCCGGCACCGGCGGCGCACAAGGTCGGGCGCAACGAGCCGTGCCCCTGCGGCTCGGGGAAGAAATACAAGTACTGCCATGGCAAGCTGTCCTAGTTCCTGCACCGGCTGATCCGCAGCAGCGGAGCAGGGGCGCTGGCCAGCCGCGGTTGCTGGCGCCTGGCTCCGTGTCTGCCGCCGGTTCGCCTTTGCCAGCGAGGTCTTCATGCCCGTCAACTACCGTACTCCTGCCGCCGCCGAGCTGTTGCCGGTGGCTGGCGTTCGCCTCGGTGTCGCCGCAGCGGGAATCCGCAAGCCGGATCGTCGCGACTTGGCCGTTCTGGCTTTCGACAGCGGGACCCGGGTCGCCGGCGTGTTCACCGCCAATCGCTTCTGCGCGGCGCCGGTGCAGGTCTGCCGCAGGCATCTCGAACTCGGCTGCGACATCCGTGCGCTGGTGATCAACACCGGCGTCGCCAACGCCGGCACCGGCGAGGCCGGCTGGCAGGTGGCGACGGCGACCTGCGCCGCCCTTGGCAACCTGCTGGCGATCGCCGACCGGCAGGTGCTGCCCTTTTCGACGGGTGTGATCCTCGAACCGCTGCCGCTGGATCGCCTGCTCGCCGGCCTGCCGGCCTGCATCGCGGACTTGCGGGCGGACAACTGGCACGCGGCGGCGCACGCCATCATGACCACCGACACCGTCGCCAAGGCGGCATCGCGGCGCGTCGAGGTCGCAGGCAGGGCGGTCACCGTCACCGGCATCAGCAAGGGGGCGGGCATGATCCGGCCCAACATGGCGACGATGCTGGCCTTCGTGGCCACCGATGCCGGCATCGCCAGCCCGCTGTTGCGGGAGCTGTTGCGCGAAGCGGCCGATGAATCGTTCAACGGCATCACCGTCGATGGCGATACCTCGACCAACGATTCCTTCATCCTCGCCGCCACCGGTCAGGCGGGGGTCGATGTCAGCGCGCCGACGGACCCGGGCTACCAGGTCTTGCGGCAGGCGGTGATTGCCGTCGCCAGCGAACTCGCGCAAGCCATCGTCCGTGACGGCGAAGGGGCGAGCAAGTTCATCCGCATCACCGTCGAAGGCGGTCGTGACCGTGCCGAATGCCGCAGCGTCGGCTACGCCATCGGCCACTCACCGCTGGTGAAGACGGCGTTCTTTGCCGCCGATCCCAATCTCGGCCGCATCCTCGCAGCGATCGGCTACGCTGCGCTCGACGAACTCGACGTCGGGCGTGTGCGTGTCTGGTTGGGCAGTGCCGGGCGCGAAATCCTGGTCGCCGAGAACGGCGGCCGGGCGGATTGCTATCGCGAGGAGGATGGCGCCGGGATCATGCAGGAGGCCGAGATCACCGTCCGCGTGGCGCTTGGCCGCGGCGACGCACGTACCACCGTGTACACCTGCGACCTCTCCTACGAGTACGTCCGCATCAACGCCGACTACCGCAGCTAGGACAGGGTGGCCGACCGATCAGTGCAGGACGTGCGGTACCGCGAGCGTGAAAACCGGGATCTCCGCCTCGAACTGCTGCCCGTCGACAGCGGTGAACTGGTAACTGCCACGCATCGTGCCCACCGGTGTGTCGAGCTGGCAGCCACTGGTGTAGGCGAACTTCTCGCCCGGCTGCAGGAGCGGCTGCCGGCCGACTACCCCGAGTCCCCGTACCTCCTGTACCTCGCCGGTGGCATCGGTGATCACCCAGTGCCGCGAAACGAGTTGCGCTGCCACCGTGCCGACATTCTCGATGCTGATCGTGTAGGCGAAGACGTAGTTGTCGCGCGCGGGATCCGACTGTTCGGCAATGTATTGCGGCACAGCGCTGACGGCGATCTCATATTTTTTGCTGGCGGCCATTCTTGCCCCGTGGCGGATCGATCGGAACCGGCATTGCACACCAAACTCGCGACGCTGACAAGCCCGTCGGGCAACCCGTCCGGCAGCCTGCGACTGACCGAACGCTTGCTCTAAGCCAGGCGCGCTTTTCGCGCTAGAATCAGGGCCCATATCGCGAAGGCCCCCGTCATGTACGTCATCGCTCCAAGCATCCTCTCCGCCAGCTTTGCGCGGCTCGGCGAGGAGGTGGTCAACGTCATTGCCGCCGGCGCAGACTGGATTCATTTCGACGTGATGGACAACCATTACGTACCCAATCTGACCATCGGTCCGCTCGTCTGCGAGGCGATCCGGCCCTTGACCACGGCGCCGATCGATGTCCACCTGATGGTCAGGCCCGTCGACCGCATCGTTCCCGATTTCGCCCGTGCTGGCGCCAACATCATCAGCTTCCATCCCGAAGCCTCCGAACACGTCGACCGGACACTCGCGCTGATCCGCGAGAATGGCTGCCAGGCGGGATTGGTGTTCAATCCGGCGACGCCGCTTGCCCACCTCGACCACGTCATGGATCGACTCGACCTGATCCTGCTGATGAGCGTCAACCCGGGCTTCGGCGGGCAGACGTTCATTTCGTCCACGTTGCCCAAGATCGCCGCCGTGCGTGCCCGCATCGATGCCTACGAGCGTGAGTGGGGCCGGCGTATCCGGCTCGAGGTCGATGGCGGCGTCAAGGTCGACAACATCGCCGAGATTGCGCGCGCCGGCGCCGACACCTTCGTCGCTGGTTCGGCCGTCTACGGTGCGGGCAGGGATGGTGACCCGAATCGCTACGACAGCGTCCTCGCCGCCCTGCGCGCACGACTGGAGAATCCATGATGCCGCCGCCACTTGCCGTGCGTGCCGTGCTCATCGATCTCGACGGTACGCTGCTCGATACCGTGCTCGATCTGCATGCCGCTGCCAACGCCATGCTGGACGATCTGGGCCGACCCGGGATCGCCGTCGAATCGATCCGCAGTTACGTCGGTCGTGGCATCGCCAATCTCGTCAAGCGCGTGCTGGCCGGGTCGATGGCGGCTGCCGATGATGGCACGCCACCGCCTGCCGACGCTCTGGCCAGCTTCAAGCGGCACTACAGCATCGAGAATGGTCGCAATGCCACGCTCTTTCCCGGCGTCCGCGAGGGTCTCGATGCCCTCCAGGCCCTTGGTTTGCCGCTCGGCGTCATCACCAACAAGGCCGAGGCCTTCACCCTGCCCCTGTTGCAGCGCACCGGCCTCTATCCCTATTTTGACGTCATCGTCAGCGGCGACGTCCTGCCACGGCCGAAGCCTGATCCGATGCCGCTGCTGTGGGCCAGTGGCCGCCTCGCCGTGTCGCCGCTCGACGTGCTGATGATCGGCGATTCGGTGCACGATTTCCATGCCGGTCGGGCAGCCGGCTGCCATGTCTTTCTCGTCCCCTATGGCTACAACGAGGGACGCGACGTTCGTGAGCTGGCTTGTGATGGTATAGTCGCGAGCCTTGCCGAGGCGGCGGAGCGCCTGGTTCACGCCTGAGCAGGCTGCCGAGGCGGCGAGCGGCGGCCGCGGACGACGGATCGCCGCGCAGCATGCGAACACCGGCGGCAAGCCCGTCCGCCGCCGGCCTGTTTCCTCGTGGAGTTCCGATGACCGAAGCCTATTTCAATCGCCTCGCTGCCGAAGGTTACAACCGCATCCCGGTGACGCTCGAGACCTTTGCCGATCTCGACACGCCGCTGTCGATCTACCTCAAGCTGGGCAATACACCGTACAGCTATCTGCTCGAATCGGTGCAGGGTGGCGAGCGCTTCGGCCGTTACTCGATCATCGGCCTGGCCAGTCCGACGCGCATCGTCGTCAACGCGCACCAGGTGCTGGTCCTCAACGGCAACCGGATCGCCGAGCGTGAAGACGACACCAACCCGCTCGAGTTCATCGGCAAGTACATGAAGCGCTTTCGCGCCGCGCCGACCACCGGCCTGCCGCGTTTCTGTGGTGGGCTGGTCGGCTGTTTCGGCTACGATACCGTGCGCTACATCGAGACCCGCCTGACCCGCTCGCAGAAGTCCGATGAGTTGGGGATTCCCGACATCCTTCTCCTCCTGTCCGAGGAAATCGCGGTGGTCGACAACCTCTCCGGCAAGCTGACGCTGGTCGTCTACGCCGAGCCGGGGGTTCCCGCGGCGTACCAGAAGGCGCAGGCGCGCCTGCGCGAACTGCTCCTCCGGCTGCGCGAGCCGGTCGCCATTCCGCCGGAGAGGCCGCAGTCGTCGCCGCCGGCGGCGTCCCTGTTCGGCGAGGCCCAGTTCCGGCGGGCAGTCGTCAAGGCCAAGAGCTACATCAGCGAGGGCGACATCATGCAGGTCGTCCTCTCGCAGCGCATGAGCAAGCCCTTCGCCGCCAGCCCGATGGCGCTCTACCGCTCGCTGCGCTCGCTCAATCCGTCGCCTTACATGTTCTACTTCGACTTCGAGGACTTCCATGTCGTCGGTGCCTCGCCGGAAATCCTCGTACGCCTCGAGGGGGACACCGTCACCGTGCGGCCGATTGCCGGAACGCGCCGTCGTGGCGTCTCCTTCGAGGAGGACCAGGCGCTTGCCGCCGAGCTGCTTGCCGACGAGAAGGAGCGGGCCGAGCATGTCCAGCTTCTCGACCTCGGTCGCAACGACGCCGGCCGTGTCGCCCGCGTCGGAACGATCCGGCTCACCGAGAACATGATCGTCGAGCGTTACTCGCACGTGATGCACATCGTCTCCAATGTCGAGGCCCGACTGCAGCCCGGGCTCGACGCCCTCGACGTGCTGCGCGCGACCTTTCCCGCCGGCACCGTTTCCGGCGCGCCGAAGGTGCGCGCGATGGAGATCATCGACGAACTCGAGCCGGTCAAGCGTGGTATCTATGCCGGTGCCGTCGGCTACCTGGGATTCAACGGTGACATGGATCTGGCGATCGCCATCCGCACCGCCATCGTCAAGGACGATCACCTGCACGTGCAGGCCGGCGCGGGAATCGTCGCCGATTCCGATCCGGCGGCCGAATGGCAGGAAACGCAGAACAAGGCGCGCGCGATCCTGCGCGCCGCCGAGCTGGCGGAGCATGGTCTCGACACGCGCTTCTGAGTGCCGATGGGGTCGCCGCGCCGGGGGCCCGGCGGTCGTTCAACGCGACCAGTGCACGTGCAGGCGGAGTTCCTGTGGGTTGTAGTGGAACTCGAGGGTCCCCTGGTAGGCGTGATGCACCGCTTCCCCGATGGCGCGCGCGAGGTGGATGTCGGTGGTGCTGAGCCTCAGCTCTGCCTCGTGGTCGTCGAAAGCCATCACACGTTTCAGGGGGTGCTCGGCGCGCTGCCTTTCCGCTTCGTTGCGCACCAGGTGGACGATGTCGTCGTGGTGCGCCTGCAGGAAGGCGCCGTCGAGCACGACGCAGCCCGCCGGACAGTGGTCGTGGACGCGGTGGCACGCCGGACAGCGGACGCGTTGCGCGTCGGCCGGCGCGGCAATGCCCCATTGCCAGCGTCCGTGGCTGAACACCGCATGGCAGTCCGGGCAGATGGTCGGCTCGGCGAGCTTGCCCTTGCTGCGGTAACTGTCGTGCGCCTCTTCCTGCAGCAGGCGGTCACGGCGTACCTGCTGAAAACCGGCGGGAATGGACTTGCTGCTCATGATCAACCTCCTTGTCGATGGCCAGGCCAGCAGCCTTCGTGGCAGCGGCCCTGCGTCGTCGGGGGGCAACCGCCGCCCTGCGGTTGACGGCCCTGTCTGCCCTCGTCCTGCTTTAAGGATAGATCGTGCGGCTGCGTTTGCCAGTGCAAATACCTTGCGCCGACAGGGAAACGTGATCGCCGCCGGGCGCAACCCGCTACAGCACGCGGACGTTGCTGAATTGCCAGGGATCCGACTCGTCGAGTTCTTCCGGGAACAGATGGCCGCGCCCATGCAGTGGTGTCCACCCGGTGTAGGCGCCGATCACCCGGCCGAGGTAGGGCAGGCAGACCTGCAGCACCCGCTCGAAGTCCATTTCGTCCGGCTCGACGATCCCTCGAGCGGGATTCTCGATCGCCCAGATCATCGCCGCGAGTGCTGCCGCGCAGACCTGCAGGGTGGTGGCGCTGTTGTGCGGCGCGAGACACCGCGCCTCATCGATGGCGAGTTGCGAGCCGAACCAGTAGGCGTTGCGGGCATGCCCGGCGAGCAGCACGCCCAGTTCGTCGATGCCGCCGGGCAGGATGTCGTCGAGCAGGATGCGTTTGCGTTGCGGCGGCCGGTAGTTGCGCGCCGAGAAATCGTGCAGCGAGAGCAGCGCGTCATCGCATGGCTGGTAGGCGTAGTGCACGGTCGGCCGGTAGCTCGGCGCCTCGCCGCGGCCGACGCTCAGGTAGTCGGCGATCGAGATCGATTCGCCGTGCGTGATGGCGAAGCCGTGGAACGGACCGCCACCCGGTGTCCAGCTGCGCACGCGCGTCGCACATCCCGCGCGCCGCAGATAGATGGCTGCCCGCGAGCCGCTGCCATGGCGGCAACCGTCCTCCGGCAGGCGGCGCTCGTGCGAGCCCCAGCCGATCTCGCACGGCTGCTGCGCCTCGCTGATGAAGCCATCGACCGACCAGGTATTGACGAACTCGTCCGCCTGCCGGCGCAGCGCGGAGACCTGCGTGTCGCGCTCGGCGATGTGGATCGTCCGCACGCCGAGGCGGCGGGCAAGCTCTGCCCAGTCTGCACGCTGCCGCGGGGTGGCAATGGCCAGACCGGTTTCGGCGGCGAGGTCGAGCAGCGCGCGCTTGACGAAATGCGAGACCAGGCCCGGGTTGGCGCCGTGCGTCAGCACCGCCGTCGGCTGTTGCGGCGAGTCGCTGCGCAGCGCCAGCGCCTGCTCGCGCAGCGCGTAGTTGGTGCGCGCGGCGAGCGCCAGCGCCGGGTCGTCGTAGCCCCCGCGCCAGGGCTCGATCGACGTGTCGAGGTAGAGGGCTCCGCGGCTGCGGGCGTAGCCGATCAGCGCCAGCGACGAGACATCGACGGCGACGTTGACCAGGAAATCGCCACGGCCAAGCAGTGGCTCGAGGATCTGGCGGTAGTTCTGCGGCTGCAGGACGTGCGTCAGCAGACGGACCCCGGCCTGTCGGGCGACGGCAGCGCCTGCCGCGTCGGCGGCGACGACGGTGATCCGCGCCGGGTCGATGCCGATGTGGCGCTGGATGAGCGGCAGCAGACCCTGGCCGATGCAGCCGAAACCGACGAGGACCAGACGGCCGGGAAAGTCGAGGTGGCGCCTGTGCCCGCTCATGCCGCATCGCCAGCAGGATCAGGAGCGGGCACTGGCGGCGCCAGATGGCCGGCGGCCGGCTGCAGGTACCGCGTGCGGTCGCGCAACCCGTTCATTGCCGTTCGCCAGCCGTTGCCACCGTTTCCTCGCTGCGCAGTGCATTGGCCAGGGCGACGTCGACGCTGTCGAGAAAGACGAATTCCAGCTTCTCCCGCGCCTCGCCGGGGACCTCTTCGAGATCGCGACGGTTCCTCGCCGGCAGCAGGACGCGCCCGATGCCGGCGCGCATCGCCGCCAGCACCTTGTCCTTGATGCCGCCGACCGGCAGGACGAGTCCGCGCAGGCTGATCTCGCCGGTCATCGCGGTATCGTTGCGCACCGGTTGATCGATGAACAGCGATGCGAGCGCGACGAAGACCGCCACACCGGCGCTCGGGCCGTCCTTCGGGATCGCGCCAGCCGGCACGTGCACGTGCACGTCGCTCTTCTCGAAGCTGCCGGCGTCGATGCCGAGGCTGCCGGCATGGGTCTTCACCAGCGTCAGCGCTGCCTGCGCCGATTCCTTCATCACCTCGCCGAGTTGCCCGGTGAGGATCAGCCTGCCGTCGCCGATCGTCCGGCTGGCCTCGACGAACAGGATGTCACCACCGACCGGCGTCCACGCCAATCCGGTGGCGACACCGGCCAGCCCGGTACGCAGGGCGACTTCGTTGTCGTAGCGGCCGGCGCCGAGGATGCCGGCGAGATCGGCTTCGCCGACCTGCATGCCGGCGCGCTGGCCCTCGGCGATCTCCACCGCGACACGGCGGCAGACGGCACCGATCTCGCGTTCGAGCGAGCGCACGCCCGCTTCGCGCGTGTAGTCGCGGATGATCGCCTGCAGCGCTGCCGGCGCGAACTCGATCTGTCCTTCGTGCAGGCCGTTCTGCACCATCTGCCTGCCGACCAGATAGCGTTTGGCGATTTCGAGCTTTTCCTCCTGCGTGTAGCCGGGCAGCTGGATGATCTCCATGCGGTCGCGCAGCGGTCCCGGGATGTTGTCGAGCACGTTGGCCGTGGTGATGAAGAGCATCCGCGACAGGTCGAAGGGCAGCGCCAGGTAGTTGTCGCGGAAACTGTCGTTCTGCTCCGGGTCGAGCACCTCGAGCAGCGCCGCCGACGGGTCGCCCTGGAAGCTCGCGCCGAGCTTGTCGATCTCGTCGAGCATCATCACGCAGCCGCGTGAGCCGGCCTTGCGGATCGCCTGGATGATGTTGCCCGGCAGGGCGCCGATGTAGGTCCGCCGGTGTCCCCGTATCTCGGCCTCGTCGTGGCAGCCGCCGAGCGAGGCGCGGACGAACTTGCGGCCGAGTGCGCGCGCGATCGACTGCCCGAGTGAGGTCTTGCCGACGCCGGGCGGCCCGACGAAGCAGAGGATCGGCCCGTGTCCACCCGGGTTGAGCTTGCGCACGGCGAGGAACTCGACGATCCGCTTCTTCACCTGGCTGAGGCCGAAGTGGTCGGCTTCGAGGATGCGGCGCGCTTCGGCGATCTCGATGCTGTCCGGCGCCGGTTCCCGCCAGGGCAGCTCGATCAGCCAGTCGAGGTAGGCGCGGACCATCGAGTACTCGGCCGAAGCGTCGGTCATCCGCTCCAGGCGCCGCAGTTCCTTGCTCGCCTGCGCCTCGACCTCCTGCGGCATCGCGGCCTCGACGATCGCCTTGCGCAGGGACTCGATCTCGACGCTGTTGCTGCCGTCGCCCTCGCCGAGTTCCTTCTGGATCGACTTCATCTGTTCGCGCAGCAGGTATTCGCGCTGGCGCTGGTCGATGCTCGCCTTGGTCCGCTCGTCGACTTCGCGCGACAGGCGCAGCACCTCCAGCCGGCCGAGCAGGCAGGCGAGCACGACGTCGAGCCGCTGCGTCAGATCGACCGTCTCGAGCACCAGCTGGCGATCCGCCAGCTTGAGTTCGCTGACGCCGGCGACCAGGTCGGCGAGTGCGCCGGGCTGGCTGATGCTCTTCACCGCGCCGACCAGTTCCTGCGAAACCTGCGGCAGGTACTGCAGGAGCTCGAGCGCCCGTTCGCGGACGCGGATCATTCTCGCCTCGATCTGGCTGTCGGTCGTCTCGGGCTCCTCGATCCGCTCCGGGTGAGTCACCGGGAACGGGTAGCCGGGCAGCAGGCCGCTGACGCGAAAGCGCTGCAGCCCCTGGCAGACGATGACGTGGGTGTTGTCGGGGAGGGTGACGTAGCGCAGGATGTTGGCAATCGTGCCGACCGGGCACAGATCCTGCTGAGTCGGCTGCTCGACCTCGGCGTCGCGCTGCAGCAGGATGCCGACAGGCCGATCGGTCTTGACTGCCTGCTGCGCGGCAAGGATCGACGGCTCGCGACCGATCGTCAGCGGCAGGATCATGCCGGGAAAGAGGACGGTATTGCGGATCGGCACGATGATCAGCGCGTTCTCCGGCACCACCAGCAGGCTGCCGCCCCTTTGCTCGCTCCGCCCGTCGCCGTGCTCGCCGCGCATCCTCGCCTCGCCGCTCAGGATGGGTGCAGGACGAGCATCAGGCAGCCGTCCGCGAAGAAACGCTGGTCCAGGCGGTAGCGTCCCGCCGGCAGCGGGATGCGGCGCTCGAAGCGGCCATAGGGAATCTCGATGCGGTGTATCGCCGCCCGGCTGAGCCGCGCCGGCATCGGCCTCTCGCCGCGCACCAGCAGGCCATCGTCGTCGAGCACCACTTCGACCTGCCGTGGGCCGACCCCGGGCAGCGCGACCAGCAGGCGCAGCTCGTCATCATTCTGGTAGACATCGACCGCCGGCTCCCAGCACGGTACCGGCTGCGGGCCATCGAGCGTGAAGAAACGGCGCCGCAACTGCTCGCCTCCCTGCAGCAACTCAAGGGCCTCAGCCCACATCCAGAAGCTTCGCTCGCGCGATCGCATGTGCCACCTTCCCTCGCCGGAGCCGGCGTCCATTGCCCGTGTCCACCCGCAGTATAGCGGCAGACCGCGGCTGTGAACCGGCTGGCCGGCAAGCTTGAGCTTGCCGACGGCAAGCGCGATAATCGCGCCTTTTCCGCGGGTCTCGCTGGCGACCCCCCGCAGGGCATCGCCGCTGCGGGCAGCGAGCGGCGATGTGGCAGCTTCGACCCTGCCAGACCGGAAGGACGGCTTGCGCATGCTGTTGATGATCGACAATTACGACTCCTTCACCTACAACCTCGTGCAGTACTTCGGCGAGCTGGGGCAGGAGGTCCGGGTTTTCCGCAACGATGCGATCAGCATCGCCGAGATCGCGCGCCTGGCGCCGGCGCTGTTGGTCATTTCGCCGGGGCCCTGCGCGCCGGCACAGGCCGGCATCTCGTTGACAGCGATCCGCGAGTTTGCCGGCAGGATCCCGCTGCTCGGCGTCTGCCTTGGCCATCAGGCGATCGGCGAGGCATTCGGCGGCCGCGTCGTGCACGCCCGGAAGCTGATGCACGGCAAGGTGTCACCGGTGCACCACAACGCTCAGGGCGTCTTTCGCGGGCTGCCGAGTCCGCTGACCTGTACGCGCTACCATTCGCTCGCCGTCGAGCGCCAGTCGCTGCCGGCGTGTCTGGAGGTCACCGCGTGGACCGACGACGGCGAGATCATGGGCCTGCGCCACCGGACGCTGGCCGTCGAGGGCGTGCAGTTCCACCCGGAGTCGATCCTCACCGAGCATGGCCACGATCTGTTGCAGAACTTTCTCGAGGAGCATGGCAAATGAAGCCGCAGGACGCACTGGCGCGGGTCATCGATCACCGCGAGATCTTCCACGATGAAATGGTGGCGCTGATGCGCCAGATCATGGGTGGCGAGGTGACGCCGGTGATGATCGCCGCGATCATCACCGGGTTGCGGGTCAAGAAGGAGACCATCGGCGAGATCTCGGCGGCGGCGCAGGTGATGCGCGAGCTGTCGACGAAGGTGCAGGTCCGCGAGCGCACGCACCTCGTCGATACCTGCGGTACCGGCGGCGACGGCGCGCAGACCTTCAACATCTCGACGGCGGCGATGTTCGTCGCCGCCGCAGCCGGCGCGCGTGTCGCCAAGCACGGCGGCCGTTCGGTTTCGTCGCAGTCGGGCAGTGCCGATGTGCTCGAGGCGCTCGGCGCCAACATCAGCCTGACGCCGGAACAGGTCGGCCGCTGCGTGGACGAGATCGGCATCGGTTTCATGTTCGCGCCGAGCCACCACAGCGCGATGAAGCACGCCGCGCCGGTGCGCCGCGAACTCGGTGTGCGCACCCTGTTCAACATCCTCGGGCCGCTGACCAATCCGGCGAACGCGCCGCATCAGGTGCTCGGTGTCTTCCATCCCGATCTCGTCGGCATCCAGGTGCGCGTCCTGCAGCGGCTCGGCAGTTCGCACGCGCTGTCGGTCTTCGGCCGCGAAGGACTCGACGAAATCTCGATTTCCGGCGAGACGCTGGTCGGCGAGCTGAAGAACGGTCGCGTCGAGGAATACAGCGTCCATCCCGAACAGTTCAACCTGCCGGTGCACGACCCACGCGTGCTGCGCGTGGCCACCGTCGAGGAGTCGAAGACGATGCTGCTGGCCTCGCTCGAAGGACGCGCCGGCGCCGCGCGCGACATCGTCGCCCTCAATGCCGGTGCCAGCATCTACGTCAGCGGTCGGGCAGCCAGTCTCGCCGACGGCGTCGACCAGGCATTCGAAGCCATTGCCTCGGGCGCGGCGCGGGCCCGCCTCGACGAGTTCGTCGCCTTCACCCAGCGCGTCGCCAGCTGATCGACCGGCCCCTCGCCAGCGCACGTGATGAGTGACATTCTCGACCGCATCCTCGCCGTCAAGCGTGACGAGGTCGCTGCCGCGCAAGCTCGCGTGCCGCTGGGCGAACTGCGCGCCCGCGCCGAAGCGGCGCCGCCCGTGCGCCCCTTCGTCGGCAGCCTGCGCCGACGGATCGCCGCCGGCGAAGCGGCGGTGATCGCCGAGATCAAGAGGGCGAGTCCGTCGCGCGGTGTCCTGCGCGCCGACTTCCGGCCGGCTGGGATCGCCGCCAGTTATCAGCGGCATGGCGCGGCATGCCTGTCGGTGCTGACCGATCGGCAGTTCTTCCAGGGGTCGCCCGGCTTCCTGCAGGAAGCGCGTGCCGCCTGCGAGCTGCCGGTTCTGCGCAAGGACTTCCTGGTCGACCCCTATCAGCTCTACGAAGCGCGGGCGATGGGCGCCGACGCCGTCCTGTTGATCGTTGCCGCGCTCGACCTGCCGGCGCTGCGCGACTTCGAGGCGCTCGCCGACGGCCTCGGAATGGCGGTGCTGGTCGAAGTGCATGACCGCAGCGAACTCGATCTCGCGCTGCAGCTCGCGACACCGCTGCTCGGCATCAACAACCGCAACCTGCGCAGCTTTGCCGTCAGCCTGCAGACGACGCTCGAGCTGCTGCCCGAAATTCCCGCCGACCGCCTCGTCGTCACCGAGAGCGGGATCCTCGCCCGAGCCGACGTGCGCCTGATGCGTGCGCACGGCGTGCACGCCTTCCTCGTCGGCGAAGCCTTCATGCGCGCCGAAGAACCGGGCGAGGCGCTCGCCGGGCTGTTCGCCTGAGGCGGACCAAGGCCAGGCTGCCGCTCAGTTGGTTGCCGCCGAGCGGCTGTGCCTGCCGGCACACGGCGCGGGTGCGTGATACGCCAGCGGCTCATCCCGGCCCGAAGCCCAGGCCATTTTCAGGGGCGCGAAGGAGCTGCGCTCACGCGTTCATTCACCCTCTGGCGTGATCAGCTGCAGGCGAGGGAAGTAGCTTCGGTAGCGCGTCGCGTCGCGCGTCAGCAAAGGCATGCCCGAGGTCATGGCATGGGCGCCGATGTAGAAGTCCGGCAAGGGTGAGCGCCGATCACCACCCCGCTGCCGATAGACGCGATAGGCCAGACCGGATAGAAAAGCTGCGTCCCAGGGAAGCGACAGGCGCATGAACTCGAAAGAGGCGAGCGCCTCCTCCAGATCCGCGGGCGTGTCGTACACCGCGGAGATCTCGGCGTAGACGATTTGGTTGATCGCCAGGGGCCGCGATTCGGAGAGCGCTGACAGCCTGGCCATCGACCATGCGTACCAGCTGCTCTCGGCTGCCAGAAGATCGATGATGACGCACGAGTCGACCAATACTGGCGTCACGCTTCCGGGTCTCTCAGGAAGGCCATGATCTCGTCGGCGGACTTTCCACGGAAAGCCTGCGTCAGCGGCACCGCGCGCGCGCGCTGGATGGCCGCTTCGAATCTGGCCCGCCGGTCGTGGTCGCTTGCGCGCAGGATGACCTGCTCGTTTTCGTAAACGAATTCGACTTCAGTCTGCGGCAGCAGCCCGGCCGCATGGCGGATCGCCTGTGGTATGGTGACCTGGCCTTTGCTGGTGATACGCATCCTGGGACTCCAACAAGTAAGAGTGCGAGTAAGAATTCTACTTTTTTCCTCGTTGTCCGGCAAGGTGAGCGGCTTGGTCGCGTTGGCGCGCTCAGTCGCAGGGTGGCAGAACAACCGGTTGAATCTTTTCTCGCGAGAATTCTGCCGCCTGTTGCGAAAAACCAACAAACACCCGCTGCCCGTCAATGAAAGCGTACACGGCGCTTGCCGCGGCAATTTCGCTTTGCCAGAATCGCCCCAACTTCTCGTTTCTTTTTCGAGAGGTCCGGTTTGGTGAGGCTGCAGTCCGCTTCATCGATCTCAAACCTAGAGGAGATTCACCATGCAAAAGAAACTCATCGCACTGGCAGTCGCCAGCGTGGCTTCGGGCGCCGCTTTTGCCCAGACCAACGTCACGATGTACGGTATTGCTGACGCCGGCTATGTCTATAGCTCGGGCGACGCCGGCTTCCTGAACGGCACCAACAAGTTCAGCGGCATCCAGTCCGGCCTGCTGAGCGGCTCGCGTCTCGGCTTCCGCGGCGAAGAAGCTCTGGGCAACGGCCTGAAGGCCGTCTTCACCCTCGAGTACTCGCTGAACATCGACAACAACTCCGGCGTCGGCAGCAGCGGCGGCCTGAATGCACGCCAGCAGTTCGTCGGCCTCGCCGGCAGCTTCGGTCAGGTCGCTCTCGGTCGGCAGTATTCGCCCGGCTACCAGGCCACTGCCAACAATGACCCGGCTGGCGGCGCTGCCTTCGAACCGCAGTCGTACATGACCGCGCAGGCCGGCAACACGATCACGCCGAACAGCGGTGCCCGTTGGGACAACGCGCTGACCTACACCAGCCCGAACTGGGGCGGCTTCACCGGCAAGGCGATCTACTCGTTCGGCGAGAACAGCAGCTGCACGGTAGCGACCCCGACCGTTGCCAACCCGGCTGCCACGACCACCTTCACCACCCTCAACGACAACTGCGTGTCGACCACCGACAACAGCCGCTGGGCCCTCGGCGGCAACTTCGCCACCGGCGGTCTGAACATCGACGCCGTCTATCAGGTGCGTCAGAAAGTCAAGCCGGCTGGCGTCCTCAACAACTCGGCCCTCTGGGGTGACGACATCAACGAGTGGTACATCGGTGGTAGCTACGACTTCAAGGTCGTCAAGATCATGGCCAGCTATCAGGACCAGAACGACAAGAACCGCATCAACAACGACAACAGCACGTGGTCGGTCGGCGCGGTCATCCCGTTCGGCAACGCGGCGGTCCATCTCGCGTGGGCGCAGACCGACTTCGACCAAGGCCTGGTCGATGGCAAGAGCAACGGTGCGATGATCGCCGGTACCTACGCCTTCTCGAAGCGCACAACCGCCTACGCCGGTTACGTCTGGAACAAGAACGACAATGACAGCCTCGGCCTCGGCCCGGTTGGTGGCGTCGGTGCTCCGGGCGAGACCAACAACACCTTCCTGGCGGGTATCCGTCACTCCTTCTGATTCGGCGACGATCTCTCGTTGCTGCGAACGGGCGCTTCGGCGCCCGTTTTTTTTGTTCGGGGGGCGGGAGCGCTCCGCCTTCTCGATGCGGGCCGCTCGGCTCAACCGGATTGGCCGCCAGCCATTCCCTTCACTGGGTCTGCCGAAAGTCACTACCCTGATGGTGCTCTGCACGCGATGTGACGAAAACGCAACACTCCTTGTCCGGAAGCCAGAAAGCTGCTCCCATGGCTTGCCGATCGCCCGCACCGCTGCCAGAATCGCGCCATGAAATTCAATAAAGCCGGCGTGCAGGCCACCGCGGCGCCAGCATTGGTGAGAGAAATCTGTCCGGCCTTTCTTAATTGACCCATTGGAGTTGATCTCATGAACAAGAAAATCATCGCCCTCGCAGTATCCAGCCTCGCTTCCGGAGTCGCCGTTGCGCAGAGTAATGTGACGATGTACGGCGTCGTGGACACCATGTATGTTTACAGTCAGGGCGACGCGGGTATCGGCGGCGGCAAGAACAAGTTCAGCGGCTTGGCGGGCGGCGGCGGAACGGCCGGCAACCGTCTTGGCTTCAAGGGCGAGGAAGCCTTGGGTAACGGCCTCAAGGCCGTGTTCACGCTCGAGTACGGGTTGAACATCGACAACAACTCCGGTGTCGGCACCAGCGGGTTGAATGCCCGGCAGCAGTTCGTCGGTCTTGCCGGCAACTGGGGGACCGTCGCTCTTGGTCGTCAGTACGCTCCCGCCTTTGACGCAACCGCCAACAACGACGCGCTGGAAGCGACCGACCTCGGAATCCAGTCCAGCCTGAGCGTCTATTCGGGCAGCACGATCACGCCGAACAGTCCCGCCCGCTTCAACAACGCCATCACCTACACCAGCCCCAATTGGGGTGGCTTCACCGCCAAGGCGATCTATGGTTTTGGCGAGAGTAGGCTTGGCGATACCTGGAGCGACAACGTGAACTCGGTTTGGGACAATGGCAAGCTCGGTCTTGGCCTCAACTACAACAATGGGCCACTGAACGTCGACCTGCTCTACCAGTCCCGGTTGCAGGTGGAGGTGCCGAATTTCGTTCCCGGGGGGACGGCTGTGAAGGCGCCGGGCGGCGGCAGCAGCATCAACGAGTGGTATGCCGGCGCGAACTATGACTTCAAGGTGGTCAAGATCTACGGCAGCTACCAGGCTCTGGACAACAACAACAGCATTGTTGGCCCCGACGTTGGTTTCGGTTCAGGGATCGAGAGCAGCAACATCTGGACGGTCGGTGTCAGCGCTCCGCTCGGCAATGGCGTGTTCGGCTTGAGCTATGGCAGGCTCTCGCTCGACCGCCTGAACAACACGAGCGGTAACAGCTGGGGTTGGGGCGCGATGTACCAGTACAACCTGTCGAAGCGGACGGCTCTCTATGGTGCTTACAGCTACTTCGACAATAGCCGCAACTCGGTTCCGGTCCAGGCGCAGGTAGCCGGGGATGGCGAGGGGATCGGTGCGCGGGGCGAGAACAACTACGCCGTCGGTGCCGGCATTCGCCACAGCTTCTGAGCATCGATCAGGGGACACCCTGTCTGGTCGGACAAGCGGGCGCTTCGGCGCCCGTTTACAGTTCACGCCCAGATTACTCCGAGATTGCGCGCCACAGGCGTTCGCCGGCGCCCCGCCACCATGGTTCTGCCGGGTCGCGGGCAGCGCTCTTCGGCCCTGTGCGTCGCCGCGCTTGCCGGCGTGGATCTGGCGTAGAATCGCGCGCTCCCGCACGTTGCATCGTGCGCCTGAACAGCGGACAGCCCATGCTATTTCCCGACCGGTTCGACGTCATCGTCGTGGGTGGCGGCCATGCCGGCACCGAGGCGGCGCTCGCAGCGGCGCGCATGGGCGTGCGGACGCTGCTGCTGACGCACAACCTCGAAACGCTCGGTGCGATGAGCTGCAATCCGTCGATTGGCGGCATCGGCAAGGGGCATCTGGTGAAGGAGGTCGACGCACTGGGCGGGGCGATGGCGGTGGCTACCGACGAGGCTGGGATCCAGTTCCGCATCCTCAATGCCAGCAAGGGCCCGGCGGTTCGTGCGACGCGTGCGCAGGCCGATCGCGTGCTCTATCGCCAGGCGATTCGCCGCCGGCTGGAGGTGCAGGAGAATCTGACGATCTTCGCCCAGGCCTGCGACGATCTGCTGCTCGACAACGGGCGGGTCGCGGGCGTCGTCAGCCAGCTCGGCATCCGTTTTCCGGCGCGTGCGGTGGTGCTGACCACCGGCACCTTCCTCAACGGCCTGATCCACGTCGGTCTCGCAAACCTCAGCGGCGGCCGGATGGGCGACCCGCCGTCGGTCTCGCTGGCGGCGCGGCTGCGCGAGCTGCAGTTGCCGGTCGGCCGCCTGAAGACCGGCACGCCGCCGCGGCTCGACGGCCGCACGATAGACTTTGCGGCGATGACCGAGCAGCACTCGGATGATCCGCTGCCGGTCTTCTCCTTCCTCGGCGCCGCGAGCCAGCATCCCCGTCAGCTGCCGTGCTGGATCGCCAGCACCAACCAGCAGACGCACGACATCATCCGCGCCAACCTCGATCGCTCGCCGATGTATACAGGGGTCATCGAGGGGGTCGGACCGCGTTACTGCCCGTCGATCGAGGACAAGATCCATCGTTTCGCCAGCAAGGACAGCCACAACGTCTTTCTCGAGCCGGAAGGCCTGGAGACGAACGAGATCTACCCGAACGGGATCTCGACCAGCCTGCCGTTCGACGTGCAACTGGCGATCGTCCGTTCGATTCGCGGTCTCGAGCGCTGTCACATCCTGCGCCCGGGCTACGCGATCGAATACGATTTCTTCGACCCACGGCGCCTGCGTGCCTCGCTCGAGACCAGCGCCATCCCTGGCCTGTTCTTCGCCGGCCAGATCAACGGCACCACCGGCTACGAGGAAGCTGCCGCACAGGGCCTGCTGGCCGGCGCCAACGCGGCGCTGCTGGTGCAGGAAAGGGATGCGTGGACCCCGCGCCGCGACGAGGCCTACCTCGGAGTTCTGGCCGACGACCTGGTCACTCGTGGCGTTTCCGAGCCCTACCGCATGTTCACCAGTCGCGCCGAGTATCGCCTGTCTCTGCGCGAGGACAACGCCGATCTGCGGCTGACCGCGATCGGGCGTCGACTCGGGCTGGTCGACGACCGGCGCTGGGCGGCCTTCTCTGCCAAGCAGGAGGCCATCGCCCGCGAGCAGGAGCGCTTGCGGTCCACCTGGGTCCAGCCCGCCCGGCTGGCTGATGCGGAAGCGCTGCGTGTCTTCGGCAGGCCGCTCGAGCGCGAGTATGCGCTGCACGAACTGCTTCGTCGTCCGGAGGTCAGCTATCCGACGTTGATGACGCTGCGCGTAGACGGTGTCCTCGTCGATGCCGGTCTCGACGATCCGCAGGTCGTCGAGCAGGTCGAGATCCAGGCCAAGTACCAAGGCTACATCGAGCGTCAGCAGGACGAGGTGGCAAGGAAGCAGGCGAGCGAGGAGCTGCGTTTTCCCGACGATTTCGATTTTGCGCAGGTCGGCGGGCTGTCACGCGAGGTACGTGACAAGCTGCAGCAACAGCGCCCGCAAACGCTCGGGCAGGCCTCCCGGATTCAGGGCGTGACGCCGGCGGCGATCTCGATCCTGCTCGTCTGCCTGAAACGCGCGCAGCCAGGCGGCGGCGGAATGCGATCTTCCGGCGAGGCGCGATGAGCCTGTCCGAGCAGCTGGCCGAGGGTGCCGCCTGCCTTGGCATCGAACTGGCGCTGCCGGCACGGCAAAAGCTGCTCGATTACCTGAAGCTGCTCGAGAAGTGGAACAGGGTCTATCGCCTGACCGCGATCGCCGATTCGGCGCAGGCGGTC
The DNA here is from genome assembly GCA_000585015.1 of Candidatus Accumulibacter adjunctus. Taxonomy (GTDB): domain Bacteria; phylum Pseudomonadota; class Gammaproteobacteria; order Burkholderiales; family Rhodocyclaceae; genus Accumulibacter; species Accumulibacter adjunctus. The sequence goes on along the minus strand of JFAX01000016.1, from coordinate 22,665 downwards.
AGCCATCATCTGCTCGATTCGCTGGCGGTGCTGCCCTTCGTCGGTGGGACGCCGCTGCTCGACGTCGGCAGCGGTGGCGGCATGCCGGGAATCCCGTTGGCGATTGTCCGCCCGGAGTTGCAGGTCGTCCTCGTCGACAGCAACTCGAAGAAGGCGGCCTTTCTGCAGCAGGCGGCGATCGAGCTGGCGCTGGGCAACCTTGCCGTACACTGTCGGCGGGTGGAGGCCCTGCAGCCGAGTGTACGCTTTGCGGCGATCACCGCGCGCGCCTTTGCCGATCTCGGCACGCTGGTTTCGTCCTCACGCCACCTGCTGCGGACGGGCGGCCGCTGGCTGGCGATGAAGGGGCAGCGGCCGGACGACGAGATCGCGCAGCTGCCGGCCGGGGTCCGAGTGGCCGGCGTGCATCGCCTGGCGGTACCCGGGGTTGGCGCGGAGCGCCACGTGGTGGTGATCGAGAGTGATACAGCAGCATGCAGGGGAGAGTCCAGTTGGCAACAGTCATCGCAGTGACCAATCAGAAGGGCGGTGTTGGCAAGACCACGACCGCTGTCAACCTTGCCGCCTGTCTGGCTGAACTCGGGCAACGGGTGCTGCTGATCGACCTCGATCCGCAGGGCAACGCCACCACCGGTTGCGGGGTGGTCAAGCGGGAGGCCATGCCGACCGTCTATCAGGTGCTGATCGGGAGTTCAACGTTGCTGGGTACCTGCCTGAGGACCGACTTCGCCTTCGACCTGCTGCCGGCGAATCGGGAACTCGCCGGCGCCGAAGTCGACCTGATCGAACTCGTCCGGCGCGAGTATCGCCTGCGCGAAGCGCTGGCGGCGGTTCGCGGCAGTTATGATTTCATCCTCCTCGATTGTCCGCCGGCGCTCAACCTGCTGACGGTCAATGGCCTGGTGGCTGCCGATCGGGTGATGATCCCGATGCAGTGCGAGTATTACGCCCTCGAGGGCCTGACCGACCTCGTCGCGACGCTGAAGAAGGTGCGCGCGCACCTCAACCCCGTGCTGGAAATCGAGGGGCTATTGAGGACGATGTTCGACCCACGTTCGACGCTGACGCAGCAGGTGTCACGCGATCTCGAGGGGCACTTCGGTGGCAAGGTCTATCGCACGATCATCCCGCGCAACGTCAGGCTGGCGGAAGCGCCCTCGCATGGCAAGCCGGCGATCGCCTTCGATCGCGCATCGAAGGGAGCGCAAGCCTACCTCGCGCTCGCCCACGAAACGTTGGCGCGGCAGCGTGGCCAGGCCGCCACTGCGAAAGAACCGCCCGTCACTGCGGGAGGGAGGCGATGAAGATGAAGGGACTCGGGCGCGGGCTCGATGCGCTGCTGGCTGGCGACGAGGCGGACAAGCGCGAGCAGCAGCGGACCCTGCCGGTTGCCTTGATCCAGCCAGGCAAGTATCAGCCGCGAACCCGGATGGACCCCGCTTCATTGGAGGAGTTGGCGGCGTCGATCAGGGCACAGGGGCTGATGCAGCCGATTCTCGTCCGCCCGATCGCCGCCGAGCGGTACGAGATCATTGCCGGCGAGCGGCGCTGGCGGGCCGCGCAGATGGCTGGCCTGAACGAGGTGGCCACCCTGATCCGGGAGATTCCGGACGAGGCGGCGCTGGCGATGGCGCTGATCGAGAACATCCAGCGCGAGAACCTCAATCCGCTCGAGGAGGCGCTCGGCCTGCAGCGGCTGATCGACGAGTTCGCGATGACGCACCAGCAGGCTGCCGATGCGGTCGGGCGCTCGCGACCGGCAGCATCGAACCTGCTGCGTCTGCTGCAACTCGCGCCACCGGTGCAGGAACTGCTGCTGCGGGGCGAGATCGACATGGGCCATGCGCGGGCACTGCTGCCGTTGGCCGGCGCGCAGCAGGTGCAACTGGCGCAGCGCGTGGTGCACAAGGGGTTGTCGGTGCGTGAGGCCGAGCGCCTGGTGCAGCATGCGTTGCAACCGCCGAAGGCCGTGGCGTCGGTACGGCCAGACCGTGACCTGCTGCGTCTGCAGGACGAACTCGCCGACCTGCTGGGCGCTCAGGTGGCTATCCGTGCCAACCGAAGGGGAGCCGGCAAGGTTCTGATCGACTTCGGGGATCTCGACCAGCTCGAGGGTATCCTGCAACGCCTGCGTCATTGACGCGGTGCACCATGTAGGCCCCTGAACGGCCGCCTGAACAGCCCTGCAAGCCAGATGCAGTCAAGGAATCGAAACTTTTTTGCATGTGCGGTTTGATTCCGCTTTGCGAGTCTGGTATCCTGCGAACGTTTTGGAGGGGCTAGCTGTGCATCCACAGGTCCGCTGGATCCTCCGCTGCCAGTTTGTGGTGACGCTGGCGGCGGCCATCCTGGCTGGACTGGCAGCAGGCCTTGATGCAGCCGTTTCCGCAGTGCTCGGTGGTGGCATCGCCATGGCAAGCGCTTTTGCCTATGCCTGGCGCGCCTTGCGGCCATCCGGGAAGACAGCGGCGGACGCGCGCAAGGCCTTCAATGCGCAGGTGGCTGGCGAGGCTTACAAGTTCGCGGTGAGCCTTCTGCTGTTCGCGCTGGTCTTCAAGACCTATGCACAGCTCGCCGCCTTGCCGCTCTTCCTGGCCTATGCGGCAACGATTGTCGTTTACTGGATGGCGCTGCTCCGGCAGCAATAGTCGAACAGGGGGAATTCATGGCTTCGGGCGAACCGCTCACAGCGAGTGCTTACATCGTTCACCACCTGACCAACCTGACCGTCGGCCAGGGATTCTGGGCCCTGCACCTTGATTCGCTGATCGTCTCCGGCCTGCTCGGCCTGGTCGCCTTCGTCGGCATGGCCATGCTGGCGCGCAAGGCGACGGCGGGAGTCCCCGGCAGGATGCAGGCCTTCGTCGAGATGCTGGTTTCGTTCATCGATCAGCAGGTGAAGGATACCTACCACGGCAAGAGCCCGCTGGTGACGCCGATGGCGATCACCATCTTCGTCTGGGTGCTGCTGATGAACGCCATGGACCTTATCCCGGTCGATTTCGTGCCGATGCTGCTCGGTGCGGCCGGGGTTCCCTATTTCAAGGTCGTGCCGACCACCGACCCAAACCTGACCTTCGGCATGTCGCTGAGCGTCTTCGTCGTCATGATCGTCATGGGCTTCAAGGTGAAGGGGTTCGGCGGCTTCATGCACGAGGTGTTCACCGTTCCCTTCGGCGCCAAGATGGCGCCGGTCAACCTGCTCTTCCGCCTCATTGAGGACATCGCCAAGCCGATCTCGCTCTCGCTGCGTCTGTTCGGCAACATGTANNCCGGCGAGATGGTCTTCATCCTGATCGCCCTGCTGGGCATCTGGCAACTGCCGCTCGCTCTACCCTGGGCGCTGTTCCACATCCTGATCATCACCCTGCAGGCTTTCGTCTTCATGATGTTGACCATCGTGTACCTGTCGATGGCCAGCGAGTCGCATGGTTAGCGGCCCGCTTGCCTTGCACCGATCACCGGTTTGATCCACGCGTTGTCCCCGTTTAACCCGTTTAACCCGTTTAGCATGTCTTACTAGGAGAGACTAATGGAAGCTGCTCTGTCAATGTTGCTCGGTAACACCGCCATCGCCGTCGCCATCCTCATCGGCGCGGGCGCTCTTGGTACCGCCATCGGTTTTGGTCTGCTTGGTGGCCGCTTCCTCGAAGGTGCAGCCCGGCAACCGGAAATGATCCCGACTCTCCAGGTCAAGATGTTCATCGTTGCCGGTCTGCTCGACGCGGTCACCATGATCGGTGTCGGTATCGCTCTCTTCATGCTGTTTGCCAACCCCTTCATCGCCGTCGTCAAGGGCTGATCGCTACTCCTTGCCGACAAACTTTTGACAGGAGGTTAGCGTGAACATCAACGCAACGCTGATTGGCGAGGCGATCTGGTTCGCCGTCTTCATCTGGATCACGATGAAGTACGTCTGGCCGCCGCTGGCGAAGGCCATGTCTGATCGCCAAAAACTGATTGCCGACGGGCTTGCCGCCGGTGAGCGTGGCAAGCACGAGCTGGAACTGGCTGGCAAGCGGTCCGCCGATGCCCTGCGCGACGCCAAGGCGAAGGCCGCGGAGATCATCGCAGCAGCCGAGAAGCGCGGTGCGCAGATGGTCGAGGAAGCGAAGGTCGCGGCCAAGGTCGAGGCGGACAAGGTCGTTGCCGCGGCCAAGGCGGAGATTGCACAACAGGTCGAGCAGGCGAGGGCGGAGTTGCGCGGCCGGGTTGCCGACCTGGCGGTGGCTGGCGCCGAGCAGATCCTGAAGCGTGAGGTGGATGCCAAGGCCCATGCCGAGATGCTGACCGCACTCAAGCAGGAACTCTGAGATCATGGCCGAACTCGTTACCATCGCGCGCCCCTACGCCGAGGCGGTCTTCCGGATGGCGCTGGAGAACAAGGCGCTGGCGGCCTGGTCCGAGCGGCTGTCGCTGCTTTCCGCAATCGCCTCGAATGAGCAGATGCGTGCCTGCATCGGCAATCCAGAACTCTCGGCCGCGCAGAAGAGCGCGCTCTTCAAGTCGCTGGCCGGCAAGGCACTTGAAGGCGGTGAGGCCAATCTGATCGACGTCCTCGCCAGCAACGAGCGGCTTGCCGCACTGCCCGAGATCGCTGGTCTCTTCGAAGGGCTCAGGGCTGCACAGGAAGGCGTCAGGGAAGCCACGATCTACAGCGCTTTCCCGCTTGACGAACAGCAGCGCAAGACTCTGGTGAGCGACCTGGAAGCACGCTTCAAGACCCGGCTGACTGCCGAAGTGGTCGTCGATCAATCGCTGATCGGCGGCGTCAAGATTGTGGTTGGCGACCAGGTGCTCGATACCTCCGTGCTCGGAAAGATCGAGAGCCTGCGG
>JFAX01000016.1:0-16281 GCA_000585015.1 Candidatus Accumulibacter adjunctus | reverse complement strand
CTTGCCACCGAGAAGCAGATGCACGGTTTCGTCAAGCAGAAGTACCCCGACCTGATCACGAAGATCGAGACCAGCAAGGATCTTGATGCCGACGCCGAGCAGAAGCTGAGCAAGGCGATCGAGGAATTCAAGGCCAATCTGGCCTGATCGAGCGAGGAGATCGCCATGCCCAGCGGCAAGGAAATCCGCACCAAGATCAAGAGCGTCGAGAGTACGCGCAAGATCACCAAGGCCATGGAGATGGTGGCCGCGTCCAAGATGCGCAAGGCGCAGGACAGGATGCGGGCCGCCCGCCCCTATGGCGAGAAGATCCGTGTCGTTGCCGGCAATCTTTCGCACGCACTGACCGACTACCGGCATCCCTTCCTCACCGTGCGCGAGCAGGTGAAGTCGGTCGGCCTGATCACCATCACCTCCGACAAGGGACTCTGCGGCGGCCTCAACACCAACGTGTTGCGCCTCGCTCTGGCCAAGATGAAGGAGTGGGACGCCGAAGGCAAGAAGTTGCGGGTGACGGCGATCGGCAACAAGGGCCTCGGCTTCATGCAGCGTGCCGGCGCCAACATCGTTTCGCAACTCACCGGACTCGGCGATACCCCGCACCTGGAACGGCTCATCGGCCCGGTCAAGGTGCAGCTCGATGCCTACATGAAGGGCGAGATCGACGTTCTCTACATAGGTTTCACGCGTTTCATCAACACCATGAAGCAGGAGCCGACGCTCTACCAGCTGCTGCCACTGGCTGGTGATCTGGTTGGTGGCCAGGGGAACCGCTGGGACTACCTTTACGAGCCCGATGCCAAGACGGTGATCGACGATCTTCTCGTGCGCTACGTCGAGGCGATGATCTATCAGGCCGTCGCCGAGAACATGGCGTCCGAACAGAGCGCGCGCATGGTGGCAATGAAGTCGGCATCGGACAACGCCAAGAACGTCATCGGTGAGCTCAAGCTGGTTTACAACAAGGCTCGCCAGGCAGCGATTACCAAAGAGCTTTCGGAGATCGTCGGCGGCGCAGCGGCTGTCTGACCACGGATAATCAGTTTATTGTTTAGGGATACGACGATGAGTCAAGGAAACATTGTTCAGTGTATCGGCGCCGTGGTGGATATCCAGTTCCCGCGTGACGCGATGCCCAGGATTTACGACGCGCTCGAGCTCGACAAGGCGGAAGAGTCGGACATGTGCGAAGCCGATCTGGTCTTCGAGGTGCAGCAGCAGCTCGGCGACGGCATCGTCCGCACCATTGCCATGGGGTCGTCGGACGGATTGCGCCGCGGCATGAAGGTGAACAACACCGGTAGCGGGATTTCCGTGCCGGTAGGCGACGCGACCATCGGCCGGATCATGAACGTCCTCGGGCGGCCGATCGATGAGGCGGGCCCGATCGCCACCGACGAGCGGCGCGAGATCCACCAACTGGCACCGAAGTTCGACGAGCTGTCGCCGTCGGTCGACCTGCTGGAAACCGGCATCAAGGTCATCGACCTCGTCTGCCCCTTCGCCCTCGGTGGCAAGGTCGGCCTCTTTGGCGGCGCCGGTGTCGGCAAGACCGTCAACATGATGGAGTTGATCAACAATATCGCCAAGCAGCGTTCGGGTCTGTCGGTTTTTGCCGGCGTTGGCGAGCGGACGCGTGAAGGCAACGACTTCTATCACGAGATGAAGGAGTCGAACGTACTTGACAAGGTGGCGATGGTCTTCGGCCAGATGAACGAGCCGCCCGGCAACCGCCTGCGTGTCGCGCTGACGGGTCTGACCATGGCCGAGCGTTTCCGCGACGACGGCCGCGACATCCTGTTCTTCGTCGACAACATCTATCGCTACACGCTGGCCGGTACCGAGGTTTCGGCGCTGCTTGGCCGGATGCCTTCTGCCGTCGGTTATCAGCCGACGCTGGCGGAGGAAATGGGGCGCCTGCAGGAGCGGATCACCTCGACCAAGGTGGGTTCGATCACCTCGATCCAGGCGGTCTATGTGCCTGCCGACGACTTGACCGATCCGTCGCCGGCAACGACCTTCCTGCACCTCGACTCGACCGTCGTCCTGTCGCGCGACATCGCCTCGCTGGGTATCTATCCGGCCGTCGATCCGCTCGACTCGACCTCGCGCCAGCTCGATCCGCAGGTCGTTGGCGAGGAGCACTACAGCGTCGCCCGCGCGGTCCAGATGACGCTGCAGAAGTACAAGGAATTGCGTGACATCATCGCCATTCTCGGCATGGACGAGCTGTCACCCGAGGACAAGCTGGCGGTGTACCGGGCACGCAAGATCCAGCGCTTCCTGTCGCAGCCATTCCACGTTGCCGAGGTGTTCACCGGTTCGGCAGGCAAGTTCGTTCCGCTCAAGGACACGATCAAGGGCTTCAAGATGATCGTCGACGGTGAGTGTGACAACATCCCCGAACAGGCCTTCTACATGGTGGGTGGCATCGAGGAGGTCTTCGAAAAGGCCAAGACCCTTTAAGGCGCCGATCGGGCAACGTCGCGCCGTCGCCAGCTCGCGGCCGGCGGCGCGACCCAGCAAGGAAATACCATGGCAATCAGAGTACATGTTGACGTCGTCAGCGCCGAGGAACTGATCTTTTCCGGCCAGACCGATTTCGCCGTCTTTCCCGGCGAGGCCGGCGAGTTGGGCATCTACCCGAAGCACACCCCGTTGCTGACGCGCATCAAGCCCGGCACCGTTCGTCTGAAAGTCCCGGACCGCGATGAGTACGAACTGGTGTACGTGTCGGGAGGCATGCTGGAAGTACAGCCGGAACTGATTACCGTTCTCGCCGACACGGCGATCCGGGCGCACGACCTGGACGAAGCGAAGGCGGCCGAGGCCAAGCGTCGGGCGGAAGAGGCGCTGCGCGATCGCACCTCGGACATCAATCTGGCGACGGCGGAAGCGGAACTGGCACAGGCAGTGGCCCAGTTGCAGGCCATCAAGAAACTGCGCAACCGTCATTAGCAGCTGCTGTCGGCGACAGCAGCCAGCAGCCAGGGGCAGCCGCCAGAGCGGCTGCCCTTTGTTCGTCAGGGGCCCTGGCGGCTCGCTTCCAGCCTGCGCAACCTCTTCTCGATGCGCGCGAGGTCGTCACGAAGCAGATCGACCTCGTCGCAGAAGCCGTGGACGTCGCGTCGATTGGCGATCTCCGCCGCTTCCTCGGTCAGGTACTCTGCAACCGCGCCTGCCAGCCTGCTGGCCGCCTGCCAGTGCCAGCGGGCGAAATGCCCGGCCAGCTGCAGACCCCGACGGGCGGCGATGTCGCCGACCAGCTGCGACAGATCCTCCTCGATATCCCAGCGCAGGTTGCCGAAAACCTGGCCCAGGGTCTGCGCCAGATCGGCCGAGCCGGCGATCGTCGCCGCCGCGAACACCGCAGCCCGGTCGCCAAGAAGCCGGGCCGGAGCGTCTGCGGGAAGTTCGATGCTGACCGTCGGGCTCATTCCGGCCGCGTCCCGTTGCAGCAGCCCGTGCTCGTCGATGACCACCCGCAGGAACTCGCGTCCACCAAGGTGCAGGCTTGCGGTCTTGCCGGCAAATGTGGCGAGGCGTTCGCGTGCCCAGTCGTCGGCTGCCAGCAGGTGGTTGGCGAAAGGCAGCACGACCGGGGCGATCATCGCGCGGCGGCCAGCTTCAGAACTTGAAGCCGCGGTGCAGCGCCACGACACCCAGTGCAAGGTTGAAGTATTCGACGTTTTCCAGTCCGGCCTGCGCCATCAGTTCCTTGAGAGCCTGCTGGTCGGGGTGGACACGAATCGACTCCGCCAGGTAGCGATAGCTCGCCCCGTCACCGGTGACCATCTGGCCAAGGCGCGGGATCAGCTTGAAGGAGTAGAAATCGTAAGCTGGCGCCAGCGGCTTCCAGACCTGGGAAAACTCGAGTACGAGCAGCCGCCCGCCGGGGCGCAGCACGCGCCGCATCTCGGCCAGCGCGACGTCCTTGTGCGTCATGTTGCGCAGACCGAAGGCGACGGTCACGCAATCGAAGTGCTCATCGGGAAATGGCAGCCTCTCGGCGTCACACTGCGCCACGGCAACGATGAAACCCTTGTCGGCCAAGCGATCGCGGCCACGAGCCAGCATGGCGTGGTTGATGTCGGTCAGCCACACCTCTCCTTCGCCAGACAGTCTCCTGGCGAATGCCAGTGCCAGGTCGCCGGTCCCGCCGGCAACGTCGAGTATGCGCCAGCCGGGGCGGACGCCACTCTTGGCGATCGTGAACGCCTTCCAGAGGCGGTGCAGGCCTGCCGACATGAGGTCGTTCATCAGGTCGTAGCGCTCGGCGACCGAATCGAAGACATCCGCGACGTGCCGGGCCTTCTGGTCCTCGGCGACTTCCTGGAACCCGAAGTGTGTCATGCTCTTGTCGCTGGTCATCCCCCCCGCCCCGGAACGTGGTCGTCGTCAGGATTTCTTGCAGCCGCCAGTCACCTTGGCGGACGGTGCCGCGGGCGGTGCCGCGCCATCGCGGCTCGCGCCGGCGAGTCGCAGGCGATCCAGGTAGCTCTGCCAAAGCGTGTCATGATTCCGGCCCAGGTCATAGAGCAGATCCCACGAATACAGTCCGCTGTCGTGCCCGTCGGAGAAGACCGGCCGGATAGCGTAGTTGCCGACCGCCTCGACTCGCTCGATGTCAACCATGCGCTTGCCGACCTGCAGGACCTCCTGCCCCGGTCCATGGCCGCGTGCCTCCGCCGACGGCGTGAAGACGCGCAGGAACTCGTAGCTCAACTGGAACTTCTCGCCGCCATCGAAGCTCACTTCCAGCAGGCGCGACTTCTGGTGCAGCTTGATCTCGGTCGGGATTCTGGTACTTGCGTCCAGGCCAGCCATTGCGGTCTCGGTGAGGATTGACGACGCCACATGATAACGCAAAAGCAGTGCACCGGCCGCGGTGGGATGCCAGCTGCGGTCGGATCGAGGCGTCGCCGGCATTCCTCGGGTCGGTGGGCAGCCGCGCGCAGCTGCTAGAAGGCGACGAAGCTCACCCGCTCGAAATCCGGTCCATCGCCGGTCACGTGTTGCAGCCGGACGCGCGTCAGCCCTTCGTCGTAGACTTCGAGCACTCGCTGCGGGCGATACCAGCCACGGGGAATGATCAGCGTCGGCTCCGAACCCATCGCCGGCAGCGCCGGCAGCAGGAAGGCACGGCTGAAGAGCGCGGATGCATCGGCATCGATGCCCAGCATGCGGGCGGCGATGGCCCGAGGTCTGCCGGGCAGGGCCGCGACCCCGACCGTCAGGCTGTCGTCGCTCTCCTGCATCAGCCAGATGACCTGCGCCAGCAGGTAGGAGTGGCCATCATGGGGGCAAAGTGCAAGCAACTGGCCTCCTTCGATCCTCGTGCCAGCGAGCGAGCGCAGCATGCGGAAGCCGTTGGCGCACTGATCGACAACGGTCCAGTTGTCGAGGTGGAGTCCCAACTGGGACTGGCGGACCTCGAGAACCTGGGTCGGATCCAGCATGTGGCGAAAGGCGAACAGGCTGTCGAAATCCTGGCGTGAATAGGCGTTGCCACTTTCCGGCTGACTGAACTCGCTGCCCGAAATGTGGAAGTGCATGCCGACGAAGCCGGTACATACCTTGGCGGTGCCCGCGGCATCATGGCGACGGAAGCGGCGCCCGGAGCGCATCAGGCACCACGGTCGATAGAGCCGGTTGAGCAGGCGTTGGCACTGTCCGGTACTGCAGTCTTCACCAAGTCCCAGTTGTGCCGGTGCGATGCGCTGCTGCAGTTGCGTCCTCGCGGCGCTGATCTGCATCGCCAGACGAGAGCTGTCCAGGCGGCGGAGATGGTCGGTCACCGGGCCACCGACTGGGTCCCGCAGGCCGCCATCGTGCATCAGATCGACCACCAGCGCCGGCAGTGGTTCACCAGCGACAGGGGGCTGGAGACTGACCAGTGGTGCCCAACTGTTCGCCCAGCGGCGCACGAGACCGAGATCGACGGCGGAGAGGCTGTAGGGGCCGGCGAGTTCGAGCAGCAGCAGGGCGACGGTGGCCGCCATGCAATGCGTGCTGCGCCCATGGCAGTCGAGAGAATCGGCGACCGGCAGGGTTGCGATGCCCCATTCCTCGGCGCTGGCGTAGTAGCCGTGCAGGTTCAGCCACAAGCCTGCCGGCAATTGTCGGCGGGCTCGAAAGTGCTCGGTGATGGCCATGCCGGTGTAGTAGATGCAGCGATGCAGGATCAACGCCAGGCGCTCGGCCTGCGCAGCGCTGTCGCCGGGCCCCTGCAGTTGTGCGCAATGGGCGTAGGCGCGAGCCGCCTTGAGCCAGGTTCCAACCACTTGCCGGAAGGCTTCCTCCTCGCTGCGACCGAGCGGCAGAGCCTTGTTCGTGTAACGTCGCGCGAGTTCCTCCTCGATGAAGCAGAGCGAGATGCGCGTCTGCTCGAGAAGTTGCAGGTACACGTCGGCAGCGGGCGGGCTCTGCAGCAGGCTGTCGAGGAAGTGGTTGATCTCGCACTCGGCGCGCTCGGAGTTGGCCAGGGGAAGACGCGAAAGAAGCTCGAAGCCGCTCTGCAGGTCGGCGATTCTCATTCCTGCTCGGGCTTCCGCGACGGCTGCATTCATGATGTTCTCCTCATTCTCTTCCATGAAGCGAAGACTAGCGGGTGCGCAGGGCGTTGATGATCTGGTCCGCCAGGTGACGACCGTCGACCGCGCGGCGGAGCGGCGCCTGCGCGCGCTGCGGCGTTGCCCAGACCGGCTGCGGGAAGTGCCGGTCATCCCGCCAGCGTGGGATCACGTGCCAGTGCAGATGCGGCGTCATGTTGCCGAGGCTCGCGAGATTGATCTTGTCCGGCTGGTAGAGGGCGCGAATCGCCTTCTCGACGCCAAACAGCACGTGCATCAGCCGTATCCGTTCGTCTTCACTGAGATCAGTCATTTCACGCACATGGCGGTTGAGGATGACGCGGCAGAAGCCGGGGTAGTCGGGATCACCGACGGCCACGACACGACACAGCTCGCTCTCCCAGATCACCTCTCCGCCAGGTGATTGGCACAGCTCACAATCCTCGATACGGTGTTCCGGCACCTGCAGACTCCTCGTCGATCACGCGGCGCTCCTGCGCCGGTTTGAGGCGAACGATACGCACGCGGGCGGACCAGCGTTAGGAAATAGGTCACGGACGGGGAGCCGACAGACGCATGCCTGTGGCAAACTTCACGCGTCGTCGCGCAGCGAAACCTGCCCGCAGTGCCGACGTCGACACGTGTGTGCCCGTACCGGCTGGCCGGCGCAGAAGGACGCGCGTGCCGTCGCGGCTCGCGGCGAGCTTGCTGGGGCGACGGCTGGCTGCGGCTGGCTAGAGGAGAACCCGTTCGATGCCGCCATTGCTGGCGGCACTGAGGTAGCGCGCCATCCAGTCCTCGCCGAGCCGCCGGCGGACGATCTCGACGACGGCGTAGTCGGCGACGGTGTCGGCGTCGCCGTTGTAGCGCGACAGTCCCTGCAGGCACGAAGGGCAGGCCGTCAGGAGCTTGACCTCGCCACTGAAACCGCTACTGCGCAGCCTGGCGGCAGCCTTCTCGATCTCTTCCTGCTTGCGGAAGCGGACCTGCGTCGACACGTCCGGGCGCGTCACCGCCAGCGTTCCCGACTCGCCGCAGCAGCGCTCGGACAGTTCGACTGCCTGCCCCATCAGCTGGTTGACCACCTTGATTCCCGGCATCGTGCGCATCGGCGCATGGCACGGGTCGTGGTACAGGTAGCGGCTGCCGCTGGTCCCGGCGAGCCGGACATCCTTTTCGAGGAGATATTCGTGAATGTCGAGCAGGCGGCAGCCGGGGAAAATCTGCTCGAAGTGATACTTCTCGAGCTGGTCCATGCACGTTCCGCAGGAGACGATGATCGTTCGGATATCCAGGTAATTCAGCGTGTTGGCGACGCGGTGAAAGAGCACCCGGTTGTCCGTCGTGATCCGGCGTCCCTGGTCGGCTTCACCGGCTGCCGTCTGCGGATAGCCGCAGCACAGATAGCCCGGCGGCAACACCGTCTGCGCGCCGATCTCCCAGAGGATCGCCTGCGTCGCCAGTCCAACCTGCGAGAACAGCCGCTCCGAGCCGCAGCCCGGGAAATAGAAGACCGCTTCGCCGTCGTAATCGGCGGCGGCAAGTTTTCGCGGGTCACGGATGATCGGCACGATGTGCTCGTCCTCGATGTCGAGGAGCGCACGCGCCGTGCGCTTCGGCAAGCCGGACGGCAGCGGCTTGTTGAGAAAATGAATGACCTGCGAGCGCAGCGTTGGCGCGCCGACCGTCGCCGGCGGCTGCCGGGTCTGGCTGCGCAGCAGCCCCAGCGACACGGCAGCGCGATGTGCCAGCCGCTGTCCCCGGTAGCCCCAGTCGATCATCAGCTTGCGCACGAGCTTGATCGTCACCGGATCCTTCATCGTCAGGAAGGCCATCGCTGCCGCCTTGGCAGGGACGAGCTTCTTTCGTCCCTGTTCGCGCAGCAGGTTGCGCATGCCGATCGAGACGTCGCCGAAGTCGATGTCGACCGGACAGGGGTTGACGCACTTGTGACAGATGGTGCAATGGTCGGCGACGTCGCTGAACTCGTCGAAATGCCGCAGCGAGACGCCGCGGCGAGTCTGTTCCTCATAGAGAAAGGCCTCGATCAGCAGCGAGGTCGCGAGGATCTTGTTGCGTGGCGAGTAGAGGAGGTTGGCGCGCGGCACGTGCGTCGAGCACACCGGCTTGCACTTGCCGCAGCGCAGACAGTCCTTGACCATCGCTGCGATGTGGCCGATCTCGGATTGTTCCATGATCAGCGATTCGGTCCCGAGCAGCGAGAAGGACGGGGTATACGCCCGCGCCAGGTCGCCGCCCGGAAGGAGTTTGCCCTTGTTGAAACGACCGGCGGGATCGACCCTCGACTTGTAGTCGCGAAACGGCTGCATCTCCGCTTCGCTGAGGAACTCGAGCTTGGTCATGCCGATCCCGTGCTCGCCGGAGACGACTCCATCGAGCGCCCGCGCCAGGTGCATGATACGTTCGACGACCGCATAGGCCGCCCGCAGCATCTCGTAATCATCGGAGTTGACCGGTATGTTCGTATGCACGTTGCCATCGCCGGCGTGCATGTGCAGGGCGACGAACAGGCGGCTGCGCAGGACCCGGCGCTGGATCGTCGCGATCTGCTCGAGCACCGGGCGATAGACGACCCCGTCGAAGATGCCCGCGAGCTGCGGCCGGAGCTCGGTCTTCCACGAAACGCGCAGCGAGTGGTCCTGCAGGCGATGGAACAGCGTTGGCGCCGGCGCCTGGTTTTGCAGCGGTCCGGCCGCGATGCCCAATGCGTCGAACTGCCTTTCCGCCTCCGCCAGGGGAAGGTCGAGGTGGTCGAACAGCCATTGCCAGCGGCAACGCACGCCGCTGACTGCCTCCAGCGCCGCCGCACGCCGCTCGCCGACCAGTGCCTCCTCGTCCAGCGCGGCGTCGCCCTGATGCAGCGGCAGGCTGCCGCGCAGGAAGCGCTGCAGCGCATCGCACAGCGCCAGCTTGTTGCGCAGCGACAGCTCGATGTTGATGCGCTCGATGCCGTCACAGTACTCACCCATGCGCGGCAGTGGAATCACCACGTCCTCATTCAGCTTGAAGGCATTGGTATGGCGGGAGATGGCAGCGGTGCGCGCGCGGTCGAGCCAGAACTTGCGCCGTGTTTCGCCGTCGACGGCGATGAAACCCTCGGCGTCGCGCAGGTTGCACAGGCGCACGACATCCGACGCGGCGCGCATCACGGTCGTCTCATCGTCACCGACGATGTCGCCCAGCAGCACCATCTTCGGGCGCCCGGCGGTTTCCGCCCGACGCTTTGCCTTGGTGGCGTAGCCGACGGCGCGCAGGTAGCGCTCGTCGAGGTGCTCGAGGCCGGCAAGCAGGACACCGCTGAGTCTGCCGGCACCGCCGGGCTTGAAGTGATCGGTGATCTCGACGATCGCTGGCACGGCTTCGCGCACTTGGCCGAAGAATTCGAGGCAGACGGTCCGCGTGTGCCGCGGCATCCGATGCAGGACCCAGCGCGCGGCGACGATCAGGCCGTCGGTTCCCTCTTTCTGCACTCCCGGCAGACCGGCGAGGAACTTGTCGGTGACATCCTTGCCGAGGCCGCTGCGGCGAAACTGCACCCCGGGGACCGTGAGGATTTCGGGTTCGCCATAGGGGGTGCGACCGTCGCGTCGCAGGCGCCTGATCTCGAAGCGCACCCATTCCTGCTCGTGGATCTTGCCCAGGTTGTGATCGAGGCGGGTGATCTCCATTTCGTGCCCGGTGGCGTCGACCATCTTCCACCAGGCCAGGTTGTCGAGGGCGGTGCCCCAGAGTACGGCCTTCTTGCCGCCGGCGTTCATCGCGATGTTGCCGCCGATGCACGAGGCCTCGGCGGACGTCGGGTCGACGGCGAAGACGTGGCCGGCAGCAGCGGCGGCTTCGGCGACGCGGGCGGTGACGACTCCGGCGCCGGTGCGGATCGTCGCGCAGGGCCTGTCGCAGCCGGGTAGCGTCAGCTCCTCGACGGCGCCGAGGTCGATCAACTTCTCCGTGTTGATGACGGCGGCGAGCGGGGTCAGGGGGATCGCGCCCCCCGTGTAGCCGGTGCCGCCGCCACGCGGGATGATGCTCAGACCGAGCTCGATGCAGTCACGCACCAGCAGTGCGATCTCCGCCTCGCTGTCTGGATGGAGGACGACAAAGGGATACTCGACGCGCCAGTCGGTGGCGTCCGTGACATGCGAGACGCGCGCCAGCGCATCGAAGGCGATGTTGTCGCGGCGCGTGTGCCTCGCCAGCACGCGGGTGGCCCGGGCACGCAGCCGGGCCGTCTCGGCGAAGTGCCGCTCGAAGTCGTCGACCGCCTTGCCTGCGGCGACCAGCAACTGCTGTACGCGGCTGTTGCCGTGCCGCCGCTTTTCGATCTCGCGCAGGCGATGGCGCAGCGCCTCGACCAGCGCGTCGCGGCGCGGGCCGCTGGCCAGCAGATCGTCCTCGAGGTAGGGGTTGCGCTGCACCACCCAGATGTCGCCGAGCACCTCGTAGAGCATGCGTGCCGACCGGCCGGTGACCCGCTCGGCGCGCAGCTGGTCGAGCAGCAACCACATTTCTTCGCCGAGCAGGCGAATGACGATCTCGCGATCGGAAAACGACGTGTAGTTGTAGGGAATCTCGCGCAGGCGTGCGTTCATGCATGTTCCCGGCGGCTGCCAAAGGACGCATTCTAACTTACCGCAATGCAGCATCGCAGCGTTTGCCGGCTCCTTCGACCGGCGCGCTCAAGCATTGCAGTCGCGCTGCCGTAAGCTAAGATGCCGGATCGAAGGTGTGCCCGGTGGATTGACGAGGAGGAAGCAATCTTGATGACGATCTGTCACGAGTCCGCCCTGTGTGACGAGCCGCAGGTGCCGACGCCGCGGCTGGAGCGCGTGTGATGCCCGTCGCGCCCGCACAGGACACGACGGCCAGCGGCGAGCGCGGCCGGTCCGCTGCCGGTCTGCGCGAGGATCTCCTGCATCACGATCCACTTCTGGCGTGTCTCGTCGAACTGACGCGGCTCCATGGCCGACCGAGTACGCGCGCAGCGTTGTCGGCCGGGCTTCCCTTGGGCGCCGAGCGACTCACTCCTTCGCTCTTCTCGCGCGCGGCTTCGCGGGCGGGGATGGCCAGCCGGATCGTCCGCCGTCCTCTCGATCGCATCGATGGCAGCCTGCTGCCGGTGATCCTGCTGCTCGCGGGCGACGAGGCCTGTGTTCTCCTCGGTTGGCAGGATGACGGCGAAACGGCTCGCCTGCTCTTTGCCGAGGCCGGCCAGGGAGAGGTCCTGCTGCCACGTGCGGTGCTGGGCGAGCGCTACCTCGGCATCGTCATCTTCGCCCGACCGCGCTTCAGCTTCGATGCCCGCACGCCGGAAGTCGGCCAGGTGGCCGATCGTCATTGGTTCTGGGGGGCGCTTCTCGAACAACGGGGCCTTTACCGCGACGTGCTCGGTGCCGCGCTTCTGGTCAATGTTTTCGCCCTGGTCATGCCGCTGTTCGTGATGAACGTCTACGATCGCGTCGTTCCCAACAACGCCACCGACACGCTGTGGATGCTGGCGCTTGGCGTGCTCCTGGTGATCGCCATGGACTACATGCTGCGCCTGCTGCGCGGCCGCTTCATCGACCTCGCCAGCGCGCGCATCGACGTCAAGCTGTCGGCGTTGATCATGGAGCGGGTTCTCGGCATGCGCCTCGAGACGAGACCGGCGTCGGTGGGCTCCTTCGCTGCCAACCTGCGTTCGTTCGAATCGGTGCGCGACTTCATCGCCTCGGCCACCGTCTCGGCGTTGATCGATCTGCCCTTCGCGCTGATCTTCCTGCTGCTGATCGTCTGGATCGCCTGGCCCCTGGTCCTGATCCCGTTGCTGGGCCTGGTCGTCGGCGTGGTCTACGCCTATCTCGTGCAGCACCGGATGCACGAGCTGGCGGAAACGACTTACCGCGCCGCGGCGCAGCGCAATGCCGCACTGATCGAGAGCCTGACGGCGCTGGAGACGATCAAGACGCAGTGTGCCGAGGGTGTCGTCCAGAACAAGTGGGAGCGGACGACGGCATTCCTCGCGCGCAGCGGGGTGCAACTGCGCCTGCTGTCGTCGTCGGCCAGCAACGGTGCGGCAGCGGTGACGCAGGTGGTCAGCGTCGCACTGGTGATCGGCGGTGTCTACCTGATCCAGGAACGCCTGCTGACCATGGGCGGGCTGATCGCCATCAGCATGCTCGGTGGCCGCGCCATCGCGCCGCTGGCGCAGGCAGTCGGACTGCTGATGCAGTATCAGAATGCGCGCATGGCCCTGTCCTCACTGGACCAGATGATGGCGCAGCCGATCGAGCGCCCGGACGCGACGGCCTTTGTCCATCGACCGGAACTCAGCGGCGAGATCGAGTTCCGTGACGTTTCGTTCAGCTATCCGGAGCAGGGCGAAGCGGCGTTGCGCAACGTCTCGCTGCACATCGTACCGGGCGAGCGCGTCGTCATCATCGGCCGCACCGGCTCCGGCAAGAGCACGCTGCAGAAGCTGATGCTCGGTCTCTACCAGCCGAGCGGCGGCGTCGTCCGCATCGACGGCATCGACCTGCGTCAGCTCGATCCGGCTGACCTGCGGCGCAACATCGGTTGCGTCGGCCAGGATGCGACCCTCTTCTACGGTACCCTGCGCGAAAACATCGCCATCGGCGCACCCTACGCCGACGATGAGGCGATCGTCGCCGCCGCCGAGGTCGCTGGCCTGGCACCGTTCGTCAATCGCCATCCGAAGGGCTTCGACATGCTCATCGGCGAGCGCGGGGAATCGCTCTCGGGAGGTCAGCGGCAGGAGGTGGCGATCGCCCGCGCGGTCCTGCTGGATCCGCCGATCCTGTTGTTCGATGAACCGACCAGCGCGATGGATTTCTCGACCGAGCAGGCTTTCAAGGAGCGCCTGATGCGCTTCGCGGCGCACAAGACGGTGGTCCTCGTCACCCATCGGACGAGTCTGATCGACCTTGCGACGAGAATCGTCGTCGTTGATGAGGGTCGCATCGTCGCCGATGGACCGCGCGCAGAGGTCGTCGCCGCCCTGCAGTCCGGCCGGGTCGGACGGGCGACGCCGTGAGCAAGCCGCCGCTCGTCCTCCTGCGTCGTCTCCTCGGCGGACTCGAGTGGCTGCGGTCGCGCCTGCAGCCGGCCTTCGACTCCTGGGTGAATCGTGCGATCAACGTTGAGAAGGAGCGCGAGCAACAGGGTTTTGCCGCCGACAGCGATTACGCGATCCTGCAGCAGGAGCCTCTGCGGGCGCGTGTTCTGCTGAAGTCGATTGCAGTCGCTTTCGCCGTGTTCGTCATGTGGGCAGCGGTGACGCGGGTGGACGAGGTGACGCGTGGCGAGGGCAAGGTCATCCCTTCGCGCCAGTTGCAGGTGCTGCAGAGTCTCGACGGTGGCGTTGTGGACGAGATCCTGGTTCACGAAGGGGATATCGTCGAGCCCGAGCAGATCCTGCTGCGTATCGACCAGACGCGCTTCGTCTCGTCGGTGCGCGAGAGCCGCGTGCAGTACACAGCGCTGGTGGCCAAGGCCGCACGCTTGCGGGCCCTCGCCGAAGGTGGTGCGTTTGCGGTTCCGGACGAGGTTCTGCAGGAGGACCCGAAGACTGCCGAAGAGGAGCGACGCCTGTACGAGTCCCGGCGCAGCGAACTCGAGACGACGATCTCGATCGCTCGCCAGCAACTCGCGCAGCGTCAGCAGGAACTGGTCGAGGTGCGCGCCAGGCACGAGCAGGCGACCAAGGCGCATGAACTGGCGGCACGGGAACTCGCGGTGACGAAACCGCTGATCGGCTCGGGTGCCGTATCGGAAGTCGAACTGCTGCGCCTCGAGCGCGACGTGGCGCGATTCCGCGGCGAGCGTGAAATGGCTGCGGCGCAGATCGGTCGCCTGCAGTCGGCCATCAACGAAGCCAACCGCAAGATCGAGGAAGTCACACTGGCCTTTCGCAACGAGGCCGGCAAGGAACTGGGGGAGACGATGGCTCGTCTGAAAAGCCTCGCCGAAGGAGGGGTCGGCCTCTCCGACAAGGTCAGCCGATCGGTCCTGCGTTCCCCGGTCAAGGGAACGGTCAAGCGTCTGTTGGTCAATACGGTCGGTGGTGTGGTCCAGCCGGGGAAGGACATCGTCGAAATCGTCCCGCTGGAGGATAACCTCCTTCTCGAAGCGCGTGTCCATCCGCGTGACATCGCCTTCCTGCATCCGGGTCAGAAAGCCGTCGTCAAGTTCACGGCCTACGATTTCGCCATCTACGGCGGTCTCGAAGGCAAGCTGGAGCACATCGGTGCCGACACCGTGATCGACGACAAGGGCAATGCGTTCTACGTCGTTCGTGTACGCACGCACCAACCGACGCTCGGCAACAACCTGCCGGTCATTCCCGGTATGGTGGCCGAGGTGGATATCGTCACCGGCGACAAGAGCGTCCTCTCGTACCTCCTGAAACCGGTTCTTCGTGCCAGGGCACGTGCCTTCTCGGAACGTTGACGCATGCGCCAGCTCTTTCTCTCGGCCGACGCGCGTCAGCGGGACTCCTGGCGGGAAGCGTTTCCGGACCTGATGGTGGGGTACCTCGATGCCATGCCGGCGAATGCTGCGATCACATGGGTGCTGCTGCCAGCCGGACGCGATGTTGCGGATCTGGTCGCGAAAATGCTTCCTTCTCTGGCAGGGCGCCCGCTCGTCATCCTGGCAGACGAACCGGACGAGGAATTGGCGTTGGCTGCCCTCAATGCCGGCGCGGCCGGCTTCTGCAATGGCCACGCTGCGCCGGTGGTCCTGCAGCAGGTGGCGACCGTCGTCGGCAGCGGTGGCATCTGGATCGGACAGGGATTGATGAAGCGCCTGCTCGCGGCAACTGCACGGCTGCTCGGTGAGCGCGATACGGCCCGCGCTGCCTGGCGCAGCAAGCTCACTTCGCGCGAGCAGGAGGTGGCTCTGGCGCTCGCCAGAGGCTCCAGCAACAAGGAGATCGCCCGTCAGTTCGGCATCAGCGAGCGTACCGTGAAGTTCCACGTCAGCGCCCTGTTCGACAAGCTGGCGGTGCGCGATCGGCTGCAGCTCTCGCTCGTCGTCAATGGAGTGGACCTGGGTACTTGAACCCGAACCGCCCCGCACCGGTACCCGTACTTCAGTACAGTAGGCGAGTATCGTGCCCAGGCGTATCGTGCGCATTTCCAAACTTGGTCGCGAGAGTTCGTCATGGCTGATCTGATCCCGGTGGCACGCGTTTCAGCAATTCAGGGCAAGGCATACATCAAGCAGCCGGATGGCAGTCTGCGGCCGTTGCAGGTCGGCGACATGATCTTCGAAGGGGACATCATCGTCGCCGGCAGCGCCAGCCGTGTCGAGTTGAGCACCCCGGATGGTCGTGCCGTGATGCTGCGGGCCAACGAGACGCTGACCATGGATGGCGAGGTCAGCGCAGCAATCCCGCCAGGTCGGACGGAGGCTGCCCTGAGCTCCAGAGCGGCCGACGTCAGCAAGGTGATCCAGGCGATCACCAGCGGGGCGAGTCTTGACGATCTGCTGGACGAGACGGCTGCCGGGACGGGCACGCCGGGAGCGGACGGCGGACCAAGTTTTGTCCGGCTGTTGCGGATTGCAGAGAGTGTGGACCCTCTTGTCTTCGAGTTCGGCACCGCGCGAGGCCGCGTCATCGAGGACGCCGGCGGTGGTGCAGCCAGTGCCGGGGCGGATCTCCTGGCGTTGGCTGAGACCAGCCTCGCGG
>JFAX01000015.1:81248-105391 GCA_000585015.1 Candidatus Accumulibacter adjunctus | reverse complement strand
GGCTGCCGAGCAGGATGCCGGCGATCGTCGCCAGCTGCCAGCAGACCCAGGTCGCTCCGGCGAGTCCGAGGTAGAACCAGTGCAGGTGCGGTTGCCGCGGGCTGGTGCTGCGCCGCAGGATCGTCAGGGCGAATGCCTGGTCGGTGAGCAGGTAGGCGATCGCCGCCTGCCAGCGGCGGCTGAGGCCGCCGAAGTGCCGCGACAGCGAGGCACCGTACATCAGGAAGCGCAGATTGATGATCGTCGCGGTGGCGAGGATGACCAGCAGCGGCGCGCCGCCGGCGAAGAGCTGTGTGCTGGCGATCTGTGCCGAGCCGGCGAAGATGACCCAGCTCATCGCCAGGGCCTGGCCGGCCGTCAGTCCTGCGTTGCTGGCCGCGGCACCGCAGACGAGGCCGAAGGGGAGGATGCTCATGCTCATCGGAACGAAGGCGCGCAGGCCGTCGATAAACTCTGCGCGCTCGCCTGGGACTTGCGGCACGGGGCGCTTTTGCGAATAGAATAGAGGTTGAAATTGTAACCCTGAGAGAGAGCCGGAAGGAGGCAGATGGTCCATCACATTATCGTTTCGTTTGGCCGGGAGCGAGAGTACGAGTACAGGTTCTCGCACACCGACCTTGCGGCAGGCTCTCCGGAAGAAGCGCGGCGCTGGTTCGACAAGGAGTTCGCCGATCTCGAATGCGAGCCCAGCAACCCGATGGGCAAGGTGTTGATCATCGACAAGATCCTCAATGTCGCCCGTTATGGTGGCGAACATCGTTTCATCGAAGGCAAGGACTGGGCGACCCGCTTTGCCCGCTACACTGCCCTGGCGCTCGGTCGCGATACCGTCCGCATCGATGTCGAGGCGTTCAACATCGGTTACTGAACAGCCCTGGGTGGGCTGCGCGGCGCAGGTTGCAAGGCTTGCGCCGTTTGTTTTTTCCCCTGCCGGCGGAGCGCAGCGCCCGTTTGCCGGTCCGACCGACCGGGGACCTGCCGCCGCTGCCGTCGGCAGTTGCCGGGGTGACAGGCGATGAACAAGGCTTTCGTCCGGGAAGCAACGGGCGACGAGGACGATGAGGAGTCGCTCGAGCCGGCGCTGCGGCTGCCGCAGGGTACGCGCAACTACATCACGCCCGCCGGGCACGCGCGCATCCGCACTGAACTCGAGCACCTGCTGCGCAGCGAGCGACCGCAGGTGGTCGGCGTCGTGCAGTGGGCAGCCGCCAACGGGGATCGCTCGGAAAACGCCGACTACATCTACGGCAAGAGGCGGCTGCGCGAGATCGACCGGCGAATCCGCTTCCTGACCCGGCGCCTCGACCTGGCGGAGATCGTCGACCCGTCGCGGCGCGAGAACACCGGCCAGGTCTTCTTCGGTGCGCTGGTCACCATCTGCGACGAACAGGGGACGGAGATCACCTACCAGATCGTCGGCGTCGACGAGACCGACCTGGCGCGCGGACGGATCAGCTGGGTTTCGCCTTTGGCGCGCGCGTTGCTCAAGTCGCGTGCCGGCGATGTCGTGCGCTTCCAGAGTCCGGCCGGGTGGCGCGAGGTCGAGGTCGTGGCGGTCGACTACCCGGGTGACGAGGCCTGAGCGGCCGGGAACGGATCGTCGCCAGCGGCCGGCGCGCAGGCCGCGCCGGCGCACTGCCGGGTGGCGCGGCGCGGGCTTGAAATGGTGGCGATCGTCCCCACTTGCTGCTCCATCGTCCGCGGCGCAAGCCTTGCGCCTTTTCGTCTTTCGCCAACGTCATTCACGGAGTCCTCGCATGGGTGCACAGAAGGAAACACTGGGCTTTCAGGCCGAAGTCAGGCAGCTTCTCAACCTGATGATCCACTCGCTGTACAGCAACAAGGAAATCTTCCTGCGCGAGCTGATCTCGAACGCTTCCGACGCCTGCGACCGGCTGCGCTTCGAAGCCCTCAACAATGCCGCCCTCTACGGCGATGATGGCGAGCTGAAGATCCGCGTCTCCTTCGACAAGGAGGCACGCACGCTGAGCATAGCCGACAACGGCATCGGGCTGTCGCGTGAGGAAGCAATCGAGCACCTGGGAACGATCGCCAAGTCGGGGACGCGCGAGTTCTTCTCGGCGCTGACCGGCGACCAGGCCAAGGATGCCCACCTCATTGGCCAGTTCGGCGTCGGTTTCTACTCGTCGTACATCGTCGCCGACAAGGTGACCGTGCTGTCGCGCCGTGCCGGTCTCGAAGCCGCTCAGGCGGTGCGCTGGGAATCATCGGGCGAGGGCGACTTCACGGTCGAGATGGTCGAGCGTGCGCAACGCGGTACCGAGGTGATCCTGCACCTGCGCGAGGGCGAGGACGAATTCCTCGCGAGCTGGAAGCTACGCGAGATCCTGCGCAAGTACTCGGATCACATCACGCTGCCGATCCTGATGAAGAAGGAGCGCTGGGACGAGGAGCAGAAGGCGCAGGTGTCGACCGACGAGGACGAGACGGTCAATCAGGCATCGGCACTCTGGAGCCGCCCGAAATCGGAAATCAGCGATGAACAGTACAACGAGTTCTACAAGCACGTCGCGCATGATTTCGAGGATCCGCTGGCGCACGTCCATGCCCGGGTCGAAGGCAAGCAGGAGTACACGCAACTCCTCTACATCCCGTCGCGGGCGCCGTTCGACCTCTTCGAGCGGACCGCCCGGCACGGCGTCAAACTTTATGTCCGGCGCGTCTTCATCATGGACGACGCCGAGCAGTTGATGCCGCTGTACCTGCGCTTCGTGCGCGGGGTGGTCGACTCGAACGACCTGCCGTTGAACGTCTCGCGCGAGATCCTGCAGCAGTCACGCGACATCGAGACGATTCGCGGCGGCTGCGTCAAGCGCGTCCTCGGTCTGCTCGAGAGCCTTGCCGACAGCGAGGACGAAGCGACGAAGGAGAAGTACGTCAAGTTCTGGAAGGAGTTCGGCCGCGTTCTCAAGGAGGGTGTGGGCGAGGACTTCGCCAACAAGGATCGGATCGCCAAGCTCCTGCGTTTCGCCTCGACGCAGGCCGATACCGACGAGGAAAGCGTCTCGCTGGCCGATTACGTGGCGCGCATGAAGGATGGGCAGGAGAAGATCTACTACGTCACGGCGGAAACCTTCACGGCCGCGAAGAACAGCCCGCATCTCGAGATTTTCCGCAAGAAGGGGATCGAGGTGCTGCTGCTGTCGGATCGCGTCGATGAGTGGGTGACCGGCCACCTCACCGAGTTCGATGGCAAGCCACTGCAATCGGTCGCCAAGGGTGGCCTCGACCTCGGCAAGCTCGAGGACGTGGCGGAAAAAGAGGAGGCGGAAAAGGCTGCCGACGAGTACAGGGAACTGATCGACAAGGTGAAGGCAACGCTCGGCGAGAAGGTGAAGGACGTGCGCGTCACGCATCGCCTGACCGATTCGCCATCCTGCTTGGTTGCCGACCAGCATGATCTCGGTGGCAATCTGCAGCGCATCCTCAAGGCCGCCGGGCAGCAGGCGCCGGCGAGCAGGCCGATCCTTGAAATCAATCCGAAGCACCCGGCGGTGCAACGGCTGAAGTACGAGGAGGCGCGCTTCGACGACTGGGCCAACCTGCTGCTCGAGCAGGCGACGCTGGCAGAGGGTGGCTCGCTCGATGACCCGGCCGGCTTCGTCAGGCGCATCAACGACCTGATGCTGGCGCTGTCGCTCGCCGGCGGGCGCTGATGGCGGCCGGCAGGCCGGAGTTGCTGTCCGGCTTGCCGCCGATCATCGATGCCGGTGTCCGGACGCTGATTCTCGGCAGCTTTCCCTCACCGGCATCGCTCGCCGCCGCGCACTACTACGCGCACCGGCAGAACCAGTTCTGGCGCTTGCTCGAAGCGCTGTTCGACGAGCCGCTTTGCGTCCTCGACTACGCCGGCAAGCAGCAATGTCTGTTGCGGCACCGCATCGGGCTCTGGGACGTCTATCGCGAGTGCCGGCGTCGTGGCGCGCTGGATGCCGCCATCGAGTCGGCGGTCGCGAACGACTTCTCGCGTCTGCCGGAGGTGGCACCGCAACTTCGCTGCGTCTGCTTCAATGGCCAGACCGCAGGTCGTTTCGCGGCCTGGTTCCGCCAGCAGGGCTATGCCACGCAGGTCCTGCCGTCGACCAGCCCGGCGCATACGCTGGCCTTCGCCGACAAGCTGGCGGCCTGGCGGGCGGCTTTTGCCGATCCGCGCGCGGCCGCCTGAGCGGCAGCGCGCAGCGTGCCGGCGTCGCACGGCCGGCGCCCGCCGGCCGGCAGGGCGTCCGCTACGGGGCGGGGGGCGCCAGTGCGTCGCGCAGGCACTGCCGGTGCTCGGGACCGATCTTGTCGCGGCACAGTTCGCGCGCCTTCTGGTGGCGCTGGCAGCGTGCCGGGTCGGTCGCCTGGCTGCAATCGACGGGCGGTGTCCGCTCCTGGACGCAGCGCTTGAAATCGGGGCCGCTACGCTCGCGGCAGGCGGCGTAGGCTTGCTTGCGCGCCTCGCATTGCTGCGGAACGCGGGCGCGGGCGCAGTCGATCTGCTGCGCCTGTTGATGCATGCACTGCTGGCGCTCGCTGCCGGTCCTGTCGCGGCAGGCGGCGCGAACCTGCGCGTGCGCGGCTTGACGCGCTGTGCACTGGGCTGGGTCGGCCGCCTTGCTGCAGTCGGCCGGGCGGCCCATGCCGCGGCCGCCACCCGGCGTTCCCGGCCCCATCCCGCCGGGGGCGGTCTGTGCGACGGCCGGCAGGGTGAAGAGAGTGCTGGCAATGGCGAGGATGATCAGGGAACTGGCGTGCATGGCTTCCTCCACGGGTCTGGTTGACGGTGGCCGGCACGCAGCCCGGTCGACCGGTTGCGCGTGTGGCCGCGGCAGGCCTGCATCATACCCCGTCGCGGCGCGACCATTGAGTCGCGACGGTGCTCTCCGGTATAGTGTCCATACCCCTCCCCGGAAACCCGCACATGCTGCAGGCAACGGTCAACGCCGTTCATGAACATCGTCTGACACTGGCCGAGGTGCTTGGCTGGCTCGTCGCCGACGGACTCATCGGTTCGGCGGATGCCGACAACCTGCTCAAGGAGAGCCGTCTCAAGCGTCTGGTGGCGCACCCGCTGGTGATCATCGGCGACCAGAAATGGAAGTCGCAGCTCGAACCGTACCGCCCGCTGACCCTCGACGATCTCGGTGAGTGGCTGGCGCGCCGCGTTGGTCTCGAGTACTACCACATCGATCCGCTGAAGGTCGATTTCACCGCCGTGACCGAGGTGATGTCGAGTGCCTACGCGACGCGTTTCGGCGTCCTGCCGGTGGCAGTGACGACCCGGGAAGTGCTGGTGGCGACGACCGAGCCGTTCCTGCGCGACTGGGAAAAGGAGATCCGCGCGATCAGCAAGAAGGAGATCAGTCGCGTCCTCGCCAGTCCGGTCGATGTCGCGCGCTACCTGGTCGAGTTCTACAACCTCGCGCGCTCGGTCAAGAAGGCGGCGCAACTCGGCGGCCCTGCCGGCAACCTGTCCTCGTTCGAGCAACTGGTCGAGCTGGGCCGCACCAATCGGCAGTTCGACGCCAACGACCAGCACATCGTCAACATCGTCGACTGGCTGTGGCAGTACGCATTCGAGCAGCGCGCCAGCGACATCCACATCGAGCCCCGGCGGGAAGCCGGCATCGTTCGCTTCCGCATCGACGGCGTCCTGCACCAGGTGTACCAGATCCCGATGAGCGTCCTGGCGGCGATGATCAATCGCGTCAAGATCCTCGGCCGCATGGACGTCGTCGAAAAGCGCCGGCCGCAGGACGGACGCATCAAGACGCGCACCGCCGACGGCCAGGAGGCCGAACTGCGCCTGTCCACCCTGCCGACGGCCTTTGGCGAGAAGCTGGTGATGCGCATCTTCGATCCCGAGGTGCTGGTACGGGGTTTTGCCGAGCTGGGATTCTCGGATGACGACCAGGAGCGCTGGAAGGCGATGGCCGAGAGGCCGAACGGCATCATCCTGGTCACCGGGCCGACCGGATCGGGAAAGACGACGACGCTCTACTCGACGCTGAAGCAGCTGGCGACGCCGGCGGTCAATGTGTGCACGATCGAGGATCCGATCGAGATGGTCGAGCCGGCATTCAACCAGATGCAGGTGCAGAACGTCATCGACCTCGGTTTCGCGCAGGGTGTGCGCGCCCTGATGCGGCAGGATCCGGACATCATCATGATCGGCGAAATCCGTGACCTGGAGACCGCCGAGGTGGCGATCCAGGCGGCGCTGACCGGCCACCTGGTGCTGTCGACGCTGCATACCAACGATGCACCGTCGGCGATCACGCGCCTGCTCGACCTCGGCCTGCCGTCCTACCTGCTCGGTGCGACGGTGCTCGGCGTGATGGCGCAGCGTCTGGTGCGCATCCTCTGCCCGCATTGCAAACAGGTGCATCCGGCCAGCCCGGTCGAGGAGGCGATGTGGGATCAGCTGGTGGCGCCGTGGAAGTCGAACCGCCCGTCGCGCTTCTACCGCCCCGTCGGCTGCCTCGATTGCCGGATGACCGGTTATCTCGGGCGCGTCGGGCTGTACGAGATCCTCATGCTGTCGCCCGAGGTCAAACAGGCGATCAGCGAGAACAGGGACATTGCCAGGATTCGCGACCTGGCGTTTCGCGAGGGGATGAAGCCCTTGCGCATTTCGGGAGCGATGAAGGTGGCAGCCGGGGTGACGACGCTCGCGGAAGTCTTCAAGGTGGCGCCACCGATCGAACAGAAATGAGCTGTGGCGCCCGTGTCTGCGTGGTGTCGACAGGATGGGCCTAAAGTCGCCGGGCTGCCGGGCCGTAAATGGAAACATGGACCGGCAGTCCACGAAGAGCGGACGCCGGGTCGTTGCCGTGAATGAGTCCTCGGGGCGGTTGCGTGTATGGAGAACGCGGGTTGTGGCAACAGGGTGGCGGCAAGAACTCGCTTGAGCGGTGTCGGGACGAGTGCGGGGTGGCTCTGGCATTGGAGATGAGCGAGTGCGCAGCCCGTTGAGCGACGATCCGGACCTCTTTCCCACCCTGCTGCAGGCCGATGCCGACGAGCCTGCGCCGGTTGCCGGTCGCCCCTGGAAAGTCCTCGTGGCGGACGACGAGGCGGACGTGCACGCGGTGCTGCGCCTCGCCCTGCTGGACGTGGTGATCGAAGGTCGCGGTTTGCAGGTGCTCGACGCTTTCTCGGCGGAGGAGGCGAAGGCGGTCCTGGCGGCCCATCCGGACATCGCCCTGATCCTGCTGGACGTGGTGATGGAGTCCGGCCGGGCGGGCCTCGACCTCGTCCGTCACATTCGCGAGCAACTGGCCAACCGTAGCGTACAGATCGTGCTGGTCACGGGCCAGCCGGGCCATGCCCCGCAGCGCGAAGTGATCAGCGGATACGAGATCGACGGTTATCGGCTGAAGTCGGAACTGCACGGCAACCAGATCTTCGCCCAGGTCCACTCGGCGCTGCGCACCTACCGCCTGATGCGGGAGCAGGAGCAGTTGCAGCGAGACCTGGAGCTGAAGGTGCGGCAGCTCGATGCGGCGGTGGCCGCCTTGCGCGAGAGTCAGGCCAACTTCATCAGGGCGCAGTCGGTGGCCCACGTCGGCAGCTGGAACTATGAGCTGGCAAGCGACGAGATGCACCTGTCGGCGGAAACCTGTCGCATCTTCGGTCTGCCGGAAGGCACGGTCGGCAACTACCGGGGGTATCTGGAGCGCGTCTGCAGTGAGGATCGTGCATCGCTCGAGGCAGCGTGGCAGCACTTCCTGCGCCTGGGCGGGACGTTCGAGCACGAGCATCGCATCCGGGTCGGCAATGCGGTCCGCCACGTCCGGCAGCGTGCCGACCTGACCTTTGCTGCCGATGGCAGGCCGTTGCGCAGCCTCGGGACGACGCAGGACATCACCGAGCGCAAGCAGGCGGAAGTGGAGCTCAGACGCTCGAATGCCGAACTCGAGCAGTTCAGCTACGCCATCTCGCACGACCTGCGGCAGCCCCTGCGGATGATTGCCAGCTACCTGCAGCTGCTCGGCACCAGTCTCGCCGACCGGCTGAACGATGAACAGAGTGTGTACTTCGGTTTTGCCATCGACGGCGCCAAGCGCATGGACCGGATGCTCGTCGCCCTGCTCGAGTACTCGCGCGTCGGTCGCCTCGGTGAACCCGCGGCGTGGATCGAAAGCCGCGCCGTCCTCGATGAAGCCCTGCTCTTCCTGCAGCCGACGATCGCCGAGGCCACCGCGGCGATCGACATCTGCGGTGAGTGGCCGCGCGTCTTCGTCCGCCCGGACGAGATGCTGCGGTTGTTGCAGAACCTGATCGCGAATGCGCTCAAGTTTCGCCTGCCGGGACGAAATCCCGAGATCAGGGTGATCAGCCGGCTCGCCGGCTCGGAATGGCGCCTGGTGGTTGCCGACAACGGGATCGGCATCGAGCCGGCACAGCTGGGCCGCCTGTTCCAGGTCTTTCAGCGGCTGCAGAGCCGCGCCCAATTCGAAGGGAGCGGCGTCGGCCTGGCGCTCTGTCGCAAGATCGCCGAGCATCACGGTGGCCGAATCTGGGCGGAGTCAGATGGTGGTGGCCGCGGCAGCCGGTTTTGCGTCGTGCTGCCGATGCCCGGGGAAGCTGCGTGATGGCGGCCGCCTTGCCGTCGGTGGACGAGCGTGCAAGGGCTCGCGCCGGCAGCAGCCTGGGCTGTCGGCCGCGGTTCGTCGGATTGCTGGCCTTCGTGCTGACGGGTGCCCTCGTCGGCGGTTTGATCTGGCGGCACGAGCAGCAGCGTCAGAGCGAAGCCCGCAGTCTGGCGGCGAGCGTCGCCGCGGAACGTACGCACGACCTGCGGCTGAGCATAGAGCGGGCGCTTGCCCCCACCCAAGCCGTGGCGGCGATGCTGCAGCCGGGGCGGCAAGGCGTTCCGGCGTTCGCTGCGGTGGGCGAGCGCTTGCTGCGCTATTTCCCCGACGTGTCCGCGCTGCTCGTGGCTCCGGCCGGGGTGGTGGGGCAGGTCTTTCCGCTCGCCGGCAACGAGCGCCTGATCGGCGTCGACCTGCTGCACGACCCCGATCTCGGCGGTGCGGCGCGCCAGAGCCGCAGCAGTGGCCTGCCGTTGCTGGCTGGACCCGTCGGCGCGGCGACCGGTGCGCTCGAGGTGGTCGGGCTGTTGCCGATCTTCGTCGACGACCTGGGCCGTGGCCGCACGTTCTGGGGTTTTGCCGTTGTCCGGATTCCCTGGCGCGAGGTGCTGCGCCAGAGCCGCCTCGACGATCTCGCGGAACAGGGTTACGCCTATCAGTTGTTCCGCCGTGATCCCGAGACGCGCGAGAAGTCGTTGCTGGCGGCCTCGTCGCCGGCGACGCCGGTCGACCCGGTCGAGCAGGAACTGATCGCCGCCAATGTGTCGTGGAGCCTCAGCGTGGCGCCGCTGGCTGGCTGGTTGGATCTGCCCGCACTGCTGCTGCAGGCGGCTGCCGGCCTGCTCTTCTGTACTCTGCTGGCGTGGCAGGCGGCTTGGCAGGCGAGGCTGATCGCCGCCGCGCGGGCACACGAAAGGACGCTGGAGCTGCGCGTTGCGCAACGGACCGCCGATCTGCAGCGCTTCGCCGAAGTCACCGCGCACCACCTGCAGGAGCCTGCCCGTCGCATCGCAACCTATGCCGGTCGCCTGCGCAGCCAGCTCGGCGGGTGCATCGACGACCCCGAGGCGCAGTTGTCGCTCGACTTCATCGGCCAGCAGGCGGGCCGGTTGCAGGAACTGCTGCGGGATGCCGAGCTTTACCTGTCGGCCGACCAACCACGCGGACAGATCGAGTGCTGTGTCGTCGAACCGGTGCTGCAGTCCGTGCTGAGCAAGCTTGCCGGGCCGATTGCCGAGGCCGGAGCGCGGCTCAATATCGGCCAGTTGCCGCCAGCGCTGATCGACCTGCCGCGGCTCGGCGACCTGTTTCGCGTCGCGATCGAGAACACCCTGCGCCATGGCCGCGGTACGCAGGCGCTGCGCATCGACATTTCCGGCGAGCGCCGTGGCGAGTGGGTCGTCTACCACGTCAGCGACAATGGCCCGGGTGTCGAGGAGGCGTATCGTGGGCGCGTCTTCCGCGTGTTCGAACGCCTGTCGTCGAGCGGCGAGGGCACCGGAGTGGGGCTGGCGATCGTCCGCCGCATTGCCGAGAGCTGCGGCGGCCAGGCGTGGATCGACGAGGCGCCGGGTGGCGGCTGCCGGCTTTCGCTGCAGCTGCCGGCAGCCGAGCCGCCGGCAGGCGCCGGCAGAGTGGCATGAGCGGCGCGCCGATGACGGCGATCGTCGCGCGCGGCGAGGGTGGCGGCGGCAGCGCTGCCCGCCTGCTGATCCTGCTCGTCGAGGACGAGCCGGCGGACGCGCATCTGCTGCGCGTCGCGTTGAGTGAGAGCCGGGTCGATGCGGAGGTCGAGCACGTCGTCGACGGACGCGAGGCGCTCGAGTACCTGCGCCGACAGGGTGGACGTTTCCTGTTGGCGAGACGCCCCGATCTGATCCTGCTCGACCTGAACATGCCGCGCATGGATGGCCGGGAGTTCCTTGCCGAGGTCCGGGACGATCAGTCGCTGCGCAGTATTCCGGTCGTCGTCCTGAGCACCTCGGCGGTCGAGCGCGACGTCCTGGCCGCGCATCGTCTCGGTGCTGCCGGCTACATCGTCAAGACCGCCGACGTCGGCGCGTTCATCGACGAGATCCGCCGGCTTGCCGAGCACTGGTCGCACGAGGCCATCCTGGCGCACAATGGCAAGCGGACCGCAGCGGCGGTCGATGCTACGGAGACGAGGAAATGAGCGAGTCGAAGCCGCAGATCTCGATCCTGGTGGTCGAGGATGACGCAGGCGACCTTGGCCTGATCCAGGCGCACATCCGCCGCGCCGGATTGCGTCGCCTGGGTGACGGAGAGCCGATCGCCTGGGCGTCGAACCTGGTCGATGGTGTGCGCATGGCGACCGCCGCCAGACCGGATGTCGTCCTGCTCGACCTCTCGCTGCCCGATTCGGCTGGGATTGCGACGGTGCAGATGATGCGCTCGGTGGTGCCCGACGTGCCGATCATCGTCCTTACCGGGGCCGACGACCATCAGTTGGCGGCGGCGGCGCTGGAGGCCGGTGCGCAGGATTACCTGGTCAAGGGACAGTTCGAACATGACGCGCTCGGGCGGGCGATCCGGCATGCCGTCGTGCGCCAGAAGCTCGAGTCGCGCCTGCGGCTGTTCGAGGCGGCGCTGAACTCCGCTGCCAACGGCATCGTCATCACCGACGTCGATGCGACGGTGGTGTGGGCCAACCCGGCGTTCACCCGGATGACCGGCATCAGCCTGGCAGAGGCCGTGGGAACCCGGCCGAGCGAAATGCTCAACACCGGCCAGCAGGACGAAGAGTTCTATCAGCGCATGTGGGAGACGGTTCTCGACGGAAGGGTCTGGAGCGGCGAGCTCGTCAACCGGCGCAAGGACGGCAGCCTCTATGATGAAGCGCTGACGATCTCGCCGGTGACCGACATCAACGGCCGCATCCAGCACTTCGTCGCCATCAAGCAGGACATCTCGGAACGCAAAGCAAGCGAGGAGCGCGTCCAGCACCTCGCCCACCATGATCAGCTCACCGATCTGCCGAATCGCGCGCTGCTCAGCGATCGCCTGGCGCAGGCGCTGGCGCAGGTGCGCCGCGACCGGGCGACACTTGCCCTGATGTTCCTCGATCTCGACCAGTTCAAGCCGGTCAATGACACGCTCGGGCACGATGTCGGTGACCTGTTGCTGAAGGAGGTGGCACTGCGCCTGAAAGCCTGTGTGCCGCGCGAAACCGATACCGTGGCGCGCCTCGGCGGCGACGAGTTCGTGATTCTGCTGGCGCAGCTCGAACGGGCGATGGATGCCGTCCTCGTCGCCAACAAGGTCCTGGCGGCACTCAGGCGGCCCTTCCTGATCGGTCCGCACGCGCTCGACATCTCGGTCAGCATCGGCATCAGCGTCTACCCGCAGCACGGCGAAGACGTCGGCCAGCTGCTGAAGAACGCCGATACCGCGATGTACTACGCGAAGAAGGCCGGGCGCAACTGCTACCGCTTCTTTCGGGCAATGACCGAAGCTGCCGGAGCCTAGCGCGTGGCAGTCAGCGAAGCCGCGAGCCGTGCAGAAGGTAACCGCTCGCCCGCGCCGGCGACCGCCCCTGGTGGCGGCGACGATGATCAGCCGCTGTACTGGGCGCCGTCGATCGCCTTCCTGAAATACACCGGCTGGGCGATCCTGCTCACCGCCTGCGGCGTTCTGGCGACCATTCTGCTGTTGATTCCGGAGCAGCCTCTGCGCTCGCTCGGACCGGCTGCGCTGATCGTCGTCGCGGCCGCGACGTTGCGCTTTCTCGCGGTCGGCAAGCTGCGCGCTGCGCTCGCCGTCCTCGTCTGGGGCACCTGGCTTGCCGTCGCCGGCATCACCCTGTTCTATGGCGGCTTGCGTGGCTCGCTGGTGATCCTCTATCCGCTTCTGATCATCACCGGTGGCTGGCTTCTCGGAGCGTGGGCAGCGCTCGCTCTGGCCACGTTGAGCGGCGTCCTGGTCAGTGCGTTGCTGCTGGCCGAGGTGCTGCACTGGTTGCCACCGCAGCCACCGACGCCGGCAATGATGCTCGCCCTGATCCAGCTGGCGGCGATCGTCGTCGCGCTGCTGCTAATCCGCTTCCTCCGCCGCGCGTACCAGCGGCGGATCGCCGACGTGCGGCGCCTCGGACAGGACCTCGAGCAACGCAGCGCCGAGCTGCTGGCGAACGCTGCCGAACTTCGTCGGGCGCAGCGGGTGGCGCATGTCGGCAGCTGGATCTACGACTTGTCAAGCGGCACGATTCGCCTGTCGGCAGAGGCCTGCCGCATCTTTGGCGTGCCGGAGGGCTCGACCGGCAGCCTTGCCGGGTTCATGAAGCTGGTACACCCTGATGATCGTGGCAGCCTGCAGCAGTACACCGAGGCGGCACTCCGCGGTGAGCCCTTCGACAGCGAGTTGCGCATCATCACCGACGGCGGCGTGCGCTGGGTGGCGCAGCGGGCGGAAGTCGAGTTTGGCGCGGATGGCCGGGCGCTGCGCAGCCTCGGGACGACCCAGGACATCACCGAGCGGAAGGAACTGGAAGCATCGCTGCGTGAGCAGAAGGAGTTTTTCCAGCTGATTTCGGAGAGCATCGGCGAGCACATCGCCGTCCTCGACCTGCAGGGACGCCGGCTCTACAACAGCCCTTCGTACCGGCAGTTCTTTGGCGACATCAGCGAGTTGCCGGGGACCGACTCCTTTGCCGACGTTCATCCCGAAGACCGCGAGACGGTGCGGGATGTATTCCGGCAGACGGTGCGCAGCGGCGTTGGACAGGCCATCGAGTATCGGCTGCAGCGGCGGGATGGCGCCGTCAGGCACATGAGTTCGGTTGGCCGGGTGATCCGCGATCAGCAGGGGCAACCGCAGCGCATCGTCGTCGTGTCGCATGACGTTACCGATCGTCGCCAGGCCGAGCAGTGGGAACGGATCGCGGCTGCTGCATTCGAGTCGGAACAGGGGATGTTCATCACCGACGCCGACGGGGTGATTCTGCGCGTGAACCAGGCCTTTACTGCCATCACTGGCTACAGCGCCGCCGAAGCGGTCGGGCAGACGCCCAGGTTGTTGCGTTCGGGTCGCCATGATGCGCTCTTCTACGCTGCGATGCGCGAGAGTCTGGCGCGCACCGGCGCCTGGCAGGGCGAGATCTGGAACCGGCGCAAGAATGACGAGATCTATCCCGAGTGGCTGACGATCTCGGCGGTGAACGACAGCCATGGCAGGGTCACCCACTACGTCTCGATGCTCACCGACATCACGCTGCGCAAGGCGACGCAGGAGGAGATCAAGCAACTGGCCTTCTACGATGCGCTGACCGGCCTGCCGAACCGGCGCCTGCTGCATGACCGCCTGCGCATTGCCATGGCGGCAAGCGCCCGCCGCGAGCGGCAGGGCGCCCTGCTGTTCATCGACCTCGACAACTTCAAGACGCTCAACGACACGCTCGGCCACGAAAAGGGGGACCTCCTGCTGCAGCAGGTTGCGCGACGGCTGAGCGACTGTGTGCGCGAGCGCGATACCGTTGCCCGCCTGGGGGGCGACGAGTTCGTGGTCATGCTCGAGGACCTCGGAGCGCGCAGGGATGATGCGGCAAGCCAGTGCCGGGTCGTTGGCGAAAAAATCCTCGCCGTTCTCAACCGGCCGTACGATCTCGGCGGGCACGAGTACCACAACACACCGAGTGTCGGCGTCACGCTCTTCGATGGACAACAGGACGACATCGACGAACTGATGAAGAGGGCCGATCTGGCGATGTACGAGGCCAAGGCGATGGGGCGCAACAACCTGCGCTTCTTCGATCCGCGGATGCAGGCGGTGGTCAGCGCACGCGCCGCACTCGAGCGGGATCTGCGGCAGGCGCTGCAGGCGGGCGAGTTCTTCCTTTGCTATCAGCCGCAGGTCGGCCTGGATGGCCGGCTGCTCGGCGCCGAGGCACTGCTGCGCTGGCAACACGCGCAGCGCGGCCTGGTCCCGCCGGGCGAGTTCATCCCCCTCGCCGAAGAAACCGGGTTGATCCTTCCTCTCGGCCAGTGGGTCCTGCAGACCGCCTGTGCTCAGGTCGCCGTCTGGTCGGCAAGGGCAGGGCGGTCGCAATTCTCGCTTTCGGTCAACGTCAGCGCACGCCAGTTGCGGCAGCCGAACTTCGTCGACCAGGTGCTGGCCGCTCTCGATGCGGCTGGTGCCAGTCCCCGCAACCTCAAGCTGGAACTCACCGAGAGCATGCTGCTCGACAACGTGCAGGACATCATTGCCAAGATGGCTGCATTGAAGGCGCGCGGAGTCGGCTTCTCGCTCGACGACTTCGGCACCGGCTACTCGTCGCTGTCGTACCTCAAGCGGTTGCCGCTCGACCAGTTGAAGATCGACCAGTCATTCGTCCGCGATCTGCTCAACGACGCGAACGACGAGGCGATCGCTCGCACGATCGTCGCGCTGGCGCGGAGCCTCGGTCTGGAAGCAATCGCCGAAGGTGTCGAAACGCTCGCCCAGCGCGACGTCCTGGCGGGGCACGGCTGTCATGCCTATCAAGGCTATCTGTTCAGCCGGCCCTTGCCGCTGGCCGACTTCGAGGACTTCCTCGAGCGTCACTGATCCGGTGTCGTGCCACCGGCGTCGCTGACGGCTGGCTGCCGACTGGCTCCGGCTTGTTATTCAGGTCGAAGCGGGCGGGCTGTCCCCGGGCTCGTCGCTCTCGTCGCGCAGCGTCCGATTGAGGCTTTCGAGATCCCTTCGGTTCTGCCGCAGAAAGAAAAGCAGGCCCCACAGCAGTCCGGCAGCGACACCGATGCCCAGGACGACGGCACCCCAGTCGATGGTTTCCAGGTTCATGCGCATTGCCTCGCGGGTGGTTGAGTGGCAGTCATGCTACCCGTGACCGTGCCGCGAAGGAAGTGGTGCAGGCCCAGGCTGGCGGCGCCGCGTCATCGATTGTCTCGCCCGCGCTGGCATGCGACGAGAAAATCAATTATTCTCCAGCCTCAACAATGCAAACCCCATCAGGATGGAGCTTCAAGGATGACAAACAAAGGGCAACTCCTACAAGACCCGTTTCTCAATACGCTGCGGCGCGAGCGCGTACCGGTTTCGATCTACCTCGTAAACGGCATCAAGTTGCAGGGACAGATCGACTCCTTCGATCAGTATGTCGTCCTGCTAAAGAACTCGGTCACGCAGATGGTGTACAAGCACGCCATCTCGACGGTCGTGCCGTCGCGACCGATCACCCTGCAGCACGAGAACGACAGCGAGGGGTGAGCGGGCTGCTGCCGTGCTGCCACGCAGCCATCCGGCTGCACACCGCCGTACGCGCGCGTTTGGACGGGGAATGCTTGGCGGTGCCTGCCTGTTGACGACTGCGCAGCACAATGGCTGCAGCTGAACGCCGTGCCGGCGTCGAGCGTGCGATCATCGTTCAGCTCGACTTCGGTGGCGATGATCTTGCCGAGCAGATCGAGGAAGTCTGTCTGCTGGCCAGATCGGCAGGAGCCGAAGTGTGCGCGGTCGTGCAGGGGCGCCGACATGCTCCCGATGCGGCGACCTATGCCGGCAAGGGCAAGGTCGAGGAGATCGCTGCCGAGTTGGCGGCGCACGCAGCGGAACTCGTGATCTTCAACCATGAACTGAGTGCTGCCCAGGAGCGCAACCTGGAGCGGGCCTTGCAATGCCGTGTCATCGATCGGACCAGCCTCATTCTCGACATCTTCGCGCAGCGGGCGAAGAGTTCCGAGGGCAAGCTGCAGGTCGAACTGGCGCAGCTCGAGCATCTGGCAACGCGTCTGGTGCGTGGCTGGACCCACCTCGAGCGCCAGACGGGCGGCATCGGCCTGCGCGGCCCGGGCGAGACGCAGCTCGAGACCGACCGCCGCCTGCTCGGCATCCGCGTGCGCACGCTCAAGGGACGCCTGGCCCGCCTCGAGCGCCAGCGCGGGGTGCAGCGCAAGGCGCGGGCACGCGGCGAACTGCTGAGTGTCTCGCTGGTCGGCTATACCAACGCCGGCAAGTCGACCCTGTTCAATGCGTTGACGCACGCCGGAGTCTATGCCGCCGACCAGTTGTTCGCCACTCTCGACACGACGACGCGCAAGCTCTGGTTGCCGCAGGCAGGGCACATCGTCCTTTCGGATACGGTCGGTTTCATCCGCAAGCTGCCGCATTCGCTGGTTGCCGCCTTCCATGCGACACTCGAGGCAACGGCGGAGGCGGACCTGTTGCTGCACGTCGTCGACTCGGCGAGCCCGGCGCGCGACGACCAGGTGGCGGACGTCAACCAGGTGCTGGTCGAGATCGGGGCGTCTCGCGTGCCGCAACTGATGGTGCTCAACAAGCTCGACCTCACTGGCCTGCCGCCTTCGGTCGAGCGGGACGAGTATGGTAGAATCCGCCGCGTTCGCGTCAGCGCCATCGGCGGTCAGGGCCTGCCCCTGCTGCGCGCAGCGCTGGCCGAGATCGCTCTGTTGAAGACGGGCGGGACAAGCCGGGACGCTTCTGGTGCCGCGGTCCTGCAGGCTGTGGATAGGCATCTTGATTCGGATCGTTCCCCATGATTTCTAGCCTTGGCGTGTTGATGTCGCTGAATGACCCGCAGTGGGGCAACCGCGGCGGTGATGATGGCGGCGGCCGTCGCCCCAACCAGGGGCCACCGGACCTCGAGCAGTTGTGGCGCGACCTCAATCGCCGCCTGTCGGGGATATTCGACCGCAAGCGCGGCGGTGGTGGCGATCGAGGCGGGGACCGGGGTGGCGATCGGCCGCCGGTGCAATTCAATCCGCGTTTTCTCGGTGGGGGCATCGGTCTGCTGCTGGCGCTCGTCGTGGTCGTCTGGCTGGCGAGTGGTTTCTACATCGTGGACGCCTCGCAGCGTGGGCTGGTGCTGCAGTTCGGTCGCTACAAGGAGAGTACCGACCCCGGTCTCCGTTGGCGGCTGCCGTATCCGATCCAGTCGCACGAACTGGTCAACGTCTCCGGTGTGCGCACGGTCGAGATCGGCTACCGTGGCAGTGAGAAGAACAAGGTGCTCAAGGAAGCACTGATGCTCACCGACGACGAGAACATCATCAACATCCAGTTTGCGGTGCAGTGGTTCCTCAACGATCCGGTCGAGTACGTCTTCAACAATCGCAGTCCTGACGACGCCGTGATGCAGGTGGCGGAAACGGCCATCCGCGAGATCGTCGGCAAGAACCGGATGGATTTCGTGCTCTACGAGGGGCGCGAGCAGATTGCCGCGGTGGCGGCGAAGCTGATGCAGGAGATCCTCGATCGTTATCAGACCGGCATCCTGATTTCCAAGGTGACGATGCAGAACGCACAGCCGCCGGAACAGGTGCAAGCGGCGTTCGACGATGCGGTCAAGGCGTCGCAGGACCGCGAGCGGCAGAAGAACGAGGGCCAGGCCTACGCCAACGACGTGATTCCGAAGGCTCGCGGCACGGCAGCGAGGCTGCTCGAGGAAGCCGAGGGTTACCAGAAGCGCGTCACCCTCAGCGCCGAGGGTGATGCGAGCCGCTTCCGGCAGATCGTCAGCGAGTATGCCAAGGCACCGGAGGTGACACGCAGCCGGATGTATCTCGAAACCATGCAGCAGGTCTACTCGAACACCAGCAAGGTGCTGGTGGATGCCAAGGGGCAGGGCAATCTGCTCTACCTGCCGCTCGACAAGCTGATGCAGGCGGCCGGGGCAGTGGCTGCGGCGCCTGCCGGCGGCGGTCCGGAAGCACCGTCGCCATCGCGGCCGTCGCCGGCGGTTTCCAACGAAGTGCCGCCGCAGGTCGTCGAGAAGAGCGATACGCGTTCGCGCGAGACGCTGCGTCAGCGTGATCGGGAGGCCCGCTGATGAAAGGCGGAATGAATTTCATCGTCGGCACGTTCGTCGCGGTCCTCGTCCTGCTCGGTGCGACCATCTTCACGGTCGACCAGCGGCAGAGTGCGATCGTCTTCCAGCTCGGCGAGATTCGCGAAGTGATCGAGGAGCCCGGACTGTACTTCAAGTGGCCACTGATCCAGAACGTGCGCTACTTCGACCGTCGCATCCTGACGCTCGACAATCCCGAGCCGGAGCGTTTCATCACTTCGGAAAAGAAGAACGTCCTCGTCGACTCCTTCACGAAGTGGCGCATCGTCGATCCCAAGCTCTACTACATCTCGGTCGCCGGCGACGAGGGGCGTGCCAAGACGCGCTTGTCGCAGACCGTCAATGCCGGCCTGCGTGAGGAGTTCGGCAAGCGGACCGTGCACGATGTCGTTTCGGGTGAGCGCAACAAGATCATGGAGCAGATGCGCGAGAAGGCCGACCTCGATGCACGCAAGATCGGCGTCCAGATCGTCGACGTGCGCGTCAAGCGGGTCGAACTGCCGAGCGACGTCAGCGATTCGGTCTACCGCCGGATGGACGCCGAGCGCAAGCGGGTGGCCAACGAGCTGCGTTCGCAGGGCTTTGCCGAAGCGGAGAAGATTCGCGCCGACGCCGACAAGCAGCGCGAGGTGATCGTCGCCGAAGCCTATCGCGATGCGCAGAAGATGAAGGGCGAGGGCGATGCCCGGGCGACCGCAATCTACGCCCAGGCCTTCGAGAACCATCCCGACTTCTACGCTTTCTATCGCAGCCTCGAGGCCTACCGCAACAGCTTCAAGGGCAAGAACGACGTGATCGTCGTCGAGCCGAATTCGGATTTCTTCAAGTACATGAAGAGCATGGGCCGCGGCGGCGACAAAGCCGGCAAATGATCGACAACCTGCTGCTGGCGCTGGCCCTGATGCTGGTGGTCGAGGGGTTGCTGCCCTTCGTCGCCCCGTCCACCTGGCGCGAGACCTTCCGTCGCCTCATTCGCTTCAGCGATGGACAGATCCGTTTTGTCGGCCTGACCTCGATGCTCGTCGGGCTGGTGTTGCTGATGATCTTCCGATGAACTGGCTGCTGCCCGAGCACATCGCCGACGCCCTGCCGGCCGAGGCCGCGCGCATCGAGAGCATGCGCCGCCGGCTGCTCGACCTGTTTCGCGTGCATGGCTACGAACTGGTACTGCCGCCGTTGCTCGAGCATCTGGAGTCGCTGCTCACGGGCTCCGGGCAGGATCTGCGGTTGCGCACCTTCAAGCTCGTCGATCAGCTCTCCGGCCGTACCCTCGGCGTGCGGGCCGACATGACGCCGCAGGTGGCGCGGATCGACGCGCATCTGCTCAACCGGCAGGGTGTCACCCGCCTGTGCTATTGCGACAGCGTGCTGCATACGCTGCCCGCGGCACTCGGTGCCAGCCGCGAACCGATCCAGCTCGGGGCCGAGCTCTACGGTCACGCCGGCGTCGCCGCCGACCGCGAGGTCATTCGGCTGATGGCCGCGACGCTGGCCGCGGCCGAGGTCAGCGCGGCGTGCATCGACCTTGGCCATGTCGCCGTCTTTCGCGCTCTGGCCGCAGCGGCCGGCGTCGACGGCGAACTCGAAGCGACCCTGCTGTTCTTGCTGCAGGGCAAGGATTTGCCCGGTCTGGCCGACACCTGCCGCTGTCTCGACGAGCCCTGGCGCAGCGCCCTGCTCGTGCTGCCCGAACTCTACGGCGGCGTCGACATCCTGGCTCGCGCGGGGCGGGAACTGCCCCCCTTGCCGGGGATCGTCACCGCCTTGGCGACGCTGCAGGAATTGCAGGCCTCGCTCCCCGATCTGCCCCTTTCCTTCGATCTCGCCGACCTGCGAGGTTACCACTATCACAATGGTGTCGTATTCGCCGCCTATTGCCCGGGTTACTCGACGGCGATCGCCCGTGGCGGCCGTTATGACGGCGTTGGCAGTGTCTTCGGCCGAGCGCGGCCGGCGACCGGTTTCTCGCTCGACCTGCGCGAGCTGGCGCGGCTGCGGGCGAGCTCGCCACAGCCGGGCGCGATCCTCGCCCCGTGCGCGGTGGCAGGCAGCACCCTGGCGCAGGCGATCGCCGCGCTGCGGGCAGGGGGTGCGGTGGTTGTCGAACTGCTGCCGGGCGAGAACGGCAGCGAGGGACCAGCATGCGACCGGCGGCTGGTGGAGCATGACGGGCAGTGGCTGCTCGCGAACATCGATGGGGACGGATCATTCTGATGGCCAGGAACGTGGTGGTGGTGGGAACGCAATGGGGCGACGAGGGCAAGGGCAAGATCGTCGACTGGCTCACCGATCATGCGGCCGGCGTCGTCCGTTTTCAGGGCGGCCACAACGCCGGCCACACGCTGGTCGTCGGCGAACAGGTCTACAAGCTCAACCTGGTGCCGTCCGGGATCGTCCGCCAAGGGGTCGAGTGTTTCATTGGCAACGGCGTCGTGCTCGACATCCATCACCTGCTGAGCGAGATTGGCCTCCTCGAGGCTGGCGGCATCGACGTCCGCTCGCGCCTGCGGATCAGCCCCGGCTGCCCGCTCATCCTCGGCTATCACGCGGCGCTCGACAACGCGCGCGAAGCCGCCCGCTGCGCCGACCTGCGAATCGGTACCACCGGCAAGGGGATCGGTCCGGC
Organism: Candidatus Accumulibacter adjunctus; assembly: GCA_000585015.1. Lineage (GTDB taxonomy): Bacteria > Pseudomonadota > Gammaproteobacteria > Burkholderiales > Rhodocyclaceae > Accumulibacter > Accumulibacter adjunctus. The sequence goes on along the minus strand of JFAX01000015.1, from coordinate 84,348 downwards.
CTACGAAGACAAGGTCGCGCGGCGCGCGCTGCGCGTCTATGACCTCTTCTTCCCCGACCGTCTGGCGGACAAGCTGCGGGAGAACCTCGACTATCACAACTTCGTGCTGACCCGTTATCTGAACGCTGCCGCCGTCGATTGCGAAAGCGTCCTGGCGCGGGTGCTGGCCGACGCCGAAGAGATCAAGCCGCTCGTCAGAGATGTCTCGGCGGCGCTGCACGCACTCAACCAGGCGGGCAAGAACCTCTTGTTCGAGGGCGCGCAGGGAGCGCTGCTCGACATCGACCACGGTACCTACCCCTTTGTCACTTCTTCCAACTGCGTTGCCGGGCAGGCGGCGGCCGGATCGGGAATCGGGCCCGGGATGCTGCATTATGTTCTCGGCATCACCAAGGCCTATTGCACGCGTGTCGGCAGCGGCCCCTTCCCGAGCGAGCTCGACATCGAAAGCGTGGGACAGCCAGGTCACCAGATGTCGCAGAGAGGCCGCGAGGTCGGCACCGTCACCGGGCGCAAGCGGCGCTGCGGCTGGATCGACCTGGCGGCGCTGCGGCGCTCGATCCAGATCAACGGCGTCAGCGGCCTGTGCATCACCAAGCTCGATGTCCTCGACGGCCTCGAAGAACTGCGCATCTGCACCGCCTATGCCCTCGGCGGCAAGCGCGTCGAGCTGTTGCCGATGGGCGCCGATGAAGTCGCCAACTGCCAGCCGATCCTCGAGAGCATGCCGGGCTGGTCGGCGTCTACAGTCGGTGCAGCGACGATCGATGCCCTGCCGACGGCGGCACGTGCCTATCTCGAGCGGATCGAGGAACTCTGTGGCGTGCCGATCGACATTGTCTCGACCGGTCCCGAGCGGCGCGAAACCATCGTCCGCCGCCACCCGCTTGCCTGATCGCAGCGGTTCGGGCGCCGCTGGCAAGGCACGAAGCCGTTGCCGTCCTTCGTCGATGGCAGCGGATTGCCATGAAGCCCGGCTTTCGGCTGTCGCGCACTGGCGCACTGGTGGTCGCGCCAAGCCAGAAAGGCCGCGATGGAATTCGGCCGTTCAGCGGGTGCTCGAAGCGGGTTGAACGGCGAAGCTCCGGCCACGGTTGGTGGCGCAGGCCGCTGGTGGTATCAACTCACGCAGAGTCACGGCACCGGGGACTGCTGGCGCACGGAGCTGCCGCAGTTCGAAACGGGCGGGTCCCCCGGCGCGGAGACGAGAATCGCCCGTGTCGCGCCGGATGCGAACGCCCGCTGACCGCCAGTGCTTGGGGCACCACAGGCTCGCGCGATCGCGACGGCGCCGGCGCGGTCGTTGTCGTCTGCGGCAGCGGTGCGGCTTGCCCCCGCTGCCTCGCCGCCTGTACTGTAGCGGCTATCGAGTGGCCCGCTGCCGGCGTTCCGGCCGGCAGCGCATCAGGAGACGACCATCATGAGTACCCCGCCCGCATCATCAGGAAGACGCAAGGCCGCATCGGCTGGCAAGCGAAGCACCCCGAAGACTGCGCCGGAGGAGGCGGCGCCGGCCGCGCCGCCGGCGAGTGAACCGGGAATCGTCGACCAGGTGCGGGCGATGGCCGGCAGGCTGCTCGACCTCAGTTCGGCGACGGTCGTTGCCGGGCGCGCGCTGGAGACTGCCGGCAAGGTCGGTCGGGCATTGCAGGAGGGTCACCCGATCGATGCCGCGAGCGAGGTGGTGCGCGCCGTGCTGCCCGGCGTCGGTGATACGGCTGCGTGGGCGAAGACGGGCGCGGCACTGCGCGCCGTGCGCGAGACGGCCGGGCTGACGATCGCCGAAGTCGGCCAGGCGATCGACCTCAAGGATCCGACGCTGATCGAGGCGATCGAGAATGGGCGCCTGGCGCTGTCCTTCGAACTGATCCTGCGGCTGGCAGCCGTCTTTGGCCGCAACGATCCGGTCGGTTTCGTCATGCGCTTCACGCGGGCATCGAACCCCGAGCTGTGGCAGACCCTCGAGGCACTGGGTGTCGGCAGGCTGGTGCTGCAGACCGTACGCGAACATCAGTTCGTCAACGTCTATCGCAGCAACGACGACGCGCGGGCGCTGAGCGACGAGGAGTTCGCCGAGATCCTGAGCTTCACGCAAGCCGCTTTCGAGATGGCGATGGCCTTGCGCGCGCGACATGCGCGGCGCGTTGGCCAGCCGGACGACGACGGCACGGCGTGATGCAGGGGAGTGGCAAGGGCCCGCTGCGGGGCGAGCGTTCGCTGGCGCGAGCGATGGCGGCCACCCCTGAACGGCATTTTTCGGCTACCATGCGGCGCGGGGGGATTTGCCTCTCGCACGCGCTGCTCGGGCAGGCTGTTGGCCGGGGCGCCGCGTGACAACCTGACAAGGAGGGTTACGATGCTACGCAAGCAACTGGCCATGTTGTCCGCCGCTGCTTTTCTGGGTTTCGCCGGCAGTGCCCTGGCGGCAGAGTACGGCACGCCGGCCGAGGCGAAAGCCATGCTGGACAAGGCCGCCGCCGCCGTCAAGGCCGACAAGGCGAAGGCGCTGGTGATGTTCACCAAGGGTGAGGGCGGCTTCAAGGATCGCGATCTCTATCCCTACTGCGGCGGTCCCGACGGCAACTTCACGGCGCATCCGACGCTCGTCGGCCAGAGTCTGAAGGCGCTCAAGGACAAGGCCGGCAAGCCGCTCGGTGAGGAGGTGTATGCTGCCGCCAAGGAGGGGACGATCAGCGAGGTCACCTACATGTGGCCGCGCCCGGGTCAGACCGATCCGGTCGTCAAGGTCGCCTACGTCACCCGTATCGGCGACCAGGTGTGCGCCGTCGGCTACTACAAGTAAAGGCGGAGCGCGCGGCGCGGGCATCTTCGGAGACCGCGTCGTGTGTTGTCGCAATGGCCAACAAAAAACCCCGCTGCGGCGGGGTTTCTTGTTGCTCTTGGTTGCGTGACACGCGTCGTTGCACGCTCTCCGTCAGTAGATCTCGGGAATGAAGGTCTGGTCGGATAGCGGCGGGCGGACGTAGCCACCCTCGTCCTGACGCGGCGGCAGGACGATCGGCTGCGGCGTCAGGTCTTCGTAGTCGATCATGTTCAGCAGGTGGGTGATGACATTCAGGCGGGCGCGCATCTTGTCGTC
>JFAX01000015.1:65810-81123 GCA_000585015.1 Candidatus Accumulibacter adjunctus | reverse complement strand
GCCTGCTTGATGTCGGTGTGCGCAAACATCGCATCCTTCGCCTTCGAGTACTCGACCCAGCGGGCGCGCGACTGCAGGTCCATCGGGCTCAGCTTCCAGTGCTTCTCGGGATGGAAGATGCGCTTCTGGAAGCGGCGCTCCTGCTCCTCGTTGCTGACCGAGAACCAGTACTTGATCAGGATGATGCCGCTGCGTACCAGCATTCTTTCGAACTCCGGGCAGGTACGGAGGAACTCGCGGTATTCCTCCTCGGTGCAGAAGCCCATGACGCGCTCGACACCAGCCCGGTTGTACCAGCTGCGATCGAAGAGAACCATCTCGCCACCGGCGGGAAGGTGTTGCACGTAACGCTGGAAATACCACGATGTCGCCTCGCGCTCGGTCGGCGCCGGCAGCGCGGCGACGCGGGTGACGCGCGGGCTCAGGCTTTCGGTGATGCGCTTGATGCAGCCCCCCTTGCCCGCGGCATCACGACCTTCGAAGATCACCACCACCTTGAGCTTCTTGAACTTGATCCACTCCTGCAGCTTGACGAGTTCGATCTGCAGCTTGGACAGCGCCTTCTCATAGGTCTTGGCGTCCATCTTCGGTTTGCGCACCGCTACGACCTCGCCCAAGCCGACCGTCGGCGTCGTTGCGGTAGCCGCCGCGCTGGCAGGTTTCGCATTCGCGCCCTTCTGACTCTTCGCCTTTGCCGGCCTGGTCTCCGCCTGTTGCTCTGCACCCTTGGCAGCACGTGCCGAAGCCTTGGCCGTGGTCTTGGCCGGAGCGGCCTCAACTGCGGGCACCACAACTTCGTGACCGGCGCTCTCGCCCGCCACGGGACTCGCGGTCCCGGTCACGGCTTCATCGTTGGTCGGTTTCAGTTCACTCATTGACACCTCCTCCATGTGGCTGACTGCACTCGTGCAGTGCGGGCACAATTGCCTGCAAGTTTGCGCTCGAAACGTTCGCGGGCAACATTATCGTACATTTTTCCGCAGGAATGGACTCTTATCTGCACGAAACGTGTAATGCATCGGTCGTCCTGCCGAGGGTATGTGCGCAGTGCGTGTGCCGTGGACGGGACAGCGAGCTGCGCCGGTGGCCGGCGAACCGGCTTGACGGGACGGCATCGCTGGCACTGGCGGTCGTTCTCGCGCGTGCCTCATCGCAGTGACGCGGCCGACGTTGCGGCAGCGATCGGGGCACTGTCTGACCGGCCGCGGCGTCGTCCCCCGCCGTCCTCTTCGCGCTCGAGAGTGCGGTCGACGAGCTCGCGGAAGTTGCGCGGGTCCAGTGGTTTGCGCAGGCAGGCGGTGAAGCCGTGCCGGCTGTCCTGATCGGGGTCGCGGCGCACGGCGCTGGCGGTGATGGCGATCACCGGTATCGCCGCGGTCACCGGCTGTGCCCGCAACTGGCGCAGCGTGGCGAGACCGTCCTCACCCGGCAGGTCGAGGTCGAGCAGGACGAGGTCCGGCGTGACCGCCAGCGCCAGCGCGAGTCCGGCTGCGCCGCTGTCGGCCGTGCTCAGTTCGATCCCGGAGCCTTCGCCGAGCAGCTTGCGTACCAGTTTCAGGTTGGCTGGATTGTCGTCGATGTGCAGCACCCGGCGCAGCCGCGCGTGGCCTCCGGTTGCCGTCGCGGTCGTGTCGCCCGCGACGGCCACTGCGGTCTCCGTGCCGCGGGTCGTGACGGCCACCGCCGCAGTGGTCGGGAGTGCCAGCGGCAGATCACAGCGAAAGCTACTGCCAACGCCGATCCGGCTGTCGACGTCGATGCTCCCGGCCATCATCTCGAGCAGACGCTTCGTCAGTGCGAGCCCGACACCGCTGCCTTCGATCCCGTCATAGGAGGATTCGAGGCGCTCGAAGGGCTGGAACAGTCGCGGCAGGTGGTCGCTGGCGATGCCGCGGCCGCTGTCGCTGACGGCGAGGCGCAGCCGGTCCCCCTGGCGGCAAGCGTCGAGGCGGACCGTGCCATGCTCGCGGTTGTACTTGATGGCGTTCGACAGCAGGTTGAGGATCACCTGTTTCAGCCGCGCCCGATCGGCGCACACCACGCTGTCGTCGAGCTCGCTGTCGATGCGGATGCAGCGCGCGTCGGCGAGCGGTCGCACGAGCGCGACGCACTCTGCGGCGAGGGGCGCCAGCGGCACCGCCTCGAGGCAGATGGCGATGCGCCCGCTCTCGATGCGTGCGAGGTCGAGCACTTCGTTGACCTGGTCGAGCAGGTGGCGGCCGGCACGCAGGATCTCCTGCACGTTGTCGGCCTGCTGCGCCGACAGGGGTGCATCGCCGGGCATCGCGAGCAACTGGCCGAAGCCGAGTATGGCGTTGAGTGGTGTGCGCAGTTCGTGGCTCATGCGCGAGAGGAATTCCGTCTTGGCGGCATTCGCCGCCTGCGCCTCGGCGATCGCCTCCTGCGCCTGCGCGAGTGCGCCGGTCCGCTCGGCCACCAGGACTTCGAGGTGATCACCGTACTCGGCAAGCTTCTCCTCGGCCTGTTTGCGCTCGCTGATGTCGATCGCCGTGGCGAGAATTCGCTCGACGCCACCGATGGTGATCCGGCTGAGCGTGACCTGTTCCCAGAACGACTCGCCGGTGCGCCGCCGGTTGCGCCACTCGAACTGCTGCGTGCCGCCTGCCGCAGCCTTCCTGATCCAGGCGAGCGCCTCGGCAAAGGAGTAGGGAGGGGCGAGCCAGAAGTCGGACGCCTGCAGTTCCGCCAGAGAGCCGAGACCGTAGGCCTGCCAGGCGGTCGGGTTGGCGTCGATGATCTCGCCGGTGTCCCGGTCGTGGACCAGGATCGATACCGGCGAGTCGGCGAACAGCGCCCGGAACTGCTGCTCGCTGGCGCGCAACTCGGCTTCGGCCCGTTTCTGCCGCGTCACGTCGTGGAAGCACCACACGCGGCCGACGATCTCTTCGCCCAACATCTGCGGCTGCGAGTAGCGCTCGAAGATGCGGCCATCGGCGAGCTCGATCTGATCGAAACTGCTGGCCGCGGGGTCGGCATGTGGTCCGGCGATCCGCTCCATGCCGCTTTCCGAACCGGCAATCGGCTGCAGCGCCTGCGCGACGATGGCGGCCTCATCGGTGCCCGCGGCAGCGACTCGCGCTGCCGGACACATGTCGAGGAAGGCCCGGTTCCAGCGCGTTGCCCGGCCGCTCCGGTCCACGACCAGAATGCCGTTGGTGGTCGACTCCAGGGTCGCGTCGAGCAACGAGAAGGACGCGTGCAATGCTTCTTCGGCCAGCTTGCTTTCGGTGATGTCGGGCGCGACGCCGATGTAGTGGCTGATCGTCCCGCGATCGTCGACGACCGGCGAGATCGCCAGCGCTTCCCAGTAGAGTTCCCCATTCTTCTTGCGGTTCTGCAGTTCGCCTCGCCAGATGCCCCCCGCGGAAATCGTCGCCCACAGCTCGTCGTAGATGCGCGGCGGGTTGAGCCCGGACTTGAGAAGACGCGGATTGCGGCCGATGACTTCGTCGCGGGCATGGCCCGTGATCTCCTCGAAAGCGGGATTGGCGGCGACGATCTCACCGGCAGCGCTGGTGATCAGGATCGAGGCGGCACTCGCCTCGAAGACGCTCGCCACCAGTCTGCGCTCCCGCTCGAGTTCAAGCTGTTGCGCCGCGAGGCGCTGTTGGCGGCGCCAGAGGGCGATGGCCGCACCGCTGAGCGCCAGGATGATCGGCACGACGATGCCGGCCAGCCGGCGCGCCTCGCCCTGCCAGGCGGCGAGCACGTGTTCGCGGTCGAGATGCACGGCGACGACGGCCGGGAACCGCCGTGAGGCGCGGTAGGCGGTCAGCACTTGCCGGCCGTCGCCGAGGACCTGCAGCAACTCGCCATGTTCGACCTCCGCCAGACGTCTGCCGACAGTGCCGGCGGCATTCTGCACGCCCGGCAGCTCGAGCGCCGCCGTCGATGCCAGCAACACGTCGTCGTAGCGCAGCCACTGCACGCGTCCGCTGCCCGGCGCGAGCAGCTGCATCCCGTGATTGACGAAGTAATCCGGATTGAGCGCGGCCAGCAGCCACAGGTCGCTGTCGCTGGACAGGCGCCGCAGGACGGGAACGAAGCCAGTGTCGGCTGCGTCGCGCGGCGCGGGGTCGCTGTTGGCGCTGCCACCGGCGAAGTCACGGCCGCGCCATGGGCGGCCGATCCGCAGGATCTCGGCAGCCGGTATCGCTGCCGGAAAGAAGTCGGCCCGGTCGATGGCGACGCCGAGGTTGTCCGGGTTGGAACTGGCGATGATGCGGCCGCTGCCGTCGAGCAGAGACAGCGAGCGCAGGAAGGGGTTCGGCCGCAGAGCCGTCGTCAGGCGACTGCCCATCTCGGCGGGGTCGAGCGGCTCGTCGCCACGCGGTTCGACCGCGCCGGCCATCAGATCGACGACCTGCAGTACCTGCGTCAGGTGCTCGGCGAAGTTGCCGACATGCATGCGGGCGGTCTGCAGACCGGTGTCCAGCGTTTCGCTGCGCAGCCGCCAGAGCGTGTAGGCGAAGGCTGCCAGCCAGCTGGACAACAGGAGGAGCAGGGCGAGCAGCAGGATGGTGCGCCGTTGTGGCGGGGCTAGCGGCGGCATGCGCGGGACACCGTCTCAGCGGACGAGCATCGGGTCGAGACCGTGCCGCCGGACATTGGCAGCCAGGCGACCGTCGCGCTTCATCGCGGCCAGTACTTCCTCCACCTGGGCATGGAAGCGTTCGTCGCCGGGCGCCATGGCCCACGCATAGGGGGTGGGATGGTAACTTCCCGGTGGCGACACGAGGCGCGCCCAGTCGCTGTTGTCGAGCATGCGACGGCTGAACGCGTAGTCGGTCATGAAGACGTCGGCCCGACCCGCCTGCACCTCCTGTTCGCGCGCTGCCGGTGTGTCGACGACGCGCAGTTCGGCAGCCGTCAGCCTGCCCTTCATGACCGTCTCGTGCAGGGTGCCCCGGGCGACCACGACGACGGTCCCCGGCCGGTCGATGTCTGCCCAGGTCTGGATGCGGCGGTTCGTCCGCGTCGTGATGGCGTAGATGTCGCTGCTCAGGTGTGGCTGCGTGAAGCGCAGCTTCTCCTGTCGCTGCGGTGTGATGCCGATGGCGAACATGGCGATGTCGCAGCGGTCGCCGCCGACGTCGGCGACCAGGCTGGCGAAGGAACTGTCGACGAACTGCAGCTTGACGCCGAGCGCGCGCGCGAGTTCGTGCGCGTTGTCGATGTCGACGCCGCTGAGCTGCTGCGTCTTCGGATTGCGGAACGATATTCCGTAGTAGTCGGGCCAGATGCAGACGCGCAGTCGCCCGCTCGCGGCGATGCGCGCCAGGCGATCCGGCACGTCGGCGGCGACTGCCGGCTGTGCCAGGCAAAGGATGATGAGCATGCGGCAAAGGAGGTGTTTCATCGCTGGCTCCGGTTGCGCTCAGTCCTGCGGTTCCTGATGCTGATCGCGGATGGCGAGGATCTCCGGCAGATGCGCCTGGAAGCAGCCGACCACCGCGGGATCGAAATGACTGCCAGCGCTGCCGATGACCCAGGCCACCGCCTCGTCGACCGTCCACGCTCTCTTGTACGGGCGGCGCGAGGTCAGCGGGTCGAAGACATCGGCGACGGCGACGATGCGTCCGGCCTGCGGGATGGCGAGGCCGGCGAGGCCGGCGGGGTAGCCGCTGCCATCCCATTTCTCGTGGTGGGTGAGTGCGATCGTCCGGGCCAGGCGGAGAAGATCGGATTCGTCGCCGGCGAGGATGCTGGCGCCGATCTCGGGGTGGTTGCGGATGATCGCCATTTCGCCCGCATCGAGCCGGCCGGGCTTGAGCAGGACGGCGTCGGGGATGCCGATCTTGCCGATGTCGTGCATCGGGCTGGCGTTGAGCATCAGGTCGCTGGCCGCGTCGCTCCAGCCGAGGCGGCGGGCGAGAAGGGCGGAGTACTCGCTCATGCGCAGGATGTGGTAGCCGGTCTCGTTGTCGCGGTATTCGGCCGCGCGACCGAGTCGCCGCACCACCTGCAGGCGGGTCTGGTGCAGTTCATCGGTGCGGATGCGCACCATCTCTTCGAGAATGCCTTTCTGATCATGCAGCATGCGGTGTGCGAGGTGGGCGTCGAGCAGGTTGTTGACGCGCATCAGGAGTTCGGCCATGTCGAAGGGCTTGCCGATGAAATCGCGCGCGCCGCCGGCGAGCGCCTTGAGCAGGGTGTCGCGCCCGTGCTGGGCAGTGAGGATGACGATCGGTGGCAGCAGCGGGTCGTCGAGCGCCCTGAGCTGGGCCATCACCTGATAGCCGTCGAGGTGCGGCATGTTGATGTCGAGGAGGATCAGGTCAGGGCGTCCGGCGCGATAGCGGTCGAGCACCTGGCGCGGATCCTGGATGGCCACCAACTGCTGGTAGTTCCGGCTGCCGAGCATCTTGCCCAGCAGCTTCAGATTCGCCGCTTCGTCGTCGATGATGAAGATGCGGGCCTGGTTGCGCAGTTGCTCGTTCATGCTCCCTCCAGGTTGGTCGTGTCGAGCGCAGGCCTGTGGCGCCTCGGCGAAGGCCGCTGGGAGTACGGACTGGCGGCGACATCGTGCGCCGCCGCTGCAGGTGGCTGGTCGCTGGGGTTCGCCAGCGGCAGTTCGAAGCTGAAGGTGCTGCCGACGCCGACCTCGCTGTCAACGCGAATCGTGCCAGCCATCGCCGTCAGCAGCCTTTGCGTCAGCGCCAGCCCAACGCCCGTACCCTCGACACCATCGTAGGATGACGCCAGTCGCTCGAAAGGCTGGAACAGGCGCGACAGATGTTCGCCGGCGATGCCACGGCCACTGTCGCGCACGGTGACCTGCAGTCGCCCGCCGCGGCGCGCGCTGCCGATGTCGATCCTGCCCTGCTCGCTGTTGAACTTGATGGCATTCGAGAGCAGGTTGAGGATCACCTGTTTCAGGCGGCTGCCGTCGGCCAGCAGTACCGCGTCGTCGATCGCGCTGGTGATATGGATGCCGCGCGCATCGGCAAGCGGCCGGACGAGCGCCACGCACTCGGCGACGACCGGTGCCAGGGGCACCGCCGCGAGCGTCAGCTCGATCCGTCCGCTTTCGACTCGCGCCAGGTCAAGCACTTCGTTGACCTGCTCGAGCAGGTGGTGGCCGGCACGGAGAATCTCCTGCACGCTGTCGCTCTGAGCGGCCGACAGCGGGGCGTCGCCAGGCATCGCGAGCAGCTGGCCGAAGCCGAGGATGGCGTTCAGTGGCGTCCGCAGTTCGTGGCTCATGCGCGAGAGGAACTCGGTCTTCGCGGCATTGGCCGACTCGGCAGCCTCCTTGGCCGCGGCCAGGGCGGCAGTTCGCGCCGCGACCAGCGCTTCGAGGTGGTGCCGGTGCTGTTCGAGTTCGTCTGACGCGCGTCGGCGCTCGGAGATGTCCTGGCAGAAGTCGATGTAGCCGATGAATCCGCCGGCACGATCGAAGCGCGGATTGCCGGCATCCTCGATCCAGTGGTACTCGCCATCGCCGGCACGCAGACGATACTCCATGCGGAATGGCTGGCGGTTTTCGAAGTGCTCGTCGTAGCTGCGTCGACAGGCATCGATGTCCTCAGGATGAATCCCCGCAGCAGCCCAGCCGGCAGCGACCTGCTCTGCCAGCGAGCGGCCGCAGAAGCGCAGCCAGGGCTCGTTGAAGTAGTTGGCGCGCCGGTCGCTGCCCGAGGTCCAGATCAGTGCTGAACCGCCGTCGGCCAGCGTGCGGTAGTGCTGCTCGCTCTCCTGCAGGGCGGCCTCGCGCTCAGCCAGCGATTCGAGCAGCAGGTTGAAGCTGCGGATCAGTTGCCCGACCTCGTCCGCAGCAGCCGTCGGCAGGGGCTTCGGGACCGGGCCGGCGGCGTGCGACATGTCGGCAAGGAGTGCCGAGGCGGCCAGCATCGGCGCGAACTGCTGCCGCAACATGCGGCTGAGGAACCACCAGCCGAGCGTGCCGACGACCAGGCTGAGCACCAGCGCCGCCAGCAGTACCCGTTTCTGCAGCGCGACTATGGGCTCGAAGGCTTCGCTGGTCGGCAGCACGCTGACCAGGAACCAGCCGGCGACCGCTATTCGCTTCGCTGCAGCCAGTTCCTCGACGCCACGTGAGTTGAGCGCGACACCATAGCCCTCGTAGCCACCGACGAAGCGGTCGTGGTTGCGGTTGACGCCCGCCGCTGGCATCGGCGACATGGTGCGCGAGCGGTCGGTGCCGGTGACGATCAGTGCGTGCTGTGGCGCGATGATCAGGTAACCGCCGGTCCTGCCGTAGCGCTGGTCGACGATGCGGTCGAAGAAGTTCGGCTGGCCGAGGTCGATGACCCCGCTCAGCGCGCCGATCACCTCGCCGCCGGCGCCGCGGATGGGAGCCGCCAGAGCGATGGCCGGAGAACCGAGCGATCGGCTGATGACCGGCCGGCCGATGCTGGCCCGACCTTCCCTGAGGGCGGCGACCATGTAGTCGCGGTCGGCGTAACTGCTGCCGATCTGCTGCGGCAGGTAGGGGACGCTGGCGAGCGTCAGGGCATTGCCGTCGCGGATGCGCGTGCCGCCGTTGAACAGCTGCTGGAAGGTCGTGCGCTGTTCGAGGAATCGCTGCAGCTCGGCCGGCTTGCCGAGCAGGGCAGGAGGAATCTCGCCGGCAACCTGGATGAGGGCCTGCAGCCGCGTAGCGAGTTCGGCATTGAGCTGGACGGCGATGATCGAGGTCGTCGAGAACTGCTGCTCACCGAGCAGGTGCGTCATGTCCTGGCGCAGGCTGCGCGTCGCATACAGGGTCAGCGACCAGATCGCGAGCAGGAACAGCGCCAGCGTCAGGGTGGTGATGCGCGTCTTCAATGACCAGACGAGCGGTCGCATCGCAACCCCATCGCTGCTCTCCGGCGGCGCCGCCGGACTCACTCCGGGCGTGCCGATCGCTGATCCTCCAGCGCCTGGTCGACGACGCGCAGGAAGGCGGCGATGTCGATCGGCTTCGTCAGATAGTCGAGAAAGCCCGCCGCGCGGCCGCGTTCGACGTCGCGGGCGAGGGCGTTGGCGGTGATGGCGACGACCGGTGTGCGGCAGGTGGCCGGGTTCTCCTGCAGCACGGCGAGGACCTCGTAGCCGTCCATGCCCGGCATGTTGATGTCGAGCAGGATGAGATGTGGCCGGTGCGCCAGCGCCAGCTCGATTCCCAGCTGCGGCGCGTGCGCGGTGAGCAGGCGCAGCTTGCCGTGGCGGCCGAGGATCTGGGTCATCAGCTTGAGGTTGGATGGGTTGTCGTCGATGCACAGGACGCGCTGCTCGTCGCTGGCCGCCGGCGTTGCCTCCTGCATGCCGCTGCCGCCGTAGGCGCTGTGCTGGCGACCGAGGATGGCGGCGGGGAGTTCGATCCAGAAGCGGCTGCCGACGCCTGGCTCGCTCTCGGCGCCGATCTCGCCGCCCATCAGTTCGACCAGGCGCTTGGTGATCGTCAGACCGATGCCCGTTCCCTCGATCCCGCTCTCCTCGCCCTGCAGGCGGGTGAAGGGCTGAAAGACGTCGGCGAGGCGCGCGGCAGCGATGCCGACGCCGCTGTCGGTGACGCTGATGCGCTGGCGCAGTCCGGCGGCCGTGCTCCGCTCGTTGATCTCCAGATGGATGCTGCCGTTTTCGCGGTTGTACTTGACTGCGTTCGACAGCAGGTTGAGGATCGCCTGCTTGAGGCGGACCCGGTCGGCGCGCACCGCCGCAGCGGCAGGGACATCGATGGTCAGCCCGATGCCACGGGCCAGCGCCAGCGGTTCGATGAGGTGTCGGCAATCATCGACGACGGCCGCGATGTCGGTCGTCTCGAGCGACAGGTCCACTCGTCCCGACTCGATCCGCGCGAGGTCAAGGACTTCGTTGATCAGATCGAGCAGGTGGCGGCTCGCCTTGAGGATCTCGTGCACGCTGTCCTGCTGGTCGGTGCTCAGGTCACCGTCGTACTCGAGCATCTGGGCAAAGCCAATGATGGCGTTCATCGGCGTCCGCAGTTCGTGACTCATGCTCGACAGGAACTCCGATTTGGCCCGGTTGGCGCTCTCGGCAGCGTCCTTGGCCAGCGACAGCTCGGCCGTGCGCTGCGCGACGAGGGTTTCGAGGTGGGCTCGATGGCGCTCGAGTTCGGCTTCGATCGCCTTGCGCTCGCCAATGTCGGCGCCGGAGCTCAGCGTGCCGACGATTCGCCCGGCGTCATCGAGCAGAGGGCCGGTCTTCCAGCCGATCAGCCGTTGCGAGCCGTCGCGGCAGAGGACGCTGTCCTCGGACGACAGATCGGCGTCGGCCGCACCGGCGATGATGCGCCGGAAGAGCGGCAGGCTCTGCTCGATGCCCCGCGGTTGGGGCAGGCAGGTGCTGAACCAGCAGCGACCGAGCAGCTCGCTTTCGGCATAGCCGAGCAACTCGCGGCCGGCGCGGTTGATCATCGTGATCCGGCCATCGGCATCGAGCGCCAGCATCAGGCTCTGCACCGTGTCGAGATAGCGTTGCGCGAGATCCCGCTGCTGCCGCACGAGTTGCTCGGCGGTCCTGCGCGCGGAGACGTCGCGCAGGACCAGCAGCAGATGAACGCCACCGCTCGGCGGCGTGACGAAGGTGCTGTGCACCTGCAGCGTCCGTTGCATGCCGTCGCGGTGGCGGATCGTCCACTCCTCGCCGCGCAGTTGCTCGCCGCTGCGAACGCGTTCGGCACGCCGCTGCGCTTCTTCCTGGCGTTCGCCGTCGACCCGCAGGACCTCTTGCCAGCCGAGCTCGTTGGCTTCGTCCACGCCGTAGCCGGTCATTTTCTCCATCGCCGGATTCCAGACCGTGAAACGAAGCAGCGGTGGCGCCGCGATCTCATGGCAGACGGCGATGCCGTCGACCATCGAGTCGATGATGCAATTGGTGAACGCCGCCTGCTGCTGCACCACCGCTTTCATCTGCATGAGATCGGTGACGTCGAGCATGACGCCGACCAGTCCGCCGAGGGCGCCATCGACGCGGTTGAATGTCGCCTTGTTGAAGACGACATCGCGCAGCGAGCCATCGGCGTGGGCAACCGTCGCCTGGTAGGTCTGTGTTCCTCGCTGCTCCAACAGGGCGTGATCGGCCGCCAGGTATCTGTCGGCAAGTGCGGCCGGAGCGATGTCGTGGGCCGAGCGGCCGATCAGCTCAGCGCGGCTGATGCCGAGGTACCGCTCGAAGGCGCTGTTGCAGCCCAGGTAGCGGCCGTTCTCGTCCTTGAAAAAGACCGGGTTGGGAATCGTGTTCAGTAGCCCGTCCGTGAAACGGAGCTGATCGGCCAGGCGCTGGCGTTCATCGGCAAGCGCTTTCTCCACCCGCTTGCGATCGCCGACGTCGCGCGCCGAGTAGAAGAGCAGGCGCTCGCCGTCGATCGTGGCCGGCTCGCCGCTCACCTCGACCTCGATCAGGCTGCCGTCCTTGCGTCGATAGCCGGTCTGCAGCACACGCCGCGAGGGACTTGCGAGCTCGCGCCGCAGCATGGCAAGACCGTCGGCATCGCTGCAGCGGACATCCCAGCAGTGAATGTGGCTGCCGACGACCTCGTCGCGCGAACAGCCGAGCATGGCGCAGAAGGAATCGCTGACCTCGACGATGCAGCCTTCGCCGTCAAGCACATGGACGCCGTCGCTGGCGGCGCGCAGCAGGGCCCGGTTGTTCTCGCTGGCGCGTTGCAGTTCGGCCTGCACGCGGCGCAGCTCGGTGACTTCGGAAACCAGGTGCATCGCGTTGGTGGCCGGCGTCGCGCTGATCGACAGGACGACGTCTGCGACCGCCCGTGCCTGCCGCGCCATCTGCGTGTCCGCCTGCCGCCGCGCTTCATCCCGGCTGTGACCGGAACGTCGTGCCACCACCAGGTACGCCATGTAGCGGTCGTCCTCGAGGATGTGCGAGATCAGCCAGCGCGCGAGGAAGGCCATAGATTCCTCAGCAAGGCCAGCGGTCCGGCTCGTCTGCCAGCGCTCGCGCAGGCGCGCGACCTCGTCGACGAAGCTGGCGTGCACCTGTCGATGGCGGACCTCGGCTTCGTCGTCGGCGAGGTGCTGTCGCCAGACGGCCTCCTCGGTCGCGAAGTGTTGGAGTGCGTAAGCCGCGAGTTCGTCGAACATCTCCTCGATTTGCGGAATGTTCGTTCGGAAGGCGACATGTGTGGCGAGGGCGTTGATCAGTTGCACCAGACCGCGGTGCTGCGCGTCAACCGCTGGCAGCCCGGTTTCGAAGCTCTGGTTCCACGGCAGGAAGTCGACGGCGTGCATGGCGTTGCGGGTCATCGGCTGGATGAGGACAGGAGGGTACGTTCGGGTCAACGGCAGCCGCGAGGAAAACTTGAGCTGCATTCCCGCAGGAGCGCTCGGCTCGCCGATGCGCAGCCGTCGGTTGGCTGGCGTCGCTGTTGGAGCTGGTCGGGCGCCAGTGCGGCAGGACGTGCGAACGGGAAGGGGGCTGGGACTGGGAGTGGGCGCAGCAGTGGCGGGCGAGAGCTGCGGCGGCAACGGTCGTCCGTCGCCGCCGGCCGGCAGTTGCCGCGCGGGCACCTGCCGGCCGCGTGCTACGCTCAGGCGATGCGGGCGAAAGCCTCGACGACTGCGGGTGGCGCCTGCACCAGCTCGATCAGGACGCCTTCACCGGCGATCGGGAATTCGGCGTTGGCTTTCGGGTGCAGGAAGGTGATGTCGAAGCCGGCGGCACCCTTGCGGATTCCGCCAGGCGCGAAACGGACGCCGTTCGCCGTCAGCCACTCGACGGCTTTCGGCAGGTCGTCGATCCACAGGCCGACATGGTTGAGCGGCGTGGCGTGGACGGCGGGTTTCTTCTCCGGGTCGACCGGTTGCATCAGGTCGACTTCGACCTTGAACGGGCCCTTGCCCATGGCGGCGATGTCTTCATCGACGTTTTCGCGCTCGCTGACGAAGTTGCCGGTGATTTCGAGGCCGAGCATGTCGACCCAGAGCTGCCGGAGTTTCATCTTGTCGGGACCGCCAATGGCGATTTGCTGGATTCCGAGGACCTTGAATGGACGTTGGCTCATGTGCTGTACTTTCTCGAGAGAGGAACAGGAGACGCTCCGGCCGCGCGATCTCAGTCACGGGCAGAGCGACGGATGGCTGCAGCGGCTGCAATCTCGCCGCTGCGCGAAAACGCTTCGACGTTGGCTTCGATGGTATCAGGATCGTACAGATAATTCACCATCAGGCCGTAGGACTGCTTGTGGCCGCGCGGCGAGGTGTCGGCCAGGTAGTTGAGGCGCTCGATGCGGGCGCCATTGCCGAGGTGGAAGCGGGCGACCGGGTCGTAGGGGCGGCCGCCCTTGGCCGTCGCCAGCAGGTAGCGCGCCGCCAGACGCAGCAGCCCGTGCTGCAGGGCGCGCGTCAGGCGCGGGTCCTGGCTCCAGCGGCTGTCGGCGAGCAGGGTCTGCAGGTCGCTGGCGCTTGCTGGTGGCAGGGTGTCGGCCGGCAGGTGGCGTCCGATCCGTTCGAGGTCGGCGGCGCTGAAGGCCTTTGCCCAAGCCTCGGGGTTCTTCTCGGCCCAGCGGCGGAAGGTCGGCAACGGCGACAGGGTGGCGAAGCTGACCAGCCGCGGGTAATCGCGCTTGAGGTCATCGACCACCCGCTTGAGCAGGAAGTTGCCGAACGAGACACCGCGCAGGCCGGCCTGCGTATTCGAGATCGAGTAGAAGATCGCGGTCGTCGCGCGTTGCGCGTCGAACACCGGTGCGTGCTCGTCGAGCAGGGCCTGCACGTTGTCGGCCAGGCGATCGACGAGCGCCACTTCGACGAAGATCAGCGGCTCCATCGGCATGCGCGGATGGAAGAAGGCGTAACAGCGGCGGTCGGAGTCGAGGCGGTTCTTGAGGTCGCTCCACGAACGGATCTCATGCACCGCTTCGTACTCGATCAGTCTCTCGAGCAGGGCGGCCGGTGAGTTCCAGGTGATCCGCTGCAGCTCAAGGAAACCGACGTCGAACCAGGCACCGAGCCGCGATTCGAGTTCGCGATCGAGCGAGCGCAGCGCCGGATCCTGCGTCGCATAGCGCAGCAGGTCGGCGCGCAGGTCGACGAGGAACTTGACGCCCTGCGGCAGGGCGTTGAACTGCGTCAGGATGCGCAGGCGTGTCGAACGCATGGCGTTGCGCAGTGCCGATTCGGCCGCCCATTGCTGGTCGCTGCCGACGGCAGCCTGGTAGCCGGCATGCGCCTCGGCGACGCGCTGCGGTTCGGGTCCGAACTCGGTGGCAACGAGTCTCAGGAAAGTGGCCCGCCCCTCGTCGTCGAGGTGCTGGTACGCGCCGGCGAGACGGGCGGCGCGTTGCCTGGCCGAGATCTCGCCGCCAACTCCGCTGGCGCACTCATGCAGCAGCGCGCGCACCTGCACCAGCTGCTTGCCCGCGAGGCCGCGGGCGGCACCACCTTCCGCGAGCAGCGTGCGCACACGGCGCAGCCCGCGAACCACGATACCTTCTGCCATCTCATTCTCCTTGGCCGCGGCCCGGCAACGGGGCAGCTCAGGCGCGCTGGCGGCCCGCGGCGACGATCAACAGGACGCCGGCAGCGATCATCGGCAGTGACAGCCACTGCCCCATGCTGACGGTGTGGGAAAAGCCGAAAATCCCTGCGTCCGGCGAGCGGAAATACTCGGCGAGCCAGCGCAGGATTCCATAACCGACGAGAAAGGCGCCCGAGACGGCGCCGCGTGGCCGCTCGCGGCCGGCGTAGAGCCAGAGCACGACGAACAGCAGCAGGCCTTCGAGTCCGGCCTGATAGAGCTGCGAGGGATGGCGCGGCAGTTGGTCCACCGCCGGGAAGACCATCGCCCAGGGCAGTGAAGCATCGGCTGCGCGGCCCCACAGCTCGCCATTGATGAAGTTGCCGATGCGCCCGGCGGCGAGTCCGAGGGGCACCAGCGGCGCGATGAAGTCGGTGATTTCGAGCCAGTGGCGAGCGCTCTTGCGCGCGTACAGCGCCATCGCCACCAGCACGCCGAGCAGGCCGCCATGGAAGGACATGCCACCGCGCCAGATGGCCAGAATCTGCAGCGGCTGCGTCAGGTAATAGCCCGGCTCGTAGAACAGCACCTGCCCGACCCGGCCACCGACGATCACTCCGAGGACGCCGTAGAAGAGCAGGTCGTCGAGCTGCCGGACGGTCCAGCCGGCGCGGGCGAACTGCGGCTGATGCAGCAGCCGGTACTTGCCAAGCCACCAGAACTGCAGGAATGCGACCAGATACATCAGCCCGTACCAGTGCACACTCAGCGGGCCGAGCGAGACGGCGACTGGGTCGAACTGCGGATGGGTCAACACGGTGCCAACACCCCGGGGGCTTTCGGATAGAAT
>JFAX01000015.1:22158-65768 GCA_000585015.1 Candidatus Accumulibacter adjunctus | reverse complement strand
CGAATGGAGATCCGCGATGCCGCACTATCGTTCACGCACCTCGACGCACGGTCGCAACATGGCCGGCGCGCGCGCCCTCTGGCGTGCCACCGGGATGGCAGATGGTGACTTCGGCAAGCCGATCATCGCCGTCGTCAATTCCTTCACGCAGTTCGTTCCCGGGCATGTGCACCTCAAGGATCTCGGGCAACTGGTGGCGCGCGAGATCGAGGCCGCCGGTGGCGTGGCGAAGGAATTCAACACCATAGCGATCGACGACGGCATCGCCATGGGGCACGACGGCATGCTCTATTCCTTGCCCTCGCGTGACCTCATCGCCGATTCGGTCGAGTACATGGTCAATGCCCACTGCGCCGATGCGATGGTGTGCATCTCGAACTGCGACAAGATCACGCCCGGCATGCTGATGGCGGCGATGCGCGTGAACATCCCGACGATCTTCGTCTCCGGTGGTCCGATGGAGGCCGGCAAGGTGCAGTGGGGCGGCAAGGTGGTGGCGATCGATCTCGTCGACGCGATGGTCAAGGGCGGCGACAGCAACTGCTCCGACGCCGAGGTCGAGGCCTTCGAGCGTTCGGCGTGCCCGACCTGCGGCTCCTGCTCCGGCATGTTCACCGCCAACTCGATGAACTGCCTGACCGAAGCGCTCGGTTTTTCGTTGCCCGGCAACGGCAGCCTGCTGGCGACCCACTCCGATCGACGCAAACTGTTCCTCGAGGCCGGCCGGCGGATCGTCGATCTCTGCCGCCGATACTACGAGGGCGATGACGTTTCGGTGTTGCCCCGTTCGATCGGCAGCCTGGCTGCTTTCGAGAACGCGATGGCGCTCGACGTGTCGATGGGTGGCTCGACCAACACGGTGCTGCACATTCTCGCTGCGGCACAGGAAGGCGGCGTCGATTTCACGATGGCCGACATCGACCGCATTTCGCGCCGCGTGCCGTGTCTGGCGAAGGTCGCGCCGGCGACGCCGGACTACCACATGGAGGACGTGCACCGTGCCGGTGGCATCTTCGCGATTCTCGGCGAGCTCGACCGGGCAGGACTGATCCAGCGCGACGTGCCGACCGTCCATGCGGCGACGCTGGGTGAAGCGATCGATCGCTGGGACGTGCTGCGCGCGCAGGATGCGGCGGTCAGCGAGTTCTATCGCGCGGCTCCGGGTGGCATTCCGACGCAGACGGCTTTTTCGCAGAGCCGTCGTTACCCGGACCTCGACCTCGACCGGGCCGGTGGCTGCATTCGCAGCCAGCCGCATGCCTATTCGCAGGACGGCGGACTTGCCGTTCTCTACGGCAACATTGCCGTCGATGGCTGCATCGTCAAGACCGCCGGCGTCGATGAGGCGATCTGGGTGTTCAGCGGGCGGGCACGGGTCTTCGAAAGCCAGGACGACGCGGTACAGGCGATACTCGGTGACCAGGTGCGTGCCGGCGAGGTCGTGGTGATTCGCTACGAAGGGCCGAAAGGCGGGCCGGGAATGCAGGAAATGCTCTATCCGACTTCCTACCTCAAGTCGAAGGGGCTGGGCAAAGCCTGTGCGCTGCTGACCGATGGGCGCTTCTCCGGCGGCACGTCGGGCCTGTCGATCGGCCATGTCTCGCCGGAGGCGGCCGAAGGCGGGGCGATCGGCCTTGTCGAAGAGGGCGACCTGATCGAGATCGACATTCCCGGCCGTCGCATCCATCTCGCCATCGCTGACGCCGATCTGGCGAGGCGGCGCGCGGCGATGGATGCCCGCGGCGATTCTGCCTGGCAACCGGCAGCTGCCCGCGCGCGCGTCGTTTCGCGTGCGCTGCAGGCCTACGCGCTGATGGCCACCTCGGCCGCCACGGGCGCCGTCCGCGATATCGGACAGCTGCGCGGTGCCTGACGGCCGGTCGCGGGTGCTCTGTCGTTGCCTCGGTGAGGTCAACGCCCGCCAGCGTGCCGCGTTAACCCGGCAGGTCACGGGCGCTCTGCTTGCGGAACGGACTCGACCGGCTCGCGATGCTTTGCAAGCGGGCCAAACTGAAATACTATCGCGGCGTTTCAATCCCTTTACCTGAACGGAGTGTGAGCATGAAAGCGATCTACGCGTGCCTGCTGGCGGCTGCCGGCGTGATGTCTGCGGGTGCTGTCCAGGCTGACGAGGCCCTGGCCAAGTCGAAGAACTGCCTGTCTTGTCACGCGGTGGACAAGAAGGTCGTTGGTCCGTCGTACAAGGATGTGGCCAAGAAGTACACGGCCAAGGATGAAGCCATGCTCGCCGAGAAGGTGATCAAGGGCGGCAAGGGTGTCTGGGGGCCGGTGCCGATGCCGCCGAATCCCTCCGTCACCCCAGACGAGGCGAACAAGCTCGTCAAGTGGATTCTCAGCCTGAAGTGAGGGCTGAGGCAGCAGAAAGACCGGCCAGGTGCCGGTTTTTCGTTTCTGCCGCATCGATGACGAGTGAAATGGCGTTTCCGGCTGCCATATGCTGGTTGACAAGTTCCTGATGGGCTTGGACAATCGCGCGTTCGCTGGCCCCGTAAGAAGACAAGACTGGAGATGAACCCATGAAACATGCACACATTCCTGGTGTACTCGTGGCGCTGGCCGCCTCGGTGGCGATGATCGGCTGCGGGAAGAAGGAGGAACCCAAGGCTGCTGCACCAGCGCCGGCACCGGCCGCTGCGCCGGCACCTGCGCCGAAGCCGGAGATCGTCGTCAAGATCGGCCACGTCGCCCCGCTGACCGGGCCGATCGCCCACCTTGGCAAGGACAACGAGAACGGCGCCCGCCTTGCCGTCGACGACGCCAACGCCAAGAAGCTGGAGATCGACGGCAAGATCGTCAAGTTCGAGCTGCTCGGCGAGGACGACCAGGCGGATCCGAAGACCGGTACCGTGGTGGCCCAGAAGCTGGTCGACGCGAAGGTGGCCGGTGTCGTCGGGCACCTCAACTCGGGTACCACGATCCCCGCTTCGGCGATCTACAACCAGGCGGGTCTGCCACAGATTTCACCCTCGGCGACCAATCCCAAGTACACGCAACAGGGCTTCAACACGACCTTCCGCGTCATGGCCAACGACATCCAGCAGGGTTCGGTGGTCGGCACCTACGCCGTCAAGGACATGGGTGCGAAGAAGGTGGCGATCATCGACGACCGTACCGCCTATGGCCAGGGTCTCGCCGACGAGGTCGAGAAGGCTGCCAAGGCCGCTGGCGCCACCATCGTTGCGCGCGAGTTCACCACCGACAAGGCGACCGATTTCAAGGCGATCCTGACCAAGATCAAGGCCAAGAATCCCGACGTGATCTTCCTCGGCGGCATGGACGCGGTCGGTGGTCCGATGCTCAAGCAGATCAAGGAACTCGGTATCAAGGCGAAGTTCACCACCGGTGACGGTGGTTGCTCGCCGGAACTGATCAAGCTCGCCGGTGCCGCCTCCGAAGGCGTCATCTGCACGCAAGCCGGTCTGCCGGTCGACAAGCTGCCGAACGGCCAGAAGTTCGTCGAGGACTTCACCAAGAAGTACGGCCAGATCCAGATCTATTCGCCGTACAGCTACGATGCGGTGATGGTGCTGGTCGATGCGATGAAGCGGGCGAACTCGGTCGATCCGGTCAAGTACCTGCCGGAAGTCGGCAAGACCGCTTACGACGGGGTCACCGGCAAGGTCGAGTTCGACGAGAAGGGTGACATCAAGAACGGCGCGATCACCGTTTTCGTGATTCAGGAAGGCAAGCTCGTCACGCTGAAGTCCGAGGGTGGTACCGCGGCAGCGGCTGCCGCGCCCGCAGCAGCGCCGGCGGCAGCTCCGGAAGCCAAGAAGTAAGGCTTGCCGGGCAAACCGGCAGAGAGGGAATGGCGCGAGCCATTCCCTCCGTTTGGTCGTGTCCGCCGTTGCTCGGCGCTTCCGGGAAGCATTCCGGGTTGCCGGGCAACCGTTCCATGCGTCGGATACCCTGGTTCGCCCAAAGCGCTTCGTTGCGGAAAGCCTGACCATGGACACTCTCCTGCAGCAACTCATCAACGGCCTCACGCTTGGCGCCGTCTACGCGCTGGTCGCGCTCGGCTATACGATGGTCTACGGCATCATCGGCCTGATCAACTTTGCCCACGGTGAAGTCGTGATGATCGGCACGATGGTCGCGTTCACCGTCATCGTCTCGCTTGCCGGGAGTGGCATGCCGCCGTTGCTGATTCTCAGCGTTGGTCTGCTGATTGCAGTCGTCGCGTGCATGGTACTGGGTTGGGGCCTCGAACGCGTCGCCTATCGTCCGCTGCGCCATGCACCGCGACTGACGCCGCTGATCACGGCAATCGGCATGTCGATCGTCCTGCAGAACGTGGCGATGATCATCTGGGGCCGCAACTACATCACTTTCCCGCCGATGATCGACAAGCGGATCTACGAGGTCGGCGGTGCCAGTTTCACCAACGTGCAGGTGGCAATCGTCGTTCTCGCCGCGCTGGTGATGATCGGACTGACCTACCTCGTGCAGCGTACCCGCATGGGCATGGCGATGCGGGCGACGGCGCAGAACCAGCATGTCGCGCTGCTGATGGGCGTCGACATCGATCGCGTGATCGCCATGGCTTTCATCATCGGTTCCGCTCTCGGAGCGCTGGCCGGCTGCATGGTCGGTTCGTACTACGAGATCGCGCATTACCAGATGGGTTTCATGCTGGGCCTGAAGGCCTTCACCGCGGCCGTGCTGGGCGGGATCGGCAACATGGCGGGTGCCATGGCCGGTGGTCTGCTGCTCGGCATCATCGAGGCGCTGGGTGCTGGCTACATCGGTGACCTCACGGGCAACTTCCTCGGCAGCCACTATCAGGACATCTTCGCCTTCATGGTGCTCATCATCGTGCTGATGTTCCGTCCGTCCGGATTGTTCGGCGAGCGCACGGGAGACCGGGCATGAGCGGCGAGTCGGGACGCAGTCCGCGCGGGCTGCAGCAGTGGCTGGGGTTGCTGCTGCTCGTCGGAGTCCTGCTGGCGGTGCCCTTTGTCGCCGCTCTTGGCGGCCAGGCCTGGGTCCGCATCGCCAACTTCGCGATTCTCTATGTCTTCCTGGCGCTCGGCCTCAACATCGTCGTCGGCTACGCCGGTCTTCTGGACCTCGGTTACGTCGCCTTCTACGCGGTCGGGGCCTATTGTTACGCCCTGCTGGCATCGCCACATTTCGGCATCCACCTGCCGTTCTGGGTGATCCTGCCTTTCGGCGCGGCGCTCGCCTGCCTCTTCGGCATCCTTCTGGGCGCGCCGACGTTGAAGCTGCGCGGCGACTATCTGGCGATCGTCACGCTCGGTTTCGGCGAGATCATCCGCATCTTCATGAACAACCTCAACGCGCCGATCAACATCACCAATGGTGCGCAGGGGATCACGCTGATCGACCCGATCCGCATCGGCGATTTCTCCTTTGCCAAGACCAGTACCCTCTTCGGCATTTCCCTTTCCGGGCCGCAGAAATATTACTTCCTGCTCGTCGCGCTGGCGGCGCTGGTCATCGTCATCAATATCCGCCTGCAGAATTCGCGCATCGGCAGGGCCTGGCAGGCAATTCGCGAGGATGAGGTGGCGGCCAAGGCCTGCGGCATCAACACGCGCAACATCAAGTTGCTGGCCTTCGCCATGGGGGCCTCTTTCGGCGGCATAGCCGGGGGAGTGTTTGCGGCCATGCAGGGGTTCGTCAGTCCCGAGAGCTTCTCGTTGATGGAGTCGATCACGATCCTGGCGATGGTGGTTCTCGGCGGCATGGGGCACATCCCGGGCGTGATTCTCGGCGCAGTCCTGCTGACCGGGCTGCCCGAGGCCTTGCGCTACGGCATCGAGCCGCTGCAGAAGGCGGTCTTCGGGCGCATGATCATCGATCCCGAAAGCCTGCGCATGCTCGTCTTCGGTCTGGCACTGGTGCTCGTGATGCGTTTCCGCCCCGCGGGCTTGTGGCCATCGTCGCTGCGCCGTCGCGAACTCAGTGAGGTGACGGACTGAGCATGGCAGAGCAGCGGCAGATTCTTCTCGCAGCACACGAGGTCGCCAAACACTTCGGCGGCGTCAAGGCGCTGCACGACGTTTCCCTGACGATCCACCGCGGCGAGATCTACGGCCTGATCGGACCGAATGGCGCCGGCAAGACAACCTTTTTCAATTGCCTCACCGGTCTCTACCGGAACGAAGGCGGTCACTTCGTCTTCGACGGCGTGAAGCTCGCGGCCGATGCCCCGCACAAGGCCGCCGCGGTCGGTATCGCGCGGACGTTCCAGAACATCCGGCTGTTCGGCAACATGACGGCGATCGAGAATGTCATGGTCGGGCGCCACCTGCGCACGCGCGCCGGCGTCTTCGGCGCCATCAGTCGAAATCCGGCGACGCGCGCCGAGGAGGCGGCGATCGCCCGGCGCGCCGACGAACTGCTGCACTACGTGGGTATCCAGGAGCGGGCGCATGATTATGCGCGGCACCTGTCGTACGGCGACCAGAGACGGCTCGAGATTGCCCGTGCGCTTGCCACGGAACCCAAGCTGCTGGCGCTCGACGAGCCGGCAGCCGGGATGAACGGAACCGAAACCGAGGCACTGCGCGTGCTGGTGGAGGGAATCCGGCGCGACGGCGTGACGGTTCTGCTCATCGAGCACGATGTCAAGCTGGTGATGGGACTGTGTGACCGGGTTGCGGTCCTTGATTACGGCGAGAAGATCTGCGAGGACGTGCCGGCAGTGGTGCAGAGGGATCCGCGCGTCATCGAGGCCTACCTCGGTGGTTAGGCGGCGCGAAGGAAACGGATGAACATGCTGGAAGTCAACGGCTTGCGTGTCTCCTATGGCGGCATCCAGGCGGTTCGTGGCATCAGCTTTCACGTCAGCGAGGGCGAGATGGTGGCGCTCATCGGTGCCAATGGTGCCGGCAAGAGCAGCACGTTGCGGGCTCTGGCGCGCCTGCTCGAGCCTGCCGGCGGCAACGTGCGCTACCGTGGCAAGGAACTCCTGCAGGTGCCACCGCATTGCCTGGTCACCGAGGGCATTGCCCTGGTGCCGGAGGGCAGGGGGGTGTTCCCGCGCATGACCACCCTCGAAAACCTTTACATGGGCGCCTATGCCCGCAACGACAAGACGGCGGTCGCGCGCGATCTCGAACATGTGCTCGGCCTCTTCCCGCGCCTCAAGGAGCGGGCGCAGCAGGTTGCGGGAACGCTCTCGGGTGGCGAACAGCAGATGCTGGCGATCGGTCGCGCATTGATGAGCAAGCCGCGCCTGCTGTTGCTCGACGAGCCGTCGATGGGGCTCGCGCCAATCATGGTGCAGAAGATTTTCGAGGTGATCCGTACGGTTGCCAGCGAGGGCATGACGATCCTGCTCATCGAGCAGAACGCCAAGCTGGCGCTGGAGGTGAGTCAGCGCGGCTACGTCATGGAAAGTGGCGAGATCACGGTGACTGACGAATCCAGCCGGCTGCTGGCCGACCCGAAGGTGCGCGCCGCGTACCTGGGCGAATAGTCCCGACCGTCGTCGCTGGCTGGCTGCCGGAAGTGTTCCGGCGATCGGCCTGGCAGCGTCTCGGCTGGCGTCTGCTTGCCCCTCGAGGGGCGCCGGCGCGTTCAGAACTCCATTGCGTCGGCGAATGCCAGTGCCTGCAGTTGCGCGCTGTTGAACTGTGTGGCGGTCAGTCCGAGCATTCCCGCCTGCTCGGCGATGGCAGGTCCGTCACCGGCTTCGCTGGCCAGTGCCAAGTCGAGAAAGGCCTGGTAGCGCCCGCCTTTGCCGAGCAGCGCGTCGGTAATCGGCTCCGGCAAGCGCATCGCTTCGAGAATCTGATCCATGGTGAGACCGAGCAACGCGTCGAGCAGGGAGAATGCACCGGTGATGAACAGGTTGTCGTATTCAGACTTGTCGACCAGACCGGTGGCCAGCAACTCGATCAGGCGAGCTCTCACGAGCGAAGTGTGCATCAGCGCCGGTGCCAGCGGATCCTTGCTGGCAGTGGCAAGCAGCAACGACAGCCAGCGATTGAGCTTGTCGTAGCCGAGCATCGTCACCGCATGGCGAAACGACTGGATTTCGCAGGACAGACCGAAGCCAGCCGAGTTGATGTAGCGCAGCAGCCTGTAGGAGATCGCCACATCCTGCTTCAGCGCCGCCTCGATCTCCCGCATCTCGGCATTGTTCCGCACCAGATTGACCAGGCGCATGATGTTTGCCTGGCTGGCGCTGAGTGTCTTGGCCGGAACGCCGCTGGGCGTGGTGAAGAACCAGCCGGCAGCTGCCGTCATGCCGGCGTCCATGCTGGCGCGAAAGTCGGCCGTCGTCGGCACCTTGAAGGCGATGCCCATGCCCTGGCTCCTTGTGCGGGCGGCGAGAAGCTTGAGCTGGGCGCTGTTCAGACATTCCGTGTCGAAGCCGATGAAGCGGCATTGCAGTCCGAGCGACAGCGCCCGCGCCGCTTGCGGATCGAAATGCAGGCAGATCGTCGGTTGCCAGGTCTGGATGGCGGCGATCAGATCCGGGCCGTGCTCGCCGAGCAGGCATGTCGCGGGCAGTTCGATCGTCGCGTTTTCGGGTGCCGACCAGTCGAGGAGGCGAGCATCGATGGTGGCCTCCGGGCAACTGACGAAAAGTGGCTTGCCGCCCATCGGCCAGACGCTGGCGAGAGAGTCGAGCGCCATCACGGCGGCCGGCATGCCATCGTCGGCGGTGAGGTGGAGCAACAGGCGGGTGGCGATGATCCGGCTCTGTCGGTTGACCAGCGGCTGGCGCGATATGAAGACCTCAGTCATGCGGTGATCCGTTCATCTCCGGCGCCGGGCCGGTAGCGATGGCCAGCTGCGTGTCGGCAGCGTAATCGAAGGAGTCGGCGAAGAATTCGTCGGTCGGCAACTGGCAGTGGGCAAGAAAATCGGCGCGGGCGGCAGCGACCATGGCCGGAGCGCCGCAGACATAGACCTGGTGTTGCGACAGGTCCGGGTGGTCGTGCATCGCCGCCGCATGCACCAGACCAGTGCGGCCAGTCCAGCGCTCGGCAGGCGGTGACTCCGAGAGCACCGGGACGAAGCGAATCCAGGGATGCTCCGCCGCCCATTGCTGCGCGAGTTGCAGAAGGTAGAGGTCGGCTCGCTGGCGCGCACCCCAGTAGATGTCCATCGGTCGGGTGCTGCGTTGCGCCAGCGCATGTTCGACGATCGCCTTGATCGGCGCGAAGCCGGTGCCACCGGCGACCAGGAGCATCGGCCGCGGCGAGTCGTCGCGCAGAAAGAAGCTGCCCAATGGACCACGCAAGCGCAGCAGATCGCGCTCCCGCATGCCGTTGAAGACGTGTTCGGTGAACCGGCCACCCGGCACGCGGCGGACATGCAACTGCAGGACGCTGTCGTCGTGCGGCGCATTGGCGAGCGAGAATGAGCGCCGCTTGCCATCCTTGAGCAGGATGTCCACGTACTGGCCGGCGAGAAACTGCAGCCGCTCGCTGCTCGGCAGGCGCAGTTCGACGATCATCACTTCGGGCGCGACGCGCAGCAGCCGGTGCACGCGCGCCGGCAGGGTGCGGACGGGTATGTCGGCGAGCGCCCTGACTTCGGTGGTCTCGATGCAGAGGTCTGTCCTTGCTGTCGCGCAGCAGAGGAGGGCGAACCCGGCCAGACGGTCGCTTTCGCCGAGGACGGCGCTCGACGCGTTGCCGTGGGACACCTCGCCGCTCAGGACGCGGCCGCGGCAGCTGCCGCAGACACCGTCGCGGCAGCCATAGGGAAGGTTCAGCCCTTGCCGGAGCGCGGCGGCGAGGATGCTTTCGTCGGCAGAGACGGAGAAGACATGTCCGCTCGGCTTGACAACCACCTGATGATCCATTGTTTCTCCGTGCGGGTCTCGATCCGGTAGAATCATGTGGTGCGAAGACTATTGATCGTTGGTTGCGGTGACGTGGCGCGTCGCATGCTCCCCCATCTGCTCGGCCACTACCGCGTCCTGGCGCTGGTACGTGATCGCGAGCAGTGCGCTTTCTGGCGAGAACACGGGGCCAGACCGCTCGTCGCCGACCTTGATCAGCGACGAAGCCTGCAGCGACTCGCCGGCTTGGCCGACCTCGTGGTCCACCTGGCGCCGCCACCGGCGCCTGTCGGCGAGCGCCACCCTGGCGCCAGCCGCGACCCACGCACCCGCTGGCTGCTGGCAGCTCTGGCTCGCGGCAGGAGTCTACCACAGCGAATCGTGTATATAAGCACCACAGGTGTCTATGGCGACTGTGCCGGGGAGTTGGTCGACGAGACGCGGCGCCTGCGACCGACGACCACCCGCGCTCGCCGCCGGCTGGATGCCGAGCGGCGCTTGCGCCTTTTCGGCCGGCGCGGCGTCGTCGTCAGCATCCTGCGAGCGCCCGGCATCTACGCCGCCGACCGCCTGCCGATCGAGCGGCTGCGCAAGGGCAGCCCGGCGCTGCGCGATGTCGACGATGTGTATACCAACCACATCCATGCCGAGGATCTGGCGCTGCTGGCCTGTGCCGCCCTGCGTTACGGGCGGAGCAACCGGACGTACAACGCGACCGACGATTCGCGCATCAAGATGGGCGAATACTTCGACCTCGTCGCTGATCACTTCGGGTTGCCGAAGGTCCCGCGCGTGTCGCGGTGTGAGGCGGAAAAGCTGCTGTCGCCACTGCAGTTGTCGTTCATGAGTGAGTCACGCCGCCTGCTGAACCGGCGTGCCCGGGAGGAACTGCAGGCTCGCCTGCGCTATCCGCAGGTGGCTGATGGCGTCGCGGCGGCGGCGAGAGAGAGGAATGGTCGATGCTGACGGTCAAGGTGCTGCATCTGTGGATGGTGGTGAGCTGGTTCGCGGGGCTGTTCTACCTGCCGCGGATCTTCGTCAACCTGGCGATGGTGCCTGCGGGCAGTGAGGCAGAGCGGCAGCGACTGCTGCTGATGGCCGGCAAGTTGTATCGCTTCATGACGCCGATCGGCGTGCTGGCGATCGCCCTGGGTCTCTGGCTCTGGTTCGGATTTGGCTTCGGTGGCGGCTGGCTGCACGCGAAGACGGCGCTGGTGCTGTTGCTGGTCGCCTATCATGCGTACTGCGGACGCCTGCTGCGCGACTTCGCGGCCGGGCGCAATCGGCACGGGCACGTCTGGTATCGCTGGTTCAACGAGTTGCCGGTATTGTTGCTGCTGGCAGCGACCTACCTCGCCGTGGTCAAGCCTTTCTAGCCTGGAGCGGCGAATGACGATGGAACGATTCTTTGCCAGTTGCCCACGCGGCCTGGAACAGCTGCTGGCCGACGACCTGCTGGCGGCCGGCGCCGGTCAACTGGAAGCGATTGCCGGCGGGGTGCATTTCAGCGGCGAATGGCCGGTCTGCTACCGCGCCAACCTCGACTCGCGGATTGCCACCCGCGTCCTCTGGCGGGTCGCGCGGGCGCCCTATGCCAGCGAGGACGACGTCTATCGTCTGGCACTGGAGACGCCGTGGCCACTCTGGTTCCTGACGCGGCAGACGATCCGGGTCGATGTCACGGCGCAGAAGAGTCCGCTCAGGAGCCTCGAGTTCATCACGCTGCGCATCAAGGACGCCGTCTGTGATCGTTTCCGACGCGACTCGGGCAGCCGCCCGAGCGTCGATACGCGCCAGCCCGACGTCAGGATTCAGGCTTTCCTCAGCCAGAGCGAATGCACGCTGTATGTCGATACCTCGGGCGCTCCGCTGCATCAACGCGGTTTCCGGCAGAAGACCGTCGACGCGCCGCTGAAGGAGAATCTTGCCGCCGGCATCCTTCGCCTCAGTGGCTGGCAGCCGGGTGTGCCGCTGCTCGACCCGATGTGTGGCAGCGGCACCTTCCTTCTCGAGGCGGCGCAGATGGCGCTCGGTCGGGCGCCGGGTGCTCGGCGCGAGTTCGCCTTTCAGCGCCTGCGGCAGTTTCAGCCGGAGCTCTGGCAGGGCCTTCTCGAGCGGGCACGAGCCGCCGAACGTGCGGTGACGGAGATGGCGATCTTCGGCAGCGACATCTCGCCGGTGGCGGTGCGCGCAGCCCTTGCCAACCTCGACCGCGCCGGTCTGCTGCCGGCGGTGCGTCTCGCTGCCGGCGATCTGCTCGAGATCGAGGCGCCGGCAGCGAGCGGCATCCTGGTCAGCAATCCGCCGTATGGCGAGCGGGTTTCCGACGACGACGAACTGGCTCGTTTCTACCCCTTGCTCGGCAGTGCCCTGAAGCGCCGTTTCGCCGGCTGGACCTGCTGCCTGATCAGCGCCGATACCCGCCTGCCGCGGATGGTGCGGCTGACACCCAGCCGCAGGACGCCGTTGTTCAACGGCGCTCTGGAGTGCCGGCTTTACGAGTTCCGCATGGTTGCCGGCAGCAACCGCGGCTGACGGCTCGCCGCGGTGTGACCGCCAGCCGGCACGGCGGAGCATTCACTCGACGATGCCGAGGTGGCCGAGCCCGGCGGTGAGATCGCGGTCCTTCGACTCCTTGCCATGCAGCTTGATCTGCAGCCGCAGGTCGTTGAGCGAGTCGGCGTTGCGCAGGGCATCCGTATAGGTGATCAGGCCGGCTTCGTAGAGGTCGAAGAGCGCCTGGTCGAAGGTCTGCATGCCCAGCTCGCGCGACCGCTTCATGACATCCTTGATCTCCTGCACCTGTCCCTTGAAGATGAGGTCGGAGATGAGCGGCGAATTGAGCATGATCTCGATCGCCGGCACGCGCCCCTTGCCGTCCTTCTTCGGCAGCAGACGTTGCGATACGAGCGCACGCAGGTTGAGCGACAGGTCCATCAGCAACTGGTGCCGGCGCTCCTCGGGGAAGAAGTTGATCACCCGATCGATGGCCTGGTTGGCGCTGTTGGCGTGCAGCGTCGCCAGGCAGAGGTGCCCGGTCTCGGCGAAGGCGATGGCGTAGTCCATCGTCGCCCGGTCGCGAATCTCGCCCATCATGATGACGTTCGGCGCCTGGCGCAGGGTGTTCTTGAGTGCCACTTCCCAGCTGTCGGTATCGACACCGATCTCGCGCTGCGTGACGATCGACTTCTTGTGTTCGTGCACGAACTCGATCGGATCCTCGATGGTGATGATGTGCCCCTGACTGTTCTGGTTGCGGTGGTCGACCAGTGCCGCCAGTGAGGTCGTCTTGCCGGTGCCGGTACCGCCGACGAAGATGACCAGACCGCGCAGCGTCATCGCGATGTCCTTGAGCACCGGCGGCAGACCGAGCTCCTCCAGAGTCGGAACGGCGAGATTGATCGTCCGGCAGACCACGGCGACACGGCCCTGCTGCACCAGTGCATTGACGCGGAAGCGACCGATGCCGGCGGGCGAGATGGCAAAGTTGCATTCCTTGGTGGCCTCGAACTCGGACGCCTGGCGGTCGTTCATCAGCGCTCGCGCCAGTTCGGCCGAGTGCTGCGGCAGCAGCGGTTGGCTCGACACCGGGATCACCTTGCCATCGACCTTGATCGCCGGCGGAAAGTTCGCCGTGATGAAGAGGTCTGATCCGTGTTTCTGGACCATCAGGCGCAGCAGTTCATGCATGAACTTCAAGGCCTGATCGTTTTCCATGCTGTTCCTCCTGAGTGAACGACTGGCTATGCGCCTGGGATGGCGTCCTTGTTGGCCGCCTTCATGCGTGCCTCGGGTGCCGAGACGATGTTGCGCCGGACGAGCTCGATCAGCGCCTGGTCGAGTGTCTGCATGCCGAACTGCTGCCCGGTCTGCAACGAGGAGTACATCTGCGCCACCTTGTTCTCGCGAATCAGGTTGCGGATGGCCGGCGTTCCGATCAGGATTTCGTGTGCCGCGACGCGTCCCTGTCCGTCCTTGGTCTTCAGCAGGGTCTGCGAGATGACCGCGCGCAGCGACTCGGACAGCATCGAGCGCACCATTTCCTTCTCGGCTGCCGGAAAGACGTCGATGATGCGGTCGATCGTCTTGGCTGCGCTCGAGGTATGCAGGGTGGCGAAGACCAGGTGACCGGTCTCGGCGCCGGTCAGTGCGAGGCGGATGGTCTCGAGGTCGCGCATCTCGCCGACGAGAATGACGTCCGGGTCTTCGCGCAGTGCCGAGCGCAGCGCGTTCTGGAACGACAGCGTATGCGGACCGACTTCGCGCTGGTTGATCAGGCAGCGTTTCGGCTGGTGTACGAACTCGATCGGGTCCTCGACGGTGAGGATGTGGTGGTAGGCGTTCTCGTTGACGTGGTTGATCATCGCCGCCAGGGTGGTCGACTTGCCGGATCCGGTCGGACCCGTGACGAGGACGATGCCGCGCGGATACTCCGAGATGTCCTTGAAGATGCGCGGGCAGTTGAGGTCCTCTAGGGTCAGGACCTTCGACGGAATCGTCCGGAAGACCGCACCGGCACCGCGATTCTGCACGAAGGCATTGACCCGGAAACGCGCGAGGTTGGGAATTTCGAAGGAGAAGTCGCACTCACGGGTATCCTCGTACTGCTTGCGCTGCGCGTCGCTCATGATGTCGTACACCATGCCGTGCACGAGCTTGTGCTCCATCGCCGGCAGGTTGATCCGCCGGACATCCCCATTGACGCGGATGATCGGTGGCAGACCGGCAGAAAGGTGGAGGTCGGAAGCCTTGTTCTTGACGCTGAAAGCCAGGAGTTCGGTGATGTCCATCCGGTTCGGTCCTCGGGCGGTGGGCAGGGCGCGGTGTTATACTGCGAACAACCTGCGCGACGCCCGATTATGACCACACTTCCCGCCAAGCTGCAAGCCGTCCGCGCCCGAATCGCCGACGCGGCGCGGCTTTACGGCCGCGAACCGGCGGCCATCCGGCTGCTCGCCGTGAGCAAGACGTGGCCGGCAGCGGCGCTGCGCGAACTGGCTGCCGCCGGTCAGAAGGCCTTCGGCGAGAGCTACGTGCAGGAGGCGGTCGGCAAGATCGATGAACTGCGCGACCTGGATATCGAGTGGCATTTCATCGGCGCGCTGCAGGCCAACAAGACCCGGCTGGTGGCGGAGTCCTTCGACTGGGTGCACTCCGTCGATGAACTGCGCATCGCCCAGAGGCTTGCCGCACAACGTCCGATGACGATGCCCGAGCTGTCGGTCTGCCTGCAGGTGAACATCAGTGGCGAGGCGAGCAAGGCGGGCGTTCCGCCGTCGGCCGTGCCGGCGCTCGCCCAGGCGGTGGCGGCGCTGCCGCGACTCCGCCTGCGCGGCCTGATGGCGATTCCGGAAGCAACCAGCGATTTCGCCGCACAGCGTTCGTCCTTCCGTCGCCTGCGGGAACTTTCGCAGGGTTTGCAAGCCGATGGGTTGTCGCTGGATTCGCTGTCGATGGGCATGTCGCACGATCTCGAGGCGGCCATAGCCGAAGGGGCGACATTGCTGCGCGTGGGCACGGCGATTTTTGGTGAGAGACGATGAAGATCACTTTCCTTGGTGGTGGCAACATGGCCAATGCGCTGATCGGCGGGCTGGTGAAGACCGGCTTCGCTGCATCGGACATCGCGGTCATCGAGCTCGGCGCGCAGGGGCGCGCGCGACTGCGCGTGGCCTACGGCGTGCGCTGCTATGAGGCTGCCAGCGCGGCGGCGCTCGACTGCGACGCCCTCTTGCTGTCGGTGAAGCCGCAACAGATGCGTGAGGCCTGCCCGCCGCTGCTGCCGTTCCTCAGGCAACAGCTGGTCATCAGCATCGCCGCCGGCCTGCGTCTGGCGGATGTGTCGCGCTGGCTCGGGGGCTATGGCAGGATCGTGCGCGCGATGCCCAACACGCCGGCCCTGATCGGCGCCGGAGTGACCGGCCTGTGTGCCATGGCCGCCGTCTCGATGGCCGAGAGGCTTGGCGCAGAGCGCATCCTGCAGGCCGTCGGCAGCACGCTCTGGATTGCCGATGAAGAGAAGATGGACGCGGTGACCGCCATCTCGGGAAGTGGGCCGGCCTATGTCTTCCTGTTCATCGAGGCGCTGCAGCAGGCAGCCGGAGAGCTCGGCCTGACGCCCGCACAGGCAAGGCAGTTGTCGATCGATACGGTTCTCGGCGCCGCGCGACTCGCGTCCCAGTCGGACGAGGCGGCGTGTGTGCTGCGCGAGCGGGTGACTTCGAAGGGTGGCACGACCGAAGCGGCGCTGCGGACGATGGAGCAGCGCTGTGTCAAGGAAGGGTTCATCGCCGGCGTTCTTGCCGCCAACTCGCGCGGCCGCGAGCTCGGTGAACTGCTCGGCCAGGATGGCTGATGATCGTCGCTGCCGGCCTCTTCCTGCTCGATGCGCTGCTGTCGTTCCTGACCGTCGCGCTGCTGCTGCGTTTCTTCATGCAGGCCTGCCGGGTGTCCTTCAACAATCAGCTCGGCACTTTCGTCGTCGCGCTGACCAACTGGCTCGTCAGGCCGCTGCGCCGGGCCCTGCCCGGATTCTACGGTCTCGATCTGGCAAGTCTGCTGCCGGCATGCCTGCTGCAGGTCGTTTACGCGTCGGCGGTGTTCATCCTGCGTGGGGGCATTGAAGGCGCCGCCGTCGGGGCGTGGCTGCCGCTCGTCTTCTGGTATGGTTTGCTGGCGACGCTGCGTCTTGCCATCTACCTGCTGATCGCGGCGCTGCTGCTGCAGGCGGTACTGTCGTGGGTCAGCCCGTATTCGCCGCTGGCGCAGCCGGTATCACAATTGACCCGGCCGGTCCTGCGTCCGATCCAGCGCCTGTTGCCGACGATTGGCGGCGTCGACCTGTCGCCGCTGGTCGCCATCGTCTTGGCGCAGTTGCTGCTGATGTTCCTCTAGCGCGTGGGCCAATGGGCGCGTCAGGTCGCGGGAGCCCTGAGCCTGACGCTGCATGTCCAGCCGGGGGCGAAACGCAGCGAGGTGGTCGGTGAGCACGGTGATGCGCTGAAGGTTCGTCTCGCGGCGGCGGCCGTCGATGGTCGCGCGAATGCCGCCCTGGTCGACCTGATCGCACAACGGCTCGACGTGCCACGGTCGGCGGTGGCGATCCGCAGCGGCGAGAAGTCGCGGCGCAAGCTGTTGCTGGTCAGCGGGGCACCGGCCGACGCCGTGCTGCGCCTGCGCGGCGAATGAGAGCGCTGGCGGCGGGGGCCGCCTCAGCCCTCGAAGACGACCTTGCCGCCGACGAGTGTCAGGCGGACACGGCCGCTGAGCTCGTAGCCGAGATAGGGCGTGTGCTTGCCCTGACTGCGCAAGGTTTCGGGGGTGACGCGCCAGGATTCGTCGGGATCGAAGAGGCAGACGTCGGCCGCGTCGCCGACGGCAAGCGAACCCGCCGCGATGCCGAGGATCGCCGCTGCATCCGACGTGATGCGGGCGAGAGCCTGCAGCAGCGGTAGCCGGGACTGCGTTGCCCAGAGCAGGGTCAAGGGCAGCAGGAGTTCGACGGCGGTCGCACCGGGCAGGGCCTCGGCGAACGGCAACTGCTTGCCGTCTGCGTCCACCGGCGTGTGGTCGGAACAGATCGCCGCCAGCCCGTCGGCGACCGCGCTGCGCAGCGCGTCGCGGTCGCTTGCCGAACGCAGCGGCGGGTCGAAGCGTGCATTGCTGTCGAAAAAGCCGATGTCCATCTCGGACAGGTGCAGGTGGTGCACCGCGACGTCGCAGCTGACCCGCATGCCGGCGTCCCTGGCCGCACGCACGAGGCCGATCGCCGCTGCCGACGAGAGGCGGGACAGGTGCAGTCGTACGCCGGTATGCGCGGCCAGTTGCAGGGCGGTGGCGGTGGCGATGCTTTCGGCGACCACCGGAATGCCGGTCAGGCCAAGCCGCGACGCGACTTCACCATCGTGCGCGACGCCGTCGCGGGCCAGAAAGTCATCCTGCGGGCGCAAGCGAACGGCATAGCCAAAGGTGGCTGCATACTGCATGGCCCGCAACAGGATCTGCGTGTCGACGATCGCCCGTTTGGCCTGCGAGAAGGCGATGCAGCCGGCACGCGCGAGGCTGTTCATCTCGGCAAGTCGCTCGCCGGCGAGTTGCTCGGTCAGGGCGCCGATCGGATGGACGCGCGCCAGTCCGACGGTGGCGCTGCGCCTGACCAGTCGTTCGACCAGACCCGGTTCGTCGAGCGGTGGTTTGCTGTCGGGCGGGCAGGCGAGCGAGGTGACGCCACCGGCGACCGCTGCCGCCAACTCGGGCTCGATGGCACCCAGGCGCGCCGACAGATCGACCAGTCCCGGGCAGACGATCAGGCCGCCGGCGTCGATGACGCGCTGCGCCGTGAAGCCTGGCGGTGGCTGACCGATCGCTGCGACACGGCCGCCGGCGATGAACAGGTCGAGTGGTGCGTCCACCCCGTTGGCCGGATCGATCAGGCGGCCGTTGCGGATCTGCAGCGCTTCCTCACCCATGCCTCAGTTCCCCGCCAGAATGCCCATCACCGCCATGCGTACGGCGATGCCGAAAGTCACCTGTGGCAGGATCACTGCCTGTGGTCCGTCGGCGACGTCGGAGTCGATCTCGACGCCGCGATTCATCGGTCCGGGATGCATCACGATGGCATCCGGGCGCGCGAGCGCCAGCACCGCCGGTGTCAGCCCGTAGCAGCGGAAGTATTCGCGCGCCGACGGCAGCAGGGCACCGTTCATCCGTTCGTTCTGCAGGCGGAGCATGATCACCACATCGCAATCGCGGATGGCGCTGCGCAGGTCGTGGCAGACGCGCACCCCCATCTTCTCGATGGCGGTCGGCAGCAGCGTCTGCGGGCCGACCGCGCGCACCTCGGCAGCACCGAGCGTGGTC
Organism: Candidatus Accumulibacter adjunctus; assembly: GCA_000585015.1. Lineage (GTDB taxonomy): Bacteria > Pseudomonadota > Gammaproteobacteria > Burkholderiales > Rhodocyclaceae > Accumulibacter > Accumulibacter adjunctus. The sequence goes on along the minus strand of JFAX01000015.1, from coordinate 47,119 downwards.
AGGGCGTGAATGTCCGAGCGGGCCACGCGCGAGTGCAGGATGTCGCCGACGATCGCCACCACGAGGTTGGTGAACTCCTGCTTGTAGTGGCGGATGGTGTACATGTCGAGAAGGCCCTGCGTCGGATGCGCGTGGCGCCCGTCGCCGGCGTTGACGACGTGTACGTCCTCGCGCCCGAGGCGGCGCAGGTGGTCGGCGATGAGGTGCGGAGCGCCGCTCGCCGCATGCCGGACGACGAACATGTCGGCGTGCATGGCGACAAGGTTGTCGACCGTGTCGAGCAGGGTTTCGCCTTTCGCGGTCGATGAGCGGGTGACGTCGAGATTGATGACGTCTGCGGACAGGCGCTTGGCAGCGATCTCGAAGGTGGTGCGGGTGCGCGTCGAATTCTCGAAGAAGACGTTGAAGACGCTCTTGCCGCGCAACAGGGGGACCTTCTTGACGTCGCGATGCGACACCTTGAGAAAGCTCGAGGCGGTGTCGAGAATGTGCGTGATCACCTCGCGCGGCAGGCCCTCGATCGACAACAGGTGGGTCAGCGCGCCATTGGCGTTGAGTTGCGGATTACGCATGCTCGTCGAGGCTCCACTGCAGTCGTCCACCGTCATCCAGCGAGAGAACCAGTTCGGAGGACGGGTCGAGATCGACTCGCCACGGGCAGAAGTCGGCGCAGATCGGCAGCTGGCGGTGACCACGATCGGCCAGGACGGCGAGCTGGATCACTGCCGGGCGGCCATAATCGAACAGCTCGTTGATGGCAGCGCGGGTCGTGCGGCCGGTGTACAGGACGTCGTCCACCAGGATCAGCCGGCGGCCCTCGACGTCGAACGGGATCGAGCTCGGCTGCACCCGCGGATGCAGACCGCGGGCACCGTAATCGTCACGGTAGAAGGAGACGTCGATCAGGCCGATTTCGCGATCCAGACCGAGCAGCGTCTGCAGGCGCTGGGCAACCCAGGCGCCGCCGCTGTGGATGCCGACCAGGACCGTTTCCGGTTGCAGCTGCGGTCGGATCAGCGCCGCGAGTTGAACGCAAAGCGCTTCGGCGTCGGGCAATGCGACGGTATGGCTTGTCTTCTCGGCGTTCATCTGTGTTTTCGCGGTGGCTCAGCAGGCCAGACGATCGCGCGTCGCGGCGTCGAAATGATCCTGCAGGATCAGTTGGGCGGCGAGGGCATCGAGGTGCCGCCGTGCCTGGCGGGCGCCGTGTCCAGCTGCGCGCAGGCGCGCGGCGGCGTCCGCCGAGGTCAGCCGTTCGTCGGCGTGCTCGACGGCGAGGCCGAAGCGGCCGCGCAGCTGGTTGGCGAAGCGTGCGCAGCGCGCGGTCATGGCATGCGGCGTGCCATCGAGCGCGAGCGGGCGGCCGACGATCAGACTGTCCGGTTGCCACTCGGCGATCAGTGCCGCGATGGCGGCAAAGCGCGTGTTGCTCGCTTCGGCATCGATCGTCGTCAGTGGATGCGCCTGCTGCAGCTGCCAGTCGCCAACCGCCACGCCGATGCGCTTCTCGCCGAAATCGAACGCGAGGACCGTGCCCCTCCGTTGTGCCGCCGTGTCAGGCATGTCCCGCTTCGTCGACGAGGTTGGTCAGGCTGACGCCGAGCAGTTCGAGTGCTGACGGCAGTCGTTCCTCGTATGGCAGCTCGAACAGGATGCGCAACTCGGCGGGTACCGTGAGCCATGCATTCTGCGCCAGTTCGTGCTCGATCTGGCCGGCGGCCCAGCCCGCATAGCCGAGCGTCACCATGAGGTCGCGCGGCTGCCCGTGCAGGGCGACTGCCTGCAGGATGTCGCGTGAACTGGTCAAACCGACGTGCTCATTGACCACCAGCGTGGACTGCCAGTGGCCGATCGGTCGGTGCAGTACGAAACCGCGGTCGGTCTGTACCGGGCCACCGAAGAACACCGGCAGGTTGGCGACTCCCTCTGCCTGCAGCGGCACTTCGATCCGCTCGAGCAGGCTGCCGAGGCTCATGTCGATTGGTCGGTTGACGATCAGCCCGAGGGCGCCTCGCGGGTTGTGCTCGGCCACGTAAACGAGCGATTTGGCGAAATACGAGTCCACCATCGCTGGCATGGCGATGAGAAAATGATCAGTCAGATCGATGCTCTGCATGTTCTCATTCTAATCGGCGCTGGCAGCCGACACAAAGGTAATCGGCGGTGGACTCCATACTTGTCTGGTTTCGGCGTGACCTGCGGGATCATGATCATGCCGCATTGTGCGAGGCGCTGCGGCGCGGCAGACGCGTACACTGCGCCTTCGTCTTCGATTGCGAGATCCTCGATCCGCTGCGCCACACGCCTGATCGGCGCGTCGAGTTCATCCGCGAATCGTTGCTCGAGCTCGACCATGCGCTGCGGGCGCAAGGCGGCGCGCTGCTCGTCCGCCACGGCTGGGCGCGTGCCGAGATTCCTCTTCTGGCGCGCGAACTGGCGGTGACGGCGGTGTTCGCCAATCGGGATTACGAGCCGCAGGCGAAACAACGTGACGCCGCGGTGGCGACGGCGCTGCGCGCGCAGGGCATCGGTTTCGAATTGTTCAAGGACCAGGTGCTGTTCGACGGCGAGGAGGTCCTGACCCAGGCCGGGCGACCGCATACGGTTTTCACACCATACCGCAATGCCTGGCTGAAGCGGCTGAGCGAGGACGACTGGCAGCCTCACGGCCGACACGGTGGCCGGCTGGTGGCATCGCCGCTGGCGGTTGGTGTGCCGGCGCTCGCCGAGCTCGGCTTTGGCGAAACCGGGCTGCGGGCGCTGGGCATGGCTCCCGGCATGTCCGGTGGCCGTGAGCGGCTGCAGGATTTCGCTGCGCGCCTGCATCTCTACCGGCAGCAGCGCGACTTTCCGGCGGTCAAGGGGGTATCCTACCTCTCGGTACACCTGCGTTTCGGAACGGTTTCGGTGCGGCAGCTCGTTGCCCTGGCGGTCACGGCCGGCGCCCTGCGGCCTGGGGTCGAAGGCGCGGCCACCTGGCTGTCCGAACTCGTCTGGCGCGACTTCTACTTCATGATTCTCGACCGCTTCCCGCATGTCGTCGAGCGCTCGTTCCGGCCGGAGTACGACGCCATCACCTGGGAACAGGGCCCTGTCGCCGAGCAGGCATTCGCCGACTGGTGCGCCGGGCGGACCGGCTACCCTCTGGTAGACGCCGGCATGCGCCAGATCAACCGCACCGGGTACATGCACAACCGGCTACGGATGCTGGTGGCGTCGTTCCTGACGAAGGATCTGGGCATCGACTGGCGCCGGGGTGAGGCCTATTTCGCCCGTCAGCTCAATGACTTCGATCTCGCGGCCAACAACGGCGGCTGGCAGTGGGCGGCATCGACCGGCTGCGACGCGCAGCCCTACTTCCGGATCTTCAATCCCGTCACGCAATCCGAGCGCTTCGATCCTGGCGGCAGGTTCATCCGTCGCTACTTGCCTGAACTGGCCGGCGTCCCCGATCGCTTCATCCATGCGCCCTGGCGGATGAGCGCGGCGGCGCAGGCTGCATGTGGCGTTCACGTCGGGCAGCAGACACCGGCACCGATCGTTGACCACGACGAGGCCCGGCGCCGGACGCTGCAGCGCTACGCCGTCGTCAAGCGTGGCGGAGTTCCTGGACGTGACCGCTGACGAGGCGCAGCAGCTCGTCCTCCTGGAACGGCTTGCCCAGATAATGATTGACGCCGAGTTCGAGCGCGTATTGCCGGTGTTTCTCCGCCGTTCGTGAGGTGATCATGATGATCGGGACGGATCCCAGCCGCTTGTCGGCGCGCACGTTCCGCGTCAGCTCGAAACCATCCATGCGCGGCATCTCGATATCGACCAGCATCACATCGGGAACGACGGCGACCATCTGCTCGAGGGCGTCGACGCCGTCCTTGGCGGTCAACACCTGGTAACCCTCGCGTGCCAGCAGCCGGCTGGTGATCTTGCGTACGGTCAGCGAGTCGTCGACGATGATGACGGTCGGGACGGTCGCCGTGCTGCGATCGGCAGCCAGCGGTTGTCGCACGGTCGGCACCGGTGACACCGCTGCTGGCAGGCGGTCACGACTGGCGAGGGCGATCGGATTCAGGATCAGCACGACCTGCCCGTTGCCGAGGACCGTGGCGCCATCGACGCCGATCACCCGCGCCAGCTGGGCGCCAATGTTCTTGACGACGATTTCCTGGTTGCCGAGCAGTTCGTCGACCTGCAGCGCGACGCGTTTGCTGCCGCTGCGCAGCAGCAGGACCCAGTACTGGACGTGCTTCTCGGGCAGCGCCTGCGGTTCGCCGAGAAGATGCGGCAGGTAGCTGAACGGATAGCGGTTGCCGGTCCACACCGCCTCGCGACCGTCGCGGATTCGCGCCAGGCTCTTTTCCTTGAGGTCGAGCGCCTGCTCGATCATGGCGGCCGGGATCGCGTACTGGCGGTCGCCGGAGCGGACCAGCAGAGCCTTGGTGACGGCCAGCGTCAGCGGCAGGTAGAGCCGGAAGGTGGTTCCCTGGCCGGCGCTGGAAAGGACTTCGATGCGACCACCGAGGCTCGTCACCTCGCTCTTCAGGACGTCCATGCCGATGCCGCGACCGGCCAGCTGCGACACCTGGGTGGCTGTCGAGATGCCGGGGGCAAAGATCAGCTCGATCACCCGTTCCGCGTCGTCGGCATCCTCCTCGCTCAGGAGACCCGAGCGCAGGCCCCGTTCGCGCAGCCGTTCGAGGTCGAGGCCGGTACCGTCATCGGCGATCGACAGGATGACCTCGTTTCCTTCCTGCACCAGGGTCAGCGTGATCTCGCCGATATCCGCCTTGCCCCGCGAGCGACGCAGGGGTGCATCCTCGAGTCCGTGTGCGACGGCATTGCGCAGCACATGCTCCAGGGGTGCCAGCATCTTGTCGAGGACGCTGCGGTCGAGTTCGAGCTGCGCGCCGCGGATCTCGAGGTTTGCCCGCTTGCCAGTGTCCTTGCTCGCCTGACGAACGATGCGATAGAGACGATCGGCGATGCTGGCGAACGGAACCATGCGCACCGACATCAGCTCCTGCTGCACCTCGCGATTCAGGCGGGCCTGGGCGATGATCGCCGCGTTCGCGTCGTCGAGGTTCTTGAGCAGGTTCTGCTGCACGGTGGCGACGTCGTTCACCGATTCGGCCATCATCCGGGTCAGTTCCTGGAAGCGGGTGAAGCGGTCGAACTCGAGTGGATCGAAGTCGGCATGCTGCTCGTCGGTTACGGCCGTGCGCGACTGCATCTGCAGTTCGGCCTGGATCTCGATCTCGCGCAACTGTCGGCGCAGACGGATCACGTTCTCGGTCAGGTCGAGCAGCGAAGCCTTGATGCCGCGCATCTCGCCCTCGATGCGCAGGCGGGCGATCGACAATTCGCCAGCCTCGTTGACCAGCCTGTCGATCAGGTCGGCACGCACGCGCAGGTTCGCCCGCTGTGCGGCAGCCTCGGCCTCGGCTTCCTGTGCCTCCGGGCGGGGTACGCCGGTGATTGCCTGCTCGACTTCAACCGCTGCGGCGTCGGTGGGCGCTTCGCCGACCATCTCCAGCGCTGCTGCGTCGGAAATCTCGAGCGGCGTATCGGCCATTTCACCGCGCTGCAATCGTTCGACCACCTGGACGATCACGTCAAAGGCATTGTCGATGTCGTCGATCAGTTCGATCGGTGCAGCGCCTGCGTCCTGCGCCTCCTTCATGCGCGTTTCGATCGCATGCGTCAGGTTGCCGAGACTCATCGCACCGGCCATGCGCGCACTGCCCTTGAGACTGTGGAACAGGCGCGCGAGCCGGCGTACGGGCTCGGGATCGGCGGGGTTGCTGCGCCAGGCACGCAGCTGTGCGGCGATGTTCTGGTTGAGGTCGATCGCCTCCTCGATGAAGAGGGGCAGCAGCTGTTCGTCGAACTCGTCCTGCACGAGCGGGACTTCTGCCTCGGTGGCGGCCGCCGGCGGGGCGATCGCTGCCGGTACGACGGCCGGCATCGCCAGGGCGAGTTCCGCAGCGGTCTGTTCCTCGTCCGGGGTCGCGGCCGTTGCGACGTTCTCGGGCACGGCCAGTTCCGGGTAGAGCGAATCGAGAGCTGCCAGGAGGCTGGGGATCGGCTCAGGCTCGTGCTCGCGGGCGACATCGGCGAGCATCAATGCCAGTTCGGCAATCGCCTGGCGGACCGTCTCGAAGGCTTCCAGACTGTCGCGACCTGCGGCATGATTGCGCCGCACGAGAGCCAGTTCCAGTGCGTGCCCGAGGTGCTTGATGGTTGCCAGTCCGACGGTTCCCGCGATGCCGGCGAGGGTGTGCGCCGCGCGATACATCTCATGACTGGATGGTGCCGCCAGGTCTCCCTCGAGGAGGGAGAACTCGCGCTGCAGCGTGGCGAGGTGAGCCGCCGCTTCATCGCGGAAGATACCGGCCAATGCCGGTGCGATCGACAGGCGGGGACGGTCCGGCGCTGCCACCGGCCCGCTGGCGACGGCTGGCGCCGCCTGAGCGACCTCGCTGTCAGGCCGTTCGGCGATGTCCACCGTCGCGACGGGGCCCTCGGCAGCGGCCAGTCCGGTCTCGTCGCCGTCGCGCAGGGCTGCGGCCAGCACGCACATGCGGCTCACGTCGGGTACTTCGCCAAGTCCGGTCTTCAGATGCTCGACCCAGGCGGAAAACGCTCCGTAGGCCTGGCCGAGGAGGTCGAGAACTTGCGGTGTCACCTCCAGTTCCTGTCGCAACCAAAGGTTCAGAACCTGCTCCACGGACCACGCGGCTTCGCCGAAGTCCTTCAGCCCGACCATGCGGCCGCTGCCCTTGAGGGTATGTGCCGAGCGGCGGAGAGCGGTCAGGACCTCGACGTCGTGCGGCTCCTTGTGCAGCAGGCCCAGGTTGTCCTGGATGCTGCCCAGGACTTCGTCGGCTTCCTCGAGGAAGATTCCCAGCAACTCGGCATCGACCTCTGCCGCCGTCGCCTGCGAGAGCTGGATGGTTTCTGCCGAAGGCGGCGGCGCGACCGGGACCTCGGGCTTCAGGGTCGCCATCGCCGCGTCGATCTGTGACGCCGCGTCGCCGCCGGCAGCGAGCGCCGAGAGCACGTGCTTTGCCTGCTGCCCCAGTTCCTTGTCGGCAACGAGGTCGGCGTCCTTCTGCAATGCTGTCAGGTTCTGCGCCACCTCCTGCCGCAGTGCGGCGTCGCTGGGCTGTTCCTTGAGGGCGACGAGCAGGGCATGGGCCTCGCGTTTCTGTTGTTCGACCTCCTGCTCGACGGTTGCCACCTCGGTTTCGATCGCAGGCGATTCGCCTCCTGCCCGCATGCGGCTGACGAACTCGTCGAAGTCCCCGGCCCCCGTCTGCATGGCGTCGACGAAGAAGCCGACCAGCGACAACTGTTCCGCCAACCGCTCGAAGTCGGTCTGTTGCGGTTCGTATGCCGCGTCGGAGAAGCGTGCCACTTCAGCCGTGCAGTGACGGAGAACGGCGACGGCGCCCTCGTGCCGCATCATCGCCAGCGCACCGATGACCTGCCGCAGAGGCGCATCGAGCTGCACCAGGTCCCCTCGTTTGTCCGCGTCGCGGAAAAAGCCGTCGAGTACCTGTTCGATCTGCGCGAGGTTGCTCGTGATCTCGCGTGCGACTTGCCCGACGAGCATCTTCTCCTGTGCCTGGCGCGACATCTCGTCGAGTGCCGGCAGTTCCGACTCGGGTGGCAGCGGCGTACCAGCGATGCAGTCGTGAATTCTCGCAGCCATCACGTCAACCTGGTGCGCGAAGCTGCTGCCCAGGTACTGGAGGTTCTCCTGCGCGTTCTGGGCGAGGAGGATGGCCGTTGCGTTTTCCATGGCCAGCGCATCGGTGTGGCGCGCCGGGGACTGCCCGAGGAAGGTCGCGACCTCGGCGATCGCCCGCGTCAGGCGCAGGAAATCGGCTTGCCCGACCTCCTCGGCAACCGTCGTCAGAGTCGCCGCCTGGGCACGGAAGACCGGCAGTGCCTGAGCGGTGCCCGCCGAGAACCGGTTCCACGCCTCTTCGGTGGCGGTGATCACGTCGCGCAGACGACGTCTGACCGCATCCTCGGCGAGCGGCGCCGGCGCGACCTCAGCCGCCATCAGGGCCGGCAAGCGGTACGCCTGCTTGACCTTCTGCACGGTTCGATGACTGCTGCGGGCGAGACCGACCAAATACAGCGCGTCACGCATCAGGCGTTCGGCGACGTTGCTCGAACCTTCCAGCAGGCGCCGGGTTTGCAGGTCGATCCGACTGCACAACTGTCTCGCATCGGCATCCGGGGGCAGGCCACCTTCACCCAGTGCGGTCAGGAAAGCCGTTGCGACCCACCAGAAAGCCCGCGCCGATGGCAGATCCTGGATGGCCTCGATGCGCTTGACGGCGCTGAGCATCTCGGGTATCCCCGCACGCTCCCTTGGCGCGCGCAACCACGCCAGCAGACCGCGCTGGAAATGTGCCCGCTGCTGCCGCAGACGGTGCTCGAACTCGCTGCGTTCGAGCTTCGGCGTTGCCGTGCTGCGCGCGGGCGGTCGCACGCGCAGGTCGGGAAAGAAGAGATCGCTCGCCATGACCCGGCTCTGACCACGTGCCGCCTGCAGCTCACGATAGAGCGGCAGCAGCCGCAGCGGCTGGTTGGGCTGACCGCTGATCAGGTCGTCGAGATAATGGCGAAGTGCCGTCAGCGACCGATTCACCAAGCTGACCGCAGCGGCATCGACAGGCTGTTCCTGCTTCTCCATCGCTTCGAGGAGGAACTCCATGGCCTCCGCCACCTGCGTGACACCGTCGAGACCGACGATCGTCAGCGCTCCCTGTACCTGGTGCAGGTGCGTTCGGCAGAACCTGATCTGCTTGCGATTGCTCTCATCGTCGGCAGCGTCGACCGCGAACGCTGGCAGTGCCTGCTCGGCTCGTTCCAGCGCGAGGTCGATCTCACTCTTGACCCAGGTCAGCGGGCCGATGTCGAAGTCAGTCGGGGCATTCATCCGGGGCAGCCTCTCCAATCAGGCACTCAAGAGACCTTGAAGCCGGCTACCGAGCCCTTCAGTTCGGTTGCCAGTCCGGCCAGCTCGCCGATCGCCGTCGCCGTCTTCTGGGTTCCTGCAGTCGTCTGCCCAGTGACCAGGAGGATCTCCTGCATCTTGCGTGCGACCCTCGTTGCCGAGTCGGCGGCCTGGCGCGTGGCGCCGGAGATGTTCTCGATCAGGTCGGTCAGCGTTCTCGTCACGGCGCCGATCTCCGCCAGGGCCTGGCCGGCGGCGTCGGACAGGCGCGCGCCCTCGACGACGCCGCGCGTCGACTCCTCCATCGCCGAAACCGTGTCCTGGGTATCGGTCTGGATGGTGCGGACGATTGCTCCAATCTGCTTCGTCGCTTCGGCCGAGCGTTCTGCGAGCCGTTGCACTTCCTCGGCGACGACCGTGAAACCACGTCCGGCTTCTCCGGCTGAGGCCGCCTGGATGGCGGCATTCAGCGCCAGCACGTTGGTCTGTTCGGTGATGTCCGAGATCAGCTCGACGATCTCGCCGATCTCCTGCGACGACTCGCCGAGACGCTTGATGCGCTTCGAAGTCTCCTGGATCTGCTCGCGAATGCGGTTCATGCCGGTGATCGAGTCCTCGACGGCCTGCGCTCCCTTGCCGGCGGCGGCCAGCGACTGCCGTGCGACCTTGGCCGACTGTTTCGCGTCGCCGGAAACGCCGGTCATCGTGGACGCCACCCCGAGAACCGACTGGCCGGCCGCCTTGATTTCCGCCGCCTGGCGCTCGGCAGCGGCGAGCAGCTCGGTCGAGGTCTGCTGCGCCAGCTCGGTTGCCAGCGTCACGCGGCCGGCGGCATCGTTGATGCGTCCCACCAGTAGCCGCAGTTCCTCGATCGTGTAGTTGATCGAGTCGGCGATGGCGCCGGTGATGTCTTCGGAGACCGTCGCGGTGACCGTCAGATCACCGTCCGCGAGATCGCCCAGCTCATTCATCAGGCGCAGGATCGCGTCCTGATTCTGTCGGTTGATGGCCTCGGTCTCGCGCCGGCCGCGGTCGGCCTCCTCAGCCTGTCGCTTGCTCTCGGCAAGGTAGGTTCTCGCCAGCAGCACTGCCAAGCCGATCGCCAGGCCGATCAGCACGACCATCATGAGACCGTAGAGAGCGCGATCGAGTCCGCGATCCTGGTATGCCTGTGCGAGCAGGTCAGTCACCTGCAGGAGCTCCTCACTGTCGCGGAAGATCTGCGAGCCCGCCTGCTTGGCGATGATCAGGCGCTGCATGTTGCCCAGGATGCCACCCACTGCCGCCCGGTAATCGGCAAAGCTGGCGTCGAGTTCGCCCAGCTTGGCCTTGGTTTCTGGGTCGGTCGTGGCGGCGATGCGGAGCGATTCGCTGCCCTTGCCGAGGGCATGAACCATGTCGCGAAAGGTGTTGGTGTCCTTGCCGAGGAGAAAGGCCACTTCCGGGTCGATCGCATCGCCGAGCAGGAGCGCGTTCGCATTCTTGGCGATCCGCTGCGTCAGCATCACGAGCTGGTTGGCTGCCGCGATGTCCCGCGTAGTCGCGTTGCCCTGCAGCTTCAGGGCGGCGAGCTGTTCAGCGAGGTCGAGCAACTGCGGATTGCGGTCGTTGATCGAGGCGACCTCCTTGCCCAGTGAAACGAGGTTCTTCTCCATTTCCAGGAGGCGGGCGGCGTTGCGGTCGGTCTTGTCCCACACCGCAGCCAGTTCCTGGAGCTGCGGCTGAACGCGGGCCGGTGAGGGCGGCACCCAGCCGGCAGCCAACTCGCCACCGTTGCTCAGTCTTTCGAGGTTGCCGGCAAAGCTGTCACGCGACTCGCGCAGCTGGCGGAACGCCGCCGGATCGCCCAGCAGGGCCAGGCTGGAAGCCTTGGCCAGTCGCTGCGAGAGCATGCGCATGTCGCCAGCCGTCGCGATGTAGGCGGCGGTGTAGCCAGCCTGCCGGTTGTCGCGATAGACGACGACGGCAACCAGCAGCATGACGAGAACGAGGGCGCCGCCAAGAAGCTGGAGCCGCTTGACAACCGGCAGATGCGACAGGTTCAGCAAGGCCGTCGACCAGGGGATTGGCCGCTTCCTCTTCACCGGCGCGCCCGAATCGACGATCGTCCGGGTCGGTACCGTCTCGCCCGCCGCGTCCTGCAGGCGGGACAGGAAGGCCGGCAGCTTGAGTTTGAACGTCATCTTCCTCCTCCGGTTACGTTGCCTCGACGAAGCAAGGACTCGTCGTCACGTGTCGCGTGATCTGCGGCCGCCTCAAACGGCGATGTCCATGAAGTTCTCGTCGGCCAGCAGTTCGCGTACCTTGAGCTTCTTCCAGCGGCGGCCCTCGTTGTCTGCATAGATCTCCGGCGCCCAGGCCGGGGCGTCGGCGGCGGCTTCGGGAGTGAGCGCGTCGACGTTGCGCAGGCCGATCATGCGGTTCACCAGCAGTGCCGCGTTGCTGCCGTGCCGGGTGCCGATCAGGAGCAGCCGCGAGCTCGTGCTGCGGGGCGTCACATCCTTGCCGACGAAGGCGGACAGGTCGACCACCGAGTACAGGTTGCCGCGTATGTTGGCCAATCCCGCGAACCACGCCTTGGTCAGCGGCACTGTGGTCAGCGACGTCAGCGGGACGATCTCGCCCGAGTCCGCCAGGTCGAGCAGCCAGTAGTCCGGGCCAGCCTGAACGCCAAGCAGTCCTGCCGCCGTCTGTGCGCTCGTGCCGGCCAGACGTGCCGCCAGATAGGACTGGAACTCATGCAGCCGGATCTTCTTGCTCATTCGTCGGCCACCATTTCAAAGGGCTGCGATCTTGGCCAGCAACTCCTGGCCATTCACCGGCTTGACCATGTAATCGTGCGCGCCCTGGCGCAAGCCCCAGATCTTGTCGGTCTCCTGGCCTTTCGTCGTGCACACGATGACCGGGATGCTGCGGGTCGCCGGGTCGCGTGTCAGCGTCCGTGTCGCCTGGTAGCCATTGAGTCCGGGCATGACGACATCCATCAGGATCAGGTCGGGGAGTTCGCTGCGCGCCTTGGCGATCCCCTCTTCACCGTTCTCTGCGGTGATCACCTGATAACCGTTGCTGGTGAGCAGTTCATTGAGCACATAGCGTTCGGTCGGTGAATCGTCAACGACGAGAATCTTCCTGATGGTCATTGCGTCTGGCCTCTGCGGGTACCCGTGACGGTGGACACGCTGCCGTTCGTTCAGCCCGGTGCCGGCGCAAAGGCGGCGACGGTCTGCAGCAGGCTGTCCTTGGTGAACGGCTTCGTCAGGTAATGGTCCGAGCCAACCATCCGGCCACGGGCGCGGTCGAAGAGACCGTCGCGCGACGACAGCATGATCACCGGGGTCGATCGGAAACGCTGATTCTTCTTGATCAGGGCGCAGGTCTGGTAGCCATCGAGTCGCGGCATGACGATATCGCAGAAGATCACCGCCGGTTGGTGATCGGCGACTTTCGCCAGTGCATCGAAGCCATCCTCGGCGAGCAGCACCTGGCAGCCCGCCTGCACGAGAAAAATCTCGGCACTGCGCCGGATCGTGTTGCTGTCGTCGATGACCATCACCTTGACGCCGCGCAGCTTGTCCGCTTCAGCCAACTCGCTCCTCCAATACGTTCCGGGCAATCGTCATCAACAGCCCAAGCCCCGGAATCCTGATCGTTGCGTGCCGTCGGCACTATACCGCATTGTGCTCAGATCTCGATCATCTCGAAGTCGTCCTTGCGCGCTCCGCATTCCGGGCAGGTCCAGTTGATCGGCAAGTCGCGCCAGCGAGTGCCGGCCGGAATCCCCTCGTCCGGCAGGCCGGCCGCTTCGTCGTAAATGAAGCCGCAGGTGAGACACATCCAGGTCTGATAGGGCTCGTTGCTGTCGCTGTGCATGGCGCGTCGGGAATTTCGAGTAAAATCGTCGGAAACACGACGATTTTAGCCAATCACCGGCGTTGCTGCCAAGGGTTTCTCCGCCGATGCCGACAGCCGAGTCCACCTGACGTTCATGAACCACCGCCCTGCAACACCGTTGCCGCCGATCGTCCTGAGCTTTGCCGCCAGCGATCCATCCGGCGGCGCGGGGATGCAGGCCGACCTGATGACCCTGTCGGCGTTGGGTTGCCACCCGTTGTCGGTGATGACGGCCCTGACCGTGCAGGATACGGTCGGCGTCGGCAGCGTTGTTGCGGTCGCTGCGGACTGCGTCGAGGCGCAGGCGCGGACGCTGCTCGAGGACATGCCGGTGGCGGCGTTCAAGGTCGGGCTGGCCGGCAGCGTCGAGAACATCGCCGTCATCGCCGGCATCGTCGCCGACCATCCTGCCTTGCCGTTGATCGTCGATCCCGTTCTCGCGTCCGGTCGGGGTGACCCACTGGCGGATGATGAACTGATCGCCGGCCTGCGCGAGCTGTTGCTGCCGGTGACGACGATTCTCACACCCAACTCGCTGGAGGCTCGTAGGCTCGTGTCGGGGACGGCGGGGTACGGCGAGGTTGACGATGCTTCGGAACGGCCCCTTGGCGATTGCGCGCAGAGGCTGCTCGACCTCGGATGTCGGCACGTGCTGTTGACCGGTACCCATGTCAACACCGAGCGCGTGATCAACGCGCTGTATCGGCAGGGAGTCGGGCTCGTGCGCAGCGATGCCTGGGAGCGCCTGCCCGGCAGCTACCACGGGTCGGGCTGCACGCTTGCTTCGGCGATCGCCGCCAATCTGGCCAGTGGTCTGGCAGTGGATGATGCCGTCGCCGCTGCGCAGGAGTACACCTGGCGGGCGTTGGCGTCTGGCTTCCGCCCCGGCATGGGCCAGTTCATCCCCGATCGCTTCTTTGCCACCCGTCAACGCCCGCGAATCGTCGATGACTGAACGGCAGCCCTTGCACGGTCTTTACGCGATCACCCCGCCCGGGCTCACTGCCGCTGGCGACCTTGCGCTCGTCGAAGCGGCCTTGCGGGGTGGGGCCGCCTTTCTCCAGTATCGGGACAAGGATGCCGATGCCGCCAACCGGCTGGTGACGGCGCACGCACTGCGGCGCCTTTGTCACCAGTTCGGCGCCCGTCTGCTGATCAACGACGATCTGGCGCTGGCACTGGCGGTCGCAGCCGACGGGGTGCATCTGGGCGCCGCTGACGGCGACCTGCATGCCGCCCGCCAGGCACTGCCGGCCGGCTGCCTGCTCGGCGCCTCGTGTTACGGCGATTTCGCGCGTGCGCGGACCGCGGTTGCGGCCGGCGTCGATTACGTTGCCTTCGGTTCCGTGTATCCTTCCGCGACCAAGCCGCTGGCGCAGGCCGCGGCGCTGTCGCTTTTTGCCCGCTGTCGCAGCGAACTCGGTGTGCCGAGCTGTGCCATCGGGGGCATCACGGTCGGCAATGCGCCGGCCCTGCTGACTGCCGGCGCCGACATGCTGGCAGTGATCACTGATCTTTTCGCGGCCGCCGACGTAGAGGCGCGTGCCGCAGCCTACCAATCCCTGTTCGAGGACCAGCGACGTGAGTTCCCGCAACCAGCAGCTGTTTGAACGTGCGCAAGCGCACATTCCGGGTGGTGTCAATTCGCCGGTGCGGGCCTTTCGCTCGGTCGGTGGCACGCCGCGCTTCGTCGTGGCCGGCGCCGGCGCGCGCGTCACCGACGCCGACGGCGCCAGTTACATCGACTATGTCGGCTCATGGGGGCCGCTGATCCTCGGCCATGCCCATCCCGAGGTCGTCGCTGCCGTTCGCGAGGCAGCTCTCGCGGGCCTGTCGTTTGGCGCGCCGACCGAGAGCGAGATCGACATGGCCGAGCTTCTCTGCACGCTGTTGCCGGCGCTGGAAATGGTGCGCCTGGTCAGCTCCGGCACCGAAGCGACGATGAGCGCCATTCGCCTGGCGCGTGGCCACACCGGCCGCGATCTGCTGCTCAAGTTCGAGGGTTGCTACCACGGCCATTCCGACAGCCTGCTGGTGAAAGCCGGGTCGGGTCTGCTCACCCTGGGCAATCCGAGCTCGGCCGGTGTTCCCGCCGATCTCGCGCAGCACACGCTGGTGCTCGACTACAACGACAGCGAGCAGGTCGTTGCCGCCTTCAAGGCCCATGGCGACCACATCGCGGCGGTGATCGTCGAGCCGGTCGCCGGCAACATGAACCTGATCGCGCCGCGCCCACCGTTCCTGCAGACCTTGCGCGACGAGTGCAGCCGTTACGGTGCGGTGCTGATCTTCGACGAGGTGATGACCGGCTTTCGCGTCGGCCCACAGGGGGCGCAGGGCCTCTACGGCATCACTCCCGACCTGACGACGCTTGGCAAGGTGATCGGCGGCGGCATGCCGGTCGGCGCCTTCGGCGGCCGGCGCGACATCATGAGCCGCATCGCGCCGCTTGGCCCGGTGTATCAGGCGGGCACGCTCTCCGGCAACCCGGTGGCCGTGGCCGCGGGCCTGGCGACGCTGCGGCTGCTGCAGACGGAAGGCTTCCACGAGCAGCTGGCGGCCCGCACGCGCAGCCTCTGCGATGGTCTGGTCGCTGCGGCGGGGCGGCACGGCGTGCCCTTTTCGGCACAGTCGATCGGCGGCATGTTCGGTATCTATTTCCGTCCCGCTTGCCCGCAAAGCTACGCCGAGGTGATGCAGTCGCAGCAGCAGGACTTCCGGCGCTTCTTCCACGCCATGCTGGCCGCCGGCCACTATTTCGCCCCGTCGGCGTTCGAGGCCGGTTTCGTCTCGGCGGCGCACTCGGCCGACGACATCGCGGCGACCGTCGCCGCCGCCGCGGAGGTCTTCCGCGCCTGGTGAGGCCCGTCGCGCCGCGACTCAGTCCGCGTGGTGGTGTGTCTGCTGCTGGGCGCTGATGCGGCGCCGTTCGAAGTGGCGCAGACCATAGTAGGTCAGGGCGCCGATCGCCACCATCGTGCAGGCGAAGCCGGTGTACGCGATCGGCCAGGGGATTCCCTCGGTCATCATCGAGAACTCCGACATGCCGCCCATGCCGGCGAGGACGTTGATCGGCATGAAAATGACGCTGAGCACGGTCAGCCGCTTGATGTCCTTGTTCTGGTTGATGTTGATCGCGCTGTCGGTGGCGTCCATCAGGAAGTTGATCTTGTTGAAGAGAAAGGCCGTGTGACCGTCGAGCGATTCGATGTCGCGCAGGATCTCGCGCACGTCGGCGTGTTGCGCCTCGCTGAGGAACTTGCCACGCAGCAGGAACGACAGGCCACGGCGGGCATCGAGGACGCTGCGGCGGGTGCGGGCGTTGAGATCCTCGGCTTCCGCGATCGCCACCAGGATTCTCGACGCCTCCTGGTCGCTGGTGTGCGAGCGCAGCACCTGCCGTCCGACGCGATCGAGCTCGCCGTACATGTCCTCGAGCGCGCTCGCCGAGTACTCGACGTCCGCGGCGTAGAGATCGATCAGCACGTCGGTGCCGTTGCTGACGTAGCCGGGGCGCGTGCGCGCGCGTGCCCGCTGCAGGCGGAAGACCGGCAGTTCCTCGCTGCGCACGGTGAACAGCACCTGCTCGTGCAGGATCATCGCCACCGGAACGTTGCGTGATTCCTCGCGCGTGTCGAGCAGGAAGTCCGAGTGCAGGTGGGTATGGCCTTCCTCGTCGACGTAGAAGCGGGCGCTCGCCTCGAGGTCGGTGAGGTTGCCGGGGTCCGGCACGTCGATGTCGAACATCTGGCCGAGCCAGCCGCGGACCTTCTTCGTCGGGGCGATCAGGTCGACCCAGATCGGCTTGATGCTCGCCAGATCGTCGGGGCCGCTGACCGGAATCTGGTGCAGCCTGCCGTCGCGCAGCTCGAACGCGGTGATCGCCATCTTCTCGTTGCGATAGTGGCTGTCGTCGATCAGTTCCTCGAGGACGTCGTCGGGCAGCAGGGCGAGAATCGCGTCGGCGCCCTCCTTGACCTCTTCCCAGACGACGAGGCGCTCGGCGGCATCGAGCGATTCGATGATGTAGGCGACCTCCCGTGCCGGCATCAGCTTCAGTTTCTGCCGCAGCTCGCGACGGTACTGCTGCTCGACCTCGCTGTCGACGCCGTTTTCCTCGCCCGCTCCCTGCTCGCGGACCAGATCCTCGACCAGTTTCTGCAGCGACAGCAGCGACCGCACCTCGGTGAGGTGCACCTCGGCGAGTCTTTGTTGCAGGGTTTCCGGTTCGGCCGGCCTGATGTATTCTTGGTTCATGGCGGTCCTCCCGGTCTGGCTTGGTGCCGCGGCGAAAAAGCGGGATTGTACGCGCCCGGAGCAAGCCGGTGGACCTTTCTCCGCCCCTTGGGCCGATCGCCCGAATCATCGGCTGCGCTTGCTCGTCACCGGACGCGGATGATGGTGGACTGGTTTGGGAGGTGCGTCTTGGCGACTGGGCGGGGAACCGACAGGCTTGCAGCAGAAGCAGTGGGCGGCGAACGGCGATCGGGCCTGGCGGTCACTGCCGTGGCTGCGATGGGCGTCGTCTTCGGTGACATCGGCACCAGCCCCTTGTATACGATGAAGGAAGTGTTCGGCGGCCATCACCCGCTGCCGCCCAGCGCGGGCAACGTCCTGGGTATCCTGTCGCTGGTCTTCTGGGCGCTGACGATCACGGTATCGCTGAAGTACGTCCTCTTCATCATGCGTGCCGACAACCGCGGCGAGGGCGGCATCATGGCGCTGACGGCACTGGCGCTGCGCACCGCGAATGCGACCCCGCGTATGCTCTGGCTGATGTCGGCGCTGGGCATCTTCGGCGCAGCGCTGTTCTACGGCGATGCGGTCATCACGCCGGCGATGTCGGTGCTGTCGGCAGTCGAGGGACTGGAAGTGGCGACACCGCTGCTCAAGCCCTGGGTGCTGCCGATCACCGTCGTCATTCTCGTCCTGCTCTTCGTCTTCCAGCGCCATGGCACCGCCGCAGTCGGTGCACTCTTCGGTCCGCTGATGATGCTGTGGTTCTTGACCCTCGGTCTGCTCGGGCTGTGGAACGTGATCCAGAACCCGTCGGTTCTGGCGGCGATCAACCCCTGGTACGCGCTGTCCTTCTGCCTTGGCCAGCCGGGCATGGCGTTCCTCGCGCTGGGCTCGGTCGTCCTCGCGATCACCGGCGGCGAGGCGCTGTACGCGGACATGGGACACTTTGGCCGGCGGGCGATCAAATGGGCGTGGTTTGTCCTCGTCTTCCCGTTGCTCTACCTGAACTACCTGGGCCAGGGCGCGCTGATCCTCGCCGACCCGCAGGCGATCGCCAGCCCCTTCTTTCGCCTCGTCCCCGACGAGCGGCTGGTTCTGCCATTGGTCGTCCTCGCCACGACGGCGACGGTGATCGCTTCGCAGGCGGTGATCTCGGGCGCTTTCTCGCTCACCAGCCAGGCCATGCAGCTCGGCTACTGCCCACGCATCCAGGTACGCTTCACCTCGGAGCGCGAGAAGGGCCAGATCTACGTCCCGAACATCAACTGGCTGCTCCTGCTGACGGTGATCGTCGTCGTCCTCGGTTTCCGCTCGTCGTCCAACCTGGCTTCGGCCTACGGCATCGCCGTCACCCTGACGATGATGATCGACACCCTGCTTGCCTTCGTCGTCGTGCGTGCCCTCTGGCAGTGGAGCTGGCCGCGCGCGGCACTCTTTCTCGTCTTTTTCGTCGTCGTCGACTTCGCCTTCTTCGCGGCCAATGTGCTCAAGATCGTCGACGGCGGCTGGTTCCCGCTGGCCGTCGGTACGGCCGTCTTCGTTCTCCTGTCGACCTGGCGACGCGGCCGTCGGCTGCTCGCCGAAAGGCAGCGGCAGCAGTCGATTCCGCTCGCCGACTTCATCGCCGGCATTGCCATCGGCGGGCCGCAACGGGTGAGCGGCAGCGGCGTCTTTCTCACCGCCCATCCCGAGGGGGTGCCGCGTGCCCTGCTGCACAACCTGAACCACAACCAGGTGCTGCACGAGCGGGTGGTCGTCCTCAACGTCGCGGTTGCCGATGTGCCGCACGTCGCCGAAGCCGAGCGTGTCCGCGTCGAGGCGCTCGGTCAGGGCTTCCACCGCGTCCATGTCGCCTACGGCTTCAAGGACGAGCCCGATCTGCCGCGTGCGCTCGCCCTCTGCGCCGCCGACGGACTCGCCTTCGACATGATGACCACCTCGTTCTTCCTCGGGCGCGACACGGTCGTCCGTCTGCCCGCCGGACAGCAGGCGCGTATGGCAAACTGGCGGCAGACCCTGTTCAACTGGATGTTCCGCAATGCCGATACCGCGACCGAATTCTTCAAGCTGCCGCCCAACCGTGTCGTCGAGCTCGGAGCGCAGGTCGAGCTGTGCTGACGACGCGTCGGCGAATCCTGCGACAGCGCTCGCGGATACGCCGGCCGGGTGTGCTGCCGCCGCTCGCGACGCGCGACCGGCTCGCATGAGCTGGCAACTTTGCGCCACCGCGGCGCTGGCACTGGCTGCCATCGGCAGCCCGCTGTCGGCCGACAACCTGCCGCCGGCGCCGACCGAGCTCGGCACGATTCGCCGCAACGAGCAGGGGCAGCTGGAGGTCGTGCGGCCGCCGGCGGCCAGCCCGGCAGCCGTGTCGTCCCCCGTCGAGACGCCTGTCGCCAAGCGAGCCGGCGGTCAGCGCGCGGCCGCCGATGGCCAGCCGGCGGTGGCCGGCAGCGGCCGGACGATCGTCGTCGGTGAGCGGGAAGCGGTGCGCAGCATCAGCGAAGCGGCGCGCCTGGCACGCGACGGCGACACGATCGAGATCCGCGCGGGCGAGTACCGTCGGCAGGCGGTGGTGTGGACACAGGACCGGTTGACGATTCGCGGTGTCGGCAGGCGGCCGGTCCTCATCGCCGACGGCGACAGCGCCGAAGGCAAGGCACTGTGGGTGGTGCGCAGTGCGCAGATGACGATCGACAACCTCGAGTTCCGCGGCGCGCGCGTCGCTGCCGGCAACGGCGCCGGCATCCGTTTCGAGAGCGGCCACCTGAAGGTCGTCCGCTGTGCCTTCTTCGACAACGAGATGGGCATTCTCACGAGCAACGCGGCCGACGCCGTCCTCGAAGTGGAAAACAGCGAGTTCGGCGCTGCTCCCCGCCATGCCGGTGCGCTGCACCATCTGCTCTACGCCGGCACGATCGCCCGCCTGAGGGTCAGCGGCAGCCGTTTTCAACAGGGTTACCTCGGACACCTGATCAAGTCGCGGGCGCGCGAGAGTTCGATCCTCTACAACCTGCTCGTCGATGGGGTCGGCGGCAGCGCCTCGTACGAGCTCGAATTTCCCAACGGCGGAATCGCCTGGGTGATCGGCAACATCATCGGGCAGAGCGCGACGACCGACAACCCGGTCGTCGTTTCCTATGGCGCCGAAGGCGAGCGCTGGCCGGACAATGCGCTCTATCTGGCGCACAACACCCTCGTCGACGACACGCCCGGCGGGCGCTTCCTGCAGGTCTGGAGCGAGCGACTGCCGGCAGCGACCGAGGTCTGGGCGATCAACAACCTGCTCGTCGGGCGCGGCATTTTCGTGCCGCAGGGGCCGGGACGCCACGACGGTAACCACGTCGTCGCCACCGGCACCCTGGCTGTCGCCGATGATCTGCCCTTCGCCTTGCCGCAGGCCTCGCCGCTGCGCGGCAGGGCGCAGACCCCCGGCTTCGTCCGCGGCCAGAGCCTGACGCCGACGGCGGAGTTTCGGCTGCCGGCGAAGACCCTGCCGTTGCTGCCGGGCAAGCCGTTGTCGCCGGGCGCGCTGCAGTAGGGCGGCGCCGGCAGCTGGCGGACTTTCGGCTTGCTCGCTGCCGGAGATGCGATGATCATGGCGCCTGGACCTTCAGCTCGCCGCAGATCGTAGATTTGCTGTTCAGTAAATATCGCCATTCCGCCAAATATTCGGTATGGTGCCCATGGTTGATGCATAGTCGAATGGGGCGGTAACCATGTTTCCCACACAGGCCGGCCAACCGGGGCTGATCGACCAGTTCCTCGCGGCACTTCGGTCGCTGCCCGAGGTGCAAGCTGAACTCGAACCCGCCGCTGCGCCGGAGCACGACGCCCGCCTTGCGCTCGACGTTTTCGGCACGCACACCCACGCGCTCGTCGAGGTGCGGAAAGCCGTCTACCCGCGCGACGTACGTGAGCTCATCTGGCGGGTCAGCGACCTTGCCCGTCAGCAACCCGCCGGCGAGAGCGGCGGCGAGGTACTGGCGATCCTCGTTGCCGAGTTCATCTCGCCGGGGGCGAAGGAGCTGCTGCGAGCCGAGCGCGTCGGGTACTACGACAGCGGCGGCAGCCTCTACCTCCCGGGCCGGGGAGCCTACCTCTACGTCGACAGGCCGCCTCCCAAGTCCTTGTCCCGGTCCATGCGGTCGCTTTTCACCGGGCGGCGCGCGCAGGTGCTGCACGGCCTGCTGATTCGCCATCAGGACTGGCTCGGCGTGAAGGACCTGGCCGAGCTGACGCTGGTTTCGCCGGCGACGGCGTCCCAGGTGCTGTCCGAAGTGGAACGTCTCGACTGGCTGGAGTCGCGTGGGCAGGGGCCCGGCAAGCAGAGGCACCTGCGGGAGCCCGCGGCGCTACTTGATGCCTGGGTGAAGCAGCTGGGCTCGATCCGGCTGCCGGCGCTGCGACGCTACTTCGTGCCCACGATGAAGCCCGACGGCTTGATCGAGCGCCTCGGCCAGGTTTGCGAGGCGCGCGGCGTCGAGTACGCCGTCAGCTTCGAGGCCGCCGCGCAGCGCTACGCCCCGTTCCTGTCGACGGTCTCGCAGGTTCGATGCCGACTGCCGGCGGGATCGGGGGCCGATGCTGCGATCGCCGACCTCGGGGCGCGCATCGTCAGCGAGGGCGCGAATCTCGCCGTCATCGAGGCGAAGTCGTCCGGCGATCTGCTCTTTCGGGAACGGGTCGGAAGAGTCTGGCTCGCCAGTCCGATCCAGGTCTACCTCGATCTCCTGCGGGGCCAGGGACGAGCCAAGGAGATGGCCGAACACCTGCGCCGAGAAAGAATCGGCTTCTGATGGCCAAGCCTGCGACACTGGACGGCTACAGAGACGAGTACACGCTCGGCTGCGAACGGGTGCAGGTGACCTTGCTGCGGGGAATGGGACCGTGGAAGGACTCTGTCCATCTGGTCGGCGGCCTGACGCCGCGGTATCTCGTCCCCGCGCGCCCGCCGGTCGTGCCCGCGCACGCTGGCACGCTGGACGTCGACATCGTCATCGACCTGCAGATCCTGGCCGACACCGCGGCGTACCACACGCTCGAAGAGAACCTCAAGCGCATGGGGTTCGAGCGGGCCGAGAACGAGCAGGGCGTCAAGCTCTCCTGGCGGTGGCAGACGCGGACCGAGCACGGTGCGCTGATGGTGCTGGAGCTGCTGGCCGACGCGCCGCAGATCGCTGGCGGGCGCGTGCAGCCGCTGCCGACGGAGGGCACGATCTCGGCGCTCAACATCCCGCACTCGTCGATCGTCTTCGACCTGTACCAGGTGGCCGAGATCAGCGCCGAGTTGCTCGGCGGGAACGGGGTGGCGACCGAGCGCGTGAAGCACGCCGACATCGTCAGCTTCACCTGCCTGAAGGCGTTCGCGTTCGACCAGCGCTTCGAGCGCAAGGACGCCCACGACTTGGTCTACTGCGTCGAGCACGCGCCGGTGGGGCTCGATGCAGTCGTTGCAGCTTTCGGCCAATCGCTCGCTGGCAACCACGCGGCCGTGATTCGAGAGGCGCTGGACGTCCTTCGCCGACGCTTCGCCAATGACGAAGCGACCGAGGGCTATCGCAAGGATGGACCGGTCTCGGTGGCCAAGTTCGAGCTGGGCGAAGGGCAGGACGCTGAAGTTCGCGACGCCAGGGTGCTTCGACAACGTCAGGCCAGCGATCTCATCGATCGACTCCTCGCCGGAATCGGGTAGCTGGCCATGCCGTTCGATCGCCCGTCCATGCGACATCCCAGCATTCCAGCTCATCCCGAGCCGAAATCGTCCGGGCAGGGGACGCGTTGCGACGCGACCGGCTCGATCGGCCGCACCGACTGCGTGGCTTACCCGGTGAGCTCAGTGAACCACAGCATTCAAGGCCGACCATGCCGTGGCTGCAGGGGGAGAGTCTGAATGTCGATGCATCAGATCCTGCACTTTTCCATCGTTCTCTTGGGCTCGGCGCGGCGGGCGGATTTGCTTGCCGTATCGTTAATGTGAGAGTCGCGTCAGCGACTCGCGAATCTNNNTTCTCCCGCACGCGGGAGAAGGGTCGAGGATGAGGGGAACGGTAATGACTTTCATCATCACCGTTGTTTCAACGGTGATGGCCGTCGGCGCCGAATGCTTCATCGTGCCACTGGCGAGTCGCGCCGCTCTGCTCGAACCCCCGGCAATTGCCTTGCTCGCGGGCGGCGCCGCCGCGTGCCCGCCGAGCGGCCGGCGTCGCGTTCATGGCTGCTGGTCGAGGCGCGCCAGCAGGCCGAGGAACTCGTCGGCATTCTGGAAGCCGACGACGCGGATGCCGTCGATCTCGCGTCCCTGCCGGTCGAAGAAGATGATTCCCGGTGGGCCGTAGAGCTTGAAGCGTTGCAGCAGCGCTTGGTCGGCTGCCGAGTTGGTGGTGACGTCGGCCTGCAGCAGGGTCCAGCCCGCCAGTTTCGCCTGCACGCGTGGATCGGCGAAGGTGAAGCGCTCCATCTCCTTGCACGAGACGCACCAGTCGGCGTAGAAATCGAGCATCACCGGCCGTCCGGCGGTGGCCAGCCGGCTGTCGAGTTCCCCGACCGTGTGCACGCGGACGAAAGGCAGGTGCCGGGCATCGCTGCCGGCGGCGCTGCTGCGCAGCACCGAGAGCGGCTGCAGCGGGTCACGCGAACCGGCGAGCGTGCCGAGCAGCATCGCGGCGCCGAAGAGCAGCATGACGATGCCGATTCCCTTCCAGAAGCGCTGCCAGCCCTTCGCGTGTGGCGGCAGTGGGTCGAGCGCGTGCAGGTAGATCGCCGGCACGATCAGCAGCAGCGCCCAGGCCAGCATCTGCAGCACCGGCGGGATCACCGGCGAGACCAGCCAGACCGCAGTCGCCAGCAGGATGACGCCGAAGGCCTTCTTCACCGCCTCCATCCACGGTCCCGACTTCGGCAGCAGGCTGCCGGCGCTGGCGCCGACGACGAGCAGCGGCGCACCCATGCCGAGTGCCAGCGAGAACAGCGCCGCGCCGCCGAGCACCGCATCGCCGCTCTGGCCGATGTAGAGCAGGGCCCCGGCCAGCGGCGCGGCGACGCACGGGCCGACGATCAGTGCCGACAGCGCGCCCATCGCCGCGACGCCGGGCAGCGAGCCGCCACGGATGTGGCTCGCCTCCTCCGATACCCGGCTCTGCAGGAAGGTCGGCAACTGCAGTTCGTAGAAGCCGAACATCGACAGCGAGAGGAGAACGAAGACGGCGGCGAAGGTGCCGAGAACCCAGGGATTCTGCAGCGTCGTCGCGAGCAGGGTGCCGGTGAGGCCGGCGGCGACACCTGCGGCGGCGTAGGTCACCGCCATGCCGAGCACGTAGGCCAGCGAGAGCAGGAAGCCGCGCGCATGCGAGACGCCGTGACCGTCGCGCCCGGCGCCGACGATGATCCCCGAGAGGATCGGAATCATCGGAAAGACGCAGGGGGTCAGTGACAGCAGCAGACCGAAACCGAAGAAGCTGCCGATCAGCAACCAGAAGCCGGCATGCCGGAACAGTTGCGCGATGCGGCCGGACTCGTCGCCGGCTGTGCCGGCCGCCGCCGCTGCGGCGACCGCGCCCGCCGCCGCCGGATCGGGCAGCTCGACGGCGAGCGTGTGCTGCTGCGGCGGATAGCAGACGCCGGCATCGGCGCAACCCTGCGAGGTCACGCGCAGCGTCAGCGGCAACGGCCCCGGGCCGTCGCGCTCGACAGGCAGCCGGATGAGCGCCTGGTCGTAGAACACCTCGACGCGACCGAAGGTCTCGTCCTGCTTTTCCTTGCCCGGTGGCAGCAGCGGCGTGCCGAGGCGGATCGTCGCCGGTTCGGCGGCGAAGCGGAACTTGTCGCGGTACAGGTAATATCCCTTGGCGATGCTGAAGC
>JFAX01000015.1:10072-21827 GCA_000585015.1 Candidatus Accumulibacter adjunctus | reverse complement strand
TCCCTTGGCGATGCTGAAGCGCACCTCGAGCGTCTGCCCGTCGAGCGCACGCACGCTCGGCCTGAAGGCCACCGCCGGGTCGAGGAACTCTTCCGCCTGCGCCAGCGTGGCGAGCAGCAGCAGGAGCGAGAGCAGGCAGCGGAGCATTGGCAGCCTCGGATTGCTCAGGTCGACGGTGCGGTTTCGGCCGCCACCCAGGCGAGATACTCGGGCAGGCCAGCGGCAATGTCGAGCGCGACCACTTCCGGCAACTCGTACGGATGACTGGCGCGGATCGCCGCCGTCAGCTCGGCGAGGCGCGCCGCGCTGGTCTTGATCAGCAGCGGCACCTCGTCGGCTGTCTCGACCTTGCCCTGCCAGCGGTAGACGGAGCGGCAGGGGGCCAGGATGTTGACGCAGGCAGCGAGGCGCGCTTCGACGAGCCGTTCGGCGAGCGACCGTGCGGCCGACTGGTCGGGCAGATTGGTGAGGACGAGGAGGGCGGTCACGCGGCGCATTCTACCGCATCGGCGGTGACCGCTGCAGGCCGGCCGGTGCCTGCCCTGTGCACCCCTGATCGTCAGGCCGGCACGTTCGCTCCTGCCGTCTGCCGCGCCCGTTGGCGCCGCCTGCACTTCGTCTCAGGAATCATGGCCCGGATTGGTGCGCGCCAGGCGGCGCAGCAGCGCCGGCCACGCCAGTCCGCCACCGGCACCGCGCGTCACCTGCTCCCACTGCGCCTGCGCGCCGTCGATGATCGGTTGCGCGATGTACCGCAGCGGCTGTCCACCGCTCATCGCGCCGACCTGCATGCGGCAAGTCGTCTCGAAGAAGTACATCGCGACGAAGGCTTCGGCGACCGATCGGCCGACGGTCAGCAGACCATGGTTGCGCAGCATCAGGAAACGCCGGTCGCCAAGGTCGCGCACCAGGCGGGGCTTCTCGTCCTCGACCAGCGCCACCCCCTCGTAGTCGTGGTAGGCGAGCGACGAGAGAACGAAGATCGAGTGCTGCGACAGCGGCAGCACGCCCGCCTCCTGCGCCGAGACCGCGACGCCGTTGACGCTGTGCAGGTGGAGGACGCAGATGGCATCGGCACGCGCCGCATGCACCGCACTGTGGATGGTGAAGCCGGCCGGGTTGATCTCGTGCGGCGTGTCGTCGAGCTTGTTGCCGTGCACGTCGACCTTGACCAGGCTCGAGGCGGTGATCTCGTCGAACATGAAGCCGTAGGGATTGATCAGGAAATGGTGCTCGGGGCCGGGGACACGGGCCGAGATGTGGGTGAAGATCAGGTCGTCCCAGCCGAACAGCGCCACCAGCCGATAGCAGGCGGCGAGATCGACGCGCTGCTGCCACTCGGCGTCACCGACGCGCCAGCGGAGCGTGCTTGCGGAAAGGTTCATCGTCTTCTCCTTCAGGGGTGGCTACGCTACAATATATAGACCGGTCTAGCGCGCGAGTCAAGGAGAGGCAACGGATGACCCACAAGGACGGGACGCAACCCGGCAGCCGCGAGCGCATGCTCGAGGCCGCGATCGTGCTGATGCGCGGTTCCGGGCTCAGCGGTGCCGGCATCAACGAGATCGTCCGCGCCAGCGCTGCGCCGAAGGGATCGGTCTACCACTTCTTCCCGCAGGGAAAGCTGCAGATCACCGCCGAAGCGCTCACCGTCTATTCCGGGCGAGTGATGGCGTTCATCGACCAGGCTCTGGCTGGCGAGTCGCAACCCGGGGACAAGGTGCGCGCGCTCTTCGCCGCCTTCGCCCGGCGGGTCGAGGAGGGCGACTTCGAACGCAGCTGCGCCGTCGGCACCGTCAGCCTCGATCTCGATGATGAGGTGCAGGCGCTGCAGCCGCTGCTGGCTGCCCGCTTCGCCGACTGGATGACGCTGATCGCCGGCCACTTCGATTTCGCCGACGCCGCGCGCCGGCAATCATTCGCCGGCCTGTTGCTGACCGCCATCGAGGGCGCCTACGTGCGCTCGCGCGCCGAGCGCACGTCGCTCGCCTTCGTCCAGGCCGGCGCGTGGCTCGCCGAGCTTGCCGAGCAGGCACGCCAGCCAGTCGAGGATTGAGGGAGACTGGATGGCAGGATGTGCCGTCGCCTTTGCCCGGAGGCCTGCGGCTGGTCAATGGCTCCGTCTGTGTCCGGCATCCGCGGTGGGAGACCGACCACCGTGCGGGCGCAGTTCGCCTTGACCCGACGAATGTCGGCGCCGAGGGCACGGGGGGTCGAAATCGAGCTGCTGTGAAGGTTCGGCGCGATGCTTCCGCAGCTCGTCAACAGTCGGGCCGATCACTGCGGATTCAGCGCAAGGACTCGCCGGATTCCCGTTCCCCGTCAGTCTGGCGCCGCGCTGTGGCTGCGGGTGCCGCGCGCACGGCCAGCGTGAACTGGCGAATCTCGTCGAGCCAGCGCAGCCGGTCGATGATGGGCAACGCGCTGTAGGCAAGCAGGCGCTCGTCCGGGATCTCGTAGGCAAAATCCGCCGCAGCATTCTTCGCCGGCTCCTTCACGCGCGCCCCAATTCCTGCAAGCGAAGCAGCGCCTCGGCATCGGCGGCGTCGCGTTGGCGGCCTGTCGATTGCTTCAGGCGGATCAGGTCGTCGATGCTCGCCAGCGATATCGCCGTACGGCCGACCTGCCTGACGACGCGGCCGGCAAAGACCTCCGCGAACGGGATCGGCGGGGCGATCAGCACATCGACCGTCGGCACCGCTGGCTGGTCCGCGTGCAGCGCGAAAG
Source organism: Candidatus Accumulibacter adjunctus (assembly GCA_000585015.1). Lineage (GTDB taxonomy): Bacteria > Pseudomonadota > Gammaproteobacteria > Burkholderiales > Rhodocyclaceae > Accumulibacter > Accumulibacter adjunctus. The sequence goes on along the minus strand of JFAX01000015.1, from coordinate 19,100 downwards.
CAATCATGTGCCGCTGCTCGACCCAGTCCCGCCGCTTCTCGGGCTGCAGCAGCTCGTCGATCGGCAGCGGCAGCATTGGCTTGAGTCCGAGGCCCCTGGCGGCCTCGACAAAGCGCTCGAGATTGTCTTCATCGAGGGCGAGCATCAGGTCGACATCCATCGTGGCACGCTCGACGCCATGGATGTTCAATGCCAGGCCGCCGACCAGGACGTAGTCAACGCCATGGGTCTGCAGGGCTGCGAACAGGTCGAGATAGAACATGCGACCAGTGTACCCCGACTGTCCGTGGCAGGAGAAGACCGATCCCGCTTGCGGAAATCGCTGGCTGCTGAGCGTCGGCGCCGTGCTGGTGACGAATGATCAGGCGTTCGGCCCGGTTGCCGGTCTGCTCCTCGAATGGAATCGAATCGGCCGAGCATCCTGCGACGCACTGCGGGTTGCCGGAAGCCGTCCGACCTGCTCGCTGCCGATCATCAACGGCGGGGAGGGCAGGTGCCGGTAGCCATCGGCGCGAGCGGCGGCGTCGGCCGCTGGTGTGCGTTGCCGCCGCCGGCACGCGCGGTCGGGGCTCCCCGATCATCGTTCAGCGCCGGCGGCTGGCCAGCGGCTTGCAGCTACCTGCCGGCGCAGCGTGCGTCGATCTCCTGCCGGAGTTGCCGGATCAGCGCCGCCCGTTGCCTGTCGTCGAGATAGACGCGCTCGCCGCGGTCGCCGTAGTCGACGACGGCGTTGGCATTCTGCAGGTCCTCGAGGTACTTTCTGGCGAGCAGGCAGTCGCGCTGCCGTCGCTTCGCGGCCGCCTCCTGTTCCTCTTGCTTGCGGGCAGCGGCATCCCGTTCGATCTGCCGCTGGCGAAACTCCGTTTCCTTCTCCTGCCAGGTCTTGCCCGCCGGTCTGCCGGCACCGTCGGCACTGGCCGCGGCTGCTTCCGGCTGCCCTTGCGCTGCCGCCGGCTGCCGGGGTTTCACCGCCTGCTGTCCCGGTGGCGGCAATTCCGAGAAGTGGGTCACGCCCTTCTCGTCGACCCACCTGTAAACCTCGCCACCCGATACCGCCGTGGTCACGACCAGCAGGGCGAAGAGCAGGGCTTGCGGATACATCCATCACCTCTCTGGCGACCCGGATGGCAGGAAGGCGGCCATCACCGCTGACGGCGACGAGCCCAACGACAGGACTCCCACGTCGCGGGAATCCGCCGGCGCAGCCGCAACGCGCCCGGAGTGGCGGTGCCGCATCCGACACCCGGAAAAATGATTGCGGCCATGAGCAGCATAGAATCGCCCGCTAGCGGCGTCAAGACGCTCTGGACGTGCGCTGGACGGACGCAGATCGGCCGTATGGCTGACGTTTTCGGCGTGCGACAAGGTGTCTCGTCGGTGCCGCCGCGTCGCAGCGGGAGGGGGGCGCTGCCGCTTGCGGAATCGCGCCCGACGCCCGGCCGCTCTGGATCGAGGTCGATTCTCCGCACGCCCGGTCGGCATCGGAATTCGCGCGGCGCACCATTGTGCGCCATGAGCCGGCGGGTCTTCCGAAGGAGCCAGTCATTCCACGCGTCATCAGCAGGCAAGGACCCGGCCAGGGCCAGGGCCTTCCGCCATAGCTGTCCGGCCGAGGGTGTCGCTCGCTGCCGCTCGATGCCGCAGTTCAAACTGAGCGAGAGTCAGCCGCACGAGATCGCCACCTTCCTCACATGACGACGAAGTCGAGGTTGCTCAGCGCGAGACCCGCAGCAAGGGTGGCGATCTGCACCGGGCTCGCACCGGCCCTGCCGCTGGCATCGCAGTACAGGGCGCCGGAACCGCTGTCGCAGATCCTTCGAGCTGCGTCGGACGCGCAGGCGTGACGCTTGGCCCGCGAGGCGGATGATGAAGCAAAGCGCCTCGCGGGCCAAGTGCCATGCCGGAGTGGGTCGGATCGAGCGAGGGGCGGCGCTTGGTGGAGTAGCGCAAAGCTGCCGCTAGAGCTAAGCTGCGTAACTGACTGCCGATGTTCCAGGAGGTTGCTCTGGTTCGGGTGCAGCCGTTTGGAGCGAAAGGACTGCATATGCTGGCCAACGCATCCGTGACCACCATGCTTCCGGTAAAGGACATGGCCCGGGCCCGATCCTTCTACGAGGGCAGCCTTGGATTGAAGCCGGGGAACTTCAAGCCCGACGGCAAGTTTGAGTATGCGGTGGGCGGGACCACGCTGGCTTTGTTCCCCAAGCCGGAGGGGACCAAGGCCGAACACACGGCAATCAGCTTCCGAGTCGCCGACATCGCCGCCAGCGTCGCTCAACTGAAGCGGGTAGGCGTAGTGTTCGAAGACTACGACCTGCCGGGCTTCAAGACCGTGGAACATGTCTGTGTACTCGGTTCCGAGAAGGCTGCGTGGTTCAAGGACACAGAAGGCAACTACCTCTGCCTTCACGAAGACCTACCGTAGCTCGCAAGGTCGGGTTGCGCCGCCTGACAAGTAATCGTTGGCGTCGGCGGCGCTCGCGAAACCATCGCCCGAGCGGAACGAGCCGGCAGCCAGGGTGCCGCGGCTCAACAGCGAGGTGAAGATGGCGTTATCGAGTTCGATCGTGTCGTCGAGGACTCTGAAGTCGCTGATCGTATCGCGGTTGGTTGCGGAGTGGGGCAGGGTATCGAACTGGAAGATGTCGGCGCCGCTGCTGCCTGTGAGCGTGTCGTTACCGAGGCCGCCGAGCAGCGTGTCGCTCCCGGCACCGCCGTCGGGCAGATCGTCACCGCCCGCAGCTGAAATGGTGTCGTTGCCAACCCCCGAGCCGGGCACCCTGGCCTCGCTGCTGGCCGGACTGGGGAGACCGGCGGCAGCGCGCGGGCGGGGCGCAGAATGTGTGCCGGTATGGCCCCTCGCGGGCTTGCCGGTCGCCTGTTCGACAAGCCCCGTGACGATCGGCTGCCGCCGCTGGATGCCCTATCGTTGCTTGCGCGACCAGCCGAGACCGGCGAGCGACAGAGCGACGAGCAGTGCCGAAGCGGGCTCCGGCACGGAACCCGGTTGGGCGGTGATCCGCACGTTGTCGAGCGCGGCGCCGTAGCAGCAGGTGCCGTTGAGCGCCGAAAAGCTCAGCGTCGTCTGCGCCGTGTCGGCAGTGAACTGGAAGCTGTGGTCCACCCAGCCCATGTTCGATCGTGACTTGCCGCTCTGGTTGAAGGAAAACTGGTCGTCCTCGTCGCCGGCGACGACTTCCAAGAGCTTCGTTGTCGGACCGCCGTCGGTGTTGCCGGCCATCGCGAACTGGACGGTATACAACCAGCCGACCTGGGTGTCGAAAGTCTGGCTGATCGTGCCGAGGGTGTTGCCGGCGAGGTCGATGCTGCGGTTGCCCTGGGCGGCCTGCCAGTAGCTGCCGATGTAGTCGATGTTGCCGCCGCTGACCGTCCAGCCGGTGATCTGGCTGTTGTTGAGTCCGAGTGTGGTGAACGTGCCCGGGTTGAGCGAAGCGCTTTCGAAGCTGCCGTTCTGGAACGGCGCAGCCTGCGCCAGCGCGCCGGCCGAAAGGGCGCCGACGAGCGTCAGCAGCCGGGCGATTGAAAGTGTGGTCATCGTGAATCTTCCTCTGTCATTTGTCGGGGGAATCGGCGCCGGTACGCATTGCCAGCCGAGGCCATGGCTGAAGCATGCGGCCTCGCGTCGTCGATCGCCGTGCGAAAGCGCACAGCGATGGTCCTGTTTTCGGCGGCGGGCCTGCGGCTCAGCCGCTGCCGATGCCGGCGGCGAGGAAGTCCATCAGCACCCGCACACGGTGCGGCACTTGGCGATTGCTCGGGAGGATGGCGTGGATGCCGAAGCCGGGAACGGGAAACTGGGTCAGGATGGGCTCGACACGCCCGGCAGCGACGAAGTCCTCGACGATGAAATCGGGCTGCAGGCTGATCCCCATCCCCTGTGCCGCCGCTTCGCCCAGAACCTCGCCGTTGTTCGCCTGGATGCGGCCGCGCACGGGAAAACTCTGCAGCTTGCCGGCGACGACGAAGGGCCAGCTGTGCACGGTGCCGCCGCCGGTATAGCCGAGGCATTCGTGATCGATCAGTTCCGCGGGATGTCGCGGCCGGCCGTGGCGGGCGAGATAGGCGGGTGCGGCGACCACCTGCATGCCGCCGGTGCCGATGCGCCGCGCCACATCACCGTCAGCGAGGCGGCGCGTGATGCGGATCGCCAGATCGATGCCTTCCTCGATCAGGTTCACCCGGCGGTCGGTGTAGTCCATGTCGAGGCCGACGTGCGGATGGCGCTGCGAGAACTCCAGCAGCAGTGGCGCCAGCCGTTTGAGTCCGAAGCTGAGCGGCAGGCTCAGGCGGATGTGGCCGCGCGGCGCGACGCGCTCTTCGGCGATGTCCGTCTCTGCCGCTTCGACGAGATGCAGGATCAGCCGGCACTTTTCCAGGTAGGCGCTGCCGGCCGAGGTCAGCGACAGTCGACGCGTGCTGCGCAACAGCAGCCTGGTGCCGAGATGTGCCTCGAGTGCGGCAACCTGTCGCGTCACCACCGAGCGCGCGACGCCGAGTTGCTGCGCCACGGCCGCGAAGCTGCCGAGTTCGGCGACACGCACGAAGAGTTTCATGCCCTCGAGTCGGTCCATTGTTGCTCCACGAGCAATGATCATTTGCACATTGTCGTCTATTTCGATCCCGGAAGAAGGACTAGAGTTCGGCCATCGCATCCGGAGTCGACACCATGATACCGAGCCCGACACAACCTGCATTGTTCGTACCGCACGGCGCACCCGGTTTCGCGCTGCGCCCGGGCGCCGCCGGTGCGGCCATCGCCGCGCGCGCCGGCAGCCTTGCTGCTGCGCGCGCGATCATCATCGTCAGCGCCCACTGGGACACCGTCGTACCGACGGTCGGCTTTGCCGAGCGTCCGCCGACGCTGCACGATTTCCATGGCTTTCCGGCGGCACTGTACGATTTGCGCTATCCCGCCACCGGTTCCCGCGCGGCGGCAGAACAGGTCGTCGACGCCATTCACGCCGTTGGGCTGGCGGTCGAACGGGCGCCTGCCCGCGGCCTCGACCATGGCGCCTGGATCCCTCTCCGGCTGATGTTTCCGGAAGCCGAAGTGCCGGTCGTCCCGCTGTCGATCCAGAGCCATGGCGGACCACGGCAGGCCTGGCAGCTTGGCCGGGCGCTGGCGCCGCTGGCCGGGCAGGGCTTCCTGGTCATCGGCTCCGGCAACGTCACGCACAACCTGCGCGACTACCGGCAGGCGGCGCACGGCGGCGGCGCGATCCCGGCCTACGTCCGGCAGTTCCCGACCTGGCTGGCGGATCGCCTGCTGGCCGGCGACACGGCGGCCGTCCTCGATTACCGTCGCCGGGCGCCGGGCGCGGTTGCCGCGCACCCGAGCGATGAGCACCTGTTGCCGCTGTTCGTCGCCCTTGGGGCGGGTGGCGACTCGCCGCGAGTCGAACGCTTTCACGCCGGCGTCGACGATGGCGTCATCGCCATGGACGCCTATTGCTTCGCTCCCTCGATGCCTGTGCGCGGCGGGCAGCGGTCGATCGGCTGCCGGGATGAGACTGGCGCCGGCACAGGCATCCGGGATGGGCGTGCCGCTGCCGGCAGCGACAGCGGCGAGCCGGCCACGGCCGGGTTGGCGGGCGGCGCGACCGCCAATCCGACCGCCACCGCGATCATCGATCAGTGAGCGGCGCCTCGCCGCTGCCACCACAGGAGAAGCCCATGTTGCAGATACGCAAGGCGGAAGATCGCGGCCACGCCGACCACGGTTGGCTGCAAAGCCATCACTCCTTCTCGTTCGCCGACTACCACGACCCGGCGCACATGGGCTGGGGCAAGCTGCGCGTCCTCAACGACGACCTGATCGCCGTCGGCGGCGGCTTCGGCATGCACGGCCACCGTGACATGGAAATCGTCACCTATGTCACCGCCGGGCTGCTTGGGCACAGGGACAGCCTCGGCAACGGCACCGACATCGCGCCGGGGGACGTGCAGCGCATGAGCGCCGGGCGAGGTGTCCGCCACAGCGAGTTCAACCACGCGCCGGATCAGGCCACCCATCTGCTGCAGATCTGGATCGAGCCGCGCCGCGAGGGAATCGAACCGGGCTACGAGCAGCGGCACTTCCCGGCCAGCGAGAAGCGCGGCCGTCTGCGCCTGATCGCTTCGCCGGACGGCGCTGCTGGCTCGCTGACCATCCATGCCGATGCCACCATCCACGCCGGCCTGTTCGACGGCGCCGAATCGGCGCGCCTGGCGCTCGACCCGGCACGCAAGGCCTACGTGCACGTCGTCCGCGGTCGGCTCGTCGTCAATGGACATCTGCTGCAGGCGGGTGATGCCGCTTTGCTGGCCGCCGAAGAGCATCTCGCGCTTGGCGAAGGAGACGCTGCCGAAGTTCTGGTTTTCGATCTCGCCCCCTGATTTTCCCACCCCGACGGCGAGGCCCGCCGCGAGCGGGATGGGCATCGCCATCCACTCCGGCCATGGCCAGACGCGAGGAAGCTGTGAGCGCTCGGGCCATCGATGCGCATCACGGCAGTGCAACGGGCGCCAGGCGAAGTCGTCTTCGTCGCCGCGGCGACGCGATCGCGTGACGAGAAAAAAATCACGGTCTGCCGCATGGCATGTGTCGGATTCCTTTACAGCACAGCGCAGGCACTGCCCGAACCCGTATGCAAGCCACGGAGTTAATGGAGATCGATGAGCAGTTGAGTGGCTGGCCCGGAACTTGCTAAGACGACTACCGTAGTATTTCCCGGGCTGTTCATTCCGGGTTTGCCGGACAGCCATGATTGCTTTCTTGAGGAGTCAACATCCATGAAATCGAAGCTTCTTGTCGCTGCTCTCGTTGCCGCGACCGTTACCGGTAGCGCGCATGCAGCGCCATTCTTCAGCGATGACTTCCAGTCGAACGGCGTCGGTTTCAATATCGCACCGAGCGGTTGGACGGTGTCGGGTGGCACCGTCGACATCGTGGGTCCGGGTTACTTTCCTGGACTGTGCGCTCCGGCGGGCGCCGAGAAGTGCATTGACCTCGATGGCAGCAGCAGCGACGCGGGAGTCCTGTCGCGGGTCTTTTCGCTCACTGGCGGCAACACCTACACGCTGAGCTTCGATCTTGCCGGAAACCGTCGCAGCGCGGGTACCGAGACGGGGACGGTCACTTTCGGGACATCGGTACTGGGCTTCAGCGTGCCGGCCACGCAGACGGCGTACGCCAATCTGTCGTTGCTGTTCACGCCTGGATCTTCGGGCAACTACAGCCTGTCGTTCGCGAACGACGGTGGTGACAACATGGGCGCCATCCTCGACAACGTGGTGATCACGGTCGAGTCGAATGGCGTGCCGGTACCCGGCACGCTTGGCCTGCTGGCCGCCGCGGTTGTCGCCGGCATCGCCGCGAGGCGTCGGCGCAACTGAGCGTACGTCCTGATCGATCGACCCCGCACGGCGGGGATGCGCCCGGGTTGGTCCGCGGTGGCCCCGCCGAAGTGGAGACCGGCGCGCTGCCGCTCCGGCCCGATGTCACAGGGCCGGCCGGCGGGCGCTGACAGCACTTGGCGCTTGCCCCTGGCCCGCCGTTCCCCCGTCGACGCTCCGATCAACCGGACAAGGCTGGAGGCACGCGCGTTCGCCACCAATGGGCATGGCTCCTCGCCATGGCACCTGTCCAGTGGCAAGACCTCGGTCTCCTTGCCGAGGCCCTCCATCTTCACTGCGCCGCCACGATTCTCGCGGCAGTGATCACGGCAGATTTCCGGAACCACACGCTCGACCGGCGCCGCAGCCACTCGTTGACTTCGTGCGGCGACAGCACGAGCGAGACCAAACCATCACTTCGATTCGCGCCGGCAGCGGGTGCACGCTGACGGAACGCCGCGATCACTCGGCATCTGTAAGGATTCGTCGGTCAGTTCGTCCAATGAGCGGACCACGCTGCCGCGAATGGTCCATCGACCCATTTGACCGATCGAGAAGGAGTCTCACCATGCACCAGAACGACACCACCCGCCACGCTTCCGCTGCCGCTCTTGCCCTTGCCCTGGGCGCTGCCCTGACCATGTCCGCCGCGCCGGTGATCGCCGCCGATGCGGCCAAGGAGAAGTGCTATGGCGTCGCCATGAAGGGCAAGAATGACTGCAAGGCCGGGGCCGGCACCTCGTGCGCGGGCAGCTCGACGAAGGACTACCAGGGCAATGCCTGGACCTACGTCCCCGCGGGCACCTGCGAGAAGACCGCGTCACCGACCTCGCCGACCGGCATGGGGCAGCTCAAGGAATTCAAGGAGAAGAAGGCCTGAGCGGCCGATCCGGGATCCGGGCCTCTTCGTGTCTGACGTGGGCAAGCCACGGGCGGCGTTTGCCGCCGCCCGCTGCGGTGGGGCCTCGCTGCCCGCCGCAGCGGGCCTCGGGCTCAAGCCCGAGCACTTCCTCGATGTGCTCGAAACGAAACCGGCGCTCGGCTTCTTCGAGATCCACGCCGAGAACTACATGGTGCCGGGCGGACCCTTCCACCATTACCTCGGCCGCATCCGCACCGACCATGCGCTGTCGATCCACGGCGTCGGCCTGTCGATCGGCGGTGAGGCGCCGCTCGACGAAGTCCACCTCGACCGCTTGGCCGCGCTGATCGACCGTTACCAGCCGGAATCATTCTCCGAGCACCTGGCCTGGTCGTCGCACGGCGGCACGTTCTACAACGATCTGCTGCCCGCACCGTTCGATGCGGCGACGCTGCGGCGCGTCTGCGAGCACATCGACCGCGTGCAGAGCCGCCTCGGGCGCCGCATGCTGCTAGAGAACCCTGCCACCTACGTCGAGTTTGCCGCCTCCGATCGTGACGAAGCCACGTTCATCGGCGAAGTCGTCGCACGCACCGGTTGCGGCCTGCTGCTCGACCTGAACAACGCCTACGTCTCGTGCACCAACCACGGGCGCGACGTGCAGGCCTACCTGCGCGCGTTGCCGCTGGCGGCGGTCGGCGAAATCCACCTCGCCGGTTTCGCGCGGCAGGTCGACAGCCTTGGCGCGCCGCTCCTCATCGACAGCCACGG
>JFAX01000015.1:3976-10013 GCA_000585015.1 Candidatus Accumulibacter adjunctus | reverse complement strand
CACCCGCTGCGGGCGCAGGCGGCATGAGCGGCGTCGCCGACAATGGCGCGTTCGCCGCCGCGCTGCTCGACCCGGGGCAGCCGGCACCGCCCGGCCTCGTCAGCTGGAATGGCTCCGACCCGGCGCAGCGCTTCGCCGTCTACCGCAACAACGTCACCGTCTCGCTGGTCGACGCCCTGTCGGAGACCTTCCCGGTCGTTCGACAACTGGTCGGCGAAAGCTTCTTCCGCGCCATGGCGCGCGAGTTCGTACGCCGGTCGCCGCCGCGTTCGCCGGTGCTCGCCTGGTATGGCGATGCCTTTGCCGCTTTCGTCGCCGCCTTTCCGCCAGCGGCCGGCGTGCCCTACCTCGCCGACATGGCGCGGTTGGAATACGCACGCGTGCTTGCCTTCCACGCCGCCGATGTCGCACCGGCTGCGCTGGCCGATGTCGCCGCGTGCCTCGCCGAGCCCGTGAGTCTGCCCAGCTTGCGCCTGCATCTTCAGCCCTCGCTGCGGCTGATCGACTCGCCGTTTGCCATCGTTTCGCTGTGGGGTGCGCACCAGGGCGTTGGTGACCTCGCGACGATTGACCCGCTGCAACCGGAATGCGCGCTGGTGCTGCGCCAGGGGCTGTCACTTGCCGTGATGACGGTGCCGCCGGCAGCCGGCCGCTTCATCGCCGCGCTGCAGCTCGGCGCGGCGCTCGGCGACGCCGTGCGGGAAGCCTCGATGGCAGAGGCGCCCTTCGACCCCGCGCCCACCCTCGGCCTCCTGATCGGACACGATCTGCTGGTCGGCATTGGGCAGTCCCCTGAAAAGCAAGGAGAACAACCATGACCGCCAACCATCCCGGCCGCTGCCTGGTGCGCCAGTCCGTCGATCTGCTCAGCCGCGTTCCCGATTCGCTGATCGCCTTCCTCGCCCGCTTCGCGCTCGCTGCGACCTTCTGGTCGTCCGGCCAGACCAAGGTGCAGGGTCTGGCCATCAATTTCGTCAGCGGCGAGTTCGAGTTCGGCTGGCCACGGCTTGCCGATTCGGTGATCGAGCTGTTTCGCGACGAATACCGGCTGCCGCTCATTCCGCCCGAAGTGGCCGCACCGATGGCGGCTTTCGCCGAACACCTCTTCCCGTTTCTGCTGCTGATCGGGCTGGCGACACGATTTTCCGCGCTGGCGCTGCTCGCCATGACAGCGGTGATCCAGATCTTCGTCTATCCTGATGCCTATGCGCTGCACGGCACCTGGGCGGCGGGCCTGCTCTTCCTGATTGCCCGGGGAGCCGGTGCGTTCTCGCTCGATGCGCTGATCGCTGGCCGGTATGCCTACTCCTGCCCGGCACGGACGGGCGCGCAAGCAGCGGCGCAACCCGGCCGACCCTGAGCGAACTCGACCCGCTGCGACGAAAACGCGTTTGGCCTCACCGTCAATCCGCCTCGCTTGGCTGTTCCCCATGACGCAGCGGGAACAGTCGACAGGGGTCCGCATCGGCCGGCAAAGCGCGCAGGAAGCAAAGCAGATGTCGGATATTCTTACAAGCACTCGGCAGCCGCCATGATCTGCAGCTTCGCGCGTCAGAGTAAAACATAAACAATCAATTTGTTATCGATTCTGGCCTGAAATGTGCTTGCGTCTTCTTTAGGCAACCGGAACACAAGCGGCAGCCTGACGCGAGCCGCACCGAGAGAGCCAGGCACACAGGAGGAGAGACGATGGGCATGAGGAATGATCCTGCCGTGAGCGGCAACGCAGTTTCCCGCGGCGCTCGGAGCGAGCGATGCGACCGACGGGACGGGGCGCGGCCGAGGCTGCACCAGCTGACCGTTGCCGCCGCTCTCGCCATTGCCGTTGTACTGCCGGCTGGCAGCGCACTGGCTGCGAACATCGACACCACCGCGGCGGTTGGGGTCGGCAACGTCTACCCGTTCGGCATCGGCCAGAACGCCACCCCGACCTACGGCCAGACCTTCACCGTGGATGCGACGCAGACCAGCCTGACGGGCTTCTCGTTGTTCCTCGACCTGCGGCGGGACAATGCTCCAGGCAACCCGCCGCTGAACAATGGCCCGCTGAACCTGCGCGGCTACCTGGCGATCTGGGATGGCAGCAAGGCTGGCACGCTCCTGTACACTGGCGACCAGCGGACGAAGCCCGACGCGGACGACCTGGTCGAGTTTGCCTTCGCGACCAGCGAGTCGCTGGTCGCCGGGCAGAGCTATGTCGCGTTCCTCAGCGTGCTCGGCGAGAGCCAGGCGCAGGGCGTCACCAGCAGCGCTTTTCGCGCACCCTTGCCCGCGACCAGCAGCGTGCTCGCTGGCGGCGGCTTCGTCTACAACAACGCGGCATCGTTCAACGACTTGTTCGTTGGCGGCTGGAGCACGGCTGGCGGGGTGGACCAGTTCTTCCGGGCCAGTTTCGCCGACGGCACGGGAACCTCGGTAGCGGAGCCCGCGTCGCTGGCGCTGCTCGCAGTGGGACTGCTTGGCTTGGCCTGCCGGCGCCGCGGCTCCCGCACCGGCTGACCCGCGCGAAGGACTGCGGCAGCGAAGCGCGCCTCGGTCGCCACCAGTTGCGCCCGCATCTCGGCTGTCGCGCGTTCAGCCCGCGGTACTGCTACGCCTTTCTCCGACGGCAACTGCTGGCCATCCGAGCGCAGGGATGCGAGTTGTCCGCGCAGGTGCCCGTTCGCCGCGCCCGGTGCCGCCAGCTGCCGCCTGACGATCTGCTGGGTCGCCGCTGCTGGCAGCCGGCGTGGCATCGATCGCGGGTTGACGAAACGCCGCGGCGGCCGGAGGATCCGGGGCAGGCCGCCACGCGCCCAGGCGACGACGAGGCGGAGGCTGAGACCTGCGCTGGCTGCGCCGCAGCGCCCCTTCGACAACGCCTCGATCACAGCTTTGGAGGAAATCGGCATGAACAAGGAAAACCCTGTCCGCTGGTTCGAAATCTACGTCCAGGACATGCAGCGCGCCAAGTCGTTCTACGCTGCCGTTCTCGGCGTCGAGTTCACCCGGCTCGACAGTCCCGGCATGGAGATGTGGGCCTTCCCGATGCAGATGGACGCCGGTGGCGCGTCGGGATCGCTGGTGCGGATGGAAGGGATGCCGTCAGGCGGCAACGGCACGCTCGTCTATTTCGGTTGCGCGGATTGCGCCGTCGAGATCGGGCGTGTCGTCGAGGCTGGTGGCCAAGTCTGCCAGGACAAGTTCTCGATCGGCCAGTACGGCTTCTGCGCGCTGGCCAAGGACACCGAAGGCAACCTGTTCGGCCTGCACTCGATGGCTTGAGGTGAAAGTCGCGTCGGCGACTCGCGAATCTCCCTGCTCCCGCGCGCGGGAGAAGAGGCGGAGAGAGTGGAGAGCTCAGACAGGCGACAGCACGGCCACTACGCGGCCCGTTTCGATGCGCACCGACTTCAGCAGCCAGCGCGCGGTGGCTTCCTGCGTGCTGCCATTCTCGCGCAGGACGTAGACCGGCTTCGAGCGGAAATACGAGGCGAGCAGTTGCGAGGCGGCTTGGCGAACGAGCGGGTTGGCCTCCTTCCTCCGCGACGGTATCGTCACCGAGTCGATGACCGGATTGTCGAGAAAGAAGGCCTTCTGCTGGTCGTCGTAGCGAAGACCGGCGCGGCCGGTGACGGTGACGCGGAGTGGCTGGTTGCCCGGTATCTCGACGTCGACCGCGGCGGCGATGCCGGCGCGGCCGTCATCGCCGTCGAGCCGGATCGTCGGCGGCTCGTTCAGGGCGAGCGAAATCAGCCCGCCGTAGGACAGTTGCAGCGGCTTCGCCCTGGCCAGGGCCGCGTCGACGTCCGCCTGCGAGAAGACGACTTCTCGCTCGAAGAGGCGCGCACTGCAGCTCAGGGTGCTGGCCAGCAGGGCGGCGACAAGAAACAGTGCGCGTGCGAGTTGCATGAGATTCCCGGTTCGCTTCAGGCAATGCGCCATCGTCTGCCGATCGGCCGATGAAGGCAAGCGACTTCGTGCCGTCGGCGGCGACCGCCCGTCCGCTCACCGTCGGCGCCGGGCGCGGCAGCGCTTCATCCGGAACGGCAGGCCTCCCTTCGCCGGCGTCGGGCAGGCTCTTGGCGGGCGAGGCTGTGGGGGTCGATCGGAGCCCCCGGCAAGAGCCCGCGGGCCGCAGACGGCGTCGGCGCTGCCGGGAAAGTCAGCAAGAACCGGATTGCGCAGCCTGCTGCCGGTGCAGCACACTGCGGCATCGTTGTCGCCATTGCCAAGGTCCATGCATGTCCACTCCTGAATTCGACGAGCAGTCGCGCAGTTTCGCCGTCGTCGCGCGCGCCATCGACTACCTCCGGGCGAACGCACGCGGGCAACCGACGCTCGAAGAGGTCGCCGCCGCCGTGCACCTGAGCCCCTTCCACCTGCAGCGGCTGTTCTCCGCCTGGGCCGGCATCTCGCCGAAGCGCTTCCTGCAGTACGTGACCAAGGAACATGCCCGGCACGAACTGGCGAAGGCGCGCGACGTCCTGTCCGTGGCGGCCGACAGCGGCCTGAGCAGCGGCAGCCGGCTGCATGATCTGATGGTCCATTGCGAGGCGCTTTCGCCCGGCGAGATCCGCTCCGGCGGCCTCGGCATCGCGATCACCTGTGGTGTCGCGCCATCGCCCTTCGGCGACGCACTGATCGCGTGGACGGCACGCGGCGTCTGCCATCTCGCCTTCTGCTCGATGGCGGAGCCGGCGATGCTCGCCGAGCTGCTGGCACGCTGGCCAGCGGCGACGATCGTGCGCGATGACGAGCAGGCGCGGCTGCTGCTTGCCCGCGTGTTTCCCGCCACGCCGACACGCGGCACGCTGCACCTGCTGCTGCGCGGAACGAACTTCCAGATCAAGGTCTGGGAAGCGCTGATCCGGGTCGAACCCGGCACGCTGATCTCCTATGGCGAACTGGCGCGGCGGATGGCGGCGCCGCATGCCCAGCGGGCGGTGGGCAGCGCACTGGCGGCCAACCGCATCGCCTACCTGATTCCCTGTCACCGCGTCATCCGCGAGTCGGGAGAGATCGGCAGCTATCGCTGGGGAAGCAGTCGGAAACTGGCGCTGCTCGGCTGGGAGGCGGGCATCGGCGAGCGTGGGACGCGTGCCGCCGCCGGCGACGAAGCCTGATCGCCGCTGCCCGGCCGTCGTCGTCCGCCCGGAAGCTCGCTGCTATTCCCTGCCGACCGAGAGCACCGGATGGGTCTCGCTCTCCGAGACGAGGACCGTCATCAGATTGGTGACCAGCCTGACCCGGTCCTCGGCAGACAGCCTGACGACTCCTTCGGCTTCCAGTTGCTCGATCCCGAGCTTGACCATGCCGACCGCTCCGTCGACGATCCGGGTGCGGGCGGCGACGACCGCTTCCGCCTGTTGCCGGCGGAGCATGGCGCTGGCGATCTCCGGCGCGTAGGCGAGGTGCGAGATGCGCGCCTCGACGACCTCGAGACCGGCGAGCGCGACGTGCTCCTGGATTCGTGTCGCCAGCAGTTCGGCGACGGCGTCCATGTCGCCGCGCAGCGAGTTCCTGCCTTCGGCGTCGCCGTCGTACCAGCGCGCGCTGACCACCGAGCGCACTGCCGACTCGCTCTGGATGACGATGTAGTTGGCGTAGTCCTCGACGTCGAACGCGGCACGCGCCGTGTCGGCGACACGCCAGACGACGACCGCCGCCACTTCCACCGGGTTGCCGGCGCGGTCGTTGACCTTCAGCGTCGGCGTATTGAGGTTGTTCGCGCGCAGCGACATCTTCTGCCGCTGGTAGAAGGGATTCACCCAGTAGAAGCCGTCCCGGCGCAGGGTGCCGGCATAGCGGCCGAAGAAGGTGAAGATGCCGGCGATGTTCGGCTGCAGGATGCCGAAGCCCTTGCCGAGAAAGGCGAGCAGCGGAATCGCCAGGAGCCTGGGCAGCGAAACCTGAGTCGGGAAAGGCAGTGCCAGGCCGATGAGGTTCCACGCCACGAGACCGATGAACGGCCAGACGGTCCACACCAGGAAGGCGAACCACAGGGGCAGGGCCAGCCAGCCGGAGATGCTCGCAGCCGGCCTTTCTTCAGCGATCT
>JFAX01000015.1:0-3834 GCA_000585015.1 Candidatus Accumulibacter adjunctus | reverse complement strand
CGCAGCCGGCCTTTCTTCAGCGATCTCGCGCACCGGATACTCCTCGTCCACGTTGCATTGTGTCTCTCATTGTAGATGCTTCCCGCCAGGCTGGGCGGCGTCGCTTCGCGTCGTTGCGGCTGCGGGCAAGCCGTCAGTGTGCGCTGCCCGTTCCGGCGAGAGCGGTGACGCGCTGCCGCCAGCAACGACCTGCGCGCGCCCGGCGCCGTCCCGACGCTGGGTTTGCGGTTCGCGACCCCGACGCTCGATCGCGCCTGCAGAACTGTCGACATTATTTACAGCGAGTCGCCACCGGAGGCCGGCAAAAAAGAAGAAAATCCATTCTGAACAGACTGTTGCGGAATTTGGCCCGAATTTTGCTTGATGAGCTTGGAGTGCAGGCAAGGTTGGTCATGCCGATCAAAGGCACTCGGCTCGAACCAACTTTTCTCTCGACAGGAAGGAGACCAGAAAAATGAAACTCTTGCAAAAGCTCGTTGGTGTGGCCCTGCTTTCGGCATCCGCAGCATCGATGGCTGACCCGATCGGCGTCGACGCCGGGTGGTATGGCTTCTGCTTTGGCGGTGCGGGCTCTCCCGCCACGAACGGCTGCCAGAACCAGGGTGTGGGTTCCGCAGGCAACCCCTTCACTTTCTCGCTCACCGGACCGGGTCTGCTCAAGGTGACCGACGCGTTCGATATCGGTGATACCTTCGACGTGTGGGTGAACTCGGTGCTGGCCTTCACGACCTCCGTCCCGGGCTCCGGTGCCTCTACGAGCAATCCGGACGTCGCCTTTGCCAGCGGCTACTACAGTGCCGGCAGCCTGCTGCTCGCAGCGGGCAACTACAGCATCGACATCTTCGCCAACCAGTCGCCCTTTGGAAGCGGCGGCGCCTATGTCGAGGTCGAGTCGGCGGTGCCGTTGCCGGGCACGCTGGCGCTCGTCGGTCTGGGTCTGGCCGGACTCGGCCTGCGTCGCCGGGCAGTCCGAGTTTGACGATCGGGCGGCGGTCCGCTGCGGGCTGCCGCCGGTGACACGGCCCGGCTCGCCGGGCTTTGTCACGAGAACATCCATGCCGGCATCGCCGGCATTTTTTTTCGGTGACGGGTCCCGCGCCACTGACTGACGGTGGCCCAGCCTTCCCTCCCGCAGAGGCAGCTCCTGCCCCGACTGCCGCTCACCGTGCATGCCTGGGTTGGGTCGTCGTGGCCGCTCGTCCATGATGGTGCTCGCAACCCGCAGCCGCCCCAAACTGGTGCGACGGTGCGCCCGACGCTTGCCAAGTGCATCGCCCGAAGACGTCGGAACAGGGCTTGCAAGCTGCTCCTGCAGGTCTTGGTGAAAGTGGCACGCTCCTTGCTTTGTCCCTCCTCGTGGAAGATTTCTTCCCGATCCCACAACACTCGAGGAGCTGACAGATGGTACGTCGCAATTTCATGAAGACGATCTCGGCGGTGGCGGTGACCGCTGCCTTCGGACTCAACTCGTTCGCTGCAATGGCCGCCGAGACGATCAAGGTCGGTGTCCTGCATTCGCTTTCGGGCACCATGGCGATCTCGGAGACGGCGCTGAAGGAGACCGTCCTGATGGCGATCGACGAGATCAACAAGAAGGGCGGCGTGCTCGGCAAGAAGCTCGAGCCGGTGGTCGTCGATCCGGCGTCGAACTGGCCGCTCTTCGCCGAAAAGGCACGCCAATTGCTGAGCAAGGACAAGGTGGCGGTGGTCTTCGGCTGCTGGACCTCGGTGTCGCGCAAGTCGGTGCTGCCGGTGTTCAAGGAACTCAACGGCCTGCTCTTCTATCCGGTGCAGTACGAGGGCGAGGAACTCGAATACAACGTCTTCTACACCGGCGCGGCGCCCAACCAGCAGGCGATTCCGGCAGTCGAGTACCTGATGAGCAAGGATGGCGGTGAGGCCAAGCGCTTCGTGCTGCTCGGCACCGACTACGTCTATCCGCGGACGACGAACAAGATCCTGCGCGCCTTCCTGAAGTCGAAGGGCGTCGCCGACGCCGACATCATGGAAGAGTACACGCCGTTCGGCCACAGCGACTACCAGACGATCATCGCCAAGATCAAGAAGTTCTCCAGCGAGGGCAAGAAGACGGCGGTCGTGTCGACGATCAACGGTGACTCGAACGTGCCGTTCTACAAGGAACTCGGCAACGCCGGCATCAAGGCGACCGAGGTGCCGGTGGTCGCCTTCTCGGTCGGCGAAGAAGAACTGCGCGGCGTCGACACCAAGCCGCTGGTCGGCCACCTGGCGTCGTGGAACTACTTCATGTCGCTGAAGAATCCGCAGAATGAGCAGTTCACCAAGATGTACCGCGCCTGGGCGGTGAAGCAGAAGCTGCCGAACGCCGACAAGGCGGTGACCAACGATCCGATGGAAGCGACCTACATTGGCGTCAACATGTGGAAGCAGGCGGTCGAGAAGGCGAAGTCCACCGACGTCGACAAGGTGATCGCGGCGATGGCCGGGCAGAGCTTCAAGGCACCGTCCGGATTCACGATCAAGATGGACGAGAAGAACCACCACCTGCACAAGCCGGTGTTCATCGGCGAAATCAAGGCCGACGGGCAGTTCAACGTCGTCTGGAAGACGCCGGGTCCGGTGCGGGCGCAGCCGTGGAGTCCGTTCATTCCGGGTAACGAGCAGCGGAAGGATCAGCCGGAAGGCCGTTAAGTCAGCATCGGCACAGCGCGCCGCCGCAGCGGCGGCGCGCGCGCTGCCCCCGGTCAGCGAGTTGCGGGCACGGGGTCGGATCGAGGGAGAAAGCATGCACAAGTTGCGATCACTGCTGGCGGTTTGCCTGCTGGGCATCTCCTGCGCGCAGGCGGCGATTGATCCGGAGTTGCTCAAGCCGCTCGCCGACGACGACTCGGATCGACGCATCGCTGCCATCGCGGCGCTGGTCGAGGCGGCGCCGGAAGAGGCGCAACCGGTGCTCAAGGCGATGGCCGGGGATTCGCTGGCGCTCGCCGGCGAGCGCGTGGTGGTGCTCGGCGAGGGTGGTCGGGTCTTCGACGCCGCCAGCAACCGCGAGCTGACGCCGCCGCCGGACGGCGTCGAGACGATCGGCATCAACAACCGCGTGCGCCGCGAGCTGGCGGCCGCGCTGGCGGCGTTGCGTCTGTTCTCGGCCGAGCGTGAGGTTCGCTGGCAGGCGGCGCAGGAAGTCAACCAGAACGCCGACGCGAAGATGCTGCCGCTGCTCGAGCGCGCACTGGCGGCGGAACGGGACGAGGCGATCAGGGCCCGCCTGCAGCTCGCCCGGGCGCAGGCGAGCCTCGGCTCCGGCGACGCCGAAGTCCGCCTGGATGCGGTGCGCACGCTCGGCGAGAGCAGTGATCCACGCGTTCGCCAGCTTCTCCTGCCGTTGACGCAGAAGCAGGGCGACAGCTGGCTCGAGCCCGACAGCGCCGTGCGCGCCGCTGCCGGCACGTCGATCCGCTCGATCGAGCAGCGTCTGGCCTGGGCCGACAATCTCGGCCGCGCCTTCACCGGTCTCTCGCTCGGTTCGATCCTGCTGCTCGCGGCGCTCGGCCTGGCGATCACCTACGGCGTCATGGGCGTGATCAACATGGCGCACGGCGAACTGCTGATGGTCGGCGCCTATTCGGCGTGGGCGATGCAGAGCGTCTTTCGTGCCCACCTGCCCGGCGCGCTCGACTGGTACCTGCTGGCGGCGATCCCGGTCGGTTTCCTCAGCGCGGCGCTGGTCGGCGTGCTGATGGAGCGGATCGTCATTCGCCACCTCTACGGCCGGCCGCTCGAGACGCTGCTCGCCACCTGGGGCATCTCGCTCTTCCTGATGCAGGTGGCACGCACGCTGTTCGGCGCGCAGAA
>JFAX01000014.1:112808-119416 GCA_000585015.1 Candidatus Accumulibacter adjunctus | reverse complement strand
GACAGCGCGTGCCGCGCGCCGACGCACCCGCGGTCGAGCAGCTGACTGACGCAACGCACCGTGAAGTCGCTGCTGCTGCCGCGCTGCGATATGCCGTCGAGGATCGCCCGCTTGCTGCCGTGGAAGGCGAGCGCCAGCAGGGCGGCGCGGCGCTCCTCGCCGAGATGGGGTTGCAGCAGTCGCGCTGCACGCGGCAGGAAGTCGTCCATGGCTCGCTGTGGCTGGTAGGTGTCGGGGCGGTCACCGAGACGCTGCGGCGATGCTAACCGAAAACGGCGGCCGGCGGGAGGGGGATGCCGGACAGCCAGCAGCGCCATTGGCCGGCGCTACGCCGTTTCCGGCTGGCGCCGTGCGCGGGCGGTGAGGCCAGCGCGGGCTGCCAGGGCAGCTTGCGCCGCTCGTTTCCGATCCACCCGCGACCCGCTCCGTCCCGCTGGTCGATGCCGCGCGGGTCGACGAGCGCTTCGGTGAGCGCCGGCAAGCCGCCGCGACGAACCCGCGACGGAGGGTTTCGCGCGCGCGGGGCGCTGCGCGCCCCGCAAAACGCCGCTGCGCGGCGTTTCAGAGTACCAGTGCAGCAGAGATGACAGAGATCAGAGATCCAGTGGTCAGCGCTTCAGGATGGGGGAGACACACACCAACCGCAAACCCAGGTTGAGGTTGCGGGGGCCCGGGTCGGAGCCGAGGCGGAAGGCGCAGCGCGCGCTGCCGCGGGTGACGTTCCAGGAGCCGCCGCGCACCACGCGCCGGGCGTCGCCACCGGTCGTGACGTCTCCTGGCTTGTCGGACCGGTTGAGGCACCACTGCCAAACGTTGCCGGCAAGGTCGCATACGCCCTGCTCCGAAGCCCCCGGCGGATAGACGCCGACCGCCGTCATCCGGCCGAGTTCGCTCTCGGACGTGTTCGCCCGACCGTCGTGCCAGTCACCCCATGGGTACTCGCGGAGCGGATCTCCGCCACTCGCCGCGAGCTGCCACTCCCACTCGGTCGGCAGCCGGACCGCGTGGCCGAGCGCCGCGCCGAGCCACTGGCAGTACGCCATCGCTTCGTACCAGGTCAGGTCGACCGCTGGCTGGTTGTCGCGACCCCGCTGGCGTGCCGCATCCCAACCGCGCACGCGGCGGACCAGCGCCTCGTAGCCATCCGCCGCCGCAAGAAACACCCTCCACTGCGCCACGGTCACCGGATGGCGCGCGATGCGAAACGGCTCGGCGGCGAAACGCGGGCGACCGCGCCAGCGGCGCAGCAATCCGGACGCATCGACCTCGAGTTCGACCTCGCCGCCGGGTATCTCGTGCCAGGCGATGTCCGGCAGGCCGTCGGGGCGCAGGCCGACGCCGGGGCGCGGATCGCCGCCGGGAAGCAGCGCCAGGCGGTCGCCGATCGTCGCGCGCAGCGCGTGCGTCGTTGCCGGATCGTCGAGCAGCGCCAGCATCTCGTCGACCGCCAGCGGTCCGAGAAAGCGCCGTTCGCTCTCGCTCAGCGCGAAGCGCGGCGCCAGCCGCTGCAGCATCGGCGCGGTCTCGAGCATGACGCGCTCGTCGGGCCAGCGGTGGCTGTCGCCGTGCGCCGTCCAGGCCGCCGTCGCACGCCCGATCTCGCGCCGCTGATGCAGGTCGTCGCGATCCTGCTGCAGCCAGTCACGCAGCCGCGGCCAGTTGCGGATCAGCGCTTCGTGCGCGACTTCGACGGTCTCCTGGCCGCTGCCGGCGTCGCGGCCGGTGACCAGCAGGCGCGCGTTCGCCAGCTCGCCGATTAGCGCGCGGGAAGCGTCGGCGAAATCCCCGAGCGGCGCGCGCCGGCGGGTGTCGTCGCTGCCGTCGCCGAGCTGGACGAGCTGCAGGAAGACGTCGCGCGCGATCGCTTCGCTGCCGGGCGCGCGCGCCGCCAGTTCGTCGATGAGCTCGTCGGCGCGCCTGACGATTGCGCCGCGGACGCCGCCGATCGCCTCGAAGCCGGCCTGGCAGAGCGCGCCATCCTGGCGGCGCGCATGCAGCTGGGTCAGGCAGAACTCGAGCAGCGGCAGGTTGCCGGGTTCGTCACCGACCTCGTCGAGGAGGCGGGCGACGAGACCCGGCTCGAAGCGCAGCCCGGCCGTCTCCGCCGGGCCACGGATCGCTCGCTCGCGCTCGTCGCGGTTCATGCCGCCGAGGAAGACGGTCGCCTGCTGCAGGTGGTCGCGCAACGGCCGGTGGTCGATCGCGCGACCGGTAAAGTCGGCGCGCAGCGTCAGCACGATGCGCAGCGGCGCGCGCGCGCTCGCTTCGATGAGGCGGTCGGCGAAAGCGGCGGCAGTGGCGGCGTCGGTCTCGCGGTAGGTGTAGAGTTCCTCCCACTGGTCGACGAGCAACAGCAGGTGACGGCTACCCGGGTGGACGGCGAGCAGGCTGTCGACGAGGTGCGTCAGGCCGACGCGGGCGCCGCCGGCGACGCCGCGCGCCAGTTCGCCGGCGAGTTCGCCGATCGCCAACTGCCGCTGCACGCGCTGGTCGGCGGCCGGCTCGCCTTCGATCTGCTCGAGCAGGCAGCCGGCAAGGCTGCGCCACGGCTCCGGGCCCGGTCGCACGATCGCCACCAACCAGCCGCCGCGGCGGCGCAACAGCGGGATCAGCCCGGCCTGCACGACCGACGACTTGCCGCTGCCCGACGCACCGACGACGGCGACCAGCGGGCAGCGGTCGACGGCGGCGACGAGTTCGCGCGTGCAGGCGTCGCGGCCGAAGAACAGCGGCTCGTCCTCCTCGCGAAAGGCGCGCAGGTCGCGGTACGGGCAGTCAGCGTCCGGCTCGCGGACGCAGCCCGCGTCGAGCTCGGCGATCAGCTCGGCAAAGTCGGCGCGCTTCTCGTCGCCGGCGCGGCTCTGCGCCACCTCGAGCAGCAGCGACAGCGCATGCCGCGAACCGACGCAGCCGCGCTCGAGGAGCGTGCGCACGCAGGCGACGGTGAAAGCGTCGCTCGCCCCGGCCTGGTCGATGGCGTCGTAGAGCGGCCGCAGCTCGCCGTGGAAGGCCAGCGTCAGCAGCGTGTCGCGACGTTCGCTTCCCATCTGCGGCTGCAGCAGCCGCGTTGCCCGTTCGAGCGGTGTCATCGTTTCCCTCCCTGCTCACCCGCCGAGCATTGTGAACCCAGGCTGCCGCTCCGACAACAGGCAAGCGGCGCGACGATCGGAGGGTGGCCGACGGCGCGCGGGACAGGAAAACAAGATGGTTTTGAAACGGTTGTGTTTTGAAACGTCCGCGTCGAAGACCTGAGCCCGGCCGTCGGCAGCCATCCGCCGGTACACCTCGGGGGTGCCGCGTATTCATCCGCGGGAGCCGCGATGGCCCTGCTTGACGCCGTCCGCGGTCCCTTCGCAGCTGCGCCAGCGCTCGGCCGCATCCCCCACACGAGCGCGCATCGTCGTAGCCGCCGGCGTCGATGAACAGCCGCCATTCGGCGTTGCTCACCGGGAAACGGGCCATCCGGAAGGCGGCGATGCTGGCGCGCGACGCGGCCATGCGCGATGCCGTGCCGGCCGCGGCACTGCGGGCATCGACGCCGGCTGAACGACCACAGGCTGCCGGGGGCAGCGCAGCGGCGAGATGGCGGCCGGAGTGCCGACCTCGCCCGCGCGGAAGCGGCAGCGGCGATCGACGCGGCGGCCGCGCTGGCGTTAGAATGCCGGCCCTTGACCACCAGCCGGGAGTTCCACCGTGAGAAGCCTGCTCCGGAATCTGTTCTTCGCCACCGCCCTCTTCATCGGCGTGGCGCCCGCCATCGCCGCCGAAACCGACGCGCCGGCCGACCTCAAGGCGCAGGCGGCGAAAATCGTCCGCGTCGAGAATCCGGATGTGCTGCCCTCGGTGAAGCGCGTCGTGATCACCAGCTTCATGGCCGACTTCGTCAGCGAACTCCGCTACAGCAAGTCGCTCAGCGGGCTCGAGGCGCTGATCGGCGCCGACTCGGACGTCTCGATCCGGCTCGTCGGCAGCAGCAACGAGCAGTTGCAGGCGATCACCGACGCCTTCTACGAGCAGACGGTCGCGCAGTTGCGCGCGCGCGGCGTCGAGGTGGTCGAGCACGCCGAACTCGCCGCCCTGCCCGAGTATGCCGAACTCGCCGCCTCGGGCCTCAAGCCGCTGCCGAACGAGCAGGATGCGAAAGCCGGCAAGGGACTGTTCTTCACGGCGCAGGGACTGCCGCTGCACCTGATCGACGAGACGCAGTTCATGCCGAGCTTCTCCTTCGGCCGCAAGAAGCAGGACGACTTCCTCACCTTCGGCACGCGTTTCTCGGGTGGCTTTGCCGCCGCGCAGACGCAGCAGATCGAGAACCGGATCGCCACCGGTCTCGGCGCGACGATTCTCAAGGTCCGTCTGACCGTTCTCGGCGGCCAGCTGACGCCGGACAGCAGCTTCTGGGGCAGCGGCAAGGTCAGCACGCGCGCCGCGGCGAGCTTCGTCGATACCGTCACCCGCTACGCCTTCATCACCCCGGACGGCAACAAGGCGCGCATCTCGCTGCAGGAGACCGTCGCCACCGACGAGATCGGCGAACTGGTCAACACCACCAGCGACGGCAGCAAGGCGACCGACACGGCGAAGAACGTCGCGCTCGTCGCGCTCAACGTCGCCAGCCTGGCGGCGCGCCTCGGCGGGCTGAACACCGGCTACACCGGCGGCTTCTCGGCAACCAGCGAGTACGAATGCCGGGTGCGGCCGGAACTCTTCGAGAAGGCCCTGCTCAGCCATCATGAGACGATCGCCGGCCTGTTCGGCGATCATCTGCAGAAGCCGGCGCAGTAGGCCCGCAGCCGGGAACGCTGTCGTCCTGGCCCGCCGGGCGCGGCCGCCCGGCGCGCCGCCCACGGGCGATCAGCCCCTGGACCGCCGGCCCGCTTCCTGCAACCGGCCGGCAACAGCGGCGACCTCGCCCGCAGCGTTCGTGACCTTGCGCAAGGACTCGCCGTTGCCTTCGCTGACTCCCGCCACCTGCAAACACGCAACACTTCATCGGCACCAGCTAGCGGGCAGTGGACTTGCCGGAGATTGACCAGACCAAAGGGCGTGGCCGAGAGGATCGCAGCAACGGGAACGCGAAAAGGGCAGCGATCACTCCTGTTGATGGACCGCCGTTGACAGGCTACAAGCGACCGAAGATACTCCTTTGCCTACTGCTGAAGTTCCCTTTGCTTTGCGTTTACCCAAGGCACCATTGGGTTGAGGGCTCAGGTTGCAGGGCTGCGGTGGCTGTGCGACCCACGGTCAGCGGTCTTGGGCCACGACACGGAGACTGATCGATGCCCCTTAGCGCCCACACTCGCGAACAGCTCAAGACGCTGTACAACGCGCTTGCCGATCGTGTGCTCGAGCCCGGTGATCCGGTCTATGTGGCGCAAGTCAACTGCCAGGGCTTCAGCGATGCGATCGAGGAGATCGCCACCGAGATCGAATGGCAGGATGGCGGTGGCGTGTGCCTGTTTACCGGTCAGCGCGGCACCGGCAAGAGCACCGAACTCAAGCGCCTCAAGAAGCGCCTCGAGGACGGCGGCACGGTGGTCTTCTACGCCGACCTGTCGGAGTTCCTGTTGCTCACCAAGGAGGTCGAGATCAGCGATTTCCTGGTCTCGGTGGCAGGCGCGATGTCGGAGAGGGTGCAGGAGGAGTACGGTGCGTCACCGGGGAATCGCAGCTACTGGGACCGCTTCCGTGAGTTCATGCAGACCAAAGTCGAGATCAGGGAATTCGCCGCCCGATTGCCGGGCGTGGACCTCAAGGCAGCCCTGAAGAGCGATCCGGATTTCAAGCACCGCGTGCAGGAAGCAGCGCGCGGTCATGTGGCGCAACTGGCGCGCGAGGCGCACGACTTCCTTGCCGAGGCCGTGCTTTTCGTTCGCGAGAGAGAGTCTGACCCGGCGCGCAAGGTGGTCCTGCTGATCGATTCGGTCGAGCGGATTCGCGGCGTCGGCAGCGAGGCCATGGCCGTGTACGAGAGCGTCCGCGATCTCTTCTTCGGCCACGCCGAACTCCTGCGCGTGCCCCTGCTGCACATCGTCTATACGATTCCACCATACCTGTCGGTACTCGGCCCCGGCGCCGGCGCTCTGATGGGCGGCGCGGTCCCGCGCCGGCTGGTCAGCACGCACGTCTTCAAGGACCGCAGCCGCGATCCCGATCCCGAGGGGTTGGCCGTGTTGCGCACCGTCGTCGAAAGGCGCCATCCCGACTGGTCACGCCTGTTTGCCGAGGAGGCACTCGACCGGTTGGCGATCAGCTCCGGCGGTGACCTGCGCGAATTCTTCCGCCTGATCCGGCTTTGCCTGCCGGCGGTGCGCGACGATTCGCAACTGCCGCTGTCACCCACCGCCGTCAAAGCGGCCGAGAATGCGGCGCGCAGCGAGATGCTGCCGATCCCGGGCGAGCACCTGCTTTGGTTGCAACGCATCGCCAGGACGCACGACACCTGTCTCGAGAAGGATGGCGAGCTGCCGACGCTGGCCCACTTCCTCGACAACCGGCTGGTGCTGAACTACCGCAACGGCAGTGACTGGTACGACGTGCATCCGCTGTTGCGTGAGCTGGTCGACGCCCATGTTGCCCGCACTGGCGCTTGACGCGCCGACCGAACG
>JFAX01000014.1:110140-110710 GCA_000585015.1 Candidatus Accumulibacter adjunctus | reverse complement strand
CTCGTCGAGCGGCTGGGCGGCACGCCCGAGGCGCTGGATGATCTGGCGGTGTCTCTGCTCAACGTCGCCGCCATTCCTCCCGGCGATTCTGCAGCGCGCGCGGAAGCGGTCGACATCTACCTTCGCCTGCGCACGCGCTTTCCCGACACGGCGCGCTATGGCCAGTGCCTGCAAGCGCTTTCGGGTGAAAGTCGTGCGCCGCATGGAAGCGCGACGATGCCCGCGGGTTGACGACCGAAACAGATCTGATGAGAACTCCCGCCAACGGCTTTCCTGCTCCCCTCGCCAGTGCTACCGGCATCTGCCGCGACGGCGGCACATCGCGTTCGCCCGGTCGTCGGCGCGACCGTTCGCCGCCCTGGCACAGCCGCCTGCTGCCTGCTGCACCTGCTGCCTGCTGGCGATCGCTGCTCGCCTGGCAGCCCCTCCTCGCCCTCCTCCTGCTGCTCGTCGGCACGCCGGCAGCGGCACAGTTCCCCTGGCCGAAGGCGAAGAGCGAGCCCCCGGCGGCGGCGGCCGAGCCGGCGGAGAAGCCGCGCGACAGGGCGGCGCGCAACCTGGCCGAGGCGC
>JFAX01000014.1:108755-110037 GCA_000585015.1 Candidatus Accumulibacter adjunctus | reverse complement strand
CGACGACATAGACAACCTCGCCCGGCCGCGACCGCCCGACCTGCAGCAGCAGGAACTGCTCGCCAGCTTCAGCGGCGCCGGGCCGTACTCGGCGGTGCGGATCGATGCGTTGCGCGACGCGCAGCACGCCGTGCGCCACCTGATGCAGCGACTGGCGGCAGCCGACCGCGCCCTCGACACGCTGCAGACCGGGCAGCTCGATGAGCAGCGCAAGGCGAGCGAAGCGGTTCGTCTGGCCGAGGACCGGCTGAGCCGCGCGCGCGGCAATGAGGAGAAGGACCGCGAGCGGGACAGCCGGGACACCAACCTGCTGCGCCGCAAGCTGGCCGAGGCTCAGCTGCTGACCATCGGACTGGCGAAGGACAAGATCGCCAGCGAGAGGAAGGCGCTGCAGGCACGCGACGGCGAGATCGAACGAGTTCTGGCGCGCGTGCTGCCGGCGCAGGAACTGAGCAAGGACGAACTCGAGCAGCAGCAGGCGCTGTTGCGCAGGGAGCTGAAACAGCTGCAATCGGAAGCCGAGAAGCTGCTGGCCGAGAACAGCCGCCGCACGGCCGAGCGCGAACGCCTGGTCGCCGGCGCCGATGCCGGCCGCGGCACGGCGCAATCGGCACAGCGCCTGCAGTTGCTCGATGCACGACTGGAGAGCGACCGCATCCGCCTGCTGGCGCTGAACTGGGCGCAGACGCTGGCGCAGGCGAGCATCGACGCCTGGGCGCAGCGTTACGTCGGCTTGCAGGCACAGGACACGGCGACCCGGCAGACCGTCGTCGCCTGGCTGACCCGCACCCGCGATGAACTCGAAAACCGCCGCCAGCTCGTGCAGCAGCTGGCGCAGGAGGCGCGCGCCGACCTCCGCGAGCAGGAAGCGCGCATCGAGGCGGGTACTGCCGGCCCGGCGACGGCGGCGCAACAAGCGGAACTTCTGGCCGCCCTGCGCGAGCGCAGCGTCGCTTTCGAGCGGGTCGAACGGATGGGCACCACCCTGCTGCGGCAGCTCGAACGCTGGCTGGCGGATTTCGGCTTCAGCGGCGACGGGGCGCACCACGGCGACTGGAAGCTGGCCGCCGCACAGGTCAGCGAGACGCTGAAGGGGATCTGGAACTTCGAGATGTTCGCCGTCGACGAGTCGACGATCATCGATGGCAAGAGCGTCACCGTCAGTTACGGCGTCACGATTGGCAAGAGCATCGGCGCGCTGCTCCTCTTCCTGCTCGGCTACTGGCTGTTCGCGGCGCTGTCACGTCGCCTGCAACGGCTGATGGTGCAGCGCTTCGGCGTC
>JFAX01000014.1:104635-108749 GCA_000585015.1 Candidatus Accumulibacter adjunctus | reverse complement strand
TGCAGCGCTTCGGCGTCGACCAGCAGCTCGCCAGCGTCATCCGCCGCTGGGCGATGATTGCGCTCGGCGTGCTGCTGGTGGTCTT
The DNA here is from genome assembly GCA_000585015.1 of Candidatus Accumulibacter adjunctus. Lineage (GTDB taxonomy): Bacteria > Pseudomonadota > Gammaproteobacteria > Burkholderiales > Rhodocyclaceae > Accumulibacter > Accumulibacter adjunctus. The sequence goes on along the minus strand of JFAX01000014.1, from coordinate 108,664 downwards.
CATCCTCAACCTGGCGCGCATCCCGCTGACCGTCTTCGCCTTTCTCGGCGGCGCGCTGGCGATCGGCGTCGGCTTCGGCACGCAGACGATCATCAAGAACGTGATCAGCGGCATCATCGTCCTCTTCGAGCGCAAGATCCGAGTCGGCGACATCATCCAGCTCGGCGGGACGACCGGCCACGTCGTCGCCGTCGACCTGCGCGCGTCGACGGTGCGCGGCTTCGACGGCGTCGAGGCGCTGATCCCGAACTCGAGCTTTCTCGAGAACCAGGTGGTCAACTGGACCTACTCGAATCCACGCATCCGGCGCGAAATCCGCATCGGCATCGCCTACGGCTCGCCGACCCGCCGCGCCGCCGAGATCATCGCCGGCTGCGCCGCCGACCATGGCGAGGTGCTCAAGGATCCGCCGCCTGAGGTCTTCTTCGAGGATTTCGCCGACAGCGCGCTGCTCCTGGTGCTGGTCTTCTGGGTCGAACTCGGGCCGCAGCGGCCGCCGGGGCGCCGCGTGGACAGCGACCTGCGCTACGCGATCGAGAAGAGACTGGGAACCGCCGGCATCGCCATCCCGTTCCCGCAGCGCGACCTGCACCTCGACAGCTCGCAGCCGCTCGCCGTCCGCATCACGCCGCCGGCGGCTGCGGGCGGCGATGCCGGCGGTGCCTGAGAGCACGGGTCGCGCCGCACCGGCGCTGGCGGCAACCGGCAGGCTTCAGACCGCAACCTCGACCAGTTCGGGCCGCAGCAGGTCAACGAGCACTGTGGGCGCGATGCCGACCAGGTAGCCCCGCCTGCCGGCGTTGATGAAGATCCGCTCGAGGCCGAGAATGCTGCGCTCGACATACACCGGCATCGGCCTGCGCGTGGCGAAGGGGCTGGTGCCGCCGACGAGATAGCCCGAGTGGCGGCTGGCGACCTCCGGCCGGCAGGGAACGATCGACTTCACCGCCAGATGGCGCGCGAGCTTCTGCGTCGACACCTCGCGGTCGCCGTGCATGAGGACGATCAGCGGCTGCCGGCGCTCGTCCTCCATGATCAGCGTCTTGATCACCGCGTGCTCGTCGACGCCGAGCTCACGGCTGCTGGCCGCGGTTCCGCCGCGCTCCTCATAGTCGTACGGGTGATCGGAAAAGACGATGCCGGCGGCGCGCAGCAGGCGGATCGCCGGCGTCACCGGCAGTCGCTCCTTCGCCATCCGTCCCGCTCCCTCGCCTGCCGGTCAGTGCGTGCGGCCGTTGCCGAGCGCCGGAAAACTCGCGGCATGACGCTCGATCCATTCGCGTGCCGCTGCTTCGGCGTCGAGCAGCCGACCCTCGTCGCGACGGACCTGCTGCCGATAGTGCTCGATCTGGCACACCTGCTCGACCATGCGCGCGGCGAAGAGGTCGTCGGCATCGGCAAAGCGGATGCCGACCTCGTAGGCGCCACCCTGCCGCTGGCACCAGACGACCACCGCGGCAGCGCGAAACGGCGGCTGCACGAGCGGGATCGAGAGCACCACAGCCGCACCGACGCTCAGCGGTCTTCGACTCAGGCACGCCAGGCCGCCCTCGCTGACGTCCTTCAGCCGCGGTGCCGAACGGCGGTGCGCGCCGTCTACGGCGATGGCGAGCGGGATGTCCGCCGGATGGCGGATGAAGCTGCGCCTGTGCGCCTGCATCGAAGCCATGTTCCACTCCTTCTGCCACCTGCCGGTGGCCGGCGGCGACGGCCGCCGCCTCAACCGCCGATGCGCAGGCCGGTCTTCTTCAGGATCTCGGTCGAGAACAGCACGTCGTGCGCGCGCGAAGCCGCGCCGAGCAGGCGGGCGATCTCGTCCACCTGGTGCAACACCTCGTCGCGCGAAGCACCATGCACCATGGCGAAGAGGTTGTACGGCCACTCCGGCAGCCGGCGCGGGCGGTGGTAGCAGTGGGTGACGAAGTCGAGTTCGCCGACGCGTGCGCCGAGTTCGTCGATCAGCTCGTCGGGCACGTCCCAGACGCTCATGCCGTTGGCCGTGTAGCCGATCGCGTAGTGGTTGGGGACGGCGCCGATGCGCCGGATGATGCCGCGCGCGAGCATGCGCAGCAGCCGTTCCATCACCTCGGACGGCGCGATGCCGAGCTGCGCCGCGAGCTGGTGATACGGCCGCGGTACCAGCGGCAGACCGTCCTGCGTCGCCAGCACGAGGCGGCGGTCGGTGTCGTCGAGCCGCCGGCTCATCGCCGCACCCCGAGCTTCATCTCGACGAAGTACTCGCGCCGCTTCGGGAAAGCGTAGACCGGCAGGCCGCTGCCCTCCTCGATCCGCCGCAGGGCGGCGGCGATTCCCTCCTCGCTCTCGGTGGCGAGGACGAACCACATGTTGAACGGCGTGTGGCGCTCGCTCTCGCGGCGGTAGTTGTGGGCGACCTCGGGCAGCGAATCGACCAGCGCCCGCACTCGCCGCCAGTCGGCGTCGGGTACCGCCATCGCCGCCAGGACGAAGGCACCGCCCATCTGCTCGACCTGGAACATCGGCCCGAAGCGGGTGAGGACGCGCGTCGCGAGCAGGCGTTCGATGCGCTCGAGCAACTCCGCCTCGCCGATTCCGAGCCAGCCGGCGACCTCGGCGTAGGGTTCCTCGCAGATCGGAAAACCGCCCTGCAGGTGGTCGATGAGGGCGCGGTCGACCTCGTCGATGAACGCCGGCTCAGGCATAGCGGGCTCCGCTCTGCTTGAAGCGGGTCAGCGAGAAGAGGATCTCGTGCGCGTAATTCGCCAGCCCGAGTCGCTGGCGCAGGCCGGCGATGGTCGCCGTCACCTCGCTGCGCGCCTGGCCGTGGATCATGCAGAACAGGTTGTAGGGCCAGTGCGGCAGGACCCGCGGCCGCCGGTAGCACAGATTGACGCCTTCGGCGCGCGCCAGCCGCTCGCCGACCTCGTCGACCTCGCCGTCGGGAACATCGTGGACCAGCATCGCGTTCGCCGTGTAGCCGAGTTCGTGATGCCGGACGATGACGCCGAAGCGCTTGATGATCCCTTCGGCGCACCAGCGGCGGATGCGCTCGAGCACTTCGCCCTCGTCGCAGCCGATGCGGCTGGCAAGGACGGAGAACGGCCGGATGAACAGCGGCAAGCCTTCCTGCAGCGCGCTGACCAGGCGCCGCTCGCGCTCGTCGAGCGCCTGCGGCGGCACGAGGGGCTGCCGCGGCGGCACGCTCCGGTCGGTAGCCCCGCTGTTGCCGCCGAGCGCGAAGCCGAGGTCGATGTGGTACTCCTGCAGCATCGGCAGGCGCAGCAGCGGCTGGCCGGCGAGCTGCTCGATGGCGCCAAGGGCCGCCTGCAGCCGCCCCTCCGAGCCGGCGGTGACGACGAACCAGAGGTTGTAGCGGTGCTCGCGCTCGTAGTTGTGGTTGACCTCGGGGAAGCGATTCACCGCCTCGGCCACCGCCGCCAGCTGCTCGGGCGGCACCGCCAGCGCCGCCAGCGTGCTGGCGCCGATCCGCTTCGGGGCGAAAACGGCGCCGACGCGGGCGACCTTGCCCTCGCGGCGCAGCGCTTCGAGCCCCTGCAGCACGCGCGCTTCGCCGACGCCGAGGCGCGACGCGAGTTCGGCGAAGGGCGCCGGGCAGAGCGGGAAATCGCGCTGGAAGTCGTTGAGCAGCCGGAAGTCGAGGGCGCCGCTGTCGATCATCGCCGTCAGAACCCGGTGCGCGCCGCGCGGCTGGTGAAGAAGATGCCGCTCGGTGCCTGGGCGGGGAATTCGCCGATCTTTTCGAAGCGCGCGGTATCGTAGATCAACACCTTGTTGTCGTCACGCGCGGAGAGCCAGACGTGCTCGCCGCGCGGGGTGAACTCCATGTGGAGGATCGCCCGCCCCGGTTCAAGGGTCTGCACCACCTTGCCGCTCAGCGTGTCGATCACCTCCACCCAGCCGTTGTCGGGGAAGGCGTAGTTGACCCAGACCTGGCGGCCATCGGGACGCGCCATGACGAAAACCGGCTGCCCCTTGACCGGGATGCGACCGACCTCCTGCCAGGTGCCGCCATCGACCACCAGCACCTCG
>JFAX01000014.1:102430-104523 GCA_000585015.1 Candidatus Accumulibacter adjunctus | reverse complement strand
TGCCGGCCGATCGCCGGCAGGTAGGCACGACCCTGCGCCATCGACCAGCCGCGCAGATGCGGCATCTTGAACACCGGCAGCTTCTCCTGGCCACGCCCGTAGCCCTGCAGGATGCGGCGGCTGCCCTGCTCCGGCAGCCAGGTGTCGAGCAGCGCGACGCCATCCTCGCCGAACAGGCCGGCAAGGTAGTAGCGGCCGTCTGGCGTCACCAGCCCGTCGTAGGGCTGCAGGCCGGCGGCAAAGCGCTGCGTCTGCGGCCGTCTCGGGTCGGAGAGGTCGCTCACCCAGATCTCGCCGCCGTCGAACAGCGCGTAGGCGAAGCGGTTGCCGCTGAGATCGACGAGGCCGACGACCTTCGAGAAGCTGCCCGGCGCGTACTCGGCGGGAACCTCGGAAAGCAGCTCGAGCGTGCCGGCGTCAAAGGCCTTGATGCCGCCCGGGGTGTAGTTCTGCGCGACGACGATGCGTCCGTCCTGCGAGATCGAGCCGCCGATCGCGTTGCCCGACTGCAGCACGCGGCCGACGACCGTCGCCTGCAGCAGGTCGATCTTGGTCAGCCCGCCGTCCCGGCCGAAGACGTAGGCATGGCGCCCGTCGCGCGAGAACACCACCGACGCGTGCGACAGGTCGCCGAGACCGCCGATGCGGGCGTACGGCTGCCGCTGCGTGGTGTCGACGAGGGTCACGTGGCCGCTGCCGCGTTCGATGACGACGCCGAGGTCGCCGGTACCGCGCAGGGTCGGCGCGGCGCAGCCGGCGAGCAGCAGGAATGACAGCAGGAACAGCAGTCTCTTCATCTTGATCCTTCACGAAGTGCTGCCGGAGCAGGTTCCGGCAACGCCGATGCGCGATCGCAGCCGCCAATTATCGCCACAGCCGGCCCCGGCTGGCAACGAGCATCAACAGTGGTGGTCGCCATTGCCGCGCCGTCTGCCGCTCAGAACAGCGAGCGCACGGCCGCGTCCATCTCCGCCCCGCTCATGGCGCCCAACCGCGCCTGCTGCAGTTGCCCGTCACGGCCGATGAAGACGGTGAACGGCAGTCCGGACTTGCTGTTGCCAAGCGCCCGCATCAGCTCGATGCTGCGCTCGGTGCCACCGATCAGCCAGCGATAGTCGAGCTCATGCGCCCGCGCGAAATCGGCCAGCGCCACGCGCTTGTCGGCCTCCTCGACGGCGATGCCGACGACGACCAGCCCGCGGCCGGCGTAGCGCCTCTGCAGCTCGGCGAGCTCGGGAATCTCCTTGCGACAGGGAGCACACCAGCGGGCCCAGAAATTGACCAGCAGCGGCTGGCCGCGCAGCGACGCCAGCGGCAGCGGCCGGTTGTCGGCATCGGCGAGCGTCAGCGCGAAGAACGGCGCCGTCGATGGCGGCTCGGCGGCGCTCGCGGTCGCCAGCGGCAGCACGCAGAGGGCCGTGGCGAGCAGGCGCGACAGCGGACGCCACGGTCGGCGCAAAGTTCGGCTACGGCAGGTCACTGCGGCGGAAGCTCAGGTAACCGGCAACGGCAGCAAGCGTGCCGACGGCGGTCGGATAGAGCAGCGCATAGATGCGGAAGCCGCTGCTGCCGAAGAGATCGAGGATGACGTAGGCCGACGGCCCGAGGACGATCAGTTGCGGGTCGAACATCGCCAGCGCCGCGGTGCGGAAAACCTGCAGCGGGTTGAGCAGGGCGATGCCGACCGCCACCTCGGGTGTCACCCGCCCCTGGATCATCACCCCGAGGAGGATCAGGTCGAGGAAGAGCAGCATCGCCAGCCAGACCATGAACGCCGCACCCTGGGCGACGTCGGTGCCGCGCGCCAGCGTCGAGATCAGCATGCCGATGCCGAGGAAGCAGCACGCCATCGCCGCCAGCAGGCCAGTGTAGTAGAAGAACATCGCCCACGGCACCTCGATCGAGCGGATCAGCGACCAGAGGACGGCGGCCAGCATGGCGACGAACACCGGCAGGAAGATGACCACGTAACGGCCGAGGATCTTGCCCCAGAACCAGGCCGACAGCGACACCGGCAGCGACAACAGGTATTCGAAGACGCCCGCCTCGCGGTCGCCGGCCACCGAACGGACGGTGGTGATGAGGACGAAGAC
>JFAX01000014.1:101256-102417 GCA_000585015.1 Candidatus Accumulibacter adjunctus | reverse complement strand
GAAGACCGGCAGGATCGCCATCGTCAGCTGGATGTAGGTCACCAGCAGCCGCGACAGGCCGATGAATCCGAGCACGCGCGACTCGGTGAGGCCGAAGGCGAAGAGCAGCGCGACGATGCCGCCGAAGACCAGGCTGTAGATCAGGAACCAGCGGGCGCGCAGCGACTCGACGATGTCCAGGCGGGCGGTGAGGAGGAGCGGGTTCATCGCCGGCGCCTCACTTGCCGCGCGCGACGATGCGCGCCTTCATCTCGGGGTAGGCGATCGTCCCCTCCTCGGCGACGGCGAGGGCGGCGAAGTGATAGCCCATCGGGCTCTTCTTCCCCGCCAGGTAGTGCGCGCGCCGGGCATCGATCCAGGCGCCGCTGCGGTAGTCGGCGACCCAGTACTCGAGCTGCGGCGTCTGCTCGTCGAAAGGCTGCTGCGCGAGCCAGAAGACGGCGCAGCCGATGTCGTCGAACTTCGCCACCTTGCCGCCGGGCGCGCGGATCTGCGCCGCGAAGCGGCGGTCGCTGATCACCATGCCGCAGCGCGGGTCGACCTCGCGGTCCCATTTGATGTCGACCGGACCGCTCGCCGGCTCGCCGATGCAGCCGCCCAGCGCTGCCGCCATGCCGCCGCCGAGCACGCCGCGGCAGCAAGGGCCAGCGACGGCGGCCGGGACGATCTCGAGGAAGCGGCGTCGCTTCATTGCAGGACGACCGCCGCGTCGACTTCGTGCATCTCGATGCGCGACAGCAGGCCGACGTAGCGCGAAACCATGCCGAAGAAGCGCAGGCGATCGGCGCCGGACACCGTCCCGTGCCACTCGACGCCGGCCCGCCGGTCGGCAAACTGCCAGCTGCCGAGTGTGCGGGCGATCGCCGCGTCGGCGCGCGCGAGCGTCAGATGGACCTCGAACAGCGTCGACAGGCGCGACTCCTCGGCGACACGGTCGTCGAGGACGATGCGGCCGGTGTCCATCTCGATCACCCGGTTGACCAGCGGCGCGACTTCGTCGAGGCGGTGGCTGGAGATGATCATCGTCGTGCTGCCGAGGCGCTCGGCGAGCAGGCTGAAGAAGATGTGGCGCGCCTCGGGGTCGAGGTTGGCGGCCGGCTCGTCCATCACCAGCAGCTCAGTATCGCGGCCGAGCGCGATGGCGATCAGCAGCTTCTGCTT
>JFAX01000014.1:68902-101209 GCA_000585015.1 Candidatus Accumulibacter adjunctus | reverse complement strand
AGCTGGCCGACCGGCATCTTCAGCGGCGGCGGCAGTTGTGGCACGAAACCGACCTTGCCGAGCACCTGCGTGCGCTCGCCGCGCGGTGCCAGGCCAGCGATCGTCACCTCGCCCTGATGCGTGTACTCGCCGAGCAGGCAGCGGATCAGGGTCGTCTTGCCGGCGCCGTTCGATCCAATCAGTGCGATCCGCTCGCCCGGAGCGATCTCGAGGTTGACCCCGTCGAGCACACGCTGCTTCCGGAAATCCTTGCCGACGTTGGTCAGACGGATCATGCGCAACCCTGTTCAGAGCAGCCTGTTGAGGCCCTTGACGTCGAAGACCAGCGCACCGCTCGGGCAGACATCGACACACAGCCCGCAGCGGGTGCAATCCGGTCCGATCGGCGTCTTCAGCTCGGCGGCGCGTCCCTTGATGACGACGTCGAGGACGTGCGGCACCAGGCAGACCTTGCGGCAATCGCCTTCGTGGAAGCAGTGCTCGAGCCGGTACTCGACGCGCAGCGGTGAAATGGCGCCGACCATACCATAGGTCAGGCCGATCGGGCAGACGTAGCGGCACCAGGCACGGCGCGAGTAGAGCACCTCGAAAACCAGCAGCAGCAGCACCCAGCCGAGCGCCAGCGACGGGCCGTAGATCAGCGCCCGCGACAGGATGCCGGTCGGCGAGATGGTCTCGAAGACGGTGTAGCCGCTGAGCAGCGCGAGCAGCGCGAAGGCGAACCAGAAGATGCTGCGCGCGCCACGGTGGAACTCGTGGTCGCTGACCAGTTTTTTCGCCACCAGCTTCACGTGCAGCCACTCGAACCATTCGGCGACGAGGTGGTACGGGCAGACCCAGGAGCAGAAGGAGCGGCCGCCGAGCGCCACCCAGAGGACGAAGACCGTCGCCGTGCCGATGAACAGATTGACGATGACGTGCCGGTGCGCCAGCATCACCTGCAGCGCAGAGTTGAGGTCGATCAGGTGGAAGCCGACGAAGCGCGACGCGGTCAGCGAGCCCTCGAGCATCTGGATGTCGAGCCAGAAGGAGAAGGTGAACAGGAGGTTGACGAGGATCAGAACCGCCCAGCGGCGGTTGCGCCACTTGTGGTTGACCAGTTGGTGGTCGTGCGCATGCTGCTTGAGCGCCGCGAAGTCGGCCTTGGTCATCCGCTTCAGCTGGTGCACCTGCTGCGCTGCCGGTGTGATCCGCTCCGGCTTCTGCGGCGCGGCGCCGAACATGACACGCAGGCGTTCGCTGGCGCTCATCAGCCCTCCCACGGCTGGCGGGCAGCGATGACGATCGCTGCCGGATCGACCGGGCAGATCATCTCGCAGACGCCGCAACCGACACACTGCTCGAGCACCTGCGGCCGGTACTGCCGGCTGCCGTCGGCAGCGACCGTCACCTGCATCGTGATCGCCTCGCCGATCGGGCACTCGCTGACGCACAGGTTGCACAGATCGCGCTCGTAGGGGTGGTCGCGAACGGCCACCGGGCGCCAGCGGTCGCGTTCGACGTAACGCAGCCTGCCGCGGAAGTCGGCGCCGCGAGCCTGGCCGCGAAAACCCTTGCCCTGTACCGCCAGGCACGAGTCGGGGCGCGACAGGCGGGCAATCCCCATGCGCTCGGGCAGATTCAGCGTCGGCTCCGGGTCCTTCGCCTTCGCCTTGAGCAGCGGCGCCCGCGCCAGCGGCATGCCGGGACGGGTGAGCACCGCGGCCGGCTTGCGATAGGTCAGCGAGCCCGTCGGACAGGCGAGGACGCACTGCACCGCATCACAGGAGAAATCGCAGGCCTGCGCGCGCGCATCGATCCACGGCACACCGACGCCGAAGCCGCTGTCGATGTCGTCGAGCCGGATCGCCGCCACCGGGCAGACCTGCACGCACTGTCCGCACTTGATGCACGAGGCGAGGAAGTCGCTTTCCTCGAGCGCACCGGGTGGCCGCAGGCGCGTCCGGTGGGCGCCGGCGACCGGCACGTAGCCGAGCATCGCCAGCCCGAGAACGCCGCCGATGAGGAACGCCGAGCGCAGGAAGCGGCGCCGGCTCGACAGCCGGCGCACCGGCGCCTGTGGCCGCCGGCTGCCAGTGGCCGCCGGCAGGCCGGCCTCGGGCGGTGGCTGTGAGTTTGCCGCGGGGCGCTCGTCGCCGGTCTTGCCGCTCATCCGGCAGGCTCCCTGCCCTCGAAGCTGCGCGACCTGCCGAAATCCTGGCACTGGCCGCTGCACCGCTGAATCGGTGCCGACGCCGCCTGAAGTTCGACCTGCGATCCGTGGCAACCGCGCGGCCGTTGCAACACCATCTCCATCCGTTCGTCCCGAATTTCCTTGAACCGGGTTCCAGGCCGGCTTCTTCGTTGCCGACGATCACTGCGGCAACCCGTCGCACATTGTCGGCACATGCGCCGAACGATGTTTTGAGCTGGATTAAATTCCGGTGATCGTGCTGCGGGGCAACATGCTCCCAGCCGCAGCAGCCTGGCGACATGCCTGGGGCGCCGACCATCGGGAAGCGCGGCCGCGGGCCGCACCGCTCGCGACTGTCGGGCGGTGGCAGCGGCACAAGCGTCCAGCCGGCTCAGCCGCCAGGACCTCGAATCCCATCGGCTCGCTCCCCGTTCGTTCCCGGTTCGGTTGGCATCAGCCCACCTTTACGGTACATTCCCGCACGAACGTGAGCAGTAATCGACCCATGCCTGAACTCGAAAGCATTACCGTCAAAGGCGTCAAGAGCATCGCTTCGGTCGAAAACCTGAAGCTCGGGGCAATCAATGTCGTCGTCGGGCCGAATGGCTCGGGCAAGTCCAATTTCATCGGCGTGTTTTCGTTTCTCAATGCCATTCGCGCTGCCCGACTGCAGGATTACGTCATCAAGGCGGGCGGCGCCGACAGAGTGCTGCATTTCGGCGCCAAGCAGACTCGGAAGATCGAGATCAGGATCGTCTTCCGGAAGGAGCGCAACCAGTACGCCATCGACCTTGAACCGACCGATGGCGACGAGCTCCTTCCCAGCCTTGAGGTCGTGTGCTATTCGGACAGGGGGAAGTCCTCGCAGCCCTATAGCGAGGTGATCGCGCGGGCCGGCAAAGAGGCCGGCATCGGCGCGCCGAAAAGCACCCAGGTGGCGGGTTACGTGCGCGACCATCTTGATCGCTGGCGTCTGTATCACTTCCACGACACCAGTTCCACGTCGCCCATGAAGAGGACGGCGGACGTCAACGACAATCGCTACCTGCGCCCCGACGCTTCGAATCTGGCGGCTTTTCTCTATTTCCTGCGCGAAAGGCATGAGGCCTCGTACAGCCTGATCCGTCGGACGGTGCAGCGGATGGCGACGTTCTTTGACGACTTCCAGTTGGCGCCGCAGAGACTGAACCCGGACAAGATTCGCCTGGAGTGGCGCCACCAGGGCTCGGAGGCGTATTTCGATGCGCCTTCGCTATCCGACGGCACCCTCCGCTTCATCGCCCCGGCGACGCTCTTCCTGCAGCCGGAGAGTTGTCGACCGTCGGTCATTCTGGTCGATGAACCCGAGTTGGGACTGCATCCCTGCGCGATCACCCTGCTGGCCTCGCTGATCAAGCAGGCCTCGACAGGAACGCAGGTCATCATCTCCACGCAGTCGCCACTCCTGCTCGACCATTTTCAGCCGAAAGACGTGCTTGTCGCCGAACGGGTGGCTGGCGGAACGGAGTTCAGCCGGCTGGACTCGACGAGGCTGGAGTCGAGGTTGCAGGATTGCAGCCTAGGCCGGCTTTGGGAAAAGAACGAGCTCGGCGGCCGCCCGGGAGTCGAGTGAGACCATGGCGCGCCTGCTCGTTTACGTCGAAGGTGAAACTGATGAGACATTCGTCCTTGCTCAATCTGCGGCTCGAGGAAGCGTAGGCCGCGCCCATGCCGCCGCCAAAGTTCGTGTCTGAGAAGGACGTTCTTGTGGGGAGCGGGATGGAGGCGTGGGGAAAACTGGAGATCGAGCGGCAAAGTGGCGCGGTGATAGACCGCCTGTCCCTGGTGGACCACTGTGCCGACGTGGCGGCCGTGTTTCGCGAGCTATGCACGCTTCGTGCGATACGACGCAATTTGGAGCGAGAGGCCGGTCGACCGCTCACGGAAACCGATCTCGACAGATTGGCCGTCTTTTCCTTCCTGCACGACCTCGGCAAGTGCAACGCCGGTTTTCAGGCCAAGGCGATTCCAAGCGCCAAGGACGTGGCCGGCCATGTGCGTGAAGTGGCAGCCCTGTTCTTTGATGAAGACGTCAGGGTTCGCGCTTGCGAAGTCTTGCGTCTCGAAGAGATGGCGGATTGGTTGACAAACCCCGAGACCGACTTGCCCAGGATTCTCCTCGCCGCCGTGTCGCATCACGGCCAGCCCGCCTTCACATTCGATCTGGATGGCGCCATCCAGATCGATCGTCATGCTCGCTACTGGCAGAAAAACGGAGATTACGACCCCTTCGTGGCGCTCGCGCACCTCACTCAGATGGCTCGATCGGCTTTCCCCGAAGCGTTTCAAGGGTGGTCTGAGCCCATGGCCTGGACTCGCCCGCTGGAACACCGCTTTGCGGGGCTGGTGATGTTGGCGGACTGGTTGGGTTCCCACCGGGAGGCCTTTTTTCCCTTCCAGCACAGGGGCAACCGGATTTCCTGGGCACGGGCACAGGCGCGCATAGCGCTCGCGGCGGTCGGTCTCGACGTGCAGCGGGCACGGCGGCATATCTCTGCTGGACTGCCGACTTTCGCCGAAGTCTTCAACCTTGAGGCAACCCCGAGACCGTTGCAGGCAGAGCTGGCACACGCCGACCTGCCGCTACTGCTGATCGCCGAGTCAGACACTGGGTCGGGCAAGACCGAGGCGGCACTCCTGCATTTCCTGGCTCTTTTCGCTGCCGGTGAAGTAGACGCCCTGTATTTCGCCTTGCCGACACGAGTGGCCGCGCGCGAGCTTTATGGCCGGGTTCACTCGGCCATGCGGAGGGTTTTCGCTGAGCACTGCCCGCCAGTCCTGTTGGCGGTTCCAGCCTACGCGCGGGTCGATGGCGATCCGCCAAGCTGCCTGCCGGCGGCGGGCGAGCTATGGCACGAAGCGGAGCAGGCCAAGCGCGAGCGCGCGTGGTCGGCAGAGCGACCCAAGCGCTTTCTTGCTGCGCCAATCGCCGTTGGCACCATCGACCAGGTGCTGCTCTCGGCGATTCAAGTGCCGCATGCGCATCTGCGCGCCGCATGTCTCGACCGCGCACTCCTCGTGGTCGATGAGGTGCATAGCTCCGATGTCTACATGCGCTATCTGAGCCGGCGCGTCATTGCCCGGCATCAGGCTGCCGGCGGACGCACGCTGCTGCTTTCCGCAACTCTGGGCAGCGCCGCCCGTGTCGAGTACCTCTTTCCGAACACCCGGCCACCCGAACCCGTCCCATTCGAGCATGCGGCGGAGCAACCGTATCCGGCGTTGAGCGCCCCCGGCATCGAACCGCGACATCTCCCCGATCCGGCCTGTCGTATCAAACGCGTGCACATCCAGGCGCTGCCCGCGCTGGCAGCGCCCGAGACTCTGGTGCCGGCACTGCGGACAGCGGTGACGGGTGGCGCGCGGGTATTGGTTGTCTTGAACACTGTCGCCCGTGCGATGGCGCTGGCCAGACTGGCCGACGAGGATCCTGTATTGGCACCGTGCCTGTTCTCGGTCAACGGTCAGCGCTGCCCCCACCACGGCCGCTTTGCCCCCCCCGATCGCGAAGTACTGGACAGCGAAGTCAGCCACCGCATGGGCAAGCGGTCGTCGGCGAAGGCAGTCCTCCTGATAGGGACCCAAACGCTGGAGCAAAGCTTGGACATCGACGCGGACTGGTTGATCACCGACCTCTGTCCGATAGACGTGTTGCTGCAACGCATTGGTCGCCTGCACCGCCATGATCGCGGACCAAGACCAGACGCGGTGTGCTCCATTCTGCTGCCGACGGAAGCGGATTTCTCCACTTTCCTCAAGAGTAACGGCGAAATGGGTCGCGGAGGCCTCGCTGGGCTTGGCTTCGTTTATGAAGATCTGCGCATTCTGCAATTGACCCGGAATTGGGCCGCCGACGAGCCGGACATCGAGATGCCTCGCGACAATCGGCGGCTGGTGGAATCCGCCACCCATCCCGAACGACTGTCGGCGCTGAACAGTACCAAATGGCGGGCGCATACAGCGTGGCTCATGGGCAACGCCATAGCAATGGGGATGGCGGCAGACAACGCGCTGATTCCCGACAAGTCGTTCGGCGAGTTCCTGTTTCCAGGCAAGCTCGGTCCCCGTCTCACCACCCGTCTCGGTTTGAACGACCGAATCATTTCGCTCGGCGGCGCGTACATCAGCCCCTTTGGCAACAGTCTTGAAGAAATCAGCATCCCCGCCCATTTGGCGCCCGGTTTGGACGCCGAGCAGGCGCATCGGGTGAGCCCGGAGGGGTGTATTCTGCTCGTGCATGTCGGTGGCTTCGTCTTTTGCTATTCACGTTTCGGATTGGAGAGGCTTGATGAATCTGTTGCTTGACCCCCTGTTTCGTGTCTGCTGGCAGGGGCACACGTCCCGAGCCAGCCTGCCCGAACTGCTCGCGCTGCTGAGCGAGGACCGGGTGGACAGCCTGCCCGGCGTGCAACGGCACCAGGAGGATGCCTTGCACATCTTTCTCTGCTATCTGGCGGGAGTGATTCTCGATCGGCAAGCTACCCAATCGCCGCGGCAGAGCGCCGACTTCTGGCGGCAAGGCATCCGCGCGCTGACCCAGGCCGAGGGCTGCGACAGCGACGACCCCTGGACGCTGGTCGTCGACGACCCGACCCGACCTGCCTTTCTGCAGGCACCGGCAACGAGCCACGCGGTGTTCGCCAGGGACTACAAACCCAAGGCATCGACTCCTGATGCGCTTGACGTGTTGCAGACGGCGAAGAATCACGACATCAAGGCGACGAAGGGGGACCCGAGTTGCGCGGAAGCTTGGGCTCTTGCTCTGCTGTCTTCCCAAACCATGTCGGGTCTTCTAGGCAAGGGAAACGGTGGCGGCATGAATCGCGGCATCAGCCGGATGAATACGGGAATAGGGAGTCGGCCGCGAGTTGGGTGGCTCCCTTCTTTCCGGCATGGTCCTCAGTTCGGCAGAGATGTTCAACTGTTGGCGCGTGTGAGGCCTCGACTACTCGATCCCCCGTTCGTCTATCGACCGAATGGGCGAGCCCTGCTCTGGCTTGAGCCATGGGACGGCACTGGTGGTCACCCATTGTGGACTCTTGATCCATTCTTTATCGAAATTGCTCGCAGATATCGCTTGATCCCATCCAGTCGAGGGTATCAAGTAGTCTCGGCAGGCTCTGCAGCAACATTTATTGACGGTGCGGACGCGCTGAAGGGAAACGTGGGCGATCCGTGGATACCTATCAACCTCACGACCAATGGAGCACTCACAGTAGTACGGTCTGGCCTCCATGTTGAACTCCTGCGCAAGCTCATACTTCCCGATTCAGATGGCCAAACGGACCTAAAGCCGGCGGCGATGCAGGATATACCATCCGAGTCGGGCCCCGGTTGGCTTTCAGCTTCGGTGTTAGCGCGAGGCAACGGCACGACGGACGGCTTTCACGAGGCAGCCATCCGGGTACCGGAGAGAGCGCGTTTCGTACTGTTCGGCAAGTGTCCAGAACGGGATCGCTTGGCTGGTTTGTCGAAGAAGGGTCTGGAGATCGCATCGACCATTCAATACAAAGCGCTTCGGCCGGCACTGTTCGCCCTGATGGAGGGCGGCCCAGACACCATCAAGCTCGACAACGCCGAGATTGGCCGCTGGGTCGACAAAGCAGCAGTTCCCTACAACAGAGACTGGAACCCTCTCTATTTTGACTGGCTATGGACCACGCTGGACGAAGCCGACGATTCTGCTGCGCTGACGTTCTGGTTTTCGCAACTGTGCGGATTGGCAGATGCCACGTTGCAAGCTGCCTTCGAACGTGTCCCCGTGCGCAGCGGGCGCAACTATAGAGGCAAGACCAAGGCACGAAGCATCTTCAGCGGTTCGCTGCACAAGCATCTCAAACAGTACATGGAGGCGACTCATGAACCCGCTTGAACCCCGCTCGCCCTCGGCGCACGTGCCCGCAATGGCGCGAACCCTTGCCGACCCCCACTTTCCCAACGGCGAGCGGGCCGCCTTGAAGCGCATGGGACTGGAAGGCCCGTCGCCCCTGGCACTGTATCGCTTCATTCTGGACGAAGTGGACGAGCCTTGGCAGAGCGACACCTGGACCCGTCGCTGGCGCGCGTTGCTTTGTGCGCTGGCCATTCAGCGCGACGGCGGCTTCGATCCCTCTCGACCCTGGGGCAAGGCTCTGGCGGAAGCTGGATTCGCCGAGAGCCGGCTCGAGCGTCTGCTGGCTGCGCAAGGAGACACCCAGCTCACCCTGGCGTTGCGCGCCGCTCGGCAACTGGCGGCCAAAGGCCTCGCCTGCGACTGGCGCCAACTTGCCGACCTCATTTTCTCAACAGACCCCGAGATTCGTGAGCGAATCAACACCCGCATCGCCAGAGATTACTACCACAACCTCGAGAAGGATTGACGCCATGTTTCTGCAGATCCACACGCTCACATCGTACGCCGCAGCTTTGCTCAACCGGGACGACGCCGGGCTGGCAAAACGCATTCCCTTCGGCAATGCCGAGCGGATGCGGATCTCTTCGCAGTGCCTGAAGAAGCACTGGCGCGATGATTTCCACCGGAGCCTCGGCATGCCCGGTGGAATTCGTTCGAGGCTGTTCTTCGAGCGAGAGATTCTCGGCCGGGTGGTTGCGTCGGGCGTCGCCGAGAGTTCCGCACGGCAACTCACTGAGGCCTTGCTCAAACGCTTGATCCAAGGCGGACAGGACAAGGACAACCCATTGCGCTTGAAGCAACCCGTGTTGTTCGGCAAACCCGAAGCCGACTATCTGGTGCGCCTGATCGTCGAGTGTGCAGCCAGTGACATTGACCCGGTGAAGTCGCTCGAGGACAGTCTGAAGGCCCAGAAAGGTAACCTGCAGGCAATGTGGCGAGCTGCCGGGGTCGATCTGATATCGGGTATCGAAGGCGCAATGTTTGGCCGCTTTGTCACCTCCGACATCCTCGCTCGCACCGATGCCGCAGTACATGTTGCGCACGCGCTTACCGTCCATGCACTGTCGACTGAAGTCGACTATTTCACGGTGGTCGATGATCTCAAGGAAGCTGACGAAGACGCCGGCGCCGCGCACGCGGGCGACATGGAACTGGGTGCCGGGCTGTTTTACGGCTACGTCGTGGTAGATGTCCCGCTGCTGGTCTCCAACCTGTGCGGGTGCGATCCGCAATCCTGGCAGAGACAGCCGCAGCCAACGCTGCAGGATACACGCGAGGTGATCGAGCGGCTGGTGCAAGCCATCGCCACCGTCAGCCCTGGCGCCAAGCTGGGCTCCACAGCGCCGTATGCTCGCGCCGAACTCCTCCTGTTGGAGTATGGCACGGCCCAGCCCCGCACGCTGGCGAATGCCTATCTGCAGGCGTTGAAACCCAAAGGCAATCCGCTGCAGCAAGCGATCGACGCTCTCGGCCACCACCTGGCCGCAGTCGACGCAATGTATGGTCGCGAGGAGCAGCGTTTCGTTGCATCGACCCACGACACGTCCACCATCAAGGACACCCCTCGGGCACCGCTCAGGAATACCGTCCAGGCGGTTCTCGACCACCTGCTCGGAGCCGACTGATGGACGCCCTGATCCTGCGTTTTGACGCCCCGCTGATGAGCTTTGGCGGCGTCGTCGTCGACCAGCACAACGTCACCGACCGCTTTCCCGGCCTGTCGTTGTTCGCAGGTTTGCTGGCGAATGCTCTGGGCTGGCGGCACTCGGACGGCGAGCGCATTGGCCGGCTGCAGGATCGCTTGCTGGTCGCCAGCCGCTGGGACATCCTCGGTGCGCTGCTGGAGGACTACCACACGGTGGATTTGGGTCAGCGCAAGATGCGCGAAAAGGGCTGGACCACGCGGGGCGAACCGGAACACCGGGACGGCGGTTCCGATGCCAAGTTCGGTACGCATCAGCGCTATCGCCATTACTGGGCCAACGGACTCCTCACCTCCGCGCTCGCTCTGGGCAACGCGGACGAAGCACCGGGCCTTGGCGAACTGGAAGTAGCATTGCGCCGCCCCGCCCGGCCCTTGTTTCTCGGCCGCAAGACCTGCCTACCGAGTTCGCCCATACTCCTCGGGTACCGAACGGGGAGCGACCTACTCACGATTCTGCGCGAGGTACCGCGCGCGACCTGTCCGCAGCGGCGAACGTCGGGCGGTATGCCCGCGCGCTGGCCCGCCAGCCTGGGCGAGGCTCTGGAAGCGCAGGTCCGTCCGGTGTACGATCAGCGCGACTGGAAGAACCAGTGGCACTCCGGCAGTCGTCAGGTGGCGGAAGGGACGCTTCAGGAGGTGCTGCCATGCACATGATCGACTTACCGCTGGACAGCGCCGCTTTGATGCGCTTCGCCTGGCGCCAGGGGCATGCCGGCAGCCGCAGTCAGATAGACGAGGACCGCGGCTATGCTGCACATGCCTGGCTTGCGGCAGCCCTTGGCGAGTACATGCCACGTCCGTTCAGGCTGATGGAAACGCGCAATGGCTTGCGTCTGTTGGGCTACGGTGCAACAGACGTCGCAACACTCGTACAGCACGCGCGGGACTTCGCCTTGCCGGACACCTTGGCAGTTTGCGATTGGTCTGCCGCGGCCGACAAGGAAATGCCGACCGGGTGGACTGCAGGGCGGCGTCTGGGCTTCGAAGTGCGCGTTTGTCCGGTGATTCGCGGCGAGCGTGAGCGGGACCTGTATCTGGTCGAAGTGGATCAGGCCAAAGCGGAGAGTCGGGAACCAGCAAGCCGCGCCGAGGTGTACGTTCGCTGGCTAGAATGCCAACTGGAACGTGAGGGCGCTGCACATCCGGTTGCGGCAACCGTCAACCTGATCGGCTTTCGCCGAGTTCGAACGATGCGGCGATCGCGCGCGGGGCAGAGCCCTCGTAGACAGGTGGTTGAACGACCGGACGCCCTGATCACCGGTGAGCTTCTCGTCGGCGATCCGGATCGCTTCGGCAGGCTGCTGACGCGCGGCATTGGCCGACATCGCGCCTTCGGTTTCGGCATGTTGTTGCTCCGACCGCCGATGACGGGCGCTGCCTGACATGGGGGGTCTGCTCGCTGGCCGACTGGGTCTTGCGCAAGCGAGAATTCCACACGTTGACCGTCACGGTCTCGTCTGGCTCTCCCGTGGTCGGCTGTTTGTCGAGGATGGAACGTTACGCTTCGTCTGCACGGAGTCCGCTGAGATCCAAGCTGGCGACTACGCCATACCGTACCAGAGGGTATCCTTGATCCTGCTCGGGCCCGGATCGACAGTCAGCCACGACGCCCTTCGTATCCTCGCAAGGCACGGCACCCTACTCGCAGCCGTTGGTGAAGGAGGCACGAAGTTCTACACGGCACCACCCATGGGTCAGGGACGTAGCGAGGTCGCCCGCGCTCAGGCCCGGATCTGGGCGGACGACAATCTTCGGCTAGACATCGCGCGGAAGATGTACGCGTTTCGTTTCGGAAGAATCCTGCCACACCGTGACATCGCGGTCCTGCGAGGCATCGAGGGCGCACGCATGAAGGAAATCTACCGCGTCGAGGCAGACCGTCATCGTTTGCCGTGGCAGGGCCGTCGCTACGACAGAAGTCGTCCCGAGGGCGCAGATATTCCGAACCAGGCCATCAACCACGTCGCCACCTTCGTCGAGTGCGCCGCCGATGTAGCGGTAGCCGCTGTCGGTGCTCTGCCGCCGCTTGGGTTCATTCACGAAGATTCGAGCAATGCGTTTACCCTGGACATCGCCGATCTTTACAGAGCAGAGGTCACGATTCCGTTGGCTTTCCGCGTCGGGCGTCGCGTTTGCGACAATCCCAACCTCGACCTTGAGCGAACGCTTCGCAAGGAAGCAGCCATGGAGTTTCGTCGCGGCAAGCTGATCCCAAAGATGATCGACCGAATCAAGGAGTTGCTTGGTGTCGATGACATTGGTAGTGACGCGCAACGTGAGTAGTCGCGTGCGAGGATTTCTCGCGTCGTCGCTACTCGAGCTCGCTCCGGGAGTGTATAGCGCCCCGCATATTTCACCGGCCGTTCGCGAGCGCATTTGGCTGGTGCTGACAGACTGGTTTTGCCGGGAAGAGAATGCGTCGGTCGTGATGGTGTGGGCCGACACCACGGCGCCCTGCGGTCAGTCGGTCCGCACTCTGGGCAGTCCGCCCGTTACCGTAGTATCGCTAGATGGTCTGCTGGCCACCTCACGATCGACCGCTCTTTAACAATTCACTATAATTCATAGCGTTGTGATCTAGAGCTTCCCCCGCGCTCGCGGGGATGGACCTGGTCATCGGCTGCTGGTGCTCGATCCGTACCGGCTTCCCCCGCGCTCGCGGGGATGGACCTGTCTCGAAATGCAGCAAATGGTTGAGAAGCTGGCTTCCCCCGCGCTCGCGGGGATGGACCCGACTGGCAGACATCGAGCACCAGTCCGAGTTGGCTTCCCCCGCGCTCGCGGGGATGGACCCGGGATGTCGAACCGCGCACCGCTCAAAAACTCGCTTCCCCCGCGCTCGCGGGGATGGACCCTTCTTTGATGTCCTGCCGCATTGCCTTCTGCTGCTTCCCCCGCGCTCGCGGGGATGGACCCTTCTCCGTGTATGAATCCAGGCATGTCAAAGTGCTTCCCCCGCGCTCGCGGGGATGGACCCGAAGACGAAATGCCGTTTGGCGAGGGCTACGCGCTTCCCCCGCGCTCGCGGGGATGGACCCTCCACGGCCGCCTACGCCGTCGCCTACGCCATGCTTCCCCCGCGCTCGCGGGGATGGACCTGCGTCTGAACCGTGGCTGCTCCAGTCGTGCTCGCTTCCCCCGCGCTCGCGGGGATGGACCCCAGTCCGTGGTCCGCATCGGGGCGCGGTGGGTGCTTCCCCCGCGCTCGCGGGGATGGACCCTTTCCAGCCAGCAGCGTTCAGCAGCGCTTCAAGCTTCCCCCGCGCTCGCGGGGATGGACCCGTCATTCCGCAAATCCTTTGCACCTTTGCAACGCTTCCCCCGCGCTCGCGGGGATGGACCCGCGGATGCGCACGAAATCAGAGTCCTCTCCGTGCTTCCCCCGCGCTCGCGGGGATGGACCCGTGCAAGACATGGAACTTTCTGGCGGCTCTCAGCTTCCCCCGCGCTCGCGGGGATGGACCCGTCGATGGCCTTGCAGCGTTTTCCGGAGCAGAGCTTCCCCCGCGCTCGCGGGGATGGACCCGTCTCGATTGTCGGGAACACCGCCCGGATCGGGCTTCCCCCGCGCTCGCGGGGATGGACCCGCGCGCCTCCATTCCGGATCGAGCTCCTTCGCGCTTCCCCCGCGCTCGCGGGGATGGACCTTTCCCGGCGTCAATGGGCTGCTGAATCTATCGGCTTCCCCCGCGCTCGCGGGGATGGACCTGAATAGGCGCGGCCTTCGCTGCCGTTGTAGCGGCTTCCCCCGCGCTCGCGGGGATGGACCTCTATCGAACGTGAACCCGGTCAGCACCACTTCGCTTCCCCCGCGCTCGCGGGGATGGACCCGGTGCGGCACTCCGTACAGCACGCGAATGCAAGCTTCCCCCGCGCTCGCGGGGATGGACCCAGCCGGTCGCCGACGGCGATGGCGAGGGCAGAGCTTCCCCCGCGCTCGCGGGGATGGACCCTCGGTCGAAGCGCTCATCAGCTCGGCGCCCGAGCTTCCCCCGCGCTCGCGGGGATGGACCCGCAACCGCTACGTCTCGGCGCCCGAAATCATTGCTTCCCCCGCGCTCGCGGGGATGGACCCATCCGGCCCTGGCGGTAGGCGTTTTCGATGCGGCTTCCCCCGCGCTCGCGGGGATGGACCTCTCCAGCGTCCCGTCCGTAGTGTTCAGCGCCAGCTTCCCCCGCGCTCGCGGGGATGGACCCATGGCCGACGGCGTCGCGCTGTTCCACGCCAAGCTTCCCCCGCGCTCGCGGGGATGGACCCTGATCGAAGCCGACCAGATCCCGGCAGACACCGCTTCCCCCGCGCTCGCGGGGATGGACCCGACACGATCGAGGTTGCCTACCTCGACGGCAAGCTTCCCCCGCGCTCGCGGGGATGGACCCGACAAACCGATTGATCAGCCCCTTGTTCAACTGCTTCCCCCGCGCTCGCGGGGATGGACCCATATCCGGAAAAACCGGCCGATACCCGACCACGCTTCCCCCGCGCTCGCGGGGATGGACCTTCAGCCCTGTCTCGTCGCAGACTCTCGACTCCGCTTCCCCCGCGCTCGCGGGGATGGACCCGTCCGCGCCGGCTACTTCACGCCGACGAAGCGGCTTCCCCCGCGCTCGCGGGGATGGACCCGGCGCCCCCGACCGGCTCGCACTGCTCCCCGGGCTTCCCCCGCGCTCGCGGGGATGGACCCGCATGGCAACGCACGGTCGAGGACGCGCGCAAGCTTCCCCCGCGCTCGCGGGGATGGACCGTTGGAAGCGATGCATCTCGGAGCTGCTGACGGGCTTCCCCCGCGCTCGCGGGGATGGACCCTTGTTGATCAGGTCGCCGATGGACTGGCCGCCGCTTCCCCCGCGCTCGCGGGGATGGACCCTTGTCACGCTTCTTGGTGTATTTCAGTTGCAGGCTTCCCCCGCGCTCGCGGGGATGGACCCGGGAGATGCATCGTCGGTCTGCTTGGCGTGCTGCTTCCCCCGCGCTCGCGGGGATGGACCCCTCGTAGTTCCCCGCGAGGTCGACCCGAGTAAGCTTCCCCCGCGCTCGCGGGGATGGACCCTTCACGATGGACCACATCTGGGACGTCTCCGAGCTTCCCCCGCGCTCGCGGGGATGGACCCTTGAAGACGCGCTTGGCCTGGTTGTCACTGGCGCTTCCCCCGCGCTCGCGGGGATGGACCCTCGGACAGATAGCCGTCCAGAGCCGCGCGGAGGCTTCCCCCGCGCTCGCGGGGATGGACCCTTTCATGCCGCCTCGCCCTTCTGTCTGATCTTGCTTCCCCCGCGCTCGCGGGGATGGACCCTGCGCGTAGGTGCTGCCGACCGGGATGTGGGCGCTTCCCCCGCGCTCGCGGGGATGGACCTGACGAGGACCGCGCGGTCGCGCTGGCGGATCAGCTTCCCCCGCGCTCGCGGGGATGGACCCGACTTTTCCGTGATGGTAGATTTCCGACTCAAGCTTCCCCCGCGCTCGCGGGGATGGACCCGACGGTGGCCAGTCCTGCTGTCTGCGGCAGACGCTTCCCCCGCGCTCGCGGGGATGGACCCGGCATCGGGTATTTCGAGGGTTGCGTGATCAAGCTTCCCCCGCGCTCGCGGGGATGGACCCGCGACCCGCTGCACGCGCTGGCCTTCCCCGACGCTTCCCCCGCGCTCGCGGGGATGGACCCCTCCCCCGTATCGGGATCGATCATCCCGTCGAGCTTGCCCCGCGCTCGCGGGGATGGACCCTTGTCGAGGTATACCTCGGCCCCCGATCGTGCCGTGCCGCGAGCTTTCCCGTCTCTTTCCAGCGGCCGGTGGCACACCGGACGCGGTCGGAGGGAGCATGGATCCATCCGCATTGCGGCCAGCGAAAAACACCGGCAAAGCAAAGACATTTGTACTAACATGGTTTGGCATCCTGTTCCCGGATGAAAGCAGATCGCCCTCTCCTTTGGCGGAGCGAGTCGTGAGCAGTAGCGGCAACGAAGAGAAGCGCCAGCAAGCCGGCCCGCGTGCCTCGTGGTCTGGCGACGCCTTGATCGGCCGGCTGGGTCGCATGTTGCGCCGACTACGGCGGCAAGCCCGGCAAGCGGACCCGCAGCCAGCGCCACGAGCACAGCGTCGCGAAGGCCTGATCTTCGAGTCCCTCGAGCCCCGGATGTTGCTGTCGGCTGACCTCGCTGTCGTCGACGCGGCTGGCCTTGCGGGTTATTTCGATGCCGTGCAGACGCGCCTGGAGAGCGATGTATTCAGCGCACCCATCCCGCTCATCGGCACCCAGCTGGTCACGATCGAGTCCGGCGACATCGCCGGCCAAATCGCCGATGCACTGCGCAACTTCTCGCTGCCGACGCCACCCGGCGAACGGGTGACGCCCGACGCGGTCAAGGAGGGCCTCGAGGCCGCACTGGGGGATCTGATCGAAGACGGCCGCATCGACGCCACGACGAACGCCGAGCACAGTCACTACGAGTTCGCGCTGACGCTTGCCGGCAGTGCCGACGAGCGCATCGACCTCGACCTGGCACTCGGTGAGGATCCGCTGATCTCGGCACGACT
This sequence comes from Candidatus Accumulibacter adjunctus, assembly GCA_000585015.1. GTDB lineage: Bacteria > Pseudomonadota > Gammaproteobacteria > Burkholderiales > Rhodocyclaceae > Accumulibacter > Accumulibacter adjunctus. The sequence goes on along the minus strand of JFAX01000014.1, from coordinate 84,864 downwards.
CGGCACACACGACGAGGTCGACCTCGGCTTCGATTGGCGCTTCGAACTCGTTTTCGGTGTCGACGAGGATGCACAGGGCCGCTCGTCGTTCTACATCGATTCGACGTCCGCGAACGAACTGCAGCTCACGGATGTCGTTGCCGTGCTCGACGGCGGTGACGATGGCGTGCTCGCTGCCAAGGGGACGGCGGGCGTCTTCGGCGCGCTGATCCGGAAGGACCAGGGCCAGCCGGACGCAGACGGCGGCCCCGAAGCGCCCCTGCCGAGCCGTTTCAGCGGCCGCTTCGACATCGACGTCGCCGGCGGCGGCGCCGACCGCCGCCTGAGCCCGGCCGAGATCCCGGCCCTCGTCGTCGGCGCGACGGTGACCGGCGACTCCGACATCCACCTCGACATCGATGCGGCGATGGTGCCGGACTTCGCGGTCGTCGCCGAGTCCGACCGGGTCTTCAACCTCGCGGTCGAGGCCGATGTCCATATCACGCAGCTTTTCAGCGCTGCCGACACCCGCGCCGACTCCTTCGGCGCTCCGATCGACATCGATTACGAGGGCGTGCGCCTCGATCTCGGCACCTTCTTCTCCGAGTTCTTCGACCCGACGGTCCAGTCGATCCAGTCCGCGCTGGCGCCATTGAAGCCGATCGTCGACTTCCTCACCTTCCCGATCCCGGTGCTCAGCGAGATCGGCGAGGCGATCGGCTACGGATCGGTGACGCCGATCGACCTCGGCGTCACCGCCACCTATCTCGACCCGACCCTGACGCAGCAGCAGAAGGACGTGCAGCTCGCCCGGCTGGTTGCCGCCAAGGAGGTGCTCGGCGTCGTCGACGTCTTCCTTGACCTGAAGCCCATCGGCGAAGGACTGCCGCAGACGGTCGACCTGGGCAACTTCCGGATGCAGTTGACGCAGTCGGGCCGCGCCGACGATGACCCGGCGGATGTCGAACGCCAGATCAAGCTGACCAAGGAGAATCCCTATCCCGATGCGCTGAAGAAGGTCCAGGACAGCAACCAGACCTTCGACAATGTCTTCTCGGACATCAGTGGCAACCTCTCGTTCCCGTTCCTGAACGACCCGACCGCCGTGCTCGGGATGCTGCAGGGCAAGACGACCGCGTCACTCGTCGAGGCCGGTTTCGAGTTCAACCTCGGCTACACGTTCAAGAAACAGTTCCCGATCCCGGCACTGCCGCTCCTCGAAGTCGAGCTGGCGCTGACCTTCCTGGCAACACTCGATTTCGACGTCGGCTACGACCTCTTCGGCGCCAACCTGCTGACCAGGAACCTCGATTTCTCGAGCGACGCAGCGCTGCAGCAAAGCGTGCGCGAGCAGGTTCATCGCCTGCGCGACGGTCTCTACTTTGACGACCACATTGGCGCCGATCCCAACGACCTCGGCGCCGGCACGCCGCCGGCGCAGGTCGCCGACGGCGATCACGAGTTCGACCAGCCCGAACTCAAGCTGTCGGCCAAGATGACCGCGGGCGCAGCGATCGGACCCGATCTCTACGTCGCCGAACTGCAGGCCGGCGTCCGCGTGTTCTTTGATACACAGGTCCGGATCGACCTCAACGACCTGCCGGAACCGCAGTCGCCGGTGCAGTTCGACTATGTCAACGGCCTGCTCGAGGGCTACTACGTTCCCGAGGTACCGCAGGCTCCCTTCACCTACGACGGACGGGTGCGGCTGAACGAGCTGACACTGGCCTACGACGCCAACCCGGCGGGCGTCACCAACTCGTCCGGTGCCCTCTATGCCGGGCTCGAGGCCTTCGTCTTCATGGCGGTCGGTTTCTGGCCGTTCAAGATCGTCCTCGTCGACGAAACCTGGACGCTGCTGCAGGCCAACATCTACGACTTCAACATCTACCAGTTGAGCGACGCGCAGGTGCTCGCCGGCGTACGGGTGAACCCGCCCGTGCTCGGCGAGGTGACTGGCGACGGCACCCTGAACCTCTTCATGGGCGATACCGCCCACCGGCGGGTCAACACCGGCGTCAACCGTGCCGGCACCGACAGCGTCATCGACGAAGGCTTCGACATCCGGTCGAACGGCCTGACGGACGCCAGCGATCCCGATGGCGGCGAGACGATCGTCGTCAAGTTCCTGGTGCCCGATGGATCCGGCAATCGCGTCGAGCGTGCGCAGCAGAGCTTCCGCGGCGTCAAGCGAATCATCGGGAGTGGCGGCAGCGGCGACGACTCGATCGTCGTCGACCGGACGGTCCGCTCGCCGATCGATCTGTACGGCGACGCCGGCAACGACGAATTGTCCTCCGCCGGCAGCGGCGCAGCCGCTTTCGGCGGCGGTGCCGGGAATGACCGCCTCACCGGCGGCACGGGCGACGACCTGCTCGACGGTGGCGACGGTGACGACCGTCTCAGCGGCGGTGCCGGGCGCGACACGCTGCGCGGTGGCGGCGGGGACGACCGGCTCGGTGGCGGCAGCGGCGATGACGACCTCGGTGGCGGGATTGGCAGTGACACCTATGACTGGACCCCGGGCCAGGGCAGCGACCTCGTCTCCGAGACGCCCGACGCGGCTGCCAGCGACGCGTTCACCGTCACCGGTACGACGCGCAGTGACGTGCTGGCAATCGACAGGATCGACGACGGCGGCAAGTGGACGCTGCGCCTGCAGGTTGGCGACGGTCAGGCGCCGGTCGACACCCTGCGGCTCGGCGACATCGAGCGCCTGTCGGTCAACGCCGGACGCGGCTCAGACCTGGTGACCGTCGGTGACATCGACGGCACCGGCCTGGCGCTGCTGGCAATCGACCTCAAGGCGGCCGACGAGCCGATCGCCAGCCTCGACAGCGACCGCGTCGTCTTCGCCGGCACGGCCGCTGACGACAGGCTGAGCATCGAAGGCGTGTACGCCACCTTCAATCGCACCGACCTCGGCGCCGACCCTACCGGCGGCGGCAGCGTCGAGATCGCCAAGCCGATCCTGCAACTGCGCGACCAGTCGGCCGGCCGCGACAACCGCTTCTTCATCATCAACAGCCGGCCGGGGCGCGACACCCTGCTCGTCCAGGGTCTCGGCGGCAATGACCTGCTGACCCTCGCCGCCGGCAGCGCCGGCATCGACGTCGCCGAACTGATCGGCGTGACGCTCGCGGGCGGCGCCGGCGACGATACGCTCGCAGCGGTCTACGACGACGTCCTGCTCGCTGGCGGCGACGGCGTCGACAGCGTGCGCATCACGGGCGATGGCAGGCTGGTCGATGGCGTGACGACGCTGCAACTCTTCGCTGGCGACCTGCTGGTCGAGCGCACCGCAGCAACTGGCGGCACGATCGACGACCGCCTGCGCCTGGCTGAGGTCGAAGCGCTGCGGCTCGAACTCGGATCCGACTTCGGCGGCAATTCCTTGCACGTCGCCGGCACGATCAGCGGACCGGTCGACATCGTCGCCGGCACGCGTCCCGACACGATTGCGCTGCAGGGGCTGGCAGGACCGACGACGGTCCGCCTCGCCGGTGACGACGACAGTGTCACCATCGGCAAGGATGGCACGCTGGCCGGCATCACTGCGGGGATCGAGGTTCTCGGCAGCGACGGCGGCGACCAGCGCTTGCTCGTCGACGCCGGCGCCGAAGTCGCCGATGCGGTCGTGACCGTCGCCGGAGGGATGATCACCGGGCTGGGCGGCGGCGGAGCCATCCGCTGCGACGCTGCTGTCGACAGCGTCGGGCTGCGGCTCGGCCGCGGCAATGACCGCCTCGACGCACCGGCGCTGGCGCAGCACCTCGTTGTCGACACCGGCGCCGGCAGTGACCTCGTCGTCGCCAGCCTCGACGGCAACGCGGCCACTGCGGCCGCAGGAGCGAGCCTGGTGACGACGGCAGCCGAACGGGTCGTCTTCGCAAGTTCGGCCAACACCGCCGCCACCGACTGGCGACTCGCCGACGATGCGCTGCACGCGGGCGCGCCGGGCGCCAATGGGACGCTCGTCCTGCAGACGATCGCCGCCAGCGAGGTGGATCTGGCACTCGGCGATGGCGCCGACACGCTGCGCGTGGGCGCCCTGCGGACAGCGACCACGGTCGACCTGCGCGGCGGCGCCGACCTCGTGACGATCGGCGACTCGCGACCAGCCGACGCCGATGCGCGGCGCGACCTGACCGACATCACGGCGACGCTGCAACTGCAGGGCAGCAGCGGCGACGACGCACTGCTGATCGACGACGCCGCCCACCTGGCGATGGCTGCGCCCGGGGTCGTCGACGTCGGCCGTATCCGTGGCCTGGGCATGGGCGCTGCAGCCGGGCTCGATTTCAGCGGCTTCGAATCGCTCGACCTCACGCTGGGCGACGGCGCCGACGAACTGACGCTGGTCGACACCGCGATCACGACGACGCTGCGCACCGACGCTACGACAGCCGGTCGCGCGGACCGGGTCCTGGTGCGCAATGCGGCGGCGGGTGCAACGATCGATCTCGGCGCCGGCGACGACGAGGTCACGGTCCTCGCCGGTACGGCCCTGACACTCGCCGCCGGCGCGGGTGTCGATACCGTCAGTTTCGACGTCAGCGGCAGCACGGCGGCCGTCACGGGGGCCGTGCTCGGCGGCAGCGGCGGCAGCGGCCAGGTCAGCGGCATCGGCCCGGTGATCGATGCTGCTTTCCTCGGTTTCGACGCCGCCCGGCTGCGCTTTGGCAGCGGCAGCGACGGACTGCTCATCGACGACGCGCTCGACGCCGTCGCCCTGACCGCGGACATGGGCAGTGGCGACGACCAGGTGACGATCAGCCGGATCGGATCGGCGACCCAGATCGTCGGCGGCAGCGGTCAGGATCAGGTGCGCCTCGACATCCCCGCCGCCCCCGAATCTCCGCTGCATGCCGGCCTGATCGACGATCTCGGCCTCTCCGGAGTCGAGACCCTGGAGGTCGACAACCACGCGCACGACGGCGCCGTCGACTGGCAGCTCATCGACGGCCGGCTGCTCGGCAACGGCGCGCCGATCGCCTACGCCGATGCGGCTGGCCAACTGCTGTTGCGTGCCGGCAGCGCCGCGGGCGACCTGCTGACGGTGCAGACGACCAGCAACCCGGTCGAAGCGACGATCAATGGCAACCGCATCGACGTCCTCGCCGAACCGGTGGTCTTGTTGCGCGACGACGTCGCCACCGAGCTGCGCGGGCTGCGAAGCGTCGTCGATTTCGACGATCTGATCGCCGGTACTGCGAGCTACCGCGAAGACGGCTTCGTTTTCAGCACTGGCGCCGGCACGCTGGCCCGCGAGCCGGCGGGCAGCCCGAGCCCGGCGTTGCTGATTGGCAGCGGCAGCCTGCGCAGCGCGGTCGCCGGCGGGAAGTTCAGTGTTCAGGGCATCGACCTGTCGGCGCTGACCAGCGACGTGCGGACGGTCCGCTTCATCGCTTACGACGAGAACGACCAGCCGGTCGCCGGACCGCTCGACGTCGCGCTCGACCCCGCGGCTGGCAGCGCGCGCCGCAGCATCAACTTCGACGCGACCCTCTTCGGCAGCCTGGCGCGGCTCGACTGGCTGGCCGACGGCGCCGTGCTGATGGACAACGTCGGGCTCGGCGCCGAACTCGTCACACGCAGCGAACCGCTGCTGTCGATCCCGCAATCCACCCTGCTCGCCAACGGGGGCGGCGTGGTCACGATCGACACGACGAACGCGACGATCAACGGCCGGCTTTCCGGCGCGAGGCTCGACGCCACCGGCCAGAGGAATCCGCTGTTCACGACATCACTGGTCGACGGCGTGCGCCAATTCCTTTTCGCGGGCGACCTGCTGCTGCCGGCAGACACGACGATCGACGTCAACGGCCAGTTCGGATTGTCGCTGGCGGCGACGAACGACATCATCGTCGGAGAGCGGGTCGTCGTCGATGCCTCGGCCGGCGGGGGGTTCCGGCCGGAGGCTTCGCTCACGGCCTTCGACAACCAGGGCACCGCCGGAGCCTGGACCCTGCTGGTCCAGGACGACGCCTACGGTGATGCCGGCTGGTTGAACGACTGGGCGTTGACGATCACGCTCAGCACCGGTGAAGTGTTCACGCAGCGCGGAGGCGGCGGCACGATTCCCGACCGGCCGCTGATCGGTTCCTCTGGCTCGCTGAACTCGTCGATCAGCGTCAGCGACCTCGGCGCGGTCAAAGACGTCAACGTCACCGTCGATATCAGCCACCCGCTGACCCGCGACCTCGACGTCTATCTGATCCATGGCGGCAGGACGGTCGAACTGTTTACCGACATCGATCGACCGGGCAACCGGTTCTTCAATGATACGGTGCTCGACGACGAGGGCGCGCTGTCGATCACACAGGTGGCGACCTCTTCGATGCTCGTCGGCCCCGTTGCGGGGCCTGGCGGCGGCGCTGGCGGCGGCGCGGGCACTGGTGGCAGCGGTGGTGCCGGCGGCGACGGCGGCGGCGGCGGCGCCGGGGGTTCCGGTGGCATCGGTGGCGGCAGCTACTACTCCGGGACGATCGAGTGGGGTGAGGCCGGAGATTGGGGCGCGCACGGCGGCAACGGCAGTGGCGGCAGCGGTGGCAGCTATGGGAACCCGGGGTTGGCCGGCTCGGCTGGAGTCAATGCGGCTGGCAGTTCGGGACTCGGCGGCAGCGGCGGTGCCGGCGGCAGCCCGAGCGGGCCGGGACTGGGCAGCGACGATGACGCCCACTATGGCGGTGGCGGCGCGCCGAGCAGCGGCAGTGGTGGCGATGGTGGCGCAGGCGGCGACGGCGGCAGCGGGCGGGCCGGCGAGAGCGTGCCCGGAAATCCCGGCAGCGCTGGCAGCGGCGGCCTGGCCGGCAGCAACACGGGAGCGGGCGCGCTGATCTCGGGTGGCGGTGGCGGTGGCGGTGGCGGCGGCGGCGGAGCAGGCTCCGGCGGCAGTGGTGGTGGCGGCGGCTCCAGTGGCGGCGGTGGTGGCGGCGGCGGCGAAGGCTACAACGCTTTTCTCGGTGACGAGGTGCATGGCGGTCGCGGTGGCGATGGTGGCGACGGCGGTCGCGGCGGTGACGGCGGCGACGGCGGCGATGGCGGTGCCGGCGGAGCGGGCGGTGGTGGTGGCGGCGCCGTCGAAATGGTTGCCCTTGGCCGCATCGTCGTCGGCGCCGCGTCGCGCCTGCAGGCCCAAGGGGCTGCCGGTGCGGCAGCGACCAACCAGGGCTACAACGCCGGGGTGAACGAAGGGCGCGATGCCTTGCTCAATAGTGGCCAGAACGCGGGGCTCAACGACTACATCCACAGCGGCCGCGAGTCGAGCTGGTTCTTCGGCACCTGGTATGGTGGGGTCGGAGGCAGTGGCGGCGCCGGTGGCAGCGGCGGACCGGGCGGCGTCGGTGGCAGCGGTGGCTCCGGCGCGGCAGGCGCGGCAGGCGCCGGCGGCACGATCAAGCTCTCCGGATCGGTCATCACGGCGAGCGGTGCGGTCACCGTGGACACTTCGGGCGGCGCCGGTGCCGCGGCGAGCGGCGAAGCGGGCCGCTATCTGCTCGAGGCCAACGCCAGCACCCTCAATGCCGCACTCGTCGGGACGGTGCTCGAAGCGTACGACCCGCTGCGGCAACTGCGGCCCAACCCGTTCGTCGCGGGCACGCCGGCCACACCACTGATCGCCGGGCTGCGCGGCGGCGCCGAGGCCTATGGCCTGCTCGAGGGCGTCACCGCAGCCGATTTCACCGCGCTCACTGCCGCTGCGCCGGCCGCCGCCGTCGCCGCCGTCGTCCGGCTCGACCGCGGACCGGCCGCCTACGGCGCCGACTACGACCACTTTGACATGCTGCTGTTCATCAACCTCGGCAACGAGGAGCTGCGCACACCGATGCTCGGCGTCGCAGCAGCCGGTTCAGCCGCATCGTCCGTCCAGGATCTGCGCATCGGCGGTCTCGGCCCCGACGTCCGGCTCGGCGTGCTCAACGGGCACGAGGTCTGGGCCACGCTGATCCCGGATGTCGCGATCGAGCTCGACGCGACGGTCGGGGGAGCGATCGGCAGCGTGCAGGGCCTGCAGAGACGCAGTCTCGCCGATGGCGAGGTGGCGTACATCGAGGCCAGACCCGCCGAGCCGACGATGGTCGGACTGAACGGGCTGGCTGTCGCCGGCGGCCAAATCTACGCGCTCAGCCCGACGCAGGACGCGCTGCTCGTCGTGAACTCGGCCGACTTCAGCGTCCGCCAGCACTTCAGCGACGGCACCGACGCCGTCACGACGCTGGCTGGCGCGAGCGCAGTCGCCGCCAGCGCTGATGGCGCCAACGTCTACGTCGCGAGCCGCGACGATGCGACGGTTTCGGTCTTCGCGCGCGACGCGGGTGGCAACCTGAGCTTCGTACACGCGATCGATCCAGGCGCCGGCCTCGACGTCTTCGACCGCATCGCGCTGCAGCCGGGCGACGGCGGCCAGCTCGTCGTCGCCGGCCCGGACGCCATCGTGCAATTCCTGCGCCAGACCGACGGCGCCGGAATTGGCCGGCTGGTCGCGGGCAAGACCGAGCCGCTCAGCGGCACGAGCGACCTCGCGTACAGCAGTGACGGCCTGCTGCTCTACGTCGCGTGCGCCGACGAACTGCAACTGCGCTCCGCGAGTGACCTGTCGCCGGCGAGCGGGCAGAGCGGCATCACTGGCGCCCGCGTCCTCGGTGTCGCGGCGAGCAGCGACGGGCAGCACGAGCAGGTCTATGTCGCCGGCGCAGGCGGCCGCCTGCAGGTGTTCCAACGGACCTTCGGCAGCACCACGCTGACGCTGCTGCAGACTCTGCAGGAGAATGCGGACGGCGTCCGCGGCCTGGCAGGCGCTGCCGACCTGCTGATCAGCGCCGACGGCACGCGACTTTACGTGCTGACCAGCGGCCGCGCCAGCAACACGCTGACGACCTTCTTCCGCGACCCGGCGACCGGTACGCTGCGCTTCGCGCAAGTCCTGCGCGGCGGGCCGGGACTGGCGGCGCCGGCGGCGGTCGCGCAGGACGCCACCGGAACCATTTACGTCGCCGCCGAGCACGGCTTCGGCACGATACCCGGCGGACTCGCCGCATTCGTCCCGGTCAACAGCGCCACCCCGCAGGCTGAGCGCTTCAGCGTACGCTTCGCTGGCGTCGAGGGCTTGGCGCTCACTAGCGGGGTGTACGACGATGCGATCCACCAGATCGATACGCCGCAGGTGACCACGCTGGCGATCGACACCGGCGACGGCTTCGACCGCGTCGACCTGCTGAACCTTGGCGTGGCGACGACGGTCGACGGCGGGAGCGGCGACGACCGCATCAGCGTCCGCTCTGATACCGCCGGGGCGCTGACTCTGGCCGTAGACTGCGGCGCGGGCGACGACGAACTCGTCGTCCGCGAGTTGGCGGACGACAACGTTTTCACGCTGCGGCTCGGTGCGGGCGACGACGCCGCGCAGGTCGCCGGCGAGAAGTTCCCGGCAACGGCGATGATCGCGCTTGACGGCGGAACCGGCGCAGACACGCTGCGCTTCGGCGCCGCCGGCGGCGCCATCGATCCATCGGTGCCACTGACCCCGGACGGATCGATCCGCGTCGACGGCGTGGACTTCGGGACGCTCGCCTATGTGGCGATCGAGTCGATTCCGGGCTTTCAGCCATCGACAGCAGACACCGGCGGTCCCTACGCGATCGTCGAGGGCGCGGCGCTGACACTGGCCGGCAGCAGCACCGCCGCCACCGGTACGAACATCGTCAGCGAGCGCTGGGATGTGAACGGTGACGGCGTCTTCGACGACGCGCTGGGCCGCTCGCCGACACTGAGCTGGGAGGCGCTGCGGGCGCTCGGTCTGGACGATGACGGCAATTACGAAATCAGCTTCGAAGTCAGCGACACGGCCGGCCATGCGGTCACCGACACCGGTTGGCTGCAAGTCATCAACACGCCGCCGACGCTGGCGGTGGCAAGCGGCGAGGCGAGCGCCAGGGGCGAGCTCGGACAGCCGTTCGAGCTTGGCTTCGCCGCCAGCGACCCGGGTGACGACCTGATCGCCGGCTGGTCGATCGACTGGGGCGACGGCACGACGACCGGGCCGCTGCCGAGCGACGCCGCGCAGGCCAGTCATGTCTATCTCGTCCCGGGCCGCTACACGCCGATCGTCGTCACCAGCGACGACGATGGCAGCGGTGCGTTCGCAGACGTGCCGTCGACACCGGGCTACGCCGCCCGCGGTCCCGAAGTGACGGTATCCCCGAGCGTACCGAGCATCACCAGCGTGGGCACCGCGGTTGCGCTACAGACCGTCGAGGGACTGGGCGTGCGGCTGCACGCTGCCGTTGCCGGCAGCCCGACGACACTGCGCTGGGACCTCGATGGCGATGGCGTCTTTGGCGATGAAAGCCGGCATGGGCAAGGCGCGGACGGCGACCTGACGCTCACCGCGGCCGACCTGGAAGCCCTCGGCTTCGACGACGGCAGCAGCAGCCGTCCGATCGCCGTGCAGGTCGTCTACGGCGACGGCAGCGGCGGCCCGGGCATCGACACGATGACCGGCAGTGCGCTGCTGACGCTGCTCAACGCGGCGCCGACCGGCCGCCTGATCCATACGACACCGGCACCCGGCACGGCCATCGACGAAGGCGGCACGGCCAGCGTCCGCTTCATCGACGCCGACGACCCGTCGGCTGCTGACCGCGCCGCCGGCTACAGCGTCGCCTTCGACTTCGACAACGACGGCCAGCTCGATACGGCCATCGCGCCACTCACGCCGGTCGGAATCGAGGTGCCGGCCAGCTACCTGCGCGAAGCCGGTGTGCGCACGGTACGCGGCGTCCTCTACGACAAGGACGGTGCCTCGTGCGAAGCCTGGACCGGAGTGCTTGTGCGCGAGGTCGCACCGACGCTGACGCTGGACGGCGCCGCCGTCGCCAGCGAAGGCCAGCCCTACCGTTTCACGCTGGCCGCCAGCGACCCGGGCAGCGACACCATCCGCCGCTGGAACATCGACTGGGGCGACGGCACGCAGGAAGTCGTCGACGCGCCGACCGCCGATCTGACGCACGTCTTTGCCGACGACGGCGCGCTGACGATCAGTGTCACCGCGCAGGACGAGGATGGCCTGTATCAGGCGAGCAAGCCGCTCGCCGTCGCCAACGCGGCACCCGAACTGATCGTGTCGGGACCAGTGAGGGTTGACGAGGGTGCCCCGGTCACGCTGACGCTCGCCGCCAGCGACCCCGGCGCCGACACGCTGACCGGCTGGCAGATCGACTGGGGCGATGGCAGCAGCGAGACCCTGCGCGGCAATGCCAGGAGCGCTGCGCACCGCTACGCCGACGACAGCGGCGGCACGGCGCTGCAGATCGTCGCCACGGCGACCGACGAGGACGGGGCCCATGCCGTGACGCACGCCGTGACCGTGCGCAACGTGGCGCCGAAAACCACGCTCGGCGGCGTCGGCACCGCGGCCGATCTGCTCGCCGGTCCGCCGCCGGCCGCGACCGTGATGGCAGTCAACGAGGGCGCCAACTTCGTGCTGCGCATCGCCCCGCCGGACGACCCGGGCGACGACACCGTCACCGCCTACGGCATCGACTGGGGTGACGGCTCGCCCGTGCAGATCGTAAGCGCCCCGCCGGCGTCCGCCAGCGGCCTCGTGCCCACGCTCGGCGTCACGCACGCCTACGACGACGGTACTGCCCTGCGCCGCATCACGGTCACGCTCACCGATGAGGATGGCAGCTTCGTCAATCAAACGACCCTCGACGTCGACGTGCGCAACGTGGCGCCGCTGGCGCAACTCGGCAATTCGACCGAGGGCGCCAGCGGGCCGGTCGCGCCGGGTGGGACGGCGACGGTGAGCTTCACGGCGCCGAGCGACCCGTCAGCGGCGGACGAAGCCGCCGGCTTCACTTACGCCTACGACTTCGACAACGACGGCGACTTCGAGATCAGCGGCTCGACCGCGGCGACGGTCGACGTGCCGCCGGCACTGCTCGACACGGCAGGCATCCTGACCGTGCGCGGCGTCCTCACCGACAAGGATGGTGGGGCCTCCGAGTTCTTCTCGGGCGTGCGGGTGCTGCCAGCGATCGAACCCCTGCTGGCAGCCGACGACAGCGCCAGCGTGGCCGAAGACGGTGAGGTGACGATCGACCTGCTCGGCAATGATGCGAACCCCGGCGGCGGTCCGTTCGACCTCGAGTTGCTCGCGGCGCCGGCGCACGGCAACGTGACGATCGAAGCGGACCGGCGCGTCACCTACAGGCCGTTCGCGGACTGGTTCGGCAGCGACAGCTTCAGCTATGGCCTCTACAATACGAGCGGCACGAGCAACCTGGCGACGGTCCACCTGAGGGTGATGCCGGTCAACGATGCGCCAGAGCTCGACGCGATCGCTTCGCAGGCGGTGGACGAAGGCGAGCTGCTGCGCGTCGTCGCCACTGCCAGCGATGTAGACGGCGATGCGAAGCAACTGCGTTACAGCCTCGACGCGGGTGCCCCGGCGGGCGCCGGCATCGACCCGGTGACGGGGGTGTTCACCTGGACTCCGTCGGCAGCAGACGGCCCCGGCAGCTTCACGCTGACGGTGCGGGTGACGGACGATGGCCTGCCGCCACTCGAAGACGCCGAGACCTTCACGATCACGGTGGCCGATGTCGTACCGACGAGCTTGCAGGTGCTTTCGCTGACGCCGACGGACAGCGGCTTCGACCTGTCGTTCAACCGCGCGCTCGACGCGTCGGCGCTCAACCTGTACGACGCCGCAACAGCGGGTTACGGCCCGGCCGACGTGGTCCTGCGGGGTGCCGCGAGTGGCGTCGTCAGGGGGTCGATCGCGGTCGACCCGGCCAGCGGCGTTCTTCGCTTCGTCGCCACCGGTGGACCACTGGCCGCCGACACCTACAGCGTGACGCTGCGCAGCGGCGCCGACGCCTTCAAGGATGTGCACGGCGTGCCGCTCGACGGCAACGGCGACGGTACGCCTGGTGACGACGCCTCGCGGCAATTCAGCATCGCCGCGCCGGCTGGCCGGACGCTGCGGGTGCCCGACTTCGCCCGTGGACCGGCGCAGCCGGTAGACGTGCCGGCAACGCAGGGTGGCCTGCCGATCACGCTTTCCGAAGGCAGCGGCGTCGACACGGTGGAATTCGACCTCGACTACGACCCGACGCTGCTCGTGATCGACAGCGTGCGACGCGGTGCCGACCTGAACGGTGCCGCGGTGCTCGACGTCACCCACGCCGCCGGGCGTCTGCACGTGCACATCACCGGGGCCGCTCTGGCCGCCGGTCCGGTGCAGTTGCTCTCGCTCGCCGCCCGCGTTCCGGCGACGGCCCCGCATGCCGCCAGCCACGTCATCGACCTCCTCAACCTGAGGCTGAACGGCGGTGCCCTGGCGGCTCGCGCCGACGACGCACTCGCGGTCGTCGCCTGTTTCGGCGACACCGACGGCGACGGCACGATCAGCAACGCCGACGCGAGCACGCTCGGCGATGTGGTGGTCGGTCGCGACAGCGGGCTGGCTGCCTACCGCAATGTGGACCCGCGGCTGGTCGGCGACATCACCGGCGACGGTCTGATCAACGTCCTCGACACGGCACGCATCCTGTCCGAGGCGAAATGGATCCAGGGGGGCGCAGCCACTCTCGATCGGCCGGAGATCCCGGCGATCCCGGCGATCCCGGCGATTCCCGCCACCTTCGCAGCGCTGCCCGTCGACGAGCCAGTCTCATCGCTCAACCCGGGCAACGCGCAGGTGCTGCAGTCGCCGCAGGCCGACTTCAGCGCACCGGCCGCGGTTCCTTCGCTGCCGACCCAGCAGCCTCCTCCGCCGGCTGACGGCGATGCCGCAGCCACGCCCGAAGCGGTGGCGGAGGACGACGCCCGCGCCGCTGGTGCGGCGATCGCCGCAGCCCCACCGTTGGCCGCGGCCGCACCGGCGGCACCCGCCAGCAGCGACTGGTTGCGCGGTTTCCTGAGCGCTCCGGCCGCGCAGGGCATCAGCGTCACGCTGCCGGCAGCCGCAGCCGCGTCGGTGGCGGCCCAGCCTGCCTCACTGGCAGCCAGCCGGCCGTACTGGGACGGCCTCGGCATTGCGCCGCAGAAAGCCGCACCACAGGCGCCGGGCCGTTCCGCGAACTGGCTCACGGCCTTCGTGACCAACCTCGCAAGGCCCGTCGCGGCATCCCCGAACGCATCACTGCGCATTACGCTGCTGTGAGAACGACCTTGCCCCCCGCTCGCGTCGCTCACACGGCAGGCTTCCATCGACCATCCAGGAACCCCGGACCATGAGCTCTCGCATCATCCTTGCCTCGCTGGCGGCCGCCGCAGCCGTTGGCCTTCCGGCACCCGCTGCGGCGACCTATGCCCTCTCGTTGCACGCCACGCCATCCAGCGGGACGGTGGGCGGGCAAGTGGTCGTCGATGTCAATCTCACGCTCGACGGCGGCGATACCCTGCTGGGAATGGACTTCGTGTTGAACTATGACCCCGCCGTGCTGCAATACCTTACCAGCGCCGAGGGTTCGCTGACCCCAGGCTGGGCACCGGTGCCGCCCTTCGAAAGCCCCGCAGGCCGGCTCAGTGCGACCTTCCTCGACCCGACCTTGATCGGTCTGGACAGCACGGCGGGTCCACTCGCAGGCAGCATCGCCAGCCTGGCTTTCGTGCTCCATGCACCGGGATTCAGTACCCTGACCCTGTCCGACATCGTTCTCCTCGACACCCAGTTCGACAAGGCCACCGAGTGGAACGCCACGCACGCCCGCGTCGAAGTGCAGCCGGGCGGCAGCATCCCCGAACCGGCTTCGCTGCCGCTGCTCGGGCTCGCTCTGGCATTGCTCTGCTGTCCGCACGAGAATCAAGGAAGCGCGCGTCACACCGGCTCATAGCCGACCCGGGCTCGCTTCTGGCGGCGACCGACCAGCAGATCGGCTTCTTCCGGAAGTTCCTGCAGACACCCCGCTCCCGGGGCCGTCGAGACCGGCGGCCCAGGACTTCCCGAGTGAAAGCTCCAATGGTCGACCTTGCGTCGATGTGGGCACCGCATGTCTGGTCGCATCGGAGTTCCCGGAACGCCAGCGTCGCAGCGGACAAACCAAATTAGTATACTGTCACCGGTTTTCGCAATTAGTATACTGTCACCGGTTTTGCGGGGGTGCTGCTCAGTAAGAGATCTTTCCGCTCAACTCCAGTTGTCCCTGGAACGTCGAGATGTTCTCCGTGCCTTCGAGGAAGCCGGAGCCCGTGGCATGGGCAAATCGGCCCGTTCCACCAGTGATCTGAAAGAGTCCGCTGATTGCGTATATGGGCGGCTGTGCCGTCGGTATGAACGTCCCGCTGTAAGACAGCGTGAGCCGGTCTCCGTTGGCTGCCGTCACGGTGAGTTCCCCATTCTCGAAAGCGAATGACGGCGGGGGACCAATGTGTGTGAGCTTGATGCAATCGCTCCCGACGCCCGCCACCCGGCCGAGATGCGAGGCTTTGCCAATCACCGCAGTCGTTCCCTGGGCAAAGAACCCGGCGCAAGGGCCGTCTGCAGGGTACAGGGCAAGCACTTCCTGGGCAGCCAGGCTGGCCTTGAAAGGTACGTCTTTCGGGCCAGCCCAAGCGGTCGGTTGCGCGATGGCGATCGCCATGAGGCCGGTGGCGAGCAAGGTCTTCTGTGTGTTCATGAGTATGCTCCGATGATCCGTAGAATGATCGATGGATGGATTACGCCGGCCGGATGAGCCGCGCCACCGGCAGAAACCGCTGGCGGCTGGCACGAGATGGCGCAACGACGATTGACCGGCCTGCGCGGGAGTCGAAGCGTGACGGCCAGCAGGGGCATGCTATGTCAACGGTGCCCATTTGGGCAAGCCCGGAGAAGGCACAGCCCTGAACACCGACGCGACCCCACTGGGGATGACATCCGTGGATCGGGATGCGCATCGCACGTCCGGTCACGAAGCTGTGGTCTACGGTCTGCAAGGCAGCAAGACCGCCAACCTGCCGCCGCTCGAGCCAGGGCAATCGCATGAATCCTA
>JFAX01000014.1:57525-67697 GCA_000585015.1 Candidatus Accumulibacter adjunctus | reverse complement strand
TGGCATTCATGCGATTGCCCTGCCGCTCGAGCATCGACCAATACTCCGGCCACGCATCATGTTATCCTTCGCCGTCAGCTTCCGGCCACCCACTCACAAGCGCGTACACTCGGGAGGGAAACGCGGTGTTAAGCAACCCTGCTTGGCGTTGGAAAGGCGGTCGAATCGTGCCAGCGATCGCCGATCGATTGAATGGCAAGCACACGATCACAGCCTTCGATCCCGATCGTGCGCGAACACGATGCCTGCGGGTGGTGCCGCTCGTGCCGCTCCTGACGCTGCTCCTCGCTGGCTTGGCGGCGACCCCGGCGCGATCGGCGACGGTCGGCGACGTCTTCGTCTCGTACTCCGCCGACGGCGTTCCGAGCTATGCCAGCCACCGCCGGGATGCTAGCTATCGGCTGTTCATCCGTGGCGAGAAGGTTCCCGAGGTCCGCAGCCGTGTCGTGCCGCGAGCGAACAGCGACGACCACCAACAGGGCAAGAGGCAACTGGCGCCGTTGATCGACCATTACGCACGCCTCCACGACGTCCAGCCAGCACTCGTCGCGGCGGTGGTGAAGATCGAATCAGGGTTCAACATGCGGGCCGTTTCACCCAAGGGAGCAGCCGGCGCCATGCAGTTGATGCCGGCAACCGCCGCACGTTACGGCGTCACCGATCCCGTCGACGCGGCACAGAACATCGATGCCGGCGTGCGCCACCTCAAGGAGCTGCTCGTCCAGCATCAGGGCAATATCGCGTTGGCGCTGGCCGCCTACAACGCCGGCGAGGGCGCGGTGGCCAGGCATGGCGGGCGAATTCCGCCCTATCGGGAAACGATGCTCTATGTGCCGGCGGTGCTTGCCGCGGCGGCACGGGGGACGCGGCAATGATCCGAGGTACAGCGATCGTTGGGCACAAACGGCCCGAACACCGGCAATCCGTGACAGCAGAGCAGCGCAAGCAGGCACGCCAGGGCGGCGCCAGCGGTGGTTTCACCCTGCTCGAACTGCTGGTGGTGGTGACGATCATCGGTCTGCTGGCGGCCTACGTCGGCCCGAAGTACTTCTCACAGTTGGGCAAGTCCGAACAGGGCGTCGCCAAGGCGCAGGTCGAAGCCTTCGTGCGTGCCCTCGACACCTATCGGCTCGACGTCGGCCAGTATCCGACGACCGAAGAAGGACTGAACGCGCTGCTGACCAGGCCAGGTAACGTCGCCAAATGGAACGGACCCTATCTCCAGAAAGCCGTGCCGCCGGATCCCTGGGGGCGCCCCTACCTCTACCGTGCGCCAGGAACCGCCGGTGACTTCGACATCATCTCCTACGGCAAGGATGGCCAGCCGGGGGGAACAGGCGACGCAGCCGACGTCACCAATCAATGAGGATGCCGCGGAGCAAGGATGCGCTTTCAGGTCCGAGCCTTATCTGCCGACAATCTGATCGAGACGCACATCGTTGACGCCGCAGACGCGAGCGAGGCAGGCAGGCTGTTGCTGCAACAGCGCCTGCAACCGCTGTCGATCAAGGCAGCCGGCGGAGTCGCCGCGCGGTCCGGCGGCTTGCCGGGTCGCAGCACCTTCTCTCTGCTGCTGTTCAGCGCCGAACTGCTCGCCCTGCTCGAGGCCGGACTCAGCCTCGTCGAGGCCTTCGAAGCGCTGCTCGAGAAGGAAACTTCGCAGCTTTCGCGCGGCGTGCTCGAACGTCTGACCGCTGACCTGCGCGAGGGGCTGCGCTTTTCCGCCGCGCTGGCCCGTCAGCCCGCCGTGTTTCCTCCCCTTTACATCGGCATCGTCCGTGCCGCCGAAGGAACCAGCGACCTGCCGCGGGCGCTGTCGCGCTACATCGACTACCAGACGCGACTGGACACGGTACGCAACCGGATGCTCAGCGCCGCCATATACCCGGCCATCCTGCTCGTCGTCGGTGGCGGCGTCACCTTCTTCCTGATGGGCTACGTCGTCCCCCGCTTTGCCGGCGTGTATCAGGGAAGCGGCCGCGCCTTGCCATGGCTGTCACAGTTGCTCCTCGACTGGGGACAGTTCGTCGGCCAGCACTCCGGCCCGGTCTTTGGCGGCCTGCTGGTCGTGCTGCTCGCCGCTGGCTACTGGCTGCGCCGTTTTGTCGGCAGCGGTCGCTGGATCGTCTTCCTCACCCGTTTGCCCGGGATCGGCGAGCGCGTCCGCATCATCGAACTGTCCCGCCTCTACCTGACGACCGGCATGCTGCTCGAGGGTGGCATCCCGATCCTCGCGGCGCTCGATATCGTCGGCGATGCCGTCTCGCCGACGACACGCACCGCACTGCTCGGCGCGCGTCGCATCATCTCCGATGGCGGCACCTTGTCGCAGGCCTTCGAGAACAGCCGGCTGGCGACTCCGATCGCCCTGCGCATGCTGCGGGTCGGCGAACGCTCGGGGCAGATGGGTGCCATGCTGACGCGATCGGCGCTGTTCTACGAAGGCGAGAGCGCCCGCTGGATCGAGCGCTTCAGCAAGGTTTTCGAGCCGGTCCTGATGACCGCCATCGGCCTCCTCGTCGGGTTGATCGTCATCCTCCTCTACATGCCCATCTTCGACCTCGCCGGGACGCTGCAGTGAACGCTCCGAACCGCAACCTCGATACCGAACTCGGCGACCAGGTCCTGCAGGAGGCGCGCAGCCGTGCGCGCAGCTCCGGGCAGTCACTGGTGACCGAACTCGAGGCGCTCACCGGAAGTGAAGCGCGGCAACTGGTCGACCAGCTTGCCCGGCGCTTCCACCTGGCGGTGATGGAAACGACCGAGATGTTGGGCTACGCACCCGCCTTCGACATCCTGCCGCTGGCCAAGGCGCAGAAGCGCGGATGCGTCCTGCTGCGACCGCCACAGACGCTCGCCGACGGCCGGCTCATCGGCGTCACGGCAGATCCCTTCGATACCGACTGCATGGTCTGGCTGAGCACCCTGGCCGCTGCGCCGGTTCACTTCTGCCTGGCACTGGCGGCGGACATCCAGGCCTACCTCTCGAAACACGAGGAGTCCGTGCATGCCGTCCATTCGCTGCTCGACGCGGGCGGCGGCACATCAGAGCGTTACCGAACGGCCGAGGTTCTGAGTTTCGCATCGGTCAGCGAAGCTGCCAGCCCGGCCGTCAAGCTCGTCAACTCGACCGTTTACGACGCGGTGAAGGCGGCGGCGAGCGACATCCATCTCGAAAGCACGCCAACCGGCATCACGATCAAGTACCGCATCGACGGCGTCCTCGATACCGTAGCCCAGATCGGCGGCGTGGCGCTGGCCGAGCAGGTGATCTCGCGCCTGAAAGTGCTGGCCGAGCTGGACATTGCCGAGCGGCGGACGCCGCAGGACGGCAGCTTCCGGGTCGAGGTCAGCGGACGGGACATCGACCTGCGCGTCTCGATCATGCCCAGCATTCACGGCGAAGATGCCGTCGTGCGCATCCTTGACAAGCGGGGCGTCATCGAGGCGCATGGTTCGCTGACGCTGGCTTCGCTCGGCTTCGACGAGCACGCGCTGAAAGCCCTGCGGCGCCTCGCCGGGGAGCCCTACGGCATGCTTCTGGTCACCGGGCCGACCGGTTCCGGGAAGACGACCACGCTCTACGGAGCGATTTCCGAGATCAACAACGGTCGCGACAAGATCATCACCATCGAAGACCCGGTCGAATACCAATTGCCCGGCGTCCTACAGATTCCCGTCAACGACCGCAAGGGCCTAACCTTCGCCCGTGGCCTGCGGTCGATCCTGCGGCACGACCCGGACAAGATCATGGTCGGCGAAATCCGTGATCGCGAGACCGCCGAGATAGCCGTCCAGTCGGCGCTCACGGGCCACCTCGTGCTGACCACCGTGCACGCCAACAACGTCTTCGATGTCTTCGGCCGTTTCACCCACATGGGGATCGACCCCTACGCCTTCGCCTCGGCGCTGAACGGCATCTGGGCGCAGCGCCTGCTGCGCGTCAATTGCCCACGCTGCAGCGAGTCGCATGCGCCGAGCGAAGCCGAGCTTGAACGCTTCGTGATCGCCGCCGACGATCTGGCGCACTTCGACTTCCGTCGCGGCAGCGGCTGCGGCGACTGTCGCGGCACCGGCTACCGCGGGCGCAAGGCGGTTGCCGAGATCCTCAACCTGAACGACGAGCTGCGCGAACTGATCATCGAGAAGCGACCGATCCGGCAACTCAAGGAAGCGGCGTTCCGCAGCGGCACCCGCAGCCTGACAGAAGCCGCCCTGCGCCTGGTCGCCAAGGGTGAAACCACGCTCGACGAGCTGCGCCGTGTCACGCTTTCAGGCTGAGCGCCTGCTGCTCGGCTGCACCGCCGAGAGCGCCGTCGTCCTTGCCGGCGACGAAGCGGCAGCCTGCCAGGTGCTGGCGCAGATGAGCTTCGACCCGCAGCCACAAGCAGCGCTGACCACATTGTGCGCCGCCCTGAGCGAGCTGAAGCCGACACCAACCGCCTCCGTCGCCCGGCGCACGGAGCTGCACGTCACCGTCGATGACGGCCTGACGCGCAGCTTCGTCGTCACGCCACCGAGCGGTGCACGCGGTCTGCACGAGCTGCGGGCGGCCGCCGCGGCTCGCTTTGCCATGCTCTACGGCGAGCCAGCCGAGCACTGGCTGCTCGCCGCCGACTGGCAGGCAAGCACGCCATTCATCGCCTGCGCGCTGCCGCAGCAGCTCTGCAAGGAATTCGACCGCCTCGCCCGGACGAATCGCTGGCAACTCGGCTCGGTGTGTCCGGCGTTGGTCCGCAGCTGGAATGAAGACCCGCTCGCGGTCCCCGGCGACGGCTGGCTGATCGTCGGTTTCGGGCTGACGCTGACCCTCGCCCACACCGGCAACGCACAGCCCATCGCCCTGCGCAGCCTCCGCCTGCCGGCTGCCCCGGGACTCGCCGATCTCGCCACACTCCTCGAGCAGGAACGCCTGCGAACACCGTTGCCGGCTGCAGCGCACGGCGGTCAGCGCCTGTTGTGGACCGGCGCAGCCGACTGGTTGCCGGAGACGGCCAGCGTGGCCGGCCTGGCCTCGCGCACGGTCGCCTGCGGCCGCCACGCGAGCCCGTTGCGCAACCTCCCCGAAGCCTGCCGGGTCGCCGCCCAGCTGGCGCTCGCCGGAGCCCGGCAATGAAAGCGCTGCAGATCGATTTCGTCGAACGCCGCTCATGGCGCCTGCCGGCTGCCGGACGCCAGCGCCGCATTCTCGCTGCCGCTGGTGTCGTGACGGTGCTCGTTGCGACCGCCGTCCTCTGGTGGTGGCAGCTGCTCGCGCAGCGGCTCGATGAAACGACGCAGGCGATCGCCCGGGCACGGCGGGAGATCGTCGCCCGCACGCCGCCACCGCCGCCGCCATTGCTGCTCTCCGAGCAACAGGTCGTCGCGGTCAATCGCATCATCGACCAGCTGAATACGCCGTGGCCCGACCTGCTGGACGGCTTCGAACGTGTCGCCAGCAGCAACGTCGCCCTGCTGCAGATCGAACCCGATCATCGTCGGCGCGTCGTCAAGGGAGTCGCCGAAGCCAGGGACCATCAGTGGATGCTCGACTACCTCGAGCAGCTCGGCTCGGTCGCTCCGTTCGCTGGCGCCATGGTCACCCGACACGAACTCAACGAGCGTGATCCCAACCGACCGCTGCGCTTCATGTTCGAAGCGCTGCTCGCCGAAGCGGCAGCCAGCGCTGCCGCCGCCAGCGAGGAAGGAGGGAACGGCGAGTGAACGAGCTGCAGCGGATTGCCGATCGCCTGCGCCTGTTCGCCGATCTCTGGCTTCATCGACACGGGCCGTGGTGGCTGCTGCTCGCTGGCGCCCTGGCCGCGTTGCTGGCCGTCAGCGTGATCGTCCTGCCGCGGCTGAGTGCCGAACTGGCAACGCAACTCGTGGCGCTCGCCGAACTGCAGGAACGACTGGCAAGCCATCAGGCACCCGCCACCGCAACCACGACCGGCGCAACTGCTTCGGCAGCGAACTACCGCGCCTTCAGGGAAGCGTTGGCCGATGATGATCAGGTCCTGCCGACCGTCAGGAAGATTCTCGACGCGGCGACCAGACATCGGCTGCGCGCGACTCGTGCCGAGTACCTGCGGGCTGCCGATCCGCAAGCGCAGGTAGAAAGGCTGCAGATGACGGTGCCGGTCAAGGGTCGTTACGCCGACATCAGGAGCTGGGTTGAGGAGGTCTTGCGCACGCTGGCGCCGGTGGCGCTCAACGAACTCGCCTTCAAACGCGAGGACGTCGGTCTCGACCAGGTCGAGGCCAAGGTTCGGCTGACCATCTGGCACCTGCCGCCGGCCGCTGGCGAACACCGTCCCCGACCCGACATGGACGTAGACCCATGACCCGCCGGCAATTGCTCTTGTCGTCGCTGCTGCTGCTCGCCGCCTACCTGGCGTTGTTCGGCGACAAGACGCCGCAGGGGGAATCTGCCGGCGGGATCGTCCAGCCGATGCCGGCAAGAGACCGCAGCCATTCCGGCACGCGGGCCACGGCGCCGAAGGAGAACCGTCGATTGGCTTCGCGATCCGGCTCCGGCACCGCCCCCGCGACGGTCGAGGTCGCGGCATTGATTCCGCGCCAGCAGCTGATTCCGGCGGCCAGCGATGAGCAGACCAGCCGCGATCTCTTCGCCGCGCTGAGCTGGACGCCGCCCCCGCCACCGGAAGTGCCACCACCGAAACTGAAACCGGTGGCGCCGCCGCTTCCCTTCGCCTACCTGGGCAAGAAACTGGAAGGCGAACAATGGGAGGTGTATCTCGCGCGCGGCGACGAAGTCCTGATCGTTCGCGAGGGCATGGATCTGGCCGGCGTCTATCGCGTCAAGAGCATCCAGCCGCCGACTCTGACGCTGCTCTACCTGCCCCTGAAGCAAGCGCAGACCATCACCATTGGAGGATCGCAACAGTGAGCCAGGGCAATTCGCGTCAATCCGGGGCCGCAGTCTGGCGCCGCCGCTGCCTCAGCGCCGCAGCAGCCCTGTTGCTCGCCGGATGCGCGGCGCAAGAGGCCTACCGCGAAGCTCAGGCGCTGGTTGCCGAAGACAAGGTCGACGCCGGCCTGGCGAAGATGCAGGAAGCAATGCTCCTCGACCCCGGCGCCGTCGAGTATCGCATGGGCTATCTGCGCACCCAGGAGCGTTATCTCAACGCCAGCCTCGCGCGCGCGGAACGGGCTTTCACCGAGGGCCGTTACGAGGAGGCGGAGGCGGCCTATCGCCGCGCCCTGGTGCTGCAGCCGGGCAATGAGCGCGCGAGCGCCGGGCTGCGTCAGATCGACAGCGCCCGCCGGCACGAACTCCTGTTCCAGGAGGCCGAAGCGGCTTGGGCGAAGAAGGATGCCGAGTTGGCGCTGGCTCGCCTGCGGGCGGTCCTCACCGCCTACCCGAAGCACGAACGCGCGCTCGCCCTGCAACGCCTGATCGAGGACAAGGCCGCCAAGGGCGCCAGGGAGTCCGCGTTGGCGGCCGCGTTCCGGAAGCCGATCACCATCGAGTTCAGGGACACGCCACTGAAGACGGTCTTCGAAGTCATCTCGCGGACCTCGGGGCTCAACTTCGTCTTCGACAAGGATCTGCGCGCCGATCAGAAGACGACCATCTTCCTGCGCAACAGCACGATCGAAGCCGCGATCAACGTCATCCTGCTCACCAACCAGCTCGAGCAGCGCGTCCTCGACGGCAGCTCGATCCTCATCTACCCCGGCACACCGGCGAAACAGAAGGACTACCAGGCTCTGGTCGTCAAAACCTACTACCTGGCGAACTCCGACGCCAAGACCGTCGGCACGACGCTGAAGACGATGCTCAAGACGAAGGACATCGTCGTCGACGAAAAGCTGAACATGGTGATGATCCGCGACAGTGCCGAAGCGATCCGGGTCGCCGACAAGCTGGTCGCCGTGCAGGACGTTCCCGAGCCCGAGGTCATGCTGGAAGTCGAGATCCTCGAGGTGAGCCGCAATCGCCTGCAGAATCTCGGAGTGAACTGGCCCGACAGCATGTTCCTGCGCGCACTGCCCGTCGACGGACTGACCCTGCGGCAGCTCGGCAACATCAACTCATCGACCACCGGTGTCACCCTCGGACCGATGGTGATCCGGGCGAACCAGCTCGACGCGGACGTGAACCTGCTGGCCAACCCACGAATCCGGGCGCGCAACCGGGAGAAGGCGAAGATCCTGATCGGCGAGCGCGTGCCGAACATCACCTCGACGATCACCGCGACCGGCTTCTCTTCCGAGTCGGTGACGTACATCGACGTCGGTCTCAAGCTCGACATCGAGCCGACGATCTATCTCGACAACGAGGTGGCCCTCAAGGTCACCCTCGAGGTCAGCAACATCCTCGACAAGGAAAGCACCAAGACCGGCACGGTGGCGTACCGCATCGGCACGCGTACGGCAACCAGCGTGCTGCGCCTGAAGGACGGCGAGAACCAGTTGATGGCCGGACTGATCAGCGACGAGGACCGGCGGACCGCCAGCAAGCTGCCGTTCCTCGGCGACATTCCCGTCCTCGGCCGGCTCTTCGGCAGCCACGCCGACGAAGGAAAGAAGACCGAGATCGTGCTGTCGATCACGCCGCGAATCCTGCGCAACATCCAGCGGGTCGATGCCTACCTGGCCGAGTTCGACGGCGGTACCGAGACCAGCTTCCGCGCACGGCTGGACAACGCGGGCGGCGCTGCCCAGGCGCCCGTTCCAGGCATCCCGGGAACGCGCCCGAGCAGCCCGCCGTCGCCCTCGCCCGCTTCAGGAAGCGGTCAGCAAACCAGCCCTGGATCGTCACCCGCGGCTGGCCCGCTGCCGCCGGGAAGCACGGCGACGCCGCAGGGAAGCCCGCTGACGCAATCGGGCGAGGGCTACGTCGCGCAGCCGGCAACGCTGGCTGCCGGCGGCGGCTTGGCGAATGCGGTCTCCGGCGGCACCGCGCAGTTGCTCTGGCAGGGTCCGACCGCACTGCGCGCCGGCGACACGGCCACCGTGCAGCTGGTGATGCAGGCCGATCAACCGGTGGTCAGCGTGCCCATGGCGGTCGCCTTCGATCCGCGGCTGCTGCAGGTCGCCAGCGTCAGCGAAGGAGGCTTCCTGCGCCAGGGTGGCGCCGCGACGACCTTCAACTATCGCGTCGATCCCGGCGGCCAGGTGTTGCTGACGGCCACGCGATCCGGAGCCGGCGGCGCCAGCTCCCCCGACATCCTCGCCACCTTGAGCTTCCGCGCCCTGGCGGCCGGCAGCTCGCGCATCGAACTGATCACGATCGCGCCGATCGGCGCCGGCGGTGCGTCGATCAATGCCACCCCGCCGGCGCCGCACACGCTGACGATCAGCCCCTGAGTCATGCGAGCGCCCCCCATGTCCCGGCCGGATACCCCGACGGCGCAGCCGACCCAGCCGCGGGAACGCCGGCAGCGCGGCTTCTCGCTGATCGAGCTGATGATCACGCTCGCCGTCGTCGCCGTTCTCGCCACGGTCGTCATCCCGGTTGCACAGACGTCGATCCAGCGCAGCAAGGAGCAGGACCTCCGGCTCGCGTTGCGCGAGCTGCGGCACGCGATCGACCTGTACAAGAAGGCCCACGACGAAGGGCGAATCCGGCGAGTCGCGGGCGAGACCGGCTACCCGAAGACCCTCGCCATCCTCGTCGAGGGAGAGGAGGACGTGCGCGATCCCAAACACCGCAAAATCCACTTCCTGCGCCGCATCCCGCGCGACCCGATGCATCCGGAGGCCAGTGTCCCGGCGGCCGACACCTGGGGCAAACGGGCCTACGCCAGCGAAGCGGCCAATCCCCAGGAAGGCGACGACGTCTACGACGTCCATTCGAGATCCGCCGCCACTGGGCTCAACGGCGTTCCCTATCGCGAATGGTGAAGCCCGGAGCAATGCGGCGCCCCCGTCATCCGGGCGGGCGGCCCGGCAACGGTGGCGCGGCGATCGGCAAGGGATTCACCCTGATCGAGCTGCTCGTCGTGCTGTCGATCATCGCCCTGCTGCTGACGATTGCCGTTCCGCGCTACTTCCACAGCATCGACAGCTCGAAGGAAGCGGTTCTCAACGAGAATCTGCGCATCGTTCGCGAAACCATCGACAAGTTCTACGGCGACAAGGGCCGTTACCCGGAGAGCCTCGAAGAATTGGTCAGCGAACGCTACCTGCGGGCATTGCCGCATGACCCGGTGACCGGCAGCACG
>JFAX01000014.1:53548-57206 GCA_000585015.1 Candidatus Accumulibacter adjunctus | reverse complement strand
CAGCATCGCCCAGCGTCGTGAGGCCGAGCAGCAACTGCTCGAGGTGGGCGCCGCCTATCGCCAAGCGATCGCCAGCTACCTGAACAGCAGCCCGAGCGGCCGGCGCAGCTATCCCCCTGCCCTCACCGATCTGCTCAAGGACCCGCGCTACCCGGGCATCCGTCGCCACCTGCGGCAGCTCTATCCCGACCCGATCACCGGCAAGCCCGAGTGGGGCCTGGTTGCCGCGCCGGGTGGCGGCATCATGGGCGTGCACAGCCTCTCCAACGCGCGCGCCATCAAGATCGCCGGATTCGATCCCGATAACCAGTTGTTCGAAGGCAAGGAGCGGTACACCGAGTGGGTCTTCGCCGTCCTGCCTGCTGCGCCGACGCGAAGCGCCGGAGCAGCAGGCATGCTGCAGAGCGCCAACACCTTGCCGACACCTCCCGGACTGGCGACACCACCGGGACCGGCAACGCCGTTTCCCCCACAGACGCCAGAGCCAGCTGCCGCCCAGGGCCCGGCGCAGCAGTCCTTGCCAATCGTCCCGCGCTAGCACCGGCGGGCGACAGGATGCAGCCTGCCGGCAAGCGAAGCGGAATCCGACACCGATCGCGCCGCGCCCGCTCGACACGGCGAGCCCAGGCCGAAAAGCTGTGCTATCTTCCGTCACGGCACGTTCGATCGCGTTTTCGACCTGCCGGTCGGGCGGCTGGCAGTCCGCTCCCAACATCACCGCGCTTGGCCCGTGATCCCCCATCCCCGATCCACCGCGATCTGCTGTCTGGCCGGCATCGGCCTGGCGCTGCCCGCGCTTGCCGGACCAACCTGCGCCGACCCGGCGATCATCGCGCCGGCCGCGCGATCGACGCAGTCTTCGCTGCGGCCGACGATTGTCTGGCAAGCGGTCGCCGGGGTGTCGAGCTATCGCCTCAAGCTCGTCAGTCGAGAACCGGAAGGCCAGACCTTCCTCACCATCGACACCCTCGTCAGCGACACCCGCTTCACGCCGCCACAGGCGCTCGGCAACGGTTACTCGCTGGTCACGCTGCGGGTAGCGAGCGAGTGCCCCGAGCGCGCCGCGGCGGTACCGGCGTCGAGCCGCGAACATCGCTTTCTGATCGATGCCAGCTCGGCCTGTGCGGTGACTGGACTGGTCCTTGAACCGGACGGGCGGCGCATCCGCCGGGCAGCGACGGGCACCGCCGAGCGCTACGAGGTCTTTGCCTACGATCCGACCGACGGCAGGCTGCTGCTCAGGCAGGAGACCAGCGCGCCGACCCTCCTCACGCCCATGGCTGGCGCAAGCCCGGTGATCGCCGCCGTTCGCGCCCATTGCGGCGATGTCGTCGGCCGCCCGGCGTACCTGGCCTATTGAGCGGCGTCCTGGGCGGCTGGCCGCAACCGCCCGCCGCCTGAGTCAGCGCCCGCACCGCCGAGGCTGCGCTCGACCACCCGCCGTCCGACTGCTCGCCCCAGTCGCAGCCCCTCGCTGTTGTCGCTGCGAAAGTGAATCCCGCCGTAGAGACGTGACATCGCCGCCTCCGCCGCCCACTCCTGCAATTCGCCGGCGCGCTCCGGAAAGAAGGCCGCCAGCACTTCACGGGAATCGGGATCTGTCATGGCAGGCGATCAGTCAATGGCCCCGCCTGACCGGCCCTCCGTGTCGAGCGCAGATTCTTCGAAGGCTTCCAACCCTGCCGCCACTGGGTCGGTGCCTGCGGCGAGTCGCTCGCGGTCGTCCCGTGCCGCCCGATCGAGAAGAGAAGAGAAGAGAGGAAAGGCAAAACGCGAAGATCCGCGCTCGCGAGCCGAAGATCTGGCCGCGGTCTGACGACCCCGGAACTACACCAGCGGATCGATGGCCCGCAAGAAGTCGAACTTCCGGAAGTCGCGGTCGTGCGTGTAAAGCGTGACCACGCCGTGTTGACGCAGGACAGCGGCCAGGTGTGCGTCCGGGACGAGATTGCCACGGACGGGAAAGGCGCGCGTCACCTAACGATAGACCTCCCAAAACCCCTCGTCCTCCCACAGCGCGCGACAGTGTGGAAGCGCCAACAGAGCTTCCACATTGCCGGCGGCTTCATCGGCTGACAAGGGCTGGGCGAAGATCGATCCGTGCGTGGCCATGCGCAGATAGCTCTGGGCGGTCACCCAGGCGATGCAGAACACCTCGCTTCCCGCCGCGCACCGTTGCAGGAAGGCCGACGCCTTCTCGTGCCACGGACTGCTTCGGTCGGACGCGTAGAGCAGGATGTTGACGTCGATTCCGAAGCTCACGGCCGCCGCTCATCCATGGCGTCGAGCAGGGCGTTCTTGTCGGACAACTCGACCTTCGCCTGCATGTCCCTGCTGCACCAGGCGAAGACCGGTGCCGTCGCGTCACGCTTCGAGGCGGCAGTCGCCAGCGACTGCGCCAGCAGGTCCGACACCAAGCGCCCGAGCGACTTGCCCTCGCGCTGCTGCAGGCGCTTCAGGTCCTTGAGTACCGGGTCGTCGATGTCGATCGTGGTGCGCATGATGCGCGATGCTATTCATTGTCGCATCAGACGTCAACGCCCCGGATCATGGCAACCAAAGTGGCAGCATCGAGGCGATCTGGGGCAAGAGGCAAGACTTGCCCCCGTCACTCACTCCTCTTGTGAGGCAAGAGTCGAGACCCCGCCGCCTTGTGACCCCACCGCCTTGACCCCGCCGCCTTTCTGGCCGGCATCGGCCTGGTCCTGCGCGCGCTCGCCGGAGCAACCTGCGCCGACCCGGGATTCGCCCCCCCACTGGACAAGCGCCGCCGTAGCACGGCGCACGCCGGACTCGGGTTAAGACAGCCGTAAGCTTTGACCATGATACTGCCGCGGGCGGTTTGGGATGTCCAGGACCACTGGTCCAAGCGACCTGTTTGATGTTCGAACTTGCTCGCCATGCTCGATCGAACCAGCGAGGTACGCGCTTTTTCTTCTGGGAGGAGTACACCATGTCATCGAAGACGATTTCACCACGATTTCTGATACCTGTCGGTCTGGCGCTGGCGGTTTCGCAAGGCGCGCAAGCAGCGCCACCCGCCGGTCAGGTTCTGGCTTCCCAATGCGCTCAATGTCACGGCACCAACGGGAACGGCCCTGGTTTTGACGAAGTTGCGGGGAAAAGCGCCAGCGAACTGCAAAAAGACCTCCTGGAAATGAAGCGCCGACCAGTCGAGGGCATCATGGACCGCCAGGCCCGTGGCTACACCGATGCGCAGATCAAACTCATCGCCGACTACCTCGCTGCACACAGCGGTAGCAACCTCGACAAGTAATCAACGGGAGACGCCCACATGATGCACACCTTCAGTAGAAGACGATTCCTGCAGCTGGCCGGCATGGCTTCAGCGGCTTCCGTTTTGCCGCAAGCATTTGGCGCTGCACCGGCTGCGCGGGTGGTCGTCGTTGGCGGTGGCTTCGGTGGCGCCACGGTCGCCAAGTACCTTCGCATGTGGGGTAGCGGCAAGGTCGCGGTCACCCTGGTGGACCCGAATCCCAGCCACATCGCCTGCATTCTTTCCAACCTCGTGGTCACTGGTGGCCTGACCATGAGCCGTATCACGCTGGGTTACGATGCCCTGAAGCAAAAGCGTGGTGTTGAGGTGCGGCAGGGGCGCGTCACAGCGATCAACTATGCCAACCGTACCGTCAGCCTT
>JFAX01000014.1:9830-50925 GCA_000585015.1 Candidatus Accumulibacter adjunctus | reverse complement strand
CGGGAGTTTTGCAAGAAGCTCCGTAGAAGCGGATTTTGTGCTGATTCTTGCAGTCATTCACTGTCATCGCGAACCCGGCTACCGGCAGCACCGCCGTGTGGGCCGCTCTTGACGTACCTGTCGCGAGCAGCGCAATCAGCGACTCGCGATCCACATCGCCCACAGAGTTCGGATTGCGCCGATCACCGTGCGACGTCATGCGATAACTCGCGCCGGACAAGTCGATTCGAGGGGGCGTGCCATGCAGGAACTCAAGATGGAGGGAGGTCAGAAACAAGACCTGCCCCCGAGTTCGCGCGACATTCGGAATCTTCAGGGCGGCGTCATATGGTGCTCTTCGGCATAGGTGCGAAGGGCACGATTGACTGCCTCGGAATCCGGGAACAGCCTCTGCAAGTCAGCTTCGATGAGGATCAGGTTGGTGCCTTCCCGATAGCGCCGGGCGTACTTCCCGCGCTCACCGGATTTGATCAGGTCGGCCGGGTACTCCGGCCGCAAAGTGTCTTCATCGTCCATAGGCTTTACGCTCCTGGCTGGTCATGCGGCGTGCGAAAATGATACGAATCGTCTCTGACCGCTCGGTATCCGCCACGACGAGAAAACTCCCGCTCGATGAAACACCAAAAAAGGCAGGTATCAATGCTCGTGATGCGAATGGTCCGGGTCGTGGACGCGAGAAGAATGGTCATCAGCAAACAGCTCGGCAGCTTCGGCGAAGGAAACAGCATGCTTCTGCTCGTTGCTGCGCGCCTTTGCTTCATCCCATTGAAAATACATGGCCATGCCGCGTCAGAGGGCAAGCTGCTGCTGCGTGTCGTCAAATGTCTGCTTCACGGGTCGGCCCGGCGAGCCCTTCCACGTGCGCCGCCCCAACATGAAGGCTATCTCGCGCTGAAAGCGCTCGCTGCCCAACACGAAGCCCCCGTTTGCCGATTCGCGTATTCGAGCGACCAGCGCGGGTTCGAGGTGCTCGTCAAACAACTCGCGATACGCCGCATGCCGACGCTCGGCACTTACGCCCTGGTCAAGAAAGACGGCGTGCGGCGTCAGCAGCCGGTCAATGGCCAGGCCCGTGTTGGCGTGGAAACTCGACCACCGGTAGTCCCCCGGTTGATTGACCATGCCCGCTCGCACAGGATTCAGCTCAATGTAACGCTGGCAAGCCAACAGGTAGTTGTCGGCCTGCACGAGACACGAACGAAAACGTCCCTCCCACAGCGAACCCGTACGACCATACGTCCGGTTGACACGCTGAACGTAGCATTGCCCCAACCTCTTCATCAAGTTCGAGATGCCATCGGGCGCCTCGCCGGTGACGAGCAGGTGAACGTGGTTGGTCATCAGGACGTATGCGTGGACCGCGACTTTTTCCGATGACGCGGCAGTGGCAAGGGCCTCGAGATAGAACCGGAAGTCGTCGTCTGAAAAAAAGCACGCGCCCCGATCGATCCCCCGCTGGATCACATGAACGGGGGTATCTGCAGCAACAATCCGTGCTCGCCTTGGCATCTTCGCCTCACCTTCTGACTGCACAACCCACGAAAACCGACGATAGCAGAAAACGTGGTCTGTCCCACTTTTTCTCGGATGGCCACCAATGCCGAGCTGTCGACGACCATCGTCAGCGCGGCAGTCCGTCCGCTCCAAGCCCGAGGATCTGGGCCTCGGGGCGTTCATCAAGCACAGGCAGGCGAGCGCTGCGCGTGGCAATCGCGCGGATACGGGCCAGCCGCAGGTCGGCATCAGACCGGCTGGCGGGAAGGCTCCGCAACGCATCGAGTTGACTGATGACCTCCTGGTTGAGCGAACGGCGGTGGCCCCCCGCCTGTTCCTTCAACCACTGGTGCAGATCGGCAGGCACATCGCGCAAGGTGAGGGTTGGCATAGGTTTTCCCGTGACCTCGAAATGACTGCAGTTTAGCATCGGAGAGGGCTGCAGGCGAAACGCAGCTGGGCAGTCCTTCAAGCTTCCAGCTGACTGCGACGCTGTCTGGCGGCCGGGGCCGGAGGCATCACCGGACCCCCCGGTCTTGTACTCGCTTACTCGCGCTGTGTCTGAACACGCTTGTTCGTACCTGCTCCCTTTTCCACTTTTCCCGGTTTCGGGGGCCGGCCAAAGGCAAGACTGGCAGCACCGCCGCAATCACGCGATAACTCGCGCCGGGTAATTCCATTCGAGGAGGCGTGCCATACACGAACTCAGGATGGAGGCATTTCAGAAACAAGACCCCGCCTGTTCGCCTGATTGTGACTCCACCTTTTGACCCCGCCTCTGCCCAACCAAAGAAAACCGACGATAGCAGAAAACGTGGTCTGTCCCCGGTTTTTTCCGCACCCCAGACCGTGGCGGCGGTTGACACAGCACGTGCGGGTTCAGGTGACCAAAGTCATCCCGCAACCCTTGACTGCGCCACGATCAAAGGTCACCGTCATGCTGCAGCCTGCTGCTGCCGCCGATCGCTCGATCAGGCAATCGGCAAGGTCTGCGTTGGTGCGCTGAAAGATGCGCAAGGCCTTCCAGACGGTTTCCGCCCGCTCCACCACGATCTCCTTCGTGCGCAATAGCCCTTCGAAAGCCTCGGCGATCTGGTTTCGATCAAGGTCGTAAGCTGAGTTGAGCACCCAGCCGAGTTCAACGACAGAGATCAGTGCCACAAACCCGGGTGACTCGACCGAAAGCGACTCAACGAGCCGAGTAGACAGCAGTGACTGCTCGGCGTCGTCCTGCATGATGTAGCGCACGAGGACATTGGTGTCCAGGCCAGTCATCGGGCGGCGGCACCACGTTTGGCGATCACCGCGTTCATCTCCTCGATCGACACTGTCTTCCGAGGCTGACCGAACATGCCTTTCAAGGTCGTTACGGAACGCGTCGCAGCAATGACTTCGTAACGTCCGGCGGCAATCTCGACGAACTCCACCCGGTCTCCAGCGCCAACGCCCAGCGCCGTTCGCACAGCGGCAGGGACCGTAATCTGGCCTTTGCTCGTAAGGGTTGCGGTGCTCATAGGCGTACCTTTGTTGCAATTTCCTTACCTTACCGCAAGGAAGACGCCCACGCAAGATCGCTACCATCAAAGCAATCAGTGGTTCCCCTTTTCGGGCAACCACAGATCTGTCATCGGCGCGAGCCGTGCGACATGGACACGCGTAGGGCACCGACGGCTTTCTGGAATGATAAACAGCCCCGGAAAATTCCAGCCTTGGCGGTCGAGCCATGGCAGGCGTAGCATGTTTCGCCCGGTGTTGGGATGTTAGATCTGACCCCGCAGCGCTGGCTCAAGATCGTGTTGACTGCGCCGGATGTAGCACTCAAGGCGCTGCACGCCTGATTCGCGAAACGCGAGCTACCTGCCACGAGCAGCGCGATCGGCGAATCGCGAGCCACAGAGATCAGGTTGCGCCGGTCACCGTGTGACGTCACGCGATAACTCGCGCCGGGTAATTCCATTCGAGGAGGCGTGCCATAGACGAACTCAGGATGGAGGCATCTCAGAAACAAGACCCCGCCTGTTCCTGACCCCGCCTGTTCGCCTGATTGTGACTTCACCTCTTGACCCCGCCCCTGCCCAACCAACGAAAACCGACGATAGCAGAAAACGTGGTCTGTCCCCCTTTTTCCCCTTTGCTTGCGCCTTCTTGCGTCTCCCTTCTTGCGCTGTCCATTGGTGTCATCACACGGGAAGGCCGCACAAATACAAGGTATCCGGCGAGATGTCGATCTCGTCGGTCCACGCGACGGTTCCGAGGACGACATGGGCCTTCATGAACAGCGAGCCCTCCGCAAGGGCTGCGAATGCGGGATAAGCCAGGTACGGCCGCATGTCGAACACACGCCATTCACCCGTAGCGAACTCCGCCTCGAGCTGATAGTCGGGTAGCGGTCTGACGCGGACCACATCGGGTGTCATGGCCATCTCCTTCAGCGCAGGGGATCGATCCTGTAAGGCGTCTGACCGCTGG
This sequence comes from Candidatus Accumulibacter adjunctus, assembly GCA_000585015.1. Taxonomy (GTDB): domain Bacteria; phylum Pseudomonadota; class Gammaproteobacteria; order Burkholderiales; family Rhodocyclaceae; genus Accumulibacter; species Accumulibacter adjunctus. The sequence goes on along the minus strand of JFAX01000014.1, from coordinate 46,962 downwards.
AAGCAAGCAGCCAGTCGGCCATCAGCTCGTCGCGGTGAAGCTCGATCCACGCTTGGACGAGCTTCATCTGGCGGGCCGGAAGGCTGCCTTCGAGCACCTCACCTTCAGGAATGCCAAGGACAACCTTAAACTCGTTGTAGCGTACGTGTATGTGAGCAGCGTGGTGTTTCTCGATATCCAGTGCGTACATCGATACCAAAATGCCATAGAACATGCTGATCGTTGGCAAGGCTCACCCTCCTCGTGGAGCGCCGGGCGCGGTAGATCCCCGTCACGCCGCGACTATGATGTCACGACGGGCTGGGGAAGGCAAGATAATCGGGTTCTGTTCCCTATTCTCGGACCGGAGCTGACCGGGTGACGAGTAACCTCGCTCGCACATCCGACAAGCTCCAGTGCTTTTGGCAACAATGCGCACATTTCCTTCATCTCGTTTCCCGATCACTGTGGAAGGCAAAAAGAAATACCTGACCCCGCCTGTGACCCGTGCTTGCTTCCTATCTCCGTACTCACTGCACAACCAGCGAAAACCGACTATTTCAGAAAACGTGGTCTGCCCCCGTTTTTCCTGACTTCATCGACCAGGCTTCACCTGCATTTGCGGCACGTGCCGGGTCTTCACGATCGCCTCGATGTCGCACTTCAGCGTTGGCGCGTCGAACACCGCCGCGTTCCATACGAGTCCCCAATCGACCGAGAAGTAAGCATGAACCGCGATGTTGCGAAATCCGACGATATCGGCCCAAGGGATTCCGGGATACGAGTGCTTGAGTTCGCTCGAGACACGGGCCGCCGCTTCCCCAATTACCGCGAGTTTGTGCAGCACCGCGCTGCGCACCAGGTCATCACCGACAAACTGCTCCTCCTCCATGCCCGCCACGAACTGCGCTATGGAATCGGCAGCTTGAACGATATCCAATAGATACAATTCGTTAGTCCGCATAGAGTGGCTCGGCCTCCTTGAGAACCGATTCCGCTATCACCGGTTTGAGGCCAGCACGCGGCACCAGATCAACGCTACGTCCGAACAAAGCGGACAGCTCGCGCTGCATGCGACTCAAGGCGAGAAAGCCGATCCTGGCCTCCGGCCTAAATTCCACCAGCAGATCCACATCGCTCTGCGGCTCGAAGTCTACGCGGGTTGCCGAACCGAAGAGTTCCAGGCGGCTAATGCCATTGCGCCGGCAATAGCCCGGAAGCTCAGTCGCCGGCAGTTCGAGATCCTTGTGTACCATCCGAGCCTCCGTGCCGCACATCGGGCGACACCCACCATAAGAAAAGGGCACTACACCGGAGACAATTGAAGTCTGACGCCGACTTGAACTGCGTCCCGTATTGCTTTATGCAGCAACTCTACAAGGGAATTGGTTCAGAAGCAAGACCTGACCCCAGGTTTGACTGCGGCTTTTCTGACCCCGGCTTTTCTCGCCCCTTTGATCCCCTTAGCACGATTTTTGGTTAATAGCCATGTGCCTTAAGATTCAAAAGAATCCCGAACGGTGGAAGTGCCCCAACAAGTAGCGGCTCGACAGCCCCCATTGCTTGAGTCGTATTGTAAGGGCCAGCGGTCGACGTTCGCGTGACGCCGAAGCTGAAACCGCCGGTGTTCCGCGTACCGAGGCCAGTTGATGCGGTGAACGTGATTCCTCCAACTGGGCCATGTGTGCCACCGCTCCACACATATCCGCCTGACAAGCAAGCCATACCACCGAAAGCGCACAATGGGGAGGTCCCGCTTGCGCTGAAGGTTGGTCCGCTACGCGCCCAATAATCAAGAGTTGGGAGATTCCAGAGAATCATCTGATAAAACGTGATGCTAATTGAATCTGCACTAGCCGAAAACGAGAAGCTTGGCCCTCCGTGGTACAAGAAATTCGCTGCTGACCGACTCGACGCGTGGGCGACTGTCTCCACGCCCGCGGTCCATCCGACTCCCAGTTTGCCAACGATTCCGGGCGCTGACGTCGCCAGCGTCCGGTAGTCCGCAATAGCGCTGCTAAGGAGTTCGGAAGTCACGGTAGCCGGAACCAGCCCGGCAGTAGAAGCAGCCGCGGCTAGAACTCCGGTCCAAAACACAGCGGATACGGGGTTAATACTTCCGGTGATCGAGACCCCGTAGCCCACCGCATCTGGCCAATTCCTTCGGCTACGATTCGACGGGAAGAAAACCCTGTAACTAACCGTGGACAAGATACTCGTTATTGCCGTGACGGCGCCTAACTCAGTCACTGAAAATAGCCCGAGAGGATCATATCGATTTACGGGATCGGCTGCGGCGTAGAGGTATGTGTTGTTCGTCGATGGAGTTCTGGGGTCGCCGGGAGAAGGGTCCACCGTATCGAAACGGGCACGTGCTGGGTAATACACTCGCGCACGAAGCCCGTATCCGCCAATATCGTCAAGGAACTGCTCCCCCGCATACAGATAAGCGTTCAACGTCGCCCCCGTCTGCCCCACCGAATTCCCAAACGCCTCATACGAATACTTATCCGTCACACTCCCACTTGCATCCGTCAAATACCTGACACTCCCATGCCCATCAAACCCATAAAAACTCACCCCTGAAGCCTGCTTCTGGCTGATCAACTTCAACCCATACGTATAACTCCGCTCCACCGCCCCGCCGACAATCTCCTCGAGCACCTGCGCATACCCCGTCGGATTCCGCTCATCGACCAGGAAGCCCGTCGTCACCCCACCCACCGTCTTCGCCACCCGAATCCCGTCGCCGTTATAGACAAAGCTCACGCCGCCATCGGCACTCGTCAGGTGGTTCTCGAAGTCATAGCCGAAGGTCCGGCCGCCCGAGGTCAGCGTGTTGCCGTTGTTGTCGTAGCCCTCGCCGTCGAGGCGGTCGTTGAAGTCGTAATTGAAGCTCTGATCGGCGATGCCGGCCACGGTCGATACCCGCGTCAGCCGGTTGCCGACTCGGTCATACGTGTAGGCGATCGCCCCGTTCGGCCCGGCCGGGTCGGCGCTGATCGTCTCGCTTCTCAGGCGATAGAGGTCGTCGTAGGTGTAATCGACGCGGCGGCCGCTCGCTTCGGTCACCGCGGTGCGGTTGCCTGACGGCCCGAGCGTGTAGGTGTAACCGGCGATCGTCGTCCCGCCCCTGGCGCCGGTGACGTTGGTCAGGCGGTTCAGCGGGTTGTAGGTGTAGGTGGTCTGCACGCCGTTCGGGTAGAGGAAGCCGGCGAGGTTGCCGACGGCGTCGTAGCTGTAGGTGGTGACGCGGCCCTCGGCGTCGGTGACCGAGGCGAGCCGGTTGCGCGCGTCGTAGGCGTAGTCCATCGCCGCGCCCCCGGCGTGGTTCGACTGGATGCGGGTGAGGTTGCCGGCGGCGTCGTAGCTGTAGCTGAGCGTGCCCTGCGGCGTCGCCTTGCTCAGCAGGCGGTCGCGGTTGTCGTAGCTGTAGGTGGTGCTGCCGCTGGCGTCCTGCATGCTGGCGCGCTGGCCGGAAGGCGTGAAGCTGAAGACCACCGGCGGCTGGCCGAGGCTGCCATCGGGCGTCTTGCGGGTCAGGCGATTGACCGTGTCGTAGGTGTAGGTGGTCGTGCGGCCGTTGAAGTCGGTCTTCGTCCGCAGGTTTCCGGCGGCGTCGTAGCTGAAGGTCTCGCTCTGGCCGAGCGGCAGCGTGCGCTTGATGCGCCGGCCCATCCGGTCGTAGGCGAAGCTGGTGGTGCGCCCTTCGGCGTCGGTCTGGGTGAGCTGGTTGCCCTGTTCGTCGTAGCCGTAGCGGGTGATCTGGCCGAGCGCGTCGGTGACGCTGGTCAGGCGGCCGAGGGCATCGTAGGCGAACTGGGTGGTCTTGCCGGCCTGGTCGGTCTTGGCGGTCTGGCGACCGAGGGCGTCGTAGCTGACCTGGTCGAAAGTGCCGTCGGCGTAGGTGGTGCGCGTGCGGCGGTTGCTGGCGTCGTACTGGAAGCCGACGCTGTGGGCGTTGGCGTCGGTGACCTGGATCTGGTTGCCGAGGGCGTCGTAGGTGAACAGAGTCGCCGCGCCGGCCGCGTCGGTGACCTTGCTGCGGCGGCCGGCGGCGTCGTACTCGTAGCCGGTGACGTTGCCGCGCGCGTCGGTGCTCGCCAGAACCTGGCCGGCGGCGTCGTAGGTCGTGGTCGTGCGGCTGCCATCCGGGGCGATGGTTTCGATCAGCCGGCCGAGCGGGTCGTAGGTCGAGGTGGTCGTCCGCCCTGCCCGGTCGGTGCTGCCGGTACGCCGGCCTTCGGCGTCGTAGGCCGAGGATTCGCTGCTGCCGTCGGGATAGGTGGTGCGGGTGAGCCGCCCCATGTCGTCGTAGTCGAACTTCGTCTCGCGGCCGAGCGGGTCGGTGGTGACGCTCTGCTTGCCGATGGCGTTGTAGGCGACGCGGGTGATCGAGCCGTCAGGATGCGTGGTCTCGGTCAGGCGATTGGCCTTGTCGTAGGTGAAGCGGGTGCTCAGCGTCTCGGGGCCGCCGGCGGTGCTGCGGGTGGTCGACTGGGTCAGGCGGTTGCCGTTGGCGTCGTAGCTGTAGCTGGTGACGCGGCCGAGCGGGTCGGTCTCGCTGGCGAGGTTGCCCGAAGCGTCGTAGGCGTACTGCGTGACGTTGCCGAGGGGGTCGGTGCGCGTGGTCTGCAGGCCGCGGGCGTCGTAGGTGTAGGTCGTCACCTGCCCGGCCGGGTCTGTGCTGCTGGTCAGGTTGCCGTTGGCGTCATAGGCGTTGCTCGTGGTGCGGCCGAGGGCGTCGGTGATGGTCAGGACCTGGCGGTTGCTGTTGTAGGTGTAGCGGGTGGTCTGGCCGAGCGGGTCGGTCTCGGTGAGGCGGTTGTCCTGGCCGTCGTAGGTGGTGGTGCGCGTGCGGCCGAGCGGGTCGGTCTCGCTGAGGGTGTTGCCGCGCGCGTCGTAGCTGCGGTTGGTGACGCCGCCGAGCGGGTCGGCGGTCTGGGTGACGTTGCCGAGGTCGTCGTAGACGTGGATGGTGGTGTTGCCGAGGCGGTCGGTGATCAGTTCGCGGTTGGCGCCGAGGTCGTGGGTGTAGGTGATTTCCTTGCCGTAGGCGTCGATGCTCTTGATCAGCCGGCCGGCGGCGTCGTATTCGTTGCGGATCGGGCGGACGCCGCGCGGGTCCTGGATCTCGATCAGGCCGTGCTCGTAGTTGTAGAGGAAGCTGGTGCGGCGGCCTTCGGCGTCGGTGTGGCTGGCGAGGTCGCCGTTGATGTCGTAGGCGTAGGTCTGCGCGTTGCCCATCGGGTCGGTGACGGTGCTGATGCGGCCCTGGCCGTCGCGCGCGAAGGTGATGCTCTTGCCGGCCGAGTGGATGATGCCGCCGGGGGCGAAGCTGACGGTGTTGCCGCTGCGGTCGCGGATCTGTTTGACGCCCTCGCTGCGGCTGATCAGGATGACCTGACCTTCGGGGGTGGTGTATTCGTACTCCGCCGGGTTGTAGAGTTCGTATCCCGGGGTGAGCAGCTGAACCGCTCCTGGTTGCGCGCCGACGATGATCAGGTCGGTACCGCCGACTGGCTGCAATGTTCCGCGGGTCTGCGCACCCGGCGAGTAGACCGCGCTAGTCGCATCGAGCGTGCTGAAGCGCTGACTGTCGGGCACCGGCGTCAGCGTGAATTCTTCGACCTTGCCGTCGGGTAGCGTGATGGCGACCTTGTGCGCTCGTGTCTCTTTCAGCGAGTACAGCCGGTTCAGGACGCCGCCCGTACGGTCAATCCGCCAGCCGTCGCCGGGAATGCCGGTCACCCGTAGCCGCAGGCTCTGGACATCCAGCCGCCAGCCGATGCCGAAATCCCCCTTGGTCTTGTCGCGGCTGTCGTAGCTGCGCACGACGCTGATCGGGATGCCGGCCATCGGGACGTTGAGATCCTGGAAGGCAAGCGTGAAGTTGCCGACTTTCTTGTCGCGCGTGAGCTGGACGGTGATCTCCGTTTGTGTGCGGTTGTCGGCCTTGTCGATGACGGTGAGGCGGACGACGTAGAGGTCATTGACCAGCGTCGTCGGGTCGAGCGTGGCGAGCGTGCCGTTGCTGACCGGCGCGGTGCCGACGTGCAGCGTGCTGAAGACGCCGGTCTCGAAGGGGGCGATCTCGATCAGGTACTTGAGGAAGTTGGCGTCACTGGCGGTGCCGACGATCGGCACGGCGCTGGCGACGCTGGCGCCGTCGGCGGGGGCGGTGATCTGGGCGATCGGCAGCGTGCCGTCGGCTACCGCCTGGGCGACGGTGAACAGCGCTTCGCCGCTGGCGGCACCCTGGGTGGCGCGGATCGTCGTGCTGCCGGCTGCGAGCGCCGTGGCGACGCCGTTTGCGTCGATCGTCGCGACGCTCGGGTCGCTGCTCTGCCAGGCGACGCCGGCGGTCAGCGGCAGGCTGGAGCCGTTGGAGAGGATGCCGGTGGCGAGGAACGCCTGCGTCTGGCCGGTGAGCAGCAGCGGGTTGTGCGGGGTGAGGCGAATCGAGCTGACGCTGGGCCCCGGCGGTCCGCTCGAGATGACGAGGTTGACCGCGCTGCCGCTGTTGACGACGGTGCCGGCGGCGGGGCTCTGGCTGATCACGCGGCCGGCGGGAACGCTGTCGCTGGTGGCGGCGCCGATCGTGCCGACGGTGAGCGAGGCGGCGGTGATGGCGGCCTGCGCGGCGGCCTGTTCCTGGCCAACGACGTTGGGGACGCTGATCGGGACGGGGGCAGCGACGACGACGACGAGGAAGCTCTGGAGGTCGAACAGGCCACCGGAATCCTGGACGCGGACGCTGACGTTGTGGCTGCCGATCTGGCCGGCGCTGGGGCTCCACTGGATCAGGCCGCTGGCGGCGTTGATGCTCATGCCGGCCGGGAAGGTGGTCAGCGAGAAGCCGAGCGTGTCGCCGGCGTCGGGGTCGCTGGCGGTGACCTGGTAGGCGTAGGCGGCGCCGGCGGTGGCAGCGGTGATGGCGCTGGAGGTGATGGTCGGCGGGTGGTTGAGCTTGGCGGCGGTGATGCGAACGCTGTCCGGGGCGCTGGTGCGGCCGGCGTTGGTGACGACGAGTTCGGCGGTGTAGCTGCCGGGCTGGTCGGCGACGAAGCTCGCGTTGACGGCGCTCGCGTTGTTGAGAATGGCGGCGCTGCCGGCCGGGCGGCCGCTCAGCGTCCACTGGTAGGTCAGCGCGACGCCGTCGAAGGCGCGCGAGGCGCTGCCGTCGAGGGTGACGGTGGCGGCGACCTCGACGGCCTGGTCGGGGCCGGCGTCGGCTCGACTGTAGCTGGCGGTGCATTTGCCGAGGGCGCCGGCGCCGTGCAGCGCTGTGACCTCGGCCGCGGTGAGCGCGCGATTGTAGAGCGTCACTTCGTCGAGCAGGCCGGCATAACCCGCGGCGGCAAATCCATCGGCGTTGCCGAGGGTGATCGGGTCGCTGCTGTCGAGGATCGAGAAGGCGTTGTCGAGGCTGGCTTCTTCGCTGCCGTTGATGTACAGGCGATAGCGTGCGCCGTTCCAGGTGAGCGCGACGTGCTGCCAGGCGCCGGCTGGCCAGGTGTCGGTGGTGCTGACCAGCGCCGGCGCCGGCGGCATGCGTACCAGCAGCCGGCCGTCGCCGCCCAGCACCTGGATCGCCACCGGGGCGTTGGCGCCGCTTTCGAGGTAGCGACCCTTGGCGAGCAGCATCTGGTTGGGGCTGCCAGTGTGGATGGTGTTCGTGGGGTTGAACCAGAATTCGACCGCGAACGGGCCGCCGAACCCGATCGTCCGGCCGCTGGCGATGCGGATCAGGTCGTCGGCGCCGTCGAAGCGGAAGGCCTGTCCGACGCGGCCGGCGGCGATGGCGGTGCCGTTTTCCAGGCTGCCGTGGTTGATGTTGGCGCGGTCGACCGCGTCGCCCTCCCCGGCCCACCAGCTCGTCAGCCCCGCCGGCGGCGGCGCGCAGGCGAGTACGGCGCCGACCGTGACGGTGAAGGACTGGGTGTCGGAGAGGCCGCCGGCGTCCTGGACCTTGATTGCAACCGGGTGACCGCCGGCCTGCCCAGCAGCGGGGGTCCACTGGATCAGGCCGCTGGCGGCGTTGATGGTCATGCCGGGGGGAGCCGTAGTCAGCGAATAGGTCAGCGTGTCGCCGGGGTCGGGGTCGGTCGCCGTGACGAGATAGGTGAAGGGGCTGCCGGCGGCTGCGCTGGTGACGGGGGTCGAGGTGAACGACGGCGGCTGGTTCACCGGGGCCGGGGCGGTGACGGTGATCGTGAAGCCCTGTTCGGTGAAGAGGCCACCCTGGTCGGTGACGCGAACGGTGACGTTGGGTTTGCCGACCTGCGCGAGGGCGGGGGTCCAGGTGATCAGGCCGGTAGTGGGGTTGATCGTCATGCCGGCGGGGGCGGTCGGGTGCGAGTAGGTCAGCACATCGCCGGCATCCGGGTCGCTGGCCGTGATCTGGTAGGCGTAGGGCTGACCAACGGTGGCCGTGACAACGGGTGACGAGGTGAACGACGGCGGGTGGTTCACCGGCGGCGGGGCAACGACAACGATCGTGAAGCTCTGTTCGGCGGAGAGCCCGCCGGTGTCGGTGACGCGGACCGTCACGTCGTGGCTGCCGACCTGCGCGAGCATGGGTGTCCACGTGACCAAACCGGTCACGGCGTTGATCATCATCCCTGCCGGTGCGGTCGGGAGGCTGTAGGCAAGTGACCCATTGACCGGTATTACCCGCACGTTGTCGATGACGGGGCCGTAGCCGGTCGACCCGAGGCTACTGAATTCCAGCGTCGTCGAGGACGCGGTCGCCGTGAACTCGAACTCCTGCAAGACATAGCGAATCGTCGTGGCATTGGCTGCCCACCCCACCGATCCAATGTCGTACTGGAAAGTCATCGAATCCGAAGCTGCCGTCACCTGGCCTCCCTTGACGAGCGGACCTGATGCTGGGTTACCGGATAGGTCGAACAGGACACGGTACGGCTGACCACGGCAGGTCGCAAAGGTCTGGAAGATCGTCCCTCTGTTGTCGGGCTGATTGCTGCCTTCCAGGTCGATGCTGAATATCCCGTCAGATGCGTTCCAGTGGTACGGAAAACTGGTGTGATCAATCGTTACACCCCCAACGGTCCAGTGGGTGATCGCGGTTGAACCCGCCAACAAGGTTCCGACACCGATCAGCGAGCTTTGCTCGAAGCTACCATTAAGGATCAGATTGCCGTTCTCGCATGTCCGGTCGTCGGTCGAGTTGACGTCGTAGGTGTAGGGTTGGCCGACGGTCGCGGTGATGATCGGCGTAGAGGTGAACGCCGGCGGCAGATTCACCGGCGGCGGGGCGCTGACGTTGATCGAGAAGCTTTGTTCGTCGAAGAGCCCGCCCGGGTCGGTGACGCGGACGGTGACGGGGTGACTGCCAATCTGGGCAGCGGCTGGCGTCCAGTCGATCACCCCCGTCGCGGGGTTGATCTGCATGCCAGGTGGGGCGGTGGTGAGCGAATAGGCGAGCGCGTCGCCAGCGTTCGCGTCGGTGGCCGTCACCTGATAGCCATAGGGCTGGCCGGCGGTGGCGGTAAGCACCGGCGCGGAGGTGATGATGGGTGCGACATTGACGGGCGCCGGGGGTCCGGTCGACATGACGATCGCCACCGGCGTGTCCTTGGGGACGTGGATGCCCGGCAGCGGGGACTGGTCGCTCACTTGCCCGGCGGGAATCGTTGGGTGCGGCGCGCTGGTGACGGCGCCCGGCTTGAGGTTGGCGGTGACAATGGCGGCTTCAGCGGCAGGCTGGGACAGGCCGATGACGTTGGGCACCGTTTCGGTGGCCGGGCCGTCGACGATGGTGAGATCGACCGCGGTCTTGTTCGGCACCAGCGTTCCTGCGGGCGGGTTCTGGCCGACGACGCGGGGCTGGGTGAAGGAGTAGGCCGTGATTTCGGCGCGGGCGTTATTTCCACCAGTGCAATCACCAAAGAGAAGGGAACTTGCGGCCAGCGGTGGAATGGCCGGGCTACCGATGCCGCTAGATCTGGCTTCCCCGTCTAGAGAGAACGTGAACGCTCCGCCACCTGTTCCACTCATGCGATACGTGTGAAGCTGAGCAACCGTAGTGGACCCCAAAGACGCTGGTGTGCCTTGCGCCAAGAGACCGCTCTGCCCAACGCCTACTCCGAAAAGGCGAGGCTTGGTCTCGATGTCAAAACAGAAACCAAACGAATACGTGGCCTGCTCTTCAAGCACACTGGCCGCTATCTCTGCAGCGAACGGCAGCCGCGGGCTGATGTCGACAACCATCCGATACGCGTTGTGATCGTGTCCCGTCATTGGTATACCGATCGAATTCTGGATTAAGCGGCCGCTAGCCAAAGAGAAGATCCGTTCTTCAGAAACTGGATTGAAGGCTGCTTCGTAAGCCCACCCCTGCCGGCTCGGCAAGCTGTCAAAGTTGAGCGTGATCGCCCCACCCTGGCTAGTCTTCGTGCCGACGGTGAGATCGGCCGCGCTGATGAACGACTCCGCCCACTCGGGCGCCAGCCCGACGACGTTCGGCACGGCCACCGGCGCCACGGTCGCGGTGAAGGTCTGGGTCGCGAAAAGCCCACCGCGGTCGGTAACCCGCACCGTCACTGCGTGGTTGCCGATCTGCGCGCTCGCTGGCGTCCAGATGATCGCCCCGCTGGCCGCATCGATCGTCATCCCTGCCGGAGCAGCGTCGAGAGAATAGGTCAAGACGTCGCCCGCATCAGGGTCAGTCCCCATTGCCTTGAACGTGCAAGGCTGCCCGGCGGTGCAGTTGCCCGAGGCGTTGGAGAGAACCCAGGCGTCGTTGAGGGTCTCGCCGCTCAGATCGTTATAACCCAGGCCCGTCACCAGCCGATTGCTGCGCGGATCGTAAACGGCGGCGTGGCTGCGGCGCGGCGCCGGAATGGCTCCGGATGAAGCCAGCCGGCTCCACCGCGGCGTGCCGTCCAGTCCGTTGGCGTTGGACAGGACCCAGGTCTCGTCAAAAACCGCGGCCGGCGTCGCACCCTGACGCAGCCCGCCGAAGACGATCAGCCGGTTGCTGTTCGGGTCATAGTGCGAGGGCATGTTCGCGCGCGGGTCGGGCGCCGTTCCGTCGGGCGCGAGTTGCTGCCACTCGGGTGCTCCGCCCAGGCCATTGGCGTGCTGCAGCACCCACACATCGTTGTACTCGATGCCGCGCCAGCGGTAGCCACCGAACACCAGCAGGCGATTGTTCACACCGTCGTAGCCCAGGGCGTACAACTCCGAACGTGGCGGAGGTCGAGTGCCCAGCGGCGAGAGATCGATCCATCGCGGTTCACCAATTCCGTTGGCGTCCACGAGCACCCGTACCGCACTCGTGTCGTTGAACGGTGCTGCGGGAGTCGCGCCGCCGAAGAGAATCAAGCGGTTCGTGATCGGGTCGTAGGCATGTCCTGCCGTCAAGTCGCTGGTACCGGAAGGCAGTTGGATCCACTCGGGAGTGCCGCCCAAGCCATTGGCGTTGGTGAGCACCCAGGTATCAACGAACGCCGTGCCGCAATTTTCTGGGCATCCCCCGTGCATGATCAGTCGGTTCGCGGTCGCATCATAGGCCGTCATGGCGATATGGCGAGGGCCTGGCAGGGTTCCGGTTGGCGCGAGCCTTTGCCATTCGGGAGGGCCTGCGCGGCCCGCGGCATTGATCAGCACCCAAACCTCGTTGGTCTTCAGATCACCGGGTTGAACCCCGGCAAAGACAATCATTCTGTCGGTAAGCGGATCATAGGCGCTGCTCACGTGAGAGCGTGGCGTTGGCGGCGTGCCGGTCGGTGCAAGCTTCGTCCACTGCGGCGCAATGCCGGCGAAGGTGATGACCGGCGGATGATTCGGCTCCCTGACGGCGATCTCGAAATCCTGCGTCGCCAGCAGCCCGCCCTGATCAGCCACCCGTACCGACACCGTCGGGTTGCCCACCTGCCCCACTGCCGGCGTCCAGCTGACCAGGCCGCTGGCCGGGTCGATGCTCATCCCGCTCGGGGCGGTGAGCAGCGACCAGGTGAGGACATCGCCCAGGTCCGGATCGATGGCCTCGGCCGCGTAGCTGTACGGCTGGCCGACGGTCGCGGTGGTCACCGGCGTGCTGGTGATCACCGGCGGATGATTGAGCGCCTGCACCTGCACGACGACCAGCGCCGGCACGCTGTCGACCTTGCCGTCGCGCACGACGAGTTGGATCGTGTAGACACCCGGCACGTCCGGCACGAACGAAGTCTGTGCCGTGGTCGGGCTGACGACGCTGGCGTTGCTGCCGCCCGGCCGCAGCGCAATGCTCCAGCTCCAGGTCAGGGGATCGCCGTCGGGGTCGGACGAGGCGCTGCCCTTGAGAACGACCGGGCTGCCGACGGTGGTCTGCGTTGGGATCGCTTCGGCAACGGCGATCGGCTTTCGATTGGCGGCAGCGACGGTGATGACGACGGTTGCCGGCAGACTGCTGAGCTGGCCGTCGCTGACGATCAGTTGTGCGATGTAGGTGCCGGCAAGGTCGGGGATGAAGCTCGGGCTGACGCGGTCGGCCGGGGCGATGGCGGCGTTGCTGCCCGGCGGCTGCGTGGTCAGCGACCAGGCGAAGGTGATCGGGTCGCCGTCGGCGTCGCGCGAGGCGCTGCCGTCGAGCTGGACCGCTGTGCCAGCGGTGACGGTCTGCGCAGCGCCGGCGTCGGCGACCGGCCGCGAGTTGCTGGTCGACACGGTGACCGTGTCGGGCGCGCTGGCGAGGTGGCCGTCGCCGACGATCAACTGGGCAACATAGTTGCCGGGGCGATCGAGGGTGAAGCTCGGGTTGACGGTGTCGCTGCCGCTGAGGCTGGCATTGCTGCCGGCGGGCCGTCCGGTCAGCGACCAGGTGTAGCTGAGCGCGGCGCCTTCGGGGTCGCGCGAGGCGCTGCCGTCGAGGGTGGCGGTACTGCCGAGCGGTACGCTCTGGTCGGGACCGGCGTGGGCGATCGGTGCGGCATTGGCGGTAGTGAGGGTGACGCTGGCCGGTGCGCTGTCGACGTTGCCGTCGTTGACGATCAACTGCGCGACGTAGGTGCCGGGCGCATCGGCATTGAAGCCCGGGCTGACGCTGCTGGGGTTGCCGAGAACGGCGGTGCTGCCCGGCGGGCGGGCGAGCAGCGACCAGCGGAAGGTGAGCGGGTCGCCATCGACGTCGCTCGAGCGGCTGCCGTCGAGGGTGATCGTGACGCCGAGCGGGATCGACTGGTTGGCGCCGGCGTTGGCGACCGGCGGCGAGTTCTCGGTGGTGACGGCGACGGTGTCGGGCAGGCTGGGAACTTGGCCATCGCTGACGGTGAGCGCGATGAGGTAGCTGCCGGGCTGGTCGATGAGCAGGGTGGGATTGACGGTGTTGGGGTTGCTGAGCGTGGCGCCACTGCCCGGCGGGACGCTGGCGAGTTGCCAGGTGTAGGTGAGCGGGTCGCCATCGACGTCGGTCGAGTGGCCGCCATTGAGGGTGACGAGGGTGCCGACGCGGACGCTCTGGTCGGGACCGGCATTGGCGATCGGGCGGCTGTTCTCGGTGCTGATGATGACGGTGTCGGGCAGGCTGTTGAGCTTGCCGTCGCTGACGATGAGCTGGATGAGGTACTGCCCGGGCTTGTCGGCGGTGAAGCGCGGGGCGACGGTGGCGGCGTCGAGCAGGCTGGCGAGACTGGCCGGCGGGCGGCTGCTGAAGGTCCAGGTGTAACGCAGCGGATCGCCGTCGGGGTCGGACGAGGCGGCGCCGCTGAGCACGACGGGGTCGCCAACCTTGACCGTCTGGTCGGGTCCTGCGTTGGCGAATGGCGCCTGGTTGACGGTGCCGCATTTGGCGCGCGTGCAGCGCAGGGCGCACAGGCGGCCGTCGATCGAGTTGATGAGGCCGTTCTGGTCGGGGTCGCGCGGATCGTCCACGCCGCTGACCTTGGCACGGGCGAGGATGGCTTGCTGGATGAGGTTGAGGTCGTTGAGGTCGATGTCGCCGTCGGCGTCGACGTCGCACGGCATGGCCCAAGTCTGGCCGGCGAGGACGAACCAGAACAGGAGCAGCCCCAACCAATGTTTCGTGCGTCGAAACATCGACCCCATCTCCCTGAACGAGCCTGCGAGGCGGTCCAAAGCGGCCTCGACCCAAGGCCGGGCCCCTCGCCCGGCGTTCAGTGTTCTTGTCCGGCAGTCTGTGCTGCCTGCTGCGCCCGTTTCAGGTGGGCGTAGGGTGTTGCCGATCTGCTCCGGGCTGCTGGCGATACTGGCGTCCCTTCGAGTGCTGCGCCCGGCGCAGCCGCTGCGGTCGGGTGCTTCTTGACCGCGTCACCCTAGTGGACTTGATCGCCGATGTCAAGCCCCTTGCAAGAGCTCAACAGCTCCTTCCACGGTCGCTCGTCTTCACTGCCCCACTGCAGAAGCCGCACCATGCGGCTACCCCGGCAAGCTCGAACCACCGCGGGCCAGCCAGCGGCGGCGGAGAACCAGGACCATCAGCCCGGCGCCCGGCAAGCGGGCCCGGCGGGCCAATGCGCGCTGGCAATCATGGAACCGCTCCTCGGGTGCACCCATCGCGGAGTACTCGGGGAGGCGGTGCCGAGACGAGACCTGTCCCGTCGTTTGCCCCGGTTCGGGCAGCCATCGCAACTTGCGGTCGTCCCTTCTGCGCGAACTCGCGCTAACGTCCGGTTCGCCGCCTCGATACGGCGAACAGGCCACAGACGCCGGCGACGAGCAGGGGTAGCGTGCCTGGCAGCGGCACACTCGGGCGAATGCTGTCGAGGCGGGGATCGTCGGGTTCAGCAAAATCGATCAGGTTGTACAGCCGCTCACCGATCGCCGTGCTCGGTGTCGCGCCACCCAAGCCGCCGCGTAGCTCCAGCCCCCACTGAGTCGGCTGAGACTCGAAGAAGAGCACGTCCACGGCGTACAGGCCGGGGGTGGTGAACTCGACGGTGGTCGAGGGGCCACCAAAACCGTGGATGCCGTCGTTGTTGAGAATGCGGGTACCTTGAATATCCACCGCGCTGCCGTCGTCCGACGGGATGTGGAAAGTCCATACCTCGTTGGGGTTTTGCACGCCGAAGAAGCCGGCGAAGCGCATCACCGTATTGAGGACATCGTCGGGGAGAACCGCGGGATTGTCCAGGGTGGCGGTCGCGGTCGCGTCGAGGACCTGTGCGTAGGTTGCTGAGGTCCAAGTAGAGCCAGCCGGGCCGCTAGGATAGTCGACGGTGGACGAGAGAAAGTTCGCCGTAGCGAAACCACCGCTGATGATCGCTTGGGCCTGGGCCAGCGTGTCGGTGTTCGGATTGACGTTGGTCCAGAGTTGTCCGGTCAGGCCGCTGCCCGAGACGGCCGGCAGCGGCTTGGTGGGCGTCGTAAACGTATAGGTCGCGGCGAAGACGTTTCCGCCGAAGGCAAGAACCGCCGCCGATGCCGCAAAGAGGTGGATCCGTCGCTTCATGATTCCTCCCAAGTTCTGACTGTCACTGAGGTTTTCGTGGTCCATTCACCTGTTGGCCGGAGTACGGGAAGAAACGTGATCGCCGTTGCGCCGGACCGGATCGTCGGCAAGAAACGTTTCTCGAACCTGCACAGCGCTCCCGGGCCGCAGCCCGAGTCCAGGGCGCGTCACTTTCTGCAGCAACGACGTCCGAAGACGATCAGCCCGGCTCCGGCGAGCAGTGCCAGCGTACCGGGCTCCGGCAACGGGGGCGCCCCGACGGTGATGCTGCCGCCGGTTGCTGTGGCGGCCCGCGGCGTTCCGAGGACGTCCCCGACGGTGATGTTGTCGAAGTCCAGCGGGCTGGTGCCCAGCCCACTGCCGGTGAATGCGAGCGTCAGCAGCAACATGGAATCGCTCTGCAGGGCGAGCAGATCCGCCGGATCTTCGAGGGAGAAAGCGCTGAGCTTGAGCCGCCCGGGTGCGAGCAGGTTGGCGCCCAAGCCAACTGCCAGACCGAGCGCGCCGCCATCGGTCGCAGTGTCGAACGCGATGACTGCCGGATCAAAGAGGACCTCGAAATCGTAGTCACCAAGGCCGCCCGGACTGCCCGGTGGCTGCGGCGTGACGCCGCTGATGCGGACCCCGACCGACGCGCGACCGCCAAGACCGACAACCTGCGCCGCGGGTTCGAAGCTGAGTGTGTACGCCGCGGCTGCCCCCGGGACGACGAGCAGGACCGCCAGAACGCAAGCGAGGATTGCGCGTGCGCGTTGAATGATTCTCATCAGGCTGATCTCCCCAGAAACAGTGAGCCGGTTCGTGCGATGCGCGGAGCGGCGTGCGGATGGACGACGTCCGTCGCTTGCTCGAACCCGAGGCACGAAACTTGTTCCGGCACGCATTTTCCCCCCAGAGCACCTTCGAAGCCCCAGGGAACGGGAAGCAATTTTCGCGCCTGAAGAATACAAATATTAAAAATCCTATACTTGCCGGAATCGCGCAGCAAAAGGCTGCGGCAAGTGTAAAAATTTCCGACAGTCAACCGGAAGTGTTCGGCACACCCGCCCCTCTGACCGGATGCAGCGCTGTCACCGTGTCGTTCTCACCGACGGCAGTTCGTCGGCCGCGGCACGCTACACTTGGCTCCTCTGCGGGGACGCGGTGCTCCGCGTCATCGGCACAACGCCGGGGAGATCCTGCAATGATCAAATCGAGGTCTGAAGATCGGTGACAATCGGGGAATCTTGCCGATTGCCAGCGACAACTTGCCAAGCCGATGCTTGGTGGCAATTTCCCACGCGCTCGCGGCGCTGACGAGAATCGCGTTCGTCTGCTTCTGGATGCACTCCCGAGCGACCGGCGACAACTGCGGATCATCGGTCCATCACCAGAGCAGTGCATCCGTGTCGAGCAAGTACCTCACTTGCCCTCCCATCGCTTCAACTCTTCGTCGGGCAAGGGTTCAAAAAAAGTCGCGTCGATTCGCCCTGCCAATCGCCCCGGTGATCGCGCGCCTGGTGCCGTCGCCAAAGGTACCAGCCGCGCATAGGGTTTGCCCGCTTTCGCGAGCACGATCTCCTGCCCGGCGTGGGCCTGTTCCAGCAGACGGGAAAAGTTCGTCTTCGCATCGTGTACGTTCACCATGAGCGCCATGAAAGATCTCCGATGTGGCCAAGTGGGTTGGCTAAGTCTACCAGACGTGCATGCATGGTGTTCGCGATGAAGAAGGTTTGCCCTCACCGCCGGAGCGATCGGCGGCCCTTCTCACATCGGCAACTACCGCTCAAGCGCGCTCGGCGGGTCTACTCGCGCCGCCCGCGAACCTTGCCGACGTCGCGGCACGGAACCGGCGGGCCATCCGAGCAAGCACTCGAAGCGGCGCGTTGGCGAATGGGACCGCTCCTCCAGGTGCAACAGCGCGTCGCACTACACTGTGCGTGACGGTAACCGAAAATCAATCGAGACTGCAGCGCTTATCACCTTCTTGAACCCATTCGGATGGCTTGCCGGAATAGCCAGTCGAACAAAAGGGGACTGCAAACAGCAAGAGCCTGCGTTAGTAGCTAGCCGCCAGCGGCGGGTGGGCGAGGTTTTCCTCTTCTCGATCCCTACTCGTCTCGATCTACCGAGGACCGCCGGAGTAACCGCCGTCTTTGGCGAACTGAACCCACCACGCGGCTTGAGTCGAGTCCTGCTGCACCCCCAAGCCCTGAGAGAAGTTCTGGCCAACGTAGTAAGCCGCGTAGGCTGCCGGGTCCTTCAAGCCTTCAGCGCGATAGGCCGCACGTCGAAACCATCTTACCGCTTCCTCGCGATCCCGGGTCACCCCCCAGCCGTATGCGTACATTTCACCCAGCAGATGCTGGGCACGAGCGTGCCCAACCGCTGCAAGCCATTCAAGCTTTGGTCTTGCCGTCTCGTAGCGGCCGCCCTTCATTGCCATGACAGCACTGTCGAAGGTCGAAGAGACGGCAGCTATCGCCCCGCCAATGAGTAACACGACTGCCGCAACAACCATCACCAGCTTGCGTCTCATTGCGTCACCGTGAGTGTGTTCGCTCCGTTTTCTCGCTGTAGCAAGCTCAGCGCGTCGCACTACATTGTGCGTGACGGTACCCGAAAGTCAATCGAGACTGCGGCGCTTATCGCCTTCTTGAACCTATTCGGATGGCTTGCCGGAATAGCCAGTCGAACAAAAGGGGACTGCAAACAGCAAGAGCCTGCGCCAGGCCGATCCCCAGCGCCTCCGGCACAGTAAGAGAAACGACATCTCTGTAGAACCATGATTGACCACTTATCGTGGCGACTAAAAACAAAGCCAAGTATCCCACGAACAAAGGAACAACGGCTGCGACAGGCAAAGAAAAGCTCGCCGAAATATACGCGGTGAGCCACCAACCGACGATCACTGCATATGCTGAAACCGCGCTCAACCCCTGACCGATGGCCAAGGTGGCGAAGTAGCCAACGGCCCAGCTAACGAATGCAGTTAGCGCCCCTGCAAGAGATCTCTGATCAATCATTTGACGATCACCGGCACCCGCCCATCCGGATCACTCAAGATGTCCCGTAGTAGCTGATCTGTCTGGCTGTTGCCAAAAACCCCGCCCCCGACGTCAATGCAGCCGGCCGACCCCGGGTAGGAACCACCATGCAGGAAGAAGCCCGACCGATCAAGGGTGTTAGTCCCAGGGTCTGGCGTTAGAGGCGCCCGCCAGTCTCCCCAATCGCCTCGCATGTTCCGCAGGATGTCGCCAATCCGCCCGGGATTGGAAAGCTGGCTGGTATGAAGCGTGTAACTTCCACTCGGGATGGGGCCTCTGTCTTTCGCGCTTGCATCGCATCCGCAGTTAGGCTTACCGGAAGACGCTGGCATGTTGTAGGGCGACCGCCCATCTAGTTCCGGATCAACCCGCAGCGTGCCGGTTGAGGGATCAAAGGCAATCGCAGTTAGTCCCAGCGGATCAATCTTGCTAATCGGATTCCCCGCCACGTAGCTGTATGTATTGATGCCGCCCGCCAACCCAATCGGATCACTCTGGGTATATCTTCCGACCAGCGGATCGTAATCCCTGAAGTAGTTGTAGTGCAACATCGTCTCGCGGTCGAAGTATTGCCCCGGGAAGCGAAGGTGGATGACGGTCGCCCGACCATCTCCGTCCGGATCCTCCTCCGGCAACGCCGTGCCGAACGGCTCGGTGGTTGGCAGGTTGCGCCAGACAACGGCGTTGGCTTCGTTGGTCGCCACGCGGGGGGTGCCGAGATGATCGCCGTGCAGGTAGAGGATGGTGGGTCCGCCGCCGGTCACCGTGATCGGCACTGGGGTACTGTTTCGCGTCGCCCCGAGATTGTCGGTGGCCCTGGCGGTCAGGCTGTAAGTGCCAGCGGGAACGTTGTTCCAGGTGATGCCGTACGGGGGAACGATCGCGCTGCCGATCGCCGTGCTCCCCTGGAAGAACTCGACCCGGGCGATCCTTCCATCCACGTCGCTCGCCATCGCGACGAGCGAGATGTTCGCCGGTGCGGTGAAGCTCTGGCTGGCAACCGGGCTGGTCAGGCTGACGCTCGGCAGTTGGTTCGCCCCTTGCACGGTGACCGTGCGTGGGGCGCTGTTGGTGATGCCTCCTGCGCTGTCGGTGGCGATGGCGGTGAGGCTGTAGGTTCCCGGCATCGTCGGCGTCCAGGTCGTCGTGTAAGGAGCCGTCGTGCTGCCGCCGATCAGCGTGCTGCCATGGAAGAAGTCGACGCGGGTGATCGGGGTGTCGACTTCGATCCCGCTCGCCGTCGCGCTCAGGGTGAGTGTCGCGAGCAGCGCATGGACAGAACCGTCGGCGGGTGCGGTCAGGCTGACCGTGGGCGGGGTGTTGGTCGGATTGACGGTCACCAGACGCGCGGGGCTGCTCGTCGTAGCACCCTGACCGTCCGTCGCCAACGCACTGAGGCTGTAGCTGCCGGCCGGAACGCCGTCCCACGTGACCGTGTAGGGCGCTGTGGTGGCGCTACCGATGCGCGTCGTCCCGTGGAAGAACTCGACTCGGGCGATCGTGCCGTCAGGGTCCGTGGCGCTCGCCGTCAGGGTGATCACCGCCGGCGCGAGGTAGCTCGCGCCAGCGACCGGGGCGGTGAAGCTGACGCTCGGTGGGCTGTTGCTCGTCGCGCAGCCGGGGCGCGTGCAGCGCAGTGCGCAGAACCGGCCGTCGAGGGAGTTGATGATTCCGTTGCCGTCGGCATCACGCGGGTCGCTCGGGCCGATAGCCGCGGCGCGCGTCAGGATCGCGCGTTGAATCAGACCCAGGTCGTCGCGGTCGATGTCGCCATCCGTGTCGACGTCGCAGGCGGCCTGCGCCCGAGCAAGCAGGACGAGACTGGCCAGCAGCAGGCCGACGAGTGCCTTCATCAACAGGAACCCCCTGCTCTGCCGGGTCGTCAGCCTGCAGTCGGGGCGATTCGCACTGCGCGCGCCGCCGAGCATGCCGCACCCGGCGCGCGCGCAGAAGGTGGGGGGACGCAATTCCTGCGAGAGACTCCTCATGATCTGCTCCCGCTCATTCGATCAGGGCCAGCGGCTGCTCGCCGAGCCAGATGTAGTCCCGGAGCGGCGTACCATCGGTCGCCGTCTCGCTGATCAGCCGGCCTTCCTGGTCGTAGTGGTACAGCGTGTCTTCGGTACCGGTCTTGCGCACGCGCTGGCCGAAGGGATCGATGTGGTACTGCGTCGTGCCCGCGGCGGTCACCGCAGCGACGAGTCGGCCACGCGCGTTGTAGCGATACTGGCTGAGACCGTCGCCCGTGACGTTGCCGCTGGCGTCGCTGCTGTAGACCCGCGGCGCACTGCCGCTGATCTGCATCAGGCGGTTACTGGTCGGGCTGATCGTGTATTGGCGGCTGGCCGCGCCACTGGTCTGGCTGAGGCGGTTGCCGGTGGCGTCGTAGGAATAGCCGTGCGTGACACTCGGCAGAACGGCGCGCGTCAGCCGGTCAAGCGGGTCGTAGTCGTAGCTCGCGCTCTGCCCGGCGATGCCGGAACTCTGGCCGACGATCCGCAGGGCATTGTCGTGGCTGATCTGCCAGACCTGCCCTCCCAGGACGTAGCTCGCCGGATGACCGTCGGGATCCTGTCCCCAGGCCAGCGTCTGGCCGGCGCCGTTGGTCAGCGCCTTGAGGCCGCCGAAGGGATGGTAGACGATGTCACGGGCAATCGTCCTCTTCTGGCCGTCAGCGGTGAGCTCGACTTCGCCGATTCGCCCCTGGGCGTCGAAGCGGTAGTCGATCCGTCGACCACTCGGGAAAGTGAGACCACTGAGGCGTCCGTTCAGATAACGGTACTCGCTCCGGGTGTCGCTGCCGGCAAGCTGGCGGCTTTCCTGCGTCAGTCGTCCGTACTCGTCGTATCGTCGGTCGATGCCGAGGAGCAGCGCACCGCTGGCATCGCGTTGCTCCACCCGTCCGAGACGACCGCGACCGTCGGCGCCAAGGTCCCAGAGGTGGATTTCGCTTCCATCGGCGTCGTCTATGCGGATCAGCCGGTTGAGCGCGTCGTACTGGCGCATCCGCGTCCGTCCTTCGGCATCGGTGTCGCTCAGGAGGTTGCCGGCGGCATCGTAGGTGCGCGTGCGCACGCCGCTGTCGGGCGACTGTTCGCGGGGGGCGTTGCCGAGGCCGTCGAGGGTGGTGGTGGTGACGAGCTGCCGGGGGTCGGTCACCGCGATGCGACGATCCTGCCCGTCATAGGCGTAGCGGGCTTCGCCGCCGAGGGGGTCGACCTGGCGGATGATTCGGCCGAGTGCGTCGTGGGCATAGGTGGTGGTGCGACTGCCTGTGCCGAGCGGGGTGCTGACGGCCGTACGATTGCCCTGCGCATCGTAGCGGTACTCGGCCAGCAGTTGCGCCTGCGCGCCGAGTTCGCGCACCAGTCGGCCGAGCGCGTCATAGACTCGGCTGCGCGTCTGGGCGATGGCTCCACCCGGATCGCGGCGCTCTTCCTGAACGTGGTTGCCCGCCGCATCGAGAGTGTAGCGCAGGGTGTTGCCCTGGGCATCCGTGATTTCCTGCAGGCGGTGCGCGGCATCGTAGGTGTAGGCCAGGAAGCTGCCGTCGGGCAAGGTGACACGGGTCAGCAGACCGACGGCGTCGGTGGTGAACGCGGTAGTCTCGCTGCCGACGGTCTGACCGGTGAGGCGACCACGCGGGTCGTAGCTGAAGGTGGTGACGAGGCCATTCGGCTCGATCAGGACGAGCGGCCGGCCGTTGGCATCGTAGGCAGTGACTTCGGTGACGTGCCCGAGGGCGTTGGTGACGCTGGCCAGCTGGCCACGTTTGCCGTGGTCGGGCTCGCTGGCCTCGTAATAGGTGTAGGTGGTGGTGTCGGCGACATCGGTGCGCGGACCGTCGACGCTGAGGATCTGGCCGACGGCGTTGTAGGTGAAGGTCCATGTGCGAGGGCTGCCGACCAGTGACGCGGCGAAACCGAGACTGCCAGAGGGGTCGCTGGTCGCCTGTTCGCTCCGACTGAGGAGGTTGCCACTGGCGTCGTAGGCGAAGCTGGTGCGCTTGAGGGGCTCGCTGCGACGCAGCGGCAGGCGGTAGGTGGGGTGCCACTCGGTGGTGATGGTGCGCTCGGCGGGCGTACCGACGGCTTCGGCGCGGCGGGTCTCGAGGTTGCGGCTGAGGTCGTAGGTATGGTGGGTCCGGGTGCCGTTGTAGTCGGTCTGGCTCGCCAGGTTGCCGTTGGCGTCGTAGCCATACTGGCGACTGGCGCCGGGTATGAGCGGCTGGCTGATGCTGGCGATGCGGTTGGCGCCGAAGATCCTCTGGAACTGGTATTGGGTGTCGGCATCGAGGGGGTTGAGGACGCGGCTGCCGGTGATCTGGCCCGTCGTGTCGACTTGGTAGCTGAAGCGGTGACGGTTGGCACCGCCGGCGTGTTCGCTGCTGGCAACACGCGCACGCTCGTCGTAGGTCCAGGCGGCGTACGGGTTGCCGTTCTCGTCGGTGAGCCCGCTCAGCAGGGTGGGCTCGACGTGGCCGTCGACAGTGACCTGGGTGTAGGCGTAGCGGCGACTGTGGCCATCTGGCATGGTGACGCTGACGAGCTGGCCTTCGCTGTCGTAGGTGTAGGTGATGTGGTCGCCGGCCGGGGTGATGACTTCGGCCAGAAGGTTGCGGGCATTGTAGTTGAGGGTGAGGCGGCGACCGAAGTGGTCCTCGATGACGGCAAGTCGGTCGCTTGCGGGAAGATAAGCGTAGCTGAGCGACAAGCCGCCGCGTTCGACGCGGCGCAGGCGCCGGCCAGCGCTGTCGAAGGTCTCGATGGCATCGTCGGCGTCGCGCCAGGTCCAGCCGCTGGCGGTCTGCTGCAGGGAACCAATGACGTCCGCGTCGCTGAGCCACTCGTTGCTGCTCCCCGGCCGGCGATGGAAATGGAGGATCAAGCCATCGCCACGCAGCAGGAGGGCGAGGTTCGGGGCAGCAGCAGGGTAGAGCCGGACCTCGTGGTTGTGCCGCCAGCGACTGCCAAGACTGCTCTGGGCTCCACTACGGGCATGGTAGGGATTTTGGCTCGAGTAGTGACGCTGCAAGCTCAGCGGCGAGGCGCCACCGAAGCGGTAGTCGGTTTCGCTCTGGATCTTGCAGCCATGACCCGGAACGATGGGGTTGCCGATGCACAGGTCAGCGGCTTTGATCGCCGCCGGCACGCTGCACACGGTCGCGCCGGCGGACCTGGCGAGGCCGCCGGTGCAGCCGCAGTGTGCCGGTGGGACGACGGTTGTGCCAAGCGCCAGCAGGATCGGCGCACTGAAAACGCCCTCATGGACGGTCGCTCCGGTGCTGTCCGGGTAGGCCGCCATGAGGTGCCCATCGATGCTGTGCGAGGCCGGATAACGGCGGTTGACGAGGATCAGGTTCAGCCGACAAGCATCGACGAACACTCTGCTTTCGGCAAACGAACTGCCGAAGGTGCGGCGAAGCGCGGCGAGCAGCTCTTCCGGCCGGTGGTAACCGACTTCGATGACGCCCCCGCCACCCACCGATCCGTCCACAACCTGACCGCTCGGACCACAGCGGGGCGACATCATCGCGTACCGATACTTGCCGTCGCTGTCGGGTCCATCCTGTGCGCTGAACTCGACACCAATCTGGAAATTGGTGTAGCTGCAGGTCGCCGCTTCGCTCGACTGGACAAAGGCTGCACCAACGACGAGGAGCAGCGGCAAGGCGACCACTTTCGGCAGCAGTCGAGCGAAAGGATGCTTCATTCGCGTACCCCCAAACAAGCGCACGATCGTCGCGGTCTACCCGCCCGCCCGCCAAGACTGCACGACGCACCGATTCGGTGCCCCTGGAAAGCCGCCGGACCGCACCGGACTGCGCGACAGGCAGCGTCTGCCGGCCAAGTATAGGACAGCCTGGATCAAGAGTGAGCGCCTGCGTGGCCAGCGAGCAGTCGCCAGACTGCATCCCCTGTGCACCGCTGCCGCACCACGGCGCCAGCAGGCCTTTGGTCGGTGGTGCCGGCCGCACTGCTGAAACCCGGGAAAGATGAGTTTGCCCGGGCGGGTGGACCGCAGCGCCTGCGCGCGGCAGGCGGCCGCCTGCCGCCGCCAGCAGACCGGCTTCTGCAAGGCAGCGGCATCGAGGTGCTGGCACTCCGCCAGCCGGCGCATCAAGGCTAGCCGTGAGGAGTTGCACGACGCCCTGCGGGGCGAATTGACCGCGAGTCACGTGTTCGTTCTGGACGAACTGTTGCGGCATATCGAGGAACTCGAAACGCGCATCACCCGATTTGACGCCCGTCTGCTCGACGAGTTGGCGAGCGAGCACAACGCGCGGGCCCTGCTGCAAACCCTGCCGGGTGTCGACACCGTCGGTGCCGCCATGCTGCTCGTCGAGATCGGCAGCGACCTGAGCGTCTTCGGCAGTGCCAACCGTCTGGCTTCCTGGGTGGGCATCTGTCCGGCGCCGTCCGTCGGTTCCTGTCGCTGATCGCCGACCGCTACGACATCGCAGGCGCGATCATCTACGGCAGTCGTGCGCGAGGAACCCATCGACCGGAAAGCGATGCCGACGTGGCCGTGCTCTTGCGCGGTGAACAGGGGCGCTTCCTGAGCACCAAGCTGGCGATGGCCGACGTGGCCTTCGATGTGCCGCTGGAAACGGGCATCCTCGTCTCCCCGCTGCCGGTGTGGCTTGACGAATGGGAGCACCCGGAAGACTACCCGAATCCGGCGCTGGTCTACAGCATCGGACGCGAGGGTGTTCGCCTGTGAGCACGCGATCATTGGCCTCTTCGATCGACATCTCGGCTCCGGTGCAGCACGAACTGCGTCGTTCTCGTACTTTCCCGGCAATCCCAGCCCGCCGGCGAGCCCCGAAAACCCTTCCGCGTGTGCCGTCGGGCCGGCCACGGAGGCGGTGACCAGACGGCCGTTGACGATTTCGCCGACGACGTGTTCCGGCAGATCGAAAAGATCATCAAAGACAGCGGGTTTCTCTTGCGGCAGGCCCTTGGCG
Organism: Candidatus Accumulibacter adjunctus; assembly: GCA_000585015.1. Classification (GTDB taxonomy): domain Bacteria; phylum Pseudomonadota; class Gammaproteobacteria; order Burkholderiales; family Rhodocyclaceae; genus Accumulibacter; species Accumulibacter adjunctus. The sequence continues at coordinate 21,575 of JFAX01000014.1, read as the reverse complement.
GCTTCCGATCACCAACCGCTCGCAGTCCACCGCGGATCGCCCGCCGTGACAAAAGCCGGCGCGCCGGCTGCGGCTGCCGGCGCTTCGCGAGCGCTCGCGTGCCAGCGCACGGGTGGGTGCCAGATCGACGGCCCGGATGAGCGATGAGTCCGGCAGGGAATCCGGCGTTCGTGGCGCAGAGAGGCTTCCCGTAATCCCTTCCAGTAGCCTTGTCGCTGCTCGTCAAAACGCCGATCATGTGTGTAACTCAGCCCAAGGACCGCTCAATGATCAACCGCAGCCGACGGCACCCTGGCGCATCGACCAACGACCGGTCGCTGCCTGTCTCGCCAGCCCGGATGGCTCGCCGATGAACGCACACATTCACCATTGCTGGCAGCGCTACTGTCTGCCCTTGGGTGCCAACCTGAACCTCGACGCGGATGGTTACCTGCCCGATCCCGAGTGCCCTTTCGGCCGCCACTACAACCCCGAGCTGCGCAGTCTGGAAACCCTGCGACCCGTTCCGCTCCTGATCCTTCTGGGCGAGCCCGGCGCCGGAAAATCCACACTGATGCACGACGAGGCGGACGCGCTCGCCGCAGCCGGTCAGACCGTCCACCTCCTGCGGCTCAATGAGTACAGCTCGACCGATCTGGTTCCCGCCATGCTCGACTCGCAAAGCGTGCTGGACGGGCGGCAGGGAACGCAGCGGCTCTACCTGTTCCTCGACGGTCTCGACGAGTGCCTCCTGATCATTCCCAATGCCGCCCGCCTGCTGCTGCGAGCGCTCAGGGAATTGCCGCGGGACAGGCTGTCACTGCGTTTGAGCTGTCGCACTGCGGAATGGCCGTCCGGTCTTGAGGACGAGCTCGATGCGCTCTGGCCGCGCGTCGCAGCGCAGAACGAAGGGCAAGCAGACCACCGCCACCAAGCCGCAGCGAACGAGGCCCGAGGGGTCGCGGGCACCTACGAACTCGTTCCGCTGTGCCGGCGCAACGTCGAAGACGCCGCGCGCGATTACCGGATCGATCCGGCAGCTTTCCTGCAGCAGGTTCATGATCTGGAGATCGCGACCTTCGCCTCCTTGCCCAACACGCTGCGCATGCTGTTGAAAATCCAGATGCAGAACCATCGCCTGCCGACCACGAAACAGGAGATCTTTCGCGAGGGCTGCCGCCTGCTGGCCGACGAGCTTTCTCGGAGTCGACTGCAGGCCAGTTTCCGAGGTCGCTTGAGCACCGACCAGCGCCTGGCAATAGCCGGGCGTGTCGCCGCAATGCTGCTGTTGGGAAGCAAGCAGTCCGTGTGGCTGGGGCAAGCATTGGAAGTGGCGGCGGATGATCTGTCGCCCACGGAGATCCTCGGCGAGAACGAACGTGCCGGCAGGCTGCTTTTCCGGGTCGATGACCAGGCGTTGAAGGAGGTGTTGAACACTGCCCTATTCACCGCCCGCGGCCATCAGCGATTGGGCTTCGGGCACCAGAGCTGGGCCGAGTACTTGGCCGCCGACTATCTTGCCGAGCGTGTGGCAGACTCCGAACGACTGCTCGCATTGCTGCACGGGGGCGACGATCAGCGCATACCGTCGCGACTGTCGGAATTGACGGCCTGGTTGGCAAGCCTCTCGCCAACCCTCTTCGACATCCTGGCCGAGACCGAGCCGGCGCTGCTGCTGCGCGGCGACCTCGGGGCGCTCGATGCGCAGCGCAAGGCGAGGCTGCTCGATCAACTGCTGCAAGCCTTCCAGCGCAACGAGGTGAACCTGTGGGATCGGGAAACGCGCCCTCATTTCCGCAAGCTGGCGCATGCCGGCCTTGGCGAACGATTGCAGCCCTGGTTGACAAGCCGCAGCCTGCCCGAAGACGTGCGTGCCGCCGCTCTGCAGATTGCCTTTGCCTGCAAGGCAGACGAACTGGCAGAACTGGCGGCCGACCTCGCACTCGATGAAGACGAAGCGCCGCGCATTCGCTACGCGGCTGCGAAACTGGCTGCCGAACGGGGCGACGCCAAGGTCTTGGCTCGGCTGCGTTCGCTGGCAATCGGACCTTCGGCGACGAACCAGGAGTTGCGCTCGCTCCTCCTGACCCGTTTGTGGCCGGATCATATCGACACACGGGAACTGTTCGACGGTTTCAGCAGAGACGGCGACTGGCAATGCCTGGGCCCCTACCGCTATTCTCCCGGGAAACTCGTCGATCGCTTCGACCCGACCGACCTCGTCGTTGCGTTGGATTGGCTGCAGGCAAGCGCGCGCTCCGCGTTCGACTCCGATGACGACGACCTGGCAAACGCCCTCATCGACAGGGCGTGGCTGTGCCTGGACGACCCCGCCATTTGCCAGGCCTTTGCACCGGTCGCATGGGCGTGTCTGAAGCGTTACGACAAGCTGTTTACCCGCCGTAGTGGAACGGCTGACGGTGCACACCCGTTTGCGGCCGACTCCGCGAAGCGCAGGAGGCTGGCGCTCGCCATCCTGCCTCTGGTCAACGAGCCGGCAGAGCAAGTTATGCCGCTCGTCTACGCAGAGAATCCCTTGCTGCTCCCCGAAGACCTGCCCTGGCTGCTGGATCAGTACGAGGCGAGCGCCGACGGGCAGCAGAGGACGCGACTGGCCGCCTGCATCCGCGCAGTGTTTTCACCGAATGCCGACAACGAGTGGACGAACCGGCTGTTTGAAGCGGCCTGCCGGGATGCTCCCCGTGTCTTGTCTCCGCTGGCAGATGCCGTCGCCGATTCCATCGAGCCGATCTGGTCGGGCACGGAGGCCGAAAGAGACGCGCGGACCGAGCACGCGCGTCAGCTTGAGGTGAAGCAGAGAATAGCGCAGTGCAGGCGTCGGCTGGACCCTCCGCCTGCCGAGCGCGTGCAGAACGCTCTCGACGACCATGCGCGCGGCGATACCCGGATCTGGATGCTGCTATGGCAGGGACTCAGCCTGCTGGACGATGCTCGCGGATACCGATTGTCGCCCGCTACTCCAATCCTGAAGATGCCTGGCTGGCAGCGAGCCAACGCCGTGCAACGAGAGATGATCCTCGGTAGCGCCCAGTCGTGGGTGACGGCCATTTCGCTGTCCGAACTAGAGATCGGCTTGCCGGACGGACAATTCTCGTATTCACACATCGCCACCCACCTCGCCCTCGCGCTACTGGGACATGAACGGCCCGGCTGGCTCGGTTCAGCCACGGAAGAGCGATGGTCGGTGTGGCTTCCCGCCATCTTGTCGTACCCCTTTGAACGCAGCGCCCCCGCCCGGAGCATCCTGCTCAGGATGGCCAGTGAGCAGTTTCCGGAACAGGTGCTCGCCGCAATCGGCACCCAACTCGACCAGGAACTTGCCGCTGAACATCGCCATTTCGCCAGCCTCGATGATCTGCAGTCGGTCTGGTCGCCGCCGGCGGCGGCATTGGTCCATGCCTGCCTGCAGCGGCTGACCGACCCGCAGCGGCGCATGGCCTTCCTGCAAGTCCTGCTCAGTCGGCAAGACGTGGCGGCGGTTCGCCTGGCCCTGTCCGAGTTCACGGCAGCGGTCGACGCGGGAGAGGCTGGGAGCGGTCGTTCGCTCGAACTCGCCCAAATGCTGATGGAGCAGGCCCCAAGTCAGTCCTGGCCGCTGCTGTGGGCGAAGAGCGAGCAGGATCCGGCGTACGGCGACGCTCTGTGGAGCAAGCTCGCCTATCGACGCGGCTGGCTTGCCGCGCTGCAGGAATCGCAGTTGGGTGATCTGTATCTCTGGCTCGAGGAGCGCTTCCCGGCGGCGGCCGATCCCCCACGCCCCAGCATGCAGGTCTATTCACCCACGAACCGCGATGAGGTCGCGGGCCTGCGCGACGGCTGTGTCGGGCAGCTATCGGCGGCTGCGACGGTTCAGTCGGTCGCCGTCCTGCAGCGCTTGTGCGATCGATTCCCCGGACAGAACTGGTTGGTCGAAAGCCTGCTCTCTGCCCGCTCGGCCCTGCGCGACAGGAATTGGTGTCCAATCCGGCCATCGATGCTGCTGCAGTTCCTCGAACGAACCGACGCGCGTCTGGTACGCAATGGCGCGGAACTGAGCGACGCCGTCCTGGCCTCGCTCGCGCGGCTCCAGAAACTGCTCGGCTAGTTCGGCTGCGATTTCTGGCTCGACGGGCCGAAGAAGGGAGCGTGCCTGCGCCACGCTGAAAGCGCGGCCGCACTCGAGGCCGCGCTTGCCAGACAGGCCAGGCGATTGGCAAGCGATCGCTGTCGGATCGCTGCGATGGTCCTTGATGTCGCACACCCCACAGCGTCGCGCGAGTGACCGGCCGCCGATGCATCGCTGCCGGGTCGAGGACACTCGATGGTTTCGACGGCTCCGGTTGCTCAGGGCGGCGCGTCGTCGGTCAATAGGCGCACGTGCAGGCCCGCGACTCGATTGAAGGCGGGGTCACCCGTCAGGAACAGGTGCGGCGAAGCGAGCTGCAGGCACCTCGCCGCTTGCAGAGCATCAGGCGTCCGCAGCCCGTGCCGCGCACGGATGATCGTCGCCAGCTCCACCACGTCCTTGCTCAGCTCCACCCAGATCAAGTCCGGACGCGCAAAGAACCCGTCGAACAGCGCCAGCCGTGCCGGGTCGTTGGCCTTCATCGGCTGCACCCGGCATTCCAGCCAAGTCAGGCGGCAGACCGCCGCAGCCAGCTCGGGATGCCTTGCCGCAGCGGCTGCCAACTCGCTGCGGACCTTGCCGGAGAATGGCTCGCTGCCCTCGACCAGGTAGATCAGGGCACTGGCGTCGAAGAACGCGATCACCAGTCGCGCTCGGCCTTGAGATCGGCATCGATCTGCGCCTTGCTGCGTTGCCCGGTCGTCGATTGCGCGAGCAGCCACTGCACAGCGCTCATTTGCCCGCGCGCCGCCACCTTGCCATGCGTCAGACGCCGGTATTCGTCCTCGGAAAGCACCACCGCCGCCAGCTTGTTCCGCTTGATGAGATGAACCGGGCCGCGCTGCAGCCCCTCCTCGATCGCCGCCATGCCACGGCGCCTGATTTCGGCAAGGGTCAGAGTATTGTTCATCGTGGCGCTCGCTGAGGACGGAACGAAAAACTGCATCATACCGGTGTCGCCACTTGCTCAGGGGCAGCGGACTCGCTTCCGGCAACGAATTCGACAACGAACTCGACATACTCTGCGACATCTCTGCCTGCCTCGCCGCCGCGAGCGCGCGCAAGCTTCAGCGCCCCGGCGGCAAGCCCTTGGGGCTTGCCCGCAAGCTGCCGGGGCTTCGCCACAAGCTTCTGCGGCTTGCGCGTCTCGTTCAGCGGCATGCGCGCAGGCCTGCGCGCCTTGCGCTGCAAGGCTTTTCTGCTGGCGCATGCGGCGCCGTGGCCGGCGCGCGAGCCGCGAAAGCTTGTGCGCCGGCTGGCGAACTTCAAGACGCCGGCTTTGTGCCTCGCCCGCAAGCCTGCGGCGTGCGCAGGCGAGGTTGCAGCGCCTGTGCGCCAGCCGCCGCGCCCTGCACGCCAGCTTGCGGGGGCTGCCGCCAGTGTTCCTTCTGCTCGAAGGAAGAATGGGCAAGGGACGCTCCTGCGATGATTTCACGGCCGACTCGTCGATTTCCATCGCCATTTCGACAGCGACAACGAACAGGGAGATACGGTGCCCGATATCGACCGCGAGACTGAACGCGCCGTCCGCCGGCGCCTATCGCTGATCGCCGACCGTTACGACATCGCAGGCGCGATCATCGCCGCAATGACGCTCACGGCTCAGCTTCCCCGGTCGCAGCACCGCCCCCCTGCCATCAGGCCGCCTGCGCAAAGCTGCCGTTGACGGCCTGCTGCCAGACATGCGCGTAGACGCTGGCCGCGGCCCGCTTCTTGTCGGCTGGCGTGAACGGCGGTGTCGGCAGGCCGGCGAAGATCTCATCGAGGATGAAGACCTCGACGTCCGCTTTCGTCTGTTCCTTCTCCCAGAAGCGATCCAGCTCGGCGAGGCGCGCCTTGACGGCGGCGAGCAGCTCGCGGCTGGCCTGTTTGACGCGCTCGCGCGCGCTCCGGTCGAGTCCGTCCTTGAGGAGCAGGTCGAACAGGGCGAGTTCGTCCTCCGCCAGACCTTCGCGGGTGGCGCGCTTCTGCTCTTCGTCGAGACGGTCGATCAGCTCGATCAGGCGGCGGAAGGTCTCCTCGATCGTCGTTCGATCCTTCTCGTTGTTGTAGTCGGCGACGATCTCCTCGTACTGGCGCTGGTAGTCCCTGCGCGACGGATTGCGCGCCAGCATTTCGGCAAGCTTCTGCTCGACGAGTTTGCGGATGTCCTGCACGGCCGTCGCCTTGCGCTTCACCTTCCGGGCGAACTCGGCGCGCAGCTTCTCGAGGTCGATCTGGCTCAGGTCGAAGCTCAGCCCTTCGGCCTGGTCTTGCCCCGGCGCCTGCGTCCGGATGGCCTCGTTGACGATGCGGTGCAGTTCCTTGAGCAGCTCGGTCACGTCGGCGGTGTCGCGCCGCTCGCTCAGCTTCCTGTAGATCGCTTCGATGTGGTCGTGCCGCTCGGCGTACTGGAAGACCGTCGGCTCGATCAGCAGCGACCGGAAGCGAACGAACACCAGCCGCGCGAGGATCTCGAAGCGGCGCTTGCTCTCGTCGGTCGTATAGACGGCGTCGACGGCATCCCGGATGCCCGCGATGCGCGCAAAGCCCGTGCAGCCGATGAGGGTCGCCAGGTCGAAGCCGAGCCCGCGCAGGTGCTCCTCGGTCGCGACGATGGCTTCGAGAAGCGCCTGCACACGCTCCTCGACCGGGGCGATGAGGTCGTCGCCGTCTTCGTCCCCGTCGCCCTCGTCGCCCAGCGCGTACTGCGCGAGCGCTTCGCGCAGGCTCCGCAACATGCCGTTGTAGTCGACGATCAGACCGAAGTCCTTGCCGGGGTAGACCCGGTTGGCACGCGCGATCGCCTGCATCAGCGTGTGCGCCTGCATCGGCTTGTCGATGTACAGCGTGGACAGGCTCTCGACATCGAAGCCCGTCAACCACATGGCGCAGACGATGGCGACGCGGAACGGGTGCGCGGGGTCCTTGAACGCCTGCTCGACAGCGAGCCGCTCGCCGCCGGGCCGATCGAAGCCCTGCTTCATCAGGGCGCGATGCGGGATGATGTCGAAGTCCCACTGCCTGAAGTCGGCGACTTCGTTCTGCGCCTCGCTGACGATGATCGCGACGATCGTTTCGTCGAGCCATTGCGCCTGCGCCGCCAGCCTGGCGGCTTCGCTCGTTCGCCCGGCCTGCGCGGCCGCCTGCGCCGCCGCCCTGACGGCCGCCGCCCGCGCCCGCCACAGCGGCATGATGCGCTGGTACATGCGGGCGCAGGTGATCTTGTCGATGCAGACGAACAGCGTCTTGCCCGACTCCCAGCGCGTGCTGCAGTGCTCGACGAAGTCAGCGGCGATCTGGTCGAGCCGCTCGTCGGCGGTGATCACCTCGTAGTCCTTGCCGAGTAGCTTCTCGAGCAAGGCGGCTTGATCCGGGTCGAGTTCGGCCTCGTCGATCTTGCGCGCGATGCGCTCGTTCAGGTCCGTCCTGGCGACACCCAACTTCTCGCCGCGGTTCTCGTAGACCAGCTTGACGGTCGCGCCATCCTCCTGCGAGCGCTTGAAGTCGTAGCGCGAGACATAGTTGCCGAAGATGCGCCGGGTGATCTCGTCCTGCTTGAACAGCGGTGTGCCGGTGAAGCCGATGAAGGCGGCGTTCGGCAGCGCCAGCCGCATGTGGCGCGCGAAGCGCCCGGCCTGCGTGCGGTGCGCCTCGTCGGAGATGACGATGAGGTCGTCGCGCTCGCTGTAGGGCTCGTCCGGCTGCAGATCCTGATTGAACTTGTGCATCAGGCTGAAAACGTAGGGGTGGTTCGCCCGGAGCAGCCGCGCGAGATCGGCGCCCGACGCCGCGCGCGGGGTCCGGTTGTCGGCGATGCCGCAGCCGACGAAGGTGCCGTAGATCTGGTCGTCCAGGTCCTCACGGTCGGTCATCAGCAGGAAGCTGAAGTTGCCCGGCAGCTTGCGCCGCACCTTCTCGGCGAAGAACGCCATCGAATAGGACTTGCCACTGCCCTGCGTGTGCCAGAACACGCCGAGCCGCCCGAGCTCCGGATGGGCGCGCTCGATGATGTTCACCGGACCCTGCGGAAGGTAGGAAGGCGGCATCGCCTCAGCCGCCTTCAACTCCGTTCGGGCAGCCTTGCTGCGCTCCCGCGAGCGCGAGTGATCGCGGCGCTCGAGTGGCAGTTCGACCACCCGGTGCCGCAGCCGCTCTCCAAGCGGGAACTGCTGCTTCAGCGCCTCCTGCCGCGCGACCGAAGCGACCGCCTGGTTGACGCCCAGCACCTGGTGGTTGCGGGCGACGACCTTGCGCGTCGCGCCGGGCTTGCTCTCGTCGAACAGGATGAAGTTCTCGACGATGTCGAGCAAGCGGTCGTGCGCCAGCATGCCGTTGAGCAGGACCTCGGCGGCGACGCTGCCCGGGTCCTTCTCGTCCAGCCGCTTCCACTCATGGAAATGCTCCCACTGGCTGGTGATCGAACCATAACGCGCGTGGTCGCCGTTGGCGACGATCAGGAAGGCGTTGTGGTGGAAGGCATGGGCGATGACGTTCTCGTCCAGGTAGTCGCGCAGGTTGCCGTCGAAGCCGGCGCGGATGTTGCGGTAGACGGCCTTCAGCTCGATGAAGACCAGCGGCAGACCATTGACGAAGCAGATGAGGTCGGCGCGGCGGTTGTAGTTCGGCGTGCGCACGCCGGTCAACACGAGCTCGCGAACGGCGAGAAAGCGGTTGGCGCCGGGCGCGTTGGCGAAGTCGATGACGCGTGCCCGGGCCGTCTTGCGATGGGCGGCGGCATCGCGGTACGCCACCGGCACACCGCCGCGCAGCAGGCGATGGAAGTCGCGGTTGTGCTGCACCGTCGAGCGGCTCACGTCATGGGCCGTAAGCTGGCGCAGCGCGTCGTCGATCGCCGCATCCGGCAGCCCGGGATTGAGGCGCAGCAGCGCGGCGCGCAGGTCGCGGGTCAGCACGGCCTCCCTGCTGTCCGTGCGGCCCAGGGTGCCCCCCGGCCCGAAGGTCTCTGCCTTCCAGGCGTAGACGATGTCCCAGCCGAGGACCTTCTGCAGGTGATCGGCAAAGGTCTTCTGCACCAGCCGGTCTTCGCCGTTGATGGAGGTTATCGCCATCGCGTGCTTTCTCGCCTGCTGGTTTCTTCCTTCGTCATCAGACGGCGATTTCCCCGCTCATCAAGCGCGGCAGCAGTAGATCGCGGGCCTGCGCGAGCTTTCGATTCATGTGGTGGAGCCCTCGAACTTGACCATGGAGTTCAGACGCCTGCTCCTCAAACTTCTCCAATAGCGTTCTCGTGGGCATGACGACCGTGAGCGCTTTGAACTTGCCCTTGCTGATCTCTTTGTAGGTCGCCCCACCGGCGTGGCAGCGAATCTCCTCTACGCGATGCATGAGGTTCTGGAGCAGGTACATCCGTCCCACCGAATCGTGGGGGACAATGCTGATGAACCCTTGATTCGTACACGATGGCGTGTCGATGATTCCAAAGAAGCCAACTGAGGCACGGCTTGTCATCAAGACGGTTCCCGCGGGAAGCATCTTGGCAGACGAGGAGCGAAGACCCGCTTCAGTGATCTTCTTTTCACTCTCCATCAATGCCAGGCAGGAGTTGCGCGTAACGTCAGTCGGCGTGTACCAGGGAATGTCCCCGCCAGTCCAGAACACAGGCTTCTCGGTCGATGGGGTTCCTCCGCCGACCGGATCGCAGACGTCATCGAAGGTTAGCCTTCTCCACCCGGAGGGCATTCCGTGGACAAGCTTGACGTGCTCGTGCCCCGGAAAGCGCAGGTGGACGAACCACTCGCGGTAGAGCAATCGCGCCGCTTCTTCCAGCAAAGCGATGCGCTTGCGGTTGCATTCGATCGAATCGTCGTACGGTTTGAGCATGGCAACAACTGTGTCTTGCCGAGTTTTGGGCGGGCGAGGAACCACTAGCGATTCAATGCTGGGGATTGTGAGGTTCTGTTGTGCCGCACCTCTTGCCACCGAGAGGAGGAGAGCACGCCCGGCGGTGGAGTTGAAGAAGTAGCGATAGAAGAAGGGATCGACTTCTTCAACCAATCGAAACCTTATCAGGAAGGCTCCCGGCAAGACTGGAAGGTCGAATTGCTCGAATACTGCGGCCGTACCGACGCGTCCAGATCGGGAGATCACAAGGTCGCCGCGACTCAAGAAGTGCCCCTCAAACTTGGCCTCATCAACTTGGGCGCGTGGCATCGTCGTATAGGAGATATCGCCGTGCGCGCTTAGGTCAGTAGTGCGAAGGGTGGCAATGTTTCCAGTGTCAGAGTATAGGTCACCGCTAAAGCGCGGCCCGAAGGCACGGTGCGCAACAACGCTCTTAAATGGAGCGAAGAACCAATCGGAGCTCGAGGCCGTCATCACACCCCCAGCTCCTCGAAGTTCTTCGCGATGCGCGCCGCCAGCTCAACGGCCTCGTCGTTCAACCCCTTCAGGTCGATGTGGATGGCGCGCAGCGGCTCCTCGAAGTCGAAGTCTTCATCGACCTCTTCCGGCGCGACGCCGACATAGCGACCGGGCGCGAGGCTCCAGTCGTGCGCCCTGATCTCATCGCGGCTGACCCGCTTGACGAGTCCTTCGACGTCGCGCAGCGTCGCGTCGGGGAAGCGATCCTGCAGCCAGTCGGCCTGTTTGACGAAGTAACGCGGTTGGCGCAGGGCCTCGACGGCATCCGCCCGCGCAAGCTCCAGCGCCTTGCGCGCACGGCTGATCTCCGTTCCAGGCCAGTCGTCCGAGTCGCGCGCCGCCAGGTCCTTGAGCGCGATGTCGACGACGCGGCCCGCCAGCTTCGCCGCGAGGTCGATCTGTTTGCTCAGGTCGCGGCACTGCTCCGCCACGGGGTGCAGCGCTCGGCGCATGCCGGTCAGCCCGCCGTTGTCGCGACCCGCGCTGGACCAGTCGCTGGCGCGGGCCGCGAACTGATCGTTGACGGCCTTGCCGTCATCCGCCAAGTTGCCGCGGAGAGCGAGCAGCTCGCCCCACGTCTCGGCGAGCGGGTCGGGATCGCGCTGCGCCGTCGCAAATGGCCTGGCGAGGACGAGCAGCCGGTCGAGCGCCTGCATGCAGGCGGCGAGCGGAGCTTCGGCTGCCGCACCGTCCGCCAGCGCCTGCTCCAGGTAGGCCGCGACCAGCCCGAGAAAGCGCTCGCGCTGGCCGCGGTAGAGCCAGACGATGGCGGCGATGTTCTTCTGCTGCTCCGGCGAAAAGTCGCAGATGGCACGCGACACCTTGCGGTGGATCTGGCGCGCATCGAGCATCAGCACCTGATCGCGGCGCTGCGCGTCGCGCTCCTTGGCGCGATCGAAGAACCAGAGCTGGCAGGGAACGGTTCGCGTGTAGAAGAAGTTGCCGCGGATGTCGATCATCACATCGACCGCGCCGGTCTCGACCATCTTCTGCCGCACCGTCGCCTCGTCGCGCCCGGCGCTCGAGGCCTGCGAGGACATGACGACGCCGGCGCGCCCGTCCTCGTTCAGGTAGCTGTAGAAATACGACAGCCAGAGGTAGTTGGCATTCGAGACCTTCTTCGCCTTGTTGACCCCCGGCAAGCCGAAGGGAAGGCGCCTGTCGCCTTTCACTTTCTCGGCGTCCACCTCGTCGACGTTGAACGGCGGGTTCGCCATCACGAAGTCGCACTGGCCGACCAGTTCGTGCGGATCCTTGTAATAGGTGATGGCTTCGTT
>JFAX01000014.1:2663-9609 GCA_000585015.1 Candidatus Accumulibacter adjunctus | reverse complement strand
TCCTTGTAATAGGTGATGGCTTCGTTGCCGGCCCGGATCTTGCCCTCGAGGCCATGGACGGCGAGGTTGATCTGCGCCAGCCTGGCGGTCGTCTCGTTCTTTTCGTGGCCGTAAAAGGTCACGCGCTTCATCGTGTCCTGCCCAGCGTCCTCGATGAAGTGGCTGGACTGGACGAACATCCCGCCCGAGCCGCAGGCCGGGTCGAGGATGATGCCGTGGTTGGGCTCGATGACGTTGACGATGGTCTGGACGATCGACGGCGGGGGAAGAACTCGCCGTTGTCGTGCGCGCCTTGCTTGGCGAACTCGGCGAGGAAGTATTCGTAGATGCGACCGAAGACGTCGCCCGACGCCTGGCGCAGGGCTTCGCTGTCGAAGGTGCGCATCATCCGTTCGAGAAGCGCGTCCTCGAAGCGCTCGTAGTCCTTGGGGAGCTGCCCGGCGAGCGGCTGGAAGCCGTGCTCGACCGTTTCCATCGCCCTGGTCAAGGCGGCGCCGATGCTTTCGTTCTTGGGCGTCCTGAGAATCTCGTCGAAGCGGGCCGCCCTGGGCAGCAGCAGCGCGCGGCGCCGGGTGAAGTCGCCAGCGACCGGCTCGCGGTCCGGCATCTTGCCGGCTTTCTGGTCGGCCTCGATGGCGGCGAGCGCCGCGTAGTAGCGGTTCGTCGCCTGCCGCAGGAACAGCAGGCCCATGATGGGCATGAAGTACTCGTTCGAGGCGAGCCCGGAGTTGGCTCGCAGGTCGTCGGCGATCTTCCAGAGTCCGGCCTCGAACGCTTCAAGGCCCGTCAGGTGGTCGGCAGTCATCTTCGTCTGGTTCTTTCGGTCCTGGCTTCTCGCCAGATCGCGAGAGGTGGTATGTTGCCAGAGTTCCGTGTCGTTGCGCTGCGTGCCGTCAATCCGGCGCGCCGGTTGCCGACCACGCCCCAGCAGATCGGCGATCGGCGCCTCGTCGAGTTCGACCGCCGCGTCGCGGTCGTTGCCGTCCGGCTCGGCCAGTTGCGCGCGTGGTCGCTGGCAGGAGAAGTCCTCGGCGAAGGCTTCGGGACAGGAGCTTGCGCCGGTCGTCGACGCGAGGGCTGAGGAATGGTCCTGAGCGTTGGGTCAGCAAAGTTGATTCGTCGCATGCCGTCCCGTATTACCATTCGTCCGTCGCCAAAGGGTGTAGCGGGAGGAAAAGAGATGACGCTGGCCGAAACGATCTATCAACGCAGTCTGCAACTTCCGGAGGCTGCCGCCCAGGAGGCGCTGGATTTCATCGAATTCCTCAGCCAGCGCTATGGCGTCAGCGCGACGACCATCGCTGCCGCCGACGGCCAGGCAGAAGCCTACGATGCCTGGTTCAAGGCGCAGGTACAGCAGGCGATGGACGATCCACGGCCGGGGATTCGCGCCGCGACCGCGCGCGCCTACTTCGCCGCCCGTCGCGCCGCCCTGCGCCAGGAGATCGAGCCCAGGCGATGAAACTGCTCTGGCATCCGCTGGCGATAGCGGATCGCGAGTGCATCATGGATTTCATCGCCCGCGACAAACCCTCGGCAGCGCTTGCGCTAGATGAGAACTTCGAGTCCCACGCCAGCCGCATCGAGGCGAACCCTTACCTCTATCGGCGCGGTCGCGTTCCAGGCACGCGCGAGGCGGTCGTGCATCCGAACTACGTCATGGTGTACCGCGTTCACGGGGAAACGATCACGATTTTTCGCGTGCTGCATGCCGCGCAACGCTGGCCGTCGGCCGAATAGATCAAGGCATCCGCCGGGCACGGCTGACGAACTTCGCAGGGTCGTCTTTCCTGCTCGCACCCAACGGTCATGCCTGTCGAGACATCGCGGACGATGAAGGTCATGACCGTTTCCCCTGTATGCTCATCCCCGACCCTTCTCCCGCCCGCGGGAGAAGGGAGATTCGCGAGTCGCTGACGCGAATCTCCCATTGAGCCGTCGAGCGCGCAGGCGAGATTCCGGCGCTCATGCGCCGGCTGCCAGGGCTTGCCGGCAACGCTGCCAGCAAGCTGACGGGCAGCGAAAGCGGCGGCTCAGGGCTTCGGCGGCTCGCCGCGGCGACGGGTGTAGCGCGCCGACATCGCTTCCTTCATCGTTTCGAGCGCGGCGCCCTTGCCGATCACCTTGGCGACGGCGTAGCCGTCGAGCGCGAAGTTGAGGATGTCGCTGCCGAGCGCCATTTCGGTATCTTCGGCGTTGGCGACCAGGCGCCGCAGGCGGGCGAAGCGCGGACGCAACTGGTCGAGGCTGCGCAGGTCCTGCTCGGCCTCGGCGAGATCGAGTCCCGGTGGCAGAATCTGACGATTCTCGGTGAGCAGGATCAGCGCCTGACGGCAGAAGGCTTAGGACTTGTCGCCCATCTCGTTCAAATTGCGCCGCTGCTCGACCGACAGCTCGAGCAGGCCGGCGAGCTTCTCCTCGACGGTGCTCAGCGCCGCGTCGAGGACGGCGAGATCTTCGTTGCTCAGCGAAACGGATACCAGGTCCTGGCTCCTGGCAGGGCTCTCCACGGGTGGGTCGGGAACGCGACGCCGGCAGTATCGCACGCTTGCGAAAGGGTCATCAAGAGCGTTCCGGCCGGAGGTGAGGCAGCGCCGCGGCGGCGGCTCATTCGTCAGCGTCAGCGGCAGCGGCGCGCCAGGCGGCCAGTTCGGCGAGATGGTCGCGCTCGATCATCGCCGCGACTTCGCCGCAGCTCTTGAACACCTCCATCGCCGGCACCTTGTATTTCGTCTTCCGCCAGCGCTTCTTCTGCTCGAAGTCCATGCGGATCCACTCGCCGGTGGTGTCGTCATCGACGATGAAGATCGGCCGTCGCGCCCACTTGATGCCAGGGTAGATCGCATGCTCCTGCAGCGGGTGATCGGGTGGCAAGGCATTCCTGATCTCGGCCATGCAGAGGTCGATGTATTCCGCCGGGACCATCGTCCAGGGGGACTTGATTTCGAGTGTTTTGTTCATTGATCGCTCCGCGGGAAATGGTGACTGGCGGGTGAGTGGCAAGGCATGGGGTCAGCGCTGGCGAGGGCCTCTGTGGAGGTGACCGGCGGCGTCACGGGTCGCCTTCAGCCTTGGCGCCAAGGTCGGACGCCAGGCAGTCGGTGATCTCGTCGTCGCTCTTGCCCATCGCCTGCAGCAGCGTAATGGTGTTCTCTCGCGCACGCTTTGAATCTGGGTGTTCGCTGCCGAGGTTGGCGACGACGATTCGCCGCGCGCGGCGCAGCAGCGGCTCGGCTTCGGTCAGTCGCTCGGTGGCCTGCAGCAGTCCGGCCAAGTTGTTGAGGTCGCGCGCAACATTGGGGTGTGCTTCGCCGAAACTCGGTTCGTCGATGGCCAGCGCGCGGCGCAGTAATGGCTCGGCTTCGGCCAAGCGGTTGGTCGCCTGCAGCAGCACAGCCAGGTTGTTGAGGTCGTTTGCAACATTCGGGTGCGTGTCGCCAAAACTCGCCTCGTCGATGGCCAGCGCGCGGCGCAGCAGCGGCTCGGCTTCGGCCAGGCGGTTGGTCGCATGCAGCAGCGTGGCCAAGTTGCTGAGGTCCACCGCGACCGTGGGGTGCGCGTTGCCGAAACTCGCCCGGTCGATTGCCAGAGCGCGGCGCATCAGCGGCTCGGCATCCGCCCAGCGGTTGGTGTCATGCAGCAGTACGGCAAGGTTGTTGAGGCGGATCGCGACCATGGGGTGTGCATCACCGAAACTCGCCTCGTCGATCGCCAGCGCGCGGCGCATCAGCGGCTCGGCTTCGGCCAGGCGGTTGGTCCCTTGCAGTAGCGCTGCCAAGTTGCTGAGGTGCACCGCTACGCGGGGGTGCGTGTCGCCGAGGCTGACCACGGCGATCGCCAGCGCGCGGCGCATCAGCGGCTCGGCTTCGGCCAGGCGGTTGGTGACCTGCAGCAAATGGGCCAGGCTGCCCAGGTGCACGGCGACCTCGGGCTTCACGTCGCCGAAGCGAGCCTCGGCGATCGCCAACGCGCGGCGCAGCAGCGGTTCGGCTTCGGCGTAGCGTGCCTTCACCAGCAGCAACACGCCAATATCATTCAGCAGGCGACCTGTCGGATCGGCGATTCCAGCGGCGTCGGCGTACGCTGCGACGGCGCGCGCGTGCGGCGCCAGCGGCTCGAGCAGCGGCCAGTTGCGGATATCGTCCGGATCGCCGACGAAAGCGGCATCGACCCACGCCAGCGCGACGCGCAGCGCTGTGGTCGCAGCCGGCTCCGCATCGTTGCGCCCGCCGCGCATCACCTCCTGCACCAACCGGTGGATCGTGAAGCTCGGCGCGTCGCTGGCGCGCCGGACCAGCGAATACGAATCGAGTTCGACCAGCGCGGGGAAGGCCTTAGCCGGTGTGCCAGCGACCTCACCCGCATCGCCGCCCTCCCCCGGCGCCGCCACGGCCAGCAGCGACTCGGGAATCGGCTCCGGCGCCAGCCAGGCGAGGCGCTGCAACAGCCGCCGCGCCGGCTCGCCGAGTCGGTCGAAGGTGGTCTGCCAGGTGATCGCGACGCTCGTCGGGTACTGCATCAGGCGCGCGTCGTACCAGGCGAGCACCTTCTCGCGCTGGCCCTGCCATTCGACCAGGTACTGTGCGAAGCTCAGCCGGCGCTGCGCGATGTAGGCACCGGCCTGCTCGAGCGCCAGGGCGAGGTAGCCGAGTTCGTCGGCGAGCTGCCGCGCCAGCGCGGCGTCGTCGGCGCGGGTGCGCCGCCGGCCGTCGCTGCGTGCGCGCAGAAAATCGGCGGCGTCGGCGGGCGCGAGCACTTCGAGCGGCCGCAGCGCCAGGTTGCCGCTCCAGTTGGCGAGGCGACTGCCGACAACGACGTGGCCACCGGCGAGTCGCGGCAGCAGCTCCTCGGCCGCCGCCGCGGCATCTTCGGAATCGACGCTGTCGACGAGCAGCAGCCAGCCGGGGTGGCCACGCAGCCAGTGCAGCACGGCGTCGTAGTGGCGGCCTTCGTCGGTGTCGTGCCGCTCGGGGAGATCGAGGATGCTGGCGCTGCACAGCGCGGCGAGGTTGCGCTGCAGCGCCGCCGGCGACTCGGCGCCGACGAAGAGCAGCGCGCTGTAGGCGTCGGCGTGCCGCCACGCATACTCGAGCGCCAGGCGCGTCTTGCCGACGCCGCCGATGCCGTTGATGACGCGTGTGACGGCAGCGGTGGCCGTGGCCGGGATACGACCGAGACGATCGGCGAGCTCGGCGATCGCTGCGTCGCGGCCCTTGAAGAGCGCGCCCAAGCTCCCGAACGGCAGATTGCCCGGCCGCATCCGGACGCCGGCGCGCGCGAGGACTTCATGCAGCGGCGAACGGAGGATCTCGACGGCAAGACGGTCGGCGTTGGCGAAGCGGATTTCGGGATGGCGCTCGACTTCCGCCAGCCGCGCCAGGTGGGCCTGTTGCGCGGCGCGCTGCGCTTCGTCGCGGCGGTAGCCCGCGTCACGCGGCGCAGCGTCCTCCGGCACGGCGATCAGCAGCGTCTTCCGGTGGTAGAGCGCCAGCCACGCCTCCCACTGCGTGTAGGAGAGCGCCGGCGCGCCGTCTTCCAGGAAGGGCGCGAGCGGTGGCAGGCGGCTGCCGAGGTCCGGGTAGCGTTGCCGGATCAGCGCCAGCGACGGCGGCTGCGCGAGCGCGCCGGTCATGTCGCCGACGAGGTGGATGACGGCGTCGCAGCCGGCGATGTAGGTGTCCAGCTTGTCGAGCGTCTCGCGGCCGGTTGGGATGAAGTCTTCCTGCACCTGCACGACGACGTTGTGGCGCTCGAGGTCGTGACGCAGCGTGTCGCGATGGCTGCGAAACTCGGCGCTGACTGTCGAGAGGAAGAGGCAGACGCGCTTCGTCTTGGGCAAGGCAGCGAAACGCTCGTGTTCGCTCGCGCCAACCCGGTCGGCGGCTTGTGCTTCGGCGATCTCGCTGAGCTGCAGCCTGACGAGAAACCATGAGTCGAGATCCGGGATGACGCGAATGAAGTCCTCGGCGAGCCGCGGCGGCAGCCACCAGATCTGGCGCTGCCGCTGGCCGGCGAGCGGTTCGCGCCGGAAATTGAAGCCGTAGAGCGCTTCCCGGCGTTGCCCGCCGGCGCGCGGCAGGGCGCTGGCGAACCCGTCGACCGAGACGACCCCCGGGGCGAGCGCCCGCAGGCTCGCTAGCAGATCAGTCGCCAGTGCCGATGCGTCGGCGACCGCCTGCAGGGTAATTTCCTGCAGCAGAATGCCGCGCACCGCCAGCTCCTGGCGCAAGCCTGCGACAACCTGCCGTCGCGCGCCTTCGCTGCTGAATTCGACGCGCGCCAGACCCGACTCGCTCCGCTCGCACCACAGCACGAGGCGGCGGCGGACGTCGGCGATGCTGCCCGGAGACGGGGATCTATTGGGTTCCACCGTACACCCGACCAGTGTCCTGGCGGGAAATCCGGTTCTGGCGAACGAGCACTTCCACCACCAGCGGCTGTACGCGGAAGCGGCGATCGCCCCCGTCCTGCTGACCAGCACCTCCTCCTCGCTGGCGAACCAGTCCTGACAGCAGCTGGTAGAGGCCTTCGAGTGTCCCGGCGCGTTGCAGCATGTCTCCTCCATGACTCGGCGGAACCCGCGGGGGAAAAGCGGGCAGCGCCCGAGAATACAACGAATCGGCGCGGGCTGGCCGGCCGACGCGGGATCAGCCCGCGTTGCCGCCGCCGAGCGACTGCCGCCAGAGGGCGAAGTCGTCGGCGGGCATCGGCTTGCCGAACAGATAGCCCTGCAGTTCGTCGCAGCCGGCGGCGGCGAGGACCTGCATTTCCTCGCTCTGTTCGACGCCTTCGGCGACCACGCTCAGGCCCAGGGTGTGGCCGAGGCCGATCACCGCCTTGGTGATCGCCAGGTCGTTGGGATCGTCGAGCATGTTCCTGACGAAGGACTGATCGATCTTCAGCTTGTCGATCGGGAAGCGGTGCAGGTAGTTCAGGCTCGAGTAGC
>JFAX01000014.1:0-2658 GCA_000585015.1 Candidatus Accumulibacter adjunctus | reverse complement strand
GCCTTGATCGCCTGCAGCAGGTCGATGGTCAGCGTGACATCTTCCATCAGTAGCGACTCGGTCAGTTCGAGTTCGATCATCGCCGGGTTGACGCCATGCTCGGCGATCGCCCGTTGCAGCGTCGCCAGCAGATCGGGGTCATGCAACTGGGCAGCCGAGAGGTTGACCGAGATCGCCAGATCTTCGCCGGTCGCGCGCCAGAGCGCCTGCTGCCGACACGCCTCGGCGAGCACCCAGGCGCCGATCGGGATGATCAGTCCGCTATCCTCGGCCACTGGAATGAAGCGCGCCGGCGTGATCAGTCCGTGTTCCGGGTGCCGCCAGCGAACCAGCGCTTCGGCGCCGAGCAAGCGGCCGCTGCGGCATTCGACTCGTGGCTGGTAGTAGACGCGCAATTGCTGGCGCTCGATGGCGACGCGCAGGTCGTTCTCGATCTGCATGCGCTCGCGCGCGCGCCGGTCCATCTCGAGGGTGAAGAACTGCGCGTTGTTGCGGCCCTGCTGCTTCGCCTGGTACATCGCCGCGTCGGCGTTGCGCATCAGGGTCTCGATCTCGACGCCATCCTCGGGGTAGACGGCGATGCCGATGCTGCACGAGACATGCAGCTCGGCGCCGCCGACGTTGTGTGGCTGGCGGATCAGGCGGATCAGCCGACACTCGACGATCTGCCGGATCTCCTCGATGTCGGTGACGCCGTTGAGGACGACGACGAATTCGTCACCGCCCATGCGACTCACCGTGTCGCCGCTGCGGACGCCACGCTGCAGCTGGCTGGACACCGAGCGCAGGACAGCGTCGCCGATATGGTGGCCAAGTGAATCGTTGATGTTCTTGAAGCGGTCGAGGTCGATGAACAGCACCGCCACCCGCCGCTTGTTCCGGTCTGCCTGCTGCAGCGCAACGCGCAAGCGCTCGACGCACAGCGCCCGGTTGGGCAGATCGGTCAGGACGTCATGCTGCGCCAGATGGCTGATGCGCTGCTCGTCGGCCTTGCGCGCGCTGATGTCGAACCAGGTGGCAATGTGATGGGTGATCCGACCGGACTCGTCACGGACTGCATTCAGCGCCGCCCAGACCGGCAGGGCTTCGCCGGTCCGGCGCCGGATCCACATTTCTCCCTGCCAGTGGCCACGGGCGCTGGCCGCCCGCCAGACTTCCTCGTAGAAGCCATCCG
This sequence comes from Candidatus Accumulibacter adjunctus, assembly GCA_000585015.1. GTDB lineage: Bacteria > Pseudomonadota > Gammaproteobacteria > Burkholderiales > Rhodocyclaceae > Accumulibacter > Accumulibacter adjunctus. The sequence continues at coordinate 1,484 of JFAX01000014.1, read as the reverse complement.
GGTGCCGGTCGGAGCGCAGGAATTCGGGCGTGTCGTCGACCACCTCGCGGCACTCATAGCCCGTGCTGCGGCTGAAGGCCGGGTTGGCGGCCAGGATCGTGCGCGTGGCGTCGGTGATCAGGATGCTCTCGGAAGACGCCTCGAACACCCTCGCCCACAGTTCCAGACGCGCCTCCATCTGCTTGATGCGGCCGATCGGCGTGAAGGCGGTCAGCACGGCATCGCGGTCCTGGTAGCGCAGGCGTCGCGCCGAGATCAGCGCCCATTCCCGCCTCGTCGCCCCGTGCCAGAGGACTTCGAACTCGTCCACCGCGCCACTGTCGGCCAGCATCTGGAAGAAGCGCACGCGCGCCTCGGCGAGCAGCCCGCTCGCCCAGGGGTCGCTGCGGCGGCCGTCAAGCCAGGCGTTCGCCTGCGCGTTGGTGTGCAGCACCTCGTGCTGCGGCGTGGCCGTCACCAGCAGCGGGATCGGCACGGCATCGAGCAGTTGGCGCTGCGCCTCGGCGGCCCTCGCCTGTGCGGCGAGTTCCTGTTCGAGACGGCGGCTGCGATCGAGCTGGTCGAGCATGCCATTGAAGGCGTTGATCAGGCGGCCGATCTCGTCAGCCGAATGCCAGTCCGCACGCAGCGTGTAGTCGCCTGAACGGCGCACGCCATCGGCAACGTCGGCGAGGCGGCGAAGCGGCAGCGCAATCTGGCGCGCGACGAAATAGACGACGCTGAGCAACAGCAGCAGCAGGGCGGCAGCGGTGCCGAGGTGCAGCCACATGCGCTGGAACAGTCCGTCGATCCGTTGCTGCAGCAAGCCGCCGAGCGCGCTACCGGCCGATTCCCACGCGGCGTCGAGCTGCCGCCAGGCGGCGAGCGCCAGGCCATCATGATCGGCGCCGTGCCGGCCGCCGTCCTGGTCGATGGCCAGCTGCCGCGCGTTGGCGCGAAACGCGTCCACCGCTGCCAGCAGTCTCTGCCGGGTTGGCTGCAGCGCTGCGGCGAGCTCCGCCGTGCCGGCCGCCATGGCTTCGGCGTAATCACTCTCGATGCCGCTGACGACGGCGTCGAGACGGCCTTCGAGGATGAGGTAGGCGCTCTGCTCATGCACCCGCCGGCCAGGCGCCGCGGCGGCGGCAGTCTGCGCCTGGTCGCGAATGCGGCCGATCAGGTCGAAGAGTTCCGGGAAGCGCAGGACGACCAGCGACATCGTGTAGTAACTGTCGAGGTCGGGATCGAGGATCAGGTTCGATTGATTGCCGATGCGCGTGATCAGCGCCTGCACCGCCGACGCGACCGCGTGTTCGTCAGCGGCGGTGCGGGCACCGGCAGTCTCCAGTCGGCGCAACTTGTCGGCGAGCGCCTGCGCCAGCTCGCCGCTGCCGAGATCGCCGCGCGCCGAACCATGCCGGGCTTCGGCTTCGAGTACGGCATCCGCCGCGCCACCTAGCCCGCCACCCGCCAGGGCAGCGAGCGTTGCGGCGCGCAGCGCGCCG
>JFAX01000013.1:83272-123635 GCA_000585015.1 Candidatus Accumulibacter adjunctus | reverse complement strand
CCTCGCTTTCGTCATCAATATCCCTCGGCTGAGGGGCGNGGTCACATCTTGACTTCAGCACGGCTACCGCGCCGCAGTTTCCTCCGCGTAGCGGCTTCGTCCAACAAACGCATCGAGTGGAACGTTCCGCCAGTTGCACGTTGGCCCCTAAGGTAGCGAGAGCGAAGGAGTCGGGAATGTTCCAAGAGGTTCTGACGTTCTGGTTCAAGGAAATTCAACCGAAGCAATGGTGGATCGCTGATCCGGTATTCGATGACCTGATCAGGGCTCGCTATCTGGGTCTATTGCAGCGGGCTGCGGCAGGAGAGCTTCATGAGTGGCGTCTCGGGCCAAATGGACGCTTGGCCGAGATCATCGTGCTGGACCAGTTTTCGCGGAATATTCATCGAGGTACGCCGCAAGCCTTTGCCCAGGACCCAATGGCGCTGGTTCTGTCGCAGGAGGCCGTTGCCGCAGGGGCGCTTACGGTTCTTGGCAGCGACGAGCGCAACTTCTTGCTCATGCCGTTCATGCACAGCGAGTCGCGGGTGGTCCATGTGCGGGCCGAGGCCTTGTTCAAGGAGTACGCACCGCCGGGGAATTACGAGTTCGAGCTGCGCCACAAATACACCATTGATCGGTTTGGGCGGTATCCACACCGCAATGCTATCTTGGGCCGGGCTTCCACAGCAGAAGAGCTTGAGTTCCTCAAGCAACCGGGTTATGGTTTCTAGAGCCTTCGTCAGTTCAACTCGGCAATGGCCAACAATTCGCTTCAGGCACGACGTCCCTGACGGGCGGCTGCCTGAGTTCACAAGTCAGCAGCTTTCCACGAGACCGACATGCCCAAGCAGAACAGCATCGCCGGCTTGCCAAACCTCGGTCCAAAGTCGCAAAGAGTCATGGCGGGCGCTGGCGTGACTTCCGTTGCGCAGCTGCGCAAGCTGGGCGCGGTTGCAGCCTATGTGATGGCCAAGCGCAGCGGCACGAATGTCAGTCTCAATCTCTTGTGGGCGCTTGAAGGTGCGCTCACTGGTGTGCACTGGCAAGAGGTCGCACGCGTTCATCGCACCAGCCTTCTGCTCGCGTTGGAAGAACATGAACGACGCGTCTAGCCCGGCGTTCGATCCTGCTCCCTTCGCTCACTGGACGCTGCACGAGCAAACCGCGCAGCGCCGGCCACCTCTTCCTCAGCCATCTCAATGGACTCATCACATATTCGCGCCGTGGTAGACAGCTTTTACGCGGACATCTGGAACCGCCACGACAAGTCGAGGATTTCAGCCTTGCTTGGCGACCATTTCACTTTTCGTGGTTCACTCGGTCAAGCAAAGGTCGGCCACGAGGAATTTGCGTCATACGTCGATTTTGTGCACTCGGTTCTTGCCGGTTATCGCTGCGACATCGTTGATCTTGTCATCGAGGATTCAAAGGCTTTCGCCCGCATGCGTTTTTCCGGCATCCATCGGGGCGAGTTCTTCGGCTACCAACCAACAGGCAAACCGGTCGAGTGGCCGGGTGCTGCGCTCTTTTCGTTCGATGGCGAGAAGGTTGCTGACCTGTGGGTGCTTGGCGATGTACACGGCTTGCTGCAATTGCTCGAAAACAATGCCAACGGCTGACTGGTCGGTTCGCCGGACCTGCGCGAAGAGCCGCGCACGCCGGTGAATTCAGGCGTAATCCGGTATTGGGAGCCTCGCCAGTGAGGATTCCCGCATTCGAGCTCGAGCGCTGCTTCGCCGAGTACGGGTCAGCGCGCGCTCGGCATTACAGGTCGAGGTCGCTGAGGCCCGGATGATCGTCCGGGCGGCGCCCCAGGGGCCAGAAGAACTTCCGCTCGGCGGCCTTGATGGGCAGATCGTTGATGCTGGCGAATCGGCGGCGCATGAAGCCGTATTCGTTGAACTCCCAGTTTTCGTTGCCGTAGGAGCGGTACCACTGGCCGGAGTCATCGTGCCATTCGTAGGCAAAGCGCACCGCGATCCGATTGCCGGCACAGGCCCACAATTCCTTCATCAGCCGGTAGTCAAGCTCGCGGGCCCATTTCCGCTCCAGGAACTGTCGCACTTCCTCGCGACCGGCAGGAAACTCCGCACGGTTGCGCCAGAGGGTGTCCTGCGTGTAGACCAACACCACGCGATCGGGGTCGCGCGTGTTCCAGGCATCCTCGGCCATGCGGACTTTCTGTTTTGCCGAGTCTTCGGTGAAAGGGGGGATGGGGGGCTTGATTTCCATGGATCAGCTCGATGGGGATGGATGGGACATGACGCGGTGCCGACGGCGAGGCTGTTTTCGGGCGGCGTCGGCTTCAATCGAAACTCTCGAACTGCAAGCGCGCGGCGGGGATCGCCAGTCCGCGTGCCGCCGCTTTGGCGGCCTCGATCAATTGCCCTGGCCCGCAGACGTAGAACAGAGCATCGGCGGCAGTGGAGCGCATCAGCGAGTGGAGATCGATGCGGCTGCCCCCCGGGACGCGCGTGAAGTACAGGTGCAGCTGTTCTGGAAATTCGCTGGCCAAGCCGTCGCGATAGGCCATGTCGGCGGCCGTCCGGCCGCTGTAGTGCACTGCGAAAGCGTTGCCGCGGGCCCTGAGTTCCCGGGCCATCGCCTGAATCGGCGTGATGCCGATACCGCCGGCGATCAGCACGGCCGGGCGGTCGTCGTCGTGGAGGGGGAACTGGTTGACCGGATGCTCGAGCGCCAGTCGGGTACCGAGCCGCCACGTGGCATGGATCGCGGCCGACCCGCCACGGCCGGTTTCCTCGCGCAATACGGCGATCTCGTACAGGTCGCGCCGGCGTGGGTGCGTGGTCAGCGAATACTGTCGCGTGACCAGGATGCCATCCGGCAGTTCAACCGGTACCACGAGATGCGCGCCCGCCGTGACGGGCGGCAAGTCGCTCCCGTCCGGCGCCCGCAATTCGTAGGCCCGGACGCGCGCCGTCAATTCGCGCATGCCTGTGACGACAAGCTTCAGGGCGCCGCTGCCGATCGGTGGGGTGACTGAAGTCGCTGGCCTTTGCCGGCCGTGCGCGCGCAGCAGTTCATCCACCTGCGCCTGGGTATAGCGCGGGGTGATGTACTTCGGACAGTTCCAATCGTAGGCTTCGATGCGGATGAGCACCCCACGTTCGACACGGACCCGGTAGCCTGGAGATTCCAGCCGGGCGATCAGCTCCGGTTCCAGGGATTCGTCGACCAGCCGGGCGCGGCCCCAGATCTTGAGCCGGCGCTGGCGGGCGTAATCCATGAGGAACAGGCTGACCCGGTCGTCGGCGCTCAGGTTTCCGACGGACAGGTACTGGCGATTGCCGCTGAAGTCGGCATAGCCGATGGTGCGTTCGTCGAGCGCCTTGAGAAAGCCCGGCGGACCGCCGCGGTGCTGCACGTAAGGCCAGCCGGACTCGCCGACGGTGCCTTGATAGAGGCTGTCGCGCTCGGCGATGAATTCGATCTCCAACGGACCAAGGGCGACGACCTCGTCTGCACCGGTTTCCAGCTGCCGGTAGGCGTCGCGGCTACCCATCCGGGTTTGTGCGGCGCGGACCTTGGGGGTGAAGGCGATGCGGGCGAACGCTCTGGCCATGGCTATCTCCGGAAAGCGGAGCAAGGCCGTGGCCTTGCTCCGTGCAAGCTTTGACGATCAGGCGGCGAGCTTCAGTCCGACCCGCGGGAAGTCGATGTCGACACGCCCGGCCTTGCCCAAGAGGTTGGTCAGGATGTTCATGCCGACGTGGGTGATGACCTCGACGATGTCGGATTCGCTGTAGCCGGCGTGGCGCATGTCCAACAGTTCGGCGGTGGTGACTTCACCCATGTGAGCGACCAGAGAACGGGCAAACCTGACGGCCACCGCCGCCTTTTCGTCCTGGCTGGTGCCGGCGCGGTTGGCCTCCATCTCGCGGCCGTCCAGACCCGCCTTGCGGCCGATTGCCGTGTGCGCCGACAGGCAATACTCGCAACCGTTCTGTTCGGCCAGTGCCAGGGCGATGCGTTCGCGTGTCTTCGGGTCGAGGGAACCGTCGGCGGCGATGCCGTGCAGCCCCAGGAAGGCTTTCAGCGCGGCCGGGGAGTTGGCGAACACCTTGAGGAAGTTGGGCACCAGGCCCAGTTGGGCCTGGATGGCGTCGTAGAGGGCCTTCTGTTCCGGAGTTGCCGCTTCGGCGGTAACGATGTTGATGCGTGCCATGATGTATCTCCTGTCTTGGGTTGGCGATGTCGTCGTGCTGTCGACGGTCGCCACTCTGCCAAATTCCGAAACGAAGAAGAATAGCCATGAAATACAATTCATCATTTCATCAAACGGAATGAACCATGGATCGCTTTCATCTCATGAGCGTCTTTGTCGCCGTGGCCGAGGAAGAAGGGTTCGCCGCGGCCGCGCGGCGGTTGCACATGTCGCCTCCGGCAGTGACCCGGGCCATCGCCCTGCTCGAGGAGAGGTTGGCGGTGCGTCTTCTCACGCGCACCACCCGCCTGGTACGGGTCACCGATGCCGGCGCCCGCTATCTCGAGGATGCGCGGCGCATCCTGCTCGAGGCGGACGAAGCCGACGAAGCGGCGGCCGGCATCAATGCCACGCCGCGCGGACATCTTGCGGTCACCGCGCCGGTGCTGTTCGGCAGGAGTCATGTGATGCCGGTGATCACCGCCTACCAGACGACGTACAAGGAGACCACGGTGTCGGCGCTGTTTGTCGATCGCGTGGTCAGCTTCGTGGAGGAAGGGCTCGATGTCGGTGTCCGTATCGGGACATTGCCCGATTCCTCGCTGCGGGCGATTCGCGTCGGCCAGGTGCGTCGTGTCGTCTGCGCGTCGCCAGCCTACCTGAAGCAGCACGGCAGCCCCAGGACTCCGGCCGATCTCGCGCGGCATCGGATCATAGCCGCGACCTCGGTGTCCGCCGGTCCGGAGTGGACCTTCGTCAAGGGCAAGGAGAAGACCGGCGTCCGAATCGACGCGCGGATTCGGGTGAATACCAATGACGCTGCGCTGGAGGCCGCCAGGAACGGTTTCGGCCTGACGCGGCTGATCTCCTATCAGGTGGCGAACGATCTGGCGGCAGGGCGCCTCAGCACGGTACTGACGGACTTCGAGGACACCTGGTTGCCGGTCCATGTGATTCATCGCGAGGGTCGTCACGGATCGGCCAAGGTGCGGAGCTTCGTCGATCTGGCCGTCGCAAGCCTGCGCGCCGACGAGGCATTGCAGTAAGGCCGCGGCCCGCGTCGCGGCTCGCATTCCCTTGAATGGCTTTTCGCGGCGCTGCCCGTCACGCGCCGTGAGTCGGTGCACGGCTCTGGCGGCACGGCGACGGAAGCGTCGGCCGACAGGCTGCGCACCGATGTCGAAGGACCCATGCGCGTTTCGCGGTTGAACGCGCGCGAGAACGCCGGCTGGCCGCCGCAGCCGGCGTCGTCCGCCAGCAGCACCACGGTCCGGCCCTTGCGCAGCAGGCGTTGCGCCAGCGCGATGCGAACGCGGGTCGGGAGGTCCGCGGGCTTGCTGCCGACCATCCTGCTGGCGCCCCCCTCCTACGCCGCCCGTTGCTCCCTTCGCCACGCTGCCGGCGGCTTGCCGGTCAGGCGCTTGAAGGCGCGTGAGAACGCTGCCTCGGAGTCGTAGCCGGTCTCCTGTGCGATGCTTGCCACCGTGGCGTCGCCCTCGCGCAGCAGGTTGGCGCCCAGTTGCATGCGCCAGTTGCCGAGGTATTGCATGGGCGGCATGCCCACCAGTTCGACGAAGCGCTCGTGCAGGGCGGAGCGCGACAGGCCGACCTCGCGGCCGAGCTCGTCCACCGTCCACGGCTCGGCCGGCCGCTCGTGCAGGCGGGCGATGGCACGGCCCACGTAGCGATCGCGCAGCGCGGCCAGCCAGCCGCTGCCGCCCTCTTCGGGCAGCGACTCCAGGTGACGGCGCGCGGCATCCACGAACACCATCTCGCTCACCCGTTCGAGCACCGCCGCGCTGCCGGCGCGGCGGTGGCGCGACTCGGCAACCGCCTGGCCGAGCATGGGCGCCACCCAGGCGCCGACGCCACTCGACGGCAGATGCAGCAGGTGGGGCAGCGCGCCGATCAGCGGATTGAAGGGCCGCAGGTCGCAGCTGATGAAGCCGCACACCAGGACCACGCTCGCCGTGTCGGCGGGCACCTCGGCGTCCAGCTCGCAGACGCCGTCGTGGAAGGCCACCAGGATCGGCTTCGGATTGTCGCGGGTGGTCGCGCGCCAAGTCTGATCGCCGCCGGCGGCCCGCATGCCCGGCGCGCTGGAGAGCACGTGCGCGTCGCCGCGCGGAAACATGACGATGTCGCCGTCGTGAAAGCGCAGTGGCGCCATGCCGTCCATGGCAGCCCAGCCGCCGCCGCGCAGGATCATGTGATAGGCGATCACGTGCTCGGCGCCGGGGCTGAGCGCTTCGGCCAGTTCCGGCGAGGGTGGCGTCTCGGCCACCCACTCCTGGTCGCAACTCACGTAGTAGAAGATCGCGCCGCGCAGGCGCACGCTGGTGAGAACGTCGGACAGTGGATCGCGCTTCATGGATCCTCCCCGGCGGAGTGCGGATCAATCGCGCCGGAGCATCGGTCAAGCGCCCCGGCAATGGCGGAGCCACGGGCAAATTCCGCGGACAAACGGGAAAGCGCCGACGCGACCCGAGGTGAACAATAGCACCCACGTCGCGCCATCGTTGCACCGGCGTCAATTGCTCGGGCGGCGCGGGCGCGGCGGCACCGCCAACTTCGACAGGAGACAACCATGACCCTCGCACTAAACACCCGCGCCCCGGCGCCGGACTTCACCGCCATCAAGCAGCGCCAGCAGGCCACCTGGGCCAGCGGCGACTATTCCATCATCGGCACCACGCTGCAGATCGTCGGCGAGACGCTCGGCGAAGCGGTAGACCTGCGCGCCGGAGAGCGCGTGCTCGACGTCGCCGCCGGCAACGGCAACGCCACGCTGGCCGCCGCGCGCCGCCACGCCGAAGTGACCGCCATCGACTACGTGCCGGCGCTGCTGGAACGGGCCCGCCAGCGCGCGCAGGCCGAGGGCGCGCGCGTGTGCTTCGAGACCGCCGACGCCGAGAACCTGCCCTATGACGCCGGCAGTTTCGACGTCGTGCTGTCGGTATTCGGCGTGATGTTCGCCCCCGACCAGGAACGAGCCGCGCACGAGATGCTGCGCGTGCTGCGACCGGGTGGGCGCATCGGTCTGGCGAACTGGACACCGACGAGCTTCATCGGCCGGCTGTTCAAGATCGTTGGCGGCCACCTGCCGCCGCCCGCCGGGATCAAGTCGCCGGCCCTGTGGGGCTCCGAACCGCGCATCGTCGAACTGTTCGGCACCGATGCGGCCGGCATCCGCTGCGAGCGGCGCTTCTTCAACTTCCGCTACCGCTCCGCCGCCCACTGGCTGCAGGTGTTCCGCGACTACTACGGCCCCACCCACAAGGCCTTCGCGGCGCTGGAGCCGGCCGCGCGCCAGGCGCTGGAGCGCGACATCCTCGGCCTGCTCGAGGAGCTGAACGTGGCAGGCCCGGATTCGCTGGTGGTGCCCAGCGAGTACCTGGAAGTCGTCATCACCGCTGCCTGATGGCAGCCCCGAGCGGAAACAGGAGACCGACATGAGCACGCGAACCGTCCTTGCCGCCCTGACGCTGGCACTGGGCGCCTGCGCCGGCGCGCCGCCGTCGGGGCTGCCCGCCGCCCTCGCGCCCAAGGCGGACGGGAGCCTTCTCTTGCGCTACGCCAGGTGCTGACCCGGGCGTCGACCACCCCCATCATTCTGGAAAGGAATCCATCATGTTCAATCGCACTTTCTCCCGCTGCAACCGCGCCGCCCTTGCCGGTGCCCTGATCACCGCCGCCGCGACTTCGGCCGGCGCCGACGTGGTCACCGACTGGAACACCCGCGCCAACGACATCATCATCGAGGCCAGGATGGGCACGCCGCCGGCGGTACGCCTGATGGCCATCGTGCAGACCGCCGTGCAGGACGCAGTGGGCGAGGCCGTCCGCGTTTCCGCGACCGGAGCGAAGGCCGGCGAGCCGCTACCCGCGGTCGACGCCGCAGTGGCCGCAGCCAACCGCGTGGTGCTGTCGCGCGCACTGCCGGCGCAGCAGAACTCGATCCAGTCCGCCTACCAGGCGGCGCTGGCCGCCATCCCTGATGTCGCCGCGCGCGAAGCCGGCATCGCCATCGGCGAACGCACGGCCGCCGCCGTGCTCGCCGCGCGCGCCGCCGACGGCGCCACTGCGCAGGAATCGTATCGCCCGCAAACCGCGGCCGGCGTCTACGTGCCTACCGTGCTGCCCGCGGTGCCCCAGTGGGCGGTGCGCAAACCCTGGCTGATCGACAGTCCGGCGCGCTTCCGGCCCGCTCCGCCGCCGGCCACCAGCAGCGACCTGTGGGCGCGCGACTTCAACGAAGTCAAGGCCTTGGGCGGCAGGAACAGCGCGCGGCGCAGCGCCGAGCAGACGGAGATCGCGCGCTTCTGGGAGTTCTCCCTGCCGGCGATCTACCACGGCCTGCTGCGCTCGGTGGCCGACGTGCCAGGTCGCGACGTGACCGCCAATGCGCGTCTGTACGCGGTGGTCTCGCAGGCCATGGACGATGCGCTGATCAGCGTCATGGACGCCAAGTACCACTACAACTTCTGGCGCCCGATCACCGCGGTGCGCAACGGCGATGTGGATGGCCACGACGGCACCGAACGCGATCCGTCCTGGACGCCGCTGATCGACACGCCGGCACATCCCGAGTATCCCTGCGCGCACTGCATTCTCGCCGCCACGGTCGGAACGGCGCTCAAGGCGGAGCTCGGCGCCGGCGCGGTCCTGGCCACCTCCAGCCCCACCGGCAAGGGGGCCACGCGACGCTGGGGCAGCGCCGACGAGCTGATGCGGGAAGTGGCTGATGCCCGCATCTACGACGGCGTCCATTACCGCAACTCGACCGAGGTGGGACTGGACATGGGCCGGCAGATCGGCGAGCTGGCGGCCGCGCGCCTGCAGCAGGGTGCCCGCTGAGACCGATGCGCGCGCCGCTTCGGCGGCGCGCCCTGGTGCTCACTGCCCGAGGATCAGAGGCATGACCTGCGAAAACATGGCAGCGGACGACCTGATCTTCGGCGCCAGCGCCGTCGGCAGGCGTTCGCGGACATCTGCGGCCGGCTTCGCCGGCACCGGACTCATACGGCTCAGGAAAGAGCCCTGAATGGGGAGCCGGCAGCGAGATCCGCTTGCAAGACGAGGTCGACCTGATCGCTCCCGTCCTCGCAGCGGCTGGCAGCCCGTTCTCCATCATTGGCCACTCGTACGGGGCGGCAGTCGCCTTGATTGCAGCACTGCGGCATCGCAGTCATGTTCGCGCGCTGGCGCTCTACGAACCGACGCTGTTCGCACTGGTGGATGGCGATGGCCACGGTCACCTGTCGACGACCTCGCGCGACCTGCATCTGGCGCCCTCGAAGCGGACCGGCAACACCTCGCCCCTCGATCTGCTCGTCCCGCTCGGTTGAGTTCTCGCCAGTGACCCTGGCCGAGGTCTTCCGCCGGCACGGGCCGGCGTAGCTCGCCAAGCAGCGTCTGTCACCGGTCAGGGCCGAGGTCTGGCGGGCGATCGCCATCTTTCGGACCGCCGTTCCTGGCGGCCTGCTCGGGACCTGCGACTGCTGTGGTGTGACGCGCCAGGTGCATCACTCTTGCCGCAACCGCCGCCTCCCGCAGTGCCAGACCCGGGCCAAGGAGGACTGGCTGGCGAAACGGAGCCAGGAGCTGTTGCCGGTGCCGTACTTCGATCTGGTGTGCACCCTGCCGCATGCGCTGCACGCGCTGATCGGCCAACGCCCGATCCGGTGATCACGGCGACGGTGGAGGATTCCCTGCAGCGCGTCGGCCGTGTGGAGTGGGCGCGCCGTCCCCACTGCCACGACGGACGCTTCGTGCCGACGGCGGAGATTCCGGCCCTGCGTCAGGCCATGCCGCAGAGTGCCTCCGTTCGCGGGCCGCCATGAACACGGCTGCTGCTGGGCAAGGCGCTCCCTATGGGAAAGGCGCTCCCTATGGGCGATGGCGCGGTTCTGGCTGCCAGGAAGTGCTTCGTCGTCTGCTTGCCGAGAGCTTCATTCTGGCGCAGCTTTCTGTCTGCCGGTTCGCCCGTGTCGTTCCGTTCACCGGCTCGCGAACGGTACGGAGCCGCTCGTCTGCCTCTGGCCACGCCGTCTGGGCATTCCCCGTGGCTTGACCGGCGGCGCGGGACGCTTACAATCCCCATGAGTACCGCCGTCGACGCGCTTCAGCACGGGCACCGCGCGACAAAGCTGCACAGCGCCGGTGACTTCCACGTTGGCCCTTTCTCTGGCAAGGAGGCTACCATGCCCTTTGACGTCTCTGTTCTGCCTGTTTTCCTTGCAGCGTCCTTGGTTCTGCTCGTCACCCCCGGGCCTGATGTGGCATTCATCGTCGCAACTGGAGTTTCAGAGGGTCGGAGGCCTGCGCTTTGGGCTTCTGCCGGTATTTCATTGGCCATGTTTGCTCATTCAGTTCTTGCTGCTGCCGGGGTTGCGGCAATCGTAGCCACGTCGCCCATTGCTTTTGATGTCATCCGCTTTGGGGGCGCCGCTTACCTGATCTTTCTCGCTTACAAATCCTTCCGCTCGAAACCTTTCGTCGCAGGCAGTCAAGTCACTGCTCGCTCTCCGGTCGAAAATTTCCGCCGCGGGTTCATGACGAATCTGCTGAACCCGAAGGCCATCTTGTTTTCTGGTGTGTTTCTTCCGCAATTCGCTGCCCCATCCTTCGGGCCGATCTTCCAACAAATTGTCGGCCTTGGTGCTCTCTTGGCTTTGCTTGGCTTGCTCTTTCAGGCGGCTTTGTCAATAGCCAGTGGTAGCCTTGGCCAATGGCTCTTGTCGAGTCCTCGCCGCCAGTTGCTGCTTGAACGACTGATGGGTGTTGTCTTTCTCGGCCTCGCTGCAAGGCTTCTTGCCATGGAGCGAAAGGGCTGACCCGGCAGTCGAGACCATTGACCAGGAGAACCGTCAGCGGTCGTGTTCCCTTCTGTCAGCATGCCGGTACTCAGCGCGTCGACGCGGCAGGTGCTGCGGCACCCGGCGGGCTTCGTGTTGCGCGCGTTGCGCAGCTTCAGCCGCAATCAGGGGCTGCTGCTGGCGGCGGCGATTGCCTACTATGCGTTGCTGTCGGTCGTGCCGCTGCTCATCCTGTCGGTGATCGCGCTGTCGCATCTGGTCGAAGAGGCGGAACTGCTGGCGACGATCGGTCGCTACCTCGAATGGCTGGTGCCCAGCCAGTCGCACACCTTCCTCGCGGAGATCTCGACGTTCATGGAACAGCGGGCGGCGGTCGGCGCGGTCCTGCTGCTGACGATGCTGTTCTTCAGTTCGCTGGCCTTTTCGGTTCTCGAGAAGGCGATGGCGGTGATCTTCGCCCATCGCAACGCCGGCGGGCAACGTCACTTCCTGACCTCGGCGCTGTTGCCGTACTGCTTCGTCCTGATGCTGGCCGTCGCCCTGCTCGGCGTCACCCTCGTCTCGCTCGCTCTCGAGACGGTCGCCGCCGCGAACCTGAACGTCTTCGGCCGGGAGTGGTCGCTGCGCGGCCTGGCTGGCAGTCTGGTCCACCTCGTCAGCCTCGGCGCCGAAGTCTGCATCCTGACGGCGATCTACCTGATCATGCCGGTCGGGCGGGTACGCCTGCGCCATGCGCTGTTCGGCGGCATCGCGGCGACGCTGGTCTGGGAGGTGATCCGCCGCATCCTGGTCTGGTTCTTCACCACTCTGTCGAAGGCGAGTGTCGTCTACGGGCCGCTGGCGACGGCGGTGGTGGCGATGTTCAGCATGGAGATCGCCGCCACCTTGCTGCTCGTCGGTGCGCAACTGATCGCCGAGTACGAGTGCCTCGGCCTCGAACGTGAGGCGGCGGCCGCGACACCGGCCGCCGCCGGCCGAGTGCCGGCGTGCGCGCGGACATTGACCGCGGTGCGCCGGCGCGGCGATACTGCGCCACGGCGGCAGCGTGGGCCGCTCTTGCCGAACGAACGTCAGAAGGATCAGGATGATCAAGGGTGCAGGCATGGATGCCCCCGCCGGCGGCGGTGACGAGGCGCTGCACGCGGCGTACGCGCTGGCGACGGCCTTTCTGGCTTCGCTGCCGCAGCGCGCGGTGAGCCTGGTGCCGACGCCACAGGAGATGGCGCTGGCCCTCGACGAGGCGTTGCCCGAGCACGGCAGCGACCCCGCCGGCGTGGTCGGCGAGTGGTTCGCTCGCGCCGAGCGCGGCATCACCGCTTCGCCAGGGCCACGCTTCTTCGGTTTCGTCAATGGTGGCGCGACGCCGGCGGCGCTCGCCGGCGACTGGCTGGCTTCGGCGATCGACCAGAACGCCGGTCTGTGGGCGGGCAGCCCGGCGGCGGCGCAGACCGAACTCGTCGTTCTGCGCTGGCTGCAGGAGCTCTTCGCTCTGCCGGGGGCCTGGCAAGGGGCGCTGACCAGCGGCGCGACGATGGCCAATCTGGTCGGGCTTGCCACGGCGCGGCAGTGGGCGGGTCGGCAGCTCGGTTTCGATGCGGCCGCCGATGGCCTCGCCGGCCGGCCGCCGATCATCGTCGCCGGCAGCAGCGAGATCCATCTCAGCGCCGTGAAGTGCCTTGGTACGCTGGGCTTCGGTCGCAACCAGTTGCGCCGGGTGGATGCCCACAACGGCGAGGTGGACCTCGACGCGCTGGCCGCTCTGCTGCGCGACATCGATGGTCCGGTGATCCTCATCGGCAATGCCGGCGAGGTCAACAGCGGCCACTTCGACGACCTTGCGGCGCTGGCCGACCTGCGCGACGGGCATCCGGGCGGCGCCTGGCTGCATGTGGACGCAGCCTTCGGGCTGTTTGCGGCCGTTTCGCCGCGGCTGGCGCACCTCGTCCGCGGCATAGAGCGCGCCGACTCGGTGGCGGCGGACGGCCACAAATGGCTGAACGTGCCGTACGACTGCGGCTTCGCCTTCGTCCGTGACGGCGCCCTGCTGCGTGAGGCTTTCGCGGTTGCGGGTGCCTACGTCGCCGGTGGCGCGGGCTGGGATCCCTTCACCCATGTCCCCGAGATGTCGCGTCGCTTTCGCGGCCTTGCCGCGTGGTGTGCACTGAAGGCTTACGGTCGCGCCGGCTATCGCGCGCTGGTCGAGCGCTGCGTCGACAATGCCGGCGCGTTCGCGCGCTGGGTCGAGGCGACGCCGGGGATCGAGCTGATGAATCCGGCGCCGCTGAACATCGTCTGTTTCCGGTTCGTCCGCCGCGGGCTCGACGGCGCGGCGCACGACGAACTGAACCGGGCGGCGGTGCGTGCGATCCAGGCCGATGGCCGTGCCTTCGTCACTGGCACCGTCTGGCAGGGCCGCGCCGCCATTCGCGCTGCGTTCGACAACTGGCGGACGACGCCTGCCGATGTCGGCCTGCTGCAGGAAGCGGTGGCGCAGGCCGGCGCTTCCCTGTCGGCCTGACGCGGGCGCCGGCCGAGCCCCAGGCGAGCCCTTTCGTCGTCGCCGCCGGCGTGCTATACAGTCGGCTTCCGACAACCGCGAAACAGGAGACCCTGATGAGAACGAAGACGAGCGGACTTCTGCCGCTGGCGGCAGCGCTGGCGAGTGCCGGCATCATGCCGGGGGCCCTGGCGGCGCCGGTGAGTTACGAGATGACGCTGAGCACGCATTCCGGATTTGCCGGTGGCGGCGGGATGGGCGGCATGCTCGGCATGATGAGCGGGCGGGGCAGCAGCGTCAGCCGGATGATGGACCTGCGCCTGACGAGCCCGGTCGATCTCACCGGCGGCGCAGGCGCCGAGCACATCGTCCCCGAGGCGATGCGCATCGGGCCGGTGCTGCCGCTGCGTGGCGAGCGGCGCGGCAAGGGCGAGGGCGGCGCGGCCGATGATCAGGGCGGCAAACTGCTCCTCTACTGGGGTTGCAGCGCCAGCGTGCCAGCCGGGCAGCCGGAAGTCATCGACCTGCGATCGATCGACGGCCGGGTGTCGCCGGAGGTCGCGGCGATGGCGCGCCACAGCCGGCAGGGCAAGGGCGGCGCCGACGGCGGTGAGAGCCTGCCGCCGCGCACGCTGTGGTGGCCGCAGGGTGATCCGTCAGGTGGCAAGGTGCCCGCCGATGCGTCGGCGGTCGGCGAGCATGTGGTGCGGGCGAGCTTCATGCCGCAGGAGATTCGCTATGCGCTCGACCAGCAGATGGATTTCCTCGATCCGATGGGCCTGCGCGCCGGNNNTACAACCTGAACGCCGTCGGCGCCGCCAACGAGCGCGAGGTGATCATCTGGATGGCGTCGAGGAACCAGCCGCCGATGCTGCCGGCGAGCCAGAACACGTGCACGATTCCGGCGGGAATCTTTGCCCGGACGCAGGGCGCGATGCTGATGGGCGAGGCGTTCGGTCCGATGCGCAGCTTCGCCCATCCGCCGCAGAAGGCCGGCGAGAGGAAGCCGCCGATCTGGACCGCCCGCGTGCGCGTCAACAGCTTCGACTCGGCGCTGCTCGGCATGGGCGACATGGCGCGGGAGGCGGCGGGAGACGCGGCCGCCGATTCGGTGGTGCCGGGCGGAGCGACGATCATGAAGTCTCTGAAGGGCCTGTTCGGCAACTGAGCGCAGGAGCGGCGCTGCCGGTGGCTCGCTACCGTTGCCGGCGGTCGCTGCCCCGTGCGGTTGCAGGAGTATCATCACGTCGTGCCGGCGACGGTCGGTACGGATGCCGCAACCACCCTTCTCTTGAGGTCCCAACATGAACCCGAACGTCTTCCAGCGGCTTGGCCGCGCTGCACAAGTCTTCCTCGTCGCCCTGATCGCCGGCCTTGCCGTTTCCTTTTCCGCCGTTGCCGCCGACCGGAGCGCGCTCGAGCGGGACGCGCGGCAGGCCTACCAGAAACTGACGGCGCGAGTGCCGGCGGCGAAGGCGCTGGCGCGTGATGCGGTGGCCGTGCTCGTCTTTCCGAAGATCACCAAGGCCGGTTTCGTCGTCGGCGGCCAGTACGGTGAAGGCGTGCTGTTCCGCGGCGATGCCGTCGTCGGCCACTACAACACGGCCGGTGCCTCCTTCGGACTGCAGGCCGGCGCCCAGGAGTACGGCTATGCGATGTTCTTCATGAACGAGAGGTCGCTGGCAGCGTTGACCGAGACCGACGGTTTCGAGGTCGGCGTCGGCCCGTCGGTGGTGATGGTCGACCAGGGAATGGGCAAGTCGCTGACGACGATGAACGCCAAGGAGGACATCTACGCCTTCGTCTTCGGCCAGAAGGGGCTGATGGCCGGCGTCGGGCTGCAGGGCAACAAGATCACCCGGCTGCGGGACTGAGTGGCCTCAGCCGTGGCTGCAGGCGCCTGCGGGTGGGGCGCAGGCAGCCGCGAGCGGTGGCCGACGGCGACTCGCAGTCGAACTGCTCGGGCGAAGGGAACTGCTCGGCGTGGCGGCTGATCCATTCGAGCGCCGCGCCGTCGGCGTCGAGCCGACGCCCTTCGCGGCGCAGGACATCGACGCGGTAGCGTTCGATCAGCGCGATCTGGGCGAGCATGCGGGCAGCAAAGGGATCGATCGGTGGCATCTCTCGGAGTTTCCTTGCGGGCGACTGCAGGCAACTCAAGCAAGGTCCGTGCCGACCCGCACGGCAGACGAGGAAGCACGATGAATCAGCAGGATGCGTGCGTCTGCCAGAGATTCCGACGGGCTGGTGTAAGCTTGCTCGACACCCATCGGCAGTTCCCGGCCGGCGTGCACCAGGCATCTGCTCGCCGCCGGGCCGGCGGGCTGGCGGTGCTATAATCGCGCCTCCGTCTTCCGGGCGCAGCCGATGCTCATCACCCGTCGCCTCGAGTTCGACGCGGGCCACCGCATTCCCGACCACAGGAGCCAGTGCCGCCACCTGCACGGCCATCGCTACGCGCTCGAGATCACCCTTGCCGGCGACATCATCAGCCAGGCGGGCGACCCGGCCAATGGCATGGTGATGGACTTCTCGCAGGTGAAGGCGCTGGCCATGCAGCATCTCGTCGATGCCTGGGATCATGCCTTCCTGGTCTACCGCGGCGACCGGCCGGTGGTCGATTTTCTGGCTTCACTGCCAGAGCACCGGACGGTGGTTCTCAATTGCGTGCCGACCGCCGAGAACCTGGTCCGCACGGCGTTCGCGATTCTCGATCCGGTGTACCGCGACACCTACGGCAACCACTTGCGGCTCGAACGCCTGCGCCTCTATGAAACACCCAACTGCTGGGCCGAGGCCGTTCGCCCCTGACGTGTGGCGTCGCCGGGCGCCGTGCGGGAGGCGGGGCAACGGCCGGCATGGCGGGCGCGGGCCGGCTTGAGCTACCGTATCCTTTCCCTTGGCGATGCGGCGCTGACGATCGAGTTCGGTGATGCCATCGATCGCCGCCTGCTGGCCGAGGTCGCGGCAGCCGATCAGGCGCTGCTGCAGGCGCTTGCCAGCGGGCAATTGCCCGGGGTCGTCGAGACGGTGCCGACCTTCCGTTCGCTGACGGTGATCTACGATCCCTTGCGCAGCACGCGGACGCGAGTCGAAGCGGCGATCGACGCCGCGCTGCGGCAGGCTGCGCCGCTCGTCGTCGGGCAGCGGCGGCGGGTCTGGCAGCTGCCGGTCTGCTACGGCGACCAGCTCAGCGAGTGCGGGCCGGATCTCGACGGGCTGGCGGCGGCCTGCGGCCTCAGCGCCGCCGAGGTGGTCCGCTTGCATGCCGGCGGCTGCTACGAGGTGTACATGCTGGGCTTCCTGCCGGGCTTCGCCTTCATGGGCGATCTGCCGCCGGCGCTGGCGTGCGCGCGTCGCAGCGAGCCGCGGACGCTGGTCCCCGCCGGCAGCGTGGCGACCGCCGGCAGGCTGACCGCGATCTATCCCTGGGAAAGTCCGGGCGGCTGGCAGCTGATCGGCGCCTGCCCGCTGCCATTGTTCTCACCGTCGTGGACGCAGCCGGCGTTGCTGCAGGCAGGCGACCGGGTGCGGCTGCGCGCCATCGATGCCGGCGAGTTCGCCGCGCTGCAGGCGGCGGCGCCAGCGCTGCGCCGAGCGACGCAGCCGCCGCTGGCCTTCCTGGCGGCCGCCGCGGAATGAACCCGCGCGCCGTGCTCGAGGTGCTCAGCGCGGGGGCGATGGCATCGATACAGGATCGCGGGCGCTTTGGCTGGCGGCGGATCGGGGTGCCGCGCTCGGGGGCGCTCGAGCCGGGCTGGCTGCGCTTGGCCAACGCGCTGCTCGGCAACCCGGAGGATGCGCCGGCGATCGAGTTCTTCGCCGGCGGGCTGGCGGTGCGAGCGCTGCAACGGCCGCTGCAGCTGGCTCTCGCCGGCCATTTCACGGCTGAACTGCGGTACCCCGGCGGTCGTCGCCCCATCGCCTCGTGGCGCAGTGTCTGCCTCGCACCGGGCGAGACGCTGCACTGTGGCAGCATCGCTGCAGGCCGCGTCGGCTACCTGGCGCTGGTCGGTCTGGCGGTGCTGCGGCATTTTGGCAGCGCATCGACCTACGCTCGAGCCGGCCTCGGCGGCGTCGACGGTCGCCTGCTGGCGCCGGGTGTGCGGCTGTCGGTGGCGGCAGGCGGCGGCGGTGAGCGGATGTTGTGGCGTCTGCCGGTGGTCGACGAGGCGGCGATCCGGGTCGTCGCGGGGCCACAGGACGACCACTTCGATGTACTGGCGATGCCGACCCTGGTCGGCGAGGCTTACCGCATCTCGCCAGCCGCCGATCGCATGGGCATCCGTCTCGATGGTCCGCTGCTCGGACACCGTCCGGAGAAGGGTGCGGAGATCGTTTCCGATGCGACGGTGCCGGGAGCGATCCAGGTGCCGGGCAGCGGGCAGCCGATCGTCCTGCTCGCGGATGGCCAGACCGCCGGCGGCTACCCGAAGATCGCCACCGTCATCAGCGCCGACCTGCCGCGGCTGGCGGTCATGGCGCCGGGACGGACGGTCCGCTTCGCCGCCGTGTCGGTGGCGGCGGCCGAGGAGGCGGCGCACGCGCGGCAGGCGGAACTGCAGGCGCTGCTCGCCGGCATCGGGCCGCTGGTCGAACCTGGCGAACACGATCCGCAGGCGCTCTACACTGCCAACCTGATCAGCGGCGCCGTCGATGCCACAGCAGACGGCTCGCCGATGTCGGCCGACCACTTGCCAGGAGAGCCATGATGGCGCAGGCGATCAACCTCAACGCCGACCTCGGCGAAAGCTTCGGTGCCTGGCGGATGGGCAGCGACGCCGAACTGCTGCCGATCATCGCTACCGCCAGCATTGCCTGCGGCTTTCACGCCGGCGATCCGCTGGTGATGCGGCGGACGCTGCGGCAGGCGCTGGCGGTGGGCATCAGCATTGGCGCGCACCCGTCGTACCCCGACCTGCAGGGCTTCGGGCGGCGCGTGATGCGCCTGCCGGCCGACGAACTCGAGGCGCTGCTGATCTACCAGATCGGTGCCCTGGCCGGCATGGCGCAGGCGGAAGGTGCTCGCCTGACGCACGTCAAGCCGCACGGCGCGCTGAGCAACATGGCATGCGAGGAAGCGGCGATTGCTGCTTCGGTCGTCGCGGCGATCCGCTGCTTCGATCCGCGGCTGATCCTCCTCGCGCCCGCGCTGTCGCAGCTGGCGCTGGCCGGGGCAGCAGCGGGTCTGCGGGTGGCGAGCGAGATTTTCGCCGACCGGACCTATGACGATTCCGGCAACCTGCTGCCGCGCAGTCAGGCGGGCGCGCAACTGCATGCAGCCGCCGATTGCGTCGCGCACGTGCTGCGCATGCTCGACGCCGGCGGCATCGTCAGCATCGGTGGTCGGTGCATGCCGAGCGAGGTGCACAGCATCTGCGTCCATGGCGATGGGGCGCAGGCGGTGGCGGTGGCGACTGCCGTCCGCAGCGCGTTGCTCGCTGCCGGCATGCGGCTGCTACCGCTGCCGCAGGTGCTCCCGCCGGCCGACTCCATTGCACCGGCGGCGATGGTTTAGAATCGCGGCAGCGATGCGGTGATGCTCGCGCCCGGCGCGGCTGCCGCGGTCGCCCGGCCCGCCGCGGCAGCGCGCGGGTTTGCCTGCGAAGAGCGGAAGGACGCCGATGCCTCACAGAGTTCTCAAGGTCCCCGAGCGGGGAATGATCGAAGCCTACGAGCGACTGCTCGCGGCGCGCGGTTTTCAGGCCGATTCGGCGCAACGGGCCGCGGCCGAACGTCTGCAGCGGCTCTATTACGAACTGCTGTCGTTCAAGGTCGGGCGCCGCAGCACCCTGCGGCGGTTCTTCTCGCCGCCGCCGCTGCCGACGGGTGTCTACTTCTGGGGTGGTGTCGGTCGCGGCAAGAGCTTCCTGATGGATTGCTTCTTCGATGCCGTTCCCTACCGGCGCAAGCGGCGCATCCACTTCCATGCCTTCATGCATGGCGTGCATCGCCAGCTGAACGAGCTCAAGGGCGAGAGCGATCCTTTGCTGAAGGTGGCCGAACGCATCGCGACCGAGCTGCGGCTGCTCTGCTTCGATGAATTCCACGTTTCCGACATCGCCGACGCGATGATCCTCGGCCGTCTGCTGGAAGCGCTGTTCGCGCACGGCGTCGTCTTCGTCATGACTTCGAACTACCCGCCGGACGGCCTCTATCCGAACGGACTGCAGCGCGAGAACTTCCTGCCGACGATCGCGCTGATCAAGTCGCGGCTCGACGTCCTGGTGATCGACGCCGGCATCGACTATCGCTTGCGCACGCTCGAGCAGGTGGAGATCTTCCACCACCCGGTGGATGCCGCCGCCGAGCTGAAAATGGCGGAGTACTTCAGCGCCATCGCCGGCGACGCCGGCGCGCAGGGCGGCAGCGTCGAGGTGCTCGGGCGCGAGATCCCGACCTTGCGGCGCGGCAATGGCGTCATCTGGTTCGATTTCAAGTCCTTGTGCGGTGGGCCGCGTTCGCAGAACGACTACCTCGAGCTCGCCCGCGGCTATCACACGGTGCTGCTGTCAGCGATCCCGAGGATGTCGGCGAGCATGTCTTCCGAGGCGCGCCGGTTTACCTGGCTGGTCGACATCTTCTATGACCACAAGGTGAAGCTGATCGCGACCGCCGATTGTGGTCCGGATTCGCTGTACACCGAGGGGACACAGGCGAGCGAGTTCTTCCGCACCGCCAGCCGGCTGACCGAGATGCGCTCGCGCGATTACCTCGGCCTGCCACACCTGTCGTGAGCCAGCGGCGCGGTTTTTGCAAGCTCTGGCGGCGGCTGCTGTGGCTGCTCGTGCTGCTGCCGGCGCTGGCGGGCGCGCAGCAGGAATTGGAGATCATCAGCCTGCGTCATCGTCCCCTCGATCAGGTGCTGCCCGCGTTGCAGCCACTGCTCGAAGCCGGTGGCACGCTCTCCGGGATGGGCGATCAACTGTTCCTGCGCGCGTCGCGCGCCAACCGCGAACAGATCAGGCAGGCGCTGGCGGCGATCGACACGCCGGCGCGGCGTCTGCTCATTCGCGTCAGCCAGGATCGCCAGGCAGTGAGCCGGGAGCAGGGCGGCGGAATCTCCGGGCAGGTGGTGTTCGACCGCCACGGACGGATCGTGCAGCCAGCGGCCGGCAACAACGGTGGCACGCGCTTCGAAGTCCGCCGGGGAGATTCGGTCCTCGTCGGCGAGGCCGGCGACTGGCGCGGCTCGGGCAGCAGCGGCAGTACGCAGGTGGTGCAGGTGATCGACGGTGGACGGGCGTTGATCCACGTCGGTCAGTCGCTGCCGGTGCCCTTGCGGCAGCTCGTCTTCGGGCGGCACGGTGCCGTTCTCAGCGAGGCCGTCGTCTATCGCGATCTCGGGCAGGGCTTCTACGCGCAGCCGCGGGTGGTCGGCGAGCGCGTGACGCTCGAGATCAGTCCGCAGGCCGACCTGCTGCGATCGCGTGGCGACGGCATCAGCGACACGCAACGCCTGACGACCACCGTCTCCGGCCGGCTCGGTGAGTGGATCGAACTCGGGGGCAGCAACCAGCAGGCGGATTTCGCGCGGCATGGCAACCTGCACGGTGCGGTTGGCCAGGCGAGCGAGCGGCGCAGCGTGTGGCTGCAGGTCGAGGAGTTGCGTTGAAGCGCGGTTGCGAGTGGCCTAGAACAGATCGAGATCGACGCAGAGACGGTTGCAGCCGGAGTCGCGTGCGCTCGCCAGCAGGGACTCGAGGCGCTTGATCAGGGCGGGCTGGTCTTCACCGCTGTACTCGCTGACGCCGCCGCTGATCGTCATGCCGGCGTTGCCACCCTGCGTGCTGCCCGCTTCGATCGTTTCGCGCAGGCGCTCGAGACCGACCATGGCTTCGTTGACCCGCACGTTGGGCAGGATGATCAGGAATCTGTCGGCGCCATGGCGACCGATCATGTCGAATTCACGAAGGCTGCGGCAGAGCAGGTGCGCGGCGCGCGCCAGTACGCGCTCCTCGCCCTCGGCCTGGCAGCGGGTCGCGAAGTCGTCGATGGCGATCAGCGCAACGGCGAAGGGGGTGCCGTAGCGTTGTGCGCGGCGGCTTTCTTCGTCGAGCAGGATGTCGATGTGGCGCTGGGTGAAGACTTCGCTGTGCGGGTCGTGTGCCGGCAGGTGGTGCCGGTCGCCGGCGATGCGGCCGTGTTGCGGTCCTTCGGCGAGCAGCAGCAGGATGCGGCGCAGGCTGCCGTCGGCGGCGAAGACCGGAAAGGCGCTCGCGCGGCACCAGATGACCGCGGCCGTCGCCTGCGTCCGGATACCGACCGCCCGTTGATGAACCGGCCGCAGTGTCGCGTGCACCTGCAACTCGGGACGCTCCGCGTCGCGCAACGGCCGCCCGTTTTCGTCGATCCACTCGGGCGTGCCGTCGCCGAGCAGTTCTTCGGCGCAGGCGTTGTGCTGGTGTGGCGTGCGGTCTGCGGCAAAGGCGATGAGTGCGACGCTGAGGCTGTCGAGCAGCGCGGCGTAGTGCTCGATTTCGGCATCGTCGGCACGCAGGTCGACGAGCGGCAGGCGCTGCAGGCTGGCGGACATTCGCGGGCGGACGGGACGATCAGCGGTATGTCTATGCTATAACAAAAACACTTCCCTGCGCCGACGGCGGGGCGCGGCGGGTGGCCGCGGCGGGCAGCCCGCGCGCTGCCCGCACTGGCGATCAGACCGCGGCCAGCGCCTGCTCGAGATCGGCGACGAGGTCGTCGATGTGTTCGATGCCGATCGACAGCCGGATCATTTCTTCCGACACCCCCGCCTTGGCCAGTTCGGCTGCGCCGAGCTGGCGGTGCGTCGTCGATGCCGGGTGGCAGGCGAGCGATTTGGCGTCGCCGATGTTGACCAGCCGCGTGAACAACTGCAATGCGTCCTGGAAACGGGCGCCGGCCACCGAGCCGCTGCAGTCGCTGCCCTGGACACCGAAGGTGAGAATCCCGGACGCCCTGCCGTCCATGTACTTGTCGACCAGCGGATGGTCCGGGTGATCGGCCAGGCCCGCGTAATTGACCCACGCCACCTTGGCATGGGCGCGCAGGTAGGCCGCGACCTTCTCGGCGTTGCTGCAGATGCGGTCCATGCGCAGCGGCAGCGTCTCGAGACCCTGCAGGATGAGGAAGCTGTTCATCGGTGAGATGGCGGCGCCCATGTTGCGCAGCGGGACGACGCGCGCGCGGCCGATGAAGGCCGCCGGTCCGAGCGCCTCGGTGTAGACGACGCCGTGGTAGGAGACGTCGGGCTCATTGAGACGCCTGAACTTCAGCTTGTGCTCGGCCCACGGGAAGCGACCGCTGTCGACGATCATGCCGCCGATCGAGTTGCCGTGCCCGCCGATGTACTTGGTCAGTGAGTGCACGACGATGTCGGCGCCGTGCTCGAAAGGGCGGCAGAGATAGGGCGAGGGGACCGTGTTGTCGACGATCAGCGGTACGCCGTGACGATGCGCGATCTCGGCCAGTGGCTCGAAGTCGGTGATGTTGCCGAGCGGGTTGCCGACCGATTCGCAGTACAGCGCCTTGGTCCTGCCGTTGATCAGCCTCTCGAAACTCGCCGGATCGGCGTGGTTGGCAAAGCGGACCTCGATGCCGTACTGCGGCAGGGTATGCGCGAACAGGTTGTAGGTGCCGCCGTAGAGCGTCGACGCGGAAACGATGTTGTCGCCGGCCTCGGCGATGGTCATGATGGCGTAGGTGATCGCCGCCTGTCCCGACGCCAGCGCCAGGCCGCCGATGCCGCCTTCCATCGCCGCCACCCGCTTCTCGAGGACGTCCTGCGTCGGGTTCATGATGCGCGTGTAGATGTTGCCGGCGACCTTGAGGTCGAAGAGGTCGGCGCCGTGCTGGGTGCTGTCGAAGGAGTAGGAAGTGGTCTGGTAGATCGGCACGGCGACTGCCTTGGTCGTCGGCTCGGGGCTGTAGCCGGCGTGGACGGCGAGGGTTTCGAGTTTCATGTGGGGTCTCCCGGGACGGCAGGTGCGCTGCCTGAAGGCGCGAATCTTAGCATCTCCGCCGGCCGCGATGCCGCGCGCCGATGCCGAGCCTCGTCGATGCGGTGCGGCGCGCGATGCGTCGAGGACCGGGTGCCCAACTGAGCTATACTCGGCGGCCGAGGAGTGGTTACCTCCTCTTTTCCGGCGGAGGGGCCATGTCAGTCCGATCTACCTTTCTTGGCACACCGCGGCCGTTGTCGTGCGGCGATCGCTCGACCTGCCGGCGCCGGGCGCCCGTGTCGTGCGTTCTGCTTGCCTGTGCGTGCGGGCTGCTGGCCATGCCGGCGGCGGCGCAGTCTGCGGATGCGCCGGTGGAGGTTGCCGACGGCCTGGGCGCCACCGGCGCTCCGGCTGTGCCGGAGTCGAGGCAGAGCGACCGCTTCTATCTGCAGACCAGCGTGTATACGAAGCATTTCAATTCCGATGACGACCACAACAACTCGCAGAAGCTGGCCTACGCCGAATGGCGCTTGCCTTACCGCTGGCTGGAGGGGCAGGTGCTGGTCGGCGGGGCGTATTTCGACAATTCGTACGATCAGCCCTCGCAGTTCGTCTTTGCCGGCCTGCTCTGGCGACCTGCGGAGTCGGTGCCGGAACTCTACCTGAAGGTCGCCGCTGGCGTCGTGCACGGGTACAAGGGAGAGTATCAGGACAAGATTCCGTTCAACGGTTCCGGCTATGCACCGGCAATCGTCCCGGCGGTGGGCTACTGCTACCGGCGACTGTGCAGCGAACTCGTCGTCTTTGGAACCGCCGGCGCGATGGTGACGCTCGGGGTGACGCTGCCCTGAGCGGCGGCATCGTTCCGCGTCGGCGCTCCCTTGCCGGGCGGGGGAGCGGCCAATGCCCGCTCGTCGTCGTCGTGTCGATGCGGTGCGTCACGCGGGCGATGGTGGTGTCGATGGCCGCTGCCAGGTCGTCGGCCGTCAGCATCGATCGTTGGGCGCTGGCGGGATGGTGACTTGCTCTTGGCGATGATGGTGCACCGCAAAATGACCGCTGCCGAAAATGTACTAGAATCCGCGGGGATATACCGACGATAAGAGCCATCCGCCAGTGCAGCGGCGGCCGAAGCTCAGGAGGAGACGAGATGCCGGAGTTGGCTTCCGGGCAGGCGCTGGATACCTTTCCGCGCCTGCTGGTCGAGCATGCGCGGGTTCGCGGCGACAAGCCGGCGATGCGCGAGAAGGACCGGGGTATCTGGCAGTGCTGGACCTGGGCCGAGGTCGCGGAGGAGGTGCGCGCGCTGGCCAGTGGTCTCGCCGAGATGGGTTTCCGGCGCGGCGACAATCTGGCGATCGTCGGCGACAACCGGCCACGCATGTACATGATGATGACCGCCGTGCAGTGTCTCGGCGGCGTGCCGGTGCCGCTCTACCAGGATGCTGTGGCGAGCGAGATGCTCTTCGCCCTGCTCGACGCCGAGGTGCGCTTCATCTTCGTCGAGGATCAGGAGCAGGTCGACAAGGTGCTCGAGATCCGCGAGCAGCTGCCGCTGCTCGAACACCTCTTCTACGATGATGCGCGCGGCATGCGCCACTACACGCTGCCGTACATCCACGACATCCGCGAGCTGATGGCGATGGGGCGGATCCACGACCGCAACCATCCCGACCTGCTGGACGGCGAGGTCGCTGCCGGCGCCGCCGATGACGTCAGCGTCATGCTCTACACCTCNGGCACCACCGGCAAGCCGAAGGGGGTTCGCCTGACGCATGCGGCTTTCATCAGCGCGGCGCGTGGCGGGGCGACATTCGATCATCTGGGCGCTGACGACGACATCCTGTCGTACCTGCCGATGGCGTGGGTCGGCGACCACCTCTTTTCCTTCGCGCAGGCGATGGTCGCCGGGTTCACGATCAACTGCCCTGAGTCGGCCGAGACGGTGATGAACGATCTGCGCGAGATCGGCCCGACCTACTACTTCGCACCGCCACGGGTGTTCGAGAACCTGCTGACGCAGGTGATGATCCGCATGGAGGACGCCAGCCGCATCAAGCAGAGGATGTTCCATTTCTTCATGGCCGTCGCCCGGCGCAGTGGCGCCGAGATTCTCGACCGCAAGCCCGTCGCGCCGCTCGACCGCATCCTCTACGCGCTCGGCGACCTGCTCGTCTATGGGCCGCTGAAGAACGTTCTCGGCATGAGCCGCATCCGCGTCGCCTACACCGCCGGCGCCGCGATCGGGCCGGACCTGTTCCGCTTCTATCGCTCGATCGGCATCAACCTGAAACAGCTCTACGGCCAGACCGAGACCTGCGCCTACGTCTGCCTGCAGCCCGACGGACAGATCAGGTTCGACAGCGTCGGCAGGCCGGCGCCGGGCGTCGAGGTGCAGATCGCCGACAACGGCGAGATCCTGGTGCGCGGCCCGATGCTGCTCAAGGAGTACTACAAGCGTCCCGACGCGACGGCGGAGGCGATCAATGCCGACGGCTATTTCATGACCGGCGACGCGGGCCTGTTCGATGCCGACGGTCATCTGAAAATCATCGATCGCGCGAAGGATGTCGGCAAGCTGGCCAACGGCGCGATGTACGCGCCGAACTACATCGAGAACAAGCTCAAGTTCTTTCCGCACATCAAGGAGGCGGTGGTCTTCGGCGACCGGCGCGAGATGGTCTGTGCCTTCATCAACATCGACATCGGTGCCGTCGGCAACTGGGCCGAGCGGCGCGGCCTTGCCTATTCGGGCTATACCGACCTGGCCGCCAAGCCGGAGGTCTATGGACTGATCCAGGAATGCATCGAGAAGGTGAACGCCGAACTCCTCGGCGAGGGGCCGCTTGCCGATTCGCAGGTGCACCGCTTTCTCATCCTGCACAAGGAACTCGACCCGGACGACGACGAGCTGACGCGGACGCGCAAGGTTCGCCGCAACTTCGTCGCCGAGAAGTACGCGCCGCTGATCGATGCCCTCTACTCCGGCCGCAGCAGCCAGTACATCGAGACCGCGGTCAAGTTCGAGGACGGGCGGCAGGGCAAGGTCGCCGCCGACCTCGCGATCCGCGAGCCGAGGACCTTCCCGATCGAGCGGAGGGCCGCCTGATGAGCCGCGAATTCGGCGACGCCATCCTCGACCTGCGCAACGTCTCGCTCGCCTTTGGCGGTGTCAAGGCGCTCACCGACATTTCCTTCGACGTCCGCGAACACGAGATCCGCGCCATCATCGGCCCGAACGGCGCCGGCAAGAGTTCGATGCTGAACGTCATCAACGGCGTCTATCGCCCGCAGCAGGGTGAGATCATCCTGCGCGGTCAGCGCTTCACGCGCATGAGTCCGTACAAGGCGGCGCGTGCCGGCATCTCGCGGACCTTCCAGAACATCGCGCTGTTCAAGGGGATGAGCGTCATCGACAACCTGATGACCGGGCGCAACCTGAAGATCCGCAGCAATCTGCTGCAGCAGGCGTTCTGGTGGGGGCCGGCACGGCGCGAGGAACTGGCGCACCGGGCGAAGGTCGAGGAGGTGATCGATTTTCTCGAGATCCAGCACATCCGCAGGACACCGGTCGGGCGCCTGCCCTACGGTCTGCAGAAACGCGTCGATCTCGGTCGCGCGCTGGCGATGGAGCCGAGCATCCTGCTCCTCGACGAGCCGATGGCCGGGATGAACGTCGAGGAGAAGCAGGACATGTGTCGCTTCATCCTCGACGTCAATGACCAGTTCGGCACGACGATCGTCCTCATCGAGCACGACATGGGCGTGGTGATGGACATCTCCGACCGGGTCGTGGTGCTCGACTACGGGCGCAAGATCGGCGACGGCATTCCCGACGACGTCCGCGCCAACCCCGATGTGATCAGTGCCTACCTGGGCGCCAGCCACTGAGGAGAGAAGCGCATGGGCTTCTTCATCGAAACCTTGATCGGCGGCCTGATGGCCGGCATGCTGTACTCGCTGGTGGCGCTGGGGTTCGTGCTGATCTTCAAGGCCTCGGGTGTGTTCAACTTCGCGCAGGGTGCGATGGTGCTCTTTGCGGCGCTGGCGATGGCCCGCCTCTCGGCGTGGATTCCGGAGTGGCTGGGAATCGACAGCCGGTTGCTGGCGAACGGCATCGCTTTCGTGCTCAGCGGTGCGCTGATGTTCGTCGTCGCCTGGCTGATCGAGCGCCTGGTGTTGCGTCACCTGGTCAACCAGGATGGCGCGACATTGCTGATGGCGACGCTGGGGATCGCCTATGTCCTCGAGGGAATCGGCACCAGCGTCTTTGGCAGCGACATCTACAAGATCGACGTCGGCATGCCGAAGGAGCCGGTGATGATCCTCGAGGGGAGCTTCGAGGGGGGGCTGCTGATCAACAAGGAGGACTTCGTTGCCGCGCTGATCGCGGCCCTGCTGGTCGGCCTGCTCTCGCTGTTCTTCCAGAAGACCGCCACCGGCCGCGCCCTGCGGGCGGTCGCCGACGACCACCAGGCGGCGCAGTCGGTCGGCATTCCGCTCAATCGCATCTGGGTCATCGTCTGGTGCGTCGCGGGACTGGTGGCGCTGGTTGCCGGCATCATCTGGGGATCGAAGCTCGGTGTCCAGTTCTCGCTGGCGACGGTCGCGCTGCGCGGCCTGCCGGTGGTGATACTCGGTGGCCTGACGTCGATCCCCGGGGCGATCATCGGCGGCCTCATCATCGGCGTCGGCGAGAAGCTCTCGGAAGTCTATCTCGGCCCGTTGATCGGTGGTGGCATCGAGATCTGGTTCGCTTATCAGCTGGCGCTGCTCTTCCTGCTGTTCAGGCCGCAGGGGCTGTTCGGCGAGAAGATCATCGACCGCGTCTGAGCGGGAGGCAAGAGCGTGCTATACAGGGAAAACGGGCAGTTCAAGACTTCCTACGCGGCCGATCAGCAGATCTTCCCGATCGCGCAGGACCGCTGGGCGATTCTCGCCATTCTCGCCTTCGCCTTCATCGGCGTGCCGCTGCTGGTCGATGAATACCTCTTCCGCGCCATCCTGATACCCTTCCTGATCCTCTCCCTGGCGGCGCTCGGGGTCAACATCCTGGTCGGCTACTGCGGCCAGATCACCCTCGGTGCCGGCGCCTTCATGGCCGTCGGCGCCTATGCCGCCTACAACTTCCACATCCGCATCGACGGTCTGCCGCTGCTCTTCTCCTTTCTCCTCGGTGGCTTGACCGCGGCCGCCGTCGGCATCTTTTTCGGCATCCCGAGCCTGCGTGTCCGCGGGCTCTATCTGGCGGTGGCGACGCTCGCCGCACAGTTCTTCACCGACTGGGTCTTCCTGCGTGTTCCGTGGTTTACCAACAACGCTTCGTCCGGGTCGGTGTCCGTCGCCAACCTGCAGGTCTTCTCCTGGCAGATCGATTCGCCGGTGGACAAGTACCTGCTCTGTCTGGTGATCCTGGTGCTCTTCGCGCTGCTCGCGAAGAACATGACGCGCTGCGCCATTGGCCGGCAGTGGATGGCGATCCGCGACATGGACGTGGCGGCCGAGGTGATCGGCATCCGGCCGCTGTTTGCCAAGCTTTCGGCCTTTGCCGTCAGTTCGTTTTTCGTCGGCACCGCCGGCGCCCTCTGGGGTTTCGTCCACCTGGCATCATGGGAACCGGCGGCGTTCTCCGTCGACCGTTCGTTCCAGCTGCTGTTCATGGTGATCATCGGTGGCCTCGGGTCGATCATGGGCAGTTTTTTCGGCGCCGCTTTCATCGTCATCCTGCCGATCGCTCTGAACCAGTTCCTGCCGGCGATCGGCAGCGTCTTCGGCATCAGCATCTCTACTGCCGGCGTATCACACGCCGAATTGATCATTTTCGGCGCGCTGATCATCTTCTTCCTGATCAAGGAGCCGCACGGCATCGCCCGCATGTGGTCGACCGCCAAGGAGAAATTGCGGCTCTGGCCTTTTCCGCATTGAGGGCGCTCATCCGCTCTCGCCCGTTGCAGCGCCACCCTGGCGCAGCTTGCTGGACGTACCACGGTCAATACAACCAGAGGAGACATTGATGAAACTGCAGCAACTCGTTCGGATGGCGTCTGTGTCAGCGCTGGCGCTCTCTGCGTCACTGACTGCTGCGCCGGTTCTGGCGCAAGCCAAGGAGCAGTTCTTTCCGGTCCTGGTCTACCGCACCGGCGCCTACGCGACCAATGGCCAGCAGTGGGCCAATGGTTATGTCGATTACCTCAAGCTGGTGAATGCCAAGGGGGGCATCAACGGCGTCAAGATCAGTTTCGAGGAATGCGAGACCGCCTATGCGACCGACCGCGGCGTCGAGTGCTACGAGCGTCTCAAGGGCA
Organism: Candidatus Accumulibacter adjunctus; assembly: GCA_000585015.1. Taxonomy (GTDB): domain Bacteria; phylum Pseudomonadota; class Gammaproteobacteria; order Burkholderiales; family Rhodocyclaceae; genus Accumulibacter; species Accumulibacter adjunctus. The sequence continues at coordinate 93,948 of JFAX01000013.1, read as the reverse complement.
AGGGGGGCGGCGCGACGCTCTTCCAGCCACTGTCGACCGGAATCACCTTCGCCCTGACCGAGAAAGCGCCGGTGGACAAGATCCCGCTGATCACCGCCGGTTACGGGCGCAGCGAGTCGCAGAACGGTGCCGTCTTCACCTGGAACTTTCCGCTCCTCGGCACCTATTGGGTCGGCGCCGACGTCGCCATCCAGCACATCGCGAAGAAGGAGGGGGGTGTCGGCAAGCTCAAGGGCAAGAAGATCGCGCTGGTGTATCACGACAGTCCCTACGGCAAGGAACCGATCCCGATCCTGCAGGAGCTCGGCAAGGCCTATGGCTTCGACGTGCAACTGCTGCCGGTGGCGCATCCCGGCGTCGAGCAGAAGTCCACCTGGCTGCAGATACGGCAGCAGAAGCCCGATTACGTGCTGCTCTGGGGCTGGGGCGTGATGAATTCGACGGCGCTCAAGGAGGCGCAGGCGACCGGTTACCCGCGCGACCGGATGCTCGGAATCTGGTGGGCTGGCGCCGAACCGGACGTCAAGGATGTCGGCGACGGCGCCAAGGGCTACAGCGCGATGACCCTGCAGCATGGTGCCGAACCGGGCTCGAAAGTGGTCAAGGAGATCCTCGACCTGCTCTATGCCAAGGGGCAGGGTACCGGGCCGAAGGACGAGGTTGGCAACGTGCTCTACATGCGCGGCCTGATCTCGGCGATGCTCGGCGTCGAAGGTGTGCGCAAGGCGCAGGAGCGCTACGGCAAGGGCAAGGTGATGACCGGCGAGCAGGTGCGCTGGGGTCTGGAGAACCTCAACCTCGACCAGAAGACGCTCGATGCGCTGGGTTTTGCCGGCGTCATGCGGCCGGTGCAGACCTCGTGTCTCGACCACATGGGCTCGTCGTGGGTGCGCGTGCATACCTGGAACGGCAGCAAGTGGGAGTTCAGCTCGGACTGGTATCAGGCGGACGAGAAGAACCTGCGGCCGATGGTGATGCTGGCTTCGGGCAAGTACGCCGACGAGAAGAAGATCAAGCCGCGCACGCCCGAGGAGTGCAAGAAGTAGTCCGCAAACCCGCCCGGTCGCGGGCCGCTGGCCGGCCCGCCTGCGTGGCAGGCGGGCTGTGCCGCATTTCCGGCGCAGGAGGCTCATGAGCACCGACAACACACTTCTCCGCGTCAACAGCATCGAGGTGATCTACAACCACGTCATCCTCGTCCTCAAGGGGGTTTCGTTCAGCGTTCCGGAGGGCGGTATCGTTGCCCTCCTGGGCGGCAACGGCGCCGGCAAGACGACGACGCTGCGCGCCGTCAGCAACCTGCTGCGCGGCGAGCGCGGCGAGGTGACGAAGGGCACCATCGACCTGCGCGGCGAACGGATCGAGGCGCTGACGCCGGCCGACCTGGTGCGGCGCGGTGTCATCCAGGTGATGGAGGGGCGCCACTGTTTCGCCCACCTGACCGTCGAGGAGAACCTGCTCACCGGCGCCTATGCGCGCCGTGATGGCAAGGCGGCCATCCTGCAGACGCTGGACAAGGTCTATTCGTATTTCCCGCGACTGCAGACACGACGCGCCAGCCAGGCCGCCTATACCTCGGGTGGCGAACAGCAGATGTGTGCCATTGGCCGGGCTCTGATGGCGAATCCGCGCATGGTCCTGCTCGACGAACCGTCGATGGGCCTGGCGCCGCAGATCGTCGACGAGGTATTCGGCATCGTCAGGGATCTCAACCGGAAGGAGGGCGTGACCTTCCTGCTCGCCGAACAGAACACCAACATGGCGCTGCGTTATGCCGATTTCGGCTATATTCTCGAGAACGGTCGCGTCGTGATGGAGGGCGCGGCCAGGGATCTGGCGGCCAACGAGGATGTCAAGGAGTTCTACCTCGGCCTGTCGTCGGGTGGGCGGAAGAGTTTTCGCGACGTCAAGCATTATCGCCGACGCAAGCGCTGGCTGTCGTGACGGGAGGAGCAGCACGGAAAAGGCAACGAGTGCGGTTCTCTGCGTCCTCCTGCTGCTCACCTCGCTCATCGCCAGCGCCGCACCGCCGGCACCCGGCGAGCGTCGGTTGCCGCAGCCGGGCGACTGCGTGCTTCTGCGTGAGGGCGGTGATGGCTGGCTGCTGCGGGCGCCGACCTACTGGCTGCGCGGTACCATCGCCGCGCTCGTGCCGCAGCGGCGCCGGGCTGAGCTCTGCCCGCAGATCGGCAAGCCGCTGGCGGCCTACACGCGTGCCGACCATGCGCGCATGGCGGCGGCGACGCCCTGCGTGCTGACTGCGGCTGCGGTCGGCGAGGTCGACGTGCTGCGGGTGCAGGTGCGGGTCGATTCCTGGGAAACGCCCTGGTCGCACCAGCACAGGCCTGCCGGCTGGCTGTTCCGCGGGCAGTTTCTCGACCAGACGCTGCACGAGGGAATGGTGATCGACATGGATGCCAGCTGGCTCGAGCCCTGCGAGGCCGGATCGTGAGCGGTGCGCCGCTCGGCGGCGTGCGCGTTCTCGACCTGACGCGCCTGCTCCCCGGCCCCGTCGCGACCCTGCATCTCGCCGACCTCGGCGCCGACGTGATCAAGATCGAGGACCATGCGGCCGGCGACTACGCGCGCATTCTCGGCGATGGCCCGGACGGCGTCAGCGTTTTCTACCGCTGCGTCAATCGCAACAAGCGCGGGCTGCGCCTCGACCTCAAGCAGGCGAAGGGAAGGCAGGTCTTCCTGCGCCTCGTGCGCGACGCCGACGTCGTCGTCGAGAGCTTTCGGCCGGGGGTCAGCGACAAGCTCGGAATCGGCTACGCTGCCCTGCGGGCGGTCAATCCGCGCCTCGTGTACTGCGCGATCACCGGTTACGGACAGACCGGGCCGCTGGCGATGGCTGCCGGCCACGACCTCAACTATATCGGCCTCGCCGGCGTTCTCGACCAGATCGGCGTCGCCGGTGGCCAGCCAGCGATTCCCAACCTGCAGGTGGGCGACCTTCTCGGCGGCGCGCTGACGGCCGTGATGGGCATCCTGGCGGCGCTCTTCGATGCGCAGCGCAGTGGCCAGGGTCGCCTGGTCGATGTGGCGATGAGCGAGGCGGTGCTGGCGCACAACCTGTTTCCCTTCTTTGCCCTGCAGACCGCCGGTTGCGTACCCGAGCGCGGCGGCGACCAGCTCAGTGGTGGCGATGCCGGTTATGGCGTCTATGCCACCGCTGATGGGCGCTTCATGGCGGTGGCGCCGCTTGAAAGAAAGTTCTGGGACCTGTTCTGCGACGCCGTCGGGCGACCCGACTGGCAAGCGCGGCACGCGGCGCGTGGCGCCGCGGCTGCCGCCCTGCGCAGCGAGCTCGCGGCGCTCTTCGCCAGTCGGGACCAGGCGAGCTGGAGCGATTTCTTTGCCGGCATCGACTGCTGCGTGACGCCGGTGCTCGATGTCGAGCAAGCGCTGCGCCATCCGCATTTCACCGCCCGCGAGATGGTCGTCGAGGCTGACGGAGTGCGCCAGTATGCGCCGCCATTGAAGCTCTCGGGCTGGATCTTCGCCGTCGAGCGTGCAGCCCCGGCACCCGGCGAGCATGCACGCGAGATCCTGCGCGCTGCCGGTTTCAGCGACGAGGATGTGGCTGCACTGCAGCAGGAGTCGGTGATCTGAGGATGGCAGCGCCGGCACCCGGCGACCGTCGGGGTCTCAGGTCTTTGGCGGGTCTTCCTGCACCTGCCTGGCCTGCACGGCTGCCGTCGCGGCCTTCTGCATCTGCTCCTGCATCTGCTGCAGCAGCGTCAGCGGCCACAGCGCGGCCTGCTTCAGCGCCTCATTGCCGCTGCCCGGCTCGGCCAGGCTGCTGCCCTGGGCCTCGTCGCCGGCACCGGCCGTCCCGTAGCTGCTCGCCATCTGGCCCATCGCGCGCACGGCGTTGAGGGTGACGCATTGCATCTCGAGACCCTGGATGGTCATCTGCAGCATCGACAGGTTCATCTTAAGCCAGTTCTCGACAGCCTTGAGGTCGCGGATCTTCTTCTCGATGTCTTCGACATTGAGGCTCGGGGTGACCATGCCGGGCAGGGAGACGCCCATGCTGCCCCACATTTTCCTGGCAAAGCTCAGGGGATCGGGTACGGAATTGAGGTTCGACATTGTTCTTGCTCCGGTGTGATGGGGTGAGCCATCTTAACAAAGTTGTACCGCTGCGGCTTCAAACACGGTAACAGAAGAGGCGGCTATGCCGGCGGTCGCCGACATCGACTTGGTGCGTGACGGTGACTCCGGGCACGGCGAAGCTGTTGCTGATGAACAGGCTGCCGGGGCGCATCTCCCGGACCACCTTCTCCCACAGGGCCGCCATCGGTGCCGGCGAGAGGAAGGCGTAGACGACATCGTAGGCGGCAAGATCGGCTTGCCAGAGGTCTCCCCAGCGCCAGGCACAGTTGGCGGTGGCTGCCGTCCGCACGCGGCCGACCAGCCAGGTCGCCGGTGCGTTCTCGATACCGGTGAAACGGGCGTCCGGTCGCGCGACCGCCAGCGGCTGCACGATGCTGCCAATGCCGGCGCCGAGGTCGAGGAAGCGCAGGTCGTGACGATCGCGCGTGAGCGCGGCGAGTGCGTCGACGGTCTGCCGGCTGGAGAAGTAGAGGGGGATCTGGCCGGACAGGGCGCCACGATAGACGAGCAGCAGCAGCATGAAGCCGAGGAGGAACCAAGCGGGGTCGATTTGCAGCAGCGAGACACCCCAGGCGAGCGGCGTGAAGAGCGCGTGCACGACTCGCCACCACCAGGGCTGACGGCTCAGCGTGGCGAGCAGCAGGGCGGCGGTGCCGATGGCGAAAGCGGTCTGCGGCCACGGCAGTGCCTCGCCGCGAATGCCGTAGTAGGGCCAGGCGAGCGAGAGCACGGCGAGTACGGCGGCGAACTGCAGCGCCAGCTGCCGTCGCGGCCCGTCCACGGCCGCTGCCGGCGCGTCGGAGCGCTCTGGAGATGGTGCGGGCAGAAGGGACAAGCAGAGGTTCCTCGAGGTTGCGCGGCGCATTGTATTCCGAGTGCCGGGTTGCGCGCTCAGTCTGCTGTCGCCGCGGTGGCCGGAGCTGGCAGCAGGAGGCCTCGCAACTCCTCGCGCCGGGGCCGCATCCTGTCCACCGCGGCTGCCTTGATGTGGCCGAAACCGCGCAGCTGTTCGGGCAGCGACGCGAGTTCGATGGCCGTGGCGAGCGTCGTCAGGTCGAGGTGGGCGAGCAGCAGTTCGATGTCGGCTTCGTAGTCGGCGAGGAGTTGTCGTTCCATCTTCCTTTCCTGGCTGCCGCCGAAGGGATCGAAGACGGTGCCGCGCAGAACCTTGAGCCGGCTCAGGACGCCGAGTGCGTGCATCATCCAGGGTCCGTAGCTGCGTTTCGCAACCCTGCCGGTGGCTGGATCGGGTTTCGCCAGCAAGGGCGGCGCGAAATGGAAGCGGATCCTGAAGTCGCCCTCGAACTGCTCTGAAAGTTGCTGCCTGAAAGCGGGGTCGGAGTGCAGCCGTGCGACCTCATACTCGTCCTTGACTGCCAGCAGCTTGAAGTAGCCGCGCGCCACCGCTTCGCTCAGGCGGGTCGAGCGCAGAGGCCGTTCGCTTGCCCGCACACGCTCGACCAGCCGGCGGTAACGTTCGGCGTAGGGTGCGTCCTGATAGTCGGTCAGGGCTTCGATGCGGCGCTCGATCAGTTCGTCGAGGCTTGTCGAGAGCCGTCGGGTGACTGTCCTGCCCGGCGGAACCGCCAGCCGTTGCACCGTCTGCGGATCGTGCGCCATTCTCCTGCCCCAGAGGAAAGCCTGGCGGTTCTGCTCGACGGCCGTGCCGTTGAGTTCGATGGCACGGTCGATGGCCGCCAGCGACAGCGGTACGAGTCCCTTCTGCCAGGCGACGCCGAGCAGGAAGAGGTTGCCATGGATGCCGTCACCGAGCAGGTTGCGCGAAATCTCCGCGCTGTCGAGGAACAGCGGGGTGCCTTTGCCACAGGCCTCGTCGATCAGTTCCTGCAGGCGCTGTTGCGGGACTTGCCAGTCGGGGTTGCGGGTGAACTCGGCGGTAGGGGTGCCGGCGACGTTGATCACCGCCCGTGTCTTGCCGGCGAGGAGCTTCGAGAGTGCTTCGGCGCTGGCACTGACGACGAGATCGCCGCCGATTAGAGCGTCCGCCTCACCGGTGGCGATGCGTGCGGCGTGGATGTCCTGCGCCCGGTCGGCAATTCGCAGGTGCGAGAAGACGGCGCCGAACTTCTGCGCCAGGCCGGTCATGTCGAGTACCGAGACGCCCTTGCCGTCGAGGTGGGCGGCCATGCCGAGCAGCGCGCCAAGCGTCACGACGCCGGTACCGCCGACGCCGGTGATGAGGATGTTGAATGGCCGCGTGGTATCGGCCAAGGGTGGGTCGGGGAGGGCGGCGAGCGCTTCGCCGTCGACGGCGATGGCGCTGCCACGGCGCAGCCTGCCGCCCTCGACGGTGACGAAGCTGGGGCAGAAGCCGTTCACGCACGAATGATCCTTGTTGCATGAGGACTGGTCGATCGCCCGTTTGCGACCGAACTCGGTGTCCACCGGGAGCAGCGACAGACAGTTCGACTGCACGCCGCAGTCGCCACATCCCTCACAGACCGCCTGGTTGATGAACACTCGCCGGGCCGGGTCGGCAAGCTTGCCGCGCTTGCGGCGGCGGCGCTTCTCTGTGGCGCAGGTCTGCTCGTAGATCAGGATCGACACGCCACGGTGCTCGCGCAGCTCGCGTTGCACGGCGTCAAGCTGGTCGCGGTGGCGCACCGGCGTGTTCGGCGCCAGGTCGCGCACCCGCCGGTACTTTTCCGGCTCATCGCTGACGATGACGATGCGGCTGATTCCTTCTGCCTCGAGCTGGCGGGTCAGCTGGCTGACACTCAGCTGGCCGTCGACGGGTTGGCCGCCGGTCATCGCGACGGCGTCGTTGTAGAGGATCTTGTAGGTGATCGAGACGCCGGCGGCGACTGCCTGGCGGATCGCCAGCAGGCCCGAGTGGAAGTAGGTGCCGTCACCGAGGTTGGCGAAGATGTGGCGGTCGCCGGAAAACGGCGCCTGGCCGACCCAGGTGACGCCTTCGCCACCCATGTGGGTGAAGGTGGATGTATTGCGGTCCATCCAGGTCACCATGTAATGGCAACCAATGCCGGCGACGGCGCGCGAGCCGGTCGGCAGGCGGGTCGAGGTGTTGTGCGGGCAGCCGGAACAGAAGTAGGGCGTGCGTTGCAGGGTGTTGCCACTGGCCGCCAGCGTGGTCGTGGCGGTGAGGCTTTGCTGCTTGGCTTCGAGCAGTCGCAGGCGGGCCTCGATTGCCGGCGAAGTGAAGAAGCGGCCGATGCGCGCCGCCAATGCGCGCGCCACCTGCGCCACCGACAGCTCGCCGGCGGCCGGCAGCAGCCAGTCGCCCTGGCGCAGGTGGCCGCTGCCGGTCGGCAGCAGCGACCATTCACCCTTTTCGTCGAACTTGCCGACGACGCGCGGCCGGACGTCCTCGCGCCAGTTGTACAGTTCCTCCTTCAGCTGGTACTCGAGCAGCTGCCGCTTCTCCTCGACCACCAGGATCTCCTCGAGGCCCTCGGCGAAGCGGCGCACGCCGTCGGCTTCGAGCGGCCAGACCATGCCGACCTTGTACAGACGGATGCCGATCCGCGCCGCGAGTTCGTCATCGATGCCGAGCTCGTCGAGCGCCTGACGGACGTCGAGGTAGGCCTTGCCGGCGGTGATGATGCCGAGGCGCGCGGGGTTGTCGGGATCGTTGCTGTCGATCAGCACGCGGTTGAGCTGGTTGGCCCGGCAGTACGCGAGCGCCGCGTACAGCTTGTGGTTGAGGAGCCGCGCTTCCTGTTGCAGCGGCGGATCGGGCCAGCGGATGTTGAGACCGTGCGGGTCTCCGGCCGGCATTTCGTAGTCGTCGGGGACGCGAATGACGGTTGCCGCCGGGTCGATCAGCACCGATGCTGACGTTTCGACGGTGTCGGCAAGCGCCTTCATCACCACCCAGCAGCCCGAGTAACGGCTCATTGCCCAACCGTGCAGGCCAAAGTCGAGATACTCCTGGACGTTGGCCGGATAGAGCACTGGCATCATCACCGCCTTGAAGACGTGCTCGGTCTGGTGCGGCAGCGTCGATGATTTCGCTGCGTGATCATCGCCGGCGATGACCAGGACGCCACCCTTGCTGGCTGTCCCGGCGGCATTGGCGTGGCGGAAGACGTCACCGCAACGGTCCACACCGGGGCCCTTGCCATACCACATGGCGAAGACACCGTCGCATCTTGCGCCGGGGAAGAGCCCGAGTTGCTGCGTTCCCCAGACCGCGGTCGCCGCCAGGTCCTCGTTCACCGCCGGCTGGAAGACGATGTGGTGGGCGTCCAGATGTGGCTTTGCCTTCCACAGTGCCTGGTCGAGACCGCCGAGCGGGCTACCGCGGTAGCCGGCGATGAAGCCCGCCGTGTTCAGTCCCGCGGCACGATCGCGCAGCGCCTGCAGCATCGGCAGCCGCACCAGTGCCTGCGTGCCGCTGAGGAAGACGCGGCCCGAAGTCGCCGTGTACCGGCTATCGAGGGTGACGGACAGATCACTCATGGGGCTTCCTCCGCATCCGATCGATTGTCTCCAGCCGTCTCGCCGGCGCGCGCGGCGGCTGCCGCCTGCTCGCCATCGGCTACCTCATCTGACCGTTGGCCGGGGTGCTGGTTGCCTCCCGGCACGGGCTCTCGTTGTTCAGGCGGGCGGCAGCATCTTGCCCGGGTTGAGCAGGTGGTCGGGATCGAGGGCGTCCTTGATCGCCCGCATTACGGCCATTGCTTCCGCGCCATGTTCGCGCAGCATGAAGCGTGTCTTGCCGAGGCCGATGCCGTGTTCGCCACTGCAGGTGCCGGCCATCGCCAGCGCCCGCTCGACGACGCGCTCGTTGATCCAGTCGGCTTCCTGCAGGTCCTGTCCGTTTGCCGGGTCGACGAGCACGACGAGGTGGAAGTTGCCGTCACCGACATGGCCGAACAGCGCCACCGGGATCGAGACGCGGGCAATGTCGTCGCTGGTCTCGCCGATGCATTCGGCGAGGCGGGAGATCGGCACGCAGACGTCGGTCGGAAAGGCGCGATGTCCCGGCCTGAGCTGCAGGCACGCGAAATAGGCATGATGGCGGGCTTGCCACAGGCGCGTACGCTCCTCGGCGTGCGTGGCCCAGGAGAAATCCTCGCCGCCGTGGTCGCCGGCGATGGCCTGCACCGCCTCCGCCTGTTCCGTGACCGCGGCCGGGCTGCCGTGAAACTCGAAGAACAGCGTCGGCAGTTCCTTGAGCGCCGTACCGCTGTAGCGGTTCACCGCTGCCAGCGTCAGTCGGTCGAGCAGCTCGACGCGGGCCACCGGGATGCCCGCCTGGATCGTCTCGATGACCGTATCCACCGCACCTGCGACGCTGCTGAAGGCACAGACTGCCGCTGACATGGCTTCCGGCAATGGCTGCAGGCGCAGCGTCAGTTCGGTGATGATGGCGAGCGTGCCTTCCGAGCCGATCAGGAGGCGCGTCAGGTCGTAGCCGGCGGCGGACTTGCGGGCGCGGCCACCGCAGCGCAGGATGCGGCCATCGGCGAGCACGGCGGTGAGGCCGAGGACGTTGTCGCGCATGGTGCCGTAGCGGACGGCGTTGGTGCCGGAGGCGCGGGTCGCCGCCATGCCGCCCAACGAGGCATCAGCGCCCGGGTCGATGGGGAAGAAGAGCCCGCTCCCTTTCAGGGCTGCGTTCAGCTGCAGGCGGGTCACCCCGGCTTCGACCGTGGCGTCGAGGTCCGCGGCGCGCGTCGCGAGGATCCGGTTCATCCGCCCCAGGCTGATGGTGATGCCGCCAGCGGTGGCCAGCACCTGTCCTTCGACCGAGCTGCCGCTGCCGAAGGCGATCATCGGGACGCGATGCTGCCGACACAGCTGGGCGACCTCGACCACCTCCTGCGTGCTCTCGACGAAGACCACGCCATCGGGTGCCGCGGTGGGGTGTATCGACTCGTCGCGCCCGTGCTGCGCGAGGATCGACTCGCCCTGGCTGAAGCGCGCGCCGAAGCGCTGCCGCAGGCTGCTGCTGACCGCCGGCGGCAAGGGGTTCCGGGCGTGGGGGCTGGTGGGGCGCATCGTGGTCCGATCCAGACAACGGGATGCGGACCGATTCTACGCTGTTGGCCACCAACAGGGCAGCGGTTGTGGTCGCTGACGCCGCTGCGGGTGCCCGGCGGGCTGCCGGAGCGAAAAACCATTTGACAATCCGTTCCTTGCACTTCAGAATCGCGGGTTCTTGGCTGGAGGGATACCCAAGTGGCCAACGGGATCAGACTGTAAATCTGACGGCTCCGCCTTCGAAGGTTCGAATCCTTCTCCCTCCACCACAAGCGCCGCTGTCGGTGATGGCGTTCAATCGTTCTTCGGGTATTGGTTTTGCGGGTGTAGCTCAATGGTAGAGCTGAAGCCTTCCAAGCTTATGACGAGGGTTNNATTCCCTTCACCCGCTCCAGGCTGCAGCCGCAGAATTGCTTCAGGCCCCTCGATCATCGATGCCCATGTAGCTCAGCGGTAGAGCACTCCCTTGGTAAGGGAGAGGTCGACAGTTCAATTCTGTCCATGGGCACCAGGGATTGGTGCTGTAGATTCATTGTTAACTTCTAACGTCTTGAGGTACCGTTAATGGCCAAGGGAAAATTTGA
>JFAX01000013.1:66579-82307 GCA_000585015.1 Candidatus Accumulibacter adjunctus | reverse complement strand
TCTCGCCGATCGCCATGGAAGAAGGGCTGCGTTTCGCGATCCGCGAGGGCGGCCGCACCGTCGGCGCCGGCNNNGTCGCCAAGATCATCGAGTAGTTCCGGTCGAGGTTCATGGGCGGCGCCGGCAAATGGCGGTGCCGCCGTAGTTCTGCCGCAGGGGTATAGCTCAACTGGCAGAGCGTCGGTCTCCAAAACCGAAGGTTGGGGGTTCGATTCCCTCTGCCCCTGCCATACCTGCAACCGAAGCCGACAAGATGGCCGATAAATTCAAGTTTGCGCTGGCGGTCCTGCTGCTGGTGGCCGGTATCGCCGGCTTCTACCTCCTCGCGGAGCAGGCGATGATCCTGCGTGTGCTCGCCGTCATGGCGGGTACCGCCCTCGCCGTCGCGGTCGCCTGGCGGACCGAGCAGGGACAGCGTTTCTTCGTCTTCGCGCGGGAGTCCGCGACCGAGGCGAAAAAAGTCGTCTGGCCCTCACGCAAGGAGACCATGCAGACGACGGGCATGGTGTTCGCCTTCGTCGTCGTGATGGCCGTCTTTCTCTGGCTGACCGACAAGAGCCTGGAATGGCTGATGTATGACTTGGTCCTTGGCTGGAGAAAATCATGAGCATGCGCTGGTACGTGGTACACGCCTACTCGGGCTTTGAGAAGAGCGTGCAGCGCGCCTTGCTCGAGCGTATCCAGCGGCAGGGAATGTCTGAGCGCTTTGGTCGCATCCTCGTCCCGGTGGAAGAGGTGGTCGAGCTGAAGATGGGCCAGAAGAGCATTTCCGAGCGCAAGTTCTTCCCCGGCTACGTGCTGGTGGAAATGGAGATGAACGACGAGTCCTGGCATCTCGTCAAGAGTACGCCGAAGGTCACCGGTTTCGTCGGCGGCACCGCCAACAAGCCGAGCCCGATTTCCGAGAAGGAAGTCGCGAAGATCATGCAGCAGATGCAGGAGGGCGTGGAAAAGCCGCGGCCGAAGGTGCTCTTCGAACCCGGCGAGGTCGTGCGCGTCAAGGAGGGGCCGTTCACGGATTTTCATGGCGCGGTCGAGCACGTCAACTACGAGAAGAACCGGTTGCGCGTTTCGGTGACGATCTTTGGTCGGCCGACGCCGGTCGAACTGGAGTTCGGGCAGGTCGAGAAAGCCTGACCGCGGGCTCTTTCGCGGGTCGTCGAGTGCCCTCGGCGGCCCGTAGCAGTGCGGCTCTCGGGCCGCGTTTGTCGTTTGGGGAGCGCTCGCGTGAGCGCGTTCGGACCCGCTCACAGGAGTCGTACGGTGGCAAAGAAAATCACTGGTTACATCAAGTTGCAGGTGCCGGCCGGGAAGGCAAACCCGTCGCCACCGATCGGTCCCGCGCTCGGCCAGCGCGGACTGAACATCATGGAGTTCTGCAAGTCCTTCAATGCGCAGACGCAGGGGCTCGAGCCGGGTTTGCCGATACCGGTCGTGATCACCGCCTTCGCCGACAAGAGTTTCACCTTCATCATGAAGACACCGCCGGCGGCGGTGCTGATCAAGAAGGCGATCGGCATCCAGAAAGGCAGTGCCAAGCCGCACACGGCCAAGGTCGGTACGCTGACGCGGGCCCAGTGTGAAGCGATTGCAGCGCAGAAGTTGCCCGACTTGACGGCGGCTGACATGGAAGCGGCGGTGCGCACCATCGCCGGCAGTGCCCGGACGATGGGCGTCACGGTTGAGGGGGTGTGAGATGGCACGCTTGAGCAAACGTCAGAAGGCCCTGCAGGGCAAGGTCGACCGTACGCGGAGCTATCCCGTCGCGGAAGCGCTGCAGCTCGCCAAGGAGTGCGCCGTCGCCAAGTTCGACGAGTCGATCGATGCCGCGGTCTGCCTTGGCGTCGATCCGCGGAAATCGGACCAGATCGTCCGCGGCTCGGTGGTTCTGCCGGCCGGTACGGGCAAGACGGTCCGCGTCGCCGTCTTCGCGCAAGGCGAGAAGGCGGCGGCGGCCAAGGCAGCGGGTGCGGATATCGTCGGATTCGAGGATCTGGCGGCGGAGATCAAGTCGGGTGTGATGAACTTCGACCGCGTGATCGCAACACCGGATGCGATGCGCGTCGTTGGTCAGCTCGGCCAGATCCTCGGTCCTCGGGGCCTGATGCCGAACCCGAAGGTGGGGACGGTGACCATGGACGTCGCGACCGCCGTACAGAACGCCAAGGCGGGCCAGGTCCAGTATCGTACCGACAAGGCCGGGATCATCCACAGCACGATCGGTCGCGCGTCGTTCGATGGCGAGAAACTGGCGAGCAATCTCAAGGCGCTCGTCGACGCACTGATCAAGGCGAAGCCAGCGACGTCGAAGGGACAGTACGTGCGCCGCATCGCCGTTGCCAGCACGATGGGACCGGGTGTCCGCGTCGACGCCTCGACACTCTAGAAGGAGACATGGTCGGGGCCGCGCGCCGCGCGCGCGGCCCCGATGGAGAACTTTGTAGGGCTACCGGCAGGGCGCCACGCCCTGCCGGTAGATCGTCAAAGACCGCAGGTGCCGACGACGATGCCCGTCGTGGCTTAAGTGTGCAAGCGGCCTGCGTAGACGGTGTGCCCGGAAAAGGATTCTGCAGCGATGGACTTCAGGCCTGTGCTGCCAACCCCTGATCATGGTCGCCGTGGGTGCGGTGCATCCAGCCGGATGTGCCGTTTGTTGACTTGATGGGAGGAAGGACCTGTGGGTCTCAATCTTGATGACAAGAAGGTCGTGGTAGCCGAGGTGGCGGCAAAGGTCGCCACTGCGCAGACCATCGTGCTGGCCGAATACAGTGGCTTGCCGGTGGCCCATCTGACTCGTCTGCGCGCCCAGGCACGTGCTGCCGGCGTCTACCTGCGTGTGGTGAAGAACACGCTGGTGCGGCGGGCCGTCGAAGGCACGGCCTTCGCCGGCCTGGCCGAGCAGATGACCGGGCCGCTGATTTACAGCATGTCGGAAGATCCGGTTGCTGCGGCAAAGGTGCTCAATGATTTTGCCAAGACCAACGACAAGCTGATTCTCAAGGCAGGCAGCTTTGCGGGTGAGGCGCTCGACAAGGCCGGTGTTCAGGCGCTGGCGTCGATCCCGAGCCGCAACGAGTTGCTTGCCCAGTTGCTTGGAGTCATGCAGGCGCCGGTTACCGGCTTCGCCTGCGCACTTTCCGCCTTGGCCAAGCAGCGCGAGGAAGCCGCCGCCTGAGTGCAACCAGATTTTTTTTTCCAGATCCAGGAGTGAGTAATCATGGCAATTAGCAAGCAGGACATTCTCGATGCCGTCGGCGCGATGACTGTCATGGAACTGAACGACCTCGTCAAGGCGTTCGAGGAGAAGTTTGGCGTCTCGGCAGCATCGATGGCCGTCGCGGCTCCGGGTGCGGCCGCACCGGTGGTCGAGGAGCAGACCGAGTTCACGGTCGTCCTGGCCGGTTTCGGCGAGAAGAAGGTCGAGGTGATCAAGGTCGTTCGCGCAGCCACCGGCCTCGGTCTGAAGGAAGCCAAGGACTTGGTCGACAGCGCCCCGAAGGCGGTCAAGGAGGCGATCTCCAAGGCCGATGCCGAAGCGCTCAAGAAGCAGCTCGAGGACGCCGGAGCGAAGGTCGAGATCAAGTAACACCGGTAAGGCAGGCTGGGCTGGCGGCTTTCTGGCCGCCAGCCCTTTTCTGCTTTTCCGGCGATGGCGGCGCATCCGCGTTATCCGGATGTGTTGCCTGCAGCGTGCAAACGCAAACATGACTGGCGATGGCTGGAGTGGTGCCCGTTCCCGCCCGCGCGCCGGCCAGCCATGTTGCGTTTGTCCGTTGCGAACCGGCGGATGTGGCCCCTCGCCGGAGCGCTAGAGGATTTGCCTTGTGAGTTCGGAGCGACCATGACCTACTCCTATACCGAGAAGAAGCGTATCCGCAAGAGTTTCGCCAAGCGTGCCAGCGTGCTCGAGGTGCCCTTTCTGCTGGCGACACAACTGGAATCCTTCTCCGCCTTCCTGCAGGCCAGCGTGCCCGCGGGCCAGCGCCGGAACCAGGGGCTGCAGGCGGCCTTCTCCTCGATCTTCCCGATCGTCAGTCACAGCGGCAACGCACGGCTGGAGTTCGTGAGCTACACGCTTTCCGAACCAACTTTCGACGTGACCGAGTGCCAGCAGCGCGGACTGACCTTCGCCTCGGCGCTGCGGGCGAAGGTTCGTCTGGTGATCCTCGACCGCGAGGTACCGGACACGATCAAGGAAGTGAAGGAACAGGAGGTCTATATGGGCGAAATCCCGTTGATGACTTCCACCGGCTCATTCGTCATCAACGGTACCGAACGCGTGATCGTCTCGCAACTGCATCGCTCGCCCGGCGTGTTCTTCGAACACGACCGGGGCAAGACGCACAGTTCGGGCAAGCTGCTGTTTTCGGCACGCGTAATCCCTTATCGTGGCTCCTGGCTGGATTTCGAGTTCGATCCGAAGGATCTGCTCTTCTTCCGCGTCGACCGCCGCCGCAAGATGCCGGTGACCACCCTGCTGAAAGCCATCGGCCTGACGCCGCAGCGAATCCTCCTCGAGTTCTTCGAGTTCGACACCTTCTACATTGGCAAGCGGGTCACCGAGTTTGCACTGGTTCCCGAGCGGCTGCGCGGCGAGGTTGCCCGTTTCGATTTCAATGACCCAACGGGCAGGCTGATCATTGCCAAGGACAAGCGGATCACCGCCAAGCATATCCGTGAACTTGACGCCGCCGGCATGCAGCAGGTGGCCGTTCCCGACGATTTCCTCATCGGGCGCGTGATCGGTGAAGACGTGATCGACCAGGCGACCGGCGAGATTCTCGCCAACGCCAATGACGAGGTCACGGAGACGCTGCTGGCGAAGCTGGTCGAGGCGGGCGTCGAGTCTTTGCATACGCTGTATGTCAACGATCTCGATCGCGGTGCCTTCATCTCGCAGACCTTGCGCACGGACGAAACCACTTCGCGCCAGGCGGCGCGCATCGCGATTTACCGCATGATGCGGCCGGGTGAGCCGCCGACCGAGGAAGCGGTCGAGATCCTCTTCAACGGCCTGTTCTACTCGGATGACCGCTACGACCTGTCGGCGGTTGGGCGAATGAAGTTCAACCGCCGAGTCGCACGCAAGGCGGTCGTCGAGTACAAGGTGATGGTCAGGCAGGCGCCGGCCAAGCGGGATGCCATACTCCGGCTGATCAACGATACCGTTGGCGAAGCGGTGACCTCGGTGGAGCAGGCGCTTGCCGAGCTGAACCACGGACCGCGGGCAGTCGCCGAGAACCTGACGCACGAGGCCGCCTCGAGCCTGCTGGAGTCACTGAAGGGGCTGGGGGTTGTCGGCGAGGTGCGCGAACAACTCACCCTTTCACCGCGCGATGTCGTCGAAGTGATCCGGCTGCTGGTCGAGCTGCGCAACGGTCGCGGCGAAATCGACGACATCGACCATCTCGGCAACCGGCGGGTGCGTTCGGTCGGCGAACTGGCGGAGAACCAGTTCCGCGCCGGGCTCGTGCGCGTCGAGCGTGCGGTCAAGGAACGGTTGTCACAGGCCGAGTCCGACAACCTGATGCCACACGACCTGATCAACGCCAAGCCGATCAGCGCTGCGGTGCGCGAGTTCTTCGGCTCGAGCCAGCTGTCGCAGTTCATGGACCAGACCAACCCGCTTTCCGAGATCACCCACAAGCGTCGTGTTTCGGCGCTTGGCCCGGGCGGCCTGACGCGCGAGCGCGCCGGCTTCGAAGTGCGTGACGTGCATCCGACGCACTACGGCCGCGTCTGTCCGATCGAGACACCGGAGGGCCCGAACATCGGCCTGATCAACTCACTGGCGCTCTTCGCGCGCACCAACGAGTATGGCTTCCTCGAGACCCCGTATCGCAAGGTCGTGGACGGTCGGGTGAGCGATCAGATCGAGTACCTGTCGGCAATCGAGGAGGGCGCATACATCATTGCCCAGGCGAACTCCGAAATCGGCGACGAAGGTGCTTTGCTCGATCAACTGGTCACCTGTCGCGAGAAGGGCGAGACGATTCTGGCGGAGCCGGCTCGCGTGCAGTACATGGATGTGGCGCCGAGCCAGATCGTGTCGGTGGCGGCGTCGCTGATCCCCTTCCTCGAGCACGACGACGCCAACCGTGCCCTGATGGGAGCCAACATGCAGCGGCAGGCGGTGCCCTGTCTGCGTCCGGAGAAGCCGCTGGTCGGAACCGGTATCGAGCGGACCGTGGCGGTCGATTCGGGTACTGCGGTACAGGCACTGCGCGGCGGACTGGTGGACTACGTCGACGCGTCGCGCGTCGTCGTTCGCGTCAACGACGACGAGACCGGACCCGGCGAAGTCGGCGTCGACATCTACAACCTCGTGAAATATACGCGGTCCAATCAGAACACCAACATCAACCAGCGGCCGCTGGTTCGCGTTGGCGATGTGATCGCCCGCGGCGACGTGGTCGCCGACGGGGCTTCGACGGACAAGGGCGAACTGGCGCTCGGCCAGAACATGCTGGTCGCCTTCATGCCCTGGAATGGCTACAACTTCGAGGATTCGATCCTGATTTCCGAGCGCGTCGTCGCCGAGGACCGTTTCACCTCGATCCACATCGAGGAGCTGACGGTGGTCGCGCGCGACACCAAGCTGGGGCCCGAAGAGATCACGCGCGACATCGCCTCGCTGGGCGAATCGCAGCTCTCGCGCCTCGACGAGTCCGGCATCGTCTACATCGGCGCCGAGGTCGAGGCTGGCGACGTCCTGGTGGGCAAGGTGACGCCGAAGGGAGAGACGCAGCTGACGCCGGAAGAGAAGCTGCTGCGGGCGATCTTTGGCGAGAAGGCATCCGACGTCAAGGATACTTCGTTGCGTGTGCAGTCGGGGATTTCGGGTACG
This sequence comes from Candidatus Accumulibacter adjunctus, assembly GCA_000585015.1. Classification (GTDB taxonomy): domain Bacteria; phylum Pseudomonadota; class Gammaproteobacteria; order Burkholderiales; family Rhodocyclaceae; genus Accumulibacter; species Accumulibacter adjunctus. The sequence continues at coordinate 75,460 of JFAX01000013.1, read as the reverse complement.
GTCATCGACGTGCAGGTCTTCACGCGCGAAGGCATCGAGCGCGACAAGCGGGCGCAGTCGATCATCGACGATCATCTGCGCAGCTACAAGCTCGATCTGGCCGATCAGTTGCGCATCGTCGAGAGGGACGCCTTTGCCCGCGCCGAGAGAATGATCATCGGCAAGTCGGCGAACGGTGGTCCGAAGCGGCTGGCCAAGGGGAGCCTGATCAATGCCGAGTACCTCGAGGGCATCGACCCGCATCACTGGTTTGACATCCGCATGGCTGACGAGGACGTTGCGCAGCAGCTGGAGTCGCTGCGGGAAGGCCTCGAACAGACCCGCAAGGGTTTCGACGTCGCTTTCGAGGAGAAGCGCAAGAAGCTGACCCAGGGTGACGAACTGCCGCCCGGCGTGCAGAAGATGGTCAAGGTCTACGTTGCCGTCAAGCGCCGCCTGCAGGCGGGCGACAAGATGGCGGGCCGACATGGCAACAAGGGCGTCGTGTCGCGCATCGTCCCGGTCGAGGACATGCCCTACATGGCAGACGGACGCCCGGTCGACATCGTCCTGAACCCGCTCGGCGTGCCTTCGCGGATGAACGTCGGCCAGATTCTCGAGGTCCATCTCGGGCTTGCCGCCAAGGGTCTGGGAACGCGAATCGGTGACATGTTGCGTCGCCAGGCTGCGGTCGAAGATGTGCGTGGCCTGCTGGCAGAGATCTACAACGGAACCGGCAAGCCGGAGCGTCTCGACGAGCTCAATGACGCCGAGATCCTCGAGATGGCGGGCAACCTCGAGGCGGGCGTGCCGTTTGCGACCCCGGTCTTCGATGGGGCCAAGGAATCGGAGATCAAGGCGGTCCTGGAACTGGCCGGCATGCCGCAGTCCGCACAGATGACGCTCTACGATGGTCGCACGGGTGAGCGCTTCGAGCGGCAGGTCACGGTGGGCTACATGCACGTGCTGAAGCTGCATCACCTCGTCGATGACAAGATGCATGCACGCTCGACCGGACCGTACTCCTTGGTCACGCAGCAGCCGCTCGGTGGCAAGGCGCAGTTTGGCGGCCAGCGTTTCGGCGAGATGGAGGTTTGGGCCCTTGAAGCCTACGGTGCTTCCTACGTGCTGCAGGAGATGCTCACCGTCAAGTCCGATGATGTCAATGGTCGTACCAAGGTCTATGAGAACATCGTCAAGGGTGACCACAAGATCGATGCCGGGATGCCGGAGTCGTTCAACGTCCTCGTCAAGGAAATCCGTTCGTTGGCGATCGATATCGATCTCGAGCGTTTCTGATCATTCCTTGGCAAGGGTGGGTGGGCGCCGGGGCGTCATCCTCACCCCAGACAGCTCACTCCTCACTGGAGCAAAAGATGAAAGCATTGCTTGATTTGTTTAAGCAGGTGACGCAGGAAGAGCAGTTTGACGCGATCACCATCGGCCTCGCCTCGCCGGACAAGATCCGCTCCTGGTCCTACGGCGAAGTCAAGAAACCGGAGACGATCAATTACCGCACCTTCAAGCCGGAGCGGGACGGCCTGTTCTGTGCCAAGATCTTCGGGCCGATCAAGGACTACGAGTGTCTCTGCGGCAAGTACAAGCGGCTCAAGCATCGCGGCGTGATCTGTGAGAAGTGTGGCGTCGAGGTGACGCTGGCGAAGGTGCGTCGCGAACGCATGGCCCATATCGAGCTGGCCAGCCCGGTGGCGCACATCTGGTTCCTGAAGAGCCTGCCCAGCCGACTCGGCATGGTGCTCGACATGACCCTGCGCGACATCGAGCGGGTTCTCTACTTCGAAGCCTTCGTCGTCTTCGATCCGGGCATGACGCCTCTCGTCCGCGGCCAGTTGCTGACCGAGGATGATTATCTCGCCAAGGTCGAGGAGTATGGTGACGACTTCTCCGCCGCCATGGGCGCGGAAGGGATCCGCGAGTTGCTGCGGTCGATCGACCTCGCGCGCGAGGTCGAGGGATTGCGTGGCGAACTCGAAACCACGAGCTCGGAGACCAAGAGCAAGAAGTTCTCGAAGCGGCTGAAGGTCCTCGAGGGTTTCCAGAAGTCCGGTATCAAGCCCGAGTGGATGGTGCTTGAGGTCCTGCCGGTGTTGCCGCCCGACCTGCGTCCGCTGGTGCCGCTGGACGGCGGTCGCTTCGCGACTTCGGATCTCAACGATCTCTACCGGCGGGTGATCAACCGCAACAATCGCCTGAAGCGGCTTCTCGAGCTGAAGGCACCAGAGATCATCGTCCGCAACGAGAAGCGCATGCTGCAGGAGGCAGTCGATTCGCTGCTCGACAATGGTCGCCGCGGCAAGGCGATGACGGGTGCCAACAAGCGCCCCCTGAAGTCGCTGGCGGACATGATCAAGGGCAAGGGTGGTCGTTTCCGCCAGAACCTGCTCGGCAAGCGTGTCGATTACTCGGGTCGATCGGTCATCGTCGTCGGTCCACAACTCAAGCTCCACCAGTGCGGGTTGCCGAAACTGATGGCGCTCGAGCTGTTCAAGCCCTTCATCTTCAATCGCCTCGAGGTGATGGGTCTGGCGACGACGATCAAGCAGGCGAAAAAGATGGTCGAAACGCAGGAGCCGGTGGTCTGGGACATCCTCGAGGAGGTGATTCGCGAGCACCCGATCATGCTCAACCGGGCGCCGACGCTGCACCGACTCGGCATCCAGGCGTTCGAGCCGACGTTGATCGAGGGCAAGGCGATCCAGTTGCACCCGCTGGTCTGCGCGGCTTTCAACGCCGACTTCGACGGTGACCAGATGGCGGTCCATGTCCCGCTCTCGCTCGAAGCGCAGATGGAGGCTCGGACGCTGATGCTGGCATCGAACAATGTCCTCTCGCCGGCAAACGGGGAGCCGATCATCGTGCCGTCGCAGGACATCGTTCTCGGTCTTTACTACGCGACCCGGGAGCGCATCAACGCGCGCGGCGAGGGGATGATCTTTCCCGATCTCGCCGAAGTCACGCGTGCCATGCAGGCGGGAGAGCTCGACCTGCACGCGCGGATCGTCGTGCGCATCACCGAGCACGAGCAGGACGAAGCGGGCGACTGGCTGGAGAAGACGACACGCTACCAGACGACAGCCGGGCGCGCGCTCCTGTCGGAGATCCTGCCACGTGGGCTGCCATTCAGCCTGATCGACAAGACGCTGAAGAAGAAGGAGATCTCGCGGCTGATCAACGCGGCCTTCCGCCGCTGTGGTCTCAAGGAGACGGTCGTCTTTGCCGACAAGCTGATGCAGAACGGTTACCGGCTGGCGACCCGCGCCGGCATCTCCATCTGCTCCGACGACATGCTGGTGCCGGCACAGAAGCGGGCGATCATCACTGCTGCGGAAGCCGAGGTGAAGGAGATCGAGAGTCAATACACCAACGGCCTGGTGACCAACGGCGAGCGTTACAACAAGGTGGTCGACATCTGGGGCCGCACCGGTGATCAGGTTGCCAAGGTGATGATGGATCAGCTCGGCCACGAGGAGGTGCGCAACCGCCGGGGCGAGCAGGAGAAGCAGGAGTCCTTCAACTCGATCTTCATGATGGCAGACTCGGGCGCTCGCGGTTCCGCGGCACAGATTCGCCAGTTGGCTGGCATGCGTGGCCTGATGGCGAAGCCGGACGGGTCGATCATCGAAACGCCGATCACCACCAATTTCCGCGAGGGCCTGAACGTTCTTCAATACTTCATTTCCACCCACGGTGCGCGCAAGGGTCTGGCGGATACCGCGCTGAAGACTGCCAACTCCGGCTACCTGACGCGCCGCCTGGTGGACGTGACGCAGGACCTGGTCGTCATCGAGGACGACTGCGGGACGGGCAACGGGGTCACCATGAAGGCTCTGATTGAAGGTGGCGAGGTGATCGAGCCTCTGCGCGAACGGATTCTGGGTCGCGTCACGGCCACCGATGTCGTTCACCCGGACACCCAGGAGACGGTGATCGAGGCCGGCACGCTGATCAGCGAGGATCACTGCGATCTGATCGACCAGTTGGGAATCGACGAGGTCAAGGCGCGTACGCCGTTGACCTGCGAGACCAGGTATGGCCTGTGTGCCAAGTGTTATGGGCGTGACCTTGGTCGTGGAACGCTGGTCAACGTCGGCGAGGCGGTGGGTGTGATTGCCGCGCAATCGATCGGTGAGCCGGGAACCCAGTTGACCATGCGCACCTTTCACGTCGGCGGTGCCGCCTCACGCGCCGCGGTTGCCAGTCACGTCGAGACGCGCAGCGCCGGGGTGGTTCGCTTCACCTCGACGATGCGCTATGTCACGAGCGCCAAGGGCGAGAAGATCGTCATCACGCGCTCGGGTGAGATCCTGATCACTGACGACAACGGTCGCGAGCGCGAGAAGCACAAGCTTCCCTATGGTGCGACCCTGCTGGTCGAGGATGCGCAGTCGGTCAAGGCGGGGGCGCGTCTGGCCAGCTGGGATCCGCACACGCGACCGATCATCGCCGAGTACTCGGGGCTGGTGAAGTTCGAGAACGTCGAGGAGGGCGTCACCGTTGCCAAGCAGATCGACGAAGTGACCGGGCTGTCGACGCTGGTGGTGATCGACCCGAAGCGTGGCGGCAAGACACCGAGCAAGGGACTGCGGCCGCAGGTGCGGCTGTTCGAGCCTGACGGCGAGGAAGTCCGGATGCACGGCAGCGATCACCCGGTGACGATCACCTTTCAGGTCGGCGCCATCATCAACGTTCTCGACGGTCAGCAGATTTCGGTCGGCGACGTCCTCGCGCGTCTGCCGCAGGAGTCGGCGAAGACACGGGACATCACCGGTGGTCTGCCGCGCGTGGCGGAACTCTTCGAGGCGCGCACGCCCAAGGACGCGGGCATGCTGGCCGAGTTCACGGGCACCATGTCCTTCGGCAAGGACACCAAGGGCAAGCAGCGACTGGTGATCACCGATCTCGAGGGGATCACGCACGAGTACCTGATCCTCAAGGACAAGCACGTCCTCGTGCATGACGGGCAGGTGGTCAACAAGGGTGAGCTGATCGTCGATGGCGCGCCCGATCCGCACGACATCCTGCGCCTGCTTGGGGTGGAGGCGCTGGCGGTGTACATCACCGATGAGGTTCAGGACGTATATCGGCTGCAGGGCGTCAAGATCAACGACAAGCACATCGAGGTCATCGTGCGGCAGATGCTGCGCCGGGTGAACGTGCTTGAGCCCGGTGACACGAGGTTCATCAAGGGCGAGCAGGTCGAACGCGCCAATCTGCTCGACGAGAATGACCAGATGTTCGCCGAAGGCAAGCTGCCGGCCACCTACGAGCATGTACTGCTGGGCATCACCAAGGCCTCGCTGTCGACCGATTCGTTCATCTCGGCGGCTTCCTTCCAGGAGACGACGCGTGTCCTGACCGAAGCCGCGATCATGGGCAAGCGCGACGAGTTGCGCGGCCTCAAGGAGAACGTCATCGTCGGTCGTCTGATCCCAGCCGGTACCGGCCTTGCATACCACAATACGCGACGGAAGAACGCCGCTGGCGAGGACATTGCCGCTGGCAGCGCGCTGGAGGAGGACGAAGTGCCGCCGGCGAGCGAGGAGAGCGCGCAGGATGTGCCGGTGGCTTGACTTGCCGCGCGTTAGAACCTAGAATCGCCGGTCTTTGTCGCCGACGCCACACGCTTGCGGCGGCTTCCCGTGGAATTTGCCAAGGCGGCCTTTGGTCCGCCTTGGTTTTTTGCAGATGGTCCGAGCCTGGTACCGCGGGCGCTGCACTGAACTTGAGGGTGGAAACATGCCAACCATAAACCAGCTGGTGCGCAAGCCTCGCGAGGCCATCCGCACCAAGAGCAAAGTCCCCGCGTTGAGCAACTGTCCGCAAAAACGTGGTGTCTGCACTCGCGTCTATACGACCACGCCGAAGAAGCCCAACTCCGCTCTGCGCAAGGTGTGCAAGGTCCGCCTGACGAACGGCTTCGAGGTCATTTCGTACATCGGTGGTGAAGGCCACAACCTGCAGGAGCACTCGGTCGTCCTCATCCGCGGTGGTCGCGTCAAGGACCTGCCGGGTGTGCGCTATCACACCGTTCGCGGGTCGCTCGATACGCAGGGTGTGAAAAAGCGCAAGCAGGGTCGTTCCAAGTACGGCACCAAGCGTCCGAAGGCTGCCTGAGTTCCACCTGACCGAGGGCCGCTCGTGATGGGCGGCCGGGAAGGGGCGGCCAGTTCCGGTTCCTTCCACCGAATTGTGACTATGAGAGGTTGCCATGCCCCGTCGTCGTGAAGTGCCCAAGCGCGATATCCTGCCGGACCCGAAATACGGCAATGTCGATGTATCGAAGTTCGTCAATACGATCATGAAGAGCGGCAAGAAGTCGGTCGCCGAGCGTATCGTCTACGGTGCCTTTGACCAGGTCGTCAGCAAGAGCGGCAAGGATCCGCTGGAGGTTTTCAGCGCGGCTCTCGGCAACATCAAGCCCCTGGTCGAGGTCAAGAGCCGGCGCGTCGGTGGCGCCAATTATCAGGTTCCGGTCGAGGTCCGCCCCAGCCGCCGGATGGCGCTCGCCATGCGCTGGCTGCGCGACTATGCCCGCCGGCGATCCGAAAAGTCGATGGGGCAGCGTCTTGCCGCCGAGATGCTCGAGGCTGCGGAAAGCCGCGGCGCAGCCGTGAAGAGGCGCGACGAGGTGCATCGCATGGCCGAGGCCAACAAGGCCTTTGCGCATTTCCGTTTCTGATAGTACCGCAGCGGCGCCGCTCCCGCCGGCGCCGCCCATCGTTCTTTATTAGTGAAGGTCCATTACTGTGGCACGGAAAACCCCCATTGAGCGGTACCGGAACATCGGTATCAGCGCCCACATCGATGCCGGCAAGACGACGGCGACCGAGCGCATCCTGTTTTACACCGGGATCAACCACAAGATCGGTGAAGTGCACGACGGCGCCGCGACGATGGACTGGATGGCGCAGGAGCAGGAGCGCGGCATCACCATCACTTCGGCGGCGACGACGTGCTTCTGGAAGGGCATGCAGCTCGACCGTCCCGAGCATCGCATCAACATCATCGACACGCCGGGACACGTCGACTTCACCATCGAAGTGGAGCGTTCGATGCGTGTCCTCGACGGCGCATGCATGGTCTACTGTGCCGTAGGTGGGGTGCAGCCGCAGTCGGAGACCGTCTGGCGGCAGGCGACCAAGTACAAGGTGCCGCGACTGGCCTTCGTGAACAAGATGGACCGCCAGGGCGCCGATTTCTTCAAGGTCGTCGAGCAGATGCGCGCGCGCCTCAAGGCCAACCCGATACCGATCGTCATCCCGATCGGCAAGGAAGACTACTTCGAGGGTGTCGTCGACCTGGCCAAGATGAAGGCGATCTACTGGGACGAAGCCTCTCTGGGAATGAAGTTCGACTATCGCGAAATTCCGCCCGCGCTGCAGGCGGAGGCGGAAGAGTGGCGGAGCAGGATGGTCGAGGCGGCTGCCGAATCGTCCGAGGAACTGATGGACAAGTACCTCGAAGAAGGTGACCTGAGCGAGGCCGACATCATCCACGGCCTGCGCCAGCGCACCATCGCCTGCGAGATTCAGCCGGCACTCTGCGGCACTGCCTTCAAGAACAAGGGTGTGCAACGGATGCTCGATGCGGTCATCGATCTGCTGCCATCGCCAGTGGATATTCCAGCGGTCACCGGTGAAAGCGAGAACGGCGAGCCGGCAACCCGTGAGGCTGCCGATACGGCCAAGTTCTCTGCCCTTGCCTTCAAGCTGATGACCGACCCCTATGTGGGGCAACTGACCTTCATCCGTGTCTATTCCGGCGTGCTCAAGTCGGGTGATACCGTTTACAACCCGACCAAGGGGCGGCGCGAGCGCATCGGCCGCGTCCTGCAGATGCACGCCAACAACCGTGAGGAACTGAAAGAGGTTCTGGCTGGCGACATCGCCGCCTGTGTCGGCCTCAAGGAGGTCACCACCGGCGAGACGCTCTGTGATCCGGCAGCCCCCATCACGCTCGAGCGCATGGTGTTCCCGGAGCCGGTGATCCACGTCGCGGTCGAGCCCAAGACGAAACCCGACCAGGAAAAGATGAGCGTCGCGCTGGGTCGCCTGGCACAGGAAGATCCGTCGTTCCGCGTCCGCACCGACGAGGAGTCGGGGCAGACGATCATTTCCGGCATGGGCGAACTGCATCTGGAGATCATCGTCGACCGTCTCAAGCGCGAGTTCGGTGTCGACGCCAACGTCGGTGCGCCGCAGGTCGCCTATCGCGAGTGCATCAAGAAGGCGGTCGAGCAGGAGGGCAAGTTCGTCAAGCAGTCCGGAGGCCGCGGCCAGTATGGGCATGTCTGGCTGAAGATGGAACCGAACGAGCCGGGCAAGGGATACGAATTCGTCGACGCGATCAAGGGTGGCACCGTGCCGCGCGAGTACATTCCAGCGGTCGACAAGGGTTTGCAGGATGCGATCACCAGTGGCGTCCTTGCAGGTTTCCCGGTGGTGGACGTCAAGTTCACCCTTTTCGAGGGTTCCTATCACGATGTCGATTCGAATGAGAACGCGTTCCGCATGGCCGCAGCCATTGCCTTCAAGGATGGCATGCGGCGGGCGTCGCCAACGCTCCTCGAGCCGATGATGGCGGTCGAGGTCGAGACGCCGGAAGACTACATGGGCAACGTCATGGGCGACTTGTCGAGTCGCCGTGGCATGATCCAGGGCATGGAAGATCTGCCGGGCAACATGAAGGCGATCAAGGCCGAGGTACCTCTGGCAGAGATGTTCGGTTATTCGACCACGCTCCGTTCGTTGAGCCAGGGTCGCGCGACCTACTCGATGGAGTTCAAGCACTATGCCGAGGCGCCGAAAAACGTCGCCGAAGCCGTCATCAACAAGAAATGACCCTGTTTTGAGGATACGTTAATGGCCAAGGGAAAATTTGA
>JFAX01000013.1:3437-65513 GCA_000585015.1 Candidatus Accumulibacter adjunctus | reverse complement strand
TCTCGCCGATCGCCATGGAAGAAGGGTTGCGTTTCGCGATCCGCGAGGGCGGCCGCACCGTCGGCGCCGGCGTCGTCGCCAAGATCATCGAGTAGATCGGCCAAACCCCCACAGCGGCGCCCTGGCGCCGCTGATCGTTCTTTGGAAATCGAAAATGCAAAGCCAGAAAATCCGTATTCGCTTGAAGGCCTTCGACTATCGCCTGATCGATCAGTCGGCGCAGGAGATCGTGGACACCGCCAAGCGCACGGGAGCGGTCGTCCGCGGCCCGGTGCCCTTGCCGACGCGCATCCAGCGCTATGACCTGCTGCGCTCGCCGCACGTCGACAAGACTTCGCGCGACCAACTCGAGATCCGTACGCACCTGCGCCTGATGGATATCATCGATCCAACCGACAAGACGGTCGACGCCTTGATGAAACTCGATTTGCCTGCGGGTGTGGACGTGGAAATCAAGTTGCAGTAAGGGCTTCTTGCGGCTATAATCGCCGCCTTTCGCCGGGCAGACCGAGGCTGGGGCTGTCCGTTCATTCAGCAGTGCTCGCCGGCCAATCGTAGCCGGTCAGAGGAGAATAAACATGAGTCTAGGCCTTGTAGGGCGCAAGGTCGGCATGACGCGCATCTTTACCGACGATGGAGTCAGCATCCCGGTAACCGTGCTCGATGTGTCGAACAATCGCGTTGCCCAGATCAAAACGCCGGCAACGGATGGCTATACTGCCGTCCAGATTGCTTTCGGCAAACGCCGTCCGTCACGTGTCAACAAGCCAATGGCCGGGCATCTTGCCAAGGCTGGCGTCGAGGCCGGGCACGTTCTCAAGGAATTCCCGGTTTCGGTCGACGATCTCGCTGTGCTGAAGGCCGGCGATCAGATCAGTGTGACGATATTCGCCGTTGGTCAGAAGGTCGACGTCACTGCACAAACGATCGGCAAGGGTTTTTCGGGGTCGATCAAGCGGCACAACTTCAAATCCCAGGGTGCCGCGCACGGCAACTCGGTGTCGCACAGGGCGCCGGGATCGACTGGCATGGCGCAGGATCCGGGGCGAGTGTTTCCCGGTCAGAAGATGGCGGGTCACTTTGGCGACGTCAAGCGCACGCAGCAGAATCTGGAAGTCGTCCGCGTCGATGTCGAGCGTCAACTGCTCCTGCTCAAGGGTGCGGTACCGGGTGCCAAAGGGGCAGACGTGATCGTGCGGCCTGCAGTCAAGGCGGGGGCATAAATGGAACTCAAGCTGATCAACGAACAGGGCCTGGAGGCGAGTCGCCTAGAGGCATCGGATACGCTCTTTGGCCGCGAGTACAATGAGGCGCTGGTACATCAGGTGCTGGTTGCCTACCAGGCGAACGCCCGCGGCGGCAACCGCGCCCAGCGCGACCGCCACGACGTTGCGCACACCACCAAGAAGCCGTGGCGCCAGAAGGGCACGGGTAGGGCGCGGGCCGGAATGTCGTCGTCGCCGATCTGGCGCGGTGGTGGCCGGGCATTCCCCAACCTGGCGGACGAGAACTTCCGCCAGAAGCTCAACCGCAAGATGTATCGCGCCGGAATGGCTTCGATTCTGTCGCAGCTGGCACGGGACGATCGTTTGGCGGTTGTCGAAAGCCTGACGGTCGAGGCTCCGAAGACCAAGCTCTTTGCCAATAAAATCAAGAGCATGGGCTACGACTCGGTGCTCGTGATCACCGATGCGCTTGACGAGAATGTCTTCCTGGCGGCGCGCAACCTGCCGAATGTTCTCGTGCTCGAGGTCCACCAGGCGGATCCGGTCTCCTTGGTCCGCTTCGGCAAGGTGCTGATGACGCGCGCGGCGGTGGCGAAGTTTGAGGAGATCCTGGGATGAATGAACAACGTCTGATGCAGGTGCTGCTGGCGCCGCAGATCTCCGAGAAGGCGACCTTCGTGGCCGACAAGCATGATCAGGTGATTTTCCGCGTCGTGTCCGATGCGACCAAGGCCGAGGTCAAGGGTGCTGTCGAACTGCTCTTCAAGGTCTCGGTCGAGTCAGTGCAGATGGCCAATGTCAAGGGCAAGAAAAAGCGCTTTGGCCGCGTTGCCGGTCGCCGCAGTGGCTGGAAGAAGGCTTTCGTCTGTCTCAAGCCCGGCCAGGAAATCAACTTCGTCGATGGAGGGGGCGTCTGATGGCTCTCGTCAAAGTCAAACCGACTTCGCCCGGCCGGCGTGCCGTGATCCGCGTCGTCAACGCGAATCTGCACAAGGGCGCCCCGGTCGCCCGGCTCATCGAGCAGCAGTCGAAGAAGGCGGGCCGCAACAACAACGGTCACGTGACGACCCGACATCAGGGCGGCGGCCACAAGCAGCATTACCGCCTCGTCGATTTCAAGCGTACGAAGGATGGCGTACCGGCGAAGGTTGAGCGGCTCGAGTACGATCCCAACCGTACCGCCAACATTGCTCTGCTCTGTTATGCCGACGGCGAGCGTCGCTACATCATTGCCCCGAAAGGTCTGGCGGTGGGCCAGCAGGTGTCGAGTGGCTCTGAGGCGCCGATCAAGGTCGGCAACGCGCTGCCCATCCGCAACATCCCGGTCGGCACGACCATCCATTGTGTCGAGATGGTCCCTGGCAAGGGTGCGCAGCTTGCGCGATCGGCCGGAACCTCGGTGCAGCTGCTGGCGCGCGAAGGAGTGCACGCCCAGTTGCGGCTGCGCTCTGGCGAGATTCGCCGCGTGCATGTCGAGTGTCGGGCGACGATCGGTGAAGTCGGCAATGAAGAGCACAGCCTCCGTTCCATTGGCAAGGCGGGCGGTACCCGTTGGCGCGGTGTTCGGCCGACGGTGCGCGGCGTCGCCATGAACCCGATCGACCATCCGCATGGTGGTGGCGAAGGGAAGACGGCATCGGGCATGCATCCGGTCAGCCCGTGGGGTACCAAGACCAAGGGCTATCGTACTCGTCGCAACAAGCGTACGACTTCGATGATCGTGCAGCGCCGGCAAAAACGCTAAGGGATAGAGAACCATGGGACGTTCCGTTAAAAAGGGCCCGTTTGCTGATGCCCACCTGATCAACAAGGTCAGCGCAGTCCGTGCGACTGGCGACAAGCGCCCGATCAAGACTTGGTCGCGCCGCTCAACGGTTCTGCCGGACTTCGTCGGCCTGACGATCGCCGTCCATAACGGCAAACAGCACATCCCGGTGTACATCACCGAGAACATGGTCGGGCACAAGTTGGGCGAGTTTTCGCTGACTCGTACCTTCAAGGGCCATACGTCTGGCAAGAAGGCCAAGAAGTAGGGGAATGAATATGGAAACTCGTGCTGTGTTGCGCGGTGTGCGACTGTCGAGTCAGAAGGGCCGGCTGGTGGCAGACCAGATTCGTGGTCTGCCGGTGGACAAGGCGCTGAACATCCTTGCTTTCAGTCCCAAGAAGGGTGCCGGCATCATCAAGAAGGTGCTCGAGTCGGCGATCGCCAATGCCGAGCACAACGATGGGGCCGATATCGACGAGCTGAAGGTGAAGACGATCTTCGTCGAAAAGGGCATGGTGCTCAAGCGCTTCACTGCGCGGGCGAAAGGGCGCGGCAACCGGATCGTCAAGCCGACGTGTCACGTCTTCCTGACTGTCGGCAACTGAGGAACAAGAATGGGACAAAAGATTCATCCTACCGGCTTTCGTCTTTCGGTCACCCGTGATTGGTCGTCACGTTGGTACGCCAACAGCAAGCAGTTTGCCGGCATGCTCAACGAGGATCTGCGTGTTCGGGAGTATCTCCACAAGAAGCTGAAACACGCCTCCGTCGGTCGCATCCTCATCGAGCGTCCAGCGAAGAATGCACGCGTGACGATCTTCTCGGCGCGACCTGGCGTCGTGATCGGCAAGAAGGGCGAGGAGATCGACAACCTGCGCGCCGCCTTGCAGAAGATCATGGGCGTGCCGGTGCATGTCGGTATCGAGGAGATCCGCAAGCCGGAACTGGATGCGCAACTGATTGCCGATTCGATCACCCAACAGCTGGAAAAGCGGATCATGTTCCGCCGGGCGATGAAACGAGCGATGCAGAACGCGATGCGCCTTGGTGCGCAGGGGATCAAGATCATGAGTTCGGGCCGTCTCAACGGGGCCGAGATTGCCCGCCGCGAGTGGTATCGTGAGGGCCGCGTGCCGCTGCACACGCTGCGGGCAGACATCGACTACGCGACCTCCGAAGCGTTGACGACCTACGGCCTGATCGGGGTCAAAGTATGGGTCTTCAAGGGTGAGATTCTTGCTCGTAGCGAGCAGGCGGCGACTGCGGACAGCGCGCTCGAAGAACAGAGGCGGCCGCGGCGCCTCGGTGCCAGGCCGGCTGACGGCGCAGACAGAGGGCGCCCAGCGAGAGGAGCGGACGAGGTTGCCAGGGTAGAAGGCGCACCCGGGGAAGCCAGGGCGCCCGTGAAACGAGTGAGAAAGGCAGGAACGACAGATGCTGCAGCCAGCTAGAAGAAAATACCGCAAGGAGCAGAAAGGCCGCAATACAGGCCTTGCGTTGCGCGGGGCCAAGGTGAGTTTTGGCGAGTATGGGCTGAAGTCGATTGGCCGCGGGCGGCTGACTGCCAGGCAGATCGAGGCCGCGCGGCGCGCCATGACTCGCCACATCAAGCGCGGCGGCCGCATCTGGATTCGCATTTTCCCCGACAAGCCGATTTCGAAGAAGCCGGCAGAGGTCCGCATGGGCAGCGGCAAGGGAAGTCCCGAGTACTACGTCGCCGAGATCAAGCCGGGCAAGGTCCTCTACGAGATGGACGGGGTGAGTGAAAGCCTGGCCCGCGAGGCCTTCTCGCTCGCGGCCGCGAAGCTGCCGATCCCGACGGTGTTTGTCACACGCATGATGGGGTGATCATGAAAGCCAGTGAACTCAGAGCAAAATCGGTCGATGAGCTGAACCAGGAACTGCTCGCCCTGCTGAAGGCGCAGTTCGGATTGCGGATGCAGCTTGCTACCCAGCAGCTGACGAACAACAGCCAAGTCGGCAAGGTGCGTCGCGAGATCGCGCGCGTGCGGACGCTTCTTCGTGAAAAGGCGGTTCAATGAGCGAGACCAAGAGCAGCAAGCGCACCCTGATTGGGCGCGTCGTCAGTGACAGGATGGAAAAGACGGTGACCGTTCTGGTCGAGCGTCGTGTCAAACACGCGATGTACGACAAGATCATCGTCCGTTCCAGCAAGTACCACGCCCAGAACGAAAACAACGAGGCGAAACTCGGCGACATGGTGGAAATCCAGGAGTCTCGGCCGCTGTCGAAGACCAAGTCGTGGGTGGTCAGTCGGCTCCTCCAACGATCTGTCGCGATATAGTTCTTGCGTTTGTTCGTGCTCCGGCTATAATTCCGCGTTTTCCTGCGCCCGACGGCAGCAACCGGTCGAGCGTTTCTCCCCTAGCGGGTTCCAAGACTGACCGCCGTCGCGGGCCAAGTTGGAGTGATACATGATTCAAGTACAGACTACTCTCGACGTCGCCGACAACACCGGTGCGCGCTCAGTGATGTGCATCAAGGTACTCGGTGGTTCGAAGCGCCGTTACGCAGGTGTTGGTGACATCATCAAGGTCGCGATCAAGGATGCCGCTCCGCGCGGTCGTGTCAAGAAGGGCGACGTTTACAGTGCCGTCGTGGTGCGCACCGCGAAGGGGGTCCGTCGGGCCGACGGATCGCTCGTCAGGTTCGACCACAACGCCGCCGTCCTGCTCAACAACAAGATGGAGCCGATCGGTACGCGCATCTTCGGGCCGGTGACGCGCGAGTTGCGTGGTGACCGCTTCATGAAGATCGTCTCGCTGGCGCCGGAAGTGCTGTAAGGGAAGGCCATGGAAAAGATTCGTAAGGGCGATGACGTCGTGGTCCTCGCCGGCAAGGACAAGGGGAAGCGGGGAACGGTCCTCGCTCGTTCGGGCGCCGAGCATGTTCTCGTCGAGGGCGTGAACCGTGTCAAGAAGCACGTCAAGCCGAATCCGGTGAAGGGCGTCCTCGGCGGCGTCACCGAAAAGGAAATGCCGCTGCACGTGTCGAATGTGGCGCTTTACAACCCGGCCACAAGGAAAGCGGACCGGGTCGGCTTCAGGAAGCTTGAGGACGGTACCAAGGTACGGTTTTTCAAGTCGAACGGTGAAGTCTTGGGAGCATAAGGATCAGTCATGGCGCGTTTGCTGCAGTACTACAAGGATACGGTGGTTCCCGAATTGACCCAGAAGTTTGGCTACAAGTCGAAAATGGAAGTGCCGCGGATCACCAAGGTGACGCTCAACATGGGTGTCGGGGAAGCGGTGGCGGACAAGAAGGTCCTGGAAAACGCCATGGGCGACATGGTCAAGATCGCCGGTCAGAAACCGGTGATGACCAAGGCCAGGAAGTCCATTGCCGGCTTCAAGATCCGTACGGGCTATGCGATCGGTTGCATGGTTACCTTGCGTGGCCCGCGGATGTTCGAGTTCATCGATCGCCTGGTTTCTGTCGCATTGCCGCGTGTTCGTGATTTTCGCGGCATTTCCGGAAAGGGCTTCGACGGTCGTGGCAATTACAGCATGGGTCTCAAGGAACAGATCATCTTCCCGGAAATCGAGTACGACCGGATCGATGCTCTGCGCGGCATGAACATCAGTGTTACCACGACCGCCAAGACCGATGAAGAGGCGCGTGCCCTGCTTGGCGCGTTCAAATTCCCTTTCAGGAACTGAGACGAAATGGCGAAAATCGCTGTGATCAACCGCGGTGAAAAGCGGCGCAAGGTTGTCAAGAAATATGCCACGAAACGTGCCGAGCTGTTGGCCGTGATCGCCGATCAGAGCCGGTCGATCGAAGATCGCTTCGATGCCCGTCTCAAGATGCAGGCGTTGCCGCGCAACGCCAGCCCGGTCAGGCTGCGCAACCGATGCCAGCTCACTGGCCGTCCGCGCGGTGTCTTCCGCAAGTTTGGCCTCGCTCGCGGCAAGCTGCGCGAGTTCTTCATGCAGGGCGAAGTGCCTGGCATGGTCAAGGCTAGCTGGTAGCAGGAGAGAACAGAATGAGTATGAGCGATCCGATCAGCGACATGCTGACCCGCATCCGCAATGCCCAGATGGCGAGCAAGGCGTCCGTCGCCATGCCGTCATCGAAGGTGAAAGTCGCCATTGCCCAAGTGTTGAAGGACGAGGGGTATGTCGAAGGCTTCTCGGTTGATCCCAACGCCGGCAAGCCGTTGCTCGAAATCGGGCTCAAGTACTATGCGGGCCGGCCGGTGATCGAGCGAATCGACCGCGTTTCCCGACCCGGGCTTCGGATTTACCGGGGCGCTGGGGATATTCCACAGGTGATGAACGGTCTTGGAGTCGCCATCGTGTCGACTCCCAAGGGCGTGATGACCGACCGCAAGGCCCGCGCCAACCATGTTGGCGGCGAGGTTCTGTGCTTTGTCGCGTAAGGTGTAGCCATGTCCCGAGTCGCAAAGAAACCCATCGCCCTGCCGCCAGGGGTTGTCGTCGCCTTGACCAGCGAGCGGATTTCAGTCAAGGGGCCGCTCGGCCAGCTCGAGTTTGCCGTCAACCCGGCAGTGAGCATCGAAGAGGAAGGCGGCAGCCTCCACTGCAGGCCGGTTGCGGGAGCGTCGCAGGCCGACGCCTTGTCGGGAACGATGCGCGCCGTTGTCGCCAACATGGTGACGGGGGTCAGCTCCGGCTTCGAGCGGAAATTGACTCTGGTTGGCGTTGGCTATCGCGCGCAGGCTCAGGGCGATACGCTCAACCTCTCGCTCGGCTTCTCGCATCCGGTGGCGTACAGGTTGCCGGCCGGAATCACGGCGGTGACGCCGACGCAGACGGAAATAGTGATCAAGGGCGTTGACCGCCAACTCGTTGGCCAGGTCGCGGCGGAAGTGCGCAGCTATCGCAAGCCGGAACCCTACAAGGGCAAGGGCGTTCGCCATGCGGACGAGGTCGTCGTGATCAAGGAAACGAAGAAGAAGAAATAAGGGTGCTCAGATGATTGACAAGAAACAGGCGCGTTTGCGCCGGGCCCGCATGACCCGGGCCAAGATCGCCGAACTCAAGACCGTGCGCTTGTCGGTGCATCGCACCAATTGCCACATCTACGCGCAAGTGATCTCGCCATGTGGATCGCGGGTTCTCGCTGCTGCCTCGTCGCTGGAACCGGGTGTGCGCAGCATGCTGCCCAATGGCGGCGACATCAACGCGGCGAAGACGATCGGTCTGCTGATCGCCGAGCGAGCGAGAAAGGCGGGAATCGAGAGCGTCTCGTTCGACCGTGCTGGCTTCCGCTACCACGGCCGGATCAAGGCGCTGGCCGACGCAGCGCGTGAAGGCGGTCTCAAGTTCTGATCGCAGAGTGCAAGGAATTGGAGTAATCAATGGCTAAACCGCAAAGCAGGAAACCACAGCAAGCCGAGAAGCCCGATGATGGCATGCGGGAAAAGATGATCTCGATCAACCGTGTGACGAAAGTCGTCAAGGGCGGTCGGATCCTCGGTTTTGCCGCGCTGACCGTCGTTGGTGATGGCGACGGGCGTGTCGGGATGGGCAAGGGCAAGTCGCGCGAGGTGCCGGTGGCGGTGCAAAAGGCGATGGAGGAAGCGCGCCGCAACCTGATCCGCGTCAGCCTGAAGAACGGCACATTGCAGCACACGGTGTTCGGTCGACACGGCGCTTCGAGAGTGATGATGCAGCCGGCACCCGAAGGAACCGGGATCATCGCCGGCGGCGCGATGCGGGCTGTTTTCGACGTCATCGGCATGACCAACGTCGTCGCCAAGGCGCATGGCTCAACCAATCCCTACAACATCGTCCGCGCCACGATCAACGGGCTGCGCTCCATGACGACGCCAGCCGAGGTTGCTGCGAAGCGTGGCAAGTCCGTTGCCGAGATCATGGAGTGACAGATGGCTGAGAAGACAGTGAAGGTGACTCTGGTGAGGAGTCTCATCGGCACCAAGGAATCGCATCGGGCGACCGTTCGTGGCCTCGGGCTGCGACGCCTCAACAGCAGTTCGGTGCTGGAGGACACGCCGGCGGTGCGCGGAATGATCAACAAGGTGTCCTATCTTCTGAGATGTGAGCGCTGACATGGAACTCAATACCGTACAGCCGGCCGAGGGTTCTCGACCGGAAAAGAAGCGTGTGGGCCGGGGCATCGGGTCCGGCTTCGGCAAGACCTGCGGCCGCGGCCACAAGGGGCAGAAGTCGCGCGCCGGCGGGCTGCACAAGGTCGGCTTCGAGGGGGGGCAGATGCCTTTGCAGCGTCGCCTGCCGAAGCGTGGCTTCAAGTCGCTGACCAGGTCGCGCAACGTCGAGGTTCGCCTGTCTGAGATCGCCCGTCTGCCGGTCGATGAGATCGATCTCGCGACACTGGTCCAGGCCAGCCTGGTGGCGCAGGACGTGCTGTCGGTAAAGGTCATCCTCTCGGGGACCATCGACCGCAAGGTCATGCTTCGCGGCGTAGGAGCGACGGCAGGAGCTCGGGCTGCGATCGAAGCGGCGGGCGGCAGCGTTGCGGAATGAACCAGGTTCACGGGTGAGTCCTCTTGGCAACTAGCGCAAACACGGTCAGCAAGGGCGGCAAGTTCGGCGATCTCAAGCGCCGGCTGTGGTTCCTCGTCGGCGCCTTGCTGGTGTATCGCATCGGCGCTCACATCCCGGTGCCGGGGATCGATGCGCGGGTTCTCAGCGAACTGTTCAACCAGCAGCAAGGCGGCATCCTGGGCATGTTCAACATGTTTTCCGGGGGTGCGCTGTCACGCTTCACGATCTTTGCGCTGGGAATCATGCCGTACATTTCGGCCTCGATCATCATGCAACTGATGACCCATGCCAGTCCCCAGCTCGAGGCGCTGAAGAAGGAAGGCGAGGCTGGGCGGCGCAAGATCACGCAGTACACCCGTTACGGCACCGTCTTCCTGGCGCTCTTCCAGGGTATCGGCATTGCGGTGGCGGTCGAGGCTCAACCCGGGCTGGTCCTGGAGCCAGGAATGATGTTCCGCCTCGTGACGGTCGTCACACTGGTGACCGGCACGATGTTCCTGATGTGGCTCGGAGAACAGGTCACCGAGCGCGGTCTCGGCAATGGCATCTCGATCATCATCTTTGCCGGCATCGCCGCCGGTCTGCCAAACGCCATTGGCGGGCTTCTGGAACTGGTCCGTACGGGTGCGATGCATCCGCTGACGGCGCTTGTGATCTGCGTCCTGGTGGTTCTCGTCACGGCCTTCGTCGTCTTCGTCGAGCGTGGGCAGCGCAAGATTCTGGTCAATTATGCGAAGCGGCAGGTGGGGAACAAGATTTATGGCGGGCAAAGTTCGCACCTGCCGTTGAAGCTGAACATGGCCGGCGTGATTCCGCCGATTTTCGCGTCGTCGATCATCCTGTTCCCGGGGACGCTCGCCGGGTGGTTTGGCTCCGGCGAGTCCGTGCGCTGGCTGAAGGACGTTGCTGGCGCCCTCTCGCCGGGGCAGCCGATCTACGTCATGCTCTATGCGGCTGCCATCGTCTTCTTCTGCTTCTTCTATACGGCCCTCGTCTTCAATTCCAAGGAGACGGCCGACAACCTGAAGCGCAGTGGCGCGTTCGTTCCCGGCATCCGGCCGGGAGATCAGACCGCGCGTTACATAGACAAGATTCTCATGCGGTTGACCCTGGTCGGCGCTGTCTACATCACCATCGTCTGCCTGCTGCCGGAGTTTCTGATTCTCAAGTGGAACGTGCCGTTTTATTTTGGCGGGACGTCACTGCTGATCATTGTCGTGGTGACCATGGATTTCATGACCCAGGTGCAGGCCTATGCCATGTCGCACCAGTACGAGAGCCTGCTGAAGAAGGCGAACTTCAAGGGCTCCGGCCTACCGGCGAAATAGGATGGCAAAGGAAGACTTGATCGAAATGCAGGGAGAGGTCGTCGAGAACCTCCCCAACGCCACCTTCAGGGTGAAGCTCGAAAACGGTCACATGGTGCTCGGTTTCATTTCGGGGAAGATGCGGATGCATTACATCCGGATACTGCCGGGCGACAAGGTGACGGTGCAACTGACTCCCTACGATCTGAGTCGCGCGCGCATCGTCTTCCGCGCCAAGTGAGGAATCTCTACGCAACAACTCGGCGAAGGGCTGGCTGCGCCTGGGTCCGGACAATCAGGAGTCGATCATGAAAGTGCTGGCATCCGTTAAGCGCATCTGCCGCAAGTGCAAGATCATTCGGCGGCACGGCATCGTGCGTGTGATTTGTGCCGATCAACGGCACAAACAGCGGCAGGGTTGAGCGCGACGAGTCACCGTGGTGAGCCGTCAGACGTTCGAACTATAATTGCAAGTTTCGTTTTTTTTGGGGTGAATCGATGGCCCGCATCGCAGGCGTAAACCTCCCTAACCACCAGCATGCCGAGATCGCGCTGACCGCCATCTACGGGATCGGGCGTTCGCGCGCGCAGAAGATTTGTGATGCTGCTGGGGTTGTCCGTTCAACCAAGATGAAGGATCTCAGCGAGGCCGAACTGGAACGGCTGCGTGACGAGATCGGCAGGTACACCGTTGAGGGGGACCTGCGCCGCGAAGTGACGATGAGCATCAAGCGACTGATGGACCTGGGCTGCTATCGTGGCCTGCGCCATCGCAAGGGGCTGCCGTCGCGTGGCCAGCGCACGCGCACCAATGCGCGGACGCGCAAGGGCCCACGCAAGCCGATCGCCGGCAAGAAATGATCAGCAACTAGGACCCGAAGATGGCCAAGACCGCTACAAAAGTTCGCAAGAAAGTCAAGATCCGGAAGAACGTGGCCGAGGGCGTCGCTCACATCCACGCTTCCTTCAACAACACGATCATCACGATCACCGATCGCCAGGGGAACGCGCTGTCATGGGCGACCTCGGGTGGTGCCGGCTTCAAGGGCTCGCGCAAGAGCACACCATTTGCGGCGCAGGTCGCGGCCGAGGCCGCGGGCCGGGTGGCGGTCGAGTGTGGCGTGAAGAACCTCGAGGTGCGCATCAAGGGACCTGGCCCCGGGCGGGAATCATCGGTCCGCGCGCTGAACGCATTGGGGATGAAGATCACGGCGATCACCGACGTCACGCCGATTCCGCACAACGGCTGCCGGCCGCCCAAAAGGCGTCGGATTTAAGGAGAAGAAAACGTGGCTCGCAATCTCGATCCGAAATGCCGCCAATGTCGCCGTGAAGGCGAGAAGCTGTTTCTCAAGGGCGAAAAATGCTTCACCGACAAGTGCGCCATCGAACGGCGCTCCTACGCACCCGGGCAACACGGCCAGAAGTCGGGCCAGCGCTTGTCCGACTACGGCGTCCACCTGCGCGAGAAGCAGAAGATTCGGCGCATCTATGGTGTCCTCGAGGGGCAGTTCCGCAAGGTGTATCAGGAGGCCGACCGACGCCGTGGGGTGACGGGCGAAGTGCTCCTGCAGCTGCTGGAGTCGCGTCTGGACAGTGTGTGTTACCGCATGGGTTTTGCCGCATCACGCTCGGAGTCGCGCCAAGTGGTTCGACACAACGGCGTCCTGGTCAATGGCAGAAGAGTCAACATCCCTTCGTATCAAGTGCGCCCGGGAGATGTGGTCGAGGTCTGCGACAAGACGAAGGGACAGTTGCGGGTCAAGGCTGCTCTGGCGGCGGCAGAGGCCCGCGGCTTTCCGGCCTGGGTCGAGGTGGACGCCAAGGCCGCCAAGGGGACCTACAAGGCGAATCCCGAGCGGAGCGAGTTGCCGCCGACCATCAACGAGAGTCTGGTGATCGAACTGTACTCGAAGTAAGGGCGTCAGGGCTCGCAGGAATCAGGCAAAGGACTGTACATGCAAAGCAGTGGACTGTTTAAACCGCGCATCATCGATGTGCAGAGCTTGTCGCCGGTGCATGCACGCGTGGTGATGGAGCCGTTCGAGCGCGGCTACGGGCATACCTTGGGCAATGCGTTGCGCCGGATTCTGCTCTCGTCGATGCCCGGCTACGCGCCGACCGAAGTGAGTATCGAGGGCGTGCTGCACGAGTATTCGACGATTGACGGCGTACAGGAAGACGTCGTGGACATCATGCTCAACCTCAAGGGGGTGGTTTTCAAGCTCCACAACCGCGAAGAGGTCGTGCTGCACCTGCGCAAGGAGGGCAAGGGGGTGGTCAGGGCCGGTGACATCGAGGTCACACACGATGTCGAGATCATCAACCCCGAGCACGTCATCGCCCATCTTTCGGCCGGTGGCAAACTGGCGATGGAAATGAAGGTGGAGCGTTCACGGGGCTACCTGGCAGGCAATCTGCGCGACATCGGTGACGGTTCGAAGAATATCGGCAAGCTGGTCCTCGACGCTTCCTTCAGCCCGGTTCGTCGGGTCAGCTACGCAGTGGAGAGCGCTCGCGTCGAGCAGCGCACGGACCTCGACAAGCTGGTCATGGACATCGAGACGAATGGTGCCATCGAGCCCGAGGAGGCGATTCGCACCGCAGCCCGGATCCTGATGGAGCAGCTTTCGGTGTTCGCCGATCTTGCCGGGACGGCGATGCCCGTCGAGTACCAGAAGACGATCCAGGTCGATCCCCTGCTGCTGCGGCCGGTGGACGACCTCGAGCTGACGGTCCGCTCGGCCAACTGTCTGAAGGCCGAAAATATCTATTACATCGGTGATCTGATCCAGAGAACCGAAAACGAGTTGCTGAAGACACCCAATCTGGGACGCAAGTCGCTCAATGAAATCAAGGAAGTGTTGGCTGCCCGCGGCCTGACCCTGGGAATGAAGCTCGAGAACTGGCCGCCGGCCGGCCTCGACAAGTGAGCAGCCGGAAGAGAACAGGAAGGAACTGATATGCGTCACCGTTTGGGGCTTCGCAAACTGAACCGGACCAGCTCTCACAGGCTGGCCATGCTGCAGAACATGAGTGTGTCGCTCTTGCGCTCAGAGGTCATCAAGACGACGCTGCCAAAAGCCAAGGAGCTGCGGCGCGTGGTCGAGCCGATCATCACCTTGGGCAAGAAGCCCAGCGTGGCCAACCGCCGCTTGGCGTTTGCTCGCTTGCGCGACCGCGACATGGTGGTGAAGGTCTTCGATGAACTCGGTCCGCGCTACGCGACACGCAACGGTGGTTACCTGCGGATTTTGAAGTGCGGCTTCCGCGAGGGCGACAATGCGCCGATGGCTCTTGTCGAACTGCTCGACCGGCCGCTCGACGCGGCTGAGCCCTCGGCGGCGAAGGGCGACTGATCGCTGGGCAGGCGATCGCCAACGAAGCCAGGCCGCGCGCCTGGCTTTTTTGCGGCGGCTTCAGATGGCGGTCGCTGCGCCCTCTGGCGGCGCCCCGCCACCCGCTTCCTCGAGCTGCTGCAGCGTCCACATCTGGGCGTAGGTGCCGGCGGCCTCGAGCAGCTGCTGATGCGTTCCACGTTCGACGATGCGGCCCGTGTCCATGACGAGTATCTCGTCGGCGTTCATGATCGTTGACAGGCGATGCGCGATGACCAGAGTCGTGCGGCCGCGCGCGGCGCGGTCCAGACTCGCCTGGATCGCCTTTTCGGTCTTCGAGTCGAGCGCTGACGTCGCCTCGTCGAAGATCAGCACCGGCGGGTTCTTGAGCAGCGCCCGGGCGATGGCCACGCGTTGCTTCTCGCCCCCAGAAAGCTTCAGTCCCCTCTCGCCGACGCGCGTTTCGTAACCCAGCGGCAGCTGGTCGACGAAGGCCGCCAGCTGTGCTGCTGCCGCGGCTGCGAGAACCTGCTCGCGGTCGGCGGCGGGGTTGCCGTACTGAATGTTGTAGTAGATGGTGTCGTTGAACAGTACGGTGTCCTGCGGCACGATGCCAACCGCCGCGCGCAGGCTGGCCTGGGTCAGTTGGCGGAGGTCGTTGCCGTTGACCAGAATGGCACCAGCAGTGACATCGTAGAAGCGGTAGAGCAGGCGCGCGAGCGTCGACTTGCCAGAGCCGGATTCACCAACGACGGCGACGGTTCGTCCGGCAGGAATCGAGAAGTCCACCCGGCGCAGGATCTGCCGGTTGGCTTCGTAGGCGAAGTACACCGCTGCGAAGCGGATCGCCACGGGCCCGTCGGCGAGGCTGATCGCACCGGGCGAATCGGCGACCTCGCGATTGATCGCCAGCAGGTCGAACAGTCGCTCGATGTCGGCGAGCGACTGCCGAATCTCGCGATAGACGACGCCGAGGAAGTTGAGCGGCATGTAGAGCTGGACGAGAAAGGCGTTGACCAGTACCAGATCGCCGATCGTCATGCTGCCTTCGACGACGCCGGCGGCAGCTCGCCACATCATTGCCGTCACGCCGAGTGCGATGATTCCCTGCTGTCCCAGATTGAGCCACGAGAGTGACAGCTGACTGCGTGTGGCTGCTTCTTCCCAGAGCTGCATTTGCTGGTCGTAGCGTCGGGCCTCGTAGTCTTCGTTGTTGAAGTACTTGACCGTTTCGTAGTTCAGCAGGCTGTCGATTGCCCGCGTGTTGGCTGCCGAATCGGTCTCGTTGAGCTTGCGGCGAAGCGTGATCCGCCAGTTGCTGACGCTCACCGTGAAGATGACGTAGGCAACCAGCGAGGCGATCGTGATCAGGGCCAGGCTGATGTCGTAGCGCAGCAGCAGGATGGTGAGAACGATGCTGATCTCGACCAGAGTCGGCAGGATCGAGTAGAGCGTATAGCTGATCAGGCTGGAGATCGAGCGGCTGCCCCGTTCGATGTCGCGTGAAACGCCTCCGGTCTGCCTTTCCAGGTGAAAGCGCAGCGACAGGTCGTGCAGGTGACGGAAGACCTCGAGAGCGATGCGCCGGACGGCGCGCTGCGTGACGCGGGCAAAGAGAATCTCGCGCAACTCGGCGAACAGGGAAGCGGAGAAGCGCAAGGCACCGTAGAGCAGGAGGAGCGCTGCCGGCAGGATGAGCGCCTGTTGTGGGCCGGCGAGACCGTCGATCATCTCCTTGAAGATCAGCGGCACGCTGACGTTGGCGATCTTGGCTCCAACCAGGCACGACAACGCCAGCAGAAATCGCCACTTGTGCTGCCAGAGGTAGGGCAGCAGCCGGCGGAGCGTCGCTGCGACGTGCGCATCGCCGGCCACAGGCCTGTCGCCGGCCGGATAGTGAGAAGCAGTGCGGCGCATCGGCAGGTGGCTCGATCGGGTCAATGACCCCGGCAGTATGCCTTGTTGTCGCGCATCCTCTCAAGCGGCAGACGGTCGGGAAAAAAAGCTTGCATTCGCGAAGCGCCCATCCTAAAATTAAAACGAACGTTTGAACGAGGCTTGTGGCCGACGAGCCCGGCATCTCCCAGAACCCCATCCGGCGACCAGTCAGCAGATGCCCGAACAAAAGACCAACAGTGATACCCGCGATCGGATCCTCGATGTCGCCGAGCGCCTGTTCATGGAGAACGGCTACGAGGCGACCTCGATGCGCATGATCACGGGTGCGGCCGAGGTCAATCTGGCAGCCGTCAACTACCACTTTGGTTGCAAGGAGGCGCTTCTGCGCGAGGTCTTCCGACGGCGCTTGGGATGGCTCAACGACAATCGCCTGCAGGCCCTCGATCGTCTCGAGGCACAGGCCGGCGGCGGGGCGCTGAAACCTTCGCAGATCCTCGAGGCATTCTTCGGCACGCTGCTGCGCATGGGTGAGGACAAGACCCTTGGTGGAATGACCTTCCTGCGGCTCCTCGGTCGCACGTTGACCGAACCGGCCGAGTTCATCCGCACCTTCTTTGCCAGCGAATATGCCGAGGTGATCGATCGCTACAAGCAGGCTCTGTACCGGGCCTTGCCCGACGTGCCGCAGGCGGAGATCGTCTGGCGCCTGCACTTCATGCTCGGGGCCATGTCCTACGCCATCGCCGGCACGGACGTCCTGCGCGTGGTGACCGGCGTCGAAGTAGACGATCTGGCTGGCGAGCGGCCGGTTCAGGACGACGATACGATTCGCGCCAGGCGCCTCGCGCAGCGGCTGATGCCCTTCCTGCTCGGCGGCCTGCGGGCTCCGTTGCCGCAGTTCGACGAGCCAGCAGGAACCCAACAAGAGCTGCCGAGCAAGGCAGCCAAAGAAAGCAGACCCGGGACCTAGAACCCAAGACCAATCACAGGAGAAGCAGCCATGATCGCGACGATCATCTGGAGTGTCATCGGTATCACGCTGGCGAGCGTGGTCGTTCTATTCGGCGTCCGTCCGCTGCGACGGGCGCTTGTAAGTCGGCCGGTCTTCACGACCTACAAACGGATTCTGCCGCAGATGTCGGAGACCGAGCGCGTCGCGCTCGAGGCCGGTACCGTCTGGTGGGACGGCGAGTTGTTCCGCGGTGACCCGGACTGGAGCAAGCTTCTTGCTTACCCGGTTCCGAAGCTGACGGCAGCGGAGCAGTCGTTCCTGGACAACGAGGTGGAGCAGGCCTGTGCGCTGGTCGACGACTGGCAGGTGACCAGCGAACTCCACGACCTGCCGGCAGAGGCTTGGCAGTACATCAAGGACAAGGGCTTCCTCGGCATGATCATCCCGAAGCGCTACGGTGGTCTCGAGTTTTCGGCCTATGCGCACTCACAGATCGTCACCAAGCTATCAACGCGCTGTTCGGCCCTGTCGGTGTCGGTGATGGTGCCGAACTCGCTCGGGCCAGCGGAATTGCTGCTGCACTATGGCACCGAGGCGCAGAAGAACCACTACCTGCCACGCCTGGCGAAAGGTCTGGAGATTCCCGCTTTCGCCCTCACCAGTCCGTGGGCGGGTTCGGATGCCGGCTCGATCCCGGATGTGGGCATCGTCTGCAAGGGGATGTGGCAGGGCAAGGAAGTCCTCGGCATGCGCGTGACCTGGGACAAGCGCTACATCACGCTCGGGCCGGTTTGCACCATTCTCGGCCTGGCGTTCCACCTCTATGACCCCGACGGGCTGCTCGGCGGCAAGAAGCACGTCGGCATCACCTGCGCCCTCGTACCGCGCGATACGCCCGGTGCCGAGATCGGCCGCCGGCATTTTCCGCTC
Source organism: Candidatus Accumulibacter adjunctus (assembly GCA_000585015.1). GTDB lineage: Bacteria > Pseudomonadota > Gammaproteobacteria > Burkholderiales > Rhodocyclaceae > Accumulibacter > Accumulibacter adjunctus. The sequence goes on along the minus strand of JFAX01000013.1, from coordinate 47,581 downwards.
AACGCGATGTTCATGAACGGTCCGACTCGTGGCAAGGACGTCTTCATGCCGCTCGACTACGTCATCGGCGGTCCGGCGATGGTTGGCCAGGGCTGGCGGATGCTCATGGAGTGCCTCGCGGCGGGCCGTTCGATCTCGCTGCCCTCGTCCAATACCGGTATGGCGCAATTGACAGCGCGCAGCGTCGGCGCCTATGCACGCGTGCGCAGCCAGTTCAAGATGGCCATTGGTCGTTTCGAGGGGGTTGAGGAGCCGCTGACGCGGATCGGCGCCTACACCTACATGATGGACGCGGTGCGCAAGATGACGGCCGGCGCCATCGACCTCGGCGAGAAGCCTTCGGTGGTATCGGCGATCGCCAAGTACCACGTCACCGAACGCGCGCGGCAGGTGGTCAATGATGGCATGGACATCGTCGGCGGCAAGGGCATCTGCCTCGGCCCGTCGAACTTCATCGGTCGTGCCTATCAGCAGATCCCGATCGGCATCACGGTCGAGGGCGCCAATATCCTGACGCGCAGCATGATCCTCTTCGGCCAGGGAGCCATCCGTTGCCACCCGTACGTCCTGAAGGAAATGAAGGCCGCCTTCAACCCGGACGCGCGACAGGGTCTGGACGATTTCGACCGCGCTCTTTTCGGTCACGCCGTCTTCACCATCAGGCACGCTTTCAGCGCCCTGCGCAAGGGACTCACCGGTTCGCACTTCGTCTCCGTCCCGGCGAACGTCGCACCGGAGACGCGACGTTACTATCAGCAACTGACCCGCTTCTCATCGGCGTTCGCCTTCCTCGCCGATATCTCGATGCTGGTGCTCGGCGGCGAACTGAAGCGTCGCGAGAAGCTCTCGGCGCGTCTCGGCGACATCCTGTCGATGCTCTACCTGTGTTCGGCGACGCTCAAGCGCTATGAGTCGGAAGGGCGCCAGCAGGCCGACGCCCCACTCATGCACTGGGCGATCTGGGACGCGATGTACAAGGCGCAGATGGCTTTCGACGGTGCCATCGCCAACTTCCCTGTACGCTGGATCGGCCGCCTGCTCTACCGCATGGTGTTCCCGCTCGGGCACCCCTACGATGTTCCGTCCGACCGCATCGGTCACCGGGTAGCCAAGCTCCTGATCGAGCCGTCTGCCGCGCGTGACCGCCTGACCGCCGAAACCTACCTGCCGAAGGGCGAGTCGGAAGCCGTTGGTGCCCTCGAACTCGCGCTCCTGGCGACGATCGAGGCCGAGCCGATCGAGGCAAAGATCCGCGCCGCGGAGAAGAAGGGTGTGCTGGTCGACAACCCCGACGCCAATGTGCGCGATCTGGCGCACGCCGCGTTCGCTGCCGGCATCGTCACCCCCGCCGAGTATGCGGCCCTCAAGCGGCGCAACGAGTTGCGCGACATCGTCATCCGCGTCGACGATTTTCCGCATGACCTCGGTCGCATGCGGCAGGAGCCGTTGCTGCACAAGGCTGCCGCCTGAGACGATGGCTGACGCAACGGTGCGCGGCAGGAGGCGGCATCCGCTGCCGCGCGCCACTGTCAGGGAACCGCAGGAAGGAGAAGGTATTGGAATCTGAGCCGGTATATGTCGTCGATGGAGCGCGCACGCCGTTCCTCAAGGGGCGCAATGCTCCCGGCCCGTTCGCTGCCAGCGACTTGGCGGTGCAGGCGGGGCGGGCTCTGCTGATTCGTCAGCCATTCGCTGCCACCGATCTCGATGAGGTCATCCTCGGTTGTGCCAGTCCGTCGCCGGACGAAGTCAACATCGGTCGTGTCGTCTCGCTGCGGCTCGGCTGCGGGCAGCAGGTGCCGGCGTGGACGGTCATGCGCAACTGCGCCAGCGGCATGCAGGCCATCGATTCGGCAATGGCCAACATCCGCAACGGGCGTTCGCAGCTGGTGCTTGCCGGTGGCGTAGACGCGCTGTCGCGCGCGCCGCTGCTCTACAACGACGTGATGGTGCAGTGGTTTGCCCGGATGATGCAGGCCCGGAGCATCGGCGAGAAGATCGGCATGTTCAGCAGGCTGCGCCCGGCGCAGCTGCTGTCGCCGGTGATCGGCCTGCTGAAGGGGTTGACCGATCCGGTCGTCGGGTTGCTGATGGGCCAGACGGCGGAGAACCTCGCCTGGCGTTTTGCGATCTCGCGCCAGCAGATGGATGAGTTCAGCGTGCGCAGTCACCAGCGCGCCGTTGCTGCACGCCAGGCCGGGCGTTTCGGCGAGATCGTGCCGCTGGTCGATGGCAAGGGACAGGTGTATCTCGAGGATGATGGGGTGCGGGCGGACTCGAGCATGGCTGGGCTGGCCAAGTTGAAGCCGTTCTTCGACCGCCGCTACGGTCGGATCACCCCGGGCAACAGTTCGCAGATCACCGATGGCGCGGCGTGGCTGCTCCTGGCTTCGCAGGCAGCGGTCGACAAGTGGCAGCTGCAGCCACTCGGCCAGATCACGGACAGCGCGTGGGCTGCTCTCGACCCGGCAGAGATGGGTCTGGGGCCGGTGCATGCGGCGACACCGATCCTGCAGCGGCAGCAACTCGGGCTCGACGACATCGACCTGTGGGAGATCAACGAGGCCTTTGCCGCGCAGGTACTCGGCTGCATGGCCGCCTGGGAGTCGGACGCCTGGTGCCGCGAGCAGCTCGGTCTGCCGGCCGCGCTCGGTTCACCGCCTGCAGAGCGTCTCAACGTCGACGGTGGCGCCATCGCCATCGGCCACCCGGTGGGTGCATCCGGCGCGCGCATCGTCCTGCACCTGCTGCACGCCCTGCGCGCCGCCGGTGCCCGCCGCGGCATCGCCGCGATCTGCATCGGCGGCGGTCAGGGAGGGGCGATGCTGGTCGAGAACCTGCGGACAGGTGGCGCATGAAACGGATGACGGAAAACGAGTATCAAGGGAAGGTCATGAACCCCGACACACAAGTTTGGCGGCACTGGCGGCTCGAGCTCGACGCGCAGGGCCTCGCCTGGGCGACTCTCGACAAGGCGGGCGAATCCACCAACTCGCTGTCGAGTGCAGTCATGGCGGAACTGTCGCAACTCCTCGATGAACTCGACCGACAACCGCCGAAGGCTCTCATCTTCCGCTCCGGCAAGGCCGCCGGCTTCATTGCCGGCGCCGACATTCAGGAGTTCACCCAACTCGATACGCCGGCCAAGGGCATCGAGCTGGTGGCACGCGGCTGGCAGCTGTTCAATCGCCTGGCGGCGGTGCACTACCCGACGCTGGCTCTCGTCCGCGGACACTGCCTCGGCGGTGGCCTCGAACTTGCGCTCGCCTGCCGTTACCTGCTTGCCGTCGATGAACCCTCGACGCGCATGGGGCTCCCGGAGGTGATGCTGGGCATCGTTCCGGGTTGGGGCGGCATGCTTCGCCTGCCCGAGCGAACCGGTCCCCAGGCGGCGCTCGACATGATGCTGACCGGCAAGACCATCGACGCCAAAAAGGCGAAACGACTGGGCCTCGCCGACGACTGCGTACCACCGCGCGTGATGGATGCGGCGGCGGCCATGCTCGTCCTGAGCGGCCAGGCGCGGCGGCGTCCGCCCTTCCTGCAGCGCCTGCTCAACGGGCCGCTGAAGAGCATCGTCGCCAGCGGCGCGCGCAAGCAGGTTGCGCGGCGCGCCCGGCGCGAGCACTACCCGGCGCCCTACGCGATCATCGACATCTGGGCACACCATCAGGGTGATGCGCTGGCGGCACCGCAACTGATCGACAGCATCGTCCGCTCGCCAACGGCGCGCAACCTCGTGCGCGTCTTCTTCCTGCAGGAGCGCCTGAAGAGCTTCGGCAAGGCAAGCGGCTTCACGGCCCGGCGCGTCCATGTCGTTGGCGCCGGCGTCATGGGCGGCGACATCGCCGCCTGGTGCGCCTTGCGCGGCTTGACCGTGACGCTGCAGGATCAGGGAATCGAGCGGATCGCTCCGGCCCTGCAACGGGCCTACACCGCCTGGGGGCAGCGCGTCCGCGATGCGCGTGAGCTGCGCGCGGCGATGGATCGCCTGATCCCCGACCCGGAAGGGCACGGAGTCGCCCAGGCCGACGTCGTCATCGAGGCGATCTTCGAGAACCTCGAAGCCAAGCATGCCCTGCTTGCCGGTCTGGAAACGCGGATGCGGCCGGACGCGGTGCTTGCCAGCAATACCTCGAGCCTGCGCATCGAGGATCTTGCGAGTGTTCTGGCACGACCGGAGCGCCTGGTGGGCATCCATTTCTTCAATCCGGTGGCGAAGATGCCGCTGGTCGAAGTCGTCGCAGCTGCCGGGACGGAGGTCGATACGGTCCAGCGCGCGACGGCCTTCGTGCGCCAGATCGACCGGCTGCCGTTGCCGGTGAGAAGCGCGCCCGGGTTTCTCGTCAACGCCGTCATCGGTCCCTACATGCTGGAGGCGATGCGCGCGGTCGACGAGGGGATCACGCCGGCGACCGTCGACGAGGCGATGCTCGCCTTCGGCATGCCGATGGGTCCGATCGAGCTCGTGGACATGGTCGGCCTCGATGTCGCCATGGCGGCTGGCAGCAGCCTCGCCGGGAGTGGGGTGGCACCGCCGCGCTGCCTGCTCGAGCGCTTCAACGCCGGCCACCTGGGCCGCAAGAGTGGTCGCGGATTCTATGACTACGACGGTGGCAAGGCGGCCAAACCTCCCGCCGCGGCCGTGCCGGCCGGCCTCGCGCAGCGGCTCGTGCGGCCGCTGCTCGAGCGAACGCAGGAACTGGTCGACGAGGGTGTCGTCGCCGACGCCGACCTGGCTGACGCCGGCGTGATCTTCGGCACCGGCTTCGCCCCTTTCACCGGTGGGCCGCTCAACTACCTGCGCAGCCAGTATGCCTGAGGTGCTGACGGTGCTGCCGGACCGGCAACCAATCCTGCGTGTCGTGCCGATGCCTTCGGAGGTGAATCCGCAGGGCGACGTCTTCGGTGGCTGGATCATGGCGCAGGTGGACGTCGCCGGCGCGATACCGGCGATGCGGCGCGCGCGTGGTCGTGTGACCACCGTGGCGGTCAATTCCTTCCTGTTCAAGCAGCCGGTATCGGTCGGTGACGTCGTCAGCTTCTTTGCCGAGGTGGTCGGCACCGGCCGCACCTCGATCACGGTCCGGGTCGAAGTCTACGCGGAGCGTCACCCGGCGCAACCGATCACGGTAAAGGTGACCGAGGCGGTGCTCACCTACGTCGCGATCGATCAGCACGGCGGCAAGCGGGAACTGCCTGCTTCCGTCTGAGCTTTTCCGCGTCGATGGGCCGGTGGACCTCTTTCGACCAGCCCACGCCGAGGCTTGCGACGGTGCTGCACTGCGGCCCCTTCAGGCAATGCCGGGGCGGACGTTCCGCACCCGGAGTTGACGCCGGCCGCAGCCAGCGTATAATTCAAACGTTCGTTTTACAGGCTTGGTGCAGGGCCATGGCGGGGCATTCCCGGCGGACACAGTCGACCCATAACAGGAGAACAGCTTGAGCAACTTCATAGTACGCAAGGCCGCCGTACTCGGAGCGGGCGTCATGGGCGCGCAGATCGCTGCGCACCTCGCGAATGCCGACGTGCCCGTGGTCCTATTCGATCTGCCGGCTGCCACGGGCGATGCCAACGGAATCGTCCGCAAGGCCATCGACGGGCTCAGGAGACTCGATCCGTCGCCGCTGGCGAGCAAGGACCGTGTCGCTTACATCGACGCTGCCAACTACGGGGCGGATCTGGAGCAACTCCGGGATTGCGACCTGATCATCGAAGCGATCGCCGAAAGGATGGAGTGGAAGGATGAGCTCTATCGCAGGATCGCACCCTTCATCGCGCCGACGGCGATCATCGCCTCGAACACTTCCGGCCTGTCGATCAACCGCCTTGCCGAGGCTTTGCCCGAGGTGCTGCGCTCGCGCTTCTGTGGCATCCATTTCTTCAATCCTCCGCGTTACATGCATCTGGTCGAACTGATCGCCACGCGGGGCACCGCTCCGGCGCTCCTCGACGATCTCGAGTCCTGGCTGGTGTCGCGTCTCGGCAAGGGAATCGTGCGTGCGCTCGACACCCCGAACTTCGTGGCCAATCGCGTCGGCGTCTTCTCGATCCTCGCCGTGATGCACCACACGCAGCGGCTCGGCCTCGGTTTCGACGTCGTCGACTCGCTCACCGGGCCGATCATCGGCCGGCCAAAGAGCGCCACCTATCGTACCGCCGACGTCGTTGGTCTCGATACCCTGGCGCACGTCATCAAGACCATGCAGGACACCCTGCCGGCAGACCCCTGGCACGGCTACTACGGCGTGCCGGTCTGGCTGGCGGCGCTGATCGGCAAGGGCGCGCTGGGGCAGAAGACGCGCGCCGGCATCTTCCGCAAGGAGGGTCGCGCGATCAAGGTGCTCGACCTGGCGCTGCAGGACTATCGCGACAGCGCCGGGGAGATCGACGGCGGCGTCCTGGCGATCCTGAAGCAGCGGGATCCGGCAGTCCGCTTTGCCCAGTTGCGCGCCAGCGAGCATCCGCAGGCGCAGTTCCTGTGGGCGATCTTCCGCGACATCTTCCACTACACGGCTTTCCATCTCGCCGACATCGCCGACAACGCGCGCGACCTCGACTTTGCGATGCGCTGGGGCTTCGGCTGGGCGCAGGGCCCATTCGAGACCTGGCAGGCAGCAGGCTGGCGCTCGATCGCCGAGGCCGTGCAGGCCGACATCGAGGCCGGTCGGGCGATGAGCCAGGCGCCGTTGCCCGAATGGGTCTTCGGTCGTGTCGCCGACGAGGGTGTGCACGGCCCGCAGGGCTCGTACTCTGCCAGCGCCGACGCCTATCGTCCGCGCTCGACGCTGCCGGTCTATCGGCGCCAGCTGTTCCCCGAGCGGGTGCTGGGCGAGACGGCCGTGGTCGGCGAAACGGTCTGGGAAAACGACGGCGTGCGTCTGTGGACGCTGCCGCAGGTGGACGCCGGAATAGCCATCGTCAGCGTCAAGTCGCGCAACCATACGCTCGGTCGCGACGTCATCGTCGGCATGCAGGAAGCGGTTGCCCGCGCCGAGGCAGCTTACCAGGGACTGGTTCTCTGGCACGAGGCGCCGTTCGCCTTCGGTGCGAATCTGAAGGAGGTCGCCGAGGCGATCAAGGCCGGCGACTTCGAACTGCTCGAGAAGTATGTCGCCGAGTTTCAGAACACCTCGATGGCGCTCAAGTATGCCCAGGTACCGGTGGTCGCGGCGGTCCAGGGAATGGCGCTCGGCGGTGGCTGCGAGTTCCTGATGCACGCCGCGAAGCGGGTGATCGCACTCGAGAGCTACATCGGTCTCGTCGAGGCCGGTGTCGGCCTGATCCCGGCAGGTGGTGGCTGCAAGGAGTTCGCCATCCGCGCCGCACAGGCAGCGACGCGGACCGGCGGCAACGATCCCTTCGAGTTCATCCAGCCGGTGTTCATGACCATCGCCATGGCGACGGTGTCGAAAAGCGGCGCGCAGGCGAAGGAACTCGGTTTCGCCGTAGAGGCGGACAGGATCGTCTTCAACGCGCACGAACTGCTCTACGTCGCGCTGCGCGAGGCGCGCGGCCTTGCCGAAGCCGGTTACTACCCGCGGCTCTCACCGCGCGGGGTCAAGGTCGCCGGGCGCACCGGCATTGCCAACTGCGAGATGATGCTGGCCAACATGAAGGAGGGCGGCATGATCTCGGCGCACGACTACACCGTGGCGCGAGCCGCTGCGACCGCCCTGTGTGGTGGTGAGGTCGAGACCGGCTCACTGGTCGACGAACGGTGGCTGTTGACGGTCGAGCGCAAACTCTTCGTCGAACTGCTGCAGAACCCGAAAACCCAGCAGCGCATCCAGCACATGCTGGAAACCGGCAAGCCACTGCGCAATTGAGCGCGCCAGGAGAACAGAACATGAGCAAACAGATTCAGGACGCCTACATCGTCGCCGCGACGCGGCTGCCGGTCGGTCGGCGCAAGGGCATGCTCGGTCACGTGCGACCGGACGACATGCTGGCACATGCCATCGGGGCGGTGATGGCGCAGGCACCGGGGCTCGATCCGGCGCTCGTCGAGGATGTCATCGTCGGTTGCGCGATGCCGGAGGCGGAGCAGGGGATGAACGTCGCGCGCATCGGCCTGCTGCTCGCCGGCATGCCGAACAGCGTACCCGGTGTCACGGTGAACCGGTTCTGCGCTTCCGGTCTGCAGACCGTCGCCATGGCCGCCGACCGCATTCGTCTCGGCGAGGCTGAGGTGATGATTGCTGGCGGTACCGAAACGATGTCGCTGATGAACCAGATGACCGGCAACAAGACCGCGCTCAACCCGGCCATTTTCGAGAAAGAGGAAAACTACGCAATCGGCTTCGGCATGGGCATCACCGCCGAGAAGGTGGCCGCGCAGTGGCGGGTGTCGCGCGAGGATCAGGATGCCTTTGCCGTCGATTCGCACCGCAAGGCCTGTGCGGCGATCGATGCCGGTCACTTTCGTGCCGAGATCACGCCTTATGCCGTAAAGAGGCGGGTTCCCGACCTCGCCAGTGGCGAGGTGGCGGTCCAGGAGTATCTCGCCGCAGAAGACGAGGGGCCACGCCGCGACAGCAGCATCGAAGGGCTTGCCCGACTGCGGCCGGTCTTCGCCGCTCGTGGCTCGGTGACTGCCGGCAACAGTTCGCAGATGTCCGACGGTGCAGCTGCCGTGTTGCTGGTTTCGGAGAGGATCCTGAAGCAGTTCGCCCTGCAACCGCTGGCGCGCTTCGCCGGCTTTTCGGTGGCCGGCGTCGCGCCGGAGATCATGGGCATCGGCCCGGTCGAGGCGATCCCGCGCGTCCTCCGGCAGGCTGGCATCAGCCAGCACGAGGTGGACTGGGTCGAACTCAACGAAGCCTTCGCGGCGCAGGCACTGGCGGTGATGCGGACGCTCGATCTCGATCCGGCGAAGGTCAACCCGCTCGGTGGCGCCATCGCCCTCGGTCACCCGCTCGGTGCGACCGGTGCCATCCGCACTGCGACCCTGCTGCATGGATTGCGTCGTACGCGACAGCGCTACGGCATGGTCAGCATGTGCATCGGCACCGGCATGGGCGCGGCAGGGCTGTTCGAGTCCATCCAGTAGTTTGCTCGTCGCGGGCCTCGTCCGGCAAGCCGGTTGAGGCCCGTTTCCTTGCCGATGTCAGCGACGCGCAGGGCTACTGCACAAGCCGGCCCGCGCGGCGGAGTCTGGCATAATGTCGGGCGGATACCGACATGGGGCGCGGCATGGATCTCGAGCTACTGGGCAGGTTGGGCTGGCGAGAAGGCCTGATCGCGATCATCGTCTTGCTTGTCCTGTACATCGTCGTTCTCTTTGTCCGCATGCGTCGCCTGCAGGATTCCGCCATGGCCCTGCCGTCCCCGGCAGCGCAGTCGGCAGTGGCCGCTTACACGGCCATCCAGGAATCCGAGTCGGGCGAAGCGTCGGTGCAGGATCCTTCGGCGGTGCCGCAGAAACCTGCAGACGCACTGCCGCCGGCGGTTGCAGAACCCGCAGCCACAGTGCGCGCCGATGCGGGTAGACCCAGCTTTGCCTGGAACGAGCCTCCGCCCCAGATTCCCGGCCAGGAACTGATCGATGCCCTGCAGCGCGACGTCTATCAGTTGCGCTGTGAGGTCGATGAGTTGCGTGCCGAAGTCCTTGCGGCACGCGAGGATTTCCGGCAGGCGGCGAAGGGGACGGTGCCGAGCGCGCCGCCGCTGTACAACGATGCCATGCAGATGGCGATTCAGGGTCATGACGCCACTGCCATCGCACATCGCTGCGGCATCGCCCGCGCCGAGGCCGATCTGGTTGTCGCGCTGGCGCGCAATCGGCGTGATGGCCTCTAGTCCGCGGAAAGACGGTCGATGGCCATGAGACTGCGCAGCAACCGGGTCGGAGGTGCCGCGACAACGACGGCGCAGCTCGGCCAGGCCGTGGCAGCAGACGAGCGAAAGGCGGCCACTGAACGCCAGTTGCGTCGGCGGATCGGCCTTGCGGGGTTGCTGATCGTGGTCCTGTCGACGGCGTTGTCGTTGCTGGATGACGTGGCGCCGCCCGAAGAAGCGGCGAGCTCCGGCCCGCCCTACACCGAACCCGTCCCGGTGAGGAAGAAGGAGCCGGCGCCGCTGCCCGCCGTCCAGCCCGCCGCCGAGACACCGGCGGTGGTGCCGCTGATCGCCGAACCACAGGCCAGCGGTGCGGCAATCGAGGCTTCGCTGGCGTCGGCGTCGCCAGGCGCTGCCCTCGCCGACGAAACGCCGGCCGCTGCAGCATCGCGGCCGCCGTCGGGGCCCACACTGCAGACCAGCTTCCTGCCCGACTCGCGCCGCGCCGAGGAACTGCAGGCCAGTCTGGCTAAGGCTGGCATTCCGGCAAGCGTCGAAACACGCCTGCTGGTGGGCCCGTTCCGGACGCGCAGCGAGGCCGAGGCAGCGCGCCGGGAAATACGGAAGCGTGGCATCGACGCGGTCATCGTGCCGAGCCACGGCGGCAAGCCATAGCCGCTCAGTGTTCTGCTGCCGGTAGCTGGCGGCGCAGGCGGCGGGCAAAGACGCTCATCTCGCGCGCGGCCTGGATGTCGCCTCGCGCTTCGGCAACGGCGATCCCCTGTTCGTACGCAGCCAGCGCTTCGCGACCCTGACCGTCTTCGGCGAGCGCCTTGCCGAGCAGCTTCCACGCTGCCGAGTATCCGGCGTCGCGTTCGACCGCTTCGCGCAGGCGGACCGCTGCCTGCGCGAAGTCGCCTGCCCGCAGATGCTCGTTGCCCAGCGCGTAGCGCAGGAGGGCGCCATCGCGCGGCCCGCCGAGCAGCTTCTCGAGGTTGGCGATGGCTGGCGTCGTCGTCATGACGGGAGAAAATCCGGCAAGCCGGACGCCAGCCGCGAACGACCGGCGCTGCGCGCTGCGGGCAGCGATCTGCAGGCGAAAAAAACCGCGACGGCTGCGGCGGTCGCGGTTCCGGAAAGGCTAGAAACTGTAAGTGGCCTGTACGGCAAGGACGTTCACGTTGTTGCTGTAGTTGCCCTTGAGCCAGCCGTAGGACGCCACGTTGGCTGCCTGGGTCGCGTTCATGCCGCCGCTGTCGTTGATCGAGGAGTCCCTGACCCAGATGTACGTATAACCGGCATCGAACACCAGCTCCTTGGTGGGCTTGTACTGCGCGCCGATTGCCAGCCAGGTGCGGTCGTTGTCGGGCAGACGCGGCGTGCGGTATTCGGAGCTGTCCACCGGCGACTGGTCGTAGGCGATGCCGGCGCGCAACTTCCACTGGTCGTTGAATTGATAAGCCCCGCCGAGTGCCACCCGCCAAGTGTTGCGCCAGTTTTCCTCGGTGCTCGACAGCGTGCTCCCGGCAGCGGCGCCATCAGTGCGGACGAAGGTCAGATCCTGGATCTTTGCCCAACCGGTCCACGAGATGTCACCCATCATTTCCCAGCGGTCGCTGAGGCGCTGCCAGGCGCTCAGAATGGCGGTGTCGGGCAGTTTGATGTCGGCCTTGACGTTGCCGTTGTAAAGTCCGCGGGCAAGTGCCGCATTGGCGGCGGCGTTGCCGCCGGGTGTCAGCGTGGTGACGGTCGGTCGCCAGAATTTCACGTCACCGGTGACCTTGAAATCGATCGCCGAGCGATACGACAAGCCGACCCTGGTCGACGGAGACGGTTGGAACATGGCGCCCAGATTGTAACCCCAGCCCCAGTCGTCTCCGTTGATCCTGGCCCAGCTCTCGAGGTTGCGCAGCGCCCCCGCCGGGCCGCACAGGGCAGGAGCGCCCAACCCGGCGCAGAGGGCGCCGCTGGCGTTGACATTGTTGCTGAAGGTACCGTCGAGCTTCTGTGCGCTGAAGCCGAGGCCGAAAGACCAAGCTTCGTTCGCCTTGAACGAGATCGACGGGTTGATGTTCATCGTCTGCACGTCCGAGTTGAGGGCGCGGAAGCGGCCAGTCCAGCCCTTGTCATACTCGGTGGCCAGTCCAAAGGGGGCATTGATGCCGAGGCCCAGGCTGATCTGATCGTTGATTGGCATGGCGAAATACATCGCCGGGACAAAGGCCCAGCCACCCGCGTCACCGCCGTTGCCAGCAGCGCCATAAATCCCGGCCGGGTTGATCGAACCGTCATTGCTGAACTTTGCCGACGGGTTGATGGCGCTCAGGACGCCGACGACCTGCATCTTCCCCTTCGGCAAATAGGCCATTCCGGCGGGGTTCCAGAAGATGGTGCTGGCGTCTTCCGCCACCGCTGCCGATCCGGCAAAGGCAACCCCGAGGCCACTGGCATTCTGCTCCATCAACTGGAAGCCCGAGGCGCCCGCATAACCCGACAAGGACACGGCGATCAGCGCCGGTATCGTTCGAACCGCAAAAAGCCCGCTCTTCAACATTCCCAAGTCTCCCCAAATAAGAATCATCGACGGCGGCCATGCCCCGGCCTCTGCTCCATGCACCGTTCGTGGGATTCTACACACGAACGACACGCGAACTGCGGCAGATGTTTCAGATGCTTAGGTCGAGTGTCGCTTTCATGCAACACGGAATGGATGCCGGTGCATCGATCGTGCCGATGGTTCTCTCGTTGCCGGCGGTTTATCATCCCCGCTTTCAACCTGACACGTGGTGGAGGACCGCAGCATGAAGAGAACGATCATCTCGACGCCGCTGGCGCCGGCAGCGATTGGCACGTACTCGCAAGCGGTGCGGGCCGGCGACACCGTCTACCTCTCCGGGCAGATCGGTCTGGAGCCGGCGACGATGAAGCTGGCTGAGGGTATCGACGCGCAGATCGTTCGTGTCTTCGACAACCTGCAGGCGGTTGCGGAGACTGCCGGCGGCTCGTTGGCCGATGTCGTCAAGCTCAACGTCTACCTCACCGATCTCGTCCATTTCGCGAAGGTGAACGAGGTGATGGGCCGCTATTTCGTTGCGCCCTTTCCGGCCCGTGCCGCCGTTGGCGTCGCTGCGCTGCCACGCGGCGCTCTGGTCGAGGCGGACGCCATCATGGTCATTGGCGGCTGATGTCGGCGGCGGATGCGATCGATGCTCCGCCAGCGATCCGCAACCGGCTCCGCGCGCTCGGGCTCGAGCGGCCTGCGGACCTGGTCCTGCATCTGCCGTTGCGTTACGAAGACGAGACGCGGGTCACCGCCATCGCCGGGGCGCCAACGGGGGTGCCGCTGCTCGTCGAGGCAGAGGTGCTCGATCTTGCCGTCGGACGGACGCCGCGGCGTCAGTTGGTGGTGCGCGTCGGTGACGCGAGCGGCGGCGTTCTCTCCCTGCGTTTCATCAACTTCTACGGCAGCCAGCAGCGGGCACTCGAAGCGGCCCGCGCCGCCAGCAGCAGGTTGCGCGTCTTCGGCGAGATCCGGCACGGCTTCCACGGCCTCGAGATGGTCCATCCGCGCTACCGGGTCGTCGCCGTCGACGAGCCTCTGGCGCAGTCGCTGACACCCGTCTACCCGGCGACTGCCGGTCTCGGCCAAGCTACGCTGCGTCGGCTGATCGCCCGTGCGCTGCAGTCTGCCGATCTCAGCGAACTGCTCGACGCGGACTGGTGTCGGGCGCACGAACTGCCTTCGTTTGCCGCGGCAGTCTCGCTGCTGCACGCGCCGCCAGCGACGGTCGCCGAAGCGACCCTGCAGGATCGCAGCCATCCTGCCTGGCGACGCATCAAGTTCGACGAACTCCTGGCACAGCAGTTGTCGCTGCGCCGCGCCTATCTCGCGCGGCGCCGGCAGCGTGCGCCCGTCCTGCCGGCGGCCGGGCAACTGGCGCGGCGCCTCGAGTGTTCATTGCCCTTCGCCCTGACCGCCGCGCAGCGCCGGGTTGCAGGGGAGATCGCCGGCGATCTGGCGCGACCCAGCCCGATGCAAAGGCTGCTGCAGGGTGATGTCGGCTGCGGCAAGACGATCGTCGCGGCTCTGGCGGCGTGTCAGGCGATCGAGGCGGGTCATCAGGTGGCGCTGATGGCGCCGACGGAAATCCTCGCCGAGCAACACTTCCAGAAGTTGCGTACCTGGCTGGAGCCTCTGTCCGTCGAGGTGCTGTGGCTGACCGGCAGCCTTGCCGGCAAGCTCAAGCGGCAGCGACGGCAGCAGGCGGCAACGACGGCGCAATTGGTCGTCGGCACGCATGCGCTGATCCAGGAAAGCATCGACTTTTCCCGTCTCGGGCTGATCATCGTGGACGAGCAACATCGCTTCGGCGTCCGGCAGCGCCTCGAGTTGCGGCGCAAGGGCGGCAATCCGCACCAGTTGATGATGTCGGCGACGCCGATCCCGCGCACGCTGGCAATGAGCTACTATGCCGATCTCGATGTCTCGCTGATCGATCAGATGCCGCCGGGGCGCTCGCCGGTGAGGACGCGCCTTTTCTCGGCCGACCGGCGTGCACAGGTCGTCGCCGCAGTGCGCGCTGCGGTCGCCGGTGGCCGGCAGGCCTACTGGGTCTGCCCGTTGATCGAGGAGTCGGACAAGGTCGACCTGCAGGCGGCGCTCGACACGCATGCGGCTCTCGCCGCCGAACTCGTCGGCCTGCGCATCGGGCTGATCCATGGTCGCCTGCGCAGTGAGGAGAAGGCGGCGGTGATGGCAGCCTTCGTCGCCGGCGAGATCGACCTGCTGGTGGCGACGACGGTCATCGAGGTGGGTGTCGACGTGGCCAACGCCACCCTGATGGTCATCGAGCATGCGGAGCGCTTCGGACTCGCGCAACTGCACCAGTTGCGCGGCCGTGTCGGCCGCGGCGCACAGGACTCGGTCTGCGTCCTGCTCTACCAGCCGCCACTCTCCACCAGCGCGCGTGCTCGCCTGAAGATCATCTTCGAACACAGCGACGGCTTCGAGATCGCCCGCCAGGATCTGCGCCTGCGCGGCCCTGGCGAATTCATCGGCAGTCGGCAGTCAGGGGAACCCTTGCTGCGCCATGCCGATCTGGAGCAGGACGCCGACCTCGTCGAACTGGCACAGTCGATGGCGGCACGCCTGCTGCGTGATGGCACGGACCGGGCTGCGCGTCATCTGCAGCGGTGGCTGGGCGATCGCGAGGACCTGCTGCGCGCCTGAGGGTCTGGGGCCGCGGCAGGCGCTTGGCATCTCGGCCTGCTCGCGACGATTTCTTCACAAACTCTCAGGTGACGCGAAAGCGGGCGACGACCTCGCGCAGCCCGCCGGCCAGTTGTTCCAGTTCAGTGACTGCGACGGTATTGGCATGCATCGTTGCCCTCGTCTCTTCGGTCATCGAGGCGATGTGCTGCAGGTGGCGAGCGACGTCTTCGGCGACCGTCGCCTGTTCGCGCGTCGCCACCGCCACTTCATCCACGCGCTCGCTCGACTTGTTCGCCTGACGCAGGATCGCCTCGAGCACGCCGCTCGCCTCGCGCGCCTTGTCGAGGCCGCGCGCAACCTGTGGGGCCGCCTCACTCATGGCTGCCACGGCCGCTTCGGTATCGGCCTGGACGCTGACGACCATCGCGCTGATCTCGCTCGTGGCCTTCGTCGTTCTCTCGGCCAGCTTGCGCACTTCATCGGCAACGACGGCAAACCCCCGCCCTTGCTCACCTGCACGTGCGGCCTCGATGGCGGCGTTGAGAGCCATGAGGTTGGTCTGCTCAATCATTGCCTGCAGCTGGGTCTGCATCTCGGCAAGCGAACGCATCAGGCTGTCGCCGACGAGACTCCCGGCATTGATGTCCAGCGCCAGGTCACCGGCCGCAACGCGGCGGGCGATGGCTGAGGCTGTCGCGGGCTCGCCGCCAAGCTGTCGCAGCACGCTGCGGCCAATGGCCAGCGACACGGCAATCAGGACGCCGACTGCCAGGGCGACGATGCTCAGGGACTCGATGGCCTTGCTGCGGAACGCGGCAGAGACGTCATCGACATAAATGCCGGTCCCGTAGACCCAGCCCCATGGTTTGAACTCGGCGGCGTAACTGATCTTGGGGGCTGGCTGCTCGCTGCCGGCGCGGGCAAACACGTATTCGACGAGGCCACCGCGCTCGCTGGCCCGCGCCGTCCGCACCAGTTCCTGGATCAGCGCCTTGCCGTTCGGATCGCGCATTTCGGCGCCGCTCTTGCCCTCGAGTTCCGGCTTCAGCGGATGCATCACGAAGCGGTGCTGCGTATCGAGGATGAAGAAATACTCGCCGTCGCCGTAGCGCATGTGACGCAAGGCCTCGGCCGCTCCCTTGCGCGCCTCGTCGTCGCTCAGCGTACCGTTGCCGGCCAGCTCATGATCCGAGCGATACACCGGGAATCCGTTCCAGCAACGGCCGCTGCGGTGGGATGCCATTGCCAGGGAGCCCGACGGTTGCAGGGGCTTGCGCCCGCCCGATCATGAATATAGCCTACGAAGCCCTTTCCCCGATCAGGATGCGTGTCGATGCTCGATGATCCAGCTCTGGCCGCAAGCCCGCGGGCGGCCCCGATCGCTCCCCGTCGTCCGGACTGCATCGAGCAGCGGGCGCCGGCCGTTGCCGGCGGAGCGCCGGCGATGGAACGGTTGCCACCAGCGACGGGAATCGACCAGTCGTCGCAGCCGTGCGGCCGCTTCCGTGCGGCGCTGCCTGCGCATGGGCGGCCGTTGGTCGGCCACGCCGATGCGGGGAGGGCCGTGCATGGCTCCGATCGGCAGGCGTTGGGCAACCCGGAGCGGCTGCGACGCACGTTCGACCACTGCGTGCTTGTTGTCGTCGCGCACTGTATTCTGGCGTTGCTGGCTCACCGTCTTGCCCTGAACATCTTCGAGGCGCGCGGCGTCTTCGCTCCGCGAGAAAGGATTCCCGCATGAGTTCCCAGTTTGGCCTGCTCAAGGCACGTCGCTTCGGACCGTTCTTCGCCACGCAGTTCCTCGGCGCCTTCAACGACAATCTCTTCAAGAACGCGCTCGTCGTCCTGCTGACCTTCCAGGCGGCGAGCTGGACGGCGATCCGGCCGGAGGTGCTGACCAATATCGCTGCCGGAACGTTCATCCTGCCGTTCTTTCTTTTCTCGGCAACTGCCGGCCAGCTGGCCGACAAGTACGACAAGGCCCGGCTGGCGCGTCTGGTGAAACTGCTCGAGGTCCTGATCATGGGCCTTGCGCTGCTTGGTTTCGCCATCCACAGCCTGCCGATCCTGTTTGCGGCACTGTTTCTGCTGGGCCTGCACTCGACCCTCTTCGGTCCGGTCAAGTACGCCATCCTGCCGCAGCATCTGCGCGAGAGCGAACTCGTCGGCGGCAACGCGCTGGTCGAGGCGGGCACCTTTGTCGCCATCCTGATCGGCACGCTTGCCGGTGGACTGCTCGCCGGTGCCGCCCATCAGCCGACGTGGGTCGCCATCGCCGGACTGCTGATCGCCGTCCTGGGTTACCTTTGCAGCCGTGGCATTCCGGCTGCAGCGGCGCCGGCGCCAGAACTCGTGGTCAGCCTCAACCCGATCTCCGAGACCTGGCGCAACGTCGGCTTTGCGCGCCAGAACCGCACCGTCTTCCTGTCGATCCTCGGCATTTCATGGTTCTGGCTGTACGGCGCCCTGTTCCTGGCGCAGTTCCCGGCGTACGCCAGGTTCGTCCTTGGCGGCGACGAAACCTCGGTAACGCTGCTGCTGGCGGTGTTCACCGTCGGCATCGGCGTCGGCTCGCTACTGTGTGAGCGGCTCTCTGCCGGTCAGGTCGAAATCGGGCTGGTGCCTTTCGGCTCGATCGGTCTCACCCTCTTCGGCATCGATATCGCTTTCGCATCGCCCACACTGCTGCCGCCTGGGGCTCCGCTGTCGCTGAGCGGACTGCTGGCACTGGCGGGAACGTGGCGGGTTCTGCTCGACCTCTTCGCACTCGGTCTCTTCGGCGGCTTCTTCATCGTTCCCCTGTACGCCCTGATCCAGTTGCGCAGCCCGGTGGACCAGCGTGCACGAATCATCGCTGCCAACAACATCCTCAACGCGTTGTTCATGGTTGTCGGTTCGCTGGCGGCTGCCGGCTTGCTCGGCGACGGCCTGACGATCCCGGCGCTGTTCGGCGTCGCGGCGCTGTGCAATGCGGCCGTGGCGGTCTATATCTACAGCCTGGTTCCGGAGTTCATGCTGCGCTTCGTCGCCTGGCTGCTGATCCACTCTTTCTACCGCCTGCGGCAAAGCGGCATCGGGAACATTCCGGAAGAGGGGCCAGCGGTACTGATCTGCAACCACGTCAGCTTCGTCGACCCGCTGGTGATCGCCGCTGCCAGCCGCAGGCCGATCCGCTTCGTGATGGATCACCGGATCCATCGCCTGCCGCTGATCGGTTTCGTCTTCCGTCACATGCGCGCGATTCCGATCGCGCCGGCGCGCGAGGACGCGGCGATGATGGAAGCGGCTTTCGAGGAGGTGGCGCAGGCGCTGGCAGCAGGCGAACTGGTCGCCATCTTCCCCGAGGGGCGCATCACCGATACCGGCGAGCTCTACCCCTTCCGGCCGGGCGTGCAGCGCATCGTCGGCCGCACGCCGGTGCCGGTCATCCCGATGGCCCTGCAGGGCCTGTGGGGCAGCTTCTTCAGTCGCAAGGATGGTCCGGCGATGAGCAGGCCTCTGCGGCGCGGCATCTTCTCGCGGATCGCTTTGACGGTGGGAACGCCGGTGGCGCCGGCGGCGGCGACACCCGAAAACCTGCAGCAGATCGTCGCCGGATTGCGCGGCGACTGGCGTTAGAATGTCAGCCATGCAACTCTCCGCGCTCAGGCTACGCGAACGGGCCGACCTTTACGAACGACTGATGCGGCTCGACAAGCCGATCGGCATACTCTTGCTTCTCTGGCCGACGTTGTGGGGGCTTTGGCTCTCGGCTCTGGGGAGACCCGACTGGCTGGTGGTGTGGATATTCGTCCTCGGCACGGTCCTGATGCGCTCGGCGGGTTGCGTGATCAACGACCTCGCGGACCGCAACTTCGACCCGCACGTCGAGCGTACCCGGAACCGCCCGCTGGCAGCCGGACGCGTTTCGGTGCGTGAGGCATTCTGGCTGTTCACTGCGCTGGTCGGTTGTGCGGCCGTCCTCGTGTTGCCGTTGCGCAGCTGGCTGCTGGCCGGCCTCTGCCTGGCGGCCCTCGGTCTGGCTGCGAGCTACCCGTTCACCAAGCGCTTTCTGGCGATTCCGCAAGCCTATCTGGGTGTCGCTTTCGGCTTTGGCATCCCGATGGCCTACGCTGCCCAGCTCGGACACGTGCCCGCCGAGGCCTGGTTGTTGCTGTTGGCCAATGTCTTCTGGGCGATCGCCTACGATACCGAGTATGCAATGGTCGACCGCGCCGACGATCTGAAGATCGGCATCCGGACTTCGGCGATCACCTTTGGCCGTTTCGACGTCGCGGCAGTCATGCTCTGCTACGCACTCGCCCTGGCGCTGATTGGCGTCATCGGTCATGGCGTGGGACTGGGTCAGGCGTTCTACGCTGGCCTGGCAGTTGCGGCAGGCATAGCCGGCCATCATTTCACACTCATCAGGCATCGCGACCCGGCAGGCTGCTTCAGGGCCTTTCGGCACAACAACTGGTTTGGTGCCAGCGTATTTGCCGGCATGGCGATCGATTTTCTGCTGCGCGGAGTGGGCAACGGATGAAGACGCTTCTTTTCGGTCTGCTGGCGCTTCTCGTCGGCAGCGCACACGCGGCCGACGATGCTCGCGTCCTGGCGCCGATGCCGGCGGCTGCCGAAGCCAACCTGCGGAGCGAGATGCGTGCCAGCCTTTTGGCGCTGAACGAGATTCTCGCGCTGGTGGCCGCCGGGCAGCTGCGCGAAGCGGCTGCTGTCGCCGAGCGGGAACTCGGCGTCTCGGCGATGGGCAAGCACCGCAGCCAGCCCTTCACGGCCCGGCCGGGTCCGCACATGCCGCCGTCGATGCACGCCATTGGCATCGACGGTCACAGGGCGGCGAGTGAGTTTGCCCGGGTTGCTGCTAGCGGCGACCGCGAGCAGACGGTCGCCGCGCTGCCGACGCTGACTGCGGCCTGCGTCGCCTGCCATCTGGGCTATCGGCTTCGCTAGGGGAGATACGCGGCATGACGGACGACCTGCTTCGCTGGGCCGACGACGCGGCAGATGCTGACGTGCGGCCGGCTACCGCACTTCTCCCCTGGAAGATCCTGGTCATCGACGACGACCCTGAGGTGCATACCGTCACCCGCTTCGCGCTGCTCGATCTGCGGCTCTTCGGGCGGCCGCTCCACTTGCTGCACGCCAGCAGCGCCGCCGCGGCGCGGGCGCTGTTGCGCGACAACCTTGATGTGGCCGTGGTCCTGCTCGACGTGGTGATGGAGACCGCCCAGGCCGGTCTCGATCTGGTTGGTTTCATCCGCGATGAGCTCGGCCTCGCCGAGTGTCGCCTGATCCTGCGCACCGGTGAGCCGGGCTACGCGCCCGAGCTGACGGTGATTCAGGAATACGACATCAACGACTATCGCACCAAGGGGGAACTGACGCATACCAGGCTGATCACGACCGTCAGTTCTGCGCTGCGCTCCTACCAGCAGCTGCATGCCCTCGCCGAGCATCGCCGCGGTCTCGAGCTGATCGTCCGGGCAGCGGCCGACCTGATGCAGGAGCACGCCATTGCCAACCTGGCCGAAGGCGTTCTGACCCAGCTCGCGGCACTGCTGCGGTTGCCCGTGGATGGGATCGTCTGCAGTCAGAAGGGTTCACCTCTCGGTGACGACCGCGAACGCTGCTACGTCGTTGGCGCTACCGGTCGCCATGCGGGTTGCATCGCGCAGCCGCTGGAGACGCTGGCCGATCAGCGCATCGTTGCGGCCATCATGAGCAGCGTGGCGCGTCGCAGGCACCTCTTCGGCGTGGATTATGCCGTTCTCTACCTGCAGGCGGCGCCGACCCAGGAGGCGGCCATCTTCCTCGAGGGAGGACAAATGCTGGAGACGATCGACCGCACCTTGCTCGACGTCTTCGTCGCCAACATTGCTGCCTGTTTCCGCAACGTCAAGCTGGTCGAGCGCCTGCTGCGGGCGCAGGACGAGATCGAGGCGCAGCGCGCCTTTCTCCGCACGGTCATCGACGCCAGCCCGCACTTCATCTTCGTCGTCGACCGCGAGGGCCGGATCCGCCTTGCCAACCAGAGTCTGGCGGAGCGCTTCCGGCAGACGCCCGCGCAGATGGTCGGCAGACTGCAGGCGGATTTCGTCAGCGACGCGCAGTTGTTGCAGGCCCTGCAAGGCGATGATGAAGCCATCGCTGCGGGCCGCCAGGAACGCATCGAGCGGGAAATCGGTTTCATCGGCCGCAGCGGCGAGGAGCGCTGGTTCCACACGATCAAGGTGCCGCTGAAGAATGCTGGCGGGGCGGTCGAGCAACTGGTCGGCGTCAGTATCGACGTCACCGATCGCAAGCGTGCGGAACGGCGACTTCTGGAGGCCAAGGAAAGGGTGCAGGTGACCCTGGATTCGATTGGTGATGCGGTCATCACGACCGATGCCGAGGGCAGGATCGACTACATGAACCCGGTGGCCGAGAGTCTGACCGGCTGGGCGGTGGCAGAGGCCCGCGGCCGGCCGACGGCGGACGTCTTTCGCGTCTTGCACGAGGAGACGCGGGTGCCCGCCAGGGATCCGATCCAGCGTTGCCTGGCCGAGAAGCGGATCGTCTCGCTGCCTGGCCATTGCGTCCTGCTGGCGCGGGACGGACGGGAGTACGACATCAACGACTCGGCGGCACCGATTCCTCGCGCGGATGGCGGGCTGCAGGGTGTCGTCCTGGTCTTCCACAATGTCACCGAGACTCGCCAGTTGGCTCGCCAACTGGCCCATGATGCGACGCACGACGCGCTCACCGGACTGATCAACCGGGCGGAGTTCGAGCGGCGACTCGAGCGGGCCGTGTCATCGGCGCAGGATGAGGGGGCCCGGCATGTCCTTTGTTACATCGATCTTGACCAGTTCAAGGTGGTCAACGACACGGCCGGGCATGCCGCGGGTGACGAGCTGCTGAAACAGATCAACGCGCTGCTGGCCGGCAGCTTCCGCGAAAGCGATACGCTGGCACGAATCGGCGGCGATGAATTTGCCCTGCTGCAGGAGAACTGCCCGCTGGAACGTGGCCATGTCGTCGCGCAAGCCGCGCTGCGCACGCTTCGCCAGCACAGCTTCAGCTGGGAGGGGCGGAGTTACCAGGTCGGCGCCAGCATTGGCTTGGTGCCGATCACCGCCGAGACCCAGGATACCGCAGAACTGCTGACGCGTGCCGACGTCGCCTGCTATACGGCCAAGGAACTTGGCCGCAACCGGGTTCATGTCTACCAGTCAGGCGATACCGAGACCGTACAGCGCCACAGCGAGTTGCTGGGCGCGGCCGGTCTGCGGGACGCTCTCGAGCGTGGGCTTTTCCGCCTGCATTACCAGCCGATCGTTGGGCTCGCCGGGTCGGAGTTCCGCATCGTTCGCTACGAAGCATTGCTTCGTGTCGTGCATGAGGTCGATCCCGGTCGGCAGGGCGAGCTGGTCTTGCCGGCCGTGTTCATTCCGGCCGCCGAGCGCTTCGGACTCATGGGGGCGATCGACCGCTGGGTGATCAGGAGAGCATTCCAGGAGTATGCGCAGGGGATCGGCACGACCGGCGCAACCCTGGCGATCAACCTGTCGGGCAATTCGTTGAGCGATGAGACTCTGCTGCAGTTCATCGAGGCCCAACTCGCCGAATTCTCGTTCCCGGCCGAGCGCGCCTGCTTCGAGATCACCGAGACGGCAGCCATCCAGAACCTGCGGCCAGCGCTTGGTGTGATGGCCGCGCTCAAGCGCCACGGCTGCCAGCTGGCGCTCGATGACTTCGGCAGTGGGCTGTCTTCCTTCCACTACCTGAAGACCCTGCCGGTGGACTTTCTCAAGATCGACGGCAGCTTTGTCAAGGACATGTGCTCGAGCGCACACGATGAAGCGCTGGTCGCGGCGATCAACCAGATGAGCCACGCGCTCGGCTTGCGCACGATCGCCGAATACGTCGAGAACCGGGAAATCGTCGATCGCCTGTGCCAACTCGGGGTCGACTACGCGCAGGGCTACTTTTTCGGCAAGCCGGAGCCCTGGCGGCAGGGTGGCGACTGAGGGCGGCTGCCCGCTTCAACTGGTGGCGTCTCGGGCTCGCGGGTGATCGCGAGCCAATCGAGACGGGATGCGGCAGGGGTAGCTGCGGGCGGCGGACCAGGCGGCAGGACGGGCACTGCGTTCGCTGATGCCCGCCCAGACGGCTTGCTCGCGTCGCCCGTCAGGGTCCGGTTGTGCCGGCGGCCGTCACCTCCGAGTCGTCGCCGGCCGATCCCTCGGTTTGCACATGCCAGGAGGCAGCGACTGCCGGCCGAAGCCCGGCAACTTGCCGGGTGCGCTGCTCAGCGGGCGTTTTCCAGTGCGGCGATCCGCTCAGCGATCGGCGGATGGCTGGAGAACAGCGCCATCCAGCCAGGACGATCGGTGATGCCGGCGGTGGCGATGTTCTTCGGCAGGTCGCCGGAATCGATACCACCCAGACGGCGCAGCGCCGCCATCATCGGTCGCGGCGTACCCATCAACTGGGCGGCGCCGGCGTCGGCGCGGAACTCGCGCTGGCGCGAGAAATACATGACGATGATGCTCGCCAGGATGCCGAAGACGATGTCGCAGACGATGACCGTGATGGTATAGCCGATCCCAGGCCCGCTGTCCTCGCTGCTTCCCCGGCGCAGGAACGAGTCGACCAGCCAGCCGACGACGCGGGCGATGAAGATGACGAAGGTGTTGACGACGCCCTGGATCAGGGTCAGCGTCACCATGTCGCCATTCGCGATGTGTGCCACCTCATGCGCAATCACCGCCTCCGCTTCTTCGCGTGTCATGCTCTGCAGCAGGCCGGTCGAAACCGCAACCAGCGAGCTGCCGCGACTGGCACCGGTGGCGAACGCATTCGGCTCTCCCTCGTAGATGGCCACTTCCGGCATCGGCAGACCGGCCTTGTCGGCAAACCGGCGAACCGTCTCGATCAGCCAGAACTCGGTCGAATTGCCCGGTGTGTCGATGACATGGGCACCGGTGCTCCATTTGGCAATGGTCTTGGACATCAGCAGTGAGATGAAGGCGCCTCCGAAGCCCATGATGAGGGCGAACAACAGCAGCGTGCCGAGGTCGAGGCCGCTGCCGGCAAAGAACCGGTGGGCCCCCGTCAGTGTGCTGACGATGCCGAGGACAAGCATGATCGCCAGGTTGGTGGCGACGAGCAGAACGATTCGTTTCATGAGTCAAAGCTCCAAGGACAAGAGGGCAACTGTGGCGGTGTGGCTGAAGTGCCGGAACCGCAGCAGAGCGGACATTGTGGCGCAGAGATGGCGACGAGAAGCCGTTCTTCAAGAGGGTCGGACGATCGCAGCGCCAGGCGGCGCTTTCCACTGCGCGCAGCAGACCGCATCTGTGTCACTACGGACCACGGCTCTCGCGGACTGCGGTCGCCGGCGCAGCGCTTGCCGGCGCCGGCCGCAGTTCGTCTGCCGGATCTGTCGGGCGAGCACGCGCGTGGCGACTGTCGCGTTCTCGCGCAAGCCGCCGCGCCAGCGTTCGCCCGGCACGGTCGGCGACCCGGTCGATCGCCGTCGCCAGGTCGGCCTGCGTGTCCTCGATGACCATCTCCGGCGTGCCCGGCAGAGCACAACGCAGTCGGCAGCACTTGTCCGCGCCGCCACGGGGACCGTTGAGGTCGGAGAGGACGACCGACACCCGACCGAGGTGCTGCTGCGCCCAACCGAGGGCGAAGTGCAGGCGGCGCTGCACGTGTTCGCGCACAGCGCCATCGACATCGATGTTCCTGGCGTGAATGGTGATCTGCATGGCTGGGCTCCAGTCGGGTTGTCTCGAGCCGGCAGTCTAGGATAGCCGAGCGTCGTATGAAAAATCGAATATACTTTGGCGATACTTCCGTTTTTCTGGAGTGGTGCCGGCGATGGCGAACCTCAATTTCAAACATCTGCGCTACTTCTGGATGGTTGCCAAGTCCGGAACGATCGCGCGCGCCTGCGAGCAGCTGCATCTGACACCGCAGGCGATCAGCGGACAGCTGCGGGAACTCGAGGAAGCTCTCGAAGTGGAACTGTTTCGTCGCGCCGGGCGCGGCCTCGAGCTGACCGATGTGGGCCGGCGCATTCTCAGTTATGCCGAGGAGATCTTCGCCCTTGGCGACGAACTGCTCGCAGTGGCGCGCGACCAGACCAGCCGCAAGAGCCTGCCTTTCGTCGTTGGCATTGCCGATTCGGTTGCCAAATCGGTCGCCCATCGCGTCGTGGCGCCGGCGCTGCAGCTGCCCGAAGCAGTCCGGCTGGTCTGTCGTGAAGGTCGTCTGACGACGCTGCTCGGCGACCTCGCCGTGCACCGCCTGGACATGGTGATCGCCGACCGGCCGTTGCCCGGCAATTTGAACGTGCGCGGTTACAGTCACCTGCTCGGCGAAAGTGACCTTACGGTCTTTGGCGCCGCCGGGCTGGTCCAGACGCTGTCCAGCGACTTTCCGGCGTTGCTCGAAGGCGCGCCCTTCCTGATGCCGGGCGACGACATCGCCATCCGGCCGCGGCTCGAGCAGTGGCTGCAGGCGAAGCGGCTGCAGCCGCGGGTCGTTGGCGAGTTTGACGACAACGCGCTGCTGCAGGCATTCGGGCGTGCCGGGGCCGGCCTGTTCGTGGCGCCGACAGCGATTGCCGACGACGTCGTCGACCAGTATCACGTCGTCCGCGTTGGCCGTATCGAGGCCGTCAGTGAGCAGCTGTTCGCGATCACCAGCGAGCGTCGCCTGAGCCATCCGGCCACCGTGGCCATCAGCCAGACCGCGCGGGACGAGGTCTTCCGCACGGCCAGTGATGCCGGCGCGGCAGGCAGCGGCGAGGGGGCTGCCGCCGCCATTCGCCAACGGCGGCGGTCGCGCCTGCCGAGAATCCCCGGATGAGACGGGCGATACATCGTATTTCCGGATGTATTGGTACAAATAATTCTGCTTTTTTATTGACTGGTGAGCCCCTATCTTTCTTCCTCGTTCCCCATAGACAACAGGAGACATCAATGAAAACCCTTTCCCTGCTGACCGCTGTCCTGGCGTTCGGCCTGACTCTGGCGGTTGGTGACGCCGAAGCCAAGCGCCTCGGCAGCGGCAAGTCTTCCGGCATGCAGCGCGAATCGGTGAGCGCCGATCGCCCGGCGTCACCGGCGATGGCACCGGCGCCGGCGAGAGCACCGGCGGCGGCAGCGCCGCAGGCGGCGCCAAAGCGCTCGTGGATGGGACCGCTGGCCGGTCTCGCAGCTGGTCTCGGCCTGGCAGCCCTCGCCTCGCACTTCGGTTTCGGCGAGGAACTCGCGTCGATGCTGCTCATCGGCCTCCTGGTGATGGCGGTCATGGTCGTCGTCGGTCTGATCATGCGGCGTCGTGCCGCAGCGCAGGCCGGGCCGGGCAACCTGCAGTATGCAGGCGCCGGAGCCGACAGCCCCGGCAGTCGGCGCAGCTTCGAAGAAGTCGCGCTGCCCGCGTCCAGCGCTCCTGCTGCTGCCGCTGCCCCGGTTGCTGCTGCGGCCCATTCCGGGAGCATCCCATCGGATTTCGATACGGCTGCCTTCGAGCGCAATGCGAAGGTGAACTTCATTCGCCTGCAGGCCGCGAACGACGCCGGCAACCTCGACGACATCCGCGAATTCACCACGCCGGAGATGTTTGCCGAGATCAGCATGGCCTTCAAGGAGCGCGCTTCGGCAACGCAGGAGACCGACGTCGTCAGCATCGAAGCGACTGTTCTCGACGTGGCCGAGGAAGCTGCGCGTTACATCGTCAGCGTACGCTTCAATGGCCTGATTCGTGAGCAGGCCGACGCCGCTGCCGAACCGTTCGACGAGATTTGGCATATGGTCAAGCCACGCGAAGGGCGTGGCGGCTGGACGCTCGCGGGCATCCAGCAGATCCAGTAAGCGGCTTCCCGATCCTTCCCTCTGCGGACGGCGCTTCGTTGTCCGCAGCCTTCGCCCCTGACCGGCCCCTTCCGGCAGGGGTTTTTTCGTCGCCCCGTGCGACCACCGTCCGCCAACGGTCATGACTGCCGAGACGACCGTCACGACCACTCCCCTTCGCCGACCGTTTTGCCGCGGGCGGGAGAAGGGCGATTCGCGAGTCGCTGACGCGACTTTCACATCAAGGGCGCGACGGTCGCACGGCAAACCACAGGCCGAGGGCAAGGATGGCGAACGACACGGTCGCGATGACGCCACCCCAGAACCAATAGGGCAGCCACAGCGCCTGTGCCATGATTGCCGTGTCGGAAGCATGCGGCAGGCCGTCGATGCTGGCGCTGGCGGAGAACATGTAGTCGACGTCCTGCAGCCAGCTCAGGCAGAGGATGGCGGCGGTCAGGCGCAGGACGAACGTGGCGCCGCGCTCGCTCAGCCATAGCGCGGCGAGAAGGAACGACAGCGCTGCGCACAGGAGAAAGAGGATGCCGAAAAGGTTGTGTGCCCACAGCGCGACCACCAGCAGCAGGCTGCCGCCGATCAGCGCGAGCAGCGCGCGCGCCAGGCGCGGCCAGCGGCTGAGCATGAGCAGCAGGCTGCCGGCGATGCTCGGTGCAAGCAGGCCGCCAGCGGCGATCAGTGCGCTGTCGAGTCGCCCCGGTTTGCCTCGCCAGAGGGCCACTCCCGAACCGTCGGCATGCAGGGCGAAGCTCTCGAAGTGGGCGCCGAGGAGCAGTGCCGTCAATCCATGGCCGAGTTCGTGCGCACAGGTGGCGAGCAGTGACAATGGGTAGAGGAGCGTCCGGCCATGCGGCAACTGCCAGATGATGGCGATCAGCAGCAAGACGCCGAGCAGCGAACGCAATGGCTGCCGGGATTCCGGCACGCCTTCGGCGGTCGCCGCATCGCCGGTGGGCGCAGTCATCGTGGAGCAAGTCCTTGCATTGCCTTGCCTGCTTCGTATAATCCCCGACTCCACCCGGTCTGTCGCCGGGTGCTGACAGCGGGAGTCGGCATGAAGGGTATCCTGAATCTCTTGGCGAAGGCAAAGCTTGTCGAGCTGACCGACGACGAGCGTCCGGCGGTAACCGCGACTCCCGCCGCGTCCGCGGTGGCTCACACGGAAGCGGTCGCACCGCGCCCGGCAGAGCTCGCGGTGGCGCCGTTGCCGGCAGCCGGTGAGCTGCCGTCGCTGGCCGAAGCCTGCGCGGACGTCGAGAGCGAGTCCTTTGCCGACATCTTTGCCGGCGCGGCCATTCCCCCGTCGCCGTATCCGGCCGAAAAGCTGCTGCGCCTGCTCGACGGCCTGCGCGCCATGGATGCGGTGACGCGCAAGGCAGCCGTACTGGCGATGGACGCCGCCGATGACAACTGGCAGATCGACGACTGCCTGCGCGATGCCGAGCTGAAGATCGCCGCGCTCGAGGAGCACAAGAGCAGGCTGGCGGCGCAGATGGAGAGTCGCGAGCGGCAGTCGGCCGCGATCGTCGAGCAGATCAGGCTGACCCTCGACGAGGCGACGGCAGCGATCCGGCAGCAGATCTCCGAACTCGAGCAGTTGCGTGAACGCGAAGTGACGCGCGCCGCGCAGGAAACCACCAGCGTCGAAGCCGGCCTGCGCGCGGCACGCGAGTCGGTGGCGCGCGAGACGCGGCGCATCGACGGCGAGATCGAACGTCTGCGCGAGATCCCCAACAGTTTCAGACCGCCGGCCGCCGGCCACTGAGAGTCGGTCAAGGAGAAGACAGATGGCTCAACTGACCCCGCTTGCCAAGGGGCTGATCACGGTGATCGTCATCGGCGTTGCCGGTTCTCTGGCCTGGAACTTCGGGCTCAAGGAGCGCTTCGCCGGCGGTGGCGAGACTGCCACCGGCAAGCCCGTCGTCGTCGGTACCGCATCCGAGGCGACGCCGAAACCCCGCGCCGACGCGCCGGCGAAGGCGGCAGTGCCGGCCGAGGACCGCAACGCGCCGCTCGGCAGCGCCGCCAACCCGCTCAAGGTCAGCCTGGTCAGCTTCCACGGTTACGCTCCGGCGCTGGTCGCCAACGGCAACGCGCTGACGACGCAGCCGGGGTCGATCTACGGCAAGCTCGGGGTACATGTGCGCTTCGTCATCCAGGACGACATCCCGACCCTGGCCACCATCTTCGAATCCGGGGCGGCGCAGTGTGCCTGGCGGACCTCGGATTTCTGGGCGCAGGAGCAGCCGAACCTGCGCAATGCCGGCCTCGACGGTCGGGCGGTGATGATCGTCGACAACACACAGGGCGGCGATGCGGTCATCGCCCGGGATCCGGCGGTGAAGGCGGTCGAGGACCTGGCCGGGCGGAGCGTGGCGCTCTTGCAGTTCACCCCCTCGCACGGCATGCTGATCGACGCCATCGACAACTCGTCGCTGACCGCGCGCCGCAAGGACAGCATCAAGATGGTGTTCATCAACGCCGAGGAAGGAACCGCCGGCGTTCGCGCCGCGCTCGAATCCGCTGCGGTCGACGCGGCGGTACTCTGGGATCCGGATCTCGCGCTCGCGCTGCGCAACGTCAAGGGCGCGCACGTCGTCTATTCGACGAAGACGGCGACCAACCTGATCTTCGACGTCATGGTCTGCGATTCGCGCCTGCTGGCCAAGCCGGAAGGGCAGGCGGTGGTGCAGAAGTTCGTCGCCGGCTGGATGGACGGGGTGCTGGCGGCGCGTGCCAATCCGGACAACGCCGTCGACGCGCTGGTGCGGACGCAGGAGTTCTTCAAGCTGCTCGCCGACAAGGAAGGCAAGCCCTTCGTCAGGAGCCTGTTCGCCAACCTGGTATGGACCGGTGGCGAGGACAACGCCCGGATTCTCGGGCTCGCCGGCGGTACCAACCACTATGAGCGGGTCTACAAGCGATTCGACGAGATCTACCGCAAGGCAGGGGCGCTGGCGAATCCCAAGTCGCCGGTGATCGCGCCGCAGGACAGCTTCGATTATCGCTTCATCAAGGCGCTGCTGGCGGAGAACAGGGCGGCGGCGGAGGCGGCAGCGAAGCCCCAGGAGACCTTCACCCAGTCGGCGCTGAGCGAGGCGACGCAGAAGCAGGCGATGGTCACCAAGCCGGTGACCGTCGGCTTTGCCTCGGGCAGCGCGGAACTGACGAAGCGCGCGCAGAAGACGGTCGACAGCGAGATGGTGCCGTTCATCGAGAACAACGGCAAGGCGTATTTCGAGGTGAGCGGCAATTCGGACTCGACTGGCGCCCGTGAGACGAATCTGCGCCTCTCGGCAGCGCGCGCGCGCGCCGTCGTCGACTACCTGGTGACGCAGTGGGAGTTTCCGCGCGAGCGCTTCAAGATCGTCGGCAACGGCTCCGACCGGCCGCTTTGCGTCGAAGCCAACGCCGCTGCCGAAGGGCTGAGCGTCGAGGATTGTCGGGCCTTGAACCGGACGACGCGGGTGGCCGTTTACGGCGGCCGCTGACCGGCCGTCCGGTGGTTGCCGGCTGATGAGCGACTTCTGGAATCCATACGCGGCGCTCGCCGCCCGGCAGCGACGCCTGCTGGGGATGGGCGCGGTCGCCGCGCTGCTGCTGCTGTGGAGCCTGCTGGCCGTCTCTGGTCTGGTCAGTGCGACGAAACTGCCGGCACCGTGGGACGTTCTCGCGGCGCTGGCCTACCTTGGCTGGCACGAAGGGCAGAGCATGCTGCTCACGGCGACGCTGTGGTCGGTCGGTCGCCTGCTCGTCGCCGGCGCGCTGGTGATCGCCATCGGCATTCCCATCGGCATCGCCATGGGCGCCGCACCAAGGGTGAATGCGCTCCTCTCGCCACTCGTCGACCCATTCCGTTCGGCGCCGGTGGTGGCGCTGCTGCCGATCCTCGTGATGTGGCTGGGAATCGGCGAGACGATGAAGATCGCCTTCCTGTTCATCGGCGCAGTCGTGTACCTGATTCCGATGGTGCGTGATGCCATCCAGGCGGTGCCGCAGAGCTACTGGATCGGCGCCCGCGACCTCGGTGCGACGCCGTGGGAGTGCGTGCAGCGCGCCGTCATCCCGATGGCGATGCCGCGCATCGCCGATGCCGTGATCGTCGGTTTCTCGGTCATGTGGACGTACATCACGGTCGCCGAGTACGTCAATGCACGCCAGGGACTCGGGCAACTGATCCAGAATGCGCGGCGCTTCAGTGCCTGGGATCAGGTGTTCGCCGGCATCATCGTGATCATTGCGCTGGCTCTGGCGACTTACCAGTTCATGGTCTGGTTGAAGCGCCGGTTGTACCCCTGGGAGACCGAGCAGTGAGCGCCGAACGGCCAGAGGCAGTGGCTGCAGTGCCGGCCGCGAGGCCGCTGTCGGTCGTCCTCGAGGATATCGTCCAGGAGTATCCGGCGCCGGGGGGCGGCGTGACGCGCATCATCGACCGCGTTTCGCTGCGCTTCGACGAGCCGGGAATCAACATGCTGCTCGGCCCATCGGGTTGCGGCAAGAGCACCCTGCTGCACATGCTCGGCGGCGTGCGTCCGCTGGGTGTCGTCTCGCCGAGCGCCGGTCGCGTGCTGATCGACGGCAGCGAGTGCTCGGGGCCACACGACGACGCGGTGATGGTCTTCCAGCGCTATGCCAATCGTCCGGACCTGACGGTGTTCGACAATGTCGCCTTTCCGTTCCGGCTCAGGCTCTGGCGCGAGCGCGTTGGCGAAGCCGAGTGGCGGCAGCGCGTCGAGGACATCCTCAAGGCGGTCGGGCTGTCGGAGAAGCGCGGCCTGCGCCCGGCACAACTCTCCGGCGGCCAGAACCAGCGTGTCGCCCTGGCCCGTGCGCTCGTCCTGCGCCCGCGCATCCTGCTGATGGACGAACCGTTCGGCGCCCTCGACGCGCAGACGCGCGACGAGATGCAGAGGTTGCTGATCGAGCTGCATCGCTCCTGGCCCTGTCTGGTGGTCTTCGTCACACATGATGTCACCGAGGCGCTGGTCCTCGGCGACCGCGTGATCGTGCTGTCCACGCAGCCGGCGAGGGTCGCCGACGATTTCCGGATCAGCGAGCCACGCCCGCGCCCGGCGTCCTGGCAGCGTGCGCGCGAGACGCTGGCGCTCGAGGAACGCGTTCTCGACCAGCTGCACCAGGCAAGTCCGGGCAGGGGCCAGCTCAGGGTGACCATCTAGCGATGAGCGAAGGCAAGCCCTCCTATGTTCGCGAAGTCCTGACCAGTCAGGGCAACCTCTACGCCTTTCTCGGCTCTCTGGCGCTGGGTGCCGTCCTCTCGATCCCGTTCGGTTTTGGCGTCGGCGCCATCCCGCTGATCGCCTTTGCCGCTGGCGACATCCTGGCGGCGCTGCACATTCCCTCGCTGCCGAGCTTCCGTGACCGCGTCGACCGCCGCTGGCGGGCGAAACTGCGGCAGGCGTCGCGCACGCAGCTGATCGACGAGATCCAGAAGCGCACCGGCAAGCGTGCGCTGCCGGCCGCCACCCTGCGGACCTACCAGCGCATGTACGAACGCGTGCAGTCGCTCTACCAGCGCGCCGAGAGCGGGCAGGGGCGTCTCGCCTGGCGCGACGTCGAGCAGCTCGACGACGTCACCCTCGAATACCTGGCGATGTGGCTCGCCCTGCTGGTGATGGACGACCGCGCCGAGTCGGTGAACCCGCGCGAGGTCGAGGCCAAGCTGGCGGCGGTCGACCGGGAGCTGGCAGCGCCGCGCAGCGGCACCGACCTGCGCCAGTTGCACAAGGCACGTGCCGACTACGCGGCGGTGATCGAACGGCACAACCGGATGCAGAGCCGTCGGCGGGCACTGGAAGCGGCGATGCTGTCGATGCCCGATCAGGTCGACGAGATCTACCAGACGATCATGACCCTGCCGGTGACCGAAGAGGTCGGCGTTCGGCTGGAGGAGGCGATCGGCCGCCTGCGCCTGCAGGAGGATCTCGAGGCCGACCTGGCGAGCGATCTTGCCGACGCACTGCCCGGTGTGGCGATGCCGCAACCGGCAGCCGATGCCGCCCGCCAGCGGCGGCTGGTGGCCGTCGGCGGCGGGCGGCGCGGCGCCTAGGGCCGGCTTGGCCGACGAACGGGCACAAGGGGCGGAGAAACACCCGCCAAAAACATGTTTGGCCGCCAATGCGGCCGCAGAAAGGAAGAAAGCGATGGCTGACATCAATTTTCTCGGACGACTGTCGAACCTCTGGTCGGGCTTCGTCTCGCTGTGGATCACCGATGTCGAGAAGCGGCATCCCGAGATCGCCTACCAGAATGCCATCGACTCGATGATCGAGAAGTATGGCAAGCTGAAGAGCGCGACGGCGGCGATCATGCGCCGGCGCGAGGAGATCTCGACACGGCTGGAGAACGAACGCGGCGAACTGGCCGCCATCTCTGCCGACCTCAACGCCGCCCTTGCCACTGGCCAGGACGAGCTTGGCATCGTCCTCATCCAGAAGAAGAACGCGCTCGAAGCCAGCGTCAAGACGCTCGAGCAGGAGATGGAACAGGCGCGCAACGACGCGCAGGAAGCGAAGGATTCGCTGCTCGGTGTCAAGTCCGAGATCCAGAAGCTGAAGGACGAGAAGGACCGCATGCTGGCGCAGATGCAGAGCGCGCAGGCACGCCTGAAGATCCAGAACCAGCTCGAAGGGCTGTCGGTCGATGCCGAAGTGCGCGCGCTCGACAATGTCCGCGAGCACATCAGGAATACCGTCGCCGAGGCCAGGATGGGCAGCGAGCTGCGCGACTCCGACCTCGACGTCAAGCTGGCACGGCTGCGCCAGAGCAGCGGCGCGATCACCGCCCGGCAGCAGCTCGAGGAGATGAAGCGGGCGCGGGCGGCGCAGGGCGAAGCAGCCGGCAAGAGCATGTGATGGTCGCCGCAGCCGGAGTGCGCCGGTGAGCGGCGGCGGCGAGGGCCGGCCGCAGCTGCCGGTGTGGGCAGAAACGCTGCGCCAGAAGTACCTCGCTGGCGAGGCGGCGGTGTTCGTCCTCTACCGCAACGTCTTCGACCGTTACCGGGCCGGTGACGGCTATCGCACGTTGCAGCCCTTCCTCAGCGAGGCGCTGCTGCGGGACAACAAGCAGAACATCTTCGAGCTCAGCATCGACCGGGGTGTGCGGGTCATCCAGGGGGGCAGCGCCGGCGAGCGCGCCGAGCTCTACCGGCATCTCGAAGGCAAGGGGTTGAGCGGCATCTTCGAGTCGCTGGAACGGCAGATGCGCGAGCAGCGATCGAGCGCCCTGCTGATCCCCTACGCCGGGACGATCTTCCCGGCCGCCGAACTGCATCTTCTCTCGCTCGACGAGCGCGGCGCGTTCACCGCGCTGCACCGCTGGTCTCTGGACGCGGAGTTGGCCGACCGCGACAACGTCGTCATTCTGGTCAGCGAATCGCTCGCCGACCTCAGCCCGGCACTGCTCACCAATCCGCGCGTCGTTGCCATCGAGCTGCCGATGCCCGACCATGCCAGCCGGTCGGCGGCGATCCGCCATTACGCGCCGGCCATGCCGCCGGGCGAGGCCGATGAACTGGCGGGGCAGACCGCCGGCCTGCGCCTGATCCAGATCGCCAGCATCGTTGCCGGCGAGGCGCCGCAGGGGATGAATCATGCGCAGCGGCGGACGCTCATTGCCGAGCTGTTGCAGGGCAGTCCACAGGCGGCCGAGCGCGCCGAGAAGCTGGCGGCGATCACTGCCGGCATGACGCCGGCCGAGATTCGCCAGATCGTCGACCCGACACGCAAATTGCCGGCGAGCGACGACCCGGCGGGCGAGGTGCTGGCGGTTGTCCGCCGGCGCAAGCGCGAACTGATCGAAAAGGAATGCGCCGGCCTGATCGAGTTCATCGAGCCGCGGCACGGGCTCGAAACCGTCGGCGGCAACGCGCACATCAAGGGCGAACTGCTCGACATCGCGCGCCTGATCCAGAGCGGCGACCGCACGCGGGCGCCGATGGGACTGCTGGCGGTGGGCCCGATGGGTGCCGGCAAGACCTTCGTCATCAAGGCCTTTCTCAAGGAGGCCGGGCTGTCCGGCATCGCGCTGAAGAATTTCCGCTCGAAATGGGTCGGCTCGACCGAGGCCAATCTGGAGCGGGTGCTGGCGACGGTCAAGGCAATGGGTCCGATTGCGCTGGTGATCGACGAAGGCGACCGCAGCTTCGGACGGCAGGGTGACGATGCCGACGGTGGCACCAGCTCGCGTGTCATCGCCCGCCTCAAGGAGTTCATGTCCGACCCGGAGAATCGCGGCCAGGTGCTCTTCATCCTGATGACCAACCGGCCGGACAAGCTCGATACCGACATCAAGCGTCCGGGTCGCCTCGATCGCAAGATCCCGTTTTTTTACGCCGAAGACGCTGCCGAGCGTGCCGCCGTCATCAGCGCCGTCTGTGCGCGCTACCGGGTGCCGCTCGCGGTCCCCGAGGACACGCTGCTGGCGGCCTGCGAGCCCCTCGCCGGTTACTCGAACGCCGATCTCGAGGCGCTCACGCTGCTCGCCGCGGAGTTTGCCGAACGCGAAACGCGCCTCGCCGGTGGCGCAGCAGCGGCCGCTGCCGGCAGCAACGCGGCGGTGACGCCGGCGCTGCTGGCGCAGGCCAGCGACGACTTCATGCCACCGCAGGAAACGGCGATGGTGTGCTACATGGAGATGCTGGCAGTTGCCGAAACCTCACGTCGCTCGCTGCTGCCGCAGCGTTTCCGCTCGCTGTCGGCAGTCGAGGTGCAGGAGCGCCTCGCCGACCTGCGGCGTCAGATCCTACCCTGAAGGAGTCCTCATGTTCCCACTGCTCGCAGACGTATCCCTCGACACCGACCAGACCATCGCCGCGACCCGTCTGCTGCTGCACATCGCGCACGTCGATGGTGCACAGACCGCCGAGGAGGTGGCGCTGATTCGTTCATTCTACGAGGGCGCCGGCGAAGGGGCGGCATGGCCGGATTTTGCCCGCCTGCAGCCGGTCAGCGCCGGCGAGTTCAGCCAGACCTTCGCCGAGCCGGCGCAGCGCGACCTCGTCGTCGCCTTCTGCCTGATGGTCGCCTATGCCGATGGCGCACTGAGCGCCGACGAGATGTCCGCCGTGGCGGCAGTCGCCGCCGGGATCGGCATGCCCGCAGCACGCGTCGACGAACTGCTGGCACTGGTCAAGGACCACATGCTGGCGCAGCTCGCCCGCCTGCCCGATGCCGCTTCGGTGGCGACGGTGGCGCGCGAGCTCGGCTGAACGCCGCCGCTGCCGCAGGGGAGAGCTTGCCCGCGGCGCCGAACTGCGCAGCCTCAATTCCGTGCCCTTTCTAATTCGGTGCTAATTCGGTGACAGTATATGTAATTGATCGGCTGCACCCGCGGCGCTTGTCATTCACTACTGCCGGACCCGGCGCGAGTCCCGACGACTATTCCTATCGGGACAGAGTTAACAATACTGTCACCGAAAAGCACCGAAAAGCGTTGCCAGGTGGGCAGCGATGTTGTCCTCGTTCCCGCCCGATGGCCGCGCGCCGTGCCCTGACGACGACGGGGTGGTTTCCGACGACTGTCCGGTGCTTGTCACACCATGGCGGACGGGATTCGCAGGCTCCGATCAGGGTTCAGTCCGGCGTCTGTGCCAGCACGCCAGGGCTACCAGCATCAGGCCCAGGCCTACGACCGGCCAGTTCCCCCAGCGCACGTACGGCGTCGCACCGCTGTGGCCGCTGACTTCGCCCTGCAGCGCGCCGCGCGTGAACGGCGGCAGGACCGCCCGGACGTTGCCGTCGACGTCGACGATGGCGGTCATGCCGGTATTGGTTGCGCGCAGCATCATGCGGCCACTCTCGAGCGCGCGCATGCGGGCGATCTGCAGGTGTTGCGCCGGTGCCAGCGAATCGCCGAACCAGGCGACGTTCGAGATGTTCACCAGCAGCGTCGCTGCCGGCAGCGCGGTGATGGTCTCCTCGCCGAACACGTCCTCGTAGCAGATGTTCACCGCCACCTGCTGGCCGGCCAGGGAGAGCGGCGCTTGCGCCGGCGAGCCGGCAGTGAAGTCCGACATCGGGATGTGGGCCATCGCCATGAACCAGGCGAAGCCAGGCGGAACGAACTCACCGAAAGGCACCAGATGCACCTTGTCGTAGCGCTGCCTGCCCGAGGCGCCGACGCTCAGCGCACTGTTGAAGTACCTGCGCTGGCCTTCGCTGACCGCGACGCCGAACAGCAGATCGCCCTGTCGACG
This sequence comes from Candidatus Accumulibacter adjunctus, assembly GCA_000585015.1. GTDB lineage: Bacteria > Pseudomonadota > Gammaproteobacteria > Burkholderiales > Rhodocyclaceae > Accumulibacter > Accumulibacter adjunctus. The sequence goes on along the minus strand of JFAX01000013.1, from coordinate 10,511 downwards.
CCGCGCAAGTTCCTGCAGCGCGTCGAGGTATTCTGCCGGGACCTGGTCGAGGAAGGCGGGCAGGGCGGTTTCCGGCAGTATGGTCAGTTGCGCCGGGTGGTCGCGCGCCAGCTGGTAATAGGTGCGCAAGGATTCGGCGAAGCGTTCGGGCCGCCACTTCATCTCCTGCGCCACGTTGCCCTGCAGGAGCGCAACGGAGATCGGTTCGCCGACCGGCTGCGTCCACCGCACGTCGCGCAGCAGGTGGCCGGTGGCTAGGATCACGGCGATGCCGACGATCGGCAACGCCGGACACCAGCGCAGCCAACCGCGCGCCGGGCAACTCCCCGTCGACAGCCAGCGCCGCACGACTTCGCTGAGCAGAGCACCAACCAGTGCCGACGACAGCGAAACGCCGAGGACACCGAGCAGCGGGGCATAGCCGGCGAGCGGGCTCGGCGGCGTTTGCGCGTAGCCTGCGGTGAGCCACGGAAAACCCGTCAGGAACCAGCCGCGCAGCCACTCGGCGAGCGTCCACAAGGCGGCGAAGAGCAGCGCCCGGCGCAGCCATCCGGCTGTCGCCAGACGCACGTAGAGCGCCGCGGCGAGTGCCGGGAAAACGGACATCGCGAGGCAGAAGAGGACGGTCGCGAGCGCGGCGACTGCTGCCGGCATGCCGCCGAAGACGCTGAGGCTGACATAGATCCACGAGACGCCGGCGAGGAACAGGCCGGCGCCGTGGCTGGCGGCAATCAGGGCGCCGTGGCCGGGGCACCGGTCGCCGTCCGCCTCGCTGCCGAGCAGGGCGAACAGGCCGCCGAGGCTCAGCCAGGCGACGCCGTACCAGGCGAGCGGCGCGAAGGCCGTCACCATCAGGGCGCCGAGGATGAAGGCAGCCAGGCAGCGCTGGCGCAGCGTCCTGGCCAGGCTACCCTGCCTCCGTCACGTGGCCGACGACGAGGGTGTAGATGCGGCGATTGTCGGCGCGCAGGACCTGGAAGCTGAGTCCGGCGATGTTCACCGCTTCGTTGAACTGCGGCAGCCGCCCGAACTGGTGCAGGATCAGGCCGCCGATGGTCTGGAAGCTCTCGTCGGCGAAGTGCGTGCCGAAGGCGGCGTCGAAGTCCTCGAGCGGCGTGTGCGCCTTGACCCGGTAAAGCCCGTTCTGGTCGAGCTGGATGTCGGGGTCGGCCTCGTCGAAGTCGTACTCGTCCTCGATCTCGCCGACGATCTGCTCGAGCACGTCCTCGATCGTGATCAGCCCGGCAATGCCGGCGTACTCATCGATGACGATCGCCATGTGGTTGCGCGAGACGCGGAATTCGCGCAGCAGGACGTCGAGGCGCTTGAATTCGGGGATGAACACCGCCGGTCGCACCCAGTCGCGCAGCGAGAAGGGCGCATCGCGTCCGACGCGCAGCAGATCCTTGGCGAGCAGGATGCCGATGACGTTGTCAGGGGTGTCGCAGATCACCGGAAAGCGTGAGTGGGCGGTGCTGTTGACGCGCTCGATGACCGTCTGCAGCGAATCGCCGACGTCGACGACTTCCATCAGCGGCCGCGGCACCATCACTTCGCGCACGCGCATTTCCGAGGCCGCCAGGGCACCCTCGATGATGCCGAAAGCGTCGGCGTCGAGCAGTTTGCGTTGATGCGCCGAATGCAGCAGCTGCATGAGCTGATCGCGGTCCTCCGGCTCACGCATCAGCAGCGCGGAGAGACGCTCGAGAAGGCCGGCCTTGCCGCCGGTACTGCTTGTTTCCATGATCACCTTCGTCAGGATTGAGGCGTCAGCGGCGCTGGGCGCCATGTCGCCGGTGCGCAGCGCCGCTGACGTATCAGTCCTGCTCGTCGTAGGGGTCGGCATGGCCGAGGGCGGCGAGGATGCGGCGCTCCTCGGCTTCCATCAGCGCCGCCCGTTCAGCGTCCTGCTCGTGCTCGTAACCGAGCAGGTGCAGCGTGCCATGCACGACCAGATGCGCGCAATGGGCGCGCAGCGTCTTGCCCTGCTCAGCAGCCTCTCGCCTGAGGACCGGTGCGCAGAGGACGAGGTCGCCGCGCAATCGCGGTCCGGTGTCGTAGGCGAAGGAAAGGACGTTGGTAGCCTGGTCGCCCCCGCGATACTCGGCATTGAGCCGGCGGCCCTCGCCGATGCCGACGAAGCGCACGGTCACCTCGCCGGCCCGCCTGCCCTTGCCCGCCAAGGCCGCCCGCAGCCAGCGGCGGACTTGCCGGCGTCGCGGCAGGTGGCGCCGCTTGCCGGCGTACTGCACGGTCAACTGCCAGCCCCTAGCGTTGCTCTTCGCCATGGCCGATCGTTCCGCCGCTCGGGCCCGCGTGCGCCGCGGTGTGCGCTTCGTAGGCCGAAACGATGCGCGCCACCAGCGGGTGGCGGACGACATCCTCCTTGAGAAACTCGGTGAAGGCGATGCCGCGCACTTCGCGCAGGATCAGCCGCGCTTCGATCAGGCCGCTCTTCTGGCCGCGCTGCAGGTCGATCTGCGTCACATCGCCGGTGACCACCGCCTTGGCGCCGATGCCGATGCGGGTGAGGAACATCTTCATCTGCTCCGGGGTGGTGTTCTGCGCTTCGTCGAGGATGATGAAGGCGTGATTCAGCGTCCGCCCGCGCATGTAGGCGAGCGGCGCGATCTCGATCGCACCGCGTTCGAACAGCTTGCCGACGCGCTCGAAGCCCATCAGGTCGTAGAGCGCATCGTAGAGCGGCCGCAGGTAGGGATCGACCTTCTGCGCCAGGTCGCCCGGCAGGAAGCCGAGACGCTCGCCAGCTTCGACCGCCGGCCGCGTCAGCACGATCCGCTGCACCAGTTCGCGCTCGAAGGCATCGACCGCCGAAGCGACCGCAAGGTAGGTCTTGCCGGTACCCGCCGGTCCGGTGCCGAAGGTGATGTCGTGCTCCTGGATGTTCTTCAGGTATTCGACCTGCCGTGGCGTGCGGCCGTGCAGTTCGCTCTTGCGCGTCAGCAGCGCGGGCGAGGGGCCGCCGGCCGACGCGATGTGGCGCACCGGGCGGTTGAGCAGTTCGATCAGGCCGAGCTGGATCTCGTCCACCGACAGCGTCTCCTTGGCCTGGGCGTAGAAGCGCTGCAGCGCGGCCGATGCCCGCTCGGTCTGGGCGGCTTCGCCGCGCAGCGTGAAACGCTCGCCACGACGGGCGATCGACACGTCCAGAGCGGTCTCGATCTGGCGCAGGTTTTCGTCCAGTGCCCCGCAGAGGTTGGCGAGCTGCCGATTGTTGACCGGCGACAGGAGGAGTTCGGTGACGCGGTTGCGCGGGGCGGCGTTGCTGTTCACGGGCATTCGGTCCGGCTGCCGATGGCCTCGCCGCGCAGCGAATGCGGCATTGCGGCGGTGATGCGCACATCGACGAAGCGGTCGAGCAGTTCTTCGGCGGTACCGGCGAAGTTGACGACGCGATTGTTGTCGGTGCGCCCGGCGAGCTCGTTGTGATCCTTCTTCGCCACACCCTCGACGAGAACCCGCTGTACGCTGCCGACCATTTCCCGTGACACCTGCTGCGACAGTTCGTCGATTCGCTTCTGCAGGCGCAGCAGCCGCTGCAGCTTGACCTCCTGCGGCGTGTCGTCGGCGAGTTCGGCGGCGGGTGTGCCCGGCCGTGCGCTGTAGATGAACGAGAACGAGGCGTCGAAACCGACATCGTCGATCAGCTTCATCGTCTTCTCGAAGTCCGCATCGGTCTCGCCCGGGAAGCCGACGATGAAGTCGGAGGACAGTGCCAGATCGGGGCGTGCGGCGCGCAGCCGGCGCACCAGACTCTTGTACTCGAGAGCAGTATAGCCCCGCTTCATCGCTGCCAGAATGCGGTCAGAACCGGACTGTACCGGCAGGTGCAGATGCGAGACGAGTTTGCCGACACGCCCATAGACATCGATCAGTCGCGGCGACATCTCGCGTGGATGTGAAGTGGTGTAACGGATGCGTTCGATCCCGGGCATCTCGGCGATGTACTCGATCAGCAAAGCCAGGTCGGCGGCGGTCTCGCCCGTCAGCGCACCGCGGTAGGCGTTGACGTTCTGCCCCAGAAGGGTGATCTCCCTGACGCCCTGCGCCGCCAGGTCGGCGACTTCAGTGAGGATGTCATCGAAGGGCCGCGACACTTCCTCGCCGCGCGTGTAGGGAACGATGCAGAACGAGCAGAACTTGCTGCAGCCCTCCATGATCGAGACGAAGGCCGCAGCGCCGTCGACGCGCGGTGGCGGCAGGTGGTCGAACTTTTCGATCTCCGGAAACGAGATGTCGACCTGCGAGCGCTCCGTGCGGCGCCGTTCGGCGATCAACTGTGGCAGCCGGTGCAAGGTTTGCGGTCCGAAGACGACATCGACGTACGGAGCGCGGGCGACGATCGCCGCGCCCTCCTGGCTGGCGACGCAGCCGCCGACGCCGATCACCAGGTCGGGCCGGGCGAGTTTCAGCTGCCGCACCCGGCCGAGGTCGTGGAAGACGCGTTCCTGCGCCTTTTCCCTGACCGAGCAGGTATTGAAGAGGATGATGTCGGCGTCTTCCGGTGTGTCGGTCTTGACGATCTCCTCGGACGCCCCGAGCACGTCGGCCATCTTGTCCGAATCGTACTCGTTCATCTGGCACCCGAAGGTGCGGATGAACAGCTTTCTGGCCATTGTTCCCCGATTGTTCTAGCGTCGGCGGGCCACTGCCGCTTCCGTCGGCGTCAGCATCCAGACACGATGGATCGCGCCATCGTCGTTGGTGAGGTACGCGATTTCGCTTGCCACCTGGATCTGCATGGGTACGACGATGAGGTTTTGCCGGTTGCGGATCTGGGCCGTCGGCGCCAGTGGCCAGTGCTGGCCGTTGATCGTCAGGTAACCGTCGCCGGTGGGTGGCTGCATGACTCCCTTTCTCGCCTCGTCGGGCAGTGCGCGCGGCAAGCTCTGCTCTTCCTGCGCGTAGGGCTGCTCGGCCGCCGGTTCCAGTGCCGCTTCGGCAACCGCGCTGAGGATTGACAACAGAAGGCTGGTCGTAAGGTCCATCGGCGCATTATAGACAAGGCTGCGCTTGGCTGTCAGCTCCCGTGTGGCGACCGATCCTCGGCTCGCTCGCGGCTCGCGCCGCCGCCAGGGCACCCATGCAGTACAATGTCGCTTTCGCTGTCGTACCATCATCGAGAAAGGACGTCGCCGTGCTGGAAGCCTACCGTGCCCACGTTGCCGAGCGCGCTGCGCTTGGCATTCCGCCTCTGCCGCTGACCGCCAGACAGACCGAGGAACTCGTCGCTCTGTTGAACGACCCGCCGCCGGGTGAAGAGCAGACACTGCTCGAGCTGATCACCTACCGGGTTCCGGCCGGCGTCGACGATGCGGCCAAGGTCAAGGCCGAGTTCCTCGCCCGCGTGGCCAGGGGCGAACAGGCCTGCGCGCTGATCTCGCCACTCACGGCGACCGAACTGCTCGGCACGATGCTCGGTGGCTACAACGTCAAGCCGCTGATCGATCTCCTCGCCGGCCCGACGGGCGAGGCGGCTGCAGCGGGGCTGAAGAAGACCCTGCTCGTCTTCGACTACTTCCACGATGTCAAGGAACTCGCCGACGGCGGCAACGCCCATGCGCGCGTCGTCCTGCAGAGCTGGGCCGACGGCGAGTGGTTCACCTCGCGTCCCGAGGTGCCGGCTTCGCAGAAGCTCACGGTCTTCAAGGTCAGCGGCGAGACCAACACCGACGACCTGTCGCCGGCGCCCGACGCCTGGTCGCGTCCGGACATCCCGCTGCACGCACTGGCGATGCTGAAGAATCCGCGGCCCGGAATCGAGCCCGACAAGCCCGGCGAGCGCGGCCCGATCCAGCAGCTCGAGGCGCTGGGCAGGAAGGGCAACCTGATCGCCTACGTCGGCGACGTCGTCGGCACCGGTTCATCGCGCAAGTCGGCGACCAATTCGGTGCTCTGGTTCACTGGCGAGGACATCCCCTACGTGCCGAACAAGCGCTTCGGCGGCGTCTGCCTGGGCTCGAAAATCGCGCCGATCTTCTTCAACACGATGGAAGACGCCGGTGCGCTGCCGGTCGAGATCGACGTCGCACAGATGGAAATGGGCGACGAGATCGAACTGCGCATCGATACCACCACTTCGAAGGTGACGGCGCTGAAGAACGGCGGCGTCATCGCCGAGTCGCAGCTGAAGACGCCGGTGATTCTCGACGAGGTGCGCGCCGGCGGCCGCATTCCGCTGATCATCGGCCGCGGCCTCACCACCCGGGCACGCGAGGCGCTCGGCCTGCCGCCGTCCACCCTGTTCACCCTGCCGCAGAACCCAGCCGACCCGGGCAAGGGCTACTCGCTGGCGCAGAAGATGGTCGGTCGCGCCTGCGGTCTGCCGGAAGGCAAGGGCATCCTGCCCGGCACCTACTGCGAACCGCGGATGACGACCGTCGGCTCGCAGGATACCACCGGCCCGATGACGCGCGACGAACTGAAGGATCTCGCCTGCCTCGGCTTCTCGGCCGACATGGTGATGCAGTCCTTCTGCCACACGGCCGCCTATCCGAAGCTGGTCGACGTGCGCATGCATCGCGAACTGCCCGGCTTCATCAGCACTCGCGGCGGCGTCGCGCTGCGCCCCGGCGACGGCGTCATCCACTCCTGGCTCAACCGCCTGCTGTTGCCCGACACCGTCGGCACCGGTGGCGACTCGCACACACGCTTCCCGATCGGCATCTCGTTCCCGGCCGGTTCCGGCCTCGTCGCCTTCGCCGCTGCCACAGGCGTCATGCCGCTCGACATGCCGGAATCGGTGCTGGTGCGCTTCAAGGGATCGCTCGCCGAAGCCGGCAAGCGCGGCGTCACGCTGCGCGACCTGGTGAATGCGATTCCCTACTACGCCATCCAGCAGGGTCTGCTGACCGTCGAGAAGAAGGGCAAGAAGAACATCTTCTCGGGCCGCATCCTCGAGATCGAAGGGCTGCCGGATCTCAAGGTCGAGCAGGCCTTCGAGCTTTCCGACGCGGCGGCCGAACGTTCGGCCGCTGCCTGCGCGGTGGCTCTGAACAAGGAACCGATCATCGAGTACATGCGCTCGAACATCACGCTGATGAAGTGGATGAT
>JFAX01000013.1:0-3244 GCA_000585015.1 Candidatus Accumulibacter adjunctus | reverse complement strand
GATGATCGCCAACGGCTACCAGGATGCCCGTACCCTCGGCCGCCGCATCAAGGCCATGGAAGCCTGGATCGCCAACCCCGAGCTGCTCCGGGCCGATGCCGACGCGCAGTATGCGGCGGTGATCGAGATCGACCTCGCCGACGTGCTCGAACCGCTGGTCGCATGCCCGAACGATCCGGACGACGTCAAGCTCCTGTCCACCGTCGCCGGCGAGAAGATCGACGAAGTCTTCATCGGCTCGTGCATGACCAACATCGGCCACTTCCGTGCCGCCGGCAAGGTCCTCGAGGGCAAGACCGACATCCCGACCCGCCTGTGGATCGCGCCGCCGACCAAGATGGACGCGATGATCCTCAACGAGGAAGGCTACTACGCGATCCTCGGCAAGTCCGGCGCGCGCATGGAAATGCCCGGCTGCTCGCTGTGCATGGGCAACCAGGCGCAGATCCGCAAGGGCAGCACGGCGATGTCGACCTCGACGCGCAACTTCCCCAACCGTCTTGGCATCGACACCAACGTCTACCTCGGATCGGCCGAACTGGCAGCCGTCTGCGCGCTGATGGGCCGCATCCCGACCCCGGCGGAGTATCTCGAGCAGGTGCAGGCAGTCAATGCCAAGGCTGCCGACGTCTATCGCTACATGAACTTCGACCAGATCCGGGAGTTCAGCGAGGTCGCGGATACGGTCGCGGTGTAGGCCGTATCGCGGCAGCGATCGAAGCGCCCCGCCGGGAGACTGGCGGGGCGTTTGCTTTCCTGTGGTGACGCGCAGCCAGCTGCGGGTACCTCGCCACCATCGCTTGACGATGCGCCGTGCGAGTCGAGATACTGGCGGCATGGCGGTTGACTCTCTTCTCCTCGTCTTGCTCGGTGCGCTCGCCATCGGCGGCTTCGTCGGCGGGCGCTGGCTGCGCGGGCAGGCGGCCGCGACTCGGCGTCGCGTCGTCTGGATCTTCTGCGGCGTGCCCTTGGCCGCGTTCGGCCTGATCCCGCTTGGCGGCCTGCTCGGCAGCGACACACTGGGCTGGCTGGGTGGTCTGTCGCTGGTGTTCATGATTCCCTTGGCGCTGCCTCTGCTCTTCGGTGCCGCCCTGGCCTGGTGGTCCGGACGCCGCCACCCGGCAGGCAGCGTGGAACTGCCGCTGACCAGCAGCGCGCAGAGCGCACCTCCGCGCCCGTCGGCCGCAGCGAGCGCCGCTCGACCCGCGGCCCCCGCCGCGCGCACGCCGCCGGATGCGCGCCGGGCCCTGTTGCTGGTCATCCTCGCGGTGGGCTGTGGCTTCTGGGTGTTGATCGCCATCGGCTTCCGTCTGCATGGCCAAGCGGCGCCTGCACCGCTGGACGCCGGGCTGGTCCCGGCCGGGGTGCTGCTGATCGCGCTCTCCGTGTGGGGGCTGCGAACCCTGTGGTTTCGCCGGCGGGCGGTTGTTGAACGACCTGCCGCCACGCCTCACCGGCCGGGCAGTGAGCGTGGCAGCGATGCAGACTGGAAGACGCAGCGACGCCGCTGGCTCGAGGCAATGGCGGCCGACCCGCGGCGACGCGTCTACGCCGAGCGGATCGCCGCTGGCGAGCCCTTCTGGACGCCCGATCGGGTCGAGTACGACATCGACCCGGAGAAGAGCACCTGTTGCGAGCACCTGGCACCACTTGAGCGGGCGATGCGCCGGGCAGGCGTGCGGCTGCGGCTGGATGGCGTCGGGCGTGCCGATGCCGTGGTCAGCACCGACGAGGCTGCCGTGCGTGCGCGCTGGCCCTTGCCCAGGTCGGTCTGTTACGAGGAACGGATCGCCCGGGAGCGGTCGGTGGACGACCCGCCCGTGGCTCGCTGGTTCTGCGCGGACTGTCAGTCGGTCCTTTGCGTGCGGTCGGCCCGGACCGAAGCGGGCTTGCCGGCCTTTCCGCCCGCCGTGGCCGGGTCGGCGCCGATCGAATGAGACCCTGGGGCAGCCGCGGCGACGGCGCCGAAATCTGCCGCGCGTGGCACGACTCGCTCGCAGCGCGAATGCGGCGGCGAACCATCGCCCCGCGAACATCGCGTCCGCGACTCACCAAGCTTCCTTCACCGCTGCGCGGCAGAAGGGGCAGGGATGACCGGCAACCGTCATGACGTCGATCCTGCGGATGTCTCACCGGTGATGAGCGTTCGGCGAGCATGGCCGCCAGCGCCCGCATCGCGGGGTCCTCCAATTGACGGAAGAGCGCTGGGTACAACGCGCAGTACGGGCCTGGCTCGGTCAGCCGGCCGTGCACCGTGCAGATGCGAACCGGGTATCCGACGATGGCGGTTCGGGTAGTCGGGCGAACTGCCGTTGCAGTTGCCGAACATCCGCTCGATCAGCACCTGGAGTCCGGCGAGGCTCAGGCGATCGCGCACCCCGGTCGGGAGCGCGCAGACTTCTGCCGTTGCGTGACGTGGCGACAACCGCCTTCGACCACTCGCCGAGGCTCGACAGGAACTCGCGCCGATCCGGCGCCGCCCCGACAGCCCGTCGTCTCCCTTGGATCGCGGCGCGCGTTCGCCTGCCACCGCTGCCGATTCTTCCCGGTCGTTGCTCACGCCGCAGCTCTCTCGATGATTTCCCCGATGACTGTCCGAGTGCTGCCCGCAACGACTGGCAGTCAGCACAGTGCCCGTTGAGACTCCAGGACGCTTCTCGTCGGCCACCGTTGGTCCCGGTCAACGTGGGGCTGGCAGGCGCGGATGGCGCGCAGGGCAGCAACTGCTGGGTCATCACGGCGACGCGCAACTGCGTGACGACGCAAGACCCCGTGCGAGCGAACCGCCGCGTGACACGTGCCGACGGACGGTGGAAAATTCTCTCTCGTTCAGTGAGGGGATCGAGCAACACAGGGCGTTCCGGCAGCCCGCGGCGAATGCCTGACGCCTGGCGTCGGGAATTCGTCGGCATGCGCTCCGGCAAGCCGAGTCCGCCGGCGGCAGTGGTCCAGCTGGTTGGCGCAGGCGTGGCTCCCGATGATCGCTCTCAGCGTGCTGCCCGTGCTGGCCGACGCGCAGACGATCTATCGCTGGGTCGACGAGCACGGACGGACGCATTACTCGGAGCACGCCCCGGGGCAGGGACGCGCCGGGATCGTCGACTGTCCGCCGCCACCGAGCGCGCAGGAGGTCGAAGAGGCGCGCAAGCGCGGCGAGCGCAGCCGCAGCGAGGCGGAACGGCTGCAGCGTGACCGGCAGTCCCGCGATTCGCGGGGGCGGCCAGGGCAATCGCATGAATGCCAT
>JFAX01000012.1:127247-132317 GCA_000585015.1 Candidatus Accumulibacter adjunctus | reverse complement strand
TTAAGGGGGTGTGAACGATTACGTCCCGCTCGCAGTTCCGGCGAAGCAGGTCCGTGTAAATTTCGACTTTCTGTCGACTGTTGGGGAACACTAGGTTGTTTGAACCGCGCAAGACCTTGTAGAGGTGCCCGGCAACGTCCACGATGCTGCCGGCCACGACATCCTCCATCTCCGGGTTTTCCAGGTCCGGCTCAGCTTCGATGCGCGGCGGCTTTTCCACATAGCCTTTCAGGAGAACCTTCAGCTCCTGGCCACCACCTTTGGTTTCAATAAGGCACACCCCGGCGGCGCCGGATGGCCGGAGAAAGCTTGCAGCCAATCGCATATCGCCCAAGGTCGCCGACAGTCCAATACGGGGTGTCCACCTGCCAGCAACACGCTCCAGTCGGTGTAGCAGCGACTGAAGTTGCTTACCCCGTTCGGAGCCGATGAAAGCATGCAGCTCGTCGACCACCACATAGCGAAGATTCGCCATGAGGCCGGGCATCGCTGAACCGCGCATCACAAACAAGGCTTCAAGCGACTCCGGCGTAATCAGGAGGATGCCGTTGGGTTCTTTGAGAAACCGCTGCTTACGGTTCGCGGCTACATCCCCATGCCAGCCAACAACGGGGATATCAAGGGACTCGCACAACCCACTCAGCCGTCCCCATTGGTCATTGATTAGCGCTTTCAGCGGGCTGATGTAGAGCACCGAGCCAAGTTCTGTGGCATGGCGCAGCAAATGCGTCAGAATGGGGAAAAAGGCTGCCTCGGTCTTCCCGGCCGCCGTGGCTGCAGCCACTATCACGTCGCGGTCTGCATCAATCAAAGCCGGGATGGCTCGTTCCTGGGCATCCCGCAGCGTCGTCCATCCTTCAGTCCAAATCCAGCGCTGGATTCGCTCGTCTAACTGGCTGAAGACCTGCGAATCAGAGTTGGAAGCTGGCAAGTTCGTCGTCATGCTCGACGGCAAGGTCAGCCACGCCGCCGTCGTCAACCTTCACCTCGGCTGCGCCAATCAGCTCCCGCCAGTCAGCACCGGGATTTTGCTCAATGACGGCCAGAAGGTTGATAAACGCGGTAATCGTGGTGCGCGGGGTTCTGAAGTAGGCATCACCCAAGCGCCTGGAACAATGCTCCATGAATGCCGGTATCGCCGTATCGGGCAGGAGATAGCGGGAAGCATTCCCGGATGCATAGACATGTCTCAGCTTATGCAGGAGAACGTAGAAATCTTCTGGCGTCAGGCTCGGTAAGCGCATCACCGGTCCGGAATAGTCGACCATGCCAGCCTTGGCAAACGTATTTTCAGCGAGCCGGGATTGCAATGCCGTGTAGCTGTAGAGCCCGCGCCGGGTGTCCATCAGAAACTCTGGCGTACCGCCAAGCACAAAGCCGAGCCCTTCAGCGGAGCCTTGCAGTGAGTCATTCAGGATGCGGAGAATCTGCTCGTAGTTGGAATTACGGGCCTGTGTGTTGGCTAGCTTGTACAGGTTCACCAATTCATCGAGGCAGACCATCAGACCGCCGTAGCCGGCCAGGCGGACAAACCGGGCCAATAACTTGAGCTGATCGTAGACCGACGCGTCGTCAACAATGGTTCGAACGCCCAGTGCTACACGAGCATCCGTTTTGGTGGCGAATTCACCGCGAAGCCAGCGGACGGCATCTGCCTTCAGTTGTTCGTTGCCTTCTTCGAACCCGCGACAGTATGCCGCGATTACTTCCGAGAAATCATAGCCATTAACCATTTCCGTAAGCTGTTCGAGACGCTGCCGGATGATTTCTTCTGTGGTGGTGCCCTTGGTTCTTCCGTCTGCCTTGGCCTGCGCCACGAACTTCTCTACAACGCCCGATAGCGCCCCACCTTCCGGCTTTGTTCGGGTAGCCATGTTCTTGGTCAGCTCGGCATACAGCGAGCGTGCCTGGCCACCGCTGGCGTGGAGCCGTCGGTCCGGGTTCAGATCAGCGTACATGGTGACCAGTTTCTTCTCCAGAGCGATAGCACGTACCAAATTCAAGAAGAAGGTCTTGCCAGACCCGTACTCCCCAATAACCACCCGAAAGCCGGACCCGCTATCAACGATTCGCTCCACGTCCTTCATCAAGGCTTCAAGTTCCTTAACGCGGCCAACCTGGACCAGATGTTGGCCGATTCGCGGAACGACCCCGGCGCGTAGGGATTGAAGGACCGCGTCACGGTCTTTTGCGCGGATAGTGCTCATGCGGGAATTTTCTCCAGAAGCTCTTGGTTAATCTCTATCGGGTCATCACCCTCGGTCAGTGGTGCCTCGAACATGTCCAGCATCGTTTCGTTGATATGTTCCAGTGTGCCATCCAGCATCAGTTCCATATCCGCTGCCACGTCGCTCAGGTCCTTTCTTGGCCAACTATGCCGTGAAACCAAGCGGCGCAGGAAGGCTGAAAGGTCGGCACTCAGCCCTAGGAAGGCAGTATCAGCCGGTTGAGGCTCATCTTGGGTAGCAGACTCCGAGGCCTCGTCTGGAACTGGTTCTTCCGCGAATACGCTGGCCAGCAGCGCGGAAACCTCCTCTGTCTCTTTCTGCAGTCGGGCGATGCGCGCGGCATCGAGGGTGAGGCCTGTAGCGGGCTCGACTTTCGCGGGGCTTCCAACAGCAGGCGAAGTTACCTGAATTCCCTTTTCTGGCACTGCATGCAAGTCGGAATACAAGAGCTGTGCATCGAGGCCGAGGGTCTTGTAAACGCGCTCGAGGAATTTGACTTCATGGGGGGTGACCAGACCATCTGCTTGAGCCAAGTGCGCCAGGAATCTGCCGATAGAGCGCTTGGCCTCACTGGGGAGCGGGTCCAGCTTTTTCTTCAGGGCAGCAACGGTTGGAGGTTGGTCTATACCGAGGCGCAAATGGGACTTGAGGCGCTTCCGATGGGCTTCACTGAGGTGTGCCCAGGCGTTGATCTGTCGGGTCAGATGAAGTATCTCATGCGCGGAAATCTCGCCGTCGGCAATCGCTGCCGCGCAGGCTAGGTCGAGCGTGACTGCAGCAGCAGTGTATGCCGGCGTATTGCGTGCTGTGCCATCTTCAGGTGAAGTCGCAAACAAGGCAATTTTGTCGTCCGTTTTGAGGGTCTTGTTGCCTGCCAGCACGTCTGGTTCCATCCCAAGATGCAGTCCTTCCAGTGCTCTCGCCAAGCCTAAGACCTTATCGCGGGATAGCGCACCCGCACTTTTCAGGCGCCCAGAGAGTTCACCAAAGGTCATTACCACCAACCCGTCCCCCACGCGGCTCTTGAGTTCTTCAAGCTCGGTGCGCACAGTTACGGGCCAGAGGGTTACCGGGAGCTGCAATAAGCCTTCGAGTACGTCGGTCTTGCCTGGGTTGCGCCCGATATAGCGGCTGTAGGGGTCAAGCTCGACGGCACACTCGTCAACAAGCTGTTGCAGTTTGGTGATGGGTGTCTTGACGGCCGATACGTCGGGCAGGTCAGAAATGGTCCGCGAAAAATCGTTGTAATTCAGACTCGACGATGCTGGCTGGTAGGAGGCACGTAGCTTGGTTCGGTTCATTTTGAGTGCCAGGCCATCGCCATAAGCCGCAGCATATTTTTGTTGGAACAAGGCAGCAAACAGGTCAGCACAGCGTGTTGTCGGTGTTCTCCGTTCGATATTGGGGTCTGCAAGCGCCCAGGCAAGTGCCCAGGCAGCAGGCACCGGTTTCTGGTCGACTGCCAATTGTCCCAATCCGATCCGTAGGCGCAGCGGCAGTTCATTTCCCCTGACGGTGATTTTTGGCGGTGGGGCGAGGTATGCCTTCTCGGGAAAATTCGTCGAGGCGATAAACTCCAAGAGTTGAGTGGCATACCGACGAAACGAGTGATTCCCGCCATAGATTCCCAGAAGACGCTGAACTTCCGCCGTGAGGGCTGGCATTTCCGCGCGGACGGCAGGCTCCGTCTGCGCGTCCAGCAGGATTCGACGTTCCAAACCGTAGAAGAACAAGAACACGTACCCGATATTGGCGGTAGGCTCCCAGCGTCCATCGGCAAGCCAACGCAAGTAAGCCTTTCGGGCCTCGGGGGTTATCGTCGAGTAGCTCGGCCAATAGTCGGTTAGCGCTTGAGAGACGTCGACCTTGGCCAATGCAACTTTCAGATTCGGGTCGATGAGCGCTGGCTCAGCTCCCCGGTAGGTCGTTCTCAGGCCTGTCCCCACATAGAGCATCCCGTCAGGAAGCTCGAATCCGGCAACGGAAGTTCTCTGGCCAGGCGGCACCCACTGTGCCCTCCCAAGAACGCCTGAAGGGGCCGCCGGAATTCCGTATCCCTTTTCGGGAGCGCCGTCGGAGACGGTGATAGTGACAAGAAGTTCTGGTTCGCGGCTTGCCTTGGATGGCATGAACGCAGGCCTGGCAGCCAAAGTTCGCGCAACCGGAGGTGCCGCGCTGTCGGCTCCCCCCCGAGATTCAGGCTCGATATCCGGGGAGGAACCCGCAGCGGTTGGCGAAGCCTTCATGAAGCATCGAATGAGGAACACGGCGGCTACCAGAACCGCGAGCCCAATCCACACAGCCATCGGAACGGAGGCAACCACTCCAATGACAATGGCCACGCCGATGAGCAGCGGGCTACCCGAGTTTTTCTTTCCCACAGTCGTTGTGTCCTTGGACAAGGTTCGCTGGCCAACTACTCGTCATGGTATGCCGGAGTGCTGGCCGATACAACATGCCTACACAATAGTAACCGGTAACCCTGCGGCGTTCGCCCCGCCTACGGAGCCTGCCGGTGCAGGGGAGAGCGCAGCGGGTTGGCGGCGAAGAGCGCTGTCCAGCAGCGGGGCGTGAGTTCGTGGACGCGTTCCTCGGGATGCTGTCCGATACGTTGCAGGACATCGACCAGATAGTCGTACGGGTTGATGCCGTGCAGTCGGCAGGTGACGATCAGGCTCTGCAGGATTCCGACATGCCGGGCACCGAGTTCGGTCCAGCAGAACATCCAGTTGCGGCGACCCATCGGAATCACGCGCAGGGCGCGCTCGAGATGATTCGTATCGATCGGCACGTCCGGGTCGCTGAGGAACACCTCCAGGCCGAAGCGGCGGTCGCGTGCATA
>JFAX01000012.1:124119-125934 GCA_000585015.1 Candidatus Accumulibacter adjunctus | reverse complement strand
AAACGGCCAGCCTCGAGACGCTTGGCCCAGACGCAGAAACCGCTGCGGTCCCAGTAGAGCACCTTGACCAGGGTCGAGCGCCGGTTGAAGAAGACGAACAGTAGTCCGCTCACGGGGTCCTCGCGCAGCACGTGACGCGTCAGCGCAATCAACCCGTCGAAGGATTGGCGCAGATCGACCGGGCGACCATAGACCTGCACGCGAATTCGCGCTTCCGGGAAGAACATCAGCCGCGAACGAGGGACAGCTGCAGACCTCCGCCGAGGTCGAGGGCCAATTCAAGGCGCGCAGCCGACGCGGGCACGCGCTGCAGAACGCCGGCATCGAGGAAGACCGCCGGCGCCGCACGCTCGGGTTGGCTGCTGCTGGCGGCCCGTAGGCGGCTTCGCCAGCGATGGAAGCTGCTATCGCTGATTCCTTCCCGCGCGCAGAATTCAGCGACGCTCAAGCCGCTCCCGTCAAAGCGCGACAGCAGAACCCGCCACTGCTCCGCGCCGCGTTTCACCCGCAACCTCCTGCTCGTCGTCTCCATGCCTGCTCTCCATTCCGTCGTCCGAGGACGGCATTCTCGGCCGGACGACAAGCCCAGGGAAGAACGCCGGCTGGTTACCGGTTACGCTTGCGGCATCGCGCCCGACGCCCGGCCGCTCTGGATCGAGGTCGATTCTCCGCACGACCGGTCGGCACCGGAACTCGCGCGGCGCACCATCGTGCGCCATGAACCGGCGGGTCTTCCGAAGGAGCCAGGCATTCCTCGCGTCATCGGCAGGCAAGGCCATGGCCAGGGCCTTCCGCCACGGTTGTCCGGCCGAGGGTGTCGCTCGCCGCTGCTCGATACCGCAGTTCAAACAGAGCGAGAGTCAATCGCACGAGATCGCCGACTTCCTCACATACGCGTCGACGATCGACACTGCCAGTTGGCCACCGAACACACTGGGCTTAGGCTGCAAGGAAACGAACAGGCAATACCATTCGCAAGCGGTTGCCACACCGTACTTCCTCGCCGCACTGCGTCTTTCCTTGCGGGAGACTGCCGGGGACAAGGGGAAGCGGCGTTCACGCTGATGATCAGCGGCGTCTCGACCGTCATTACCGTCATCACCGTTCCGGGAACGGTTGCGTGTTCGGCTCTGCTCGCTGCCGTCAGACTTGTGGCTGCCGCCCGGCACACCGCACCGCCGTCTGCCGGGCGGCAGTGATCAGATGACGACGAAGTCGAGGTTGCTCAGCGCGAGACCCGCAGCGAGGGTGGCGATCTGCACCGGACTCGCACCGGCGTTGCCGCTGGCGTCGTAGTACAGGGCGCCGGAACCGCTGTCGTAGATCAAGCAGTCGTCGGCGTCGGTGGCGCTGGCGAAGCCGTCACCCGAGCGGAACGAGCCGGCAGCCAAGGTGCCGGGGCTCAACAGCGAGGTGAAGATGGCGTTCTCGAGTTCGATCGTGTCGTCGAGGACGCTGAAGTCGCTGATCGTGTCGCGGTTGGTTGCGGAGTGGGGAAGGGTGTCGAAGCGGAAGATGTCGGCGCCGCTGCTGCCTGTGAGCGTGTCGTTACCGAGACCGCCAAGCAGCGTGTCGCTTCCGGCACAGCCGTCGAGCACATCGTCACCGCCCGCAGCTGAAATGGTGTCATTGCCATCGAGACCGTGGATGCGGTCCGCCGTTTCCAGACCGGTGAGGTTGTCGTTGCCGCTGGTACCCCATACGGCGACGTTCACCTCGATCGCCGCGAGGTTCCAGGCGGCGCCATCGTCGAATTCGATCCGCTCGATCTGGTAGCTGCTGCCGGAGAAGTAGTTCTGCAGGGTGAGCGTGTCG
>JFAX01000012.1:123612-124011 GCA_000585015.1 Candidatus Accumulibacter adjunctus | reverse complement strand
TGAGATCCTGACCGGCGCCCGCAGCAAACAGATAGGTGTCGTTGCCCGGATTGCTGCCCCAGCCAGGACCATAGACCGAGGTGTTCACGTCATGCCGCAGGTCGATCGTGTCGTCACCGTGTGTGGCGAACAGGTTGCCTGGCGAAGTCGGCCGGATTGGCGTCGCCCCGAGCACCGTCGCATCCCAGACCGTACCGTCGTCGAACTCGACCCTTTCGATCGCGTAGCTGCTGCCGGAGAAATGGTTCTGCAGGGTGAGCGTGTCGCTGGTGCCGTTGACCCGGATCACTAGGTCGTTGGAGACGTTCCCGCTGTTCACCCCGCGGCTCAGCGTCACGCCCGAGGGCAGCGTGCCGATCAGCCGGATGGTGTCGACGTTGCCGGCCGTGCTGTCGTAGT
>JFAX01000012.1:120292-122383 GCA_000585015.1 Candidatus Accumulibacter adjunctus | reverse complement strand
GTTGCCGGCCGTGCTGTCGTAGTCGCTGATGAGATCCTGACCGGCGCCCGCAGCGAACAGATAGGTGTCTTTGCCCGGATTGCTGCCCCCGCCAGGACCATAGACCGAGGTGTTGACGTCATGCCGCAGGTCGATCGTGTCGTCACCGTGTGTGGCGAACAGGTTGCCTGGCGAAGTCGGCCGGATTGGCGTCGCCCCGAGCACCGTCGCATCCCAGACCGTACCGTCGTCGAACTCGACCCTTTCGATCCGGTAGTCGCTGCCGGAAAAATAGTTCTGTACCGTGAGCGTATCGGTGGTGCCATTGATCGCTATCACGAGGTCGTAGGCAACGCTGCCGCTTGCGATGGTGCGGCTCACCGTCACGCCCGACGGCAGCGTGCCGATCAGCCTGATGGTGTCGACGTTGCCCACCGTGCTGTCGTAGTCGCTGATGACATCCTGGCCGGCGCCCCCAGCAAACAGATAGGTATCGTTGCCCGGATTGCTGCCCCCGCCAGGACCATACACAGAGGTACTCGCAGCGTGCCGCAGGTCGATCGTGTCGCTGCCGTGTGTGCCGAATAGATTGCCCGGCGAGGTCGGCCGGATCGGCACCGCGCCCAGCACCGTCGCATCCCAGACCGTACCGTCGTCAAACTCGACCCTCTCGATCCGGTAGTCGCCGCCGGAGAAAAAGTTCTGTACCGTGAGCGTGTCGGCGCTGCCGTCGATCGAGATCACGAGGCCATCGGTAACGCTGCCGCTTGCGATGGTGCGGCTCACCGTCACGCCCGACGGCAGTGTGCCGATCAGCCTGATGGTGTCGACGTTGCCCGCCGTGCTGTCGTAGTCCCTGATGACATCCTGGCCGGCGCCCGCAGTAAAGACGTAGATGTCGTTGCCCGCGCCTGCGGCCAAGCTGTCGTTGCCTGGGCCGCCATCGAGGATGTCGTTGCCAGGGCCACCGTCGAGCCAGTCGGATCCGCTGCCCCCCAGAAGCATGTCGTTGCCTGCTTCGCCGTAGATCCAGTTCTGGCTGGCCAAGGCGAAGATGAAGTCATCGCCCGCCTGGCCATGGTAGATCTCATTGGCGATACCGCCAAGATGAAAGTCGCCGCGATCGCTCCGACCCGTGGCGACGTTGGCGGCGAGTTCGACGCCGACCGCGGTGCGCGTCGCTTCCCAGGTTCCGTTGGCAACTTCCATCGCCACCCAGGCGCGGAGCTTCTCGTTACCGGACCATCCGGCGCGCAGAATCCCTCCGGCACCGTAGTGAAGCAGTTCGATCGCATCGGCGATCGACGCCGCGGCGTCTGTCGCATGCTGCAGCTCCAGGGTGGCATCCAGTGCCGAGAAATCCAGGGCGATCCGGTCTGCGGCGATGCTCAAGTCCACTTGATCCAGGTAGGGCTTCAGTCGCGTCTGCAACACCAGTCCGGCGTAAGCGGATTGCGTGAGCGCGGCGTAGCTGAGGTCGAGGAGGGCAAGTTGCGTGGATTCGAGTGGAACGAAGACGTAGCTGGTGCCGGGCTGGGCGGCATCCTGGCGGCCGATGGGTATCCCGTGGGCGCCTACGACGCCGCTCTCACCTACCGTGATGAAACGGCTGCCATTGAATCGTTCCAGGATGTCCAGTCGCTGGTTCAGGAGGTCGACCTGCTGCCGGATGCCGGCAAGACGCTCCTGCTCGGCCACCGGGAGGCTGGCAAGGTCGACGCCGGTCATGCCATAGACGGTGAGCGCCTCCCATTCGACGTCTCTCGGCACGTACTTGAGGGTATAGCCGTAGCCTGCGGCCTGCGCACGCGATGTGGCAAGATCGCTCGTGCCCGACCAGCGGGTGAGGATGTCGTCAAGGCTTTGCAGCATCTGGCCGCGGGTCTGGCTGGCGAGGGCCGAAACCTGGGTAACCAGCACGGCGTCGATGCTCGCCGCCTCGCGCAACCCTCTGACGCGCCCGGAGCCCTGCATGTCGGCGATGCCCTGCGCGGCTTCGGTGAGGGGGATGCTGTCGGTGTATTGGCTGAAGAAGGGGTTGCTGGCCAGGTTGATGTCGCCCATCTGGGCAACGACTTCGCCCAGTACGCCCTCACTGCCGTCCGTCCTGAT
>JFAX01000012.1:116417-119799 GCA_000585015.1 Candidatus Accumulibacter adjunctus | reverse complement strand
GCGAAGCCATCGGCGGCGAGACCGCCAGCATACAGGGCCGTCGAATCGCCGAAGAGTTCGCGGCCGGTGTCGATGGTGCCGTTGCCATTCCTGTCGAAAACGAGGAAGGCGTCGTCCGGCTCGACCCAGCCGGTCGCGGTCTTGACGCCGTCGGCGTCGTGGTCGAAGAGGATGGGGGAGCTGGGGTTGATGCCGACGGTTTCCAGACCGTCACCGTCAAGGTCGAGGGTCAGCGGGTCGCCCGGTCGGGTAAAGATGACGGCGGATTGGTAGGTGGTATTGGTGGTGGGGTTGACGTTGCCGGGAACGGGGCTCGGGAAGACGTCGTTCCACTCCATCCAGCTCCATCCACGCGGATTAAGCTCTGATGGAAAGAGATTCGGCGACGTCCTCTCGTCATTTTGCGGATCGGTGATTAGCCTTCCGTCTTCCAGTGCGTGAAATACTTCATTTGCCAGCTGCTCATCTGTCCATCCTATTGGTGCATCCTTTCCAATTTCTCGGCCCGCTGCATTGTTCAGCAAATCACCATGCATATCTCGGAGTCCGAAATCTCCACGATTGAAATTTGATTTGTTCGCTGACTCAATGTAATCGCCTGCCATGTGTGCAGCTGTCTCTCCGAAAAGCCTTGTCCATGTTGCACTGGTATACGCATGGCGAAAGGCGTCAAACGGAGGATCGCCCTGAGGTGGCACTGGATTTCCGAGAGCTGTCCACGCAAACTCAGCTCGCTGCTCCCAATAAACTCGACTAAAAGGGGTTGTCATTTTCTTTCTCCAGCAACTACAAGTTCAGCAGAAAAGAATTGCTTGTTTGGCTGCCCGTTTCTTGTTACCCGCAACAAACCAGATCGACCAATACACACATGGCCGCGCTTCATTTCGATCCAACGACCTTCATACACACCTTCAATCCAATAGACCCGCTCAATTCGTTCTTGAGAAAAAAACAACAAGTACCAAGTCAGATCTTCAGAAGGCAACTTTTCCTTAGGTAGAGATTGGCGCTGCTCGAAATTCAGATCGCTGAGATTATCGATAGAGGCATAGCTATCTATTGCACATACAACCGACTCGTTTGGCATCATTAAAGTCGCGACACTCCGCTCCCCTTCTGACGCCAAGAAGCTGATAATCGAAGAGGGAGCGCGATATGACGCAAATATCTTTTCGCGCTGTTTTTCTGAGTAAAAGAAGCCGAGCAAAGCAACCAGAGGAGCACCAATACACAGGCAAACTATCAACAAGACAATTCTGTTCGTTTTTTTCCGAGATGACCTATGACTATTGCTCATGTCAACGCCATTTCCGTTCTCACTGACGCTGTCATTACGGGACAGACCACCATTTCCCTTCCCGTTCTTACTCACGCTGCCATCCTCCATTGCTCGTCATGCATCGATTCCATCAGTCTTGATCTCAAGTCCGTCTGCAGCACCAACCCCCCATACAGCGACTCCTTCGGCGCGCCATAGCTCTGCTCCAGCAGGCCCTGAGTCCCGGCATCGAGCGGCATGAACACATACCCCCTGCCCGCCGCGGTCTGCCGGGTGAGGCTCTGCCCGGTGCCGCTCACGGCCCCGCTCTCCCCCACCGTCACGAAGCGGCTGCCATTGAAGCGTTCGAGCACGGCCATGCGCTGGTTGAGGGCGTCGATCTGCTGGCGGATTCCGGCCAGCCGATTGCGTTCGGCCTCGGGGAGCGTGGCGGGGTCGGTGCCCTTCATGCCGTCGGCGGATGGGGGAACTGGGCTCGATGCCGACGGTTTCCAGACCGTCACCGTCGAGGTCGAGGGTCAGCGGGTCGCCCGGTTGGGTAAAGATGACGGCGGACTGGTAGGTGGTATTGGTGGTGGGGTTGACCCGGCGGTTGCCGGGTACGCCGATGTCTGAGCCGGGGTAGACGTCGTTGAAGCCCAATTCAGTGGCCGTCCTCCAAGTGTCCGCCAGTTGATCTATGAAATCGAAAAGTGCGCTCCAGTCTTGTTGCGAAGACCATTTATTAGCGGCGTCATGCGCTCTCTTATAGGCCTCCGACATGGCGACATCTGCAGCAACGCTCCAAGCGGGGCCTGCTGGTGCCGCCAACACAGCCGTCATTGCTCCAAGCGTCATGGCAAACAAATCACGTGAAAAAGCGTTCCAGTCGTTTGACTGCCACGCTCGTTGAATGTCAACCATGTCGTTCAAATTGTCGTAGAACTCGTATGCCGGAGCCATATCATTTCCTGTCCGGACAATTACTCCCGTTGCGTCTCCAGTAAGAAGACTTTGTTCAATTTTTTGGAGTGCCGCTTCCGATGCGCTCCCCTCTGATGCAACCAGTATTCCGTTCCGTGTAAACACAAAATAGTTTGCCACTCCAATTACCCTTTAGTTGATTTCGAACGAAACGCGCTAAAAATCATCGCACAGCCAATAAGTGCTTGAATCGCTGGATAGCCATATGGACCAAGGATTTCCGTAATACGGAGATATATCCAAGCCCAGCGCCCCGGAGACAAGCTGATTGGATTGGGAAAAAACAAATTAAAGCCGGCCCCGATCAGGACCATTAAGCCAACAGCCACCTTAATTCTTCTGACATGTTCCGGGTCGATGGAGAACAAATTTCCATGCTCGAATTTCATATCTCATCCTTACGACAAAAAAGGAACCCTAAGAAAGTCCGAAGGAGAGTCCGATACAGACAGAAGCAAGAGCAAAGCCAAAGCCGGCACTTGCAAGAAAAAGAAGTGTGCGAACTCCCAGATGCGGGAACCGCCAAGTTGCGCCTAGGCAACGCCTAAGAAATAGAGAAGCTGCCAAGCAAACCGACATCGTCGCCAAAGCGAATAGCCCCAGGTCGGTCGCATGAATCTGTGGAAATGCAAGGGCAACGACTCCCGCCGCAACCGCACCGACTGTCATTGGTAATGCAGATCGGTAGGTTGGCTGATTGTTGCTTTGCGCATAAGGGAGAAGGTGGGTTTCACCTCTAGCATGGTTGCCTTCAGTCAACTCAACATCGACCACAGGGGTTAGTTTCATTTCAGTCTTCTCCGTGTCACTCACGCCACTCTCCTCCATTCGAAATCATTTACCGCTGCCATCCTCACCCCACCCTCATCCGCCGTCAGCGAGATGGTATCGAGATAGCCCTTCAGCCTGATCTGCAGCACCAACCCGTCATACACCCATTGGTTGAGCGCGGCGTAGCTCTGGTCGAACAGGCTCTGGTTGCCGGCGTTGAGCTGCATGAAGAGAGAGGCGCCGCCGCCGTCGACGCTGGCGGCCTCACGCAACCCTCTGACACGGCCGGAGCCCTGCATGTCGGCGATGCCCTGCGCGGCTTCGGTGAGGGGGATGCTGTCGCTGTATTGGCTGAAGAAGGGGTTGCTG
>JFAX01000012.1:83965-116120 GCA_000585015.1 Candidatus Accumulibacter adjunctus | reverse complement strand
TCACTGCCGTCCGTCCTGATGCAGGCGCCGAGGTCGGCGATCTGGTTGCCGTTGGCGAGCGTCTGGCTGTGTTCGGTCCTGGCGACCTTGAGGGCGGTGATGCCCTGCGAGGCGAGCGTGAGGAGTTCGTTCGCCTGGCTGACGCCGTCCTGGTTGAGGTCGCGCCAGAGGCGCAGGCTGTTCCAGTTGGCGTCGGCGGCGCTGACCAGGCCATCCTGGTTCGTGTCTTCCTGGGCGAGTGCGGCGAAGCCATCGGCGGCGAGACCGCCAGCATACAGGGCCGTCGAATCGCCGAAGAGTTCCCGGCCGGTGTCGATGGTGCCGTTGCCGTTCCTGTCGAGAACGAGGAAGGCGTCGTCCGGCTTGACCCAGCCGGTCGCGGTCTTGACACCGTCGGCGTCGTGGTCGAAGAGGATGGGGGAACTGGGCTCGATGCCGACGGTTTCCAGACCGTCACCGTCAAGGTCGAGGGTCAGCGGGTCGCCCGGTCGGGTAAAGATGACGGCGGACTGGAAGAGAGTATTCAACGCACTGTTCATCTGCCCGGCTTTGTTGAATAGCCAAGTCCAGAAATCACCCTGCTCACTCGCCCATTGATTGAATGCATCGTAGGCGCCCGGTCCCATGAGGGAGCCGAGGCCGGCGCCTAGTGCAGCAAAGGCAGCGACACCGAGAGCAGGAAGCCCTGCAAAAGCCAAAAGTCCCCCAAGAGCAATACCGCCAAGCGCTGACAAGGCGACACCCATCGCCGCCTGCCCGAACGAATCGCTGTTGCCCGTTTCGGCCCAAGTCAAGGCGCCGTCGGCCATCTGATAAGCATCGTATGCCGGGCCGATAGCCCGCCCAAAGGCACCACCAAAGGCCGATTGTGCTGCCTCCACACCCATCTTAGCCTCCGCTGCCAGCGCACCAACGCGCGCCTCGGCCGTCAGCACGGGATCGAGCAGCGCATTGGCTTTCGTTGCGTACTGTTGGGCGTAGCGATTCATGATCTCCGCAATGCCTGCGTTGCCTTGCGCCGTCGCAGCCGCCGCCCAACGCTCGGACGAAGCCGCCAAATTGCTGAACTCCTGCCCCATCGACTGTGCGAGCAGTTCCGTCTGGCGTTGTGCCGTGAGTACGGCACTACCTCCCTCGGCTGCCACCTGCGCTGCAAATTTCTCGCCCGCAGCACTCCACGCACTGGCAAAGGCATTGGCCTGACTGGTAACGGTTGTGGTGAATTCCTTCAGTGTCATTTCCATGAATTATTCCTTGTTCATCAATAGGGAAATCGGGCCAAGAAGAAAAACCATCAAGGCAAAAATGGCCATGCCAATAGTTGCAGTGGCAACACCGCCAAAGAACGCCATCGAGAGCCGGTCGCTGATCATGCTCACAAACAGCTTCATGCCCCACGTGGGGCCACCGGTCATGTGAATGGCAATCGGCAGAAAAAAGATGACCCACAACCCCACGAGCAAGAAGGGCAGCGCAAAGAGGTAGAGGAAGCAGAAGGTCCTGAGAAAGGACCAGCCGGGGCGCGAGAACGCGAAGCGAACTCTTGCACCCATCGGATCTTTGGATGCGAGCAGGACTGCGAAAAACACCGACACCCACGAGGAGAGGCCATAGAAACCTTTCACTAGCTCTGGAATTGGTGAAAGGGCAGTGACTTTAACCGTGGCGGGAGCGAGCTGCGCTGCCCACGCAATGGGGAAAGCCAATGGGCCGAACAGAGTTTCCCAGCCTTTCGGCAACATGAGTCCATACAGGATCATGCCCACCGAGGTGATGATCAGATATCGGTTGAACCGCTTGTTCGCCGCTTGGATTTCAGGCGGTTTGTTGTCGAAGGCTGCGCCTGCGTAGGCGTTGTGTTTCGGCATGATGCGTTTATCCTTCAAGTGCAGGAAATTTTGGGAGTTGATTCGTCGTCGTTTTGTCAGGGTGTCGATTTGCTGGCGGGCGCCGGCGAGGCGGTTGCGTTCGGCTTCCGGGAGCGTGTCAGGGTCGGTGCCGTTCATGCCGTAGCCGGCGAGCGCGTCGGTGGTATTCGTGCCGGCAGGGAGCTACTTGAGGGCGTAGCCATGGCCCTGCGCCGCCTGCGCGGCGGTGACGAAGTCGCAGGTGACGGACCAGTGATTGATTGATGAAGGTGTCGAGGCTTTGCAGCGTCTGGGCCCGGACGGCTTCGGCAAGCGGGATGCCGTCGGTGAACTGCCTGCAGAAGGGTTTGTCGGCGAGGTTGATGTCGCCCGTGCGGCCGGTGACTTCGCCGAGGGTGCCCTGCGTGCCGCCGGTCCTGACGTAGCCGTCCGAGGTGGGCGATCGGGTTGCGGTTGGCCAACCTCTGCCTGTGTTCTGTCGTGGCGACGTTGAGGGCGGCGATGTTCCGGCTGGAGAGGGTGAGGAGTTCGTTCGCCTGGCTGATGTCGTCCCGGTTCAGATCCCGCCAAAGGCGAAGCTTGCGCCAGTTGGTGTGCGTCGAATCCAGGGCTGGAGCCAGGCTCGTAGGGGCTGGACAGGGTGGGAATGGTGACATGTCCGCCGACTCGCGCTGGCCGGGAAGCGAGCGTCAGAGTTGTAACGCCGAGGCCTCCCGCTCCCTCGCCATGCGCACTGCGGCGCGGCTCCGGGTGGAGCACGCGCGACGCCGAGGTCATCGTGAGCTGTGTCCCTTTCATTCGGTACGGTCGGTCCGGGCGGTCGAAGCGCCCGCGCAAGGTCTTCAACGCTGTCTCTTCGGCGGGCCACTCCGGGAAGGTAATGTACGCCCGGGAAACGGGCTTCCTGTTGCGCTGCATCAAGAGGTGTTCAGACTTCTTCGTGCTGTCTTGCGAGATGCCCCACTCGATCCGCCCAAACATGGAGGGCTGCGCATGGCGCTGGGCGGGCACTTCTGCGCGCGAAGAGGCGATGGCAAGGCTGCCGTCGGGTCACGACGGCGTCTCCGTGAACCCGTAACGGAAAAAGTCGCAGACGGGATTGACTACGGCCAGACGGCTGGTGACCGGACTGAAGGCGGGTGTGAGGACTCAGGACTCGAGCCTGGCTGCGAGTTGATGAAGCATCGGCAGGTGATCGAGCTATGTTGGTTCGGCAGGGCGCGAATGCTCCTTGATCTGCAAGAGACGGCCACGTGCTGCGACCGGTTCGACACCGATCGAGAAGGCAAAGCGAAGGAGGATGGCAAGGCCAGGCGAGGGCGTACGAAGGAGAGGCGCAGCGACTGTACGTTGGACCAGGCTTTGGTGCTCGACGGCATTGGCTTTGTCCGGCACCCACAGACCTTCGTCGGCAACACCCCCCCAACCCGGCACACCGGCCTCGCTGCTGGCCGGACTGGGGACACCGGCGGCAGCGCGCGGGTGGGGGCAGAAGGTGTACCGGTGTGGCTCCCTTAGCGGGCTTGCCGGTCGCCTGTTCGACTGCCGGCAACGTCCGCCGCCGCCTGCCAGAAAGCCCGATGCTGCGCGACGCTGCGCCGGCGATCGATCGGCACTTCCAGCAGCGTCGGACCACCGCGCTGCAGCGCGCGCCGCAGCGCGGTGGTGAACCCGCCGAGCGACGCGCAACGCTCCCCGGCAACACCGAAGGCAGCCGCTGCGGCGACGAGATCGACCGCTTGCGGCGTCAGCCAGGCGCGCTCGAATTCGGGCAGCGTCGCCACCGGCAGGTACTCGAAGATGCCGCCGCCACCATTGTTGATGACGACGACGACGATGTCGCGGCCGCCGGCGGCGGCCAGCGCCGTCAGGTCGTGCTGCAGCGTCAGATCGCCGAGCAGCGCGACGCACGGGCCCGTGCTGGCGACGCCAAGAGCGGTGGACAGGTTGCCGTCGATGCCGCTGACGCCGCGATTGCCGAAGAACCGCAGCGCTCGTTCGCCACTGCCCGAAAACGCGTCGAGATCGCGGATCGGCAGCGAACTGCCGCAGAAGACGCGATGACCGGTGGGCAACTCATCGAGCAGCGCCGGAATCAACGCACCCTCGAAATCTTCCCGCGAGCGCCAGGCGGCAGCGAGCGCGGCAAGCTGCGTCTCGGCGTGCGCGAATGCGTCGCGCCAACCGGGCGGCGCCGCCTGCAGCGGCATCGCCTGCCAGTCGTTGCAGACCGCCAGTGGATCGCCCTGGATCACTGCGGCCGCGCAGTGCAGCGGGTCGCGCCAGCGGCTGTCGGCGCCAAGGACGATGTGCCGTGCCGTCCTGTTGGCGTGCAGCCAGTCCTGCAGCGTCCGCGTGACGGGAAAGCTGCCGCAGCGCAGCAGCCATTCGGGTCGCCTGGCGGCGAGTGCCGATGGTGGGCGCAGGAAGGCGTCGTAGTGGACGCAGATTCGGCTGCGATCGTGGCCGCCGAAACGCAGGTTGGACAGCGGTTCGGCGAGCAACGGACAGTCGAGCTGCCGCGCCAGCGCGCTGACGGCTGCGGCGAAACCTGGCGGGTAGTCGTCGCCGCCACAGACGATGACCCCAGGGCGACCGCTGATCGCCGCCCCGCACTCCGCCACCAGTTGCCGGTCCGGCAGCAGCCTTGGCCGGCCGACCGGCACGACGGCCTGGCCGCCGCCGCTGTCGCCGGCGGGCAGTGCACCGACCGGCAGCAGCGGCTCACGAAAAGCGAGATTGAGCTGCACGGGGCCGGGCAAAGGCGAGCAGCATTCAGCCAGCACGCGCCTCGCGAGACTGTGCAGGTAGTCGACGGCGAAGTCGGGAGCCGGCGGCCCGGGCGAATGACAGGCGCGCAAGTGGGCGCCGAACAGCCGCTGCTGATCGATCGTCTGGCTGGCGCCCCAGCCGACGAGTTCCGGCGGCCGGTCGGCAGACAGCAGCAGCAGCGGGACCGCGGCGAGATCGGCCTCGACGACCGCCGGCAACCAGTTGGCCACTGCCGAACCCGAGGTCGCAAGCAGCGCCACCGGCCGCCGAGCGGCCTTGGCCATCCCGAGCGCGAGGAAGGCGGCGCTGCGTTCGTCCACCACGACCTGGCTGCTGATCGCCGGCTGCCGCAGGAAGGCCAGCGCCAGCGGGCTCGAGCGCGAACCGGGCGAGAGAACGAGGTCGCGCAGACCGGCCGCGCACAGGCCAGCGACCAGCGCCTGCGCGTAGCGCAGGTTGAGCACGCCATGCTGCGGCTGCTTCGTCATGCGCTCGCCGCCCGTTCGGCAAGCGGCCGGCGGCGGCGAGCGTGCCGCAGCGCGTCGGCGATCACCGCCAGCTTGACCTCGGTTTCGGCCAACTCCTGCGCCGGATCGGAACCGGCAACGATGCCGGCGCCGGCAAAGAGCTCGGCCTGCCGGCCGTTGATCCGCGCGCAGCGCAGTGCGACGACGCTGTCGCCGTCACCGGCGCGATCCAGCCAGCCGATGCCGCCGCTGTACCAGGCGCCGCGCCGCTCGCCGTGCGACTGCAGCCAGCGGCTGGCGGTGGCGACCGGCCAACCGCCGACGGCCGGCGTCGGATGCAGGGCAGCGAGCAGCTCGAAGAAAGCCACTCCCGGCTGCAGGCAGCCGTGCACCGTCGTCCGCAGATGCTGCAGTGCGCCGGACTGCAGCACCTCTGCCGCCTGCGGCGCCGCCAGGGTGCTGCAGAAGGGCGACAGCGCAGCGCGCACGGCGTCGACGACGAACTGCTGCTCGCGCCGGTTCTTGGCATCGTGCAAGGATGGCGACGCGGCCCAGCCGCGACCGCCCGCCCGCCAGGCGCTGCCCGCCAGCGCATCGACCTGCACCGTGCCCTGCCGCAGGGCCAGCAGGCGCTCGGGAGTGGCGCCGACGAAAGCCTCGCCGCCACGGGCGACACCATAGATGGTGCACCCGGGATGCCGGTCGCGCAGCGTCGCGAGCAACGTCGCCACATCGATCGCGCAATCGGTGGTGCAGCGCTGGCTGCGCGCCAGCACGAGCTTGTCCAGCTGCCCACCATGGATCGCCTGCAGCGCGGCGGCGACACGCGCCATGAACGCCTGCCCGGCGAGCGGTCCGACCGTCTCCGGCAGTGGCGGCGCCGGTGACCGACGCGGCTGCCACGCGTTGCCCCGCAATCCGTCGAGCCAGCCCGCCAGGGCCGTCTCGCCAGCGGCGGCAACGCAACTGAAGGTTGCCGTGCGCCGCCCGCCAGCGCTCTGCAGAAGGACCGCCGGCACCACCAGTTGCGCGTTCGGCCAGCCGTCAGCGCTCTCGTCGGCGAAGGCGAAACCGAGATGCGCCAGCGGGCTGCGGCCGCTCCGCTGCGCGTCGTCGTGCCGCCAGACCGCCCGCAGCCCGGCGAAGGCGGCCTGCAGGGCGGAGAAGCGCGCCGCGCCGGCACTCTGGAAGTCGATCGCGCGGCCGATTGCCAGGCGGTACTCGCGGCCGCCCGAGGTGGCCGGCGCAGCCCACCAGTGGCAGGCCGGCCGCGTCAGGTCGACGCCGGGCCAGGCGCCGTCCTCGACCCCGAGCCAGTCGTCGTCGCCACCACCGAGGTCCAGGCTGATGCTCAGCAGGTCGTTGCCGCGTGCGCCGTCCAGCAGGGCACGCAGGCGGCGACCGAGGAAGGCGATCTGCGTCGCGTCGAGCAACTGGCGTGGCGTCACGCATCCTCCGCGGCCAGGCGACGCAGGACGGCCCGTTCGAGCTTGCCCATGCCGTTGCGCGGCAGGTATTCGACGCAGCGGAATCGCCGTGGCCTCCTGCCGGCCGGCAGATGTCGCCGCGACCAGTCACGCAGCAGTTCGACGTCGGCCTGTCCGACCACCAGCGCCAGCAGCGAATCGCCCCATTCCGCGTCGGCGGTCGCCGTCACCGCCACGTCACGCACCCCAGGACACGCGGCCAGGCAATCCTCGACCTCGGCCGGGTGGACATTGACGCCACCGCTGACCAGAAGATCGTCGGCACGGCCGCGGATGCTGAGGCGGCCAGCGCCATCGATGTCGCCGAGGTCGCCGGTGATCAGCCAGCCGTCGACCAGACCGAGGCCCGGGCGCCGTTCCGGATTGAGGTAACCCGCCATCACCTGCGCGCCGCGCAGGCAGATGCGGCCGTCGGCGGCGATGCGTGCGGCGAGCCCGGGCAGCGGCTCGCCGACCAGTCCGGGCCGCCATTCCTCCGCCGGGCTGAGCAGCGTCGCCGCCTGCGCCGCGCTCTCGCTGAGACCCCAGCTCGGACGGATCGGCCAGCCAGTCGCCAGCGCCCGCTCGCAGAGTGGCCGCGACAGCGCGCCGCCACCGATGAGCGCATGTCGCAGGCTGGCCGGGGGCGGTCGGCCGCCGGCCACGTCGAGCAGACGCGCCAGCATCACCGGCACCAGCGAGATGTGGCTGACCGCCTGTTCATTGAGGTCACGCCAGATTTCCGGCGCCGAGAAGCTGCCGTGCAGCAGCAGCGTGGCGCCGGCACGCAGACAGCGGAAGAGCAGCGAGATGCCGCCGACGTGGTGCAGCGGCAGGCAGCCGAGCCAGGTGTCACCGGCCGCCAGCGGCAGGCGCTGCTGCGACGCGGCGACCGCGGCGGCGAGATTGCCATTGGTCAGCATCACCGCCTTCGGCTCGCCTTCACTGCCGCTGCTGGCGATGACCAGAGCCAGGTCGTCGGGGTCGACGGTGGGCGCCGGCGGGCCCCGATCCAGCCGCCAGTCGCCGGAGCGTGTGCGCAGGCAGTGCAATCGCCCGCCGGCCAGCTCCTGCAGGCGTGGCCAAGCGGCAGCGGCGGTCAGCGGATCGAGTGGCAACAGCGCCGTCCCCGCAGCCGAACAGGCCACGGCAGCCAGCGCCAGGTCGAGCGCACCGGCCGCACAGCCGACGATCCCGCCGGCAGCGACGTCAGCGCTGCGCAGGCAGGCGGCGCCCCGTTCGGCCACAACCAGCAGCTCGCGGTATGTCCATTCGCCAGTCGCCGCGCGCAGGGCGCAGGCGTGCGGTCGTTCGCAGGCACCCGCACGCAGCCAGGAGGCGAGCAGACTCATTGCCGGCTGGCGCTGTACTTGTTCATGCCACGCATCTTAAGCAGCGCGCGCTGCCCGCGGCTTTGCTGCCGATCAAGAAACGACCGCTGCCACGCTCCTGCCCGGCCGTCTAGCCGCCAACCCGGATATCGATCGGCGTCGCCGGCTCGCCGCCCGGCGGCGTCCTGGGAACCGGCTGGCCCTCGAAGTAGAGCCCGATCTGGCGCTCGCGGCGCAGCTTCAGGCCGCGCTGCTCCTTGCCGCCGACGACAGTCCAGCGCCGCAGTTCGGCAGGGACGCGCTCATGCTCGCCGGCATTGATCAGCTGCAGCAGCGTCGAGTTCTGCAGCTTCGTCGCGCCCACGTTGTAGGTGAAGTCGCAGAGCGCGGCGTACTGCCCGTCGCTGAGCGGGGTCTTCACCAGGCTCATCACCGCCCGCTGCGCGCGCCGCAGGCTTTCGGCCAACATCGCCTCCGCCTGCGCCTCGCTGATGCCGCGGCGCAGCGCCGCTGGCTCGGCGCCCGAGCACGCCTCCTGCCGCACCACGTGCCCGTAGCCGATGCTGCAATGGTTGTCGGCATTGGTATAGAGGCGCGGCACGAAACCTTCCGACAGCCGCGTCAGCCGCTGGCCCTTCTCCGGAATTCGGCGCAGCCAGGCCCCCTTGGGCAACGCCAGGTCGGTCTCGCCTTCGAGCAGCAGACCCGGCGTCAGCCGCTCGGCGGGCGACGGCGAACCGGTCGCCGGCGCCAGGCTCGCGGCGTCGCAGGTGCCAGCGGGCGCGCACACCAGCAGATAGGTGACTCCGCCCTGCAGCGGCGCCGTCCGCGGCAGGCCCGTGAAGCTCCGCGCCGCCAGCTTCTCGAGCTGCGTACGGGCTGCCGGCAGCAGGCGCGCGAACGCGTCGTCCGCCGGCGGTGCGTCGGGCCCGCTGCCACTGGGCTGCAGGTCGAGTGGCTCCTGACTGAGAAAGGCGGCCAGCAGCGTCACCCCGGCAGGCTTCGCCATCAGTTCCGGCGACTGCGGCGGCTCGCCGGGGATGCGCAAGCTTCCTGCAGCCACCCGGTTGTCGGTCTGCTGCCGATTCGGAAAGATCAGCGTCGCGACATCGTCCGGACCGACGCTGACGAGGTTCAGATGACCGGCGCGCGGCACGTCGATGCTCAGCGTCACCGGCTCGCCTTCGCGATAGGTCGCCCTGCCCAACCTCACTGCCAGCCCACCGGCAAGGTTGGCCGCATCCTCGATGCTGCGACGGAAAGGCTGCCGCGGTACCGGCGCTGCCGCCGCGGCCGCAGGCTCAGCCGCTGTGACCGCCGCAAGCGGCGGCGATTCCTGCGCCAGAGCGGCGTCCGCCGACAGCAGCAGAAAGGCGCCGATGGCGCCGCTTAGTGCCTCCCGGCCGACTACTGATCTCATTCTCACCCCCTCTTTGCAGGCATGCAGTTCGCGCACCGGCGCAAGTATAGCTACACTGGCGCCATGTGCGGGCGTTATGCCCTGGTGACGCCTCACTCGTGCTGGCGACCATCGCCGTCGTGGCAGCGACCGCACGCGACAACGCGGACAGGGGATCCGCTGCCGGCGGTGCGCCCGGTTTTGTAGCATAATCGCGCGCACACCACGGACCTGAGGCCTGCTTGATCCACTTCGTTCCTCCACAGCGCTATGACTCGATGAAGGCAACGGGCAAGTTGCCTTCACCCGAGGGTGTCGCCTTCTCGATCATCAAGCTGCTGCAGCGTGACGATTTTCGCGTCTCCGATCTGGTGCAACTGGTGCAGTCCGACCCGGCGATCGCCGGCCGCCTGCTGAAGTTCGCCAACGCCGCCGCCTTCGGCCGCACGCGACCGATCGTCTCGCTGCAGCGGGCGATCGTTGCCCTCGGTGCGTTCCGCGTGCGCGAACTGGTGATCAGCCTGTCGGTGATGCATACGCACAGCAGCGGACAGTGTTCGGCCTTCGACTACGGGGCCTTCTGGGGACACTCGCTGGCAACCGCCATCGCCTGCCAGGAACTCGCCCAGTTTGCCCAGATTTCGAGCGAGGAGCTATTCACCATCGGTTTGCTGGCGCGCGTCGGCGAGCTGGCGATGGCTTCGCTCTACCCGGAAGAATACGCCGTCATTCTGCTCAAGGCGAAGGAAGGCGGCGCCAGCCTGGCGACCCTGGAACGTGATTGCCTGGAGATGGACCACCAGCAACTGGGCGCGACGATGCTCGCCGAATGGGGTCTACCGGACTTGCTGATCCAGGCCGCCTACCATCACGAACAGCCGGACCTCGCAGGCTTTCGCGACGGCTCGCGGGTGCAGACGCTGACCCACTCGCTGCACTTTGCGCGGGCGCTGGCCGAAGTCTGCATGGCCGAAGAGGATGCGCGCTGGAGCCTGCTGCCCGGCCTGCTGACGCGCGCTGCGCGACTCGGCATCAGCGGTGACGCACTGAACGACATGGCTGACCGGACGGTCCGCCGCTGGCGCGAGTGGGGCGCCATGCTGCAGGTGCGCACGCACGAGATGCCCCCTTTCGCCGAGATCCTGGCGGCCAGCCCGCCCAGCCGACGGGTCAGCCCGGCCACCCAGGAACCGGACGGCGGACTCAGCGCGCCGCGCCTGCACGTGCAACTGGTCGGCATCCCGGTGGCGGAACTGCCGACGCTGATGCAGCAGATCGAAAGCCTCGGCCACCAGCCGGTGCTCGTCGACAGCCACATCGACGACCTCAAGCAGGTCCTCCGCGAGCCAGCCCAGATCGTCATTGCCGACATGGCCATGCCCGGACTGAAACCGGCGCTATTCTGCCGCATCCTGCGCCAGACGCCGGCGGGCAAGGAGAGCTACGCACTGCTGCTCGCCTCGCCGGGCAGTGAAGCGCACGTCCTCGAAGCGATCGACGCCGGTGCCGACGACGTCCTCGTCAAACCGGTGGGTATCCATACGCTGCGCGTCCGCCTCAACACGGCGACGCGCATGCTGCTGCTGCGCGAAGAGATCCAGCGTGAGCGGCGCGGCATCATGCGCTCGACCGACGAATTCGCCGTCACCCACCGCCGCCTGCTGCGGGACGCGCTGACCGACGCGCTGACGCAGCTGCCGAACCGCCGCCACGGCCTCGACTACCTCGCCTCGGAGTGGACGTTCGCCCACTCCAACGGGCTGCCGATGGCCTGCCTGCTGCTCGACATCGACCACTTCAAGCGCATCAACGACGGCTACGGTCATGCTGCCGGCGATGCCGTCCTGCGGCAGCTCGCCGACCTGCTGAAGCGCGCCTCGCGTGTCGAGGACCTGGTCTTCCGCTACGGCGGTGAAGAGTTTGCTGCCGTCCTGCCGAATGCCAGCGTCCGTGCTGCGGCGCAGATTGCCGAACGCATCCGCAGCCTGGTCGAGAAGTACGCCTTCATCTGGGAGCAGCAGGCGATTCCCGTCACCCTCAGCGTCGGCGTCGCCAACCTCTCGAGCGGCTTCAAGGACAGCCAGGCGCTGATCGAGGCGGCGGATGCCGCGCTCTACGAAGCCAAGCGCAGCGGACGCAACCGGGTCGTCGTCGCCGCCTGACGCAAGCCGCGACAGCGCAGCGATGATGCGCCGAGTGCGCCTGACGATCCGCCCGGACCTTGTCCTCGGCCGCCACCGGGCCGCACCGCGCGCCACACCGGCCACCTCCCCGGCGACGATTGACGCCCCTCGCCCGCCCCTCATATACTCCCGTTGCCATCGTTGGCTTGCCAGTCGTCGAGAATGATGAGCGCGTTTCCGTGCTGGCCCGAGATCTTCCCGCCGACCCGTTCCTTTGCCGGCACGCAGGCGGCACCGGCGTGGTCGGTCGACCAGCAGTTCCTCGCCGGGCGCCCGGCCAGGGTTCGCGACCTCTTCGTCGATCTGGCCGAGGTCGCGGCGGCACTGCGCCGCCGCGACGTCGACGCTGACGCCATCGAGATCGACGCCGACGTCCTGCGCATCGGCGCCGCCGTCGGTTTCAGCGCACAGGCCGTGCGCATCCACGTCCGCCGCATCGAGGTGGGCAGCGGCGGCCTGCTGCAGGTGGATCCGGCGGCGGATGGCGGCGACTGCGTGCTCGAGATCGTCTGCGACGAACTGCTGCTCGATGATTCCGCCGCGCCCTGGATCAGTTTCCTCGGTTTCGCGCCGCAACTGCCGCCTGACGAGATGTCCCGGCGAGTCCACCTGAAGTGCGCGCGCGACGCCACCGGTGACGCGCTGATCACCCTCGAAGCGACCGACGAGGTACCGCCGGGGGACCGCCTGCTCGGCGAACTGCAGCTGCTGACCGCGATGCGTCTCTGCAGTTGCGGCGCCGGCGCTGCGGCGCAGATTGCCGAGCTGCCGGCGTGCATGGCGAGCTGGGTCAACCGCTCGCAGACACACGTCGCCGGCGATGTGCGGCTGGCACTGGAGAGCGCCCTGCTCCTCGCGCGCCTGCGCTCGCTGCGGCCACAGCTGCACGTCGTCCCGAGCCTGCGCCTCGAGCGTTACAGCCATCTCGCCGAGAAGACGGCGAACGCACTGCGCGCCATCGACGAGGAGTGCACCCACCTGTTCGACGCCGTCGCCGACATCGGGCTGCGCAATGGCGATGCGGAGGTCGTCCTCGGCCACTATCGCAACTGTGCAGCCCTGTCGCAGAGCCTCCTGCAGGAGGCGCGCAAGGATGAGGCGGCGGCGGCGGCGGCCTGCGCTGCCAGCCGCAGGAAGCTCGAGGCGCAGAAAGGCAAGCTCGAGCAGGCGCGGAAGACGTTCCAGGACGGCTGCGACGAGAAGACCCGGCAACTCAAGCTGGAGGCCGGGGTGGGCATCGGCGCTGCCGTCCTGGCCGTCGTCGTCGGCGTCGTGGCGACGCTCTTCGGCAGCGCGAGCGGCCCCACCGCTGCCGCCCAGGGTGTGCAGGGAGCGGCCACTGCGGCCCAACAACTGAGCCGGCTGCTGCAGATCCTGAACCGGATCTGGGATCTGGTGAAGGCGGTGCGCGCCACCCTCGAGCTGATGATGACCGCACAGAAGGTGTACGAGGCCGTCGCGAAGAACATCGCCGGCCGCCAGGCCGTCACCCAGGCCAGCAGTCTGGCGAGCTGGAGCGACCCGGCGTCCGGGCTCGAGCCGGTGAGCGTGGCCGATTGGCAAGCGCTGCGCGTCGAGGTCCGCGCCGCCTTCGACGACGCGCTGAAGATGGACATCGGCGGCGCGAGCGAACTGCTCGCGGCAATCGAGGTCTTCCTCATCCTCTCCGAAGAAGCCGTCAACACCGGCGTCCATCAGGCACGCTGCATGCAGGTGCGCCTGCAGCGCGAGTGGGAACAGCAGCGCGACACGAGCGACGCGGCAGCCGTCGAGGCCAGACGCAAGGCGCTCGGCCAGCGCGCCGAAATCGATCGCGCGACGCTGATGTTCCACGAGCGCATCCAGGACCAGCTGAAGCTGCAGCTCGTCCGCGCCATCGGCAACATGCGCGATGCCTACCGCTATTGCACGCTGCGCGAGCCGGGCTTCGCCCCGTCGCTGACGGACAGTGGTGCGACGCTGTACGCGCTGCTGGCCAACGCCGAGGAGGAACTGACGCGCTTCCTCGAGGGTGCGCAGCGCACCTCGACCTGGACTCCGGCAGCCTACCGCATCTGGGAACGACACGCGCTCGACGAACTCAGGACGGAACGTACGCTGTCGTGGACGATCTCGCTCAACAACTATCCGCGCGTCGAGCGGATCCGCATTTCCGAGGTTCACGTCTGGCTGGTGTGCAGCAAGCCGTACCATCGCAACATCACGATCCTCGTCTCGACGCCCGGCATTTACCGCGACCGCACGTCCGCCGGGCCGATCGAGTTCGCCGCCGCCCCGTTCAGCAGTACCTTCCAATACAACCTGCTGCCACCCCGCGCGCACGCTGAAGCACGGGATCATCAGGGCCGCAGCGTGCACATCACGCTGCACGGCGACGACGCCGACAAGTCGCGCTTCGAGCCGACGCCCTTCACCACCTGGCGCATCCACATCCCGGCCGACCTCAATCGGGACCTCGA
This sequence comes from Candidatus Accumulibacter adjunctus, assembly GCA_000585015.1. GTDB lineage: Bacteria > Pseudomonadota > Gammaproteobacteria > Burkholderiales > Rhodocyclaceae > Accumulibacter > Accumulibacter adjunctus. Next base: position 102,175 of record JFAX01000012.1, on the reverse strand, counting down.
TCTGGCTGACATCGAGGAGATCGGCCTCGAGTTCAGGGGTACCGCGGCCGGCATCGATGCCAGCGACGCCAGCGCCGGGACGACGCCATGAGCGGCAACGCGCAAGCCGCGGCCGCGCGGCCGGCAGTGCAGGTCCTGCTGCCGGCCGTCGTCCTCGACGCCGTGCTGCTCGCCGGCGCTTCGACCGGGCGCGCGCGGCACCTCGTCGTCCGTGCCGACACGGTGCGCGTCGTCGGGCACTGCCTGCTGCCCGGGGCAACGGTCGAGATCCTCGCGCGGCGGATCGAGTTCGCGCCGGCCAGCGCCATCGACGTCTCCGGCGCGGCGACCTCCGGCTTCGACGCCGCGGCCCGCGACCCCGGCCTCGACGGCACGGCGCAACACCTCGACGGTCGCCAGGGTGCCGGCGGACCGCGCGGCAACGACGGGGGCCTGATCCGGATCTGCGCGCACGAGGTCGTGGGGACGGCGGCGCTGCTCGCCAACGGCAGCGCGGGCGGGCGCAGCCAGCGCGGCGGCGACGGTTTCGCGCACGTCAGCGGACAGAACGCCCGGCGCGACGCCGGACCTGTCGTCGGCGACATGGCGGTGCCACCGGGCGCCATCGCGGGCATCGTCCGGATGCTGCTGCCGGGTCTCGACAGCTACCAGCGCGCCCGCTATGGCGGCCACGCGCAGGCATGGCTGCGTTTCGGCACGCTCGGCCAGGGCGGCCGCGGTGGCCTGCCCGGGCGACCGGGCGACGGCGGCAACGGCGGCCGCATCGTCCTCCGCCACGGCACGCCATTGCTGACGACGCCCGTTCTCGGCGCCAGCGGCGGTGCTGCAGGCCAAGCTGGCGACTTCGGCGCGCGCGGCGAACCCGGCGCCGATGGAGCACACCTGCTGCTGGTCAACCTCGGCCACGGCTACGAGATTCACGACATCGACAGGTACTGGCAATACGAACTGCAGGGCGAGCTGATGAGCGGTCTCGCGCAACTGCGCGCGGCTGCGGCGAGCACGGCCGAAGTCGTCGCCGAGCAGGCGGCGGCGGGAAGGGCGCTGCCGGATGCCGTCTCCTGCACGGCGGCGAGCAACGCCGAACTGGCGAGCGAGTGTCCGCTCGACTACCTCGAGCTGATCCGTGCGCTGGCGGCGCGCGACATCGCACTCGCCAAGCGGCCGCGCGGAGTGGCCCGCTACCAGTGGCTCGCCGACCTGACCGGCGACGCCACCGAGCAGGCGCGCAGCGATCTGCATGCCGCGGCGGCGCAGGCCCTGGCGGCGCTGCCGCCCGCGGACGTCGCGCCCGCGGCGACGACGGGCTGAGAGGTGGTGAATTGCCGGCGAACGACAGCGCGGCGATGACGGCTGCCCCCTTCGACCGCAGCGAGCCGGACGCCGGCAACGGCTTCCAGGCGGCAAGCGCACGCCTCATCGTCGCCAGCCATTCGCGGCTGTTGCACCGCGACCTCCTGCCCGACGACGCAGCGGACGATCTCGGGCGGCGGCTCTACGGCGCGCCATTCATCGTCCTGGCGCACGATGCGGCAGCCGATCCGATCTTCTTCTACGCCAACCTCGCCGCGCAGGAACTGTTCGCGATGTCGTGGCGGGAGATCGTCCGTCTGCCGTCACGACTTTCGGCCGAACCGCTGGCGCGCGAGGAACGGCAGCGACTGCTCGATCGCGTTGCCCGCGAAGGGTTCATCGACGATTACGGCGGCGTTCGCATCGCGGCGAGCGGCGAGCGCTTCCGCATCTGCGGCGCGACGGTCTGGAATCTCGTCAGCGAAGCGGCGACGAGCGTCGGGCAGGCAGCGAGCTTCGCCACCTGGGAGCCCCTGCGCTGATCGCCGGCTGCCGCGGTGGGCGGCTCAGAACAGGATCACCGAACGGATGCTCTGGCCGGCGGCCATCAGCTCGAAGGCCCGGTTGATGTCGGCCAGCCCCATGGTATGGGTGATGAAGGTGTCGAGCGGAATTTCGCCCCGCTGCGCGCGCTCGACGTAAGCCGGCAGCTCCGAACGGCCGCGCACCCCACCGAAGGCCGAGCCCCGCCAGACGCGTCCGGTCACCAGCTGGAAGGGCCGCGTCGAGATCTCCTCGCCGGCACCCGCGACACCGATGATCACCGACTCGCCCCAACCCTTGTGACAGCACTCGAGGGCGGCGCGCATGACCGAGACGTTGCCGATGCATTCGAACGAGTAATCGACACCGCCGTCGCTCAGTTCGACGATCACTTCCTGGATCGGCCGCGCGTGATCGGCCGGATCGATGCAATCGGTGGCGCCAAGCTGGCGCGCGATGGGAAACTTGGCCGGGTTGGTGTCGATGGCGATGATGCGCGCGGCACCGGCCATCACGGCGCCGATGACCACTGCCAGACCGATGCCGCCGAGGCCGAAGACGGCCACTGTCGCTCCCGGCTCGACCTTGGCGGTGTTGCGCACCGCGCCGATGCCGGTGGTGACGCCGCAGCCGAGCAGGCAGACCTTTTCCAGCGGAGCATCGCGGGCGATCTTCGCCAGCGAAATCTCCGGCAACACGGTGTACTCGGAGAAGGTCGAGGTTCCCATGTAGTGGAAGATCGTCTGACCGTGCCGCGAAAAGCGGCTGCTGCCATCCGGCATCAGTCCCCTGCCCTGCGTCGCGCGGATCGCCTGACAGAGGTTCGTCTTGCCCGAACGGCAGAACTTGCACTGTCCGCATTCGGGCGTATACAGCGGGATGACATGGTCGCCGACGGCAACCGAGCTGACGCCCGGTCCGATGGCCTCGACGATGCCGCCACCCTCGTGACCGAGGATGCTCGGGAAGACGCCTTCCGGGTCGGACCCGGAGAGCGTGAAGGCATCGGTGTGGCAGACGCCGGAGGCAACGATGCGCACCAGCACCTCGCCCTGCCGCGGCTCCTCGACATCCACCTCGGTGATCTCCAGTGGCTGCCCGGCAGCCCAGGCAACCGCAGCACGCGACTTGATCATCAGTGACCCTCCCACCAGTTGGCGCCGCCGGCAGGCGGCAATCGCTCCCCGCTGCCGGGCAAGCGTGCGCCTTGCCGGCGGCTGTCCGCAGCAGCCGCGGCGCGGCCGTCAGTGCAGATCACCCGCCTTCAGCCGCTGCAGACGGAACACTTCGATTCCCTCGTCGAGCAGTTCCTCGTATTCTTCGGCAGTGGCGACGCCACGAATCGAACGTTCGGGAGCCTCGACATAATGAATCCGCCGCGCTTCCGCGGCGAACTCGTCGCCGACATCCTCGCACTGGGCAAGCAGCATCTCGGTCAGATGGCGAAGCGCCGTCAAGGAACCCGCCCCCCCGTCGACCACCGGTGCGGCGAGCGGTACGGGACGGCGAGGCGAATCCGCCTGCGTGCCGGAACGTCCGAGATGCACCGTCGACGGCACGCGCCGAATCTCGACCGAGCCACAATGCGGGCAACTGACGAGACCGGCTGCGAGCTGGCTGTCGAAATCCTCGCGCGACTGGAACCAGCCCTCGAACTGGTGGTCGTGCTGGCATGCAAGGTCAAAGATGATCATCGGGACCCGGAGCGCGAAGCGCGCAGCAAGAGACGTGGACGTGGTGCCCGGAGCCGGGGTCGAACCGGCAAGGCCGCAAGGCCGAGGGATTTTAAGTCCCTTGTGTCTACCAATTCCACCATCCGGGCGCCGCAGGCCATTATACCTGCCGCAAAATGGAAGAAGGGAAAGTGCCGGGGGCACTTTCCCTTCGTGATCTGGAGCGGGAAAAGAGTCTCGAACTCTCGACCTATACCTTGGCAAGGTATCGCTCTACCAACTGAGCTATTCCCGCGTACAAAGCCTGCGTGGACCCGGACCAGGCGCCTCGCCGACTGCGGCGCCGCCACTGCCCGGCAGGAGCGGCACGGATTATCCGCAGGCAGGCCAACACTGTCAACCCCTCGACACCCTCTCGACACCCTCGCGACAGCCCGCGACGCCCCGCCCTCCTGCTCGGACCACCGCCGATGCGCGTCTTGCCGCGGCGTACAGATGCAAGACGGCGGGTGTTTGGGCATAATGCCGTTCCGGGGGGAAGTTGGCAGCCGTCAGCGGCCCTTGACGCCATCAGCAGCGAATCGAAAGGAGAAGAACCGATGTCCTTGCCCAGTCCGCAGCGTGCTGCACGGGTCGCTCTTGCCACCGCCGCCGGCCTGCTCCTCGCCGGTTGCGCCCAGATGCAGATGGGCTCGCCCGACGCGAAGACCACCGCCACCGGATCGGCCGCTGGCTCGACCACCGAAAACGCCAGTAGCCAGCTCGAGAAATGCGCCAGTTCACTCGGCACGGTTGCCGTCTACGAGGACACGAACGCTCCCTGGTACGGCATCCTGACCGGACAGATGAAACTGGGATCGACGAGCCCGGTGCTCAAGCTGCTGATCCAGCAGTCGAACTGCTTCGTCGTCGTCGACCGCGGCCGGGCGATGAACAACATGATGCAGGAGCGTGCACTCAATCAGATGGGCGAACTACGCCAGGGGTCGAAGTTCGGCAAGGGGCAGATGGTCTCGGCCGATTACACGATGAGCCCGACGATCACCTTCAGCAACAACAACGCCGGCGGCATGGGCGGCGGTCTGGGTGGCCTGAGCCGTGGCGCCGGAGTGCTCGGTGCGGTCGTCGGCGCGGTGAATGTCAAGGAGGCGAGCACGCTGCTGACCCTGGTCGACAACCGCTCGGGCGTGCAACTGGCGGCGGCCGAGGGCAGCGCCCGCAACATGGATTTCGGTGCCATGGGGGCGCTTTTTGGCAGCGGCTTCGGTGCCGGCGGCGGTGGCTATACGAACACTGCCGAAGGCAAGGTGATCGTTGCCGCCTTCACCGATTCCTACAACAACCTGGTGCGCGCGGTGCGCAACTACAAGGCGCAGGAAGTCAAGGGCGGTCTTGGTACCGGCGGCAACCTGGGCGTCCAGGGTGCCCAGGAAGCGCAGGGCGGCAAGGGCAAGAGAACGCGGTAGAAGCGGGCACGACGGCAGTGCTCCGGCCGCCGCAGATCGCGACGGTAGCCTGAACGACCGTCCGGCCAGTCATGCCAGACGATGAGGCAGGCCGCCGGAGCGCATCCAGGCCGCGGCGACCGGTGACCGCCGCGCCCGTTGCCGAACAAGCCGCCGCAGCGTGCCGGCTGTTCCTCGCCGTCTGGCCGACCGTCGCTGCAAGGGACGAACTCCTGCGGCGGCAGCGACAATGGTCATGGTCGCCGGCAACGGCAGCGATCGCCGGCGAGCGCCTGCACCTGACGCTGCACTTCCTCGGTTCGCTGCCACGGCAGCGACTGACGGAGCTGAGCAGCGGCCTGCAGGTCGCCTTCGAGCCTTTCGAACTCGTCCTCGACCGCGCCGAGATCTGGCCACACGGCCTCGTCGTGCTGCGTGCCGGATCCCCGGCGGCCGCGCTGCTGGACTTGCACGGCCGCCTTGGCGACGCGCTGCGGTCGCTCGGCCTGCCCCCCGAGAGACGCCGCTTCCGGCCGCACGTGACGCTGGCCCGCCGCGCCGCCGGCAGCATCCCGCCTGTCACCGGCGCCGAGCTGCGCTGGCAGGTGAACAGCTACACCCTGGTCGAGTCGCTGGCCGGCGGCTCTGGCGGCTACCTCGTCCACCAGCGCTACGACTGCCGCCGCCGAGCCGCGCCGGGCGACGACGCTGTGCTCACGAACGGGGAAAGCCGGCACAATGCCGAGCTTTCGCCACCGCTGTGCGACGGCAGCGGCTGAAGGAGTGCCGATGTCGCACGGTCGCGCGGTCAGTCTGATGATACTGGTCACCCTGCTCTGGAGCATCGCCGGGGTCGTCGCACGCCACCTCGACAGCGCCCAGAGCTTCGAGGTCACCTTCTGGCGCAGCCTGTTCAACGCCCTCGCCCTCGGCTGCGCGCTGAGCCTCCTGCGCGGCCGGCGACTGTGGCGCAGCCTGCTCGACGGCGGCTGGCCGCTCTGGTGCTCGGGCTTCTGCTGGGCGGTGATGTTCACCGCCTTCATGCTGGCGATCACGCTGACGAGCGTCGCCAATGTCCTCGTCGCGATGGCGATCGGGCCGCTGATGACCGCTCTCTTCGCCCGCCTCTTCCTGCAGCACCGGCTGCCGGCGCGCACCTGGCTGGCGATTGCCGTCGCCGGTGGCGGCATCGCCTGGATGTTCGGCCAGGAAGCGGCGACCGGCCTGTCGCTGACCGGCAGCATCGTCGCGCTGGCGGTGCCCGTTGCGGCGGCGCTCAATTTCACCACCCTGCAGCATGTCGGACATCGGCGCAGCAGCGCCGCTGCGGCGTTGCCGCTGGACATGCTGCCGGCGGTCTTCATCGGCGCCGTGCTCTCCGCCGCCTGCACCCTGCCACTCGCCCATCCGCTGCAGGCGACGCCGCATGATCTGGCGCTGCTGGCGCTGCTTGGCGTCGTCCAGCTGGCGGTTCCCTGCCTGCTGGTGGTGCGCCTGTCGCGCGAACTGGCGGCGCCCGAGATTGCCTTGCTCGGACTGCTCGAGGTCGTCTTCGGCGTCACCTGGGCCTGGCTCGGCGCCGGCGAGCAACCGGGCGGCAGCACGCTGACCGGTGGCGCACTGGTCCTCGCGGCGCTCGTCGGCAACGAGGTGCTGGCGTTGCGCAGCGCTGCCGGCAGGGTGCCGCCCGGCGCCGGCGGCGACTCGCCAGCGACCCGCGGCGGCAGGGCCGGAATTCGCTTCCCTGCTGCCGGCGATCGCCGGCCGTGAAGGGGCCCGGCTCAGGCAGCCATGTACCGCCCTGGTCGATGGTTGATCGCCAGCGTCAGGTTCAGCGTCGCCGCACCAAGCAGCGAGACAAGGATTCGCTCGAGTGGCAGCATGGTCAGTGAAGCACCGATGATCGCCAGATCGATCGCCAGCTGGACGTAGCCCGCGCGCCAGCCGAAACGTTCCTGCAACCAATGCACGACGATGTTCAGCCCACCGAGGCTGGCCTGGTGACGGAAGAGGATGATCATCGCGATGCCGGCCAGCAGGCCGCCGATGACCGCGGCGTAGAGCGGGTCGACGCCGGCGATGCCGACGAAGCGCGGCAGCAGATCGGTGGCCAGCGACAGCAGGGCGATCGCGCACAGCGTCTTGACGGCAAAGGCGTGGCCGACCCGGAACCAGGCGAGCGCCATGAACGGCACGTTGATCGCCAGGAACAGGATCCCCAGGCTGATGCCGCTGGCGTAGTGGGCGAGAAAGGCGAGTCCGACCGTGCCGCCGGTGATCAGCCCGGCCTGCTTGAGCAGACCGAGGCCGAGCGAACCGACGAGGGCTGCCGCCAGCAGCGCCTGCACATCCTCGAGCAGGCTGTGGCGCGGCGCGGAATTCATCGGCGGCAGCGGGGCCGGCGGCGGGCGGCTCAACGAAGACGTCGCCGCGACAGGTCGAGCCGGATGCCGCCGGCATCGCTGGCGGGGTAGCTGGCGGTGTAGCGATGACGACGCTGCAGCGCGCTCGACGACCACATCTCGTTGAACTCGCTGCGGTAGTTGAAGTGCAGCCGGACGTCACCGCCGCCGTCACGCAGCACGCGTGCGATCGCCTCGCCGTCAGGATGGCGGAACTGCTTGCCGTTGCTCGACACCAGCCAGTCGCGGCAGTGCAGGGCCCGCACCAGTTCGCTGCTGGTGTTGCCACGGCTGCCATGATGCGACAGCTTGCAGGCGTCGACGGCCAGGCGGCCGCCGCCGTTGCCGGGCAGCCGCGCCAGCGAAGCGAGCAGCACTTCGGCGAAGGCATCGCCGGTGAGCAGCGCGCGGCGCCCGCCGTACTCCGCCAGCAGGGCAATGCTCGAGCCGTTCGGGCGTGCGCGATCGGCCTTGTAGGGCCGCGCCGCGAGTTGCTCCGGATCCGGGTCGCCGAGCAGATCGTCGTCCTCCGGCGCGGCATCATCCTCCTCGAGACGACTGGCGTCGTCGGCAGTGGCGACGCCGGGGACGATTCCCGCCTTGCGACAGGCCGCCTCCCAGGCTGGCCGCAGCGCGTCGAGCTGCTCCTGGTAAGGCGACAGCAGGGTCAGCCGCATGCCGCCCGGCAGGCTCAGCTGCGGCAGCGGTCCCTCTTCAGGTACCAGCAGCGCGCCGCCGCGAACCACGGCATTCCAGCACTGGCGACCGTGGGCGACGATCAGGTCGCTCAACTCCTCGCCCTGCAGCGGCCCGAGGGTGTCGTCTGCGGCAGCCGGGACGACGCCGCCCGGGCTGAGGTGCATGTAGCCGTTGAACCAGATCTCGCCGAAGCTGACGCCGAGACTGGCACTGTCGCGCAGCAGCGCGAGCGCGCCGCCGATGTGGTCGAGGTCGACGTGCGTCACCAGCAGCAGCTCGAAGTGACGCTGGCCCTCCGGCAACGCCAGGATGCGCTCGCGGATGCGCGGGTAGACCGCCGCCGTGCCACAGTCGATCAGCAGACGATTGATCCGCCGCCCTTGCCCGTACTCGAGCCAGATGGCGTCGCCGTACTCGGCCGGCAACAGGTCGATGCGATACATGTCGTCACTCCTCGTCGGCGCTCGCGGCGCCGCTTCACAACCGCCAGCCGACGTCGCCGTAGGCGGTCAGGCTCAGGGCGAAGCCGTCACCAGCGGCGAGCAGGCGCCGCCGCGTGGCGAGAAAGACTTCGCCGAAACTCTCCTCGCCGCCAGCCGCCGCCTGCAGCGCCGCCAGCAGTTCGGCGACGAAGGCGACGGCGCGCCGGCCGCGGATCGTCGCCAGCGTGCCGATCACCAGCGCGGCGCGCTCGCGCTTGAACGCCTCGACGAAGTTGAGGAAAGGCACCTCGCTGAGTTGCGTGCTGCAGCCGAGCAGCAGCACCACCGGCGCCGCCGTGGCCGGCCCGGCAACGTACGAGCTCTCGAGTTCGGGGCGGGTCAGCAGCACACCGCCGATCTCCAGCCCGCTGATCCCTGGATGCGCCGGATCCTCCTGCGAATGCGGCAGCAGCAGGAGCAGCGACGGCGAATCCGCGGCCACCGCCTGCTCCCACTCGGCCCAGTCGCGCACCGTCCGCGCACTCGTCGCGGCCTGGCGCACGGCGTCGAGGATGCCGCCGGGGTCGGCGAGATCCTGCGCCCGCACCCGCTTGCTGGCGCCGACGAGCACCGAGCGCAGGACATCGAGGCGATCGCCAGTGGGCTGCGGCAGGCTGATCGTGTAGTCCGCCCCGCTCGCCGCCGCCATTTCCGGCTGCCGCTCGATGACGCAGTTCAGCCCCCAGAAGCGCAACGGACAGTGGACGCTGCGATCGTCGCGGTGCGCACACTGCTCATGGCTGCCGTCGCCGAGCAGCGCCGCACGTGCATTCGGGCAGAGGGTCGCGCCGGCCTGTGGCAGCGGTGCGGCGTAGAGAATCTCGACCGGCAGCCAGGCGCCGGCACGCGCCTCGACGATCTGGATGCGCGCACCCTCGGGCACCCTGCCCTGCAACGGCACCGGCATCGCCTTGAGGAGCGAACGCCCGTAACGCGCGAGTGCGTCGAAGAGCTGCAGCAAGGCCGGATCGTCGAGCGAGCCGCGCGCGGCCGTGAAGCTCGCCTCGGCGGAAAGCAGCGCCTTGACCTCGTCGACCAGCCGGTCGATGCCGAGCGGCTCGCGGAAGCTGACCTCGCTGCCGACGACGGTGGTGAAGCCCGCCTGGCCACTGGCGGCATGATTGACGACGATGGCGGCATCGAATGGTGGTGGCGCCGGCGACGGGTCGAAGGACGCCGCCACCCGGTTCTCGACCGTCAGAGCCAGTCTTCCAGCGGCTCCGGCGAGCGGCGAGGACAGGATCAGCGTCTGCAGAATCCGTGTCTCATGGACGATCAGGATGCGGGCCCGGTACTCGTCACGCACACCATGCGTGCGGAAGCTCAGGCGACAAGCCTGGCTGTCGCCCTCCGCCGGCAGGAACAGGCGCCCCTGCTGCGGCGTGTGCAGGCGGCCGCTGGCACAGCGAACCAGTGGCACGAAGAAGAGGTCGAGCCAGTGACCGGCGTCCGCTGGCGGCAGACGGCCACTCGGAAAGACTTCCGGGGCGCTGAACACCTGCGCCCGCGGCAGCCCGATGTCGAGATCGATGACGTAGGCCCGGTCAACCGCCAGACGTTCCTCGACGCGCAGCGGTCGGGCGGCGTCGCTGACGTCGATGACGCTGCCGTTGAGCCGCCGCTGCTCGCCGGCCCCGCTCCGGGGATCGCCGGCGCCGTCGCCAGCCGCCGCCGCTCGCCCCGCCAGTTGCCCCGCGCGCGATCCCCCGAGTCGACCCGCGAGCGCACTGCGCAGGCGAGCCAGCTCGCTGGCCTCAGCGGCATCGTCCGCCCACGAGCTGCGCGCCGTGCTGGCGGCCAAGGAGCGTGCCAGCGCCACCACCTCGTCGCCGAGCGGCCGGCCGCTGCGCTCCGCCAACGACCGTGCAGCGGCTCCGCCGACCGAGGACTGCGCGGACGACAGCAGGCGACCGGCCTGCCGCGCCAGCCGCTGCGCCACCGCCGACAGACGAGCCTCGGCCGCCAGCCCGCGCGAGGCGATGAGCAGCGCCGGTTCGCCGGCGGCGTCATCCTGCACCGCCGGCAGCGCCCGCTGCAGCGCGACGTCGAATGGCAGGTCGCGGGCGAGGTGCGCCAGCAGCGATTCGATGTACTCGCCCTGCCGCTCGCGCTCGACCGCGGCCACGCCGGCAGCAGCCGCCGACACCTCGGCGCACAGGGCAGCGGCAAGCGGCACGATGCGCTCGCCGGCGGTACCGGCGCCAGCAAGCACCAGCACGCTGGCGGCGCGCAATCGTCGGGGTGACTGCAGCACCCGCGCCAGGCCGCGCCGCAGATCCTCCGGCAACAACAGCAGCTGGCAATCCTCGCCGGCGGCAACGATGTGCAGCAACTCGGGCCAACGGCTGGCCGCCAGCGCCGCCGCCAGATCCGCGGCGCGCGTGTCGCCGACGATGGCGATGCGCAGCGGCCAGTCCCAGGAGATCGCTCGCGGCGGCCCGGCGAGACGCAGGTAGGCCGAACTCGCGAGATCGCCGCCATTGCCGAGGAGGAGTCCGAACAACCATGGCAGCTCCGGCATCATCGGCGAGCGCTCGGCGCCGGACTGCGCCTCGATCTCGAGCCGCAGCAGCGGGCGCCCGCCATTGCCTGCTGGCGGCCGGGACTCGCTGAAGCCCTGCCAGGCAGCGACGAATTCCTCTGCCGGCGGCAGGGCGACGCCACCGTTGGCGATCGCCGACAGCACGTCAGCAAGGCAATCGAGCCGCAGGACGGCGATTTCGCCAGCGGCGGCGCCGAGGCTGCGCGCGGCGGCCAGCGGTGGCGCGCCGTCGCGGCCGGCACCGAGCAGGGCTGCCGCGGCGACGGCGCGAGCGAACGACTCCTGCGGCAGAGCAGCCCCCCAGGCCCCGAACAGCGATCGGCTCATCGTTCCCTCCTTGCCCGCCCCTGGTCATCGCCATGCGGCCGCCATGGCACCGGCGGCTGCGCTCGCTCCTGCCGCCGGCCGCGGACGGCACTGATGCCCGACGGCGGCACGCGGCAGGGCAGATTATGCTGCAAATCGAAGATCGTGCGCGCCGGCCAATGCTGCCGGCAGCCAGATGCGGCGACGCGAGGAACGAGAAATAGTCCCTGTCGGAGCGGACGTGCCCCTCTATACTCGTCGTGCGTGTCGCGACCCCGGCGCCGGGCCGGCCGCAGCGACGGCAAACGACCACGATCACCTTCCTTCATGACCACCAGGCAGACGATGCGCCCGACACACGCCATGGGGCGCCGATGAACCCACGAGCCAGCGACGGCACGATGGAGCTCGCCCATGCCGGCCCACAGGCCGGCGCAGGGGCCAACTGGCTCGTGCTTGCCGCCTTGCTCGGCGCCGCCCTGAGCATCCGGCTGCTCTTCTACACGGGATTCTTCGGATCGGACGAGGTGACCTACGTCGCCAACGCCTACCGGCTCCTCGACGGCGACTGGCAGGTCTCGAGCTACGTCGGCAGCAACCGCTACGGCATGAACCTGCCGCTCGCCGCGCTGGCCTTCCTCTTCGGCCGCCATGAACTGGTCGCCAATGCCTATCCGCTGCTCTGCTCGCTGGGCGAGGTCGCGCTGGTCTTCCATTTCGGCCGCCAAGTGCTCGGCCTGCGCGCCGCCGTCCTCGCCGCGCTGCTGCTCGCACTGCTGCCGCTACACGCACACTATGCCGGACGCCTGATGGCCGACGCGCCGCTGGCACTGATGATCACCGCCAGTTTCCTCTTCTTCTGGCACGGCGAGCGCACCCGGGACTGCCGGAGTTTCGTCATCGCCGGCCTGGCGGCGGGATGCAGCTTCTGGATCAAGCCACACGCCATCATCTACCTCGCCGTCTTTGCCGCCTACCCGCTGCTCGTCCGCCGCTGGGACCGGCGCTGGCTGGCGATGGCCGCGGCCTGCGGCCTGATGATCGTTGCCAACTGTCTTCTCTTCCGCTTCCTCAGCGGCGACTTCTTCTTCCTCGTCGAAGCGATGCGCGCCCGCCACACGAGCGTCGACCGGGCAGCGGCGGCGGCCGCCGATCCCTTCCATGTCTCCGCCGGCTACTACCTCGTCTATCTCCTCGGCCGCGTCTATCACACCTGGATCGTCTTCCACCTGGCTCTGGCGGCGATCCTGCTCTGGTGGCTGCGCCGCCGGCGGCAAGCGAGCGGCGACGACGACGCGATGCTTTTCCTCATCTGGTGGGCAGCCGGACTGCTGCTCGTCTTTTCGCTCTTCGTCGCCTCGTGGCATCCGCTCGTCCTGATCCCGAAACAGACGAACTACATGCTGATGTTCGTCGCGCCGCTGGCGCTCCTCGCCGGCCACGCACTGGCCCGTGCCCGCGGTCGGGCGTTCATCGTCCTGCTGCTGCTCGTCGCCGCACCGGCGCTGTTGCTGACCGCCATGCAGCAGAGTCTGATCCACGTCTTCACCGCGAACAGCAAGGCGGCCGTCGACTTCGCCCGGGCACACGCCGATGCCGAGATCTTCGGCAACACCAATGCCGTTCGCGCGGCGCAGTTTGCCCGCCTCGTACAGCCGCACGCGACGCTCGTCGAGATCCATCCGCTTGCCGATCTGCTCGCTGTCACCGGCGGCGACCGCCAGCAGACCACAGCGAAGCCGGCCGCCGCCCGCTACGCGGTGATCGACACCGAGACGTTGAGCTGGGCCGTCGACGAGCCGCTGCGCGACATCAGCCAGGTCCCCGCGTGCTGGACGCGCGAAGGCGTCCTGCAAGCCGCGGCATACGGCGTCGGCCCCTGGCTCCTGCGGCAGCTCGCCGCCGCCGCCGCGCTGCTGCCGGAGACGCTGGCGGGGCGTGCCCGGCAGGCGCTGCGCCCGCTGACACAGCCGCGGCCGGCCTACGTCTACCGCATTCCGGAACAGGGATGCGGCTGAGATGAGCACCACCCCGGCAGCCGAGACGAGCAGCCCGGCCATGCCAGCCGCGCCCCTGCCTTCGGTCTCGGTCGTCGTGCCGGTCTTTGGCAGCGGCGCCAACCTGCGCGAACTCGTCAGCCGCGTACGGGCAGCCCTGTCGCCACTGGTTTGCGAGCTCGAGCTGATCCTGGTCAACGACGGCAGCGGGCGCGGCAGCTGGCAGCTCATCGAGGCGCTGGCGCGCGGTGAACCGCAGGTGCGTGGCCTCGACCTGATGCACAACTACGGGCAGCACAATGCGCTCCTCGCCGGCATCACGCGGGCAAGGAATTCGATCATCGTCACCATGGACGACGACCTGCAGCACCCGCCCGAGGAACTGCCGAAACTGCTGGCGGCGATCGCTGCCGGCAACGATGTCGCTTACGGCAAGCCACAGCGGCGTGAGCATTCGCCGTGGCGCAACCTCGCCTCGCGCCTCACCAAGCGCGCGATGCGGGTCGCGCTCGGCGCCGAGATGGCGGAACGGAGCAGCGCCTTCCGCATGTTCCGCGCCGAACTGAAGGAAGGATTCGCCGGCTTTCGCGATCCGCAGGTGTCGATCGACGTCCTCCTCTCCTGGAGCGCCGACCGGGTGGCCTGCGTCGCCGTCGATCATCATCCGCGGCGGCAGGGGCGCTCGGGTTACGACCTGGGCAAGCTGCTGACGATCACCCTCGGCATGCTCACCGGCTATTCGGCGCTGCCGCTGCGCCTGGCCAGCGGCCTCGGGCTGCTGTCGGCCGCGCTGGGTCTCGGGCTGCTCCTCTGGCTGCTGCCATCGCTGCTGCTGCCCGACGGACCGGCACCCGGCCTGACGCTGATTGCCGCGCTGATCGCCCTTTTCGCCGGGCTGCAGCTACTGGCGATCGGCGTCGTTGGCGAGTACCTCGCCCGCATGCACTTCCGCACACTTGGCAAACCGGCTTTCGTCATTCGCACCGACACGGCCACGAAACCACCACAGGAGACGCAGCAAGCATGAGGAAAGCCCTCATCCTCGGCACCGGCGCCGCGCAGCTCGACGCCATCCGTCATCTCAGGGATAGCGGCTGGTGGGTGATCGCCTGCAGCTACCTGCGCGAGGGCCCGGGGCTGGGGCTGGCGCAGCAGTTCCGGCAGATCGACATCACCGACGTACCGGCGCTCGAGGATCTGGCGCGCAGTGAACGGGTCGATCTCGTCTATTCGGTGGGTTCCGACCTGGCCATGCCGGCCGTCGCGAGAGTGGCCGCTGCCCTCGGGCTGCGCAGCTTCATCTGGCCGGCACTTGCCGACCTGACCCAGAACAAGGTGCGCCTGCGTGATTACCTGCAGCGCCGCGACCTCAGCCCGGTCAACTACCGGCAACTGCGGCGGCGCGCCGACGCCGTCGGCTGGGACCACTTCCCGGCGATCGTCAAGCCGGCCGACAGCCAGGGGCAGCGCGGCGTCTGCCGGGCCGATTCGATGCGCGAGCTGCTGGCGTGCCTGCCGCCGGCGCTGGCTGCGTCGCGCAGCGCCACCGCCATCGTCGAGGAGCTTATCGAGGGACCCGAGGTCTCTGCCAACGTCTTCGTCGTCGGCGGGACGATCGTCGTCAATGAGCTTTCGGACCGACTGGTGGTCGCCGGCTTTCCGGGTGGCATCCCGCGCGGGCATGTGCTGCCGGCGCGGTGCGCGAGCGAGGCGGCACTGGCGCAGGCGCGGGCACTCGCCGCACAGTGCGTCCACGCGCTGGGGATCGAGAACGGCCCGGTCTACCTGCAGATGAAGATCACCGCCTGCGGTCCACGCATCATCGAGATCACGCCGCGCCTCGACGGCTGCCACATCTGGCGGCTGATCCGCGAGGCGCGCGGCATCGACCTGCTCGCCGCCAGCTTCCAGTTGCTCGCCGACGAACCCTTGCGGGCCCTCGACGGGCCACGGCGAGCCGAGCACCTCAGCCTGCACTTCTTCCAGCAGCCACCCGGCGGACTCTTCGCGCGTGCCGCCCACCCCACGCCCGGCACCGCGCTCTACAGCGAGTTCTACCTGCAGGACGGCAAGGCCGTCACGCCGATCAACGGCCACCTCGAAAAGGTCGGCTACTGCCTGCTGCCGGAGGCGGCATGCGCATTGCCCTGACCGGCGCCAGCGGCATGCTTGCCGGAGCATGTCTGCGCCACCTCGCCGCCCGCGGCGACCAGATCGTCGCCCTGGGACGGGGCGACGGGGCAGCGCACGCGCCGCTGCCGCCCGGCGTTGTCCGGCGCACCACCGACTACGGCCTCGCCGATCTGCGGCCGCTCCTGCGCGACGTCGAAGCCGTGATCCACCTCGGCGCGCTGCGCGCCAACGCCGCGGCGGATCGCAGCGGCTGCTGGCCCTACTTCGAGGCCAACGTCCGCAGCACCGAGAACCTGCTCATCGCGGCGCGGGCGAACGGCGTCCGCAGCTTCTGCCTCGCCTCATCGATCGCCGTCTACGGGCGCGACCACCCGCGACCCTGGCGCGAAAGCGATCTGCCGGCACCGCAGAGCCCCTACGGCATCAGCAAGCTGGCCTGCGAGCATCTGCTGGCGCTGCACGGCGAGCAGGCGGGCATGCGGGTCGTTGCCCTGCGCCTGGCACAGATCGTCGGTGACGACCGGAATCGCCAGCAGGGCATGCTGTTGCAGTTCATCGCCCGCGCCCGCCGCCAGCAGAGCCTGCCGCTGTGGGGCAGCGGCGCCGCCGCGCGCGACCTCGTCTACGTCGAGGACGTGGCCCGCGCCGTCGTGCTGGCCCTCGACAGCGAACACGCCAGCGGCGTGCATAACATCGGTGGCGAACGCGCCTTCTCGAACCTCGAGGTGGCGCAGACGATCAACCAGGTCTTCGGCAACCCCGCCGGACTGGTTCTCGATGCGACGCGCCCGGACGAGGCCGGCAGTCAGTTCATGAACTGCGAGCGGGCACGACGGCAGCTCGGCTGGCAGAGACAGTGGGACCTGCGGGCGGCGCTCGAAGATCTGCGGCGGCAAGGCGCCTGATGCCCGCTGCCGCTACCGCCGCCGGGCAGCCGGCCACTGCCCGCGCCTGTCAGCGGGCCGACCGGTGAGCAGGCGGCGTCGCCTGCTGCTCTGGCTGCAGTTCGGCGTTGCCGCCATCGCCCTGGCGGCGGTCGCGGCGCTGCTCGACTGGCCGGCGGCCGCCGCCGTCTGGGCTGCGGCCGACCTCGCCTGGCTCGCTGCAGCCGTTCTCCTGTCGCTCGCCGGCTTCGTCCCGGCGGCGCTCCGCTGGACCCGGCTGCTGGCGACAGTGCACCTGCACTACCCGTTCCTCGCCGCCTACCGCGCCTACCTGGTCGGCGTCTTCTGCGGCCTGGCGATGCCGGGAGTCATCGCCGGCGATGCCGCGCGCATCTGGCTGTGCACGCGTGAGGCGGGCGCGCCGCTGGCGCTGGCAACGAGCACGGTGGTCGCCGAACGCGTCCTCGGCGTCGCCGCCCTGCTGTCGATCCTCGCGCTTGGCATCGGCAGCGTCGGCGGCGGCGCCGCTGCCGGCATTCCGGGCTGGCTGCCCGCCGTGGGCGTGCTCTTCGTCGCCGCACTCCTCGCACTGCCACGCTGCCTGCACTGGCTCGACCGCCGGTGGGCGGCGCCGGCAGCGGCCACCCGATCGCTGCCGGCCGCGCTCCTGGGCCGCCTGCGCCCCGCCATCGGCGCGCTGCGCGGCATCGGCGTGACCGACCTGCTGCTGGCGCTGCTCCTGTCGATCGCCTTCCAGTTGATCGACATCGTCGTCGTTCACACCATCGGCCGCGCGCTCGCCATCGACCTCGGCCTGCCGATCCTGCTGCTGACGATGCCCCTGGTCTACCTGGCGACGGTGCTGCCCCTGTCACCGGGCGGTCTCGGTATCCGCGAGGGTACGATGGCATTCGTCCTGGCACAGTCTGGAATCGGTTCCTCGGCCGCCGCCCTGCTGGCACTGACCGTCTTCCTCAACCGCGTCCTCGTCGGCGCCGCCGGCGGCCTCGCCTGGCTCGCCAGCGGCGGCGGGCTGCCGCACAACGGTGGCGCCCCGTCCGGCGCCGGCAGCGAAGCGGTCGCCAGCGCGCACAATCCACCCGCCACGCGCGACCACCAGCCACTCGGCCGGCCTGGCGACTGATCCGGCGGCGGCAGCGGCGGCGGGCGCGAGTCATGCCGGCGGCGGCGCGCCGTCGCTGGCCCGGACAGGCTCCGTGCTCCCTCGCCAGCCGGCACCCCCCGCCGTCAGACATGAACCGCATCGCGCCGCGCCGGATGTCACCCGCAGTCGCGAGCGTCCGAAAATGCTGCAGTGCAGCTTGCCAGACGCCGAATCCACCGGTATTGTCACGCCCTGAAATTTATATCGTATACGATATTCGGAGTTGCGCCCCTTGCCGACGTCTTCAGCCCTCGAACTGGTCGCTGCGCAGAAAGTGCCTCGCCTGAGCGCGTCGGATCATGTCGCGCAGACGCTGAAGAAGGCGATCGTCGATGGCCTGCTGCCGGCCGGCGAACTGCTGCGACAGGACGAGATCGCCAGCCACTTCCACGTCAGCAAGATTCCCGTTCGCGAGGCGCTGAAACACCTCGAGGCCAAGGGTCTGGTCACCTTCCAGCGCAACCGTGGCGTCGTCGTGGCCTCGCTCTCGGCCGCCGAGATCAGCGAATACATGGAGATCCGTGCGCTGCTCGAAGCGCGCGCGGCACGACTGGCGGCGCCGCTGGTCAGCGAGCCGACGATCGACGAGGCGCGGCGGCACCTCGACGAATTCTCGCGCACCAGCGACAGCCGCCGCTGGGGCGAG
>JFAX01000012.1:83372-83603 GCA_000585015.1 Candidatus Accumulibacter adjunctus | reverse complement strand
CATCAACGCCAAGGGCGGCGTCCTCGGCCAGAAGCTCAAGCTCGAGGTCGGCGACGATGCCTGCGACCCGAAGCAGGCGGTCTCGGTGGCCAACACGATGGTCAACAAGAAGATCAGCTTCATGCATGGCCACTGGTGTTCGAGCTCGACGATCCCCGCTTCCGACGTGTACAACGAGGCACAGATCCCGATGGCGACGGTGTCGACCAACCCGCAGGTGACCGAGCGCGG
>JFAX01000012.1:77893-83364 GCA_000585015.1 Candidatus Accumulibacter adjunctus | reverse complement strand
ACATCTTCCGCATCATGGGCCGCGATGACCAGCAGGGACTGGTCGCCGGCACCTTCCTCGCCGAGAACTTCAAGGGGCAGAAGATTGCCGTCGTCGACGACAAGAGCGCCTACGGCAAGGGCCTCGCCGACGAGATCGCCAAGGCGATGGAAGCCAAGGGTGTCAAGCCGGCATTGCGCGAGTCGATCACCGCCGGCGAGAAGGACTACTCCGGCCTGGTCAGCAAGCTCAAGGCGGCCGGCGTCAGCGTCATGGCATTCGGCGGCTACCATACCGAAGTCGCGCTGATCCTGCGTCAGGCGCAGCAGGCCGGCTTGAAGCTGACGGTCATGGGTGGCGACACGATGACCAATTCGGAACTCGTCACCGCTGCCGGACCGGCTGCCGACAACGTCCTCTTCACCTTCGCGCCCGATCCGCGCAAGAATGCCGCAGCCGCCGGTGTGGTGAAGAAGTTCCGCGACGCCAAGGTCGAACCCGAGGGCTACGTCATGTACGCCTACGCCGCCATGCAACTGTTCGCCGAAGCGGCCACCAAGGCGAAGAGCACCAAGTACGCCGACATGGAGAAGGCTCTGCGTGAAGGCAGTTTCGACACCGTCATCGGCAAGCTCAGCTTCGACGGCAAGGGCGACAACAAGCTGCCGGGCTTCATGGTCTACCAGTGGAAGGGTGGCCAGTACGATTACGTGAAGAAGTGAGTCGCGACTGCCGCGTCACGCCCCACCGGGCATGACACGGCAGCGCCCGCAGCGCCCGCCAGCGGCGCCGGCCTCGCCTGCGCGAGGCCGGCGGGCAGGCGATGCGAGCGGGCGCGATCGGCCGCCGGTCGCCGGCGGCGCCATGGCCAACCCCGCGCGACACCCGATGTCGTCGCCGACCCGACTGGACAGCAGCATGAGCGAAGCCCACACCCAACTCCTGCGCCGACGGCTGCGCGAATACCACCGCATCGACGAAACCAAGGTCGTAGACGAACTGGTCGCGCGCGCCCGCTGCAGCCGCTCCGAGCAACAGGGTATCCACGATCGCGCGGTGCCGCTGGTGCAGACGGTGCGTGACAGCCGCCTCAAGACGGGCGGCATCGACGCCTTCCTCGCCACCTACGACCTCTCGTCGCGCGAGGGCGTCGTCCTGATGTGTCTCGCCGAGGCGCTGCTGCGCATCCCCGACGCGGCGACCGTCGATCGCCTGATCCGCGACAAGATCGGCAGCACCGAATGGGAGAAGCGGCTCGGTGCCTCGCACAGCACCTTCGTCAACGCCGGCACCTGGGCGCTGATGCTCACCGGCCGCATCGTCAATCTCGACAACCAGGACCGCAATCTCGGCGGCACGCTGAAGCGGATGGTCGCGCGCGCCGGCGAACCGGTGATCCGGCAGGCGGTGATCACCGCCATGCGCATCCTCGGCCGCCAGTTCGTCATGGGGCGCAACATCCACGAAGCGATCGAGCGTGCGCGCGGCGCCGAGAAGGCCGGCTACCGCCATTCCTACGACATGCTCGGCGAGGCGGCGCGCAGTACCGCCGACGCCCTGCGCTACTTCGAATCGTACAGCGACGCGATCGCCGCGATCGGCGACGCCGCCGCCGGTCGGCCTGCCTTCGAGGCGCCATCGATCTCGATCAAGCTGTCGGCGCTGCACCCGCGGTACGAGGTCGCCAACGAGCAGCGGGTGCGGCTCGAGCTGCTGCCGGCGGTCAAGGAACTCGCGCTGCGCGCCAAGGCGCGCAACATCGGCTTCACGATCGACGCCGAGGAAGCCGATCGACTCGAGATCTCGCTCGACCTCGTCGAGGCGCTGGCGCTCGACTCCGAACTCGCCGGCTGGAACGGCCTCGGGCTCGCCGTCCAGGCCTACCAGAAGCGCGCCATGCCGGTGCTCGACTGGCTCGCCGATCTCGCCCACCGCGGCAGCCGGCGGCTGATGGTACGCCTGTGCAAGGGCGCCTACTGGGACGCCGAGATCAAGCTGGCACAGGAGCGCGGCTTGAGCGACTACCCGGTGTTCACGCGCAAGGTGTCGAGCGACCTCTCCTACCTCGCCTGTGCGCGGCGGCTGTTCGCCGATCCACAGGCCTTCTACCCGGCGTTTGCGACGCACAACGCGCACACCCTGGCGGCCGTCGCCGAACTGGCGATCAGCGCCGGCGGCAGCGACGAATGGGAGTACCAGCGCCTGCACGGCATGGGCGAGGAACTCTACGACCAGATCGTCGGCGACGACAAATGGGGGCGCGCCTGCCGCGTCTACGCGCCGGTCGGCAGCCATGAGGATCTGCTCGCCTACCTGGTTCGCCGCCTGCTCGAAAACGGCGCCAACTCGTCTTTCGTCAATCGCATCGCCGATGCCGATCTGCCGATCGACACGCTGATCGCCGACCCGGTCGACAAGGCCGCCGCCCTGACCGACAAGCGGCAGACACGGATTCCCCTGCCGCGCGACCTCTTTGGTGCCGAGCGCGCCAACAGCGAAGGACTGGACATGAACGACAAGAAGACCCTCGAAGACCTGCGGCACGCGATCGAACACAGCACGCGCGTCAGCTATGTGGCGGCGCCACTGATCGGCGGCCGCGCGCGTGCCGGCAGCAGCCGAGCGGTACGCTCACCGGCCGATCAGCGCGACATCGTCGGCCTGGTGATCGAGGCGAGCGAGGACGACGCCAGCCAGGCGCTGCGCACGGCGCAGCAGGCCTTTCCGGCCTGGGCAGCGACGCCGGCCGGCGAGCGCGCGGCGGCACTGCTGCGCGCCGCCGACCTGATGCAGGGGCGCCTGCCCGAACTCGTCGCGCTGATCGTCCGCGAAGGCGGCCGCACGCAGGCCGACGCCGTCTCCGAGGTGCGCGAGGCGATCGACTTCTGCCGCTATTACGCCGCGCAGGCGAAGGAAAAGTTCGCCGCGCCAATCCAGTTGCCGGGACCGACCGGCGAACGCAACAGCCTCTCGCTGCACGGCCGCGGCGTCTTCGTCTGCATCAGCCCGTGGAACTTCCCGCTGGCGATTTTCGTCGGCCAGGTCGCGGCAGCGCTCGCCGCCGGCAACTGCGTCGTCGCCAAGCCGGCGGAGCAGACGCCGCTGGTGGCGGCCCTGGCGGTCGAACTGCTGCACAGTGCCGGCATCCCGGCGGCGGCACTCGCCTTCCTGCCCGGTGACGGGCGCATCGGCGCGGCGCTGGTCGGCGGCCACGAGTGCGCCGGCGTCGCCTTCACCGGCTCGACCGAGGTGGCGCGGCTGATCGCCCGCACGCTCGCCGCCAAGGAGGGGCCACTGCTGCCGCTGATCGCCGAGACCGGCGGCCAGAACGCGCTGATCGCCGATTCCTCGGCGCTGCCGGAGCAGGTCGTGCGCGACGTCGTCGCCTCGGCGTTCAACTCCGCCGGCCAGCGCTGCTCGGCGCTGCGCGTGCTGTTCATCCAGGCCGACATCGCCGACCGGGTCTGCGAGCTGCTCGCCGGCGCCATGCAGGAACTGCGGATCGGCAACCCGGCCGAACTCGAAACCGACGTCGGCCCGGTGATCGACGACGCGGCGCGACAGGTGCTGCAGGCGCATGCCCGCTGGCTCGACAGCTTCGCGCTGCCGATCCACACCTGCGCCATCGACGAGGAGGCGACGCGGCACGGCAGCTTCTTCGCCCCGCGCGCCTACGAGATCGACAATCTGGGCCGCCTCGAGCGCGAAGTCTTCGGGCCGATCCTGCACGTCATCCGCTGGCGTGCCGACGATCT
The DNA here is from genome assembly GCA_000585015.1 of Candidatus Accumulibacter adjunctus. Classification (GTDB taxonomy): domain Bacteria; phylum Pseudomonadota; class Gammaproteobacteria; order Burkholderiales; family Rhodocyclaceae; genus Accumulibacter; species Accumulibacter adjunctus. The sequence goes on along the minus strand of JFAX01000012.1, from coordinate 79,630 downwards.
CGACGCCGTCTGCGCCGCCATCGCCGCCACTGGCTACGGTCTGACGCTGGGCATCCACAGCCGCATCGACGAGACCATCCAGCGCGTCACCAGCCGCCTGCACGTCGGCAACACCTACGTCAACCGCAACATCATCGGCGCCGTCGTCGGCGTGCAACCCTTCGGCGGCGAGGGCCTGTCGGGGACCGGCCCGAAAGCCGGCGGCCCCCACTACCTCTACCGCTTCGCCTGCGAGCGCACGCTCAGCGTCGATACCACGGCAGCGGGCGGCAACGCCGGGCTGATGGCGCTCGACGAGGGAGAGTGAAGCACCAGCCGCGCTGGCAGGTCGCCCGCCCACGTTCCGTTATGGCACTCTGCAGCCATCTGATGACTCCATCGGGAGAAAGCCATGTCCGCCACCGTTGAAGATCTCGAGACCGAAGTGCTCGCCCTGCCTGCCGCCCAACGAGCTCGCCTGGTGGAAAAGCTCATAGCCAGTCTTGACGTCGAGCCAGACGTTGAAAACGCCTGGTCGGAAGAAGTTGAAAGACGCCAGGGAGAGATTGAGAGTGGGACGGTGATGCTGCTCCCGGGCGCTGAAACGCTTTCCCGCTTGCGAGCCGAATTCAAGTGAAATATTCGCTGCACCCTGATGCGGAATCGGACCTTCGAGAAGCGGCCGAGTATTACCGGGAGCGCGCCGGAGCAGTTCTTTCGCAATCACTTCTTGCCGAGTTTGAGCGAGCGCTTGAGCGGCTGATGCAGCGTCCTCTGCTTGGAGCACCATGGCTCTATGGGAAGCGGCGATTGAGCATGAGGCACTTCCCATACGCCATCGTGTATGTGATCGCCGGCGAAGAAATCCGTGTACTGGCTGTCGCCCACCACAGCCGCCGCCCTGGCTATTGGCGGCAGCGAAAGTCGCCAGCAGACCCTTGAACGGCTGCAATCCGGACTGCGGCTCGCAGGCTCTGCGCAGAGTTGCCGATAGCCCGGTGCAGCCGCGTCACCTGCCGTCACGTCGCATGCCACAAGGAGAACGATCATGGCGCTTGCACTTCAACAGCTGATCAACGGCCTCACCCTCGGCGCCGTCTATGGCCTGATCGCCATCGGCTACACGATGGTCTACGGCATCATCGGCATGATCAACTTCGCGCACGGCGACATCTACATGGTCAGCGCCTTCATCGCGGTGACCGCGTTCACGCTGCTCGCCGGCTTCGGCATCAGCTCGATCCCGCTCGCGCTGCTGCTCGTGCTGCTCGTCGCCGTCCTGTTCACCTCGGTCTACGGGTGGACCGTCGAGCGCGTCGCCTACCGCCCGCTGCGCGGCTCGACGCGGCTGGCGCCATTGATCTCGGCGATCGGCATGTCGATCTTCCTGCAGAACATGGTGCAACTGACGCAGGGCGCGCGCGTCAAGCCGATTGCGCCGGTCCTCGTCGGCGGCATCGACCTGCTGACCGTCGACGGCTTCACCGTCCGCATCGCCTATACGCAGATCCTGATCGTCGTCGTCACCATCGCGCTGATGGCCGCGTTCACCTGGCTGATCGGCAGCACCTCTTTCGGCCGCCAGCAGCGCTCGTGCGAGCAGGACCGGACGATGACCGCGCTGCTCGGCATCAACGTCGACCGCACGATCTCGCTCACCTTCATGCTCGGCGCGGCGCTCGCCGCCGTCGCCGGCGTCATGGTGACGGTGTATTACGGCGTCGTCGATTTCTTCATCGGCTTCGTCGCCGGCATCAA
>JFAX01000012.1:74506-76207 GCA_000585015.1 Candidatus Accumulibacter adjunctus | reverse complement strand
GCGCGGCAGCATGCGCCTCGAGCAGCTCGCCAGCCACGAGGTGGCGCACAAGGCGCAGGTCGTCCGCACCTTCCAGAACATCCGCCTCTTTCCGCAGATGACGGTGCTCGAGAACCTGATCGTCGCCCAGCACAACATGCTGCAAAGCGCATCGCGCTTCTCGCTCGCCGGCCTGCTCGGCCTGCCCGGCTACCGGCGTGCCGAACGGGCGGCGATCGACAAGGCGGTCGGCTGGCTGACGCGGCTGCAGCTCATCGACAAGGCCGACTCGCCTGCCGGCGCCCTGCCCTACGGCATGCAGCGGCGGATCGAGATCGCCCGCGCGCTCTGTGTCGACCCGCTGCTGCTCTGCCTCGACGAGCCGGCGGCCGGCCTCAACCCGCGCGAATCGGCCGAACTCAACGTCCTGCTGAGACACCTGGCGGCCGACGAAGGCATCGCCATCCTGCTCATCGAGCACGACATGAGCGTCGTCATGAACGTCTCCGACCACATCTGCGTCCTCAACTACGGCCGCAAGATCGCCGAGGGAACTCCGGCCGAAGTGCAGCGCGACCCGAACGTGATCAAGGCCTATCTCGGCGAGGAAGACGCCGACGACGAACTCGCCACGGAGGTCCGCCGATGATGCTCGAACTGGCGGGCGTGCACGCCCACTATGGCGCCATCCATGCGCTGCACGGCGTCGATCTGTCGGTGCAGGTCGGCGAGGTGGTGACGCTGATCGGCGCCAACGGCGCCGGCAAGTCGACGCTGATGATGAGCATCTTCGGCCAGCCGCGCGCCTCCGGCGGGCGCATCGTCTTCGACGGCGAGGACATCACCCGCCTCGCGACACACGACATCGCCCGCCGCGGCATCGCGCTGGTGCCCGAAGGGCGACGCATCTTCGCCCGCATGACGGTGCTCGAGAACCTGCAGATGGGCGCCGTGCTCGGCGAGGAAGCGAACTTCGCCGTCGACCTGAAGCGCATGTACGTCCTCTTCCCGATCCTCGAGGAACGCTGCCAGCAGCGCGCCGGCACCCTTTCCGGCGGCGAGCAGCAGATGCTGGCGATCGCCCGCGCGCTGATGAGCCGGCCGCAACTGCTGCTGCTCGACGAGCCCTCGCTCGGGCTGGCGCCGCTGTACATCAAGAAGATCTTCCAGATCGTCCGCGAACTCAATCGCGAGCACGGCATGACGATCCTCCTCGTCGAACAGAACGCCCACCACGCGTTGCGCGTCGCACACCGCGGCTACGTCCTGCAGCACGGGCAGATCATCCTCGCCGGAACGGGTCGCGAACTGCTCGAGAATCCCGAGGTGCATGCCGCCTATCTCGAAGGAGGCCATGCCGCCCGGGCCACCTGAGCAGGCGGTCGCGCCACCCCGCTGGCTGCCGTTCCTGGTTCTCGCCGTCGGCCTGCTGGCGATCTCCTTCGGCGCCATCCTGGCGCGCTTCGCGCAGGCCGAGGGGCTGCCGTCGCTGGCCATCGCGACGCTGCGGCTGGGCCTCGCGGCGCTCATCATCACGCCGCTCGCGCTCTGGCAGTCGACCCACACGCTGCGCGCGCTGAGCGGGCGACAGGCGCTGCTCACCACCGGCGCCGGCTTCTTCCTCGCGCTGCACTTCGCGACCTGGATCAGCTCGCTCGAATACACCTCGGTCGCGAGCAGCACGGCGCTGGTGACGACCAACCTGCTGTGGATCGGCATCGC
>JFAX01000012.1:69532-73933 GCA_000585015.1 Candidatus Accumulibacter adjunctus | reverse complement strand
GCAGGGGGTCGGCTTCGTCCTCCTGCTCGCCGGCATCTACCTCGCGGCGCGCGGCGAGGGGCGCTGACGGCGGCTTGCCGAGGGTACACGGCGCTCGCGGCAGCGGCTCCACGCGTGCCAGATCGCCGGCCATTCGCCCGCTCCGACGCCCTGCCGGCCCGATCTGCCGCCGGACCGGCAGTTGCAGACCAGGGCTTCGCCGGCGATGACGGCCACTCGCGTTTCAAGGGGGGAGGAACGGAACGGGCGCGCCGAGCGCGCGAGCGAGTTCGCGTTCGAGTGCGGCGTCATCCAGGTCGTCGTTGCCGATGACGGTCGCGTTGAGGTAGTGCGTCGCCAGCTCGACCAGGCATCCTTCGATGCGCTCGGCACGTTCCGGGTCCGCGAGCATGAAGTGATCGAAAGGATCGACGGTGCCCGACTGGATCCGCGCGGCAATCCGCCGCCGGCGAGTTTCCGGAGCGACATCGAGCACCGCGACCACCGTTCCGGGCGGCGCCACCGCACGCAGGGCAGCTGCCAGAGCCGGGCGACGGGCGAGGGCGCTGCAGCCTTCGCGGTGCTGCCCCAGAAGCAGCGCCAGCAGCCGCAGCGCGGTATGGCTGACCACCACCAGGGGAACCGCCGACGGCCGAAAGCGGCGCCGGTCGCGGACCAGCAGCCAGCCGGCCACTGCCGGCAGCAGCGGGCGCAGCAGGGGAAACAGGCCAAGGAAAGCGCGCTCCTGAAGGCGACCCCAGCTCCCCTTGCGTTCGCTGCTGGAGCGGGCGTCGGCGGCCGGCGCAGCGAAGCCGCCGGCGCGCTTGTCGACGCGCTGGCCGGCCGCTCGCCAGCGGCGGATCAGGAACTCGGCAACGTAATCCTTGCCGGCGGCATCGGTGCCGAGGATCAGAACGACGGGTGGTGGCGGAGGGAGCATGGACAACTCGTTGCGGCCGCTGCGGCGACGCGCGGGATACCCGGTCGCCATCGCCAGCGAGCCGCTTCACGCCGCAGAGGGCCGGGTGGAACGGCATTGGCTCGAAGGATAGGGGATCCCGCGCCGGCGCGGCAAGTGTCAGGTCGCGGGATACACGGTCAAGCCATGAGCTTTTCCTTGTGGATCACGTGATGTCTTCCTGACCGGCCACTTGCGCGAAACGCAGGAGCACCCAGAATTCGAAACACGGGATTGAAATCGCGTCCCGAATGGGGAGCGGCTTGTTCTTGCGCCCGGCCAGGGTTGCGATCCTTGCTCGCGCGCGGTCAAAGCTTTCGTGGCCGTCACGGTCGAAGACACAGTAGATCTGATCATAGCCGCCGCGCTCCGCACACTTCTCCTCGGCGCAGGCGACGACGCTGATGGGCGCCGCGCCTTTCGTGTTCTCGGCAAGAACGATTTCCGCCGTCGTCAGCGCGTACTCGATACGCGCGGCCTCGAAATACTCCTGTTCGGTCTCGCCCTCGCACACGATGAGGGTGATTGATCGGGGCGGCTTCTGTCCTGCCGTACGACGGAATGATCCACGAACGAACCCGCAGCTTCGAAATCGGCATGCGGCGCGCCATGCGTCAACCGCCGATGCTGCCGATGAAGGGAATCGCTCCGTAGCGGCCCTTGAGATAGCCACGCTCCAGGGCTTCGTCCTTCCTTGGCGAGTATTCCAGCAGTGAGTAGAGGTGCGAACAACCCTGCTTGTCTTTCTCCACGAACCAGATCTGGTCACGCCGTAGAAGTTCGGTGTCCAGCAAGCTCGTGTCGTGCGTCGTGAACACCAGTTGCGCGTTCTTTTCGTTCTTCCGGCTATGGAACAGACCCACGAGGAAGCGCGTCATGTGGGGATGCAGGCTGCGGTCCAACTCATCGACGAGCAGCGTTGCCCCCCATTCCAGCGCACGCAACCAGCCGCCCGAGAACTCAAACAGCTTCTGCGTACCGTCGGACTCGTCGCCCAGGTCGAGCGCCACTTCTTCGTTGGAATCCGCCCGCTTGTGCCATGCCAGGACGCGCAAGTGCTTCGCTGCTGGCGGTGGAGAGCCCAACGGCAGACCAAGCTCCAGGTGGACCCGTACGGCGCCCGGAGTGAGCTTGCCCGCAGGGGGCGAGAGATGGTCTTCTTCCAGCAGTTCCAGACGATCAATGCCGATATCCGCCGCGCGCATGAAGTCCATGATCTGTTCGTGCTCATCCGCGTCGCGCAGGAGGTCAAGGCTCAGGAATGGGTTCATGTCGACACCGGGCACCAACACGATGAGCTTCTGGGTAATCCAGTTGAAAGCCGGCCGGAGTTGGGCGTTGTTCAGTTGAATGGCCGTCGACAGAAACAAGGCGTTGTTCCGGGTGAACTCCTGCCAGACCTTGCGCTCCGCCCGCTCGGCGCTGAAGTTTGGTCCGAACCACCAGCGTTGCGTCTTGCTTTCCGCGCTGTACTCCCGTTCAAACCACCTTTGCGCACGACCATGCGGGTAGGCCACGAGCCATTCCTTGAACACACGCTCCGGACTTGCCGCGCAACAGTAGTGATAGCGGACACCATCATCGGCAGTGAAGATGATCTCGAATTCCGACGGCTCTTCACATGACGCCTGTGCAAAGAGAAACGGCGTCACGGGGATGGCATGGCCCTCCTGGAAGCTCGTGGCGGAGTTCTGCACCAGTTGCCGCAAGGTTTCCACGGCGCGCAAGACGTTGCTCTTGCCCGCCGCGTTCGGACCATAGATGACCGCTGACCGCAACAGGCGCAACTCCTTGGTCTGGCCCGCGACGTTGCGTTGCAGATGAGCAGCGTCTGAGCTCGCTACCATGCTCAGTTCTTGCCGCGCCCGAATCGAGCGGAAATTGGCGACGCCAAACTCAATCAACATGTGGGCCGACTCAGCAAACGTGAAGTCACGATCTGATTCTTGCTGTATTTCCGCAATTTTGCAATCAAAATTTCACATCCTGGCCGCTCTACTCAACTGACTTTCACATCAAGCCGCCTGGCAAACCTGCACGAACAACCTCGACGTCGGTGGTCGAGGAGTGGCATTGGCAACGGGCACCGCGCCGTGCCGGCACCGCCCGCTGTGGAAGAACGGCCAGCGGATGCTGCAGCGTCGGCATTCTTTACAGTCGGGAACCGCCGCAGAAATCAATCCCCTTTATAACAGAGATATGCAGGCCTGGCACGATAACTGCTTGATGAATGGCATGAGCCACATGCCGACAAGACGGGGACGTGTCTTCTCTCGCATTCCGAACAACCTGACTGGAGAATTCCGCTGGCGTGATCCGCCTGCCTGGTGTGCATAGCTCGATCAGCTTCACCGACACCTCGGAAAACTGGCACGGTTTCACCGTCGGCGTCGTCGGTCTCGCTGGCGAACAGCCCGCGCCAGAGCCAGCGTCGATCGCGCTCCTCGGCCTCGGCCTGGCCGCTCTCGGCGGCCTGCGCAAGCGCCGGTCGCTCTGAGCATTCGCCAGCACGAAATCCCAAGCCGGCCCCCCAAAGGGGCCGGCTGCCCGATCTCAGGAAATCCGCCAGCCGGCCCCCGCAAGGGGCCGGCAGCATGCTCGGCGGCTGGGCAACACGGCAGCAGCCGCGTGCACGCCTCAGTCAGCCCTCGTTCTCAGCCGGCAGACAGCACCGAACGCGCGTCGTGGTACGCGTAACCCAGATCTTCCGCGACCTCACGACAGGTGACCTTGCCGAAAGCGACGTTGAGGCCGTTGCGCAGGTGCTCGTCATCCTGCAGGGCCTGCCGCCAGCCCTTGTCGGCGATCTGCAGCGCGAACGGCAGCGTCGCGTTGTTCAGGGCGTAGGTCGAGGTGCGCGGCACGCCGCCCGGCATGTTGGCGACGCAGTAATGGACGACGTTGCCGACCATGTAGGTCGGCGCGGCATGCGTCGTCGCCTTCGCCGTCTCGCAACAGCCGCCCTGGTCGATCGCCACGTCGACGATCACTGAACCCGGTTTCATCGCGTCGACCATCTGCCGGCTGATCAGCTTCGGCGCGGCAGCGCCCGGAATCAGGACACCGCCAATGACCAGGTCGGCGCGCAGCACATGCTGCTCGACGTTGTCACGATTGGAGAAGACGGTCATGACGCGCGCGCCGAGAAGCCGGTCCATGCGCCGCAGAACGTCGATGTTGCGGTCGATGACCACCACCTGTGCGCCGCTGCCGACGGCGATCTGCGCCGCGTTCGAGCCAACGACGCCGCCGCCGAGAATGACGATGCGCGCCGATGGCACGCCGGCGACGCCGCCGAGCAGGACACCCATGCCGCCATGCGCCTTCTCCAGACAATAGGCGCCGGCCTGCACCGACAGGCGGCCGGCGACTTCCGACATCGGCGCCAGCAGTGGCAGCCCGCCACCCGGCTGCGTCACCGTCTCGTAGGCGATGCAGACGGCGCCACTCTGCACCAGATCGGC
>JFAX01000012.1:61677-69368 GCA_000585015.1 Candidatus Accumulibacter adjunctus | reverse complement strand
ACCATTTCCCGCACCGAAGAAGGCGTCAGGCCGACGCGATACTCGTGGTTCTTGATCTCCCTGGGTACGCCAATGTGCATCTCTGTCTCCTCGGAAGGTGTTGATGGGGTCGCCCATGGTATGCCATCTCACCCGGCGCGGCAGTCTTTTTTTGCTGCCGCGCCGGCGATGCCCGGGACGGTGCCGCGGCACTGTCGGCCGCGGCAGGCGGCAGCCGCTGCAGCGGCGAAGCGGAGGAATGACGATGCGGCGAGCGAGCGATGAAGGCTGCGACCCGGCGGACGACGCCGGCAGTCTCCTTGAAGCTGGCGAAAGGCTGCTGCGCAGCGGCTCCTGGCGATGGCAGATCGCCACCGACGTGCTCGAATGCACGGCCGGCTGGCGCCACCTCCACGACTGCCGCGTGCCCCCCGCTTCGCTGGCCGAAATCGAGGCAACGATCGCGCCGGCGGACCGGCCGGCGTACCATTCGCTGCTGCACGACGCCATCGCCAGCGGCCGCGCCGGCTCGCTGACCCACCGCATCGTCCGCCCGAGCGACGGGCAGGAACGCCTGGTCGTCACCTGCCTCGAGATCAATCGTGCAGCAGGCGAGCTGCAGCCGCAGCTCATCGCCAGCGTCCGCGAACTCGGCGCGGCAACACCCGGCGAGGCCGCGCCGCGCGACGCCGCGACGACGATCGAGGCCGCCGTTGCGCAGCGGACACGGCAGCTGGCCGCCGCGCGCGACGAGGCCGAAGCCGCCAGTGCGGCGAAAAGTGGCTTCCTCGCCAACCTCAGTCACGAAATCCGCACGCCGCTGACGACCATCGTCGGTCTCGTCGAACTGATGCGGCGCGAGCAACTGCCACCGCAGCAGATCGCCCGGCTGGAACGGATGAACGAGGCCGCACAGCACCTGCTCAGCCTGATCACCGGCGTCCTCGACCTGGCGAAGATCGAAGCCGGCAAACTGATCCTCAATGAAACGACCGTCGACCTGGCCCGCCTCCTGAGCAGTGTCGTCGAGATGGTTGGCGATCAGGCCCGGGATAAGGGCCTGCAGCTGCGCAGCGAGATCAAGCCGCTGCCCGGGCCGCTGATCGGCGATCCGACCCGCATCCGGCAGGCGATGCTCAACTACGCCAGCAACGCGATCAGGTTCACCGAGCGCGGCAGCATCAGCCTGCGCCTGCGACCATTGCACGAGAGGCACGACAGCGTTCTGCTGCGCTTCGAGGCGTGTGACACCGGTATCGGCGTGCCGGCGGCGCTGCGCGCGCAGCTCTTCCAGCAGTTCGTGCAGGCCGGCAACCCGGCGCCTGGCAGCAGCGGCGGCACCGGCCTCGGACTGGCGATCGTCAGGCAGATCGCCGAGCGAATGGGGGGCGAAGTCGGGGTCGACACCGCAGCCGGCGGCGGCAGCACATTCTGGTTCACGCTGCGCTTGCAAAAGCTGGCGCGCAAGCGATCCGGCCGTTTGCCGGCAGCCGTGACGACCGTCGCCAGCGAGACGCCGGACCGAAGGCGCAGCGACAGCCGCCTGCTGATCGTCGACGACGAACGCAGCAACCGCGAACTGGTCCTCGCGATGCTCGACAGCGTCGGCCTGCAGGCCGACTGCGCGGCGAGCGGCGAAGAAGCCGTCGCGCAGGCAGCGAAGAACCACTACGCACTGATCCTGATGGATCTGCAACTGCCGCGAATCGACGGCATCGAGGCGAGTCGCCGCATTCGCCGGCTGCCGGGCTGCGGGTCGGTTCCGATCATTGCGCTCAGCGGCAACGTTCTCGCGGACGTCGTCGAAGCGTGTCAGCAGGCGGGCGTGAACGATTTCGTCGGCAAGCCGTTCTCGATGGACGCGCTGCTCGAGACCGTCACGCGCTGGCTGCGCTCGTCCGCTGCCTGACGACCGGCCACGACCCGACACGCGCCGCGCGGCTCATCGTCACGCTTGCCGACCGCAAGCGGTGGACTGCCGGCGCTCAGGCACCGGCGTCTGCCTCATCACCGGCCAGCGGCAGAAAGACGGCCATCTCGGTGCCGCCGCCGGGCCGGTCGACGATCTGCAGATGACCGCCGGCCAGATGCACCAGGGCATGCACCGCCGTCAGGCCGAGACCGATTCCCGAGCGATGCCTGCCGCTGCTGAAGAACGGTTCGAAGACGCGGTCGCGAATCGCCGCTGCGATGCCGTGCCCCTCGTCGCTGACCGCGACGCGGACGAAGTCGCCGGCAAAGGTGGCGCGACACGCGCAGCAGATGCCGCCCGCGGCGAGACGCGACCGGCGTGCCGAGAGCAGCACCGTGCCAGCGCCATCCATCGCCTCGCAGCCATTGCGCACCAGGTTGAACCACAGGCGGTGCAGGTGCGAGCGGTCGATGGCGATCGCCGGCAGCCCGTCTTCGACATCGACCGAGAGGGTCAGCCCTTCGGCGAAGGTCGCCGCGCATGCTGCGACGACCTCGCCGGCGACAACCGGGCAGGCACCTGTCTCGAGCCGCGGCCGGCGCGCGCGTGCCAGCAGCGACAACTGCTGCACGAGGAGCTGCGCACGCTGCCCGGCAAGGCCGATCTCGTCGAGGTACGAGCGCACGCGTTCGTTGCCCCCGGCAGACTGCAGAACCATCTTCGCCAGACCGGCGAAGCCCTGCATGGCGAGCAGCAGATTGTTGAAGTCGTGCGCCACGCCACCCGCCACGGCGCCGAGGGCGAGCAGGCGCGCGATCTCGCGCGCGTCGCCCGGCAGCGCCACGGCGTTGGCAGGATCTGCTGGCAGCTGCTCAGGCATCGACTGAGCGCCGTTGCGCTGCTGACCATGCGGCCGCCGCTGCTGACCGCCGGCAACCGCCTGCCGGCGGCTGCGGCTGGATGCCACGGCAGAAAGCGGCTAGAATCATCGGCCCTGCAGCGATCACTGAGACCAGCCATGCCTTTCCTCCCTGTGCCATGACTGTCGCCAAGATGCAGACCGTCTGCATCGTCGATGACGACGCACAGGTTCGCCGCTTCCTGGCTGAAGCCCTGGCGAGCATCGGCCTGATCGCCGAACAATATGCCTCCGGTGAGGATTTCATGCGTCGCTGGCAAGCGGGGAAAGCCGCCTGCGTGCTGCTCGACATCCGCATGCCGCGCATCACCGGCCCCGAGATCCACGACTGGCTGCGCGAGCGCGATCCGCGCCTGCCGGTGATCTTCCTCACCGGCCACGCCGACGTCGCCACTGCGGTGCGCGCGATGCGCCTCGGCGCCTTCGATTTCATCGAGAAACCGTTCAACATGCAGCAACTGATCGAGCGCGTGAACCTCGCCGTCCGCCAGTCCGCCGAGACCGCCGCCGCCAGTGCCGGCAACGACGGCTGGCAAGGCTCGCTGACGCGGCGCGAACGCGAGGTGCTCGCCGGCATCGTCGACGGCAAGCGCAGCAAGCTCATCGCCAGCGAACTCGGCATCAGCGAACGCACCGTCGAGAGCCACCGCGCGAGCATCATGGCCAAGGCGGGAGCCAGCAACGCCGCCCAGCTGGCGGCGATGGCGAGCGGCCAGCGGCAGCCCGACTGAGTCGTTGCCCGCGCACACGCTGCGCGGCCCCGCAGCAACGCCGGCCGCAAGCTGATCGCTGGCATCGATGCACCTCGAACGGAAAGGCAAGGCCACCAGTTTAATGTGAAAATCCCCCCGAGAGACGCACAAACCCTCTCCCTCCTCTCTCTCCTCTCTCCTCTCTCCTCTCTCTCCCCCTCCGTATTTCCACTGACTCGCCCGTGAATCTCCGGATGGTCGCGCGTGCGCGGCGCCGATAGTCTTCGCCCTCATCGAAAACCGCTGGCGATGGCCTCCGCCACCGCCGACACGCAAAGGGCACGACATGGCAAAAACGATCTTCCTCGTCGACGACTCGGCGACGATCCTGCTCAGCGTCTCGAGCATCCTCGGCAAGGCCGGCTACGCGGTCGAGAAGGCTGCCAACGCCGAGGAAGCGCTGCAGAAGTTCAACGCCGGCGTCAAGGTCGACCTGCTGATCACCGACCTCAACATGCCGGGAATGAACGGCATCGAACTGATCAAGAAGGTTCGCTCCCTCGCCGCCTACCGCTTCCTGCCGATCCTCTTCCTCACCACCGAATCGCAGCAGAGCCGCAAGGTCGAGGCGAAGGCGGCCGGCGCCTCGGGCTGGATCGTCAAGCCGGCAACCGCCGACGATCTGCTGAACACCATCAAGCTGGTCCTCAAGTAGCCGCGCGATGGCGACCCAGCCCAGCGAACTCTATCGCCAGTACCGGCAGCGGACGCTGCTGACCGGCATCGCCGCCACCTTTGCCGCCGTCGTCGTCGTCTTCCTGACGCATGCGCTGTACAACGACGTTCTCCGCCGCAGCTTCGGCCTCGGCGACCGCAGCATCGACACGCTGATGACCTTCTGCGGCCTGCTGCTTTTCGTCGGCCTGCAGCACCTGCTCTCGCGCCTCCTCTATCACGACCCGCACATGGGGATCGACCAGCAGCTCAAGGACGAACGTCCGCCATGCCCGTCGAACAAGGTCTGCCAGCGGGTCGCCATGCCGGAACTGCGGGACGTCCCGCGCTTCAACCGGATCCTCGTCGGGCAACTGCGCAGTGTCGTCGAACAGACCGAGCAGGCCGCTTACGACGTCACCTCGCGGCTGCAGACGATCGACGAGGTCGTCACCGAACTGAACCGTTTCGTCGCCGGTGCAGCCACCGAAGCCGAATCGATGGCGCATGATTCCGAGCAGACCCTCACGGCCAATCGTGGCCTGATCGACAAGCTGAAAGCCTTCATCGCCCAACGCATCCTCGACACCGCCGACGATCAGGCGCGCAGCGCCGAGGCCGTGCGCGAAGCCAAGGCCCTGCAGGCACTGGTCGACCTCATCCGGCACATCGCCGGTCAGACCAACCTGCTGGCACTCAACGCCGCGATCGAAGCCGCACGCGCCGGCGAGGCGGGTCGCGGCTTCGCCGTCGTCGCCGACGAGGTGCGCAAGCTGTCGCACGAAACCGAGTCGGCAGTGAAGAAGATCAACGACGGCATCGCCGCCGTCGCCCGCATCATCGAGAGCCAGTCGTCTGAGCGGCTCGCCCACTCGCACATCAGCGAGGAACGCGAAAGCCTCGAACGCTTCGCCGCGCAACTGGAACTGCTCGGCAGCAGCTACGAGAACCTGAGCGCACGCGAACGGGAGATCCTGGCGACGATCAACCAGAGCAGCTCCAAGCTCGGTTCGATGTTCATGGATACGCTGGCCAGCGTCCAGTTCCAGGACGTGACGCGACAGCAGATCGAACAGGTGATCGGCGGCATCGAGCGTCTCGATCGCCACGCCGGCGCGCTCGCCGGCGTGCTCGAAGCCGGCATCGATGTCCGCCGTGAGGATGCCGTCGAACCACTCGCCAGACAGATGGAGCAGGTCTTCTCGAGCTACGTCATGAACCAGCAGCGCGACGCGCATCGGCAGGCGCTGCAGCAACCCGGCGGCAGCGCAGCCGGCGCCACGGCCGCCGCGGCACCCGCTGCCGCGGCGACCGCGAGCAACGTCGAACTGTTCTGAGCCGCACCACGCACCGACGCAGGAGGGCAGCAGCATGCGGGCTTCACCGACCAAGCGCCTCGTCATCGACGAGGACATGACGATCTACCGGGCGCAGGAGCAGAAGGAACAGTTGCTCGCGGCGCTGGCGGCAGCCGATCAACTCGAACTCGACCTCGCCGGTGTCGGCGAGATCGACACCGCCGGCCTGCAGCTGCTGATCCTGCTCAAGCGCGAAGGGCTGCGACAGGACAAGCGGCTGACGATCAGCGGTCACAGCCCGGCCGTGCAGCACGTCCTCGACTTCTGCAATCTGGTCGGCGTCTTCGGCGATCCGCTGGTCATCCCTGCAAGCGCCTGACGCGACCGTCCACCACGAATCAACCAATCAACGAATCAACGAACGCGGAGCACCGCCGATGGACGAACTGACCAGCACATTTGTCACCGAGAGCCGCGACCAGTTGCTGGCGATGGAGGACGGCCTGCTCAGGCTCGAGCAGAACCCCGGCGACGCCGACAACCTCGGCGCCATCTTCCGTGCCGCGCACACCATCAAGGGCGGCTCCGGCGTCGTCGAGTGCCACTTCATCGAAGCCTTCACGCACAAGGTCGAGAACGTCCTCGACAAGCTGCGCAACGGCGAGATCCCGGTCAGCGGCGCCCTGGCGACACTCCTGCTCGAATGTTGTGACCACCTCGGCGCGCTGCTCGACGTCCTGGCCGCCGGCCTGCCACAGCCCGACGCCACCGTCCAGGCGCGTGGCGACGCGCTGCTGGCAACGCTCGGCGCGCAGTTCCTCGGTGACAGTGGCAGCGGTACCGCCGGCGACCTGCCCGTCGAGCACGCAGCCGAACTCGCCGCATCGGGTGGCGGCATCGTCGTCACCGACGCCTGGCACATCTCGCTGCGCTTCGGCCCCGGCGTGCTGCGCAGCGGCACCGACCCGCTGTCGTTCCTGCATTACCTGGCCTCGCTCGGCGAGATCATCGCCATCACCACGCTCGCCGACGCGATGCCCGCAGCCGACGAGATGGATCCCGAGTGCTGCTACCTCGGCTTCGAGATCCGGTTCCAGACGCGCGCCTCGAAAGCGCAGATCGAAAGCGTCTTCGACTTCGTCCGCGACGACTGCACGCTGCACATCCTGCCGCCGAACTCGAAGATCGGCGAATACCTCAAGCTGATCGACCAGCTTCCCGAAGACAGCATGCGTCTCGGCGAAATCCTCGTCCGCTCCGGCGCGCTGACGCAAGCCGAGCTCGACGCCGGCCTCGCCGCCCAGTCCGCACCCGCTGCCGCCGCGGGAGCAGCGGCGCCGCCGACGCCGCTCGGCGACATTCTCGTCGGCCAGAAGGTCGTGCACAAGGAGATCGTCGAGGCCGCCGCAAGCCGCCAGGCAGCGGTCAGCGAGAAGAAGGCCGGCGAAGCCCGCATGATCCGCGTGCACGCCGACAAGCTCGACCAGTTGATCGACCTCGTCGGCGAACTGGTCATCGCCGGCGCCGGCGCCAGCCTGCTGGCCCAACGCAGCGGCGACTCCGGGCTGATCGAATCGACTTCGGTCCTGCGCCGCCTGGTCGAGGACATCCGCGACTCGGCGCTGCAACTGCGCATGGTGCAGATCGGCGAGACCTTCAACCGCTTCAACCGCGTCGTCCGCGACGCCTCGCGCGAGCTCGGCAAGCGCATCGACCTCGTCATCACCGGCGGCGAGACCGAACTCGACAAATCGGTCGTCGAAAAACTCGGCGACCCGCTGATGCATCTGGTGCGCAACGCCATCGACCACGGCATCGAGTCGCCGGCGCTGCGCGCCGAACGGGGCAAGCCGGAGAATGGCACCGTCCAGCTCAATGCCTGCCACGACTCGGGCAGCATCGTCATCGAAGTGATCGACGATGGCGGTGGCCTGCCGAAGGAGAAGATCCGCGCCAAGGCCATCGACAAGGGGCTGATCGACGCGACGGCGACGCTCTCCGAGCACGAGATCACCAACCTGATCTTCGAAGCCGGCTTTTCGACCGCCGAGCAGGTGACCAACATCTCCGGCCGTGGTGTCGGCATGGATGTCGTCCGCCGCAACATCGAGAGCCTGCGCGGCAGCATCGAGGTGAGCAGCAGCGAAGGCCAGGGATCGACCTTCACCGTCCGCCTG
>JFAX01000012.1:57691-61647 GCA_000585015.1 Candidatus Accumulibacter adjunctus | reverse complement strand
GCTTCCTGACCGGCGTCGGCAAGGCGTCGTATGTCGTCCCGCTGGAGTCGGTCGTCGAATGCATCGAACTCGGCGATGCAGCCGGCGGCCGCAACTACCTCAACCTGCGCGGCGAGGTCCTGCCCTTCGTCCGCCTGCGCGAACTCTTCGAGATCGGCGGCGAGGCACCGGCGCGGCAGAACGTGGTCATCGTCCATTACGCCGGCAAGAAGGCCGGGCTGGTCGTCGATGAGTTGCTCGGCGAATTCCAGACCGTCATCAAGCCGCTCGGCGTGCTTTTCAGGCACCTGCGCGGCATCGGCGGCTCGACCATCCTCGGCAGCGGCGAAGTCGCACTGATCCTCGACGTGCCGGCGCTCGTCAGCCTCGTCGGCAGCAGCGAAGAGCGGCGACTGGCGCCGCCCCGCCGCGACGCTGCCGTCTCGCCCTGAGCCACCGCTGCCCGCCGCCAGTTTCGCCGCCCCATCCCTGACCACCGCTCACTCGAAGGAAGGAACATGTTCAAGAATCTTCGCATCGGCGCCCGCCTCGGCCTCGGCTTCGGCATCGTCCTCGTCCTGATGGCCACGCTCGCCGGCTTGGCGTACCAACGAATCAGTTTGCTCGATCAGGAGATCGATCTGATGGTCAATGACCGCTTCCCGAAGACGGTCTGGGCAAACGACGTCATCGACCAGGTCAACGTCGTCGCGCGGGCGACGCGTGGCGCCATGCTGGCCAGCAAGATGGAGGAGACGCTGAAGCAGCTCGATCGCGTTCCCGAAGCGCGGAAGGCCGCCAGCGAAGCGATCGCCAAGCTCGAAAAGACGATCACCAGCGAAGCCGGCAAGAAGGCTCTCGGCGCCATGGTGGAGCAGCGCAAGGCCTACGGCGCCGAACTCGACAAGTTCATCGAGATCGCCAAGGCCGGCAAGCGTGAAGAGGCCATCGCGCAGTTGATGGGTCCGTTCCGCAAGGCACACGACGACTACATGGCCAGGATCAACGCCGTCATCGACTCCCAGGTCGACCTGATGAAGAAGCAGGGCGCCGAGACCCACGAAAATGCCCAGCAGGGGAAAGCGATCGTCATCGCCCTGGCTCTCGGCTCGCTCGCCATCGGCATCGGTTTCGCCTTCTGGATGAGCCGTTCGATCACGCGCCCGATCGGCGAAGCAGTCGACGCCGCCAACGCCCTCGCCGAAGGCGACCTGTCGGTCAGGATCAACGCCGACAGCAAGGACGAGGTCGGTCAGTTGATGGCGGCGATGCAGGCGATGGTCGGCAAGCTCGGCGAGATCATCGGCGAGGTCCGCAGCGCTGCCGACAACCTCTCGAACGCCTCGGGCCAGGTCTCGGCGACCGCGCAGTCGCTGTCGCAGTCGGCCAGCGAGCAGGCGGCATCGGTCGAGGAAAGCACCGCCAGCATGGAAGAGATGAGCGCCTCGATCGTCCAGAACACCGAGAACGCGAAACTCACCGACGGCATGGCGTCGACCGCCGCCCGCCAGGCCGTCGACGGCGGCGAGGCCGTCGGCCGCACCGTCGAGGCGATGAAGAGCATCGCCGAGAAGATCGGCATCGTCGACGACATCGCCTACCAGACCAACCTGCTGGCACTCAACGCCGCCATCGAGGCGGCGCGTGCCGGCGAACACGGCAAGGGATTCGCCGTCGTCGCCGCCGAAGTCCGCAAGCTCGCCGAACGCAGCCAGGTCGCGGCGCAGGAGATCGGCAACGTCGCCAAGGACTCGGTGAAACTCGCCGAACGCGCCGGCTCGCTGCTCGGCGAGATGGTGCCGTCGATCCGCAAGACCTCCGATCTGGTGCAGGAAATCGCCGCCGCGTCGCAGGAGCAGTCCGCCGGTGTCGGCCAGATCAACGGCGCCATGGGCCAGTTGAACCAGGCGACGCAGCAGAACGCTTCGGCCTCCGAGGAACTCGCCGCCACCGCCGAAGAACTCGGTGGCCAGGCCGCGCAACTGCAGGAGCTGATGAGCTTCTTCCAGCTCGCCGACGCCGCCCGCTCGCCAGCAGCCGCACGCAGGACCGCCGCCACGCGCGCGCCGCGCACCGCAGCGCCGGCCGCGCGACCGCGGGCAGCGGCGCGGGTCGCCGCCGTGGCACCATCCGAACACGATTTCGAACGCTTCTGAGAGGAGACGTCGATGAGCCAGATCACTCTCAGCCGCCAGGCCGGCGGCCCGGCCAACACCCTTGCCCGGCAGGCGGCAGCGGCGGTCGAAGCGCGCCAGGCCGCCGCCGACGCCCCGCAGCAATACCTCACCTTCCTCCTCGGCGGCGAGATGTTCGCCGTCGCCATCCTCAACGTCAAGGAGATCATCGAGTACGGCAACCTCACCGAGATCCCGATGATGCCGCCCTTCATCCGCGGCGTCATCAACCTGCGCGGTGCCGTCGTGCCGGTGATCGACCTCGCCGCCCGCTTCGGCGGCGCGCCGAGCCCGGTCGGCAAGCGTTCGTGCATCGTCATCCTCGAGGTCAGCGAGGGTGAACTGTGTCACGACATCGGCGTCATGGTCGACGCGGTCTCCGAGGTCATCGAGATCCCCGGCAGCGAGATCGAGCCGCCACCCTCCTTCGGCGCCCGCATTCGCGCCGACTTCATCCAGGGAATGGGCAAGGTCGCCGGCAAGTTCGTCATCATCCTCAACGTCGTCCGGGTGCTGTCGGTCGATGAGATCACGCTGCTGGCGCAGGTTGCCGGCGCCAACGCGGGCAGCGGCACGGGATGACGGCACGCGGGCAGGAGCGCGCCTGCACAGGCAGCTGTCGCCATCGGCTGTTGTCGCTTGAACGCAGCGCTCGCGCTGGCCGGAGAATCCAGCCGGAAGCCGGCGACAGCCGGCAGCAATACCGCACTTTTCGCCTCGTCGGCGAGATGTTCGCCGTCGCCATCCGCACTTTCAAGAAAATTGAAGACAGCTAGACAAAGGAAACACCGTGAAGTTGAAGATTCGTTTGATGATCGTCGCCCTGCTCGTCGCCGTTCTTGGCTTGGCGAACAGTGCGACATCCTGGTACCTGCAGTCGCAGCTCCGCACAGCCCTGGACGATTCCCACGAAAGTGGTGTCGAGGGAACCGCAGCACTCGCGTCGGCACAGGACGCCATGTGGAAGCTTCGCTTCGGCATATCGCAGTACGTCGGCACCACCGACCCGGCTGCGCGCGAGAGAATCATCAACGAAAGCCCGGAACAGTTCCGGCAACTCGACCAGGCGGTGAGCCGATTCGAGAAGGTCGCGCGTGACGAGGAATCCCGCCGCTTGGTCGTCGAGTTCCGCTCGGCGTATGCGCCTTACCAGGCCGATCGCCCGAAGTGGCTCAGCTTGATGCAGGAAGGAAAGATCGAGGAGGCCAAGGAATTTCGCGCGCGAACAATCCTTCAGTCGGGTGCGGCGACAGTCAAGTCGCTCAACAAGCTGGTCGAAGCCCAGATCAAACGCAACGGACAAGCCAGGGTCGCGGCCGATCAGACTGCTCGAACAGGACTTTACACGCTGCTCGTCATCGGTGCGCTGGCCACCTTGTTGGCCTGCGCCGCTCTGTTCTGGATTGGTCGCGACGTTTTCCGAGTCCTCGGTGGTGAACCGGCGACCGCACTCAGCGCCGTACGGGCATTCGGGAGTGGAAAGCTGGGTGTCAACA
This sequence comes from Candidatus Accumulibacter adjunctus, assembly GCA_000585015.1. Taxonomy (GTDB): domain Bacteria; phylum Pseudomonadota; class Gammaproteobacteria; order Burkholderiales; family Rhodocyclaceae; genus Accumulibacter; species Accumulibacter adjunctus. The sequence goes on along the minus strand of JFAX01000012.1, from coordinate 57,998 downwards.
TCTCCCTCAAGAGTGGCGATCGATCGAGCCTGCTCGCCGCGCTGGCAGAAATGCAGGACAGGCTTGGTGCGATCATCGGCGAGGTCCGCACCGCTGCCGACAACCTCTCCAACGCCTCGGGCCAGGTCTCGGCGACCGCGCAGTCGCTGTCGCAGTCGGCCAGCGAGCAGGCGGCGTCGGTCGAGGAAAGCACTGCTGGAATAAAAGAGATGAGCGCCTCGATCGTTCAGAACACCGAGAACGCCAAGCTCACCGACGGCATGGCGTCGAACGCGGCGCGGCAGGCCGGCGACAGCGGCGAGGCCGT
>JFAX01000012.1:54900-56532 GCA_000585015.1 Candidatus Accumulibacter adjunctus | reverse complement strand
CCGACTTCATCCAGGGAATGGGCAAGGTCGCCGGCAGCTTCGTCATCATCCTCAACATCGTCCGGGTGCTGTCGGTCGACGAAATCGCGCTGCTGGCGCAGGTGGCGGGTCCCGACGCGAACGGAACCGCAGCGCCGGCCCGCTCGCCCACGTCGCCTGGTGCCTGATCCTGCGCCGGCTCGCTCGGTCCCCCCTTTCCAACCTCGCCCACTGTCCCTGACCCCATGACCAGACCTGACAAGGCCTCCTTCGGCATGACGACGCGCACGCAGTTGCTGCTGATCCTGGCGTTGCCCATCACTGCCCTGGTCCTCCATGCAGCGCTGTCGGTCCGCAGTTCGCTCGCTGACATGGATGCCGCACGGCACTCCCGGACGACGGTCGAGATCGCCGTTGCCAGCAGCCATCTCGTCCACGAGCAACAGAAGGAGCGCGGCCTGTCGGCGGGTTTTCTCGCCAGTCGTGGCGAGCGCTTCAGGCAGGAACTCACTGCCCAACGGCAATTGACCGACACCAAGCTGGAGCAGCTGCGGACGCGGGCCCGGGGTATCGGCACGAACGCCGCGATCGGTGACTCACTGGGCGCGGTGGCGAAGGCGGCGATCGACATCGCGGCTGCCTTGCGCGAAACACGCCAGCACGTCGATGGCCTGGCGATCAAGCCGGGAGAGGCCATCGCTCGCTACACCGAGGCGATCGCCGCCGGCCTCGAGGTCATCAGTTCTGTCGCCAAGGTAGCCAAGGACGCACAACTTGCCCGAGAAGCCACCGCCTATCTCATGCTGGCCAATGCCAAGGAGTATGCCGGGCGCGAACGCGCAACCTTGAACGCCGCCTTTGTGGCGAACACCTTCGATCTGGACTCCTACCGCCGGTTCATCGGCATCCTGGCTGGCCACGAAATCTACCTGCAAGCGTTCAGAACGTACGCGCCGGCGAAGACCACCAGCACCTACGAGGCGATGGTCCAGGGAAGCGATGTCGACCAAGTCGCGCGACTGCGCAAGGTCGCGCAGGAGAGCGGGCTGCAGAGCGCGCTGAACGTGGATCCAGCTCTCTGGTTCCAGGCTTCGACAACGCGCATCGATCGGATCAACGACGTGGCAAGCGAAATGGATCGAGATTTCGAGGCCCTGCTTGCCGAGCGCGAGACCGCCGGTCGACGGACGCTGATCGTCACGCTCTGCGTGGCCGCTCTTGCGATTGTCGCGACCTTGGTGATGAGCGGCGTAATGATTCGCAGGCTGATCCGCCGCCTGGGCGGGGAGCCCGCGTACGTGCGCGAGATCATGCGCCGACTGTCCGCCGGAGATCTGTCGGTCAGCATCGAGACCAGGGTTGACGACACGGAGAGCATGGCCCATGCAATCAAAGGGATGATCGACAAGCTGCGAGAGATGATCGGCAAGGTTCGCAGCGCTGCCGACAACCTGTCGAACGCCTCCGGACAGGTTTCGGCGACCGCACAGTCGCTCGCGCAATCGGCCAGCCAGCAAGCCGCTTCGGTCGAACAAACGACCGCCAGCATGGAAGAGATGAGCGCCTCGATCGTCGAGAATACCGAGAACGCGAAGCTCACCGACGGCATGGCGTCGACCGCCGCCCGCCAGGCCGGCGACAGCGGCGAGGCCG
>JFAX01000012.1:48354-54034 GCA_000585015.1 Candidatus Accumulibacter adjunctus | reverse complement strand
CTCGCCGACGCCGCCCGCTCGCCAGCAGCCGCACGCAGGACCGCCGCCACGCGCGCGCCGCGCACCGCGGCGCCGCCCGCTCGTCCCACGGCAGCGGCACGGGTCGCCCGCGTAGCCCCTGCCGAACACGATTTCGAACGCTTCTGAGCAACCCTCGATGACCCAGATCGCCCTCAATCGCACGGCCGGCGGACCGATCAACCCACTCGCTCGGCAGGCGGCCGGAGTCGCAGCGTAATGCTCAGCGCAGTGTCACCAGAGCCGACTTTCTGCCTTGCGGCGGGAAGCGGCCGGGCGCATGACTGGAAGGTTCTCGGGGGGACGGCGCGCGCTGGCGCCCGAGGCTCTGGGGAGGAATCGTGAACGGCTCTTTCGCTGGGGCCAGCACCACCGACCTAGGGCGGCGTAGGCGTTGCGCGCAGCGTCACCCCCAGTGCCCGCACCACCTTCAGGATCGTGTCGTAGCGCGGCTTGGCGCCGGGCGCCAAGGCCTTGTAGAGACTCTCGCGGCCCATGCCGGTGTCCCTGGCCAATTGCGTCATGCCACGGGCCCGGGCGAGGTCCTTGATGGCGACCAGGAACATTTCCGGGTCGTCTTCTTCCAGCATGGCGGACAGGTAGGCCGCGATGCTTTCTTCGCTGTCCAGGTAGTCGGCGGCGTCAAAGGGGGCAAAACGCGTCATGGCTCACTCCTTCGGCAATTCGCGCGCCATTTCCCTGGCACGCTTGATGTCACGGTTCTGGGTCGATTTGTCGCCACCCAGCAACAACAGAAAAACCACTTCGCCACGTCGCGTGAAATGGGCGCGATAGCCGAGGCCGAAATGAATCCTCATCTCCGATACCTCTTCGCCGACCGACTCGCAATCGCCAAAGCGACCGGCCTCGGCGGCACGAATGCGCTTGGCGATGATCGCCTTGCCCACGTGATCCTTGAGGCCGGCGAGCCATGTATCGAATTCGTCCGACCTGAGGAAGGTGTTCATGGCCCGCACTGTATCACTTCGGATACAAATGACCAGTGCCATTTGCGGCAACACCGGTGTGCGCCACAAGCTCCTGAATCACTCGTCCCGGCTTTCCCGCAGCAGCTTCATTCCTCACGTCGCGGAGACCTCACCATTTTGCACCACCTCAAGATCCGTATCCACCGCGGCGCTGGCGTGCTTTGCGTGCCTGGGACGCTGCTTCACGTAGGGGATTGACATGCTCACCATCCTGAACCGATCGCTTCGTCTGCAGATCGCCGCCCTGGTCGTCGTCAGCACGGTGCTGCTGCTCGGCGGTTTCGGCTGGTTCGTTTCGTCTTACGTCGCCTCGATCAATCGGCAAGTCGAGACGCAAAGGCTGCACGAGACGAACAAGATCATTCTGAACATGCTGGCGCAGACCGATGCGCTGCTGCGCGAACAGGCCGAGAGTTGGGTGAGCCAGTTGGCCGCCGCCCTTCCCGGCAGCTTCACCTTGAGCGAGTCCGCCGCCAGGACACCGGAACTGCGCGTCGCCGACAAGCTGCTCAACGGACGCACGGCCGAGGTTGACGCGGTCGTCGCAGCAACACGCGGCGGCAGCGGCGTCGCGACGATTTTTGTTCGCGATGGGGATGACTTTCTGCGCATTTCGACTTCGCTGACGAGCGACAAGGGGGCGCGCGCGACTGGCACCCGGCTCGGCAAGGACCATCCCGCTTACACCAGGTTGATCGCCGGACAGGACTTTATCGGCAAGGTGACATTGTTCGGTCGCCCCTACATGACGGCGTACCAGCCCGTGAAAGACGGGCAGGGGCGGGTCGTCGGTGTCCTCTTCGTTGGCATGAACATGACGGCCTCGCTCGACCAGCTCAAGAACGCGATCCGCAAGATCAAGCTCGGCGACACCGGCTACGTGTACGTCCTCGACGCTCGACCGGGCGAAACGGCGGGAACGCTGGCGATCCATCCGGCGCAGGAAGGCAAGAACATCGCCGCGGCGACCGACAGCGACGGCCGCCGCTTCATCCAGGAGATCCTCGACAAGCGCAACGGCGAGATCGTCTACCCGTGGATCAACAAGGAGGCCGGTGAAACATCGCCGCGCAACAAGATCGTCGTCTTCAACGAATTCGCTGACTGGCAATGGATCGTCGGCGCGGGCGTCTATACCGACGAGCTGTTCAGCCTCGCCGACAAGGTGCGCAAACTGATGATCGGCGCCACGCTGCTTCTCTCGCTGGCCTTGTCGGGTATCCTGCTGCTGCTGATCAATCGCCTCGTCGTGCGGCCGCTGCGCGCCGCCGCCGCCGCCGCGCAGCGACTGTCGGAAGGCGACCTGTTGGTGCGGCTCGAGGCGCAAGGGGACAACGAGGTCAGCCAGCTGATGCGAGCGATGCAGACCATGGTCGCCCGGCTGCGAGAGATCATTGGCGACGTCCTGGCGGCTGCCGACAACCTCGGCAATGCCACCGGCCAGGTCTCGGCGACCGCTCAGTCGCTGTCACAGTCGGCCAGCGAGCAGGCGGCATCGGTCGAGGAGACGAACGCCAGCATGGAGGAGATGGGCGCGTCGATCGCGCGCAACACCGACAACGCCCGTGTCACCGACGGCATGGCGAGGCAGGCCGCGACCGAAGCCGAGGAAGGCGGCGCAGCGGTGGGCAGCACCGTCGACGCGATGAAACGCATCGCCGAGAAGATCGGCATCGTCGACGACATCGCCTACCAGACCAACCTGCTGGCACTCAACGCCGCGATCGAGGCGGCGCGCGCCGGCGAACACGGCAAGGGCTTCGCCGTCGTCGCCGCCGAAGTCCGCAAGCTCGCCGAACGCAGCCAGATCGCTGCGCAGGAGATCGGCGGCGTCGCCAGGAATTCGGTGAATCTCGCCGAACGCGCCGGCTCGCTGCTGACGGCGATGCTGCCATCGATCAGGCAGACATCCGGCCTCGTGCAGCAGATCGCGGCGACGAGCCACCAGCAGGACGCGAGCGTCGCCCAGATCAACGGCGCCATGCGGCAACTCAATCAGGCAACGCAGCAGAACGCCGCTGCCGCCGAGGAACTCGCTGCGACGGCTGCGGCGATGGGCGGCGACGCGGTGCAGTTGCAGGAGCTGATGAGTTTCTTCCGCATCGACGAGCGCGCGGCGCAAGCGGCCCTGTAGCAGCCACGCTGGCCCATTTCGAGTGAACACGCGAACATGAACGCCACCAGCAGTGCTCCGATCGAACGGCAACTCGTCGCCGGTATCGACTCGCGCTCGCCCTGGGCGACCGTCCTCGAGCAGGCCGGTGTCGCTGTCGCCGTGCTCGACGCCGACTTTTCCTTCGTCCGCGTCAGCCCCGCCTACGCCAGCGCCATCGGCAGACCGGCGGCGTTCTTTCCCGGACGCGGCTACTTCGAACTCTTCCCGCACGCCGCCAGCGAAGCGGTGTTTCGCCAGGTCCGCGATGCGCGAGTCGCGCGCGCGGGGATGGCTCTGCCAGGCCGCCCGCAACCCGGACACGGCGGCGAGCTGGAACGCTGGAACTGGTCGCTGACGCCCTTCGCCGGCCGTGCGAAAAGCGCTTCGACGCAATACCTGGTACTGACGATCCAGCACCCAGCGGCACAGCGCGCGGCCAGCGGCGGTGCGAGCGGCGACGAATCCGGACGCTTCGCAGGCGAATGGCGCTTGCGCCGCCTCTTCGAATCACTGACTTCCGGCTTTGCACTGCACGAGATCGTCCTCGACGCTGCCGGCAAGCCCTGCGACTACCGCTTTCTCGAGGTCAACGTCGCCTTCGAGGCGATCAGCGGCCTCGAGCGGTCGCGGATCATCGGTCGCTGCGCCAGCGCCGTGTTCGGGGAGATCGACAGCCGTTGGCTCGAGCGCTTTGCGGCAGTCGCCCTCGACGGCGACTGCGGCCAGTTCGACGACTATCATGCCGATCTCGATCGCCATTACCGGGTCACCGCCTATTGCCCGGAGCACGGCCAGATCGCCGCCGTATACGACGACGTGACGACGCTCCGCACGGCCGCGCCGGCCGCGGCATCGGCGCCGGAACGACCGCAGGAGCGCCCGTGAGCAGCCCGCGCGATCTCGAAAGGCTGGCGCGCAACGTCAATCCCGGCGGCTGGGCAATCGAAAGCGAGCGACCGCTGGCGACGCTGCTCGGCTCGTGCGTGGCGGTCTGCCTCTGGGATCCGGCGCTGCGCATCGGCGGCCTCAACCATTTCATGCTGCCGCGCTACGAGCGTTCGGCGAATCAGGATCTCGACGTCCTGCTCTGCGGCAACTTCTGCATGGAAGCGCTGATGAACGGCATGCTCGGCCGCGGCGCACGCAAGCAGCGCCTGCAGGGCAAGGCCTTTGGTGGCGGCAACGTCATTTCGTCGCTCAGCGGCGTCAGCATCGGCGAGCGCAACGCCGAGTTCGCGCGCGACTGGCTGGCGCGCGAGGGCATCAGCCTGCTGGCCTCCGACCTGATGGGCCCGTGGTCGCGCAAGGTCATCCTCGACCCGCAGACCGGCGATGTCTTCTGCAAGCGCGGGCAGACCAGCCAGAGCATCGTCGAAGCCGAGCGGTCCTACGCCAGCACGCTGGTCGTCGCGCCGAAGAAGACGGACATCGAGCTCTTCTGAGCGGCCATGGACAGCTCGCGACCAACCATCAGCGACAACGAGTTCGCCCTCTTCCAGCGACTGATCTACCGGCTTGCCGGCATCAGCCTCTCCGATGCCAAGCGCGTCCTCCTTGTCGGCCGCCTCGGCCGCCGCCTCGAGCACCACGGTCTCGCCAGCTACAGCGAGTACTACCGGCTGCTGTCCTCGGGCAACGATCCGGATGAAGTGCAGAAGATGGTCGACCTGCTGACGACCAACGAGACCTACTTCTTCCGCGAACCGCAGCACTTCGATTTCCTGCGCGACCTGCTGCGCCAGGAAGCCGGTGCGGGCGGCCCCTTCCGCATCTGGAGCGGGGCGAGTTCGAGCGGCGAGGAAGCCTACTCGATGGCGATGGTACTCGCCGAGCACTGCCTGCAGCGGCCGTGGGAGGTGTTCGGCTCCGACATCAGCCTGACCGTGCTGGCCAAGGCAAGAGCCGGCGTATACTCGCAGGAGCGCATTTCGGGAATCCCGCCGGCCTGCCTGCGCAAGTATTGCCTGAAGGGCGTCCGCGCGCAGGAAGGCAAACTGCTGATCGACAGCACGCTGCGGCAGCGCGTCAGCTTCGCACAGGTGAACCTGACGCAGCCGATCAGCGGCGTCGGCCATTTCGACGTCATCTTCCTGCGCAACGTGATGATCTACTTCGACGTCGAGACGAAACGCCGGGTGATCGGCAACATGCTGCCCTGTCTCAAGCCGGGCGGCCATTTCATCGTCGGCCACGCGGAGTCGCTGAATGGTCTCACCGACGGACTGCGGACGGTGCGGCCGACGATCTACCGGAAGCCCGGTTGATGGCGACGCCGGGGACGGTTCCGGGCGCGAGGATTCGCCTGCTGGTGGTCGACGATTCGGCAGTCGTCCGCCAGGCGGTGGCGATGGCGGTCGCCCGGGAGAAGGATATCGAACTCGTCGCCACCGCCGCCGATCCGCTGTTCGCGATGGAGAAGATGCGCCGGAGCTGGCCGGACGTGATCATTCTCGACATCGAGATGCCGCGCATGGACGGTCTCTCGTTCCTGCGCGCGCTGATGGCCGAGCGCCCGACG
>JFAX01000012.1:34555-48214 GCA_000585015.1 Candidatus Accumulibacter adjunctus | reverse complement strand
GATGGCCGAGCGCCCGACGCCGGTGATCATCTGCTCGTCGCTGGCGACCACCGGCAGCGAGGCGCTGGCGCAGGCGCTGGCGGCCGGCGCGTTCAGCGTCATCGGCAAACCGAAACTCGGGCTGAAGGCATTTCTCGAGGATTCTTCGGACGATGTCGTCGCCGCCGTGCGTGCCGCCGCCCGCGCCAACGTCGGCATGCTGCGCGGCGCGGCCGCCGCGAGCGGCCCAGCGCTGGGCACGACGACCGCGCTCGCGGCAGGACAGACACTCCACCGTGCCGACGTCATCCTGCCCGCCGGCACGATGCCGGTGCTGCAGACGACCGACCGCGTGATCGCCATCGGCACTTCGACCGGCGGCACGCAGGCGCTCGAGGCGATCCTGACCAGCCTGCCGAAAACCGTTCCGGGAATCGTCGTCGTACAGCACATGCCCGAGCGCTTCACGGCGATGTTCGCCGAGCGACTCGACTCGCTGGCGGCGATCGAGGTGCGCGAGGCACGTGCCAACGATCGCGTGCTGCCGGGACGTGCGCTGATCGCCCCCGGCGGCCGGCACATGCTGCTCAAGCGCAACGGCGCCCAGTACCATGTCGAGATCGTCGATGGGCCACCGGTCAATCGGCACCGGCCGTCGGTCGATGTCCTCTTCCGTTCGGTCGCCCGCTCTGCCGGCCGCAACGCCGTCGGCGTGATCATGACCGGCATGGGCGACGACGGCGCCCGCGGTCTGAAGGAGATGCGTGACGCCGGCGCGGCGACGATCGCCCAGGACGAAGCCTCGTGCGTCGTCTTCGGCATGCCGCGCGAGGCGATCAGGCTGGGCGGAGTCGAGCAGGTGCTGCCGCTGTCGCAGATCGCCCCGGCGCTGCTTGCCGGTGATCGCTGAGCGCCGCCCAGCCGACCCGCCAGAACCCGGGAGAAGGACTGTGGAACGTTACGAAATCCTGAAGAAGATCGCCGCCGAGATCGAACGCGGCGAGGTCAGCTTCCCGACCAGCGCCGTCGTGGCGCTGAAACTCAAGCGCGCGCTCGACGATCCCGACTGCCCGCTCGACCACGCGGCGCGACTGGTGCAGGCCGAACCGCTGCTGGCGGCGAAGGTCGTCGCCGTCGCCAACTCGACCGTCTGCAACCGCTCCGGGCGGCCGATCACCGACGTGCGCACGGCGGTCCTGCGGCTCGGCTTCCGCTATCTGCGTGCGCTGGCCAGCGCCGTCGTCAGCCGGCAGCTGGCGGCACCGGCGACGGCAAGAGACCGCGAACTGGCCGACCGGCTGTGGCAACACACCGCCCATGTCGCCGCGCTGGCGCAGGTCATCGCCCGCCGCGTCACCCGGCTCGACCCGGAGACGGCGCTCTTCGCCGGCATCGTGCACGAAGTCGGCGCCTTCTACCTGGTGTCGCGCACGCGCGACCATCCGGGTCTGCTCGACGAGGATTTTCCCGCCTGGAGCGAGAGCGGCGAGGCCGAGGTCGGACGGGCGGTGCTCAAGGCGCTGGCGGTGCCGCAGCCGATCGTCGACGCCATCGAGGTCTGCTGGCAGGGCTTTCTCGCCATGCCGCCGACGACGCTGGGTGATACGCTGCTGCTCGCCGACGAACTGGCGCCGGTCGAGAGCCCGCTGCGCGACCTCGACGGCTGCCCGCGCGAAGGAATGGCGGCGTCGATCGACCTGCTCGTCGGCGAAGAGACGCTGCGCGACATCCTGCGCGAATCGGCCGCGGATGTCGCCTCGCTGACGGCTGCGCTGCAGGCTTGACGGCGCACGGGACGACAGGGCAGCCGAGCCGGGCGCCAAGGAAGCCGCCATGCAGCCGCGTCGGCGCCTCCTGCTCTTCGCCTCAGTACCTGACCCGCGCCAGGTAGCTCGTCTGGCTGGCTTCGCGCGCCTGACGCAGGGTCCTGACCCCGATCTCGGCGAGCAGCGGCAGCATTTTCAGGAAGACCTCGGCGGTCACCATCGCGTCGCCGAGCGCCGTATGCCGTCCTAGAACCGGCACCGCCAGGCGTTCGGCGATCGCTTCGAGCTGGTGCGTTGCCTGGTTCGGGTGCAGGACCGAGGAGAGCAGCAGGGTATCGAGCACCGGTTGCTCGAAACGCACGCCAGTCCGCTTCTCCTGGAGCTGCAGGAAGCGCATGTCGAAAGCCGCGTTGTGGCCGACCAGGACGGTATCGGCACAGAAGGCATGGAAGCGGGGCAAGATGACATCGATGCCCGGCTGACCGGCGAGCAGTTCGCGCGTCAGGCCGTGCACCTCGATCGATCCCGGTGACAGGCGGACCTGGGGCTTGACCAGTTGGTCGAAGCACTCATGCCGCAGGAGACGGCCGTTGACGATTCGCGTCGCGCCGATCTGGATGATCTCGTCGCCTTCGGCGGGATGCAGGCCGGTCGTCTCGGTATCGAAAACCGTGTAAGCGAGTTCGCTGAGCGGCCGGTCGTCGAGTTCATGGCCGCTCGCCGACCAGCCGAACAGGTCGAAGTCATAGAACTCGGGACGCTCGTCAGCCGTTGCCACGGGCATCGGCATGGGCAGGTTGCCGGGTGCCGCCGCCATCGGCAGTACGGTCCTGAAGAAGGCGCGATGCGAGACGCGTTCGCGCTGGAACCAGATGTCGCCGTTGCAGCGCTCGACGACGTCGGTCACACTCAGCGAGGATGACTTGCCGGGAACGTTCATCGGATCCTGCAACCAGCTCATCGCCGTTTCGTTGTTCATGAAGCCGCCCTGCCACGACAGGTCGAGTTGGGCCAGATGTCCGCTGCGCGTCAGCGACAGGCGGACTTCACGAATCCCGTAGTCGTCCTGCAGGCGGAGCGCCAGATGACGCAGCGCCTGCAGCAAGGCAAAACTGTCCACGCGCAGCCAGAGCCCCTTTTCGACGTGCTCGGTCTTGACGGCGAGCGGAGGCCGACCGCCGCCGCCTTTCTCCTGGATGCTGCCAGCGGTCGCCAGCAGGATCTCGGCACCGTTGATCTCCTCCAGCACCCAGCGCTCGCGCAGGTCGCTCGAGAACGCCCGCGCCGCCTTGTCGAACTGCGCCGACAGCGCCGTGGCTTCGTCGCGGATCGCCAGCGTGAAGCGGTCCTTCTGCTCGCTCGACATGTCCGGGAAATCGCAGAGCATCTCGGCGGCCGCGCGCACACTGCCGAGCGGCCCGCGGCACCCCTCGATCAGCGACTGGATGACCGCGTCCCGCCGCGTATGTCGCTCGTTGGTCGTGGTCACGTCATCGAGAACGAGCACGAATCCGGTCATCGTCAGCACACCGCCGTCGGCATGATGCCGACCCCTCTGCCCCAGGACCGGGGACATGTGGGCACGCAGCAAGCGGCCGCTGGCAGTCCCGGTGACGAAGTGCGTCGAGCCGACGACGCCCGGGGCATGCCCGGAGTCCGCCGCAGCACTGGCCTGCTGCAAACGGGCTATGGCATAGCCGATGACCGCGCGGTCGAGAACGGCATGAATCGAACGTCCCAGACCGAGCAACTCGGTCCTGTCGCCGGCCGGTCCGGTCGAGAGCTCCTGCTTTGCGCGTTGGTTGTAGAGCAGCACGCGACCATCCAGGTTGCAGACGACGACACTCTGGCTGAGGTCGGCCATCAGCGCACTCAAGCGGCCCCGTTCCTCCTCGAGCGAGGCCTGTGTGGCGCGGAAGTGCTCGGCGACCTCGCTGCGGTCCGCCTCGCGCTGGGCGAGCAGCTGATTGACGACCTGCGCCAGTTGCTCGACTTCGGGCGCCTCGTAGCGACCAACCCGCAGGCCGGCATGCGGCAGCGTTGCCGCGAGCTGTTCCGCCATGCGCAGTGGCGCCTGGACGTACAGCGTCTCGAGTTTGGACGACAGCCAGCAGCCCACTCCCGAGGCGATCAGGACCACCGGTATCAGCCTGAGCAGCCGGCCCGCGAGGGCGTCATCGCCAGCACCGCCGGCGGGCTCGCCGACGAGCAGCAGCACAGCGGTGGAAGCGACCACCGCCAGCATGGACAGGAAGACCGCCAGCCCTGCCAGCAGGCGTCTGCGCCGCAGCCTCATCCCGTGCCTTGCCCCTCAGGCGGGCACCGCGGCCTGCTGTGGCCGTGCTTCACGAATCGGCAGGTTGACGATCGCGGCGAATGCAGCCAGCGCCATGTCCGCGTACCACATCCACGTGTAATCGCCAAGGCGGGTGATCGCCAGCCCGCCGAGCCAGGCGCCGAGGAAGCCACCGATCTGGTGCGAGAGCAGGGTCAGCCCGAACAGGGTGGCGAGATAACGCACGCCGAACAGCTTGCCGACGATGGCGGCCGTCGGCGGCACGGTCGCCAGCCAGGTGAAACCGAGGCCGGCGGCGAAGAGGTAGAACGTCGTCTCGCTGCGCGGCAGCAGCAGGTAGCCGGCAATGAGCAGCGCGCGCGAACCGTACATGACCGCGAGGACGTACTTGCTGCGGTAGCGCGCGACACACGAACCGGCGTAAAGGCTGCCGAAAATGTTCGCCAGCCCGATGATCGCCAGCGACCAGCTGGCGACCGCCGGCGGCAGGCCGCACAGATCGACCTCGCCCGGCAGATGGGTGACGAGGAAGGCGATGTGGAAGCCGCAGGTGAAGAAGCCGACATGCAGCAGCAGGTAACTGCGGTCGCGCAGGGCGTCGCCGATCGCGGCCCGCAACCCGTTGCCGGCGTCGGCACGATGCGCCGCAGGTGCCTCCTTCGATCCCGCCAGCCGGCCGATCAGCGGCAAGGCGGCGAGCGTCATCAGCGCCAGCGACCACATCGCGCCGATCCAGCCGATGCTCTGGATCAGCTTCTGCAGAATCGGTGCGAAGACGAACTGGCCGAAAGACCCACCGGCGTTGATGACTCCGGAAGCGGCGGCGCGCGACTCGAGCGGCAGGCGCTGCGCCGCCGCGCCGATGAGCACCGAGAAGCTGCCGGCACCGGAGCCGATGGCCGAGAGCAAGCCGAGCGAGACGATCAGGCCCGGACCCGAGTCCATGAACGGCGTCATCGCGCTGCCCAGGGCGAGCAGCAGCAGGCCGCCGACCAGCACCATGCGCGGCCCGTAGCGGTCGGCGACGGCGCCGGCCAGCGGCTGGATCGCGCCCCAGGTGAATTGCCCGACCGCCAGCGCCAGGCTGATGGTGGCGATGCCAAGACCGGTCGCGGAGTTGAGCGGACTGACGAAGAGCCCGAGCGACTGCCGGGCGCCCATCGTCACCATCAGGATGCCGGCGGCAGCCAGAGTGGTGACGAGGACCTCGGGTCGGGCAAGGGTACGGAACATCAGCGGTCTTCCGGGGTGTGCGGGCGTCTGGGAACGCGGCCGACTATACCCTGCCGCTTCGGAAACGAGAAGTCCTTGACTGCGCGGGCTGTTCCCGGTCGCAGTCAGGATGTACACTGCGCGTCGGATTGTTCGCGGCGCCGGCCGAGGATGCTCGGGCAGCGGCTGCGTCGCACACGGGCCGGAGCAGGCGATCGCTTGCCGCCAGGCTCGCGGACACCGCAGGCCTGCCATCGCTGCCGTTGACCACCCGCCGACCAGGAAGATGAAATCCAGCACCGACCCCGACGTGAGTCCGACCTCGACCGCCCAGCGCCGGCTGCCACCACAGGCGGCCGACATCGCCACCGAGCTTGCCGGCTTGCGGCGCGAGATGCTGCGCTTCGCGACGCTGCAGTTGCGCGACCAGGCGAGTGCCGAGGACGCGGTGCAGGAAGCCATGCTGGCCGCCCTGCAGGGAGCCGACCGCTTTGGCGAGCGCGCCCGCTTGAAGACCTGGGTGTTCTCGATCCTGAAGAACAAGATCGTGGACATCATCCGCCGACGGGTGCGTGAACCGACCTACGAAGACCCGCTGGGCGAGATCGACGACGCCGACTTCGACCCGCTCTTCCAGAGCAACGGGCACTGGCAGCGCGACACGCGCCCCTCCGACTGGGGCGACCCGGAGCGCAGCTTCGAGAACCGCAGCTTCTGGGCGGTCTTCGACGCCTGCATGAACCGGCTGCCACCGGGAACCGCGCGCGTCTTCATGATGCGCGAAATGCTCGGCCTCGAAACCGACGAGATCTGCGCCGAGCTGTCGATGAGCAGCAACAACTGCTGGGTCGTTCTGCACCGGGCGCGCATGGGGCTGCGCCTGTGCCTCGACCAGCGCTGGTTTGCCGGCAGCGGAGGGCTCGCGGCATGATGAACTGCAAACAGGCGACACGACTGATGTCGGAAGAGATGGACCGCGATCTCGCCGCCGGCGACCGCCTGGCGCTGCGCCTGCACACCTTGCTCTGTTCCGGCTGCGCCCGCTACCGCGAGCAGATGGCGTTCCTCCGCCAAGCATCCCGGCAGCAGGTACCGGACGACGATACCCCAGAATCATTACGGTGACAGTATACTTTTCTCATCCCGCCAGCAGTTTTATTGAATATACTGTCACCGAATTTCGTCACCGAATTTCAGGTGGCGGTCTGGATGATCGCCGTTGCGCCGGAATGCAGCTGACGCAGGTCTTTCTCGTCGATGCCGAGCAGCGGCAGGGAGACTTCTCCGAGCTTTGCCCACTCCTGTGTCCGACTCGCGCCGCTGAGTTGCTGCAGGAGGTGTTCGGCGGTCTGGCTAACGGCGATCAGGCGACGGCTCGGTGGCGGCAGGTCGGGTTCGAGCGAAGCCAGCGCCGCCCGGTCGTGATGATGCCGGATCGCCTGGCAGAGCTCATCGGGTAGCCACCAGTCGACCGCCATCAGGCCACCGATGACCGCGTGGTCGGTCGGATGTTCTGCGCGCTCGACAGCGGTGAACGAGCGTTCGGCGTCGCCGTTCGCGCGCGCCAGGGTCTGCATGTAGGTGGGCAGCCGGCGCAGCAGGATGACGATCCCGCAGTCGCGGAAGAGGCCGAAGGTGTAGGCATCGGCAGCATGCAGACCGGGCAGGCTGACTTCCTGCGCCAGCCAGCCGGAGAGCGCGGCGATGCGCGCCGACGCGTCCCAGAAGCGGACGTAGTGACCGCTGTTGGGGAAGGCGCGTCGCAGGTTGATCGCGGCAACCGCCCGGCTCGTCACGTCGAGGCCGAGCAGCATGAGCGCATCGGCAACCGAGCGCACGCGCGTGCGCAGGCCGAAGGAAGGCGAACCGGCGGTCTTGATGAGGCCGGCGGCCAGGCCGACGTCGGCATTGATCAGTTGCCCGACACGACGCAGACAGGGTTCGTCCTGCATCATCTCGTCGCGGATGCGGTCGAGGATCAACGGTCGTGGCGGAATGTCGATCGCCCGCAGGTTTTCTTCGAGCGCGGCTTCCACGGCCGCCGGGCCGGGTGAACGCTGCGCCATCAGCGGGACTTCCTCGTTTCCATCCACTGTGACAACGCATCTTCCGACATCGGCTTCGCGTGCAGGAAACCCTGCGTCGCATCCACCCGCGCCGCCTCGCAGGCGGCAAGTTGTGCAGCGGTCTCGACCCCTTCGGCGACGACGACCATTCCCAGCTCACCGGCGAGGCGCGTGATCGCGCTCAGGATGGCGAAGGCGCGACGGTCTTCGGGCAGCTCGTTGATGAACGCACGATCGAACTTGAGCTTGGTCGCCGGCAGGTCCTTGAGGTTCGCGAGGCTCGAGTAGCCGGTTCCGAAGTCGTCGATCGCCAGGCCGACCCCGGCTTCGCGCGCGCCCCGCAGGTTCGCCTGCACGACCGGCGAAGCGTCGACGAACAACGACTCGGTCAGTTCGAGTTCGATCGCGTCGGCCGGCAGGCGGGCGCAGATCAGCGCCGCGTGCAGGTTGCTGAGGAAGCTCTCGGAACAGAGTTGCAGGCGCGAGATGTTGATCGCGACCTTCGTCGGGCAGCCCTGTGCGCGCAGTCGGGCAGCGCAGCGCGCGCCCTGCAGCAGGATCCATTCGCCGATGCGGACGATCAGACCGGTCTTCTCGGCGACGGCGACGAGCTGCAGCGGGGACACCTGGCGACCGCCGACGGCGCAGCGCATCAGCGCCTCGACCGCCTCGACGCTGCCGTCCGGACGAACGATCGGCTGATAGTGCAGCTCGAGATCGCCGGTTGCCAGTGACGCGTGCAGGACACTCTCGATCTCCAGATCCTGCCTTGCCGACCGCGCTGCGGACGCGACTCCGGGCGGCTCGACGGCCATGACGACGAAGCGATCGCCGCCTTGGCGTTTGGCTTCGCCCATCGCGCGGTCGGCGCGTGCGAGCAGGCTGAGCGGGTCATCGGCGGCAAGCCGCCAGGTGATGCCGATGCTCACCGAAGGCCGCAACAGGATGCCAGCGAGCGGTATCGGCTGATCGATCGTCGCCAGCAGGCGTCCGGCAATCCGTTCGCCGTCCGGCGTCTCGACCGCGGGCAGCAGGATGGCGAACTCGTCGCTGCCCATGCGCAGGAACGTCGCGCGTTCACCAGCGACCGATCGGATGCGGCCGGCAATCAGGGCGATGACGGCATCCGCCTCGGCGTAGCCGAAGGAATCGTTGACCTGACGGAAGCGGTCTAGGTCGAGCCACATCGCGCACAGCGATGCCGCTACCCGGTCTGCCGCGGCGAACAGGCGCGCCACCACGCTCGGGCCGGCGTTGCGCAGGTGGAAGCCGGTCGTCGGGTCGCGACGGACCGGTGGCGACCCGCTCATTGCCCGTGCCCGCAACCGAAACCCGCCGCCTGCCGTCCCTTTCCGTTTGATGATCTCGCTCCTTTCAGACACCCGGCGAACGGATCTCTCTGCGATCGTTCCGTTGGCACCGCTGCGCAAGACTAAGCGGCTGCCGGCGCGGCTGCTTGACTCGCGGCGCCAATCGCATGACCATTGCCGCCGTCGTCGACAGCCATCGCATGGGACCAGGGAAGCATGGACGAATCGGGGAGCACGCTGGCAACGCTCTGGCTGGTCATGCTGCGCCTGCTCGAGGAGCACGGGATCGATCCGGAGCAGTTCCGCAAGACGCTGGGGATTCGCCGTGAAGCACTGCGCGACGTGCATGCGCGGCTGCCTTCCGACCTGGTGGATGTCGGCTTCGAGCTGGCGACCGCGCAGATCGGCGACGAGGCCTTCGCCCTGCGTGCCGCCGACTGCTGGCATCCGTCCAATCTCGGTACGATGGGTTACGCGTGGCTGTCGAGCCGTACGCTGCATACCGGGCTGAAACGGATCGAACGTTTCTCGCGCATTCTCGGCAGCCGGGTCACCTACCGCTGTTCCGAGGAGGAGGACGGCGTTCGTCTCGGCTTCGATCACGGGCGCGGCGACGCCGCCGTCGGCCCGCTGCTGACCGACTTCTCGCTGTCGATCCTGATCGCCATGTGCCGGCTCAATGCCGGCAAGCGGATGAGCCCGGTCAGCGTCGATCTGCGCCGGCCGGAACCCGCCAACCCGCAACCCTGGCAGGCCTTCTTCGGCTGCCCGATCGCTTTCGGCCAACCGTTCGACGGTTTCGTGCTCGCCAGCGAGGTCGCCAACGCGCCCTTGCCTTCGGCCAACATCCCGCTCGCCAACACCTTCGATGCGATCCTCAGCGAACAGCTTGCAGCGCTGTTCGACGACGACATCGTCAGCCGCTGCAAGGCGCATGTGCTGCAGCACCTGACCTCGGGCATGCCGTCGGCGGAGGAAGTGGCGCGCGCACTCGGCCTCAGCCAGCGCAGCCTGCAGCGCAGGCTGGCGGCGCTCGGCCTGACTTTCCAGGGCGTCGTCGACGAGACCCGCCACGAACTGGCGCGGCGCTACCTCGACGATCCCGCCAAGTCGGTCACCGAGATCACCTTCCTCCTCGGCTTTTCCGAGCAGAGCGCCTTCACCCGCGCCTTCCGGCGCTGGAGCGGCATGCCCCCCTCGCTCTACCGCGGCCTCGAACGGTTTCCGTGACAGTATACTTAATTCTGGCGGACGGGCATCGCAGCTGAGCGTTTTCGCCGCGGGAAGCCACCCCGCCCAACCGCTGTACGGCAGAACGCGGAACCCGACCGGCCGCTGCTGACGCAGGCACGACCGCTTCGCAGCAACCGGCGGCAAGGCGCCGGCCACGGCATGGCGCCCGGCCGACGACCGGCAGACGCGCAGTACCCTGCGCGACGGCGGCAGCCCGGCCGCAACGACCATTCTCTTGCAACATTGTTGCATTTGGCTCGCGAAAGAGGCATGATTCGGCCTCCGCAACATGGCCCGGATGACAGAGACCCAGCCCTGCCCAGCATGTCGTCGCCACCCCGCCCCCCAGCACCGCCGTCCCGCCGCCTGCCAGCCGGCAACCCGGTTCTCTGCGCCAGCACCGCCGCCCGCCTGGCGTGGGCCGCCGGCGCGTTGATCCTGCTCTGGAGCGTCATCCTCTGGGCACTGGCATGAGCCGCATCGCCCGCCCGCAGGGTACGGCGCTGCTGCGCTTCGACAACCTGACGCTCGGCTACAACCGGCATCCGGCGGTGCATCACCTGCAGGGCGAAATTGCCACTGGCAGCCTGCTCGCCATCGTCGGTCCGAATGGCGCCGGCAAGTCAACCCTGCTGAAGGCGATCGCCGGCGAGCTGCGACCGTTGCAGGGCAGCATCGAGCGGAACGGGCTCGACCGCCGCCAGATCGCCTACCTGACGCAACAGGCGACGCTCGACCAGACATTCCCGATCGTCGTCCATGATTTCGTCGCCATGGGGCTCTGGCGCGAGATCGGCGCCTTTCTCGGCCTCGGCAGCGCGCAGCGGCGGCGGGTGCACGCGGCAATCGAGCGCGTCGGCCTGCACGGACTCGAGAAGCGCCCGATCGGCGCCCTTTCCGGTGGCCAGTTGCAGCGCGCGCTGTTCGCCCGCGTCATGCTGCAGGATGCGCCGCTGGTGCTGCTCGACGAACCCTATGGCGCGATCGACGCGGCCAGCGTCCGCGACCTGGCGGCGCTGGTTCGCCAGTGGCACGACGAGGGGCGGACGGTGATCGCCGTCCTGCACGATCTCGCGCACGTTCGCCAGGAGTACCCGGAGACGCTGCTGCTGGCGCGCGAACTGGTGGCGCGCGGCGAGACGGCGAGCGTCCTCAACCCCGCCAACCTGCAGCGTGCCCGGCAACTCGCTGAAGGACAGGGCGACGGCACGCAGGCGGCCGTCTGCCGCCTCGACCGGGATGCGGCATGAGCGATTTCCTGTCGACCCTGCCGCCGTTCTCGCCCTTCGTCGAGTTCGCCTTCATGCGCCGGGCACTCGCCGGCTGCCTCGCGCTGTCGCTCGGCGCGACGCCGATCGGCGTCTTCCTGATGCTGCGCCGCATGAGCCTGGCCGGCGACGCGATGTCGCATGCCATCCTGCCGGGCGCAGCGGTCGGTTATCTGGTCGCCGGCCTGTCGCTGCCGGCGATGACCCTCGGCGGCCTCGCCGCCGGCCTCGCCGTCGCCCTGCTCGCCGGCGGCGTCGCGCGCAACACGGTGATCAGGGAGGACACCAGCCTCGCCACCTTCTACCTGCTGTCACTGTCGGCCGGCGTGCTGCTGATCTCGCTGCGCGGCAGCAGCGTCGACCTGCTGCATGTCCTCTTCGGCAGCGTGCTGGCGCTCGACGATCCGGCGCTGCTGCTGCTCGGCACCTTCGCATCGCTGTCGATCGTCGCCCTCGCCGTCGGCCTGCGCCTGTTCGTCCTCGAGGCTTGCGACCCGTCCTTCCTGGCGCGCATCAGCCGCATGTCGCCGCTGGCGCACTATGGTTTCATGGTCCTGCTGGTGCTCAACCTGGTCGCCGGTTTTCACGCGCTCGGTACGCTGATGGCGGTCGGCATCATGATCCTGCCGGCGGCAGCCGCCCGCCTCTGGGTATGCAACGTCGGACCGCTGCTGCTGATCGCCAGCGGCATCGGTTTCGCCGGATCGCTCGCCGGATTGCTGCTGTCCTACCACGCCGATCTGCCGGCGGGGCCGGCGATCGTCCTCACCCTCGGCGCGACCTACCTGCTGTCGCTCGCCCTCGGTCCGCTCGGACCGCTGGCCAGCCGCTGGCGATCGGGCTGGCATTTCGAACGTTGAACGCGCAAGGAGAAACGGAATGAAGCGGAACATCTGCGCTGCCCTGGGATGGCTGTTGCGCGTTCTGCTGCTGTCGGGCATCGGCAGCGGCCTGCACGGCAGCGTCGGTGCGGCGGAAAGGCTGCCGGTGGTCGCCAGCTTCAGCATCCTCGGCGACCTGACGCAGAAGGTCGGCGGCGAACTCGTCGAGGTGCACACGCTGGTCGGCGCAGGCGCCGACGCGCACGTCTATCAACCGACGCCGAGCGACGCGCGGGCGCTGGCGCGCGCGCGCCTGGTGATCGTCAACGGCCTCGGCTTCGAGGGCTGGATCGACCGCCTGATCAAGTCATCGGGCTATCGTGGCCAGCTCGCCGTTGCCAGCAAGGGCGTGAAAGCGCTGCACGAAGCGCATGCGGAGGGCGGCAAGGGCCACCGGCACGGCGACGATGTCGACCCGCATGCCTGGCAGGACCTGGCAAACGGCGGCCGCTACGTGGCGAACATCGCGCAGGCGCTGGCCACCGTCGACCCGGCCAACCGGGCCACCTACGCCGCCAACGCCGTCCGCCTGCAGGAGGAACTGACCACGCTCGAGCGCGAGGCGCGCAGCGCCTTCGCCGCCGTTCCGGCGACGCAGCGCAAGGTGGTGAGCTCGCACGACGCCTTTGCCTACTTCGGGCGCGCCTACGGCATCCGCTTCATCGCCCCGGTCGGAGTCAGCACCGACGCCGAACCGTCGGCCGGCGAAGTCGCGGCCATCATCCGGCAGATTCGCCGCGAGAAGATCCCGGCCATCTTCGTCGAGAACATCAGCGACCCGCGCCTGCTCGAGCGCATCAGCCGCGAATCGGGGGCGCGCATCGGCGGCACCCTGTACTCGGACTCGCTGTCGCCGCCCGGTACGCCAGGCGACAGCTACCTCGGCATGATGCGCCACAACATCCGCACCCTGAGCGCGGCGCTCGGCCACTGAGCCAGCGTGGACCCGGCCCGGCCAGCCGCGCGGTCGCCGCCCTGCGGGTCGCCGATGCGCCGGCAAGGTGGCGGGCATTCGGTTTAAGATCCGGGTCCCCAACGAGAACCCGGACCACCAGGCGGCCAATGAGCGAGCCATCATCCCTGCGCCGGCAGGAATTCATCGCCGGCGTCCGCGACACCTTGCCGCTGCTGCTTGGCGCGCTGCCCTTCGGACTGATCTACGGCGCCATCGCGGCGACCTCCGGGCTGTCGTTCGCCGCCGCACTCGCGATGTCGGCCTTCGTCTTCGCCGGTTCGTCGCAATTCATTGCCGTCGGGCTCATCGCTGCGCAGACGCCGGTGGCGATCATCGTCCTGACGACGCTGATCGTGAACCTGCGGCACATGCTGTACAGCGCCACCCTCCTGCCGCATCTGCGCAGCCTGCCGCAGCGCTGGCGCATCCCGCTTGCCTTCTGGTTGACCGACGAGACTTTCGCCGTCACCGTGCACCGCTTCCAGCGCGCCGACGCCTCACCCTGCAAGCACTGGTACCAGCTTGGCTCGTCGATCGCCATGTACCTCAACTGGCAACTGTGTTGTTTCGCCGGACTGCTGCTCGGCGACCGCATTCCCGATGCCCAGGGCTGGGGGCTCGACGTGGCGATGCCGGTGACCTTCATCGGCATGATCATTCCCTTCGTCCGCACGCTGCCGGTGGCGATCAGCG
>JFAX01000012.1:22688-34472 GCA_000585015.1 Candidatus Accumulibacter adjunctus | reverse complement strand
CCGGTGGCGATCAGCGTCCTCACCGCCGGCGCCGCCTCGCTGCTGACGCTGGCGATGCCCTACAAGCTGGGGATCCTCGTCGCGGCCTTCGCCGGCATCGCCTCCGGCATGCTGGCGCAGCGACTGCTGCGGGCGCAAACGGCGGTCGCCGGACGATGAGCGGCGACGAGCTGTGGCTGATCGCCGGCATGTTCGCGGTGACCTTCGGCATCCGCTACCTGCTCTTCGGTCTCGCCGGACGGATCAGCCTGTCGGCCTGGCTGAGCGACTCACTGCGCTTCATCCCACCGGCGGTGCTCACCGCGATCACGGTTCCTGCCGTGCTGCTGCCCGACGGCCAATGGCAACTCTCCGCCGCCAACCCGTACCTGGTCGCCGCGCTCTGCAGCATCGCCGCCGGCATCGTCACGCGCAACCTGCTGGCGACGATCGCCATCGGCCTGGCGGCATTCTTCCTGCATCGCCTGTGGTTCTAGGTGGACAGCCGATGAGGCCGGACGGCGGCGACGCCAAACCCTCTAGTTCGCCTCGCCGGCCCGCTTGCGCAGCATCTCGATGATCATCGACGCCGTCTGCTCGATCGAACGATGGCTGGCATCGATGATCGGCCAGCCGCGACGGATGAACAGGCGACGGGCCTCCAGCACCTCCTTGCGCAGCAGATCAAGGTCGGCGTAGTCGCCGTTCGACTCGTCGGTCAGCGCGCTCAGGCGAGCGGCGCGGATCATCGCCAGGCGCGCCGGGTCGACGGTCAGGCCGACGATCAACGGCCCGTTCGCGCGCAGCAGGCCGACCGGCGGTGGCGCGCCCGGCACCAGCGGCACGTTCGCCGCCTTGATGCCGCGCGATGCGAGATACATGCAGGTCGGCGTCTTCGTCGCCCGCGAGACGCCGACGATGATCACGTCGGCACCGTCGAGATCGTCGCTGGCGACGCCGTCGTCGTGCGCAAGGGTGTATTTCATCGCCTCGACACGGCGAAAGTAGTCCTCGTCGAAGGCATCGCCCGAGCTGTGATGCGACAGGATGGCCGCCCCGGTGTATTCCGCGAGCTGACCGACCAAGGGCTCGAGCGCGAACTGGAAGGGAATGCCGAGATGGCGGCAGCCTTCCTCGAGGGCTTCGCGCACGTCGCTGTGGCTGATGCTGTGCAGGACGTAGCCGGGGGCGGCGGCGAGCACACCGAGGATTTCCGGCACCTGGTCGAGGCGGCGGACGGTCTTCCACAGGCGGCGCCTGACCTCGACCCCGGCCAACTGCGTGACGGCGTTGCGCGCCAGCATCTCGACCAGTTCACCCGAGGCATGCGAGACCAGGTACAGGACCAGCGTCCGGCTCACCCCGGCTTCCTCCCCTGGCGATCAGGCCGTGGCGGCTCAGCGATGATAGCCACCATCGAGGCGCAGAACGCTGCCGTTGATCATGACGTTCTTGATGACGTGCAGGACGAGCATGGCAAACTCGGCCGGGTCACCGAAGCGGTGCGGAAACGGAATCTGCCGCGCCAACCGTGAGTCGAGGTTCTTCTCCATGTCGAACAGCGTCTGCGTCCCGAACAGCCCCGGCGCAATGCCGACGACACGGATTCCCAGCGGACCCAGCTCGCGCGCCGCCGGCAGGATCATGCTGACGACACCGCCTTTCGATGCCGAATACGCGGCCTCGCCGCTCTGCCCCTCGTAGGCCGAGACCGAAGCCGTCGACAGGATGACGCCGCGCTCGCCGTTGCTCTGCTGCGGCAGGGCAGCCATGTCGGCAGCGGCCAGCCGAATCATGTTGAAGGTCGAGATCAGGTTGACCTCGACGAGCTTGCGGAAATCCTCGAGCGCCACCGGCCCGCCGGGCCCGAGAATGGGTTCATTGTGGCCGCGACCGACACAGTGCACGAGCACGCGCGCCGCACCGTGGGCCGCGCGTGCGCGCGCGATCGCCTCCTCGGCTGACTGCGCGTCGGCAACGTCGCAGTGAATCGCCAGCGCGCCGATATCGTTCGCGACCCGGTGCACACCGTCAGCGTCGATGTCGATCAACGTCACGCGGGCGCCGGCCTCGCTCAAATAGCGCGCGGTTTCCGCGCCCAGACCCGATGCCGCCCCGGTGACGACCGCGGGGCATGCCCACAAATCCATGCCAGACCTCCTGCCATTGCCGACCGCAGCGGTCGGCGTCTGCGCGCATTATATCGGGCGTCGCGGCTGCAGGTCTGCACCTCGCACGCGTCAGCAGTCGTCGATGCGGGTGGCGGCCGCTCGCCGCCCGCATCCCGCAATCGGTGGCAGCGTCGCCAGCGGCAAACCGTCATCAAGTCGTCAACAAGCGGTCACACAATGCCCATCGATCGCCGGCACACGGGTCGCGGCCAGGCAGGAGGCAGCGCAGCCGTGCTCGGCCCGCCCGGAGCGATTGCCCGCAGCGCCATGCCACAGCGGCGGTCCGCACGCCGGCGCCGCCAATCAGCAACCACGAATCTCAACATCCAAGGAGTCCGTCATGTCCCCATCCAGCAAGCCGGTCAGCGCCGACGTCATCGCCGCGGCAGCCGAAGAACTCAAACGCCGGCGGCTGACTGCAACGCCCGCGGCCGCAGCATCGCCAGACAAGGGCACGGAACGGAAGGCGAGCAAGGGTGGAAAGGGGAAGGCGGCGACACGCAACTGCAAACTGCGACTGCCGCAGCAGGAAGACCGGCAGTTGCGACAGCTCAGGCGGCAACTGGCGGCAGCCAACATCCGAGCCAGCAGGCAGGAACTCGTACGCGCCGGCTTGCTGCTGCTCGTCCGTCTGGATCGTGTCGACCTCGTGCTGGCACTGCGTGGCATGGTCGCCGCCCAACAGCCCGAGCGAACCGCCTGAAAGGCGGCGCAATGGGCTCGCGCGATCCCGCCGCACCGCTGACGCCGGCCACGGGCGAACGATTCGCGCCAGCGCGGCGGGCGCGGGCCCAACCGTCATCAGGCCGTCACAGCAGCAACGCACACTCCGCTCTGCACGCAAAGCACAGCCACAGGAGACCATGATGAAACAGCCTGCACGACATTCCACCACTGCCGCCGTCGCCATCCTCGGCAGCCTTGTCCTCAGCCCACTGGCCTTCGCCGCCCCGCCGGTGGTCAAGGTCGACGGTTCGAGTACCGTCTTCCCGATCACCGAAGCCGTCGCCGAAGAGTTCCAGAAGGCCCGCAAGGGGGCGACCAACGTCACCGTCGGCATCTCCGGCACGGGCGGTGGCTTCAAGAAATTCTGCCGTGGCGAAACCGACATCGCCAATGCCTCACGGCCGATCTCCAAGAAGGAGATGGATGACTGCAGCAAGGCCGGCATCCGCTATTACGAGTTGCCGGTAGCCTACGATGCACTGACGGTGATGGTGAACCCGCAGAACACCTTCATCAAGAGCATGACCGTCGCCGAACTGAAGAAGATCTGGGAGCCCGGCGCACAGGGCAGGATCAACAACTGGAAGGACGTCAACCCGGCGTGGCCGGACCAGAAGCTCAAGCTCTACGGCGCCGGCGCCGATTCCGGCACCTTCGACTACTTCACCGAAGCGATCGTCGGCAAGGCAAAATCGAGTCGCGGCGACTACACGGCGTCGGAAGACGACAACGTGCTGGTGCAGGGAATCGCCGGCGACAAGGGCGCGCTCGGCTACTTCGGCTTCGCCTATTACATCGAGAACCAGAAGAAGCTGAAGGCGGTGGCGATCGACGGCGGCAAGGGGCCGATCGCGCCGACGCCGGAAAATGTCGACAACGGCAGCTATCAGCCACTGTCCCGGCCGATCTTCATCTATGTCAGCGAGAAGTCGCTCGACAAGCCCGAGGTTCGGGATTTCGTCGACTTCTACATGAAGAACGCGCGGCCGCTGGTGAAGGAGGTCAAGTACATCCCGCTGCCGGCGAAAGCCTACAGCGGCAACCTCGACCACATCGCCCGCAAGAAGATCGGCACCGTCTTCGGTGGCGAGAACGAAACCGGCCTGACGATCGAGGAACTGATGAAGCGCGAGGCACAGCTCTGAGGCACGCCCGGCCACCGGCGATCTGCCGCCAACAGGAGTCCGCATGATGAGCAGCATCCTTCCCCTGAAGCATCCGCCAGGCACCTTGGCGGAGACACCGGGTGCGCTGCCGCAGGGATGGTCGGCGGCGCGGCTGCGCCGCCGGCTCGCCGAACGGGCGATCGAGACGCTGCTCATGCTGGCGGCGCTGGTCTCGGTGTTCACCACCGCCGCCATCGTCGCGATTCTCGTCTGGGAGTCGGTGGTCTTCTTCCGCACCGTCCCACTGCTCGACTTCCTCACCGACACGCAGTGGACGCCGCTCTTCGACGACGCCCATTTCGGCATCATCGCACTGCTCTCGGGCACGCTGACGACGACGATCGTCGCCCTGCTGGTGGCGGTACCGCTCGGTACCATTCTCGCCATCTACCTCTCCGAGTTCGCACCGTTTCGCGTGCGCGAGGTGGCCAAGCCCTTCCTCGAACTGCTCGGCGGCATCCCGACGATCGTCTACGGCTACTTCGCGCTGCTCTTCGTCACCCCGGTGCTGCAGAAGATCTACCCGGAGCTGCCCGGTTTCAACATGCTCTCGGCCGGACTGGTGATGGGCATCATGATCATCCCCTACGTCAGCTCGCTGTCCGAGGACGCCATGCGGGCGGTGCCGATGCACATGCGCGAAGCCTCCTACGCGATGGGCGCGACCCGTCTGCAGACGGCGGTCTTCGTCGTCACCCCGGCGGCCCTGTCGGGCCTCGCCTCGTCGTACATCCTCGGCATCTCGCGCGCCGTCGGCGAGACGATGGTCGTCGCCATCGCCGCCGGCATGCAGCCGAACTTCAGCTTCAACCCGACCGAACCGGCGGCGACGATCACCGCCTACATCGTGCAGGTCGCGCTTGGCGACCTGCCACACGGCTCGATCGGCTACCAGACGATCTTCGCCGCCGGCCTGACCCTGTTGCTGATCACCCTCGTCTTCAACATCCTCGGCCACTTCCTGCGCAAGCGCTTCCGCGAGGCCTACTGAGCATGATCCCGAAATCGATTGGCGCTTCCTCCTCCGAATCCGGCGTCGCCGAAATGCGCCGCCTGATCGCCCGCCACAAGACCTGGGACTGGCTCTTCGGCCTGCTCGGCACCCTTGCCCTGCTCTTTGCGACGCTGGTCTTCGCCGCCCTGTTCGGCCAGATGCTGATCAACGGCACGCCGCAATTGTCGTGGGAATTCTTCACCAGCTTTCCCTCGCGGCGCGCCGCCAGCGCCGGCATCCTCTCGGCCTGGGTCGGAACGATCCTGGTGATGCTGGTGACGGCGGTCGTCGCCGTGCCGCTCGGCATCGGCGCCGGCATCTACCTCGAGGAATACGCGCGCAAGAACCTGCTGACCGACATCATCGAGATCAACGTCACCAACCTCGCCGGCGTGCCGTCGATCATTTACGGGCTGCTCGCGCTCGGCCTCTTCGTCTACCAGTTCGGCCTCGGCCAGAGCATCGCCGCGGCCGGTCTGACGCTGGCGCTGCTGATCCTGCCAGTGGTCATCGTCGCCACGCGCGAGGCGATCCGCACCATCCCGCAGAACATCCGCGAGGGTGCCTACGCCTGCGGCTCGAGCAAGTGGCAGGTGGTCTCCCACCACATCATCCCCTACTCGCTGCCGGGCATCATGACCGGGGTCATCATCGGCCTCGCCCGCGCGATCGGCGAGACGGCGCCGATCATCACCATCGGTGCGCTGACCTTCATCGCCTTCCTGCCGCCGTCACCGTTCTCCAACCCCGAGCAGCTGATCTCCTTCGAGTGGCTGCTGGCACCCTTCACCGTCATGCCGATCCAGATGTTCAACTGGATCTCGCGCCCCGAGGAAGCCTTCCAGGCCAACGCCGCGGCTGCCGGCCTGGTGCTGCTGCTGATGACGCTGTCGATGAACGCCCTCGCCATCTGGATTCGTTATCACTTCCGCAAGAAGATCAAATGGTGAGCCTGCGGCTCGCCACGACAGGACCATCATCGTGAATACCGAGACCTTCCCCACCGCGAAAGCCGGCGCCGAACTGAAGGCGCAGGCGAAAGCCCTGAGCTTCTATTACGGCGACTTCCAGGCGCTGAAGAACATCGACTTCCCGGTCGAGAGAAACCAGGTCACCGCGCTCATCGGCCCCTCCGGCTGTGGCAAGTCGACCTTCCTGCGCTGCTTCAACCGCATGCACGACCTCTACCCGAACATGCGCTACGAGGGCGAGATCCTGCTCTATCCCGACGGCGTCAACATCGTCGACCGGCATGTCGACCCGATCGAGGTGCGCATGCGCATCTCGATGGTCTTCCAGAAGCCGAATCCCTTCCCGAAGTCGATCTACGAGAACNNNNCCTACGGCCTGCGCGTGCGCGGCGTCCGCAACCGCTCGCTGATCGACGAGAAGGTCGAGGAAGCGCTGCGCGCCGCAGCCCTCTGGGGCGAGGTCCGCGACCGACTCGACGATCTCGCGTTCAACCTCTCGGGCGGCCAGCAGCAGCGCCTGTGCATCGCCCGCGCGCTGGCGACCGACCCCGAGATCCTGCTCTTCGACGAACCCACCTCGGCGCTCGACCCGATCGCCACAGCGAAGATCGAGGAACTGGTCAGCGAACTGAAGGAAAAGGTCACCATCCTGATCGTCACCCACAACATGCAGCAGGCAGCACGCGTCTCGGCCTACACGGCGTTCATGTACATCGGCGAACTGATCGAGTTCGACGACACCAAGCGCATCTTCACCAACCCCTCGTCGAAACTGACAGAGGAGTACATCACCGGCCGCTTCGGCTGACGACAAAACCCAAACGGCGCCCAAACGGTGCCGCCAAAACGGTGCCAAAACGGTGACAGTATACTCAATTGGATTTAAGTATACTGTCACCGTAACTGGCAGTGTTCCACGATCGCGGCGAGCAGCAGTGACTGCACGCCGGGTGCCAGGTCGTGGCCCATTCCCTCGATGATCTGCAGGCGGGCGCCGGGGATGAGCCGTGCCGTCTCGCGGCCGGCGGACACGGGCAGCAGTGGATCGTCGGCTCCGTGCACCACCAGCGTCGGCACCCGGATCGCCGCCAGTTCGCGCCGCCGGTCGCCGGCAGCGATGACGGCCAGGATCTGATGCACCTGGCCACGCGGATGGTACGCGCGGCGAAGTCCGCGCTCGACGTGCCGGCGCAGCTCGACTGCATCCGACGGAAAGCCGGGGCTGCCGATGACGCTGAAGACACGCAGCAGATGGTCAGCCCGGCTGCGCAGACAGTCAGGCCTTGCCGGCCGGCTCAGGAGCTGGCGCAGGGCGGCGGGCTTGCCGAGCGAAGTCCGCCAGTTGCCGGTCGCCGACATGATCGAACACAGGCTCAGCACCCGCTGCGGATGACGAGCCGCCAGGCACTGGCCGACCATGCCACCAAGCGACACTCCGACGATGTGCGCACGCGGCACCTGCAGGGCATCGAGCAATCCGACGGCATCGTTGGCCATGTCGGCCAGCAGATAGGGTGCCGGGACCGGCAGACGCAGCAGACCGCGCGCAATGGCCAGCAGGAGGCGCGGTCGCTGCCGCCAGAGGATGCGTGTCGAACGGCCTGTGTCGCGGTTGTCGAAGCGGATGACGCGAAAACCCTGCTCGACGAGGCGACGGCAGAATTCGTCGGGCCAGGCGACGAGTTGCATGCCCAGCCCCATGATCAGCAGGATCACCGGAGCGTCATCGTCGCCCAGACTCTGGTAGCAAATTTCGATGCCGTTGGCGTTGACGAAGGACTCGCCGGGCAGCGCGTCGTCCGCAGCGGGCCTGCTGGCCGCCTCGCCCGGCAGCGACGCAAGGGCGGGCATCAGTACCTGGCGCGCCGTCGCGGATCGGGGTAGAGGTAGCTCCTGAATCCCGAGCGGTCGAACGGCTGCCAGGCATCCTCCGCCTGCGCCAGGCGATCGGCTATCGCGTACAGGGTCAGCGGGTTCATGCCCATGCCGAGGTGGCTCGCCTGCACCTCGATGTTGTCCGTATGCGGACTGTCGCGCTCGAGGCTGCACTGCCATGCGACGACACCGTCGCTGCGACTGAAGATCGACGTCGTCGGTACCGGCGGCGGCGTCCGCAGCGGTTCGTGGATGTCCGGCGCGCCGATCTTGTGGCCGGTCGCCCACTCGTAGATCCGCCAGGCATTCGTCGCCTTCGGATGCCCGGTGAACGGAGTGCCCATCGTGATCACCTGACGCACGACATCCGGTCGCGCCTTGGCCAGCTCGCGCGCATAGATGCCGCCAAGACTCCAGCCGACGAGGCTCAGCGAGCGCCCGTGCTCGCGCGCGAGGCGGTCGAGCAGACCGAGGCAGGCATCGATGACGCCATCGCGCGGACCGCGATTGATCCCGAGTCCCCACGGGTAGACCGCGTAGCCACGGCTGCGCAGATAGTTGCGCAACGGCAGCGTGGACAGGTCGCCGGTGATCAGGCCGGGGAAGACCAGCACGGGATGGCCGTCACCACTCGGCGCCATGCTCAGCAACGGCGTCGCCGCGATGCTCGCGCCATACTCCCAGCCGGCACGCATCTCGAGCGCCAGCCGCAGCCAACCGGGCGAGCGCAGGAGACCGAGTTCATACCACTGATGCGGCTCGTACATGGGCTCAAGCTCCTTCTGTCGAAGACCTTCGGCGAGACGCGCCGCGGGCAGCGGCCGGCACCGCTGCCGGGCGCTGCCGGGCACCCGCCGTGCGGTGCCGGGGCTGCGGCGCCTGCCCGGCTGCCAGCGGCACGTCCGACAACCGCGCCAGCTCGACATAGGCCGCCTGCAGTGCCGTCGCCAGCGATCGCACATCGGGCACCGCGGCACGCGCCACGGTCAGGCCGAAATCGAGCGATCCGCAATAGCTGAAGAGCGTGATGTTGAGCCCGAGACCGTGCGTGACGATGCTCAACGGCCAGCAGGCACGGATGCGTCCGCCAGCAAGATAGAGCGGCTGCCGTGGACCCGGCACGTTGGATATCGCCAGATTGGCCAGTGGCGGGACGTGCGCCGCCAGTCCCGAACGCCCGTAAAGCGAAGCCAGCCCGCCGATGACCCAGGGCACGCCGAGCGAGGGGAAATCGGTCGGAATGATCGCTCGGGCGCGCTTCGTCAGCGCCTTGGCGGCGCCAGCGGCGGCGCGTACCGCCTGCAGTCGGCGCAGCGGATCGGCGACATCGGTCGCCAGGCGGACCAGAGTCAGCGTCGCCTGGATCGTCATTTCGGTGTTGCCGGCGTCGCGCAGCGAGACCGGCATCGTCGCCAGCAGCGACTTGCGCGGCACGCCACCGTGCGCGGCGAGGTAATCGCGCAGGGCAGCGCTGCACAGCGCCAGGACGACATCATTGAGCGTCGCCGCCTGCCGCTCGGCGATGGCCCTGACGCCAGCAAGTGGCAGTGACACGGCGGCGAAGCCGCGCTCGGCGGTGATCGGACCATTGAGTGCGGTACGCGGCCCGAAGCCCAGATTCTGCCGCATCCCCTCTGCCGCTGGCTGACGCCGCCGGCCGACCAGTCCAGCCAGCAGTCGCACGGCGGACGGCAGCTGCGCCAGCAGGCTGAGCGACTGCGTCGCCGTATGGCGCAAGGCGCCGGTGAGCCGCGCGCCGGTGCCGGCACGCTCCGCCTCGCCAACCAGCGCCCGCCAGTCGGCAGGCAGCGGCAGCGGGTCCGGACTGTCGTCGAAGATCGACGCCGCCAGCCCGAGGCCGGAGATGCCATCGATGGCGGCATGATGCACCTTGAGGTAGATCGCCACCTCGCCAGCAGCCAGCCCGTCGATGATCGCCAGCTCCCACAGCGGAGCGTGGCGATCGAGCACCGTCGAGTGCAGGACCGCGACGCAGGCCTGCAGCTCCGCGACGCCGCCCGGTTGCGGCAGGACGATCCGCTGCAGATGCCGCGCAAAATCCGGCATCCCGCCATCGACCCACAGCGGATTGGCCAGATGCAGCGGCAAGGGCGCCAGCCGGGCACGAAAGAATGGCGACAACGCCAGCCTGGGCAGCAACCGGCGCTCGATCTCGCCAGCGAAGTCGCTCGCCTTTCCGGGCGGCGGCTCGAGCACGTAGAGCGCGGCGACGTGCATCGGCGTCGCCGGCGTTTCCAGGTGCAGGAACAGGCCGTCGAGACCGCTCATGCTTCTCATCAAAGACCTCGCAGCACTGCCATTCCCCGCTATCGATCCTGCTGCCAAAGGCGCGACTTTAGCTGGCCAGAGTTGATTTTGGAAGGCCGGGACCGACTCCATGCAAGCCTCACACCGGCGAGCCGAAGCTGCGCCGCCGCGACAGCGGCCGCTGCCGGCGACCGCTCAGTGCGCCCCTGCCGCCACTCCCTCGCCGACATTGGCGCCGCTCCCCTTGCGCCGAGCGAGCAGCGTATACACGGTCGGCACGACGAACAGGGTGAAGAAGGTGCCGAGCAGCAGGCCGCCGACGATCACCCAGCCGATCTGCTGCCGGCTCTCGGCGCCGGCACCACGCGCCAGCGCCAGCGGGATCGTCCCGAGGACCATCGCGCCGGTGGTCATCAGGATCGGCCGCAGTCGCAGCTCGGAAGCGTCGATCACCGCCTGCCGGATCTCCTGTCCGCGCTCCTGCAGCTGGTTGGCGAACTCGACGATCAGGATGCCGTGCTTGGTGATCAGCCCGACCAGCGTCACCAGCCCGATCTGGCTATAGACGTTGAGCGTACCGCCGCTGAGCAGCAGCGCCAGCAGCGCGCCGGTCATCGACAGCGGTACCGTCAGCATGATGATCAGCGGATCGCGGAAGCTCTCGAACTGTGCCGCCAGCACGAGGTAGATGAAGGCCAGCGCGAGGACGAAGGTCAGCGCCAGTGACGACGACGACAGCTTGAACTCGCGCGACTGGCCGGCGTAGTCCACCGCGTAGCCGGCCGGCAGCACGCGCGCCGCCGTCTGCTCGAGGAACTTGAGGCCCTCGCCCATGGTGTAGCCCGGATTGAGGTTGGCGGTGATCGTCACCGCGCGCCGCTGGCCGAAGTGGTTCAGTTCGCGCGGACTGACGGTCTCATCCACGCGCAGCAGGTTGGCGAGCGGGATCATGCTGCCGTCGCGCGCGCGCACGAAGATGTCGCGGATGTCGGACGGCGTCGTGCGCTCGGCGTCACCGACCTGGACGATGACGTCGTACTGTTCGCCGTCACGCTTGAAACGCGTCACCTGGCGACCGCCGAGCATGGTTTCCAGCGTGCGGCCGACGGTCTCGATCTGTACGCCGGTGTCCATCGCCTTGTCGCGGTTGACGATCACCGACAGTTCCGGCTTGTTCAGCTTGAGGTCGGTATCGACGTTGGTGAAGCCCGGGTTCTTCGCCACCTCTTCGAGGATCTTCGCCGTCATCTGCTCGAGTTCGGCATAGGAAGCCGAGGTGACGATGACGAAGTTGATCGGCCGCTCGCGCGGGCTCTGCCCGAGCGATGGTGGCAGGACGGGAAAGGCCATGACGCCGGGGACGCCCATGAACTGCGGAAACAGCTCCTTGACGACCGCCGCAGAATTGCGCCGCCGCTCCTGCCAGTCGACCAGCCCGACGAAGGAGATTCCCTGACCGACCGTCGGATTGCCGGCGACGACGAAATAGCGCTCGATGTCGGCGGTGCGCGCATAGATGTCCTCGAGCTGCCGCGCATAGCGGTCAGTGTAGTCGAGCGTCGCCCCTTCGGGGCCGAGGAAGACGCCGATGATGACGCCGCGGTCCTCGATCGGTGCCAGTTCCGACTTCAGCG
>JFAX01000012.1:17719-22490 GCA_000585015.1 Candidatus Accumulibacter adjunctus | reverse complement strand
ATCGGTGCCAGTTCCGACTTCAGCGCGCCGAGGAGGAAGACGTTGGAGCCGGCGACCAGGGCGAAGACGAGCATCACCAGCCAGCGCCGCCGCAGTGCCGCCGTCAGCGCCCGGCGGTAGCCGGCGGTCAGCGCCGCCAGCAGCCGCTCGACCCACAGGTAGGCCCGGCCGTGCGCGGTCTCGTGGCGCAGCAGCAGCGAGCACATCATCGGCGACAGCGTCAGGGCGACGAATCCCGACACCAGCACCGCGCCGGCGAGGGTCAGCGCGAACTCGACGAACAGCTTGCCGGTGCGACCGGTCATGAAGGCCACCGGCGCATAGACGGCGGCCAGCGTGATGGTCATCGCGACGACCGCGAAGCCGATCTCGCTCGCCCCCTGGAGAGCTGCCTGACGCCGTGGCATGCCGGCCTCGATGTGGCGGTAGATGTTCTCGAGGACGACGATCGCATCGTCGACCACCAGCCCGATCGCCAGCACCAGCGCCAGCAGGGTCAGCGTGTTGATGCTGAAGCCGAGCACCAGCATCAGCGCGAAGGCGCCGATCAGCGACACCGGGATCGTCACCAGCGGAATCAGCGTCGCCCGCAGGTTGCGCAGGAAGAAGAAGATGATCAGCAGGACGAGCAGCATCGCCTCGCCGATGGTCTTGAAGACGGCGTCGATCGAACGGTCGATGAACACCGACGAATCGTAGGCGACGTTCGCCGTCATTCCCGGCGGCAGGTCGGCGACGAGCCGCGGCACCTCGGCGCGCAACGCGCGCGACAGCTCGAGCGGGTTGGCGGTGGCCTGCTTGATGACGCCGAGGGCGACCGCCGGCCGCCCCTTGAAGCGGACGCTGCTGCGTTCCGAGGCGGCACCGATCTCGACGCGGCCGAGATCGGCGATGCGCACCGGGTAGCTGCCGCGGGCATCGGTCGCCTGCTTGACGATGATGTCGGCGAACTGCTCGGGTTGCGACAGGTCGGTGCGCGCGACGACCGAGAATTCGCGGCTCTCGCTCTCGATGCGCCCCGCCGGCACCTCGACGTTCTGCCGCCGCAGAGCGTCCTCCACATCCTGCGGCGTCAGGTTGAAGGCTGCCAGGCGGTCGCGATCGAGCCAGATGCGCATGGCGAACTTGCGTTCGCCGAAGACGCGCACGTCGGCTGCGCCCGGCAGCGTCTGCAGGCGCGGCTTGACGACGCGGTTGGCGAAATCGGTGACTTCGAGCGCCGAGTGCTTGTCGGACGAGAACGCCAGCCAGATGATCGGGTTGGCATCGGCCTCGACCTTGGCGATCACCGGCTCGTCGATCGCCGTCGGCAGCTTGTTGCGCACGCGCGAAACGCGGTCGCGAACGTCGGCCGCTGCCGAGTCCGGGTTGCGCTCGAGCTTGAAGCGCACCGAAATCTGGCTGTTCTCCTGGCGCGAGATCGAGGTGATGACGTCGACCCCCTCGATGCCGGCGAGCGAATCCTCGAGTGGCTTGCTGACCTGCGACTCCATGATCTCGGCCGAAGCGCCGCGATAGGTGGTGTCGACCGTCACCACCGGCTCGTCGATCTTCGGATACTCGCGCACCGGCAGGCGCGTGTAGGAAACCAGCCCGACGAGCATGATCGCCAGCGACAGCACGGTGGCGAACACTGGCCGCCGGATGCAGATCGCCGAGATCTTCATCGGCCCTCACCTCGCGCAGCGGCCGCCCCGGTGGCCGCCCCGGTGGCCGCCCCGGTGGCCGCCGGCGGAGGCGCCGTTGCAGGCGCCGCTGCCGCCGCTGGGGCCGCTTCGGCAAGCGGGCGCACGGCGGCACCGTCGCGCAGCTTCATCTGACCGGCGGTGACCACTTCATCGCCGGCACTCAGCCCCTCGACCACCTCGACCAGCGCATCGCGCCGCATGCCGGTACGAACCGAGGTCCGCCGCGCCTGGCCGTCGACGACGCGATAGACATAGGGCTGCTTGCTGTCCGGAACCACTGCCTGTTCCGGCAACAGCAGGACATTGCTGCGCTGCTCGAAGATCAGGCGCACGCGGACGAACATGCCGGGACGCAGGAGGCCCTCGCGGTTGCTCATCCGGGCGCGCAGCGCGATCGCCCGGCCACCGGCCTCGACCAGCGGGTTGATCGCTTCGAGAACGGCCGGGAACACCTGTCCCGGCAGTGCGTCGCTCGCCACCTCGAGCTGCTGCCCGGTTCGCAGCTGCGGCAGATACGACTCGGGCAGGCGGAAATCGATCTTCAGCGTCGCGATGTCTTCGAGATTGACCAGATCCTGTCCTTCCTTGACGTAGTCGCCGACGCTGACGTTGCGAATGCCGACGATGCCGGCGAAGGGTGCCCGCAGGCGCGTCCGTTCGAACTTCGCCTGCGCCAGGGCGAGTGCCGCCTCCTGCACCTTCAGCGTCGCCTCGGCATTGTCGAGCGCCTGCTGGCTGATGAAGGTACGGGCGAAGAGATCCTGGCTGCGCTTGAAGTTGGCCTGTGCCAGCCCGAGACTGGCGCGCGCCTGGTCCACCTCGGCCGCCTGCATCGCCGCATCGAGCGCCACCAGGAGATCGCCCCGGGCGACCGCCGTACCGTCACGAAAACTGATCGCGGCGATCCGCCCGGGGACCTCCGGGCGCAGCACGACCGACTCGTTCGAGCGCAGCGAACCGACCGCAGCGGCCTCGAGCGCCAGGTTGGCGGCCTGTACCCGCGCCGTCTCGACGCGCGCTGGCGGCGGCTGGCCGCCGGGCGCCCCACCGCCACCGGGCCGTGCCGCCTGCCCCGCCGGCGGCGCCCCGGAGACGACCGGGGCGCGGTAGCTGAGGTAGGCGAAGGTGCTCAGCCCGGCGAGGCCAACCAGAGCCATTGCCAGAACCAGCGTGCGCTTTCTCTTACTGCTGGACATATCGATCCGCATCTCCCGCCGGGCGGGCAACTGGAGTTTCTGCTGCAGCGCACAGGGCGCGCCCACTGCCAAAGCTACGGCGGTGGACTGGCGGCGATGGCCGCCGGTGCCCGGCGGGACGAGTTGCCGGCACGGCCGCAGCCCGTCGCCGCTGCCGCGCACCGACGAGCACGCGCATTCTGCCGCCGACTGCGACAAAGTTGGCAAGGCACTGTTCTTGCCGATACCGCTCCGACGCCAGCGGTGCTAGAGTATTCAGCAAACGAATCATGAGCTTGATCGTCGGCCGACGGCCCTGCGGGGCAGCCGACGCGCACAGCCGCACGGAGACCGCCGGATGAGGATTCCAGCCGAAATCATCCCGCCAGTCGGCAACCCGAACAAGGAAGCCGACGCGGCGAGAAAGCCAGAGCCGGTGGGCGTTGCCGCCGGACTCGCCAACGATCTGTCGGCCTCGCCGCAGAACGACCGGGCGCTCGCCGGCAGGCAGCCACCGCCAGCACGCAGCGCTGAGGCTGCGACGACGACGACCGACGCCCCGGCGGTGAATGCGAGCGTCGCGGTCGAACGCCGCCAGGGCGAACGCCGCGTCGAAAACCGGCCCGTGCTGCTCGATACCCGTTCCAGGAAAGGCCGCCGCCAGGGAACGGCGAGCGGAGGCATCAACATCAAGGTCTGAGCCAGGAGGCCATCGACCGCAGCCTCCCCGGCAGCAGTGCACCGGCGCGGCGGGCAACCAACCGGCGGCGAATCTGCCCGCCCGTGATGTGCTGCTGCCGACCCCATCCGTTGCTGCTCCGCGCACCTCGTACCGCGATCGATTGCCGCAGGCAGCTTCACACCCTCTCAGCGGACCACCGCCGCTGCATCGCCAGCGGCGCGCGGCTCGATGCGGCCGATGACCAGCGCCGCTTCGCCGGCATCGTGCAGCAGCTGCAGTGCCGGCTCGACGTCCGCAGACGCGACGACGACGACCATGCCGATGCCGCAGTTGAAGACGCGGTGCATTTCGCCGTCGGTCACACCGCCGGCGCGCTGCAGCCAGTCGAAGAGCGCCGGTCGACGCCAGGCCGACTGCGCGATCTCGGCCCGCACCGTCGGCGGCAGGATGCGCGGCACATTGCCGGTGAGACCGCCGCCGGTGATGTGTGCCAGGCCCTTGACCGGCAGCGCGCGCAGCAGCGCCAGCACCGGCTGCACGTAGATGCGCGTCGGCGCCAGGATCGCATCGGCCAGCGTGGTGTCGCCAGCGAAGGTCGCGGTGAGGTCGGCCTGCGTGCGCGCGATGATCCGGCGCAGCAGCGAATAGCCGTTCGAATGGGCCCCCGACGACGGCAGGCCGATCAGCACGTCACCGGCGACGATCGTCGAGCCGTCGATGATCGCCGATTTCTCGACGACGCCGACGGCAAAGCCCGCCAGATCGTACTCGCCTTCCGGGTACATGCCCGGCATCTCGGCCGTCTCGCCGCCGATCAAGGCACAGCCGGCCAGCTCACAACCCCTGGCGATGCCGCCGACGACCTCCGCCGCGGTGGCGACGTCGAGCTTGCCGCAGGCAAAGTAGTCGAGGAAGAACAGCGGCTCGGCACCCTGGACGAGGATGTCGTTGACGCTCATCGCCACCAGGTCGATACCGATCGTGCTGTGCCGCTGCAGTTCGAAGGCCAGCCGCAGCTTGGTGCCGACACCGTCGGTACCCGACACCAGCACCGGCTGGCGGTAGCCGGCGGGCACTTCGAAGAGGGCGCCGAAACCGCCGATCCCAGCCAGCACGCCGGGCCGCCGGGTCATCGCGGCGAGCGGCTTGATGCGCTCGACGAGCGCGTCGCCGGCGTCGATGTCGACGCCCGCATCGCGGTAGGTGAGAGATTCCTGAGTCATCCT
>JFAX01000012.1:15807-17345 GCA_000585015.1 Candidatus Accumulibacter adjunctus | reverse complement strand
TAGGTGAGAGATTCCTGAGTCATCCTGAAGGGCGTCCCGAACGAGGCTGGCGGATGCGGTGCAGTGGTAGAATGCCGCACGGCCTTTGCCTGAAGCGGGGATCTTATCCGAAAAGCGCCTTCCGCGGGCTTTCCGCCCGCAGCCACCGCAGCCTGAAACAGCTCCCATGCGCCAGTTGACCCTCGACCTGCAGCCCGCGGCGCCGCCCAGCCTGGAAAACTATGTCACCGGCAGCAACGGCGAAGCCTTGACCGCGCTCGCCGCCTGGCTCGCAGCGGACAACCGCGAAGCCCTGTTCTTCCTCTGCGGCGAGCGCGGCGCCGGCAAGTCACACCTGCTGCAGGCATGCGCCGACGCCTATGGCGATGCCCGGCTCGACCCGGGACTCGCACAACTGCCGGCGACCGCCGACATCTGGGCCGTGGACCACCTCGAGATGCTCGACGATGGCGGCCAGATCGTCCTCTTCAACCTGATCAATCGCCTGCGCACCGGCGGCGGCCGCTTGCTGCTGGCGGCCAGCCTGCCGCCGCGGCTGCTCGAACTGCGCGAGGACCTGCGCACGCGCCTCGCCAGCGGCCTCGTCTACCGCCTGCGCTGCCTCAGCGACCGCGAGAAGCGGGCCGCTTTCGCCGCGCAGGCGCGCGCGCGCGGGCTCGACCTCTCGCCGGCGGTCATCGACTACCTCTTTGCCCGCGCACCGCGGGACATGCGCAGCCTGACGCAGCTGCTGCGCGCGATCGACCAGTTCTCGCTCGAACACCAGCGCCCGATCACCCTTCCCCTGCTGCGCGCGGTCCTGCAGAGCGCGCCGCCCACCTGACCAGAACAGCCACGACCATGGATCTCGTCCTCTTCGACCTCGACAACACCCTGATCGCCGGCGACAGCGACTTCGAATGGGCGCAGTTCCTGATCGGCAAGGGGATCCTCGACCGCGACCTGTACGAAGCGAAGAACCTCGAATTCTACGAGCAGTACAAGGCCGGCACGCTCGACATCGACCTCTTCCTCGACTTCCAGCTGCATCCGCTGTCGCGCTTCCCACGCAGCCAGCTCGACCTCTGGCAGCGCGAGTTCCTGTCGCGCCACATCCTGCCGCTGGTCGGCGACAAGGCCCGTTCGCTGGTCGGCGGGCATCTCGCGCGCGGCGCCCTGTGCGCGATCGTCACCGCCACCAACAGCTTCGTCACCGGGCCGATCATCCGCGAGTTCGGCATCGCGCACCTGATCGCGACGATTCCGGCGCAGGAGGATGGCCGCTTCACCGGCAAGGTGCGCGGCCTGCCGTCCTTCCGCGAAGGCAAGATCGTCCGCGTCGAAGCCTGGCTCGAGGCGATGGGACTGTGGTGGAGCAGTTTCGAGCGCAGCTGGTTCTACAGCGACTCGCTGAACGACCTGCCGCTGCTGTCGCGGGTCAGCAACCCGGTGGCCGTCGACCCGGACCCCACCCTGCGGGCGCACGCCGCTGGAGCCGGCTGGCCGGTTCTCAGCCTGCTCGGCTAGCCTGACCGGGCAGGGCAATCGCATGAATGCCA
>JFAX01000012.1:0-13990 GCA_000585015.1 Candidatus Accumulibacter adjunctus | reverse complement strand
CTTCGCCACCCTGCTCTGGCACGAACTGCTCGCCAAGTGGGAACCGCTCAGGGCCGCCGGCGAACCCTTGCTGCCGTCGCTGTTCCTGGCGATGGATGCGGTCCTCGACGAGCAGGCGGAGAAACTGGCGATCACGCGCCGGATCAGCGGCGACATCAAGGACATCTGGGCGCTGCAGCCACGCTTCGAGCAGCGCAGCGGCAAGCGCCCGTACGGCATCCTGCAGCAGCCACGCTTCAAGGCGGCCTACGATTTCCTGCTCTTGCGCGTCGAAGCGGGCGAAGTCGAGCGCGAGGTGGGCGACTGGTGGAGCGCGTTCCTTGCCGCCAGCGACGAGGGCCGGGCGGCCATGTTGCTGCCGCAGGCGCCGACGGCGCCACGCCGCCGGCGTCGCCGCCGCGCGGCCGGCGAACGAAGCGCAGCCAGCCCGGCCGAGTGACACACCGGGCAGCGCCATCGGACCTCCGCCGCCTGACCTGAGCCGGTCCTCGCACCAGGCCTTCGTCGCGCTGGGCGCCAACCTCGTCGACCCCGTCGCGCAGGTACGCGCCGCCGCTGAGGCGCTGACCAGGCTGCCTCAGTCACGCGTGCTGCGGATGTCCTCGCTCTACCGCACGGCGCCAGTGGGAATCCGGGGACAGCCCGACTTCATCAATGCCGTCGCCGCGCTCGTCACGACGCTGGCACCGCACGAGTTGCTCGACGAACTGTTCGCCGTCGAGCGGCGATTCGGTCGCCGGCGGGATTTTCCACAGGCGCCACGGACACTCGACCTCGACCTGCTGCTCTACGACCAGTTGCTGCTCGACGGCGAACGGCTCCGCCTGCCCCACCCGCGCATGCACCTGCGGGCTTTCGTCATCGCGCCGCTGCTCGAGATCGCCCCGGACTGCCACATTCCGGGCCGCGGCAACGCCGCTGCCTGGCTGCCGGCGCTGAGCCAGCAACGCATCGAACGACTCGCGCCCTGAGCGATCGTGAAGCAGTCGTCACCAGCGTGGGTCGCGGTAGGGTCGCCACCACCCGCCCGGACCACGGTAGCGCCAGCCGGGGGCAACGACCACCGCCGGCGGTGCTGCGTAGGCCCGTGGCGGACCGAGCACGACTGGCGGCGGGTAAACATAGGCCGGCGCGTAGGCCGGCGGTGGCGCGACGGCCGG
The DNA here is from genome assembly GCA_000585015.1 of Candidatus Accumulibacter adjunctus. Classification (GTDB taxonomy): domain Bacteria; phylum Pseudomonadota; class Gammaproteobacteria; order Burkholderiales; family Rhodocyclaceae; genus Accumulibacter; species Accumulibacter adjunctus. Next base: position 12,830 of record JFAX01000012.1, on the reverse strand, counting down.
CGGCAGGGGGGTGACGACACAGCCGCCGAGGAGAGCGGCAGCCAGCAGGGCAGCGAGGGTGGTCTTCATCTTGCGTGTCTCCCGGATCGATAGCCGGTCAACGCGGCAGGCGGCCAACGCGACAGGGCATTTTCGTAACGGGATGTTGCAATCCGTTGCAGGCAACGCAACCGCGCCAGCACACGGCGTCGCGCCGCGATCGCCGCGGGCCGGTTTTTTTGCATTGCGGCAGCACGCAAACTTGCCCATTCGTCGGCCGCTCTGTGTATCCTAGGCGCCGTTTCGCAATGGTGGCGGCGGGTCGCCACGGAACCTTGGGACAGATGCGGGAAAACGGGGGACGACGATGCCTTTTTTCGGTGGTGGGGAGCAGATGCGCCGGCTCGAACGGCGAATCAGCGAGCTCGAAGCGGAGAACGCCGGCCTGCGCGGGCAGATCTCGGCCGGGCAGGCCGCACAGGCGCAGGCCGGACAGCGGGACGCACAGGCGACGCGCCAGGCGGCGGAAATGAAACGCCTGTTCGTCGCCCTGCGCTCGTACCGGCAGTCGCTCGCCGCTTCGCAGCAGAGCCTGCTGGCGCTGGCCGAAGGCCTGCGTGGCAAACGGCGTGAAACCCTGGCCGCCGCCAGCATGGCGACGGACAGCCGCGACTCGGTGAACCGGATCAGCGCCGACCTCACTGCCCTCGCCGGCACCTCGCGCCAGGCGCTGGACAAGATAGTCGGTCTGCAGGGCAGCGCGCAGAAGATCGGCGGCATCGTCCATCTGATCAAGGAGATCGCCGATCAGACCAACCTCCTGGCGCTCAACGCGGCGATCGAGGCGGCGCGTGCCGGCGAGGCGGGACGCGGCTTTGCCGTCGTCGCCGACGAGGTGAGAAAGCTGGCTGACCGGACGACGCATGCGACCAGCGACATCTCGCAGCTGGTCAACGCGATCCAGGGCGAGACCGTCACCGCCCAGCAAAGCATCGGCCAGGTGGCAGAGCAATCGGACACGTTCAGCGAGCAAGGCCAGCAGGCCTCGACGACGATCGCCGGCATCACCGACCTGGCACACGGCATGGAGCAGGCGATCAGCGTCGCGGCGCTGCGCAGCTTCGTCGAACTGGCGAAGATGGACCATCTGCTGTTCAAGTTCGACGTCTACCAGGCGCTTCTCGGAACCTCCGACAGCAGCGCCGGCGACCTCGCCACGCACACCGCCTGCCGTCTCGGAAAGTGGTATTACGAGGGAGAAGGCAGGGGCTTTGCCCAGCTCGACGGCCATCGGGCGATGGAAACGCCGCATGCCGACGTCCATCGGCATGGACGCAGCGCCCTCGAGGCCCACCAGGCCGGCGATCTGGCCGCCGCGGTCACCGCCGTCGAATCCATGGAGGCCGCCAGCGCTGCCGTTCAACAGTGCCTCGAACGAATGGCAGCGGACGGCGCCACCCGGCCCGAGATCCTGTTCACCGACCGCTGAGTCGACGCCAGCGCGCTTGCCACCATGCCCTGCCCTCACCGCTCACAACCGCATCGTCATCGAAGGCATGCGCCGACGGCGGAAATTCTTCAACCGCGGAGACTGATTCCATGTCCACCCACGTTGCAACGCGCCGCCTGACGCATGTCGACCTGGCCAGGATGCGCGCCAGCGGCGAGAAGATTGCGGTCCTCACCTGCTACGACGCCAGCTTCGCGCAGCTCTGCGAAGCCGCGGGCGTCGACGCGCTGCTCATCGGCGACTCGCTCGGCATGGTCCTGCAGGGGCACGACTCGACCCTGCCGGTCACCCTCGCCGACATCGCCTACCACACCGCGAGCGTCGCCCGTGCCAGCCGGCGACCACTGGTGATTGCCGACATGCCTTTCGGGAGCTTCCAGGAAAGCCCGCAAAGGGCGCTGCGCAACGCCGTCCGCCTGATGGCCGCCGGCGCCCAGATGGTCAAGCTCGAAGGCGGCGTCGAGATGGCCGCGACGACCCGTTTCCTGACCGCCCGCGGCATCCCGGTCTGCGGGCACGTCGGACTGACGCCGCAATCCGTGCATCAGCTCGGCGGCTACCGCGTCCAGGGCCGGGATGATTCGGCTGCCGCCCGCCTGCACGCCGATGCCCTGGCGCAGCAGGAAGCCGGCGCCGGGCTGCTGGTGCTGGAAGCGATTCCCGAGAAACTGGCAGCGGAGGTCAGCGACCGGCTGACCGTGCCGACGATCGGTATCGGCGCCAGCGGCGCGTGTTCCGGACAGGTGCTCGTCCTGCACGACATGCTCGACATCTCGAGCGGCAGGAGGGCGCGCTTCGTCAGGAACTTCATGCTCGGCCAGCCATCGATCGCGGCGGCGATCGCCGCCTACGTCGCAGCGGTCAAGGATGGCAGCTTCCCGGCCGCCGAGCACTGCTACTGAAGCGAAGGCTGGCGACCAGGCCGAACCAGGAGCAGCGAGCAGACACGGCAGCGGAGCCTGCCGACAGGACCGCAGCGCATGCCTGCGGCACGTTGAGAGAGGTTGAAGCGGAAGATGCAGATTCACTCGTCGATCCCCGAACTGCGCGCCGCGTTGCGGGAACGCGGTCGCATCGCCTTCGTGCCGACCATGGGCAACCTGCACGCGGGCCACATCGCCCTGATGCAAGAGGCACGCGCGCACGGCGATGCGGTCGTCGCCAGCATCTTCGTCAACCGCCTGCAGTTCGGCCCCAACGACGACTTCGATCGCTACCCAAGAACCTTCGACGCCGACTGTGCACAGCTCGCCGCCGCCGGGGTCGACCTGCTCTTTGCCCCCGGCGAACAGGAGCTCTACCCCGAGCCGCAGGCATACCACGTCGAGCCGCCGGCGTCCCAGAACCAGCTCGATGGCGAGTTCCGGCCCGGCCACTTCCGCGGCGTCGCCACCGTCGTCCTCAAGCTGTTCAACATCGTCCAGCCGCAGGTGGCGCTCTTCGGCAAGAAGGACTACCAGCAGCTGATGGTGCTGCGCAACATGAGCCGGCAACTGGCGCTGCCGATCGCGATCGTCGGTGGCGAGACCGTTCGTGCCGCCGATGGCCTCGCCCTCTCGTCGCGCAACGGCTACCTGTCGCCCGGCGAGCGAGCCGAGGCGCCGCGGCTGCACCGACTGTTGCAGCGGATCGCCACGGCCGTCGCTGCCGGCGACGCCGACTTCGCCCGCCTCGAGGCGGATGCGGCCGCCGAACTCGACCGCAACGGCTGGCGAACCGACTATGTTGCGTTGCGGCGACAGGCCGACCTGCAGCCGCCGCGCAGCCCGGACGACGGCCCGCTGGTCGTCCTCGCGGCCAGTCGCCTGGGCAGCGCGCGGCTGATCGACAATGTTGAAATCCCTGCCTGCGACGGCCGTTGACAGGTCGCGATGAGCAGCTACAATGCGCTTCCCCAAACTCCCAAACCGGTGAATCCATGCAGAGAACCATGTTGAAGTCGAAGCTGCACCGCGTCAGCGCCACGCACGCCGAGCTTCACTACGAGGGCTCATGGCCGACCTGCACTACGAGGGCTCTTGCGCGATCGACGAGGACCTTCTCGACGCCGCCAGTATCCGCGAGTACGAGCAGATCGACATCTGGAACGTCAATAACGGCGAGCGCTTCACGACCTACGCCATCCGCGCCGAGCGTGGCTCGGGCGTCATCTCGGTCAATGGGTCGGCGGCACGCCGCGCCGCGCCGGGCGACATCCTGATCATCGCCAGTTTTGCGGTGTACAACGAGGTCGAACTCGCCAAGTATGCGCCGTTGCTGATCTACGTCGACACGCAGAACCGGATCGTGCGCATGGCCGGCCAGATTCCCGCACAGGCTGCCGCCTGACGACGCCGGGCGCAGTCCGCCGCCCACCGGAGCCGCGACCGCCGTCGCGGCTTTCGCGTTTACGGGGCAGGCACCGGCGCCGCGGCGCCCGCATGCTCAGGCGACGTCTACCGGCGCCTTCGGCTTGCGTGGGCGACGTGGCCTAGCGGCCGGCTTCCTCGCCGGCGGCACGGCCGCCGCATCCGCGGCAAGGCCGACCTCACCCACATCGCCTGCCGCAGCCACCTCGCCGACTTCGCCCACCTCGCCTGCTCCAGCCATCGCGCTGACCGCGGCCGGTGGAACCGCGGCAGCCTGCTCCGGCGCAGCGGCCGGCGCATCGTCCGGCGCCAACACCACCGCCAGCGGTGGCGGGGTACCCGCGGCAGGCTCGGCGCCCACCCCGGACCAGTCGACGGCAGCCGCTGCTTCTGCCGTCGGCGGCACGTCCGTCACGGCGGCGACGCCGCTTTCCCCGGCCTCCTTCGGCGCACGCGCCCCTCGCTTGCCGCCCTTGTCGACCGCCTTGCGCCGACCCTCGCTCTTGCGGCGCGGGGCGGGCTCGCCGGCGGCAGCTGCCGCCGGCTCGTCGGTCGCGCGCGGCGCTTCGGACAGCGGCACCGGCAGCGAATCGCGCGTCTCGTCGAGCGGCAGTTCGGCGCCGGATTCGCCAGCGACCGCCAGGCCGTTGCGTCGGAAGACGTAGGTACCGGACTTCTCGTCGCGGCCGATCGCCAGCAGGCCGCGTGCCTGCGCCTCCTCGAGCAGGTTGCCGAAGGCGCGGAAGCCGTAGTAGGACTCGTTGAAATCCGGCTTGCGGCGCTTGATCGCCTCCTTCAGCATCGAAGCCCAGATCTTGCCGCTGTCGCCGCGTTCGTCGACCATCGCGTCGAAGGTCGCGACCGCCAGCTCGATCGCCTTGCTCCGCCGCGCCTCGAGTTCGGCGCGCCGTTCGGCATCCTCCTCCGGCGTCCGCCTGGTCGCCTGCGGCGCCTCGCGCGAGTCGCGCCGCGCCGCGCGCTGCATCTCGCGCACCAGGTCGTCGTAGAAGATGAATTCGTCGCAGTTGCCGATCAGCAGATCCGAAGTCGATTGCTTGACACCGACGCCGATGACGTATTTCGCGTTCTCGCGCAACTTCGAGACCAGCGGCGAGAAATCCGAGTCGCCGCTGATGATGACGAAGGTATCGACGTGCGACTTCGTGTAGCACAGGTCGAGGGCGTCGACGACCAGCCGGATGTCGGCCGAATTCTTGCCCGACTGCCGCAGGTGCGGAATCTCGATCAGCTCGAAACTCGCCTCGTGCATCGTCGACTTGAAACCCTTGTAGCGCTCCCAGTCGCAGTAGGCCTTCTTGACGACGATGCTGCCCTTGAGCAGCAGCCTTTCGAGGACCGGCTTGATGTCGAACTTGTCGTACTTCGCGTCACGCACACCAAGGGCGACGTTCTCGAAGTCGCAGTACAGCGCCATGATGGCGGTTTCGGGCGCTACGGCCATGATTCATCTTCTCCGCAAAGGAATGTTGCGCCACGCCGGTGGCTGGCGGCCCGCGGCCTGCTCGATGGCGGCGGGCGGTGGCGCGGGATACCCAAGGCCGAGATGGTAAACCCTTGGCGACAGGAAGCAAGCGCGACGCCGGCCGGCGGATCGCCGTGGCGCCGGCGACTCAGGCTGGCAAATGCCCGGCAGCCGGCACTTCGGCCACGTCCACCACCTGCCCGCCGGTCATCGCCAGCAACTCCTGCGGCGACAGGCTGAAAACGCAGTGCGGATGGCCGGCGGCGGCCCAGATCCGGTCGAAGGCCAGCAGCAGCCGATCGACGAGGACGATCGTCGACCGCGGGTGGCCCAGGGGGCAGACGCCGCCGATCGCGTAACCGGTGTGCTCGCGGACGAAGGCGGCATCCGCCTTGCCGAGCGGACCGACCAGCGCCGCCACCCTGCCCTCATCCACCCGGTACGCGCCGCTGGCGACGACCATCACCGCCGTGTCGTCGGCCAGTTGCCGGAAGACGATCGACTTGGCGATCTCGGCGACGCTGCAGCCGAGCCCGGCAGCGGCTTCCGCCGAGGTCCTGCCACTCGCCGGCAGCCGCACCACCGGTGGGCGGTGGCCCAGCGTACGCAGCAGATCGGCCACTCTCTGCGCGCTCTCGGGAAGGCTGTTCTCCATGGCTGTCGATTCGTCCTGGCTCATTCACGAGTTTGCCGGCGTGCCGGCGGCGCCAGTCTACTGCAAGCGGAAGCGCCGGCGATAGTCTGTCGCCGGGCGAGCGACGGCCGCCGCTGGCAGATGGTGTAAACTGCCGCCGACCAGCACGAGGATCGCCATGCAAACCACCGCCGACCTGCACCCGGAAATCCGCGAGGCCGTCCGCGATCTCTGCCGGCAGTTCCCCGACGCGTACTTTCGCCGTATCGACGAACGGCGCGCCTACCCCGACGACTTCGTCGCCGCCCTGCTCGCAGCCGGCTGGCTGGCGGCGATGATCCCCGAGGAGTACGGCGGCTCCGGCCTCGGGCTGACTGCCGCCAGCGTCATCATGGAGGAGATCAACCGCTGCGGCGGCAACGCCGCCGCCGTGCATGGCCAGATGTACAACATGGGCACGCTGCTGCGCAACGGCAGCCCGGCGCAGAAGGAAAGATACCTGCCGGCGATCGCCGCCGGCAGACTGCGCATCCAGTCGATGGCGGTGACCGAACCGACGACCGGCAGCGACACCACCCGCCTGCGCACCACCGCCGTGCGCAGGGATGGATGCTATGTGGTCAGTGGCCAGAAGGTCTGGATCTCGCGCGTCCGCCATTCCGACCTGATGATCCTGCTCGCCCGGACGACGCCGCTCGCCGAGGTGCGCCGGAAAGCCGAGGGCCTGTCGATCTTCATCATCGACCTGCGCGAGGCGATCGGCAACGGGCTCGAGGTGCGACCGATCGCCAACATGGTCAATCACGAGACCAACGAACTCTTCTTCGACGGACTCGAGGTTCCGGCGGAGAACCTGATCGGCGAGGAAGGCCAGGGTTTCCGCTACCTGCTCGACGGACTCAACGCCGAGCGCGCGCTGATCGCCGCCGAGTGCATCGGCGACGGCTACTGGTTCGTCGAGCGTGCCACCCGCTATGCCGGCGAGCGCATCGTCTTCGAACGGCCGATCGGCAGCAACCAGGGCGTGCAGTTCCCGATCGCCGAGGCCTTCATCGACATCGAGGCGGCCAACCTGATGCGCTACGAGGCCTGCGCCCGCTTCGACGCGCAGCGGCCGTGCGGCGCCCAGGCGAACATGGCGAAGCACCTCGCCGCCAGGGCCTCATGGCAGGCGGCCAACGTCTGCCTGCAGACGCACGGCGGTTTCGGTTTCGCCAGCGAGTACGACATCGAGCGCAAGTTCCGCGAGACGCGCCTCTACCAGGTGGCGCCGATCTCGACCAACCTGATCTTCGCCTACGTCGCCGAGCACCTGCTCGGGCTGCCGCGCTCGTACTGATCGGCGGAGCCCGGCATGCGCCCACTCGACGGCATCACCGTCGTCACCCTCGAACATGCCATCGCCGCGCCCTTCTGCACGCGCCAGCTCGCCGACCTCGGCGCGCGCGTGATCAAGGTCGAGCGACCCGGCAGCGGCGACTTCGCCCGCGCCTACGACCAGCGCGTGCACGGCCTGGCCTCGCACTTCGTGTGGACCAACCGCTCGAAGGAAAGCCTGACGCTCGATCTCAAGCATGCCGCGGCGCCGGCGCTGCTTGCCCGGCTTCTCGCCAGGGCCGACGTCCTGGTGCAGAACCTCGCACCGGGTGCGGCCGCGCGACTCGGCCTGTCGTACGATGATCTGCGCGCGGCCTGCCCGCGGCTGATCGTCTGCGACCTCTCGGGCTATGGCGACGACGGTCCGTATCGCGACCGCAAGGCCTACGACCTGCTGATCCAGAGCGAAGCCGGCTTCCTCTCGGTCACCGGCAGCGCCGACGCGCCGGCCAAGGCCGGCTGCTCGATCGCCGACATCGCCGCCGGCATGTACGCCTACAGCGGCATCCTCGCCGCCCTGCTGCAGCGTGCGCAGAGCGGCTGCGGCTGCCGGATCGAAGTCTCGATGCTCGAGAGCATGGTCGAATGGATGGGCTACCCGCTCTACTACGCCAGCGACGGCGCCGCACCGCCGCCACGCGCCGGCGCCGCGCACGCGACGATCTACCCCTACGGCCCCTTCGCCGCCGGCGACGGCAAACTGGTGATGCTCGGCGTGCAGAACGAACGCGAGTGGCAACTCTTCTGCCGGCAGGTCCTCGAGCGACCGGATCTGGCGGAGGATGCCCGCTACGCGTCGAACGCCAGCCGCAGCGCCGCACGCGACGAGTTGCAGGCGCTGATCGTCGAACAGTTCTCCCGCCTCGACAGCGAGCAGCTGATCGCCCGCCTCGACGGCGCGCGCATCGCCAACGCGCGCATCAACGACATGCACGAAGTCTGGCAGCACCCGCAGCTCGCGGCACGCAAGCGCTGGACCGAAGTGGCGACCCCGGCCGGCCCGATTCCGGCTCTGCTGCCGCCGGGCAGCAACAGCGGCTTCACGCCGCGCATGGACGCGGTGCCCGCCCTCGGCCAGCACACCGATGCCATTCTCGGCGAACTCGGCTGCGACGCAGCGGCGATCGACGCCCTGCGCGCCGCCGGCGCCGTGTGAACGGCCGCCGCGGCAACCGATGGAGAGCACGGCGCGATGTGTATTTTGATTTTTGGTGACAGTATATGAAACTCGCCGTCGCCCGCATCACCCGGCAGGCGAAAGCTCTTCCGCGTCATCAGCTTCCGGCCGCGGCCTGGGGCCACGCTTCTGCGGTCGAAGCCTCCGCTTCAACCGACCTTCCAGTTCCTCGACGAACGCTTCCTCGCCCAGCGGTCGACCGGTCCGGGTATGGGCATGGATCTTGTCGACAAGGGACTGCTCCACCGCCGCACCCAGGTACTCGGGCCAGTTGCCAACCATGGCGAGCAGTGGCGCCACCCTTGCCAGCCCGTCGTCCTCTCCCCGCAAGTGTGCGCGGACACTCGACCACGGCCATTCCTCGGCATGCGCGCACAGGCCGGCCCGAACCGGGTTGTTCTCGACGTAGCGGACGGCGGCCAGCAGGTGCGTCTCGTCGAGCAGGAACGAATGGAACCGCTCCTGCCAGAGATGGCCCTGCCATCCCTCGCGGAGATTGATGCGTCGAGTGAATCGCCGATGGGTCTCACTGATCGCGCGGCGCAGGCCATCGGGATCCTGCGGCACCATGATCAGGTGAACATGGTTCGGCATCAGGCAATAAGCCCAGACCTCGGTCCCGGCACGAGCGCATGAAGCCGACATCAGGTGCAGGTACTCGCGATAATCGTCATCGCAGAAGAAGGTCTGCTGACGCCGGTTGCCCCGCTGCGTCACGTGATGCGGATAACCCGCTGCCACCACCCTCGCAAGTCTCGCCACTGCTGTCCTCCGGATAAGCGTTCAAGGGGAGTTAAGTATACTGTCCCCTAATTAAACCCAGCCCAATAACCTTGTATATTGATGATGGCGATGATAATCTGACAGCATGTATCGTCACAGAATCCTGTCCGAACGGCTGCAAAGGCTCGTGGAAGCCTTTCCGGTGGTCGTCCTCAGTGGTGCCCGCCAGGTAGGCAAGACCACGCTGCTCCGCCACCTTTTCCCCAAGCTCGACTATGTGGTGTTCGACGCCAGCCTGGATGTCGAAAATGCACGGCGGGAGCCTGAACTTTTTCTGCGCAACCACCCCGCACCGGTCATCCTGGATGAAATCCAGTATGCGCCCGAGGTCGTGGCCGCCATCAAGCGTCACGTCGACCGTGCCCCCCATCGGACGGGCCAGTATCTGGTGACCGGATCGCAGCAGTGGCAGGTTCTGCGTTCCGTTTCGGAAAGCCTGGCCGGACGTGCAGCCTTCCTGGACCTCTACGGTTTTTCCCTGCAGGAAATCGCCAATTCAGATACCGGTTGGCTAAGCCGCTGGCTGGAAGCGCCGGACGCCTTCTTCGACTGGAGCCGGCAGGCTGCACTTCACGAAACCAATCTGCCGTCATGGCTCTGGCGGGGAAGCCTGCCCCGCGCCATCGAAATCGACGAAGACCTGATACCGGACTTCTGGGCCGGCTACCACCGCACTTACGTCGAGCGAGATGCCAGGCTGGCCGGTGGCATCGAAGACTGGCAGGACTTTGGCCGCTTCGTTCGTCTGATGGGCGCGCTGACCGCCCAGGAAATCAACTACAGCCAGCTGGGCCGGGAAATCGGCATGACCCCGCAAACCGCCCGGCGTTGGTTGGGCATCATGGAAGGTACGTACCAGTGGTTTTCCCTCCCGGCCTTCTCGGGAAACCCCGCCAAGCGAGTCTCCTTGCGCCCCAAAGGACACCTCGCCGACACCGGCCTGGCCTGCCACCATGCGCAGATTTCCTCTCCCCGCGCCTTGACCGCCCACCCCCTGTTCGGCGCATTGTTCGAAACGGGCATGGTCAGTGAACTGATCAAACAAGCGTCCCGGCTGCCCACCCGCCCAACATTTCACCACTGGCGCGCCGCCGGCGGGGCCGAGGTCGACATCCTCCTGGAACGTGACGGCATGCTCTATCCCCTTGAGGTCAAGCTCACCGCCAACCCAACCCGGCGCATGGCAAAAGGTATCGAAGCCTTCCAGGCCGCACATGCCCATCTCAACTGTGCCCCAGGCGTACTCCTCTGCCCAGTGGAACAAACGCGCTGGGTCAGTGAAAACGTATTGGCAATACCGTGGAACCTGATTTGAGGCCACAAAATCGGTGACCAGCCATTCGCGCAGGCAGTCGTAGCTCTGGCGCAAGCGCACGGAAAGGCCGCGGTCATGATCAACGACGATGCGCAGCTGGCTCATGCGGTCGGTGCCCAGGGACTGCATCTCTCGTCTAGTCGGCTGTGGGAGATCGATCAACGTCCGGATTTCGAGCGGATCTCCGCCTCCTGTCACAGAGCCGCCGATCTGGCGCGGGCAGCCCAACTCGGTCTCGACGTTGTCGTCCTTGGCCCGGTGTTGCCGACCGCCAGCCACCCGCGGTCGAATGGTATCGGCGGGACGGAGTTTTCGCGCTGGTGGTGCAGCATAGCTCCTTTTCTATCCGCACCCCGGAGCTACCGTTTGCAGGAAAGTGGAAACGCGTGCTGGTTCGAAAGTTTCCCCGATTCTCCGCAGTCGCTTGTGAACTTATCATTGGGCAATCAGTGAGCTTGATTGTTGGCGACCGGAACATGCCTGGGCAAGTCCATGCTGTCATGAAGCAATCGGAGGACATCGATGATTCGACCTTCCGCCTCTTTGAAAACCACAAGATGGCGACCTTTTCTGCCTTGCCGAGCCACATGCAAGGTGCGGATGCCTGATCCAATATCGTCCCGCGCTTTGGCCCCCATAATTTCTGGCCCATCATGCAAGGCCTCCATCGCCAGCGTCACGGTCTCGGCGTAGTACTCTGCCTGGCGAGCGCCGAAGTTCTCAGCAGTCCATGCGGTGATGTCGAGAAAATCCAGTTCGGCTCGCTCTGCCAACCGGATCTGCCAGACAAAGCTCATGCAGCCGCGATCGCTTTGTCGGTGATGAATTTGAGGTGGCCCCGCAGCGATTCTTTGGTTTCAAAGGTCTTGAATCGGCCAGCCTCAATGTCTGCGATCCCCACTTGCGCAGCAGACCGAAGCGCCTCAAGACGGCAAGCATCTTCGGCCTCGCGTTGCTCAACGAGACGAAGACCCTCACGCAGAACTTCACTGGCGTTTTGGTAACGACCGCTGGTGACCAACTGCTCGACCAGCGAGGCTTGGTGCTCGGTGAGCACAACATTGCGCGTAGGCATGCCAACCTCCATCCAGTGGCTATTGGCAGATTATGCCAACCCCGACGGCTTGGGTCAATCGCTGGCAGCCGTCAAGACCACGTTGCGAACCACCAGCAGTTGATGACCCAGAAAGAACTGGCCAAGCGCAGGAGCGTTGCCAAGGCCACCGTGGAACGATGGCGTAATACTGCAGCCCGAGGCCACTGGCCAGGACCGGGTCGAAGAGGTTGCGGCCGTCGAAGATCAACGGCTGCTTGAGCAGCCCAGCGTACGCTCGCAGTCCGGAGTCTTCAAGTCAGTTCTCGCGGTGGCGAATGACAGCGTATCCCCTTGGCGCAACGTGTCAGCCAGGTTGCGAGGGGCGGTGGTCAGTCGAGTACGCCGACCCGACTTTTCTCTCGCTTCAGAGTGGCGACGTCCGTCCTGACAGTGGTAGGATGAAAGCGCAGCGAGTTGGCGGAGATCGCACATGACGGCGTTGAACAGCCCTCACGACCGCTTTTTCAAGGCGGTGTTCGGGCGGACCGAGGTGGCGGCGGAGTTCCTCGAGCGGTATCTGCCAGCGCCAGCCGTAGATGCACTGGATTGGAAGACCTTGCGCACCGCCAAGGATTCGTTTCTCGATCCGGAAGTTGCGCTTCATCCTGCGGACCTGCTGTACTCCGTCGATCTCCGCGGCGGCGGAACCGGGTATGTGCACGTGCTGTTCGAACACAAGAGCTACGTCGAGTCGCGCATCGGCCTGGACCTCCTGCGCTACCGCGTGCGGATCTGGGAACAATGGCTGAATGCCGGGAATTCCGGCCGCCTGCCGGTCATCGTACCGGTCGTCGTGCATCACGGCACGGCAACCTGGCGCGTGAGCCGGCAATTCGCCGACGAGGTGGAAGACGTTCCGCCTCTGCGCGACTATGTGCCGGCATGTGTCTATCACCTGATCGACCTGAGCGGATACCGGGACGACGAGTTGCAGGGCGCGGTCATGCTGCATACGGCTCTGCTCACCCTGAAGTACATCTTCCGGAACGAGTTGCGCGAACGGCTGCCGGAAATTCTGGGACTGCTGCGCGACCTCGCGCAGAGCTCGATGGGTTTGGACTATGTCCGTACGCTCTTACGGTACCTGGCGCAGGCGGCGAGCATCGACCGCTTGAGCGGTGACCAGTT
>JFAX01000011.1:113493-140035 GCA_000585015.1 Candidatus Accumulibacter adjunctus | reverse complement strand
TGTAGGGGAGTGAATGATTACTTTCGGCAAGCCACCAACCAACACTCAAGATCCCCACCTGCAAGCACCGCTCCGTACTCTTGCCACCCTGCAGCGCTCCTGTCCTGGGCATAACCGCATGGTAGTCATGCGACTGAAGTGGTCAGAAAAACCGAATGAGTTGCAGGGAGCAAAGCCTGCGAACCCGGGATCCGAACACCGTCAAGCGGCGAGAAGGCAACCACCGGATTTCCAGCTTGCGCTCCCATGATTAGTCCCGATCTGCCCTTGACGCAATGCCGTTGCGCCTCCCACCCCCTTCTTTACGTTCAGCCAGGAATCTGAAAACAAATGCACGCCACACCTATTGCGCTTTGGCCTCGGCTTTCGCCGCCTGTCTAAGCGGCGGCCCGATGTAGCTCGCATCTTCGACTTCCTTCTGCCCTGTGGCGTCGTCCACGAGTTCGGGGTAGACCCGTCCGACGAAGAAACCGAGGCCAATGACGGTCCGGACGTACCTCGTCTGACCTGGATCAAGCGTGAAGGACAGCTTCTTCTCGACCTCGGTCGACGTGCTGACCTCCTTGTTGCCGGCCGCCTGGTCGACGAAGAAGACCCCTGGTTTCGATTCACCGACCACGACCCCGTTCAACAGGTAACCCGTTCTTGACCAGCAAAGATCACTTGACCTGCAGGCGATTAAGGTAGTCGACCAGAGCCAGCAGCCGTGCCCAGACGAAGAGCTTGGCGTTGTATCCGTAGTCATCGAACTGCGGCTGTGCCTGAACATCATAGATGTCGCCCCAGATCGGCATGTCGCGCGTCCCGTGACCTTTCACCAGGGTGCGACCGTCGATCGACTCGAGCACCCGATTCACCGGAAACAGCCCACTGTTGTTCTTGGTCAATACGGTCAGGTCGGTCGGCTTGACCGACAGGAACTCGACGAACGGGCCATCACCCTTGCCCTTGGCGCCATGACAGACGACACAGTTGGCCTCGTACTCGCGCTTGCCGATATCCAGCCGTTCTGCCGCCACGGCGCTGCCGGCGAGCACCCCCGCGGTCGCCGCCGCAACGCAGATGTGAAACCACTTCCCGCTCATCGTCGCTCTCCTTCATCAGTTCCGGGCCACGGGAAAACCCCTGCCCCAGAATCAGTTTAGACCCTGACGCGCGCTACGCAAGCGCTTTCTGCAGAGCGATTTCGAGCCATGGCCCGCGCCACAGGCTGCGCCTGAACCACCGTGCTCGCGCAACGCCGGCACACTCGGCTGCTGGGCTGCGCTTGGTACGGCCGCCGCTGCGACGGGCCGACAGCTGTCCTGGGGATGACGGAAATGGATCGGGCATCGTTGCTTCTGCTGCTCCTGGGCTGCCTGCTCCGCCGGCAGCTGGCTGCCGGTTCGCGCGGCCCGCGTGCTGCGCCTCGCGACGGCCACCAGCACGGACAACTCGGGATTGCTGCGCGCCATCCTGCCGCAGTTCGAGCGCCAGCAAGACCTGCGCAGCCACAGGTCATTGTGGTCGGCAGCGGCAAGGCCTCGGACAGGACGCGTCAGCGACTGACTTCGGGCAGCGCGGGCTCCGGCAGCCCGCCGACGACACGCCGTGGCTGCAGGCTGCCGGCGGCGTCGACCTCTCCGAGACCGAGCAGGCGGCTGCCGCTGTAGACCCGGCAGCGGCCGAGCGCCGCCCTGACGCCGACGCAGTTGCCGTGCAGGAAGCGCTCGCCACCGACCTCGTCGAGCTGGACGGGGGGCAGGCTCTGCAACAGGGCGTCGGCAGGCAACAGGCACGCCCGGCGTTCGTCCGCGCTCATTGCCGACAGCGCATCGAGGGAGACGGCATCGGCGATCTGCAGCGGGCCGACGGCCAACCGGCGCAGCGCGCCGAGATGCGCCCCGCAGCCGAGAACGGCGCCCAAGTCCATCGCCAGGCTGCGCACGTAGGTGCCCTTGCTGCAGCGGACCAGCAGACGACAACGATCGCCGCAGAAATCGCGCAGCCGCAGTTCATGGATGCTGACCTCGCGCGGCGGGCGCTCGACCTCGATCCCCTGCCGCGCCAGCTCATGCAGCGGCCGCCCCGCCCGCTTCAGGGCCGAGTACATCGGCGGCACCTGCCGGATCGGGCCACGAAAAGCCTGCAGGGCGCGCTCGAGTTCGCCGGTTGAAAAGCCCACCGGGGAGCGCGTCAGGATGCGGCCATCGGCGTCTCCGGTGTCGGTCGTGACACCGAAGACGAGCTCGCACTCGTAGCTCTTGTCGGCCGTCAACAGGTCCGCCGAGAACTTGGTCGCTTCACCGAAACACAACGGCAGCAGGCCGCTGGCAAGCGGGTCGAGGGTCCCGGTATGTCCGGCCTTGGCCGCCGAATAAAGGCGGCGCGCGGCCTGCAGCGCCGCATTCGAAGTCATACCGCCCGGCTTGTCGAGCAGCAACACGCCGTCGACGCGACGCCAGCTCTTCCTTGCCGTCACTTCAGGATCGCTCGGGATGCCCGGACTGGTCACCGTGATCGGAAATCGCCGCCGCCTCGCTGATCAGGCGCGACAGCTGTGCGCCGCGTTCGAGCGACTGATCGAAAACGAAATGCAGTTGCGGCGTCATGTGCAGGCTGATCCGCTTGCCCAGTTCGGTGCGCAGGAAGCCGGCCGCATGCTCCAGGCCGGCCATCACCGAATCAAGGTGTTCGCTGCCACCAAGGCTGCTGAAGAAGACCTTGGCATGCGCGTAATCGGGGCTGACCGCGACCTCGGTCAGGCTGATCATGCCGACGCGCGGATCGCGCAGTTCGCTGTGGATCAGGTCGGCGAGCTCGCGTCGAATCTGCTCGGCAACCCGCTCGCGACGGGAGAAACTCCTGTTGCCTGCCACTCAGAGCGTCCTCGCGACTTCCGTCACGTCGTAGACTTCGACCTGGTCGCCCTCGACATAGCCGTTGAAGTTCTTCAACGACAGACCGCACTCGAAACCGCTGCGTACCTCCTTGACATCCTCCTTGAAGCGCTTCAGGGACTCGATCTCGCCGTCCCAGAGGACGATGTGATTGCGCAGGAGGCGGGCACGCGAACTGCGCTTGACGACGCCCTCGAGGACATAGCAACCGGCGATGGTGCCGATCCGCGTGGCACGGAACACCTGCCTGATCTCGATCAGGCCGGTGATGTCCTCCCTCTTCTCCGGCGCCAGCATGCCCGACAGCGCCGCCTTCACCTCGTCCACCGCATCGTAGATGATGTTGTAGTAGCGGATGTCGACCCCGGCCGCTTCTGCCGCCTTGCGGGCACCGGCGTCGGCGCGCGTGTTGAAGCCGATGATCACCGCCTTCGAGGCCTGCGCCAAGTGGACGTCGGACTCGCTGATCGCACCGACCGCGGCGTGGATGACGTTGACCTTGACTTCGCCGGTCGACAGTTTCTGCAGCGACTGCACCAGCGCCTCCTGCGAACCCTGGACATCGGCCTTGATGATCAGCGCCAGAACCTTCGCTTCAGCCTCGGTCATCTGCTCGAGAATGCTCTCGAGGCTCGCTGCCTGCTTCGTCGCCAGCTTGACGTCGCGATACTTGCCCTGCCGGAACAGAGCGATCTCGCGCGCCTTGCGCTCATCCGCCAGAACGACCGCTTCCTGCCCGGCAGCCGGGACATCGGAGAGACCGAGGATCTCGACCGGGATCGACGGACCCGCCTCCTTGATCACCTTGCCGTTCTCGTCGAGCATCGCCCGCACGCGTCCGAAGACCTGGCCCGCGAGCAGGACATCGCCTTGGTGCAGGGTTCCCGACAGCACCAGCATCGTCGCCACCGGACCACGACCACGATCCAGGCGGGCCTCGATGATCAGTCCCTTGGCCGGCGCCTGCCGGGGAGCCTTGAGTTCCAGAACTTCCGCCTGCAGCAACACGTTCTCGAGCAGTTCGTCGATGCCGGCACCGGTCTTCGCCGATACCGCGACGAAGGGCGCGTCACCGCCGTACTCCTCGGGCACCACCTGCTCGCCGACGAGTTCCTGTTTCACCCGCTCCGGCTGGGCAGCCGGCTTGTCGATCTTGTTCACCGCGACGACGATCGGTACGCCCGCAGCCTTGGCATGGTGGATGGCCTCGCGAGTCTGCGGCATCACACCATCATCGGCCGCCACGACCAGGATCACCAGGTCGGTGGCCTTGGCGCCGCGCGCCCGCATGGCGGTGAAGGCTTCATGACCCGGTGTATCGAGGAAGGTCACCATGCCGCGATCCGTCTGCACGTGGTAAGCGCCGATGTGCTGCGTGATGCCTCCTGCCTCGCCGCTGGCGACGCGGGTGCGACGGATGTGGTCGAGCAGCGACGTCTTGCCGTGGTCCACATGGCCCATGACCGTGACCACCGGCGCGCGCGGCTCGAGCGCGACGTCCTTCTGATCGGCTGCGCTCTCGTCGAGGAACGCGTCCGGGTCGTCGAGCTTGGCGGCAAGCGCCTTGTGTCCCATCTCCTCGACGATGATCATCGCCGTTTCCTGATCCAGGACCTGGTTGATGGTCACCATCGTGCCCATCTTCATCAGCGCCTTGATGACCTCCGTCGCCTTGATCGCCATCTTGTGGGCCAGATCGGCAACGGAAATCGTCTCGGGCACGTAGACCTGATGGATCACCGGCTCGACCGGCAACTGGAAGGAGGAATGCTGCTCGTCCTCGTCGCTGCCGCCACGCGGCCGCTTGCCGTGCTTGGTGTCGCGCCAACCCGTGGCGCCGGTGGCGCCGCGCGTCTTCAGCCCCGGCCGCTTGCTCGCGCCTTCGCTCTTCCACGGGCCCTTCTTTTCCGCGACCTTCTTGTCCGGAGTTTTCTTGTCGGCCGCCTTCTTGTCCGTGGTCGCCGTCTTGCCAGCGGGCTTGTGCAGGGTCTTGTCCTCGGGTGGCCGATCGCTCGCCGTCTGCGCCGCAGCGACCTTGGCCGCACCGGCGGCCTTCGCCGCCACCGCCTTTTCCTCGGCTTCCTGCTTCAGTCGCAGCAGGTCGGCGCTGCGTTGCTGCTTGCTCTTGAACTCGGCTTCCTGGCGCGCCCGCAACTCGGCATGCCGGCGCTCTTCCTCGGCGCGCAGTCGCTGCTGCTCCTCGCCAATGATCGAAGCGCGCGTGACGACCTTCTTCGCGCCCGGTTTGGCTTCGGCCGCCACAGGCTCGGCCTTCGGCTGCTCGGCGAGTGGCGCTGACGTTTCCGCCGGCGGCGGCGCCTGCTCCGGCTCGGCAATGCGCACCGGCGGCAAGGGCTCGGCCACCACCTCGACAACGGGCTCCGGCGCCAGGACGACGACCGGCTCGAGCACCGGCTCGACGGCCGCCAGGGCGGCCTCGGCCACCGCTGGTGGGGCCTGCCTCGCGGCCGTATCGGCAACATCACGCTTGACCAGTACACGCTTCTTGCGTACCTCGACCTGCACCGTGTGCGACTTGCCGTGCGAGTCCTGCTGCCGAATCTCGGAGGTCTCCCGGCGCGTCAGGGTGATCTTGGTCTTGGCCTCGACCGGCCCGTGCGAACGTCGCAAGTATTCCAGCAGGCGCGACTTGTCCTGCTCCGACAGCAGGTCATCGACCTGTTTCTTGGCGACGCCAGCCTTCTGCAACTGCTCCAGCAGCGACCCAGCCGGCATTCGCAGCTGACTGGCAAATTGGGAAACACTTGTCTGCGCCATTCTTACCCCTCTTTTCCCACTTGCTCGAACCAGTGCGCACGCGCCGTGGTGATCAGTTGTGTGGCCTGTGGCACGTCGATGGCGGTGATCTCGACGAGCTCATCGACCGACAGGTCGGCCAAATCGTCGCGCGTCTTGATCCCAGCACCCGCCAGTTTGCCAGCCAGCGCCTTGTCCATCCCGTCAAGGCTGAGCAGATCATCGGCGACCTCGGCCAGCGTCTCCTCGGTGGCGATCGCCTCGGTCAACAGGACGTTGCGCGCCCGCTCGCGCAGTTCCTGCACGGTCTCCTCGTCGAAAGCCTCGATCTCGAGCATCTCGTGCAACGGCACATAGGCAACCTCCTCAAGCGTCGAGAAACCCTCCTCGATGAGGATGTTCGCCACCTCCTCATCGACATCGAGTTTCTCCATGAAGAGGACGCGAATCGCTGCCGCCTCGGCTTCGACGAGTGTCTTCGACTCTTCCTCGGTCATCAGGTTGATCGACCAGCCGGTCATCTCGGAGGCGAGGCGAACGTTCTGGCCGCCGCGACCGATCGCGATCGCCAGGTTCTGTTCGTCGACCACCACATCCATGCTGTGTCGTTCCTCATCGACGACGATCGAGCTGACCTCGGCCGGCGCCAGCGCGCCGACCACGAACTGCGCCGGATCAGCCGACCAGAGGACGATGTCGACCCGCTCACCGGCCAGCTCGTTGGTCACCGCGGTCACCCGCGAGCCGCGCATCCCGACACAGGTGCCGATCGGATCGATGCGCTGATCGTTGGACTTGACGGCGATCTTGGCACGCATGCCCGGGTCGCGCGCCGCGGCCTTGATCTCCAGCAGCCCGTCATCGACTTCGGGAACCTCGAGCGCGAAGAGCTGGATGATGAACTCCGGTGCCGTGCGCGAGAGGATCAACTGCGGCCCGCGCGCCGAGCGGTCGATGCGCAGCAGATAGGCCTTGACACGATCGCCGATGCGCAGGTTCTCGCGCGGAATCATCTGGTCGCGCGGCAGCAGTGCTTCCATCTTGCCGGTCTCGACGATCGCGTTGCCACGCTCCATGCGCTTGATCGTGCCGGAGACGAGGTGCTCCTTGCGCGCCAGGAAGTCGCTCAGGATCTGCTCCCGCTCCGCGTCGCGAATCTTCTGCAGGATCACCTGCTTCGCCGCCTGCGCGCCGATACGGCCGAAGTCGATCGGCTCCAGCGCCTCCTCGAGGTAGTCGCCGACCTCGACATCGGGATCCTGGGTCTGCGCTTCCGACAGGGGCACCTGCTGTTCTTCGTCGAGAAAATCGGCATCGGCCACCACTTCCCAGCGACGAAAGGTCTCGAAGTCACCCGTCTCGCGGTCGACCGCCACCCGCACGTTGGCATCGTCGTGGATACGTTTCTTGGTCGCCGACGCCAGCGCCAGTTCGAGCGCGCCGAAAACGATCTCCCGCGTCACGTTCTTTTCGCGCGCCAGCACATCGACCAGCAGCAAGATCTCGCGGCTCATTTCCTCATCACCTCCTGGACCGGCTTCCCGCCCGATTTCCCTGTTGCGAATCTGGGCACCAGACGTGCCCGGTCGATGTTCTCCAGCTCGACATCCATGTCACCCGCGTCCATCCGCAGGCGCACCTTGCCGTCGACGACGCCGACCAGCATGCCGCTGAAGTTGCGCCTGCCGGCCGCCGGCAGCCGGAGCTTGAGAGTGATCTCGCAGCCGGCGAAGCGCGCGAAGTCGGACTCCTTCCGCAGCAGCCGGTCGAGCCCCGGCGAGGAGACCTCCAGGCGATCGTAGTCCACGTCCTCGACCGCCAGCACGCGCGAGAGGTGGTTGCTGACCAGTGCACAGTCGTCGACATCGATGCCGCGCGGCTTCTCCGGCTTGTCGATGAAGACGCGCAGGACGCGCCCGCGCGGGCTGCGCTCGACATCGACCAACTCGTATCCGAGTCCGGTCAGCGTCTTCTCAAGTAGTTCGTGTACATCCATGGCTGCAAACAAAAAATGGGCAAAAAGCCCATCCCCGGTTGGATGCCCCGCAAGGGGCGAGCGGAAAACCGTTGGATTATAACGAAAAAACCGGCGCGGGTAAATCGACCTGCGGCCGCAACAGAAGGGCGGCGGCCGATCAACCTGGCCGCGACCGCGGCGGCGGGCGCCTCGGCACCGACGGTGCCATGCCGAAATCGCTCAGCAATCGCCGCACATCGGGTTCGGCCAGTTCCTGTACCCTGCCGCGCTTGAGGCCCGGAGGCAGCACGAAAGGGCCGTAGCGAATGCGGATCAGGCGACTGACCACCACGCCAACGGCCTCGAACATCCGCCTCACCTCGCGGTTGCGTCCCTCGAACAGGGAGACGCGGTACCAGCGGTTGGCACCCTCACCGCCGGCGTCCTGGAAGCTGCCGAAGCTGGCCTGCCCATCCTCGAGTTCGATGCCGTCAAGCAGGCGTTGCCGTGCCTCGTCGGGCAGATCGCCGAGGATGCGGACGGCGTACTCGCGCAGCAACTGGTAACGGGGGTGCATCAGGCGGTTGGCGAGATCGCCGGAAGTGGTCAACAACAGCAAGCCACTGGTGTTGAAGTCGAGACGGCCGACTGCCACCCAGCGGCCAGCCGCCATTCGCGGCAGCGAGGTGAAGACGCTCGGGCGGTGCTGCGGGTCGTTGCGCGAAACGATCTCGCCTTCCGGCTTGTGATACAGGAGCACCCGCGGCAGGCGGTCGGCAGAACGCAGTCGCACCAGCTTGCCGTTGATCTTGACGCGGTCGCCCGGACTGACCGACTGCCCGATCTGCGCTGCTTCGCCATTGACCGTGACGCGACCGGCAGCGATCAGCTCCTCCATCTCCCGCCGCGATCCGAGGCCGCTGTTGGCCAGCAGCTTGTGCAGGCGCTCGGGCCTGTCGGCAGGCTCGCTGCTGGAGCGGCGCTGCGGCGCGTCGGGCGAGCGCGCGCCTCGCCCCGGCGGACGGCTGCCGGCAGCCGCCACGACCGGTGCTTCCGGGCTCGCCACGGGCCGACGCCGCGCTGCTGCCACGCCGGGAGATGAGCGCGATGGGCGAGCGGAATCAGCCGGCGGACGGCGCTTGTGGTTGGGCATCGGAGAGGTCCAGAGTCGGGTTGATGAGTTCGAGCGTCGGCAACTCGGCGAGGCTGCGCAAACCGAGGTCGTCGAGGAACTTCTTCGTCGTCGCCAGCAGCGCCGGCCGCCCCGGAGTGTCGCGATGGCCGACGACGTCGACCCAGCCACGTTCCTCAAGGACCCGGACCACCTGCGTGGCGACCGTGACGCCGCGGATGTCCTCGATGTCGCCACGGGTCACCGGCTGCCGGTAGGCGATGATCGCCAGCGTTTCGAGGACGGCACGCGAGTAGCGCGGCGGCTTGTCGGGGTGAAGACGTTCGAGATAGGGCATGTACTCGGCGCGCGTACGGAAGCGCCAGCCACTCGCCACGGGCAGCAACTCGAGCGGGCGCCCCTGCCACTCGCTGCGCAGCTCTTCGAGCAGCCGACGCAGCACGTCGGCGGTGACTTCATCATTGAAGACCTTGCGCAAGTCGGGCAGCGAGAGCGGCTCCCTGGCACTCAGCAGCACCGCTTCGAGCACCCGCTTGAGTTCGTCCGGAGCGGCCGGCAGCTCGGCACTGGCGGAGTTATCGGACGGCACCGTGTTCATCGACCAACCTCAGGTAGATCGGCGCAAAGGCCTCGGCCTGCGTCAGCTCGAGGAGACGCTCACGCGCCAGTTCGAGCAGGGCGAGAAAATGGACGACCAGCACCGGCGCGCCAAGACTCGCGTCGAAGAGATCGACGAAATCGACAAAGCCTCCGGCGGCCCGCAGGCGGCGCAGGATGACGCCCATGTGCTCACGCACCGACAGTTCCTCGCGCTGCACCAGGTGATGCGTGTGCAGTCGCGCCTGTTGCAGGATGCCACGCCAGGCGTTCTGCAGGTCGGCCACGCTGACCTCCGGCAGACGCCGCAGCAGCGTCTTCTCGACCCAGACCTCGACCCAATCGAAATCGCGCTCGGCCTGTGGCAGCTCGTTGATGGCGTGCGCCGCGCGCTTCATCTGCTCGTACTCGATCAGGCGCCGCACCAGTTCGGCGCGTGGATCCTCGACCTCCTCGCCCGCCGGCGCCTTCGGCCGCGGCAGCAGCATGCGCGATTTGATCTCGATCAGCATCGCCGCCATGACCAGATAGTCGGCGGCCAGTTCGAGATTCCGTGACCGCATCGCCTCGACGTAGAGCAGGTACTGGTCGGTCAATGGCGCCATCGGGATGTCGAGGACGTTCACGTTGGCCCTGCGGATCAGGTACAGCAGCAGGTCGAGCGGCCCCTCGAAGGCGTCGAGCATGACCGCCATCGCATCCGGCGGGATGTAGAGGTCGTGCGGCAACTCCGCCAGCGGCTCACCGTAGATCCTTGCCAGTGGTCCGGCCGCATCCTCCGCCAGAGCAGACCCTTCCTCGAGGACGGCAGCAACGTCGCCCATCGCTGCTGCGGAACTGGCAGTACCGCTCAAGCGTAATCCAGCCCGATCGCCTGACGGACCTCGCGCATCGTCTCGCGGGCCAGATGCCGCGCGCGACCGCTGCCGTCGGCAATGATCTCGTCGACCAGACGCGGATCGTCGAGGTAGGGTTGCGCCCGCTCGCGCATCGGTTCCTGCTCGCGCAGGATGCCGTCGATCACCGGCTGCTTGCACTCGAGGCAACCGATGCCGGCACTGCGACAGCCCTGCTGCACCCAGGCACGGCAGTCCTCATCCGAATACACCTGATGCAACTGCCAGACCGGGCAGTTGTCCGGTTCGCCGGGATCGCTGCGCCGGACACGCGCGGGATCGGTCGGCATGCGCCGCAGCTTGTTCGTCACCGACGCCGCATCCTCGCGCAGCGTGATGGTGTTGCCGTAGGATTTGGACATCTTCTGGCCGTCCAGTCCGGGCATGCGGGCGGCCGCCGTCAGCAGGGCGCCGGGTTCGACGAGGATCATCTTGCCAGTCCCTTCGAGATGGCCGCACAGCCGCTCGCGATCGGCATGCGAGAGATCGGGCACCTCGTCGAACAGGCGCTGCGCCGCTTCGATCGCCGCCTGCTCGCCGCGCTCCTGATAGTGCGTGCGCAACTCCCCGTAGCGGCGCGCGCGTTTCGCTCCGAGCCGACGCAGCGCCTCGCTCACCTTCTCCTCGAAACCGGGCTCGCGACCGTACAGGTGGTTGAATCGGCGCGCGATCTCGCGCGAGAACTCGATGTGCGGCACCTGGTCCTCGCCGACCGGCACCTTGCCGGCACGGTAGATGAGGATGTCCGCCGCCTGCAGGAGCGGGTAGCCGAGGAAGCCGTAGGTCGAGAGATCCTTGTGCTCGAGCCTTTCCTGCTGGTCCTTGTAGGTCGGCACGCGCTCGAGCCAGCCCAGCGGCGTCATCATCGACAGCAGTAGATGCAGTTCGGCATGCTCGGGTACCTTCGACTGCACGAAGAGGGTCGCCCGCCGCGGGTCGACGCCTGCCGCCAGCCAGTCGATGACCATGTCGCGAGCGGCGCCGACGATGCCGTGCGGATCATCATACTGGGTCGTCAACGCGTGCCAGTCAGCGACGAAGAAGAGGCAGGGATACTCCTGCTGCAGCCGGACCCAGTTCTTCAACACGCCGTGATAATGACCGAGGTGCAGGCTGCCCGTCGGGCGCATCCCGGAGAGGACTCTTTCTGCGTACATTCTGTCTGCGATCGCTCAGGAAGGGAGTTGGAAAAGAAAGCCGACAAGCCCGCCGACGAGCTGCATCACCGGCGTCAGCAGCGAGCCGAGGATGCCGGTGAACAATAGCAACAAGAGGATCGGGAAACCGAAGCGCTCGATCTGGGCAAAGCGCCAGGCCGCCGCCGGCGGCAGCAGGCTGATGGCGATGCGACCACCGTCCAGAGGCGGCAGCGGAAACAGGTTGAGCACCATCAGCACGAGATTGATCGTCATGCCCACCTCCGCCATGCGCGACATCGGCAGGCTGAAGAAATTGAGCGGCAGCAGCCAGGCGAGCTTGAGCAGCGCCGCCCAGAAGAGCAGCATGGCGAGATTGGCCGCCGGCCCGGCTGCCGCCACCCACAGCATGTCGCGCTTCGGGTGCCGCAGGCGGCCGAAGTTGACCGGCACCGGCTTCGCCCAGCCGAACAGGATGCCGCCGGTAGACAACAGGAGGATGATCGCCGGCACCAGGATCGTTCCCACCGGATCGATGTGTTTCAGGGGATTGGCCGTGATGCGGCCCTCCTGCCACGCCGTCGGATCGCCGAAATGCAGCGCGGCGTAACCGTGTGCCGCCTCGTGCAGCGTGATCGCCAGGATCACCGGCAAGGCAGCAATGGCGATGGTCTGGATCAGGGAATCCATGCGGTTTCTCTCAGTCGAGGCCAAAGGGCGCCAGCTCGCCGCGGCCTGCGCGAACCAGCAGCGGCAGCGCCGCGGTCAGATCGATGACGCTCGTCGGCTCGACGCCACAGCGGCCGCCATCGAGGATCAGGTCGATCTGCGCATCGAGCCGATCCTGGATCTCCCAGCCCTCGGTCAGCGGATCCTCGTCACCGGCGATGATCAGCGTCGAGGTGAGCAGCGGCTCGCCGAGTTCCTCGAGCAG
Source organism: Candidatus Accumulibacter adjunctus (assembly GCA_000585015.1). Taxonomy (GTDB): domain Bacteria; phylum Pseudomonadota; class Gammaproteobacteria; order Burkholderiales; family Rhodocyclaceae; genus Accumulibacter; species Accumulibacter adjunctus. Next base: position 127,747 of record JFAX01000011.1, on the reverse strand, counting down.
CGCCAGCGTCACCGTGTGCGCCGGCACACGCAGGCCGATCGTCTTGCGCTTCGGGTGCAGGACGCGCCGTGGCAGCTCGCGCGTCCCTTCGAGAATGAAGGTGTAGCTGCCCGGTGTCGTCGCCTTGAGCAGGCGGTAACGGGCATTGTCGACCCGTGCGAACTGGCCGATCTGTGACAGGTCGCGGCACATCAGCGTCAGGTGGTGGCGTTCGTCGACGCCGCGCAGACTGCGGATGCGCTCGACTGCCGCCTTGTCGCCGAGATGGCAGCCGAGCGCATAGCTCGAGTCGGTCGGCAACGCGATGACGCCGCCACGACGGACGACCTCGGCCGCCATGTGCAGCAGGCGCTGCTGCGGGTTGTCGGGATGAATCGTGATGTACTGCGCCATCGCCGCGTCCTGCCCGCTCAGAACAGCTGCCAGACGGGCCGCAATCCATCGGGCAGCGGCGGCAGCCGCCCGAGATCGACGTAGCTCTCACCCGGGCCATGGAAATCCGACCCCCGCGATGCGGCAAAGCGGTATTCCCTCGCCAGCCGCGAATAGAGATCGACGTGCTCCGGCGTGTGACTGCCCGACATGACCTCGATCGCCTGTCCGCCGAGTTCCCGGAACTCGTCCAGGAAACGTCGCATGTCGCCGCGCGACAGCTTGTAGCGCCCCGGATGCGCCACCGCCGCGACGCCGCCGGCGCCATGAATCCAGCCCAGCGCGTCGGCGAGCGTCGCCCAGCGATGATCGACATAGCCCGGCCGGCCGGGAACCAGGTACGACTCGAAGACGCTGCGTAGATCCTTGCAAACCCCGCGCTCGACCAGATAGCGGCCAAAATGCGCCCGACTGACGAGGCTCGGGTTGGCGGCCAGACGCATCGCGCCATCAAAGGATCCGTCGATGCCAACCTTCTCCAGCTCGACCGCCATCCGCCGGGCGCGCGCGATGCGCCCGGAGCGAACCGACTGCAGACCGGCGTTGAGCACGGTATCGGCAGCGTCGAAGGCGAAGCCAAGCACATGGATCTGCAGACCCGCCCACTCGATCGAGATCTCGACGCCATTGACCAGGCTCAAGCCGGCCTCGACTGCCGCCGACCGCGCCAGCGACAGGCCGGCGATGTCATCGTGATCGGTCAGCGCCAGCATGTCGACACCGTTCTCAGCCGCCCGACGAACCAGCTCCGCCGGCGCCAGAAGTCCGTCCGAACAGGTGGAATGGCAATGCAGATCACAGTTGGGCACGACGGGAAAGGTCCTTGGGACGCGGCAGAACTGCGCATCATAGCACAGCAGCCTCGCCGGACCGCCCGACCCGCCGGACGCGGACGCACACGGACGCACGCGCACCGCGCGACCGCAGGGCTGGCAGAACAGCATCCGCTTGGGTATCCTTGCCGCCGCCCGGGGCAGCCGGCCGCTGCCGCCTACTTTGCGTGGAGACCGCGCACGATGCCTGCAGCAATCGACCCCGACCTCACCGGTCTGCAACCGGCAGCCGTCTGGCAGCACTTCGCCACGCTCTGCCGCACCCCGCGCCAGCCCAAGCGAGAGGGGCCGTTGCGTGAGCACCTTCGGCAATGGGCCAGCAGCCTGGGTCTGACGACGATCGTCGATGCCGCCGGCAACCTCCTGATCCGCAAGGCAGCGAGTCGCGGCGCCGAGCGGGCGCCCGGCGTCATCCTGCAGGCGCACCTCGACATGGTCTGCCAGAAGACGCTGACGAGCCAACACGATTTCTCACGCGACCCGATCCGGCCGCTGTGCCGTGACGGCTGGCTGGCGGCCGACGAAACGACCCTCGGGGCTGACAACGGCATCGGCGTCGCGCTGATCCTTGCCGCGCTGGCGGATGGCTCGGTGCACCATGGGCCGATCGAGGCGCTGCTGACGGTCGATGAGGAAGACGGAATGGGTGGCGCGCACGGACTCGCTCCAGGTCTCCTGCGTGGGCACCTGCTGCTCAACCTCGACACCGAGGAATGGGGCGAGTTCTTCGTCGGCTGCGCCGGTGGCGTCGACGTGAACGTCCATCGGCCGGCAAAGGCGGAAGGGCTTCCAGCCGCGTGCGAAGTCTGGCGAATCGAACTTCAGGGCCTGCGCGGCGGGCACTCGGGAATCGACATCCATGCCCAGCGCGGCAACGCCATCAAACTGCTGGTGCGGGTGCTGCACGACCTCGAGCAGCGCTGGCCGCTACGCCTGGTTGATTTCGTCGGCGGCTCGGCGCGCAATGCGCTGCCGCGCGAGGCGACGGCGACGGTGGCGCTGCCAGCCGGCCTCGGAACGGCGCTGGCGACCTGCCTGGGTCATTGGCAGGCACGGCTGCGGCAGGAACTGTCCGGCGTCGATGACCGCCTGCGCATCGACTGCAAAGCCACCACCGCCGACCGCACGCTGGCGGCCGCGGAGCAGGCGATCTGGCTGCGCTCGCTGCACGCCGCGCCGCACGGCGTCCGGCGCTACAGCCTGCAGCTGCCGGGGGTCGTCGAGACGTCGAACAACCTCGGCATGGTGAGCATCACGGCTGACGAGGGTTCGTGCAACTTCATGGTGCGTTCTCTGCTCGACAGCGGCAGTGCCGCGCTGGCCGAAGAGATCGTCAGTCTCTTTGCCCTCTCGGCGACGATTGCCGAGCAGGCCGGCCATTATCCGGGCTGGGCGCCGAATCGCGAGTCGCCACTGCTCGCCCTCTGCAGAGCGGTCTTCGCGCGGGAGTTCGGCCACGAAGCGAAGGTGCAGGTGATCCATGCCGGCCTCGAGTGCGGCCTGATTGCCGCCCGTTACCCGGACCTCGACATGATTTCCTTCGGACCGACGATCCGCGGTGCACACGCACCGGGCGAGTGCGTCGACATCGCTTCCGTCGGCAATGCCTGGCGGCTGCTGACAGCGATTCTCGCCGCCACCGCGGCGCTGCCGCAGCGATGAAGCGTGACGATCTGCCGTTGCCGCTCAACGGGCACATGCCCTGTGGCAAGCCCGCGGCCGCTGGCGGCTCACAGCACCTGGTTGAGCAGCCGGTCAGCGCGCGTGCGCGCCAGGCGTGCGAGAATGCGTTGCACCGGCTCCGGGTAGCTGGCGATCGAGTCGAGCGAACGGTGATGCTCGAGGCGCCGGCAATGCTGCAGGATGCGCTCGATCTCCTGGCGGTGCTGGCCGACCAGGCTGCCCCGCGGATCATGGATCAGTAGCCCGTTTTCGAGGTCGAGGCGCCAGGCACGCGGATTGAGGTTGCTGCCGGTGAGCAGTGCGTAGTCGTCGTCGACGAGCAGCCCCTTGAGGTGATAACTGTGATTCCCGTGCCGCCAGAGACGGAGATCAAGGAGACCGTCGTCGACGGCTTGTTGGTGCTGCTTGCAGAAACGACGCAGGTTGGCCTCATAGAGATAGGGCAGCGCGCCGATCGTCGTGAAGGGTTCGTTGGGGGGAATGTAGAAATCGTTGGCAGTCTTGTCGCCGACGATGATCGTCACCCGGCAGCCCTGTTCGATCCTGGCCTCGATCGCCCGGCGCAGCGGGCCCGGGAGATTGAAATAGGGGGTGAACAGCAGCAGCTCCCGCCGCGCCCGCTGGACGAGTTGCAGGATCATGCGATTGAGTTCGTTGTCGCGGGCGCCGAAGCCGAGCAGCGGCGTGATGCGCAGCCCGTCATCGGCCGCCGCCGCAGTGCCGATGCTGTAGCGGGCCTTCGCCAGCACGCGCCGAAAGCGGCCGATCGCCGGACGCAGCGCCGCGGTCTTCTGCCGCGGCTCGCAATCGAGCGGCGAGACCGCCGCACTGCCGCCGAGGACGCGCGTCATCAGCGCCGCCATGCTGTCGGCCAGCGCGCGGCTGCTGATCAGGTGGTAACGATCGAGCCGGTAGCGCTCGCCCCGCTGCAGGTAGACGTCGTTGAGGCTGGCGCCGCTGTAGAGCACGCGGTCGTCGATGACAAAGCCCTTCAGGTGCATGACGCCCATCCACTCGCGCGTCTGCACCGGAACGCCATGGATCGGCACGCCGGGTCCATGCCGGCGTGCCATTTCGACATACAGGGCAGCGTTGCCGGCACTGGCGCCCTTGCCGATCAGCCCACGCTGGGCGCGATGCCAATCAACGAAGACGGCGATCTGCAACTCGGGATGCGCCGCCTTGGCGGCGTGGAGCGCCGCGAGCACCTCGCGCCCGGCTGCATCATCCTGCAGGTAGAGGGCGGCCAGGACGATCCGCCGCCGCGCCAGTGCGATGAGCTCGAGCAGCGCGGTGCGGAACTCCGCCGGACCGGCGAGGGTGCGCACGTCAGCTGCCGCCACCGCGACACCCGGCAGACCGGCGAGCGCCAGCTGGCGGTGTCTGCCGCGCAGGCGCTGCATGGCGGACGCGAGAGTCGATCGCACGGCCAGCTGCATGGCTACTGCTCAGCCCGGCGACAGCGGCAATGGCAACGACGCCGCGGCACCGCTGGCGGTGCCGCAGCCGCCCTGCGCCCGTCGCGCCACTAGCGCTGCCCCCTGCCGCGATCACCGGTACCCGGGGCGAGAAACATGCCGATTCCGAGCAGGATCAGCAGCAGGGGCCACCAGGTGCTCAGCAGGCGAGCGAAATCGACCTGCAACAAACCAAGATTGATCGCCAGAGCGACTGCGCCGATCAGGATCAGTGCGATGGCGCCAAGGTTTCCTCTCATCTTCGATTCTCCGGTAGCAATCAGACGGCCACTGCCGCGTGCACGACCACGCCGTTCATTCGCCAGCGACGAGGCAGCCGCCGCTCAGCGCACATACTGGTCGAGGTAAGCGTTGACCGCCATCTCCCCAAGTTGCCGAACATCCTGCGAGGACTCCTCGATGCGCGCCCGCTGCGCAGCCGGGAAACGACGTGCTAGATTGGTCCTGAACTTCTCGACGAGCACCGGAATGCCTTCGGTGCGCCGGCGGCAGTGGCCGAGCGGGTATTCGATCGTCACTTCCGGCGTCCGGCTGCCGTCGGTGAAGAAAACCTGCAGCGCGTTGGCAATCGACCGTTTGCCCGGGTCGAGATAGTCGGCTGAAAACCTCGGTTCCTCGCTGACGACCATTTTGGCCCGCAATGGGTCGATGCGTGGATCGGCAGCCGCGTCGTCCTCGTAATCGGCGGCCGTCAGGCGGCCCCTGAGCAGAGCGACGGCGACCATGTACTGCAGGCAGTGGTCGCGATCGGCTGGATTGTGCAATGGGCCCTGCTTGTCGATGATGCGCAGCGCCGACTCGTGCGTGCGGATGAACACGCGCTCGATCGTCTGCCAACGCCCGGCGACCTGCGGGTGCAGCTCGAGCGCACATTCGACCGCCGTCTGCGCATGGAACTCGGCAGGGAAACTGATCTTGAAGAGGATGTTCTCGATCACGTAACTGCCGTATGGACGCAGCAGGCGGAACGCCTGGCCGCGGAAGAGCACGTCATAGAAGCCCCATTTCGGCGCCGTCAGGACCGCCGGGTAGCCCATCTCGCCCTGACACGACAGCAGGGCCAGGAAGACGCCGCGGGCAGTCGCGTCGCCGGCCGCCCAGGACTTGCGTGAGCCGGTATTCGGCGCGTGCCGGTAGCTGCGCAGCGGCTGGCCATCGACGAAGGCCTGCGAGAGCGCGTTGATGATCTGCCCACGATCGCCACCGAGCAGCCAGCAACAAACCGCCGCCGTCGCCACCTTGACGAGCACCACGTGATCGAGCCCGACGCGATTGAAGCTGTTCTCGAGTGCCAGGATACCCTGGATCTCGTAGGCCTTGACCATCGCCTCGAGTACCTGCCGCATCAACAACGGCGCCTCGCCCTGCGCCACGCGGCTGCGCGACAGCCAGTCGGCGACGGCGAGGATGCCGCCGAGATTGTCGGAAGGGTGGCCCCATTCGGCGGCCAGCCAGGTGTCGTTGAAATCGAGCCAGCGGATCATGGCACCGATGTTGAACGCTGCCCGCACCGGATCGAGCCGGTAGCCGGTACCGGGAACGCTGGCACCATTCGGCACCACGGTGCCGGCAACCAGCGGTCCGAGCAACCGGCTGCAGGCAGCATAGTCGAGCGCTTCGAGCGCACAGCCAAGGGCATCGATCAGGCAGTAGCGCGCCGTTTCGATGGCGGCGCGCGAGTCGACCCGGTAGTCGAGGACGTAGTCGGCGATGTCGACCAGGACGCGGTCGGGATCCGGGCGGCTGGCGGCAATTCGCGTGCTCATCGCGCTGCCTCGTGCGCTCCTGATGGCGGGCGCTCAGCCACGCCGGGCAAGGGGGACGAAGTCCTGCACCTCCGGCCCGACGTAATTGGCCGACGGCCGGATGAGCTTGCCGTCGATCCGCTGCTCGATGACGTGCGCTGCCCAGCCGCTGGTGCGGGCAATCACGAAGAGCGGCGTGAACATCGGCGTCGGCACGGCGAGCATGTGGTAGGCCACCGCCGAAAACCAGTCGACGTTCGGAAAGATTCGTTTCTGCTCCCACATCACGGCCTCGATGCGGCTGGCGATGTCGAACAGGACGAGGTTGTCGCCATCGGTGCACAGCTGCTGCGCCACCGAACGGATGACCTTGCTGCGCGGGTCGGCGATGGTATAGAGCGGATGACCGAAGCCGGTGATGATCTCCCGGTTGTCGAGACGGCGGCGAATGTCCTGTTCGGCCTGTGCAGCGTCGTCGTAGCGACTCTGGATCTCGAACGCCACCTCGTTGGCACCACCGTGCCGGCGGCCGCTGAGCGCGCCAATGGCGCCGCTGATCGCCGCGTACAGGTCGGCGCCGGTACCGGTGATCGTTCGCGCGGCAAAGGTGGATGCGTTGAACTCGTGTTCGGCGTAGAGCACCAGCGACTGGTCGAGGCTGCGCGCATGCAGCGGTGGCGGCGCCTTGCCACGCAGCAGGTGGAGAAAATGCGCGGCGATCGAGTCGTCATCGGTCTCGGTATCGATGCGCCGGCCGTTGTGTGACCAGTGATACCAGTAGAGCAGCATCGAGGCGAAGCTGGCGATCAGCCGGTTGGCGATCTCGCGCGCCGCTCCCGGGTTGTGGTCCTGCGCCTCGGGCAGGATCGTTCCCAATGCCGAACAGCCACTGCGCAGGACATCCATCGGATGCGCGGAGGCTGGCAGACTCTCGAGCATCGGCCGCAGCATCACCGGCAGACCGCGCAGCGTCTTCAGTTTCTTGCGGTACTGGTTGAGCTGCGTCGGACTCGGCAGGCGCCCGTAGAGCAGAAGGTAGGCGACCTCCTCGAAACCCGCGTCCGCGGCTAGGGCGATGACGTCGTAACCGCGGTAGTGCAGGTCGTTGCCTGTTCGCCCGACTGAACAGATGGCGGTATTGCCGGCAACAACGCCCGACAGCGCGACCGACTTCTTGGCTTTGGGAAGGTCCGCCTGCAGCGCCTCGTCCATCGTCTTCGCCCCTTTCATCGACCGCGGCAGCACGACGTGCCGACCGTTCGCGCGAGTATTCCCGACTTTGCCAAGTCAGGTCAACTGCACCGCTGCCCGCGCCACGCTGCCGCGCCTTGGCCGTTCGCGAGCTGCGCACGCCCGCATCGCCGGCGGCGCTCGTCTCACTTCCCGGGAGCCCGCAGGCCCGCGCCGTCCACCGCCTGCAGGTGTGCCGGCGGCTGGAATGCCAGCATGCAGGCGCTCTCGTGACCGACGAGGTACTTCGGCAGGGGAGTCACCTCGACGTCGACGACGCCGGCATCGATCATCCCGAGCGCGACGGCCGCCTCGCGCGAGAGGTCGATGACTCGCTTGCGGTGCCCCATCCGGTCGTTGATGCGCACGACGACGCAGCGCGCCGACGGCACCCGGCGCACTGCTACCAGTGTTCCCATCGGAAAGCGGTTGCTCGCCGCCGAAATGACATGATGCGCGTAGGTCTCGCCCGACGCCGTGCGGCGGCCATGGAAGGCGGTGGAATAGAAGCTCGCGCGGCCGGAGACGATCGGCGCCACCTCGACGACGCGGCTGTGCGGCCCGAGCGAAGGAAAGTCCTCCGCCGTGACGACAGCAGGGAGCAGCAGAAGCAGGGCAGCGAACGGCAGCCTCACGACCGCCTGCCTCGCGCCACTGCCGACTGCGGCGCCAATCTGCGGCAGTGCACCGGGAGCGTCGCAAGAGACCGCATTCGGCCTACAATTCCCGTCGTCGATGATTCGCTGTGCATGATTGATGAAATGATCTCCGAGGACGGTTGGCGAGGCGTCTGGCTTCCCTTGCGCAAGCATAGCCCGCCGGTGGCCGCGCGCACAAGCCGGCGGCAACGATGCCGGTTGACCATCGGATGAAGACGCATGTCCTGCCGGACTGGCTGCGCCGGCTGCTGATGCGCAGCGTGGGACATCGCTACTACACGGCGGTGGTCGCGGCGATCGCCTTCGGCGCGACCGTGACCTTCGCCTTTCCCTTCGTCGCCGTGCTGATCCCCGCCGTCCTGCTCTCACCTCGCCGCTGGCGTGCCCTCGGCGTCTGCTGTGGACTCGCCAGTGGCTTCGGCGCGGCCGTGCTGGTCGAGATTTTCAGCTTTCTCGGCACGGAACTCGTGCTCTCGCGCTACCCCGATCTGGTGGCGAGCGCCGCTTGGCAGACGGCGAGCGAATGGATACAGCAATGGGGCCTGCTGGCGCTGATCGTGATCGCCGGCGGGCCCGTTCCGCAGACGCCGGCACTGCTCTTCTGTGCGCTTGCCGAGGTGCCGACATCCGGCATCCTGGTCGCCGTCGCCATCGGCAAGACCACCAAGTACCTCTTCCTGGCTTGGGCGACTGCCCTCTACCCGGCGCGCTTCGTGCGCTACAACTGAGCGTTCGCCAATCTCGCTGCGGCAGCGCTCAGGCGACCCCGGCGGAGTGCGCCTGCTCGTCTGCCCAGTAACTCGAGCGCACCATGGGCCCGCAGGCGGCGCCGCTGAACCCCATGGCCAGTGCCGCCTCCTCGTAACTCCTGAAGACCTCCGGGTGAACGTAGCGCTGCACCGGCAGGTGGTGGAGCGATGGCGCCAGATACTGGCCGATGGTCAGCATGTCGACATCGTGCGCGCGCAGATCACGCAGGACCTCGATGATCTCGTCGTCGGTCTCGCCGAGGCCGACCATCAGTCCCGACTTGGTCGGCACCTGCGGATGGCGCGCCCGGAACGCCTTGAGGAAGGCCAGCGAGTGCGCATAGTCGGCGCCGGGCCTGGCTTGCCGGTAGAGCCGCGGGACGGTCTCCAGGTTGTGGTTGAGGACGTCGGGCAGCGCCTCGCCGAGAATCGCCAGCGCGATCTCCATGCGGCCGCGGAAATCGGGCACCAGGGTTTCGATGACGGTGGCCGGCGAGCGCTGGCGGACGGCCGCGATGACCTCGACGAAGTGCCGTGCGCCGCCGTCGCGCAGGTCGTCACGGTCGACGCTGGTGATCACGACGTAGCGCAACTGCAGCCGCGCGACGCTGTCGGCGAGACTGGCCGGCTCACTGGCATCGGGCGGCAACGGCTTGCCATGGCCGACGTCACAGAACGGGCAGCGGCGCGTGCAGATGTCGCCGAGGATCATGAAGGTTGCGGTGCCACGACCGAAACACTCGCCGATGTTCGGGCAGGCTGCTTCCTCGCAGACGGTGTGCAGCTTCTGCTCGCGCAGCATCCGCTTGATCTCGCCGAAGCGGCCGCTGTCGTTGCCGGCCTTGACCCGGATCCAGTCGGGCTTGCGCTGTGGCGCCTGGGAAACGATCTTGATCGGGATGCGGGCGGTTTTCAGCTCGCCCTTTTCCTTGACGCCGGCGACCGCCGTCGATCCGTTGCCGGCCTGTCCGGCGTTGCGGGTGCTCATTGCTTGCGCTCCAGTTGTCTTGCGAGGTGGCCGGCCAACGCCATCGCCGCCTGCGCTGGGGTCAACGCGATGCCGAGATCGCTGGTCTGCGTCACCGGCAAGCCGGGAAAGCCACAGGGGTTGATCGCGGCAAAGGGCGACAGATCCATGTCGACGTTGAGACTGACGCCATGGTAGCAGCAGTTCCGCCGCACGCGCAGACCGAGCGCGGCGATCTTGGCCAGGCCGACGTAGACCCCGGGCGCGCCGGCATGACGTGCGGCGGCGACGCCATTGTCCGCCAGCAGCTCGATCACCGCCTGCTCGATCATGACCACCAGCTCACGCACCTTCAGCCGGCGCCGTGCAAGGTCGAGGAGGAGGTAGATCACGACTTGGCCAGGACCATGATAGGTGATCTGCCCGCCGCGATCGGTTCGCAGCAGCGGGATTCCAGAGTCGAACAGAAGGTGCCCGGGCTGGCCGGCCTGGCCGAGAGTGAAAACGGGCGGGTGTTCGCAGGACCAGAGTTCGTCGCCGGTCGCCGCGTCGCGCGCGGCCGTGAACGCCACCATCTCCTGCCACGTCTCCGCGTAGCTGCGGCACCCGAGGTGACGCAGCAGCAGCGGCCTCTGACCGACCGGCGAGAGCTGCCGCGCTTCGCCGTCGCTCACAACACCAGCTTTACCAGCGGATGCGCACTCAGTTCGCGATACAGCAAGTCCAGCTGTTCGCGGCTGATGGCGTTGATCGTGCACGTCAGGCCCAGGTACCTGCCGGCCTTCGAGGCGCGCATCTCCATCGTCGCCGCGTCGAAATCGGGCGCATGCCGCAACACCATGTCCAACACCGCCTGGGCGAATCCGTCCTCGGAGCGGCCCATGATCTTGATCGGAAAGGCACAGGGAAACTCGAGCAGGCTTTGGCGCTCCTCAGGCATCGGCACCTACCTTGCGGCGACGGCACGAGACCTGACAACCGATGCCCATCAGTTGAACCACAGGCGGACCGTGTCTACCATTCGCCCGATGATACCCGCCGCCGGGACGGCTTCGAGCGCCAGCACCGGGTACTCGCCAAACGCTTTGTCGTCGAGGCTCAGCTTGAGGGTGCCAAGTGCCTGCCCGGCGGCGATCGGTGCGATCAGCGTCTGCGGCGAGACAAGCTCGCTGCGAACCTTCGGCCCGAAGCCCTTCGGGACGGTCAGCACGAGATCGCTGGTGAAACCGACCTTGACCGTGCTCTGCTGGCCCTTCCAGACCTTCAAGGTGGCGACGGCCTCGTTCCTGGCATAGAGCTGCACCGCATCGTAGAACTGGAAGCCGTAATTGAGCAGCTTCAGCGACTCCTGCGTGCGCGTGCTGTCGGATGCGGCACCAAGAACGACCGACAGCAGCCGCCGGGGACCACGTTTGGCCGACGACACGAGGCAATAGCCAGCGGCCTCGGTATGGCCGGTCTTCAGGCCGTCGACGCTCGGATCGATGTGCAGCAACCGGTTGCGATTCGGTTGCGTGATGCTGTTGTAGCGAAACTCCTTGAGCGAGTAATACCTGGCGTAATCCTCGGGAAAGTCGCGAATCAGTGCCGCCGCCACTAGTGCCAGGTCGCGCGCCGTGGTGAAGTGCTGCGGGTCGGGCAGACCGCTGGCGTTGCGAAAATTCGAATCCTTCATGCCGAGCCGTTGCGCCTCGCGATTCATCATCTGCGCGAAGTTCTCCTCGTCACCGGCGATCGCCTCGGCGAGTGCGACACAGGCGTCATTGCCCGACTGGACGATCATCCCCTTGAGCAGGTCGTCGACCTTCACCTGCGTCCCGACCTGGATGAACATCTTCGAACCGCCGGTCTTCCAGGCCTTCTGTGATACCGGAACGGTCTGCTCCAGCTTCAGCGTACCCTGCCTGATGGCCGCGAAAGTCAGGTAGGCAGTCATCAGCTTGGTCAGCGAAGCCGGTTCCAGGCGCAGGTCGGGTGCCTGCGCGGCGAGCGTCTGACCGGAGGCGACGTCGACCAGCAACCAGGACCTGGCGGCGAGTGAAGGCGGCGTCGGCAGTTGCTCGGCAACCGCCAGCAGCGGCAGACAGAGGATCAGCAGAAGCAACGAGCGAAGCTTGGACATGGCATGGTCCGGGAAAAAGCCGCGATTATAGCAACGCCCTCGCAAGCGCCTGTACGCCTTTTGTAAGCACCCGTCGTCATTCGCTGCGGGCTGCCGTGACTTACTCCACAGCCCGCGTGGTGGCCCCGGACGTACGATGGCGGCACTTTTCCAGACGCGCCCGGCAGGACCGGACCGCCACCAACTCGACATCGATGCAGCCCCCCTTTCAACCGCTGGCGAACCCCCTTGACCTGCAGGGTGTTTTCGCTCAATTGGCAAGGCGCGGCTTTCATGACAACCGTCTCGACGAGGTGCTGCGCCAGCTCACCGCCACCACCGCCCAGACCCTCAACATCGAGCGCGTCAGCCTCTGGGGACTGTGCGAGCAGCGCCAGCAGCTCGAGTGCATCGACCTCTACGAGCTGTCGCACGACCGTCACAGCAACGGCTTCAAGCTGCACGCCAGACACTACCCCGAGTATTTCCGGGCGCTCAGCCGTGGGGAACCGATCGTCGCCGACGACGCACTGAAGCATCCGTCGACGCAGGAATTCCTGCGCGATCATCTGCTGATGCATGGCATCAGTGCCCTCATCAACTCGCCGATCCACGCCGATGGCGAGTTGCAGGGCGTCCTCTCGATCGAGCGCGTCGGCGAGCATTCGGCCTGGACTTCCGTGCAGAGGTTGTTCGTGCACGCCGTCGCCAGCCTGGTCAGCCTCGCCCTGCTGCAACACGAGCTGCTTTCGCGCGAAGAGGAACTCCGTGACGCGCGCAACCTGCGAGAGGCCCTGTTCAACGGCGCCCGCGACGCGATCCTGATTGCCGACGCGGGCACCGGCGAGATCATCGACGCCAACCCGCAGGCAGAGAAGCTGTTCGGGCGGCGCTGCCAGGAACTCCTCGGAGCCCTGCACGGCGAGCTCTGCCGGCGCCACGAGGCTGTTGAACTGCGCGACCTCTGCCGCCAACTCGGCAACAAGGGCGAGATCGAGGTGCTGCGCAGTGCGGTGGTCGCCGCCGACGGCACGCTGGTACCGGTGGAGATCAGCAGCCGGCTTGTCCAGCTCGGACGGGGCCAGGAGATCGTACAGGGCATGTTCCGGCCGCTCGCTCCCGGAAGCGACGAAACCTGATGCTCAGCGAAGGACGAAGGTGGGTTTGTAGCCCAGGGCGAGACGAATCCTTTCGGCAACCCTGTCGGCGTCTACCCGACTGGGATATGGCCCGAGATGAACGCGGTGCAGGCCGCCCGCGGAGCTGACCTGAACACTCTCGGTAAGCCAGTCGAGTTCGCGCAGCAGGTGCAGGCGCAGACTGTCGGCATTGTCGGCGCTGGCGAAGGCGCCGAGCTGGAGAAAGATGCCGCCGCCCGAGGGGGCTGCAGCCGGAGTCACCGCTGCTGCCGCCGGCGCCGCCGGCCGCTGCATCTCGCGCGCCGGCGCCCGGGTTGTATCGAGGCCGAGGCGAACCGCGAGCAACTCGATCTCGTCGCGCTCGGCGGCGCCACCGGTGGCAGCGGCCGGCGCTGGCGCAGCCATCACCTGCGCATAGCTCATCGTCGTCGCGCCCTCGGGCAGGATGGCCTCGACCTGCACCAGGGTGCTGCCATCATCGACATAACCGAGACGGTGCGCGGCGGCGTAGGAAAGATCGATCACCCGGTCGGCGTGGAAGGGTCCGCGGTCGGTGACGCGCACGACCACCGACTTGCCGTTGCCGACCCGTGTCACCCGGACATAGGAGGGGATCGCCAGCGTCGGATGCGCCGCGGTCATCGCGAACATGTCGTACGGCTCGCCGATGGACGTCTTCAGGCCATGGAACTTCTTGCCATACCAGCTGGCAACGCCGCGCTCCTGGTGCGGTCGCAGGCTGGCATGCGGCTCGTAGGCCTTGCCGAGAACCACGTACGGCCGGTTGGCGAAACGGTGCAGCGGCTCGAGGCGGGGCTCGGCATCGGGAATGTCATCGAGATTCTCCGGAATCTCGTCACCCGGGCCGTCGTCCTTGTAATAGGCCCCGCCGCGCTTCTGGACGACGTTCGACTTGCGCGGAATCTTTGCCGGCGGCCTGGTCTGCTCCGGGCTGCGCGCGACCTGCTCCGGCGGCCGCGCCGGCTGCCCGCCGCAGGCAGCCAGCAGCAGCGCCAGCGAGCAGCCAATGCCCGGCCAGCGGAGCGAACGGAAGACGCCGCGCTTCATGGCCGCACCAGCATCCGGTGCGTCTGGATGCTCATCAGGATGCCGATCCCTACCGACAGGGTGACGAGAGCCGTCCCGCCGTAGCTCATGTACGGCAGCGGCACGCCGACCACTGGCAGGATGCCGCTGACCATGCCGACGTTGACGAAGACGTAGGTGAACAGGCTGAG
>JFAX01000011.1:103091-113344 GCA_000585015.1 Candidatus Accumulibacter adjunctus | reverse complement strand
CGAAGACGTAGGTGAACAGGCTGAGCGTGATCGAGCCGGCGAGGACGCGTGCGAAGAGCGTCGAGGCATTGGCGGCGATCATCAGCCCGCGCCCGATCAGCAGCAGGTAGAGCAGCAACAGGACGGCGTTGCCGAGCAGACCACGCTCCTCGGCATAGACGGCGAAAATGAAATCAGTGTGGCGTTCTGGAATGAACTCGAGGTGGGTCTGTGTCCCCTCCAGCCAGCCCTTGCCGAAGCTGCCCCCGGAACCGATGGCGATGGTCGACTGGATGATGTGATAGCCGGCACCGAGCGGGTCGCTGCTCGGATCGATCAGCGTCAGGATGCGCTTGCGCTGGTAGTCGTGCAGCATCGTCCAGGCGAAGGGGGCGGCCGCCGCACCGGCCACCAGCAGGCCGATGATCACCTTCCACGGCAGACCGGCGAAGAAGATGACGTAGAAGCCGGCGGCACCGACCAGGATCGCCGTCCCCAGATCGGGCTGCTTGGCGATCAAGGCGAAAGGAAGCAGCAGCAGCAGGCAGGCGACTGCGTAGTGACGCGCCTTCAGTGCCGCCTCGTGCTTGTGGAAGTACCAGGNGAGCATCAGCGGCACGGCGATCTTCAGCACCTCCGCCGGCTGGATGCGCGTAAACCCGAGCGACAGCCAGCGCCGGGCACCGTTCACCCTGATGCCGAAGAAGAAGACGAGGATCAGCAGGACGACGCCGGCAAGGTAGAGCGGAACACCGAAGCGCATCAGCTTCTGCGGTGGCAACTGCGCGACCATCCACATCGCGGTGAGGCCGATCGACATGTTCAGCGCCTGCGCAAGGAGGCGGCTGCTGCTGTCGGCCGTGGCGCTGTGCACCGTCGCCAGACCGGTTGCCATCAGCGCCAGCGTCAGCAGCAGGAGCGGTCCGTCGACGCGCGCGACGAAGCGTGCCCAAGTGCGTTGCAGCACCTGCGACATCAGTCAGTCTCCCTCGACATCGTCTTCCTTCGCAGCCCCCTTCGGCAGCTTGCCGAGCAGGTAGTAGTCGAAAACCATGCGCGCGATCGGCGCCGCCGACTGGGCGCCAAAGCCGCCGTTCTCGACCAGCACGGCGACGGCGATCTTCGGTTGCTCGGCGGGCGCGTAGGCGATGAACAGGGCGTGGTCACGCAGTTCCTTCTTCACTCGCGACTCCTTGTACTCGGCCCCCTTGAGGCTGAAGACCTGCGCCGTTCCCGTCTTGCCGGCCGAGGTGTAGCCCGCACCGGCGAAGGCGCGCGCGCTGGTGCCGCTGATGTTGACCCCCACCAGCGCCCGCTTGATCACCTCGACGTTCTGCCGCTTCCACGGCAGGACGCGCAGCGGCTCGGGCTCGATCATCGTCTTCTCGCCAGTGCGGCTGTCGGTGATGTACTTGACCAGATGCGGGCGGTACATGATGCCGTTGTTGGCGATCGTCGCGGTCGCCTGCGCCAGCTGGATCGGCGTATAGGAATTGTAACCCTGGCCGATGCCGATCGAGATCGTTTCGCCGGCAAACCACTTCTGTTGCTCGGGCCGCCGGAAACGGCGCTTCTTCCACTCGGGTGAAGGCAGCACTCCCGGTGATTCGCCCTCGATATCGACGCCGGTCCGCTGTCCGAAACCGAGTTGGCCCATGAAACGGGCGATCGCGTCGATCCCCATGTCATTGGCCAGGACATAGTAATAGGTATCGCAGGAGACGACGATCGACTTGTGCATGTCGACCATGCCGTGTCCGCCTTTCTTGTCGTCACGGAACTGATGCCCGCCAAAATTGAAGACGCCCGGATCGGCGATCGCCTGCCCGGGCGTCCGCTTGCCGGTCTCCAGCGCCGCCAGTGCCATGAAGGGCTTGAAGGTCGACCCTGGCGGATAGGCGCCATTCAGGGCGCGATTGAGCAAGGGCTTGTCGGGTGAGTTGTTGAGCTGATCCCAGTCGTCGCTGCGGATGCCGTCGATGAACAGGTTGGGATCGAAGGTCGGCACCGACACCAGCGCAAGGATGCCGCCGGTCGCCGGCTCGATCGCCACCAGCGCGCCACGGCGGTCGCCGAAAGCCTTCTCGGCCATCTCCTGCAGCTTGATGTCCAGCGTCAGGGTCAGGTTGTTGCCCTGCACCGGAGCGCTGCGCGACAGGCTGCGCACGGCGCGACCGCCGGCGTCGATCTCGACCTGTTCGTAACCGGTCTCGCCGTGCAGCTGGAACTCGTACTTCTGCTCCACCCCCGACTTGCCGATGTGGTCGGTTCCCTTGTAGTTGTTCGTCTGTTCGTTGTCCTCGATGATCTCGAGGTCGCGTTTGTTGATCCGGCTGATGTAGCCGATGGCATGGGCCCCGACCGGACCCTCGGGATAGTGGCGGAAGAGACGCGCCTTGACCTCGACGCCGGGAAAGAGGTAGCGATTGGCGGCAAAGCGCGCCACTTCCTCTTCGCTCAGGCGCGAGCGGATCGGCAGGCTCTCGAAGGTCTTGCTCTCCTCGAGCAGCCGGCGAAAGCGCTTCCGGTCCTTCGGCAGGATTTCGATCAGCTTGCCCAGACCTTCGATGGTGGCGTCGAGGTCGTCAACCCGCGACGGCGTGATCTCGAGGGTGAAGGCCGAGTAGTTGCGCGCCAGCACGGTCCCGTGGCGATCGACGATGACCCCGCGGTTGGGAACGATCGGCACCAGCGAGATGCGGTTGTCTTCGGCGCGGGTGGAGTAGTAGTCGTGCTGCACGACCTGCAGGTGGAAGAGACGGGTCGCGAGGACGACGAAAGCGGCGAAGACGGCAAAACCCGCGAGGCTGACGCGAAAGCGGAAGCGCTCGAGTTCGCGATCGGGAGCAACGAGCTGCGACTGACGAGCGAGCACGCGTGGCCCCTTCAGTGCAGCGGCAGCGCCGGGGCCGCGGGCGTTGCCCGTGGCGACCGCGGCAGAACTTCGGGCCGTTGCTCAGAGCGGACGATTGGCATCATGGTCGACCGACTGATGTTGTGGCAACAGGAGGACAAAGGTCAGCACAGGCCAGAGCACGGTCGCGAGCAGAGGGCCCAGAAGGTAGCCGATGCCCGGGAATTCCCCACCAGCGACGGTGCGTACGGCAATCTGCACCAACGGCACCAGCAGCAACAGGGGCAGGACATGCAGCGCCTGCTGCGCGAGCGGGAACCAGAGGATCCGCCGCGACAGAGAGCCGCCGCCATAGACCGCCAGCACATAGGCCAGTGCATGCTGCCCCAGCAGTCCGGCATCGGCCACGTCCATCGCAATGCCGCAGAGAAAGGCGAGCCCCATCCCGACACGGCGCGGCTCACGGACGCTCCAGAAGATCAGGACGAGTGCCAGCCAGTCCGGCAGACCGGGCCAGGGAGCAGTTGGCAGCAGGTTCAACAGCAGCGCCGCAGCCAGACTGCAGGCGATGAACCACGGGCGAACCGGCAGCAGGATGCGGGCGGAAGAACGATAGCTGGTCTGCATGCGCCTACTCCCTTCTGGGTCGCTTCTTGCGTACCGACGCCGACTTGAGCGCCTTCGCCTCACGGCCCGGTTGCGCGATTTCCGCGGGCAGGGCAACCGGCGGCCGCTGCTCGAGCACCATCACCTCGCTGAAGTTCTCGACGCCCGCCAGCGGCATGCAGAAGATGCGGGCGAAGGAATACGAGGTGTCACGCTCGACATGCACCACCCGGGCAACGGGAAAGCCCGGCAGAAAAATGCCGTCGAGACCGGAAGTCACGAGCTCGTCACCGTTCTGCACGTCGGCGTTGGCCGGCAGGAAACGCAGCTCGAGCTGCCCGTTGCCAAGCCCGAAGACGACCGAGCGCTGGCCGGTACGAACGATCTGCACCGGCACCGCCTGCTCCTTGTCGGTGATCAGGGTGACCTCGGCGACGAAGGGGAAGACCCGTGTCACCTGTCCAACGACGCCGGCGTCGTCGATCACCGGCAGGCCGGCGACAACCTGATCCTGTTGCCCCCTGTCGATGACGATGCGTCGTGTGTAGGGATCACGCGCCGTGTACAGGATCTGTGCCACCTGGCCCCTGGCATGCTGCCGCTCCTTGACGCCAAGCAGCTTGCGCAGACGTTCGTTTTCGGCTTCCAGCTGCTGCGTGCGCAGCACGGTCGTCGCCTTTTCCATGCGAGCCTGCTGCAGCCGGGCATTCTCCTCGCGCAGGTGGGTCAGGCTGACGAAGTAATCGCCGGCGCTGGCAATTGAATGCGCCGGCAGGTGCGCCAGTTGCTGCAGCGGCTGCGTGAACAGCGACAACGCCTGGCGCAAGACCTCCAGCGCCTGCAGGCGCGCATCGACGACCAGAAGAGCAACCGAAAGCGCGACGTAGAACGAAAGCAGCGCCAACGGCGCCGGGCCGCGCTTGAAGAAGGGTGGCGGCTGGTTTTCCATCGCTCAGGCCTGGCAACTGGCAGCGCACGGCAGTGCCGCCGCCACGGATCAGTCGGAAGCGAAGATGCTGCCGAGATTGTCCATCTTCTCGAGCGCCAGACCGCAGCCGCGCGCGACACAGGTCAGGGGCTCCTCGGCGACGATCACCGGCAGACCGGTTTCTTCCATCAGCAGCCGGTCGATGTCACGCAGCAGCGCGCCACCTCCGGTCAGGACCATGCCCTTCTCGGCAATGTCGGCACCGAGCTCGGGCGGGGTCTTCTCGAGCGCCGACTTGACCGCCGAGACGACGCTGTTCAACGGTTCGGTCAGTGCCTCGAGGATCTCGTTCGAGGAGATGGTGAACTTGCGCGGAATGCCTTCTGCCTTGTTGATTCCCGACACTTCCATCTCGCGCACCTCGGCACCGGGAAACGCCGAACCGATCCGCTTCTTGATGTTCTCGGCGGTGTTCTCGCCGATCAGCATGCCGTAGTTGCGACTGATGTAGTTCATGATCGCCTCGTCGAGCTTGTCGCCACCGACCCGCACCGAACCAGCGTAGACCATGCCACCGAGCGAGATGACGCCGACTTCGGTCGTCCCGCCACCGATGTCGACGACCATCGACCCGGTCGGTTCGGACACCGGCAGACCAGCACCTATGGCCGCCGCCATCGGCTCCTCGATCAGGAAAACCTGGCTGGCACCGGCACCGATTGCCGACTCGCGGATCGCCCGCCGTTCGACCTGGGTCGAACCCGACGGCACGCAGATGATGATCCGTGGCGACGGTGACAACAGGCGCGAGTCATGCACCTTCTTGATGAATTGCTTCAGCATCTGCTCGGTGACCGTGAAGTCGGCGATCACTCCGTCCTTCATCGGCCGGATTACGGTCAGCGCCCCCGGCGCCTTGCCGAGCATTTCCTTGGCCGACTTGCCGACCGCCTGGATGGTCTTCTTCGAGCTTGGACCGCCCTCGGTCCGGATGGCGACGACCGACGGTTCATCGAGAACGATCCCTTTCGAGCGCACGTAGATCAGCGTGTTGGCGGTACCGAGATCGATCGCCAGATCATTCGAGAAGTAACTGCGCAGAAAACTGAACATGCTTGCGAAATCCGTGATGGCCCCGAGCCGGGGCTGCGGTGGGAAAAACTTTTATGATACCTTATATGGCTCGCCCGTTTACCACCTTAGTGATTTCGTAACCATGTCGCTCACCCTCGACCAGGTCCACCGCATTGCCCATCTGGCCCGCATCGAAGTCGACGAGACCGAGGCGCGCAGCACCCTTGGCCAGCTCAACGAGATCTTCGGCCTGATCGAGACGATGCAGGCAATCGACACGCAAGGCGTCGCACCGATGGCGCACGCCCAGGACCTGGCGCAGCGCCTGCGGCCCGACTGCGTGACCGAGAACGATCAGCTGGCCTGGCGGTCTGCCTTCCAGGCAATCGCGCCGGAAGCCGAGGCAGGGCTCTACCTCGTGCCAAGGGTCATCGAATGATCGAACACAGTCTCGCCGACATTGCGCAGGCCCTCGCCAGCCGACGGATCTCGAGCGTCGAACTGACGGCGCTCTACCTCGATCGCATCGGTCGTCTCGACCCGCAGCTGAACGCCTTCATCACCGTCGACCGCGAGCGCAGCCTGGCACAGGCGCGGGCCGCCGACGAGCGGCTGGCGCGAGGCGACACACAGCCGCTGACGGGGATCCCGATCGCGCACAAGGACATCTTCTGCGCCAAGGACTGGCGGACGACCTGCGGCTCGAAGATGCTGGACAACTTCGTCAGCCCCTACGATGCGACGGTGATCAGCCGCTTCCAGCAGGCTGGCGCGGTGCTGCTCGGCAAGACCAACATGGACGAGTTCGCCATGGGTTCGTCGACTGAAACCTCGTTCCATGGTCCGACAGCCAATCCCTGGGCACTTGATCGCGTTCCCGGCGGCTCGTCCGGTGGCTCGGCAGCGGCGGTGGCGGCCCGTCTGGCGCCAGCGGCAACCGGCACCGACACCGGCGGATCGATTCGTCAGCCGGCCGCCCTGTGCAACCTGTCCGGGATGAAGCCGACCTATGGCGTCGTCTCGCGCTACGGCATGATCGCCTTCGCCTCGTCGCTCGACCAGGCGGGCCCACTCGCCCGTTCCGCGGCCGACTGCGCCTTGCTGCTCAACTGCATGGCCGGCTTCGACGAACGCGACTCGACGAGTCTCGACCGTCCGCGCGAGGATTTCGCCCGCGAACTCACGGCTGCCGCGGGCGGCAGGCCGCTGGCCGGACTGCGCATTGGCCTGCCCGAGCAGTTCTTTGGTGAAGGCTGCAGCCCGGACGTCATGCAATTGATCGAGGCCGCCATCGCCGAGTACCGCCAGCTCGGCGCCGAGACCGTGCCGCTCAGCCTGCCGAACATGGGTCTCTCGGTGGCTGCGTACTACGTGATCGCACCGGCAGAGGCGAGTTCGAATCTGGCACGCTTCGACGGCGTCCGCTACGGCTACCGCGCACCCGCCTACGACGACCTGACCGACATGTACTGCAAGACTCGCGCGCAGGGCTTCGGCGCCGAAGTCAAGCGCCGCATCCTGATCGGCACCTATGTCCTCTCGCACGGCTACTACGACGCGTATTACCTGCAGGCCCAGCGCATCCGCCGGTTGATCGCCGACGACTTTGCCGAGGCGTTCCGGCAATGCGACGTCGTCCTCGGGCCGACCAGCCCGAGCACCGCTTTCCGGCTCGGCGAGAAGGCTGCCGATCCGGTGCAGATGTATCTCTCCGACATCTACACCATCGCCGTCAATCTGGCGGGACTGCCGGCGATGTCGATTCCCTGCGGTTTTGCCGGCGGCCTGCCGGCAGGCCTGCAATTGATCGGCAACTACTTCACCGAGGCTCGGCTGCTCGACATCGCCCACCGCTATCAGCAGGTGACCGACTGGCACCGGCAGTGCCCGGCCGGCCATGCCTGAGGGAGCAAGGCTTTCGGTGGGGCACGCTGCCGGCCCGGCGACCCCGTTCCGCCCGGTCGCGACCGTCGCTGCCCGGCGGCTGCGGCCCTTGTAGAGTGAGCAAGCAGAGATGAAACACTGGGAAGTCGTCATCGGCATTGAAACGCATGTCCAGCTGTCGACCGCGTCGAAGATCTTCTCCGGCAGTTCGACCGCCTTCGGTGCTGCCCCCAACCTGCAGGCCAATGCCGTGGACATCGCTCTGCCCGGGGTGCTGCCGGTACTCAACAAGGCGGCCGTCGAATGCGCGATCCGCTTCGGTCTTGCGGTGGGCGGCGAGGTCGCCGCCAAATCGATCTTTGCGCGCAAGAACTACTTCTATCCAGACCTCCCCAAGGGCTACCAGATCAGCCAGTACGAGCTACCCGTGGTGCGCGGCGGCGGTCTGCCGATCCAGTTCGGCGAGAACGAGAAGCTCATCTCCCTGACGCGGGCCCACCTCGAGGAGGATGCCGGCAAGTCGCTGCACGAAGGACTCGGCCCGACCGCCCAGGGCAGATCGGGAATCGACCTCAACCGGGCTGGTACGCCGCTGCTCGAGATCGTCAGCGAGCCCGACATGCGCTCCGCCGTGGAGGCTGTCGCCTATGCCCGGGCGCTGCACGCCCTGGTTCGCTGGATCGGTATCTGCGACGGCAACATGCAGGAAGGCTCGTTCCGCTGCGATGCCAACGTTTCGGTCAGGCCGGCCGGCGAAGTGCGTCTGGGTACGCGGCGCGAGATCAAGAACCTCAATTCCTTCCGCTTCCTGCAGCAGGCGATCGACTACGAGGTGCAGTGGCAGATCGCCACCATCGAGGACGGCGGCAGCATCGAGCAGGCGACGGTGCTGTTCGACCCCGCCAGCGGCGAGACGCGCGCCATGCGTTCGAAGGAAGACGCGCACGATTACCGCTATTTCCCCGACCCCGACCTGCTGCCCCTGATCATCGACCGGCAATGGGTCGAGCAGGTACGGGCCGGATTGCCCGAGCTGCCGGCCGCCAGGCGCGAGCGGCTGATCGCCGACTGCGGGCTGTCCGCTTACGACGCGCGCGTGCTGACCGCTTCACTCGATCTGGCGAACTACTACGAAGCGACGGTGGTCGCGGCGGGCAGGAAGAACGCCAAGATCTGTGCCAACTGGGTCATGGTCGACCTGGCGGCGCGACTGAACCGGGAAGACCGAGAGATTGGCCAATCACCGGTCTCGGCGACGCAGCTCGGGGGACTGATCGCCCGCATCGCCGACGGCACGATCTCGACCAGCATGGCCCGCAAGGTCTTCGATGAACTCTGCAACAGCGGACACAGCAGCTCTGCCGACGAGATCATCGCCCGCCAGGGGTTGCAGCAGATCAGTGACGACAGCGCCCTGACGGCACTGATCGACGACTTGCTGGCTGCCAATCCGGGAATGGTTGCCGAGTTCAGGTCGGGCAAGGAAAAGGCGTTCAACGCCCTGGTTGGCCAGGTGATGAAGGCAACGCGCGGGCAGGCCAACCCGCAACGGGTCAGCGAACTGTTGCGTCGCAAGCTCGGCTGACCCGGCAGCCGGCAGCCGCCTCGCGGAGCGATTGTCGCGGGACCGTCACGGCCGTCCCGAAGGCGGCCGCTTCGACAGCTCGACGAAGCGCCGCAGATCGTCGTCGTACTTCAGACGGATCGTTTCGCGATCCTTCTTCTTCGATTCGATCACCGACTCCTGCGCCCTGATCTCCTGGTCTGCATCGCGCAATCCCTTGGCCACATCGGGCGGCAACTGCCGGTTCTTGTAGAACTCGGCCTCGTCCTCGAAGCGCTTGCGCTGCCGCCGTATCTCGGCAATCCGCTCCTCGGCCGCCTTGATGGCGGCGGCGACGTCCCTTTCGGCGCGCGCCCGCATGAGCTCGATGTCCTTCTCGCTGCCGTAAGTGTTGAGCAAGGCCTGGTCCTTGCGTCTTTGCTCATTGAGTAGCCGCTCCTGTTCGCGGCGGCGCTGCTCCTCGGCCGCCCTCTGGGCACGCTGCTCGGGCGTCAGTGGCGCCTCGACCGTGCGCACCGGCCGGCCCGAGACGCCGATCTCGCGGTACGCGCGGCCAACGCAAACCGGCGGCAGGATATCGCCGCACACCTGCTTGCCCGAATCGTCGTGACAACAGAAGATCGTCACGCCGGCCAGTACCGGTTGGCCAACGGCCAGCGCCGCCAGCAAGGGGAGACTGCTTCTAGGCAGCACGCGCAATGCCATACTGGCGCCGATAGGCAGCGACCGCCGCTTCGTTCTGTTGCAGTTGCGGACTGTTGCGGAGGAAACCCATCAGGTCATCGAGCGTCGCGACGGCGACCACCGGTATTCCGTAATCGCGCTCGACCTCCTGCACGG
Organism: Candidatus Accumulibacter adjunctus; assembly: GCA_000585015.1. Classification (GTDB taxonomy): domain Bacteria; phylum Pseudomonadota; class Gammaproteobacteria; order Burkholderiales; family Rhodocyclaceae; genus Accumulibacter; species Accumulibacter adjunctus. The sequence goes on along the minus strand of JFAX01000011.1, from coordinate 103,615 downwards.
CGGACAACTCGCCCTGGCCCCGCTCCATCCGGTCAAGTGCGATGACGACACCGCAGGGCGAAGCACCCGCGGCGCGGATCAGTTCGACCGACTCGCGAATCGAGGTGCCGGCAGTGATCACATCGTCGATGATCAGGACGCGACCAACGAGGGGCGCACCGACGATGCTGCCGCCCTCGCCATGATCCTTGACCTCCTTGCGATTGAAGGAAAATGGCAGGTTGCGCCCGCCCCGCGCCAGCGCCACGGCAGTCACCGCGACCAGCGGAATACCCTTGTAGGCCGGGCCGAACAGGCCGTCGGCAACGAGCCCGCTGGCAATGATCGCCTTGGCGTAGAATTCGCCCAACCGGTCGAGGGCAGCACCATCGTTGAACAGGCCGGCATTGAAGAAGTAGGGCGACAGCCGGCCCCCTTTGGTCCTGAACTCGCCGAAGCCGAGCACATTCTGCACCACCGCGAATTCCATGAACTGCTGTCGGAAATCCATTTGCGTTGCTTCACTGAAAGCCGGTCCCGGCGCC
>JFAX01000011.1:19403-102809 GCA_000585015.1 Candidatus Accumulibacter adjunctus | reverse complement strand
TTCACTGAAAGCCGGTCCCGGCGCCGGACAGCTATGTTACGCATCATTACGCTGAACCTCAACGGCATTCGATCGGCCTGGCGGCGGGGTCTCCTGCCCTGGCTCGAGCGGCAGGACGCCGATGTCGTCTGCGTCCAGGAACTGCGAGCGGACGCGACGGACCTCGACGAGCAGATGCGGTCACCCGCCGGCCTGCACGCTTGCTACTGCCATGCGGCGAGGAAAGGTTACAGTGGCGTCGGCCTGTGGTGCCGGACGATACCCGACCGGGTGGTCGATCAACTCGGCAGTACCGAGTTCGACGCCGAAGGCCGCTACCTGCGCGCCGATTTCGGCCGGCTGTCGGTGGTATGCCTCTACCAGCCGTCCGGGTCGAGCTCGGCTGAACGGCAGCAAGCCAAGTACCGATTCATGGCGCTGATCGGTCCACATCTGAAAGACCTCGCCGACAGCGACCGCGAGATCATCGTCTGCGGCGACTGGAACATCGCACACCAGGAAATCGATCTCAGGAACTGGCGCAGCAACCGTGGCAACTCGGGCTTCCTCCCCGAGGAGCGAGCCTGGGTCAGCGGCCTCCTGAACGAGGACGGTTGGTGCGACGTCTACCGACGGCTGCACCCGCAGGCCACTGGCGACTCATACACCTGGTGGTCGAATCGCGGACAGGCGTGGGCAAGAAACGTCGGCTGGCGACTGGACTACCAGCTGGCAACGGCGAACATCGCCGCTACCGCGCGACGCGCCGCGATCTACAAGGAGGAGCGCTTCAGCGATCATGCTCCGCTGACGATCGATTACGACTACACGCTGGCAACTGCCGACAAAGATTGATCTTCGCCAGCGTTTTCTATAATGTGAAGGTCTCGTCGAGAGGTCCCGTAGCAGTTGTGTCCTTCCTGTCACCACCTTCCACTGTGAGGCCCGCAATGTCCGAAGTCACCGATCTTTCCACCGCCAACAAACAGAAACTCGTCTCCGACATGAAGGTCGTGGTCGCAGACGCAGAGGAAATCCTGCGCGCCACCGCCGGCGTCGCGGGCGACAAGATGGGCGATCTGCGCGAGCGCTTCGGCGAACGGCTGCGCGACGCCCGCATCCGCTTGGCCGACGCCGAAGCTGCCCTGGTCGACCGTACCAAGGCGGCCGCACGCGCCACCGACGACTACGTCCATGAGAACCCCTGGCGCGCGGTCGGCCTGGCTGCAGCCGTCGGCCTGCTGCTCGGCGTGATCATCGGCCGTCGCTGAGCAGCGCGGACGCGATGAGCGACCGCTCCAGCGGTGTCAGCGGCGGCATCCTGGCGGCGACGAAGAACGGCGCCGCGACACTGCTGGCAACTGGCCGCACGCGCCTCGAACTGCTTGCCAACGAGTTCGCCGAGGAGAAGCTGCGCGCCCTCCGTCTGCTGTTGCTGGCGCAAATGGCCAGCTTCTGCCTGATCGTCGGCACCATTCTCGTGCTTGCCGTGTTGGCCGTTCTCTTCTGGGAGCAACGGCTGCTGCTGCTGAGCATCCTCAGCGCCGGCTTCCTGCTCGCCGGTGGCGCGGCACTGCTGGCACTGCGCCGCGGCGCGCTTGCTCGCCGGCACCTGTTCACCACCAGCATCGCCGAGCTCGAACACGACATCCGTCTGCTGCAGGGCGCTGTGCGCGGTGAAACAAGAGCAGATTGACCTCGCGGTCGAGCGTGGCCGGCTGCTCGAGCGCATCAGCAGCCAGCGCCAGTTGCTCACGCAGCAGTTGCAGCCACTGGGCGACGCGATGGCAACGGCCGACCGCGTCGTCGCCGGCGCACGCCAGTGCGGCGACTACCTCAAGCGGCATCCGGAGTTGGTCGCGACGGGTGTCGCCGTGCTCGTCATCCTGCGGCCGAGCCGCGTCTGGCGGTGGAGCAGCCGCGCCTTCCTTGCCTGGCGTACGTGGCGCATGCTGCGCCGTGAGCTGTCGGACCTGGGCATCGTCGACCGCAGCTGAGTGGCGCGGCAGCAGCCTTGGCGCCCCCCGGCAAGTCGCCGCGACAGCCAGAGCGGAGGGCGAATCGCGCAGACTCAGCTCCACGCTCCGAGTGCCTGCATCTGCCGCGTCGCCGCTGTCGCCCAGCCACGATTGGCGGCCGGACTCGCGGGGCTCGGATGCAGTATGCGACCGCTTCGCACCGGCATCCCGGCGAGAGCCGCGGCTGCCCGCTGCTCAGCGAAGGCGCCGATGCCGATCACCCACGCAGGCTGCAGGATCGAGACCAGCAGCCTGAGGTGATCGTCACAGGCAGCATGCAGCGGCGCGGTCTCCGCTGCCGGCAGCTTGTCGGGCGTCAGGTTGCGGCCACGATCGAAAAAGGCGAGCGGGCAGTAGTTGGCGACGAAATGCTCGGCGAAGAAAGCCTCCGGACTGCCGAAGCGCTCGCGGAACAAGCCCCACAACCGTCGCCCGCTGACCTCCGAACGGGCACAGGCGAAGCCTTCGATCGGTCGCCACGGGTTCTCCCGCACGGGTTTCGCGACAGGCACGCTGATGCCAAGCCAGTCCCGCACCGCCGCCACCTCGCCGAACGGAACGCCCGTCTGCACCATCCCGAAGGGGCCCGGGTTCATGCCGAGGAAGAGAATCCTGCGGGCGCTTGCCGCATAACGGCGCAGGTAGCATTCGTAGCCGGACCAGGCATAGCCCAGTGGGTCGTAGACGTGGCTGACCGGCGGCCCGAAGCTGAGCCGTGACAGCCGCAGCGACAGCTCCCGGGCGGCTGCGATCAGGGCCGTGGCGACGGCAGCGTCTCGTTCCATGGCGCGACCTTGAGCAGCAGGGCCATGCCTGGCGCGGCAAGCACGAAGCAGATGATGAAGAAGCTGAACCACCCCACTGCCTCGACGAGCGCCCCGGCACCGGCATTGATGAAGGTGCGCGGTACGGCCGCCAGGCTGGTAAACAGCGCGAACTGGGTGGCGGTGAAGGCCGGGTTGGTGGCGCGCGCGATGAAGGCAGTGAAGGCTGCGGTACCGAGCCCGACGCCGAGGTACTCGGCAGCGATGACACCCGCCAGCGCCGCCCGGTCGACGCCGTCGATGCTCGTCTGTACGCCACGCCAGGCGAGCCAGGCGAAGCCCAGAATGGTCACCCATTGCACCACGCCAAACAGCCAGAGGGCGCGGTTGATGCCCAGCCGCACCATCCACAGTCCGCCGAGCAGGCCGCCGAAGACCGCCGGCCAGAGGCCGGCGTGTTTGGCGATGACGCCGATGTCGGTCTTGCTGTAACCCAGATCGAGGTAGAAGGGCGTCGACAGCGCCGTCGCCAGCGAATCGCCAAGCTTGTAAAGGAAGAGGAAGCCAAGCACCAGCAGCGCACCCGACCAGCCCTTGCGACCGATGAACTCGTGGAAGGGTTCGACCACCGCCTGGCGCAGGGTCTTCGGCGCGCCGGAGACCGCCGGTTCGGCAACCAGCAGTGCCATGACCATTCCCGGCAGCATGAAGGCGGCAGTGATCCAGAAGACCTGCGCCCAGGGCAGCAGGTCGGCAAGAATGAGCGACAGGGACCCCGGCACCAGACCGGCGACCCGATAGGCGTTGACATGCACCGAGTTGCCAAGACCGAGTTCCTCGTCACTCAGGATCTCGCGGCGAAACGCATCGAGGGCAATGTCCTGGGTTGCCGACAGGAAAGCCAGCGCCACCGACAGCCAGACGATCGCGGTCAGCTCAGCCGCCGGGGACAACCCGCCAAGCAGCCCGATCGACAACAGGAGGCCGATCTGCGACAGCAGCATCCAGCCGCGGCGGCGGCCGAGTGGCAGGCGGTAGCGGTCGAGCAGCGGCGCCCAGACGAACTTCCAGGTGTACGGAAACTGGATCAGCGCAAACAGGCCGATGGTCTTCAGGTCGACACTCTCGCTGCGCAACCATGCCGGCAGCAGGTTGAGGAGCAGGTACAGCGGCATCCCGGAACTGAATCCGGTCAGCACACAGATCAGCATCCGCCTCGTCAGCAGCAGGCGCAGCCAACCAGGCATCATCAAGTGGCGCGTCCGAGACGATAGAAAGCCAGGCTGCCGTTGAGGTTGGGATCGTCGCTGACCTCGCGACCTGCTTCATCGAAGGCCAGGCGCTCGCGAATCTGGATACCAAGCCGAGCACACAGATCCTCGAAATCGGCGATGGTGAAGAAGCGTACGTTCGGCGTATCGAACCAGTCGTATGGCAAGTCCTCGGAAACCGGCATGCGCCCGGCAGCGATCGCCGCGCGATTGCTTCGGTAGGCGAAGTTGGGGAAGCTGACCACCGCTTCGTCGGCGACACGCAGCATCTCGTTGAGGGTGCCTTCCGTGGCAAGCATCGTCTGCAGCGCCTGCGAGATGATGACGTGATCGAAGGACTTGTCCTCGAAACCGGACAGCCCGCACTCGATGTCCATCTGGATGACGTCGACGCCGTTGCGGATGCAACCGAGCACGCTGTCGCCATCGATCTCGACCCCGTAACCGCTGACGTCGCGCGTCTCGCTGAGGTAGCGCAACAGCCTGCCGTCACCACAACCGAGATCGAGCACACGCTCACCCGGCGGAATCCAGCCGGCAATGACGGCAAAGTCGAACCGCTCCCGCTGTTCCGCCTTGACCCTTCTCTCGTGCTCGGTCATACGCTGATGTTCTCCAGGTAGGCGCGCAGCAGCGAATGATAATGCGGGTCGTCGAGCAGGAACGAGTCGTGTCCGGCGTCGCATTCGATCTCGGCATACGCCACACGCAATCGATTGTGCAGCAGGGCGAAGACGATCTCCCGCGAACGCGCCGGCGCGAAGCGCCAATCGGTCGAAAAACTGGCCACGAAGAAGCTGGCTTGCGCGCGCGCCAGGGCAGCCGCCAGATTCCCGTCATACTCATAGGCGGGGTCGAAATAATCGAGCGCCTTGGTCATCATCAGGTAGGTGTTGGCGTCGAAGAAGCGCGCGAACTTGTCGCCTTGGTAACGCAGGTAGGACTCGATCTCGAAGTCGACGTCGTAGCTGAAGTTGTGCGCTCCATGCCGCAACTGGCGACCGAATTTCTCACCCATCTGGCTGTCGGAGAGATAGGTGATGTGGCCCACCATGCGCGCCAGGCGCAGGCCACGCGTCGGAATGACCCCGTTCTCGGCGTAGTGGCCGGCGTGAAAGTCGGGGTCGGAGACGATTGCCTGCCGCGCCACCTCGTTGAAAGCGATGTTCTGTGCCGACAGCTTCGGCGCCGAGGCGATCACCAGAGCATGCCGGATGCGTTGCGGAAGCTGTATCGACCACGCCAGTGCCTGCATTCCTCCCAGGCTGCCGCCGACGACGGCGGCCCAGGTTGCGATGCCCAGGTGGTCGGCAAGGCGTGCCTGTGCCGCGACCCAGTCCTCGACCGTCACCATCGGAAAGTCGGCGCCGTAACGCCGGCCCGTTGCGGGATTGACCGACAGCGGTCCGGTGGAACCATAGCAACCGCCGAGATTGTTGACGCCAACGACGAAGAATTTCCGCGTGTCGAGCGGCTTCCCCGGACCGACCAGATTGTCCCACCAGCCGACGTTTTCCGGATCGTCGGCATAGTGGCCGGCGATGTGGTGACTGCCAGAAAGCGCATGGCAGACCAAGACCGCGTTCGACTGCGCGGCGTTGAGCGTGCCATAGGTCTCGAAGACGAGCTCGAAGCCGGGCAGTTCGGCACCGCTCTTGAGCAGCAAGGGCGAGGCGAAGCGTACTCGTTGCGCGGCGACGACGCCGACGGAATTCTCTGATGACATCACTGTTCGACCGTTACCCGTTGAGCTTGGCCAGCTGTTCCCGGATCTTTGCCGGCTCCTCATGACGCAGCAGGCGGCGGACGATCGGCGCCAGCTCGGCACAGTTGCTCTGCATGATCGTCTGCTTGACTGCGAGAATCTGCGCCGGATGCATCGAGAACTGCCGCAGCCCCATGCCCAGCAGCAGGCGTGTCAGCGACGGGTCACCCGCGAGTTCACCACAGATCGAAACCGGGACGTTGACCTTCTCCGCACTGGCGATGGTGTGCGCGAGCAGCATCAGCACGGCCGGATGCAGCGGATCGTAAAGCGGCGCGACCTGTTCGTCACTGCGATCGATGGCCAGCGTGTATTGGATCAGGTCGTTGGTGCCGATCGACAGGAAGTGCATGCGGCGCAGAAACAGACCAATGGCCAGAGCTGCCGCCGGAATCTCGATCATCGCGCCAACCTCGATCGCCTCGTCAAAAGCGGCCGCTTCGCCGCGCAGGCTCGACTTCGCGCGCTCGATCGCCGCCAGCGTCTGGTCGATCTCGTGTGCCTGTGAGAGCATCGGAATCAACAGCCTGATCTTGCCGTGGCGCGACGCGCGCAGGATGGCGCGCAACTGTGTCTGGAACATCTTTGGCTCGGCCAGCGACAGGCGGATCGCGCGCAGTCCGAGCGCCGGGTTGCTCTGCAGGCGTTCGCCGAAAACCTTCTCCGGATGGAGGTCCTTGTCGTAGCCCAGATCGAAGGTACGAATGGTCACCGGCCGGCCACCCATCCCCTTTACGACCGCGCTGTAGGCCTCGAACTGCTCTTCCTCCGTCGGCATGTCGCCCCGGTCGAGGAAGAGGAATTCGGTGCGGAACAGGCCGATGCCCTCGGCGCCACCATCGAGTGCGTTCGCCACGTCGCCGGGCAGCTCGATGTTGGCGTGCAGATCGATGTCGACGCCGTCGAGAGTCACCGAGCGCGCCGTCTTCAGACGCCGGAGCTTCGAGCGCTCGAGCTCGATCTGCGTCTTGCGCAGCCGGTATTCGTCGAGTATGCGCGGATCGGGATTGACGATCAGCACGCCACGCGTGCCGTCCACAATCAACACTTCCTTGTCGCGGATCAGCTGCCTGGCGTTGTGCAGACCGAGAACTGCGGGGATGCGCAGGCTGCGGGCAAGAATCGCAGTGTGCGAGGTCGAGCCGCCGACGTCGGTGACGAAGGCGGCAAAGTGATGCTCCTTGTAGGCGATGACGTCGGCCGGCGAGAGATCATGCGCGACGACGATCAGGTTCTCCTCCTTCAATCCCTTGCTCGACTTCAGCGCCATGCGGCCCGGTTGACCGACGAGTTCCTTGATCACCCTTTCAACGACTTGGCGGACGTCGTAGCTGCGCTCGCGCAGGTACTGATCGTCGAACTTCTCGAACTGGTCGACCAGCACTTCCATTTGCTGCACCAGCGCCCACTCGGCGTTGCAGCGACGCTCGCGGATCAGATCCTTCGGGACCTCGGCCAGTTCGGGGTCGGACAGGATCATCGAGTGCAGGTCGATGAAAGCGCCGAACTCCGCCGAGCTGTGCTGCGTGCGGCCCTTGAGCGCGGCGAACTCGTCGCGCACGCGCGCCAGCGCCGCTTCGAAGCGGGCAACCTCTTTGTCCACCATGCGTGGCGAGATCACCAGATGCGACACCTCGAGCGTCGCGTGCGACATCAGGTGCGCCTGGCCGATCGCGATACCGGCCGATACCGGCAGGCCATGCAGGGTAAAACTCATGCCGCGTTCACTCCGCCTCTCCGAAGCGGCTGGCGATCAGTTCGAGAATCGCCTCATTCGCCGCCTGTTCATCCGCACCATCGGTCTCGACGATCACCGTGGAACCCTTGCCGGCCGCCAGCATCATCACGCCCATGATGCTCTTGGCGTTGATCCGGCGGCTCCCCTTTTCCATCCACACCTCGCTGGCAAACCCACCCGCAAGCTGCGTCAGCTTGGCTGAAGCGCGCGCGTGCAACCCGAGCTTGTTGCGGATCTCGACTTCGGCACGTACCATTCAACCCTCCCCCGCACCGCTGCCCAGCGCCGGCGGCAACCTGACCACACCGTCACGGGCGCCGCTGATTGCCTTCTGGACCATGGTTTCCATCCCGCGCTCGCGATAGGTCAGTGCCCGCAGCAACATCGGCAGGCTGACCCCGGAGACCCCTTCGACACGACCCGGCGCGAGCAGCTTGAGGGCGAGGTTGCCGGGCGTGGCGCCGAAGACATCGGTCATCACCAGGACACCCTCGCCGCCGTCGACCTCCTGCAGCAACAGACGCGCCAGCGGCAGGATGTCGAGCGGGTCGTCCTGCGCCGCAACACCGAGCTGCGCGATCAGTGGCGGCCGCTTGTTGAGCACGTGACAGACGTTCTGGATGAGGCTCTCGCCGAGGGTCCCGTGCGTCACCAGAAATATACCGATCATTGCAGCATCCTTTGCGACAGGTCGCCATTCTAAGCCATTCCGCCGCGCTCTCGACGGCGATCGCAGCGAGGTGCCTCAGGGGGGCACGACTTCGAGTGCCCGCGGCCGCCCACCGACGAACTCCAGGCGATCCTGCATTGCCCTGCTGAGCTGCCAGCGCCCGTCGCCATCGACACGCAGGACATGCGCCACCTGCAACCGACGGGCGAAGGCCGGCCAGTCGCCGCCGGCGATGAACAAGGGCTTCGAAGCAGCATCGGAAAGTGCTCCAGCCGCCGGGCGGGCCGTGATCAGCACGGTCAAGGCCTGCGTACCGGACGCCGGCCGGCCGCTGCGCGGATCGAGGAGATGCGCGTAACGCCTGCCCGCGACCTCGAAGTAGCGCTGGTAATCGCCCGAGGTGCCGACCGCCTCGCCATCGTCGAGTTCGATCGTCGCCATCGGCCCGGGCTGCCGCGGGTGCTGGATTCCCACCCGCCAGCGCTGGCCATTGCGGCTGCCGAGCACCATGACGTTGCCGCCAATGTTCACCAGCGCGTTGCCAACCCCCTGCGCCCGCAGGATGCTCGTCGCGCGGTCGAGCGCAACGCCCTTGAGATAACCGCCGAAATCGATCGCCAGTTGGCGCTGCCGGCTGCTCGCCTGCAGCCCGCTCAGGTGCAGATCGGCAATGCCCGGCTGGGCGCTGCGCCAGGCAGCCAGCGCCGCCTCATCCGGCAGTCCAGTCGGCAGCTCGTCCGAGTGAAACCCCCAGAGTTCGATCAGCCGACCGATGCCAGGGTCGAACAGCCCATCGCCGAGCCGCGCCAGACGTTGTGCGTCGACCAGCAGTTCTGCCATCTCCTCGCTCACCGTCTGGACTCTGCCAGCCGCCAGGGCGGCGTTGAGCGCACTCAGCTCGGATGGTCTCCAGGCGTGGTAGGTGCGATGCAGGCGATCGAACTCGCGCAGCACCGCAGCCGCCGCCGCCCGTGCCCGCGCTTCGGGCAGACCGGCGATCAACACTTCGACGCGAGTTCCGAAGACGAAGGATTCCTGCTGGTACACCGGCGCCCTGCTGCAGGCGGCAACGAAAACCCAGAGCAGGACGCCGGCGAAGCCTAGGCAGCGGCCACGCACCGACGCTCCAGCGCGGCGACGAACAGGGCAGCGGCGTCGAAACCCGTCTGCTCGGCAATCTCCACCATGCACGTCGGGCTGGTGACGTTGATCTCGGTCAACCAGTCGCCGATGACGTCGAGACCGACCAGCAGCAGACCCCGGGCGGCGAGTACCGGCGCCAGTGTGCCAGCGATCTCGAGGTCACGCGGACTCAATGGCCGCGCCACGCCCTTGCCGCCGGCAGCCAGGTTGCCACGGGTCTCGCCGGCCTTCGGAATGCGCGCCAGGCAGAAGGGAACCACCTCGCCGGCGACGAGCAGGATGCGCTTGTCGCCGTCGGCGATCTCGGGAATGTAGCGCTGCGCCATGATCGTTCGCGCACCAGCGTGCGTCAGCGCCTCGACGATCACGTTGCGGTTGGGATCGTCGTGGCGCACGTGGAAGACCTCGCTGCCGCCCATGCCCCCGAGCGGCTTCAGGATCACGTCGCGCTCGGTATCAATGAAGGAGTGGATGATGCCACCGTCCCGGGCGACCGTCGTCGGTACCGTGAAGCGGGCGAACTCGGTGATCGACAGCTTTTCCGGGTGATCGCGCAGGGCACGTGGCCGGTTGAAGATGCGCGCACCCTCGGCTTCAGCCCGCTCGAGCAACCAGGTGGTGGTGACGTACTCGATGTCGAAGGGTGGATCCTTGCGCATCAGCACGGCGCGAAAATCACGCAGGGCGACGACGTGCCGATCGACCTCGACGAACCAGTCGGTGTCGTCGGCGAGCATTTCGAGGTGCACCGCTTCGGCACACACGCCGTGCAGCGGCGACCAGTGGATCGCCTCCTGCTGGATCGTCCACACGGCGTGTCCGGCCGCCTGGGCGGCACGCATGATGGCGATGCTCGTGTCCTTGTAGGCCCGCAGCGACTGCAGGCGATCGACGATGAATGCTAGGCGCACGGTAGCGGCTCCTTGACGGGTGCAGTACGTTCGAGTTCGACTGAAGCAGCCAGCTGTGCCAGGCGGGCGACGACGCCATAGGCATAAAAACGGTTCGGCGCCGCGTCCGGGTTCTGGCAATGATCGGGCAGCGAGCAACTGGTCGCGAAGGCGAGCGGCTGGAAATGCATTCCCGGCGCATTCAGGTTCTCGTCCGGGCCCCGCCCGCTGTGCACCCGGTAGAAGCCGCCGACGACGAAACGGTCGATCATGTAGACCACCGGTTCGGCGACCCCCTCCTCGCTGCCGCTGCCGACCCGTTCGAAGCTGTGCACGCCTTCCTGGATGATCACCTGGGAGACCGCCAAACCCTCCTTGATCACCGACATCTTGTTGCGCTGCCGGCGGCTGAGGCCCGTCACCTGCGCCGCATCCTTGACCGTCATCACCCCCATGCCATAGGTTCCGGCGTCGGCCTTGACCACGACGTAGGGCGTTTCCTCGATCTCGTACTGGCGGTACTTCTCGCGAATCAGTTCGAGCACCGCGTCGACATTCGCAGCCAGACACTCTTCCCCCTGCCGCTGATGAAAGTTGACACTGCTGCAGACCGAAAAGTAGGGATTGATCCGCCACGCGTCGATGCCCGTCAGCCGCGCGAAGTCGCTCGCCACCGTGTCGTAGGCGGCAAAGTGGTTCGACTTCCGGCGCAGCGCCCAACCCGCGTGCAGCGGCGGCAGGACGAACTGCTCGTCGAGGTCGCGCAGCACCTCCGGAATCCCCGCCGAGAGATCGTTGTTGAGCAGAATGGCGCAGGGCTCGAAGCCGCCCAGCCCAAGCCGCGACCCGTTGCGCTGCAGCGGCTCGAGCAGGAGCGTCGTGCCATCGGCGAGTTCCACCGGCGTCGGCCGCTCGATCCCGGGCAGCAACGATCCAAGGCGAACCTCGAGTCCGGTCAGGCGCAGGAACTTCGCGATCTGGGCGACATTCTGCAAGTAGAAGAGGTTGCGCGTGTGGTTTTCCGGGATCAGCAGCAGGCGCCTGGCGTCCGGGCAGATGCGGTCGACCGCCGTCATGGCTGCCTGGACGCAGAGCGGCAGAAAGGTCGCGTCGAGGTTGTTGAAGCCGCCGGGAAACAGGTTCATGTCGACCGGCGCCAGTTTGAAACCTGCATTGCGCAGGTCGACCGAGCCATAGAACGGCGGCGTGTGCTCCTGCCATTGGGCGCGGAACCAGCGCTCGATCTCGGGCATCAGGTCGAGGAAACGCCTTTCGATTTCGAGCAGCGGACCATCCAGTGCGGTTTTCAGATGTGGGACCATGGGCTCCAGTTTTCCTCGCCGATGTGCTCATCCGGCTGCGCGGCAATCGTTCATTCTACACCGCGAGCCGGCAGCAGGGCTCGCAGCGGGCTGGGAAGCGGAGTCTGCTCGAGGCTGCGTTGGGTGAACAGGAAGCGGCCATCGCAGACGAAACCGAGATCCAACCAGTCGACGGTGTTCAGCGCATCCGCCAGTCGCTGCACGGCAAGCAGCGGATCGTGCGGGAAGATTGCCAACACCGACCCATCATAATGCGTACAGGAATGGCAGAAGAAGGGTCGCGGGCTGCGCGTCTTGCCGTTGACATAGACCCGTGGCAAGGCCGACTGATGATAGCCGCGCCCCCAGTGCCACCAGTTGGACTCGTCGAAGGATCGAATGCGACGCGTGATCAGGCGTTCCTTGTGCGGCAGCAGGGCCGCTGGTGGCGGTTCGCCTGCCTCACACCACAGCATGCGCCGCGTCCTGCCGCTGCGCACCGTCGACGAGCAGACGAAGTTCCGATTGCCGTACACCTCGCTGGCGTAAAGCTCGTCGGCGCCCGAGACCGCGCCAACCTTGACGAAAGCGATGTCGGCCAGGTGCAGGTCGTAGTCGCCGCGCGTGAACAGAAGGTGCCCGCCGCTCTCGACGAAATGGCGCTCGTCCCACTGCAACCGCGCCAGGCCTGCCAGCCCATCGGCAACGCCCTGCGCCGCGTAGCGCGTCCGGCGTGAAAAATTGCCGCGCTCGAAACGCCAGATGGCGCAATTCGGCGTTGCATCGTCGAACAGCCGCGAATCGCCGAGTTCGACGAAATCGGTGATCGTCCCCGCCGCGTACAGCAGGCGGTTGAGTGGCACCGCCGACGTTGCCTTGAGGAAATCGCGCGGGGTGATGAAGACGAGTTCACCACCGGGAGCGAGATGCCGCAAGCACTGCTCGATGAAGAACAGATAGAGGTTGGCACGTCCATCGAGCACGCTGCGCCGGATGAGGAGACGGGTCGCGACGGCGATGTCCTGGTAGCGCACATAGGGCGGATTGCCGATCACCGTGGCGAACGACTCTTCGGCCGGCAGGGCAAAGAAATCCATGACGCGAGCGCCAGGTGGCGCGTGGCGCGGATCGATCTCGATGCCGACGGCGAACGGGAAATGCTGCAGGAAGGCGCCATCGCCGCAGGCGGGCTCGAGGACGCGACCGCGATTGCGCACCAGCGAGAGCATCAGGTCGACGATCGCTGGCGGCGTGAACACCTGGCCGAGACGGCTGACGTCCAGTTCCGGCTGCGCGGGCACCATCACGGTCTCCGCTGCTGCAGCACCGGCACGGCGGGCAGCCGTTCGCCAAGGCGTCGACCGCTGGCGGGCCGCCGGCGCAGCATCAGCGCCCGCCCCAGGGCATCAGCGGCACGGTTGAAATGCTGTTCGCCGGCGCGCCGTCGATCAGCTTGCGACTGATCGCGAGATAGATCAGCGTCCGGTTCGCTTCGTCCCACATGCGGACGACGCGCGTTTCCTTGAACAGCACCGACGTATCGCCCGAGAACACCGTCGCCTCCTTCGGCAGCTTGTCCGGCAGGCTGATCGGACCGGTCTGCCGGCAGGCAAGCGAAAACTGCGACGGATCCTCGGCCAGGCCGAGCGAACCGCTGACACCACCGGTTCGCGCCTGGCTGACGTGACAGGTGACACCGGGCACCTTCGGGTCGGGGAAACTCTCGACGCAGACGCGGTGGTTCGCACCGACCAGCTTCCACTCGGTCGTCACGCATCCCACCTGCTCCGCCTGGACGGCCATGGCCGCGACCAGGCAAGCGGTAGCGGCGGCAACGACGCGAAAAGGGTTGTTTGTGCTGCGCATTCCTTGCTCTCCTTCCTTGCAGGCCGCGGCTGGCCGCAGCTCAAGTGGGCCAATGGTCCAGCGTGATGTTCCCCAGTGGCCCGACCGGCGCACCACGACGTGCACGTTGACCGAGGTGCCTGTCCTCCGACGGGAGCGTCTTCGGCCGATTGCGCACGCTTCCCCTGATTGCCACCCGCGACCCACGGGTGACAATCACCGCGCGCAGCGATTCACCTGCACGCAGGCCGATGATCTGGACCCCCTTGCCGCTGGCGAGGCGCTTCATCTGCTCGAGCGGAAAGATCAACAGGCGACCGTCGCTGGACAACGCGCCGAGATGGTCGGCGGCGGCAAGCCGGAGCGGCGGCAGGATGCTGGCACCCTCCTCGACGCTGACGACAGCCTTGCCGGCTTTCTGCCGTGACAACAGGTCGCCGTAAGTACAGATGAAACCATAGCCCGAGGTCTTGGCGATCAGGATCGCTTCTTCTGCCTGGCCGGTGAGGACATGCGCAATCCGGCCGCTGCCGAGGTCGACGAACGACGAGAGCGGCGCGCCCATGCCGCGACCGTCGGGCAGGCCGGCAATCGCCACGGTAAACGCCCGTCCCTCGCTCGAAACGATCACCAACGAGTCGACCGAGCGGCACTCCAGCGCCGACCCCGCCCGGTCGCCGTCCTTGTAGGCAACACCGGAAAGATCGAGTCCGTGCCCCTGCCGGACACGCGCCCAGCCCTTCTCCGAAATGATCACGGTCACTGCTTCGTCGCTGACCGCAGCCACCTCGGAACGCGACGCCGTCACCGCCACTTCGATGACCGTCCGCCGCGCGTCACCGTACTTCTCCGCGTCTGCCCTGATCTCGCGCACCACCTGCCGCCGCAGCAGCGCATCGCTGCCCAGCAGTTTCAGCAGGCCCTCGCGCTCACTGCGCAGCCGCTCGAGTTCCTGTTCGATGCGGATCCCCTCGAGGCGGGCGAGCTGCCGCAGGCGGATCTCGAGGATGTCTTCCGCCTGTCGGTCGGAAAGCGCGAAGCGGGCGATCAGCGCCGCCTTCGGATCATCGGCCTGGCGAATGATCCGGATCACTTCGTCGATGTTGAGGAAGACGATGTGCCGGCCTTCGAGAATGTGGATCCGGTCATCGGCCTTCTGCAGGCGATGACCGGTCCGCCGGTGCACGGTCCGGATACGGAAGGTGCACCATTCGCCGAGCAGCTCGGGCAGCGATTTCTGGCACGGCCGGCCATCGATGCCGACGGCGACGAGGTTGATCGATGCCGAGGTTTCGAGACTGGTATGCGCGAGCAGCAGCGCGACGAACTCGTTGCGGTCGATGCGCGAGCTGCTCGGCTCGAAGACCAGCCGCACGTCGTCGTCCTTGCCCGACTCGTCGCGCGCACGGTCGAGCTGGGATGCCATCAGCGTCTTGAGCTGCGCCGCCGACTGGTCGATGGTCTTCTTGCCCGGCTTCACCTGCGGGTTGATCAATGCGCCGATCTCCGCCAGAACCTTCGCCGACGAGACACCGGGCGGCAGCTCGCGAACCACCAGTTGCCAGGCCCCGCGTGCCATTTCCTCGAACTCGTAGCGCGCCCGCACGCGCAACGTGCCGCGGCCGCTGCCGTAGGCGGCAGCGATGTCGGCCGGCGAGGAAATGATCTGCCCGCCGCCCGGGTAATCCGGCCCTGGAACGTGCTGCAGCAGTTGCTCGAGCCCGGCCTGCGGCTGTTCGATCAGGTGGATCGCTGCTGCGGCGACCTCGCGCAGGTTGTGCGGCGGAATCTCGGTCGCCATGCCGACGGCGATGCCCGAGGATCCGTTGAGCAGGACGAAGGGTAGCCGGGCCGGCAGACAGGTCGGTTCGTCAAACGAGCCGTCATAGTTCGGCTGGAAATCGACCGTCCCCTCGCCGAGTTCCGCCAGCAGCAACTCGGCGATCGGCGTCAGGCGTGCCTCGGTATAGCGCATCGCTGCCGCATTGTCGCCATCGCGCGAACCGAAGTTGCCCTGCCCGTCGACCAGCGGGTAGCGCAGCATGAAGGGCTGTGCGACACGCACCATGGCATCGTAGGCGGAGGTGTCGCCGTGCGGATGGTACTTGCCGATGACGTCGCCAACGACCCGTGCCGACTTGACCGGCTTCGCCGTCGCCGACAGCCCGAGTTCGCGCATGGCGAAGAGGACACGCCGCTGTACCGGCTTCAGGCCGTCCTTGACATCCGGCAGCGCGCGTCCCTTGACGACCGCCACCGCGTACTCGAGGTAGTCGCGGGCCGCCGATTCGTGCAGCAGGATGCTGTCGTCGTCCGTCGCGGGCGACGCGGGCGGTTGCGGCGGCACTGCCGGCGGCGCCGGTGGCAGGTCGGCGAAGAGGTCGGGGGTCTGGTCTTTCCTCACTTGCGGTTCACTTTCGCTCGTCCGGTCACAGCTCGGCGCCGATCAGGGCACCGTTTTCTTCCATCCAGGCGCGCCGGCCCGCCGATTCACCCTTGGCCATCAACATCGTCATCACCGGCCGCGCCGCCTCGCTGCCCGGCATGCCGATGCGCATCAGGCGGCGCGTGTCGGGCGACATCGTCGTCTCCCACAGCTGCTCCGGATTCATCTCGCCCAGACCCTTGAAGCGCGAGATGGTGACCGCTTCACGCTTGACACCCTCGAGGCGCAGACGATCGAGTGAGGCTTCGAGTTCCGCATTGTCGAGCGCGTAGATCTTGCGCGGTGGCCGCGCCTTGCCCTGCGCGGGCACATCGAGACGGTACAGCGGTGGCTGCGCGAAGAACAGGTGCCCACGCGCGACCAGCCGCGGGAAATGGCGATAGAAGAGGGTGCACAGCAGAACGCGGATGTGCGACCCATCGACATCGGCATCGGTCATGATCACGACCTTGCCGTAGCGCAGATTGAGCAGCACCGAGTCGGGAGCGTTCGCCGGATGCGGGTCGATGCCGAGGGCGACGGCGATGTCGTGCACCTCGCGATTGGCAAACAGGCTGCCTGCCTCGACCTCCCAGGTGTTCAGCACCTTGCCGCGCAATGGCAGGATCGCCTGTACCTCCTTGTCACGCCCCGATTTGGCCGAACCGCCTGCCGAGTCCCCTTCGACGAGAAAGATCTCGTTGCGACCGAGGTCCTCGCTCTGGCAATCCGACAGCTTGCCCGGCAGGATCGCCACCCCCGACTGCTTGCGCTTCTCGACCTTCTGGCCGGCACGCGTGCGTGCCTGCGCCGCCCGGATGGCCAGCTCGGTGATCCGTTTGGCCGCCTCGGGGTGCTCGTTCAGCCACAGTTCGAAGCTGTCGCGCACCATCCGCGCCACCAGCGCCACGGCATCGCGCGAGTTCAGTCGTTCCTTCGTCTGCCCCTGGAACGAAGGATCGAGCATGCGTACGGCGAGCACGAAACTGGCGCGCGAGAAGACATCCTCGGCGGCGAGCTTGACGCCCTTGGGCAGCAGCGCATGATGTTCGGCGAAACTGCGGATGGCATCGAGCGTCGCCTGGCGCAGGCCGGCTTCATGGGTGCCGCCGGCTGGAGTCGGTATCAGATTGACGTAGGATTCGCGTGCCAAGCCACCCTCGGCCGTCCAGCAGATGGCCCAGGCGGCACCTGCGCCGACAGGAAAGTTCTCGTCGCCACGGACAGCGTACTTCTCGCTGCTGAACACCGGAGCCACGGGCTCGCCGTCGAGTTGCTCGGCGAGGTACTGCACCATGCCGTTGGCGAAACACCACTCGCTGGTCGCGCCATCCTCGACCGTCAGCACGACCTGCAGGCCCGGCAGCAACAGCGCCTTGCTGCGCAGCAGACGTTCGAGCTGTGGCGGCGGGATGACCGGCGAGTCGAAGAAGGCCGGGTCCGGCCACGCGCGCACGCGCGTGCCGCTCATCCTTTTCGGTGCATCGGCAACCCGGTGCAGCGGTTCGATCACTGCCCCGCCGGAAAAAGCCATCTGATGCCGTGCCCCGTCGCGCACGACCTCGACCTCGAGGCGGGTCGAAAGCGCATTGGTCACCGACACGCCAACCCCGTGCAGACCGCCGGAGAAACGGTAGGCAGAAGCCCCGTCGTCCTTGTTGAACTTGCCGCCGGCATGCAGCCGGGTGAACACGACCTCGACGGTCGGCACCTTCTCGAGCGGATGCATCTCGACCGGAATGCCGCGGCCATCGTCCTGCACGCTCACCGAGTGATCGCGGTGCAGGGTGACGCCGATTCGCCGGCAATGGCCGCCGAGCGCCTCGTCGGCGGCGTTGTCGATCACTTCCTGGATGATGTGCAACGGGCAATCGGTGCGCGTGTACATTCCCGGCCGATGGCGTACGGGCTCAAGGCCCTTGAGAACGGCAATCGATTCTGCGGTGTAGGTCATGGTGCTGAAGTGTCCGGAGGTACTACTGGCCGTCGCGTCGCCAGGATGCGGTGCTCCTGGCGGGACTACGGCACGCTGTCTGTCGGCGCCAGCAGCGACCCGGTTCGGGCCGTGTCGGGGACAGCGGCCGTTGCTGCAGCCGGCAAGGCTCCCCGCACTCCGCCTCGCCCGCGACACGCCGCCCGCTGGCTCTGTTCCCCGCGTCGGACGGCATCCCGCGGCGCAAACCCGGCGGCAACCCGCGGCGTCTGCTTCACTGCCGGGACTGTGCCGCAGAACCCGCTCCGCGGGCACCCAAGCGCAGCCGTTTCGCCGACCGGCGCTCTCTGTCTTGCGGAGGCTACTTGGCGATCTGTTTTTCGCGCACTTCCTCCAGGGTCTTGCAGTCGATGCAGAGCGTCGCCGTCGGGCGTGCCTCGAGCCGCTTGATGCCGATCTCGACGCCACAGGCGGCGCAATAACCGTAATCCCCACTGTCGATGCGCTGGATGGTCTCCTCGATCTTCTTGATCAGCTTGCGCTCGCGGTCACGGTTGCGCAGTTCGATCGCGATGTCGGTTTCCTGGCTGGCTCGGTCGTTGGGATCGGCAAACACCGTCGCCTCATCCTGCATGGTATGCACCGTCCGCTCGATGTCCTCCATCAACTGCAGCTTGACGGCCTCCAGGATGTCACGAAAGTGCGCCAGCTGATCGCTGTTCATGTACTCCTCGCCAGCGTGCTGCACGTAGGGAGTGAAATGCCTCTGGAGCAATTCTTCAGCCATGTTCGAAGACCCCGTTCCCCGGTTGAAAAAAAGACGACTTGATATCAGAAAGCGAGTGCGCTTGCAAGCCGGCGTCACTCGCTCGCCGCACACTCCCCCTTGCGCTCTCCCTCTCTGGAGACGCAGCTGCCTCGTTCCGATCGTACCGCCGGAACATGCTCGAGGCCCATTCCTCGGCGATAATCGGTTGCATCAGCAGCCGCCCGGAAGCTCACCAGACGGCTGCCGATCGCCGACAGCCGCCTGGCTGCGGCGTCACACGTGTCGCCACCGGCCGGCGGCGGGCGCACACTGCGAGCGAAGACGATGCCCCTGCACATCGAAACACCATTGATCGAATCGCGCCGTCTCGGGCTGGCGAGCCAACGTTCGGTGTGGCTCAAGCTGGAAGCCCTGCAGCCGCCGGGCTCGTTCAAGATTCGCGGTATTGGCGCCGCCTGCGAGGAGCACCAGCGCGCCGGTGCGCGCCGCTTGCTGTCCTCTTCGGGCGGCAATGCCGGCCTCGCGGTGGCCTATGCCGGTCGGCAGCTCTCGCTGCCGGTCACCGTCGTCGTGCCGCAGAGCACTTCCCCCCGGGCGCGCGAGCTACTGCGGCAGGAAGGGGCCGAGGTCATCGTGCATGGTCCCTCCTGGCAAGAGGCGAACAGCCTGGCGCTGTCCTTGCTGGCGGCGGGAGACGCCTTCATCCACCCCTTTGACGACCCGCTGCTCTGGCAAGGCCATGCCACCCTGGTCGACGAGATTGCCCGCTCCAGGCTGCTGCCGGACGCCATCGTGCTGGCGGTCGGCGGTGGCGGCCTGCTCGCCGGCGTGATCGAAGGGTTGCGCCGCAACGGTCTCGACGACATTCCGGTGATTGCCGTCGAAACGGCCGGTGCCGACTCGCTGCATCGCTCGCTGCGCGCTGGCAGAATCGTCGCGCTCGCGGAAATCAGCAGTGTCGCCACCTCGCTCGGCGCCAAACGAGTCTGCGAACAGGCTTTCACGTGCTCGCTGGCGCACCCGGTAGACAGCGTCGTCGTCTCCGATGCTGCGGCGCTCAACGCCTGCGAGCGCTTCCTTGACGACCATCGACTGCTCGTGGAGCCCGCCTGCGGTGCCACTCTGGCCCTGGCCTACGAGCGATCGCCGGCGCTCACCGGCCACTCGCGCGTGCTCTTCATCGTCTGTGGCGGTGCGACGGCAAGCCTGGCCGACATCCGGGCCTGGTCACGCCGGCTTCGCCGGACCGGCGGCGAACCGCGGCGGCAAACCGACCTGCCCTAGGCAGGCCAGAAGACGACGCCGACCAGAAGCGCGGCAAACAGCCCGCCCAGCACGTCGAGGGTCCAGTGCGCCCGCAGGAGGATGACGAGCACCATCTGCAGGATGGCGAGCAGGGCCGCGAGGACGGTCAGCGCGGAGATGCCGAGAGTCGCGACCTGCATGGCGCCGTACACGGCGAGCGCGGTGTGTCCCGAGAAGAAGAAATCGTTGCCTACGGAATAGGTCACGAAGAGCGAGGGAAAGCCCGGATCACGCCAGATGATGCCCGCCGGCGCCGGCAGGGCGACCAGCGCCTGGCTCAACTGGCGCAGGGCAAACAGGCTGAGCAGACCAAGGAACGGGCTGAAGCTCGGCCCGATCAGGGCGTAGGCGAGCACGAACAGGGTGACGGCATCGATCGCCAGCGAGCTGCCGACCAGCACTGCCCGCGCAGCGCCCGGATGCTCATGCAGCCAGGCGTTGCCACTGGCCGTCAGCCGGTGCAGATGATCGTACATCACGCCGTCGGCGAGACGGCGTTTACCGATCAGGCGCTGCGTCACGAACCAGCCGACAAGACCGCCGACGACGGCGAGCAGCCGCCAGGCGACGACATCCCATGCCGGCAGCTGCGACATCGCTCAGGCGGCTCCGCTGGGGACGTCGAGGCGCTCGGGTTCAACCCGCCGCGCCGGTATCCCGGCCCAGGTTTCGCCAGCCGGAATGCGTGTGTTGGGGAGGACGAAAGAACCGGCAAGAACCTTGGCCCTCTCGCCGACCTCGACACCGCCCATGACGATCGCCCGCAGGCCGATGGTCGCACCGGCCGCGATCCGGACTGGAGCAATCACCAGGTAGCCGCCCTGTGCATAGTGCGCCATGATGCTGGCCGAACCGCCGATCGTCACGCCGTCTCCCATCTCGAGCAGCGATGGATCGGCGAGGGCAGTCGAATTGATCGTCACGTTGTGCCCGATGCGCATCCCCATCAGCCGATAATAGAGTTGGGCAAAGGGTGACGGCGTCACGAATTCGAGAAAGGAATAGCGGACCACGAGCGTCAGCGTGCAGTGTACATACCAGCGCAGGGCGGTCAGCGACACCGCCGAGCCACGGTACGGCCGCAGGCGCCCACCGAGCACGAAGTTCAACAGCGGCGCGACGCAGAGCAGCGTCAGACCGTAGACAAAGTAGCAGGCAGCCAACAGCAAACCGGTCAGAGCGTAACGCCAGCCCGAGTTGCTGACCGCGAGCAGGCCGACGGACAGCGTGTCGAACAGCCAGACGGCCACCGCCAGCGACAGACCTGCGGCGACGATCGCCAGGCCGATGAAGGGCAACGGGCCGATGAGCGCGAGCAGTCTTTGCATGCTTCTCCTCCGGACGGCAGCTGGCGGTCGTGGTCGTTCAGCGACGCCCGAGCTCTGCCTCTGCTTCGGCAGCAGTGCCGAAGCTGCGCGCAGCGATCTGCCGCTTCTCGAGGGCCTCGCGCAGCCGGGCACGCAGGAAGGTGTTCGAGGTGAAGCGCGTCACATCGTGATAGCAGGTCTCCATCAGGCCCTTGACCATCTCGATGTACTCGTCGACCAGTTCGGGCAGGATCGAGAACCGGTCATAGTTGACCACGGCATTCACCCGCCGGCCGACGGGCGCCAGCCGCTCGATGACCGCCCGCCGCACCGCCTCGATGTCGGCCGGGCTACGGATGTCAAGCCCCTCGAAGTTGATGAACAGGATGTTCTTCGCCGCATCGTAGGAGAGGCGCTCGGCGAGCGGCAGCGCCAGCAGCTGCGAACGCAGTTTCATCGGTTCGTCGCGGAAGATCCGCGGGTCCATCAGAAGCGGCGCCGAGTGCATCACCGGAACGAAGTCCATCCGGTCGAGAATGTCGCGTTGCAGGTCGACACCCGGCGCGATCTCGACCAGCTCGAGCCCCTCGGAACAGAGGCGGAAAACGCAACGTTCGGTGATGTAGAGCACCGTCAGGCCTCGTCGCTGCGCTTCGCGGCCGCTGAAGGTCCTGTGCTCGACCTCGTTGACGAACTTCCTGGCCTGGCCATCGCGCAGGATGCGCAGGCGACCCTCCTCGACCGTCACCTCGAGCTGGCCAGCAGTGAAGGTGCCGACGAAGACCACCTTCCTGGCGTTCTGCGAGATGTTGATGAAACCACCGGCGCCAGCCAGACGCGGGCCGAAGCGCGAGACATTCAGGTTGCCCTGGCGATCCGCCTGGGCGAGACCGAGAAAGGCCAGGTCAAGACCGCCGCCGTCATAGAAATCGAACTGACTCGGCTGATCGATGATCGCCTGCGCGTTGGTCGCCGCACCGAAGTTGAGCCCGCCCGCAGGGATCCCGCCAATCACTCCGGGTTCGGCGGTCATCGTCACCAGATCGGAGATCTTCTCCTCGGCGGCAACGCTCGCGATCCCTTCGGGCATGCCGATCCCGAGGTTGACCACGGCGTTGGCCTGCAGCTCGAACGCCGCGCGGCGCACGATGATCTTGCGTTCGCTCATCGGCATCGGCTGAATCGCCGACAGCGGTACGCGGATCTCACCGGCAAATGCCGCGCTGTACTGTTCGCCGAAGGTCTGCATGTGGTATTCCGGCTTCTCGGCAACCACGACACAGTCCACCAGAACCCCCGGGATCTTCACTTGCCGCGGATTGAGCGTGCCACGCTCGGCGATGCGCTCGACCTGGACGATGACCACACCACCCGAGTTCCGCGCCGCCATCGCGATCGCCTGTGCTTCCAGCGTCAGCGCTTCCCGCTCCATCGTCACGTTGCCGTCGGCGTCGGCAGTGGTGCCGCGGATGATTCCGACATGAATCGGAAAGGCCTTGTAGAACAGGTACTCCTCGCCATCGATCGGCAGCACGCGGACGAGTTCCTCGCTGGTCGACGCGTTCAGTCTGCCACCGCCAAACCGTGGATCAACGAAGGTGCCAAGTCCGACACGGGTGATCGTCCCCGGCTTGCCGGCTGCGATGTCGCGAAACAGGTGTGCGATCACCCCCTGCGGCAGGTTGTAGGCCTGGACGCGGTCGGCCACCGCCAGCGCCTGCAGCTTCGGCACGAGACCCCAGTGACCACCAATCACGCGCGCGAGCATCCCGTCGTGGCCGAAATGGTTGAGCCCCCGCGCCTTGCCGTCGCCCTGCCCCGCGGCATACACCAGGGTCAGGTTGCGCGGTCTGCCGAGGCCCTCGGGGTCGCTGCCCTGACTGGCGAGAAAACGCTCCTCGAGAGCGATGGCGATGTTCTCGGCAAAGCCGATGCCGACGAAGCCGCTGGTGGCGATCGTGTCGCCGTCACGAATCAGCCGCACCGCTTCGTCGGCGGTGACGATCTTGCCGGTATCCGAAGCACGCAGCGAAGAGGCCATGGGGTGGGAGGATAGAGGCATGGTTTGTCTCCTGAGGTGATCGGCTACCGGGTCGGGGCGGGGACTGGCGTCCGATAGCCCACTCCCGTCAGTATAAGGCGATCCACGCGGCCATCGTCGGACCGGCAGGTCGTCGCGACCGCGCACCTGCATCGTCGACTCAAGCGCCCGTGCTCAGCCACGACAACGACCGATTCAAGGCTACCTGAAGAGCGCCGGCCACGGCACCACCGGGCGTCGGGTCTCAGGCTTCGGCAACCGCCTCCTCGGCGAGTGAGGGATAGTCGATGTAGCCGCTTTCGCCCCCCTTGTAGATCGTCTTTGCGTCGTAGGCCGCAAGGGGCGCGCCGATCCGCAGACGGTGGACGAGATCCGGGTTGGCGATGAAGTGCTTGCCGAAGGCGACCAGATCGGCGTTGTCCGAGGACAATGCAGCTTCGGCGCGCTGCCGGTCGAATCCGCCGCAGAGGATGATGCTGCCGCCGTAACACGCTCGCAGGTGCTGCAGCAATTCGCTGGCAGGATCGTGAATCCAGCTCGCGGACTGGTCATACACGTGCAGGTAGCCGACCCGCATGCGAGCGAGTTGGTACGCCAGTTGGCCATAGGTGAACAGCGGCGCCGGATCGGGCTGCATCTCGTGTGCGACCCCCAGCGGCGAGATGCGGACGCCGACGCGCTCGCTGCCGACCACCGAGGCAACCGCCGCTACCGTCTCGAGCAGGAAGCGCCAGCGTCTTCCTGTCGTACCGCCATATTCGTCGCTGCGATCGTTGAGGTAGGGACAACGGAACTGATCGAAGAGATAGCCATTGGCGGCATGGATCTCGACCCCGTCGAAGCCGGCTGCCAGGCTGTTCGCTGCGGCACGCGCAAAATCCGCCACCACCTCGCGGACTTCGTGCGTGCGTAGCGCACGAGGTGGATGGCAAGGAACCAGAACCGGCTCGTGGCCGCCTGCGAGGACCGGCACCCGGTCGGCGCTCAAGCCGATGGTGCTCGGTCCGACGGGTGGCGAACCATCAGCCCGCAGGCTGCAGTGGCCGACACGCCCGACATGCCACAACTGCAGGTAGATGCGCCC
This sequence comes from Candidatus Accumulibacter adjunctus, assembly GCA_000585015.1. Taxonomy (GTDB): domain Bacteria; phylum Pseudomonadota; class Gammaproteobacteria; order Burkholderiales; family Rhodocyclaceae; genus Accumulibacter; species Accumulibacter adjunctus. The sequence goes on along the minus strand of JFAX01000011.1, from coordinate 78,561 downwards.
AGCCGCTCGGTGCACCGCGCGCGTGACGTTGCGCCAGGCGACAATCTGTGCCGGCGTGTAGATTCCCGGAGTGCGCGCGCAACCGCGGGCCTGCGGCGAGACCGGAGTCCCCTCGGCAACGATCAGCCCCGCCGACGCCCGCTGAGCGTAATACAGCGCGCTCATCGCGGTCGGCGCGAGTTGTGTGTCACAGGCACGGTTGCGGTTCATCGGTGCCATGACGATGCGATTGGCCAGGCGCAGCCCGGCCAGCGTATGGCGAGAAAATAGACTCTTGTGCATGTTCGTGCATACCTCCTTTGAAACAAGAAACGCACGGAGTGGGCAAGCACGTTTCATGCCCGCTTGCCGCAAACACCTGCGCGCGCTGCTCGATCGACACCGAGCGGACGGCCGCCGCAGCATCGCAGGCCCACATTGCGGTTCGATGGCGCAACCGGGCCTCGACCGGCCCGTACCGAGGATGACCCAGGGTGTGACCGCGCGGTCAGCGGGGAACGGGTGAATAGCGGCGCGTGGCAGGCGCAGCACCGACGATCGCCCTTGTCCCGAGGATCCGGCACAGTTGGTGCCGCCGGGTGCGGCGCACGGGCAGGAAATGGACCGTCGGTGAAGACAGACGCGACCGCAGGAACGGCATGTTCCGCGGCGGGCAATGCGTCTCGTCAAACGGGGATCGCAGGCCGCGCGAAGCCGAGACGCAGACTCGGCGCGCGAGCACCAACGGCCAGCAGCAGGGAAGGAAGCCCGGCAATCGCGACCGGCCGCCCGTCGGCTCGACCAGCTACAATGCGACGGACCGTCAGCTCACAGGCCCCAGACCTGGTTGGCGCGCACGAAGCCCGTTTCGCCGTCGCGATGACGCACCTTGACCCAACCACCCGGGGCGGTCTCGAGAAAGTTCAGCGACACATTTCTGGCCGCCTCAAAGGCGATGGGTGCCGACTCCTCGGGACTCAGCCGGATCTGGGCGCGCGGCGTGGTGACGATGACAGTCCGCCGCTTGACGAGGTGCTTTGCCTCGATCCAGGCCAACCCGCCATCGGCATCACGCACCTTTGACCATCCTTCGAGGTTGACCACGAGTTCGACCGGGGTCCCGCGCCGGATGACGAACGACTTGCCCCCCCTCTGCGACGGCGCGTCATAAAGGACGGTCGGCACGTCGACGGTGCGATACTCGATGGCCAACGCTGGCGCCGCCAGACCGGCCGCAAGCAACGCGCCGAGCAAGCGCGGCATGGCTCAGGCCGTCGCCTCGCCGGCCGCACCACCGGCCGCTTCCTGCTGCTGTTGCAGGCGAGACATGTAGAGCGCTTCGAAGTTCACCGGCTGCAGCATCACGGGCGCGAAGCCAGCACGAGTGACGGCATCGGACACCGCCTCGCGCGCGTACGGGAAGAGGATGTTGGGACAGGCGATCGACAGCAGCGGATCCATGTTCTCGCTTGGCACGTTCTGCACGCGAAAGATGCCCGCCTGCCCAACCTCGACGAGGAATACGGTCTTCTCCCCGATCTTGGAGGTCACGGTGGTGGTCAGCGTGACCTCGAAGATTCCTTCGCCGATAGCCTGCGCATTGCTCTGCAACTGGATGCCGACCTGGGGTGACTCGCGCTCGAGAAAAATCTGGGGCGCATTGGGCACCTCCAGCGAGAAATCCTTGATATAGATCTTCTCGATTGCAAATACGGGGTTTTCTTGTTCGCTCATGGTAGCTTTCGGCCAAGGGTAGAAAATGGATCAACGAAACCCGGCAACCAGGGCTCAGGCACTCTCGCCGGCGAGGAGTGGCAGCAGCTTGCCGGAACGATCGAGTGCAACCAAGTCGTCGGCACCGCCAACGTGTGTTGCGCCAATGAAGATCTGCGGCACGGTGCGTCGGCCAGTCCGTACCTGCATTTCGCTGCGCCGTTCGGGATCGAGATCGATCCGCACCTTCTCGATCTCGGCGACGCCCCGGGCGCGGAGGAGTTGTTCGGCGCGGATGCAGTAGGGGCAGACCGCCGTCGAGTACATCAGCACCGGCACCCGAACGCTCATCGACGCGCCCCCTTCTTCAGCGGCAGCCCGGCCTCGCCCCACGCGGCGATACCCCCTTCCAGATTGTGCACGCGTACGAAGCCCAGTTTGCCAAGCGTCCCGCAGGCCACCTGCGACCGCGCTCCGGACTGGCAGACGAGAATCAACGGCTTCTCCTTGAACTGCTCGAGTTCGCCAGCACGCTCCGCCAACGAAGCCGCCGGAATGTTGCGCGAGTCGACGAGATGCCCGGCGATGTACTCATTCGGGTCGCGGATGTCGATCACCTGCGCGCTCTCGCGGTTGATCAGCATCGTCGCCTCACTCGCCGTGACCGCTTTCGCTCCGCCCGGGCGGCGGAACGTCAGCACCAGCAACATGCCGCCGCTGACTATTGCGATGGCAATGAGAAAGATGTTCTGTTGTACGAATTCCAACACAGGCTCCAGATACCGATGGCGACCACCAGACGCAAGAGGCGCTGGCAGGCGATGGCTTGAAGCGGGGCACCAAGCTGCCGCCTTAGCCGCCGCAGAATACCTCGCGCATCATGCCGATGAGCTGCAATGTCCGCTCATCGCCGACCCGATAAAAGACACGGTGGGCCTCCTTGCGGGCAAGCAATATACCTTTTTCGCGCAGAATCGCGAGATGTTGCGAGATGTTGCTCTGCGAGGTGCCAACCGCCTCGACGATCTCCTGCACGCATGCCTCCTGGTCCCCGATCACGCACAGGATCTTCAGGCGCAACGGGTGCGAGATCGATTTCAGCGCGCGTGCCGCTTGCTCGATGTGCTCCTGCTTGTCGATCAGACTCGTCTTGATGGGCACGTCTCGCCAGCATCGCCGTTTATCTTATAATCGCGCATTATAAAAGAAAAGCCTGATCTACGGAGTGCCCCCGCATTTCGGCGGCTTGCGGCGCCTCGCGTCGGCGTTCGGGCACAGCCTTCTCACGTTCCTGCAGGACCGGCTTCGTTCATTGGCGAGCATCAGACCGACCCACGAGCGCTTCTCGCGCACCACCGACGAAAGTTTCCGGCGCGAACAAGGCAGCGCGATGGTCACCTCGAGCGGCTGTCGGCAGGCGAGAGCGGGGCCGAACAGCCGAGCGACGACGGCCAGGAGCGAAGCGCCCGCCGCCTTCGCAGCCTCGAACTGGCGCTGCCTGGGCCTCCTCGCCCTGCTGCTCGGCGCTCTGGTGCCGGCAGCGATGGCCGGCAGTCGTCACCCGGCGGCCGGCGTGGACCCGGCGGCCGCTGGCGAGGTGGCTGAAAAGCAAGGCAACCTGAAGTCGCTGCGCAGCCAGATCGAAGCGCTTCGCCGGCAGATGAGCGCCGCCGAAGGTTCGCGCAGGGACGCCGTCGATCAGTTGCAGGAAGCGGAGCGCGCCATCTCGGCCACCCAACGCCAACTGCACGAAACGGGGAGCGAGACCGAGAGACTGCGGGCTCGCCTCAACGAACTGGAAAGGCAGTCGGGTGATCTCGGCCGGGTACTCAACGCGCAGCAGGAGCAACTGGCACGCCTCCTGCACCGACAGTACCTGCGGGGCAATCCCGATCCAGTGCGCATGTTCCTCAACGGCGATGACCCGAACCAGCTGGCGCGCGACCTCCACTATCTCGAGATGATCGGCCGTGCACGGCGCGAGATCCTGCGCGACATCGAGGCGAACTTGCAGCGCCAGCAGGCGCTCGCCCGCGAGACCCGCCAACAGGCCGATCTGATCGCCACCAGCGAGGCCCGGCAGCGAGAGGAGCATGCCCGGTTGATTGCGCAACGACAGCAGCGGCAACTGGCTCTTGCCAAGGTTTCGGAGCAGATCGCCGCACAGCGGCGGGAGATCGGCAGCCTGCAGCGCGATGAGAGGCGCTTGGCTGAACTCGTCGACCGACTGGCGCGAATCCTTGCCGCGCAGGCGGGCGACGCCCGCCGTGAAGCGCAGCGGCGCGAGCCGGCAAGATCCCCCGAAGCCCGCGAGCCGGCATCGCCGGCGGAAGCCGCTGCCGGCGACACGCGCGCGGTGTCGCCAGCGGCGGCAAGTCGTGCCGAGGAAGCGTCCTCGACGACTGGCGCCGCTGGCCTGGCGCGTCTGAAGGGACAGTTGCGCCTGCCGACGCGAGGATCCGTCAGCAATCGCTTTGGCACCACGCGACAGGAGGGGAGCAACTGGAAGGGCCTGTTCATCCTGGCCAGCAATGGCAGTGAGGTGCGCAGCATCGCCGCCGGCAAGGTCGTCTTCGCCGAATGGATGCGCGGCTTCGGCAACCTGATGATCGTCGATCATGGCGGCGGCTACCTGTCGATCTATGCCAACAACGAGTCGCTGTTGAAGAACGTCGGCGAGGAAGCGCGTTTGGGCGAGGTGATCGCCACCGTCGGCAACAGCGGTGGCAATCCGGAATCCGGTTTATACTTCGAGCTGCGCCATCAGGGCAGACCGCTCGATCCGATGGCCTGGGTCGGCGCCAGGCACTGAAGGCCTGTTGACAACCCGTCGCCAGCGGGCCCGGACGACGGGCATGGGCGAGCAGAACCCCCCCTGTGCAGCAGCCAGCGGGCTTGAGCACGGTTTCTGCCCACCCATCGGCGACGCACACAAGATGATGCGCACTGGAGTGAGACGAATGGGCAAGTTGAGACAGGCCGGATTGGTCGGCGCGGGGTTGCTGGGCGGCGTGCTGATCAGCCTGCAGTTTTCGGCGATCGCTGACAAGGAAACACGCGCCAGCCTGCCCATCGAGGAACTGCGCACCTTTGCGGAAGTCTTCAACGCCATCAAGAGCGGCTACGTCGAGCCGGTCGAGGACAAGAAACTGATCACGCACGCCATCAGCGGCATGCTCTCCAACCTCGACCCGCACTCGAGCTACCTTGACGCCGACGCGTTCAAGGATCTGCAAGTCGGAACGCAGGGCGAATTTGGCGGCATCGGCATCGAGGTGGGCATGGAAGACGGCCTCGTCAAGGTCGTCTCGCCGATCGAGGACACGCCAGCGTACCGGGCGGGCATCAAGACCGGTGACCTGATCTTCAAGATCGACGACACCCTCGTCAAGGGACTGACGCTGACGGAGGCCGTCAAACGCATGCGCGGCAAGCCGAAGTCGCAGATCAGGCTGTCGATCGTCCGCAAGGGGGAGGCAAAACCGATCAATGTCACCCTGACGCGTGAAGTGATCAAGGTGCAGAGCGTCAAGTCGAAACTGGTCGAGGACGGTTACGGCTACCTGCGCATCACTTCGTTCCAGGAGAACACGGGCGCGGCGGTGGTCAAGCACCTCAACGACCTCTTCCGGAATGGGCCACTGAAGGGTTTGGTACTCGACCTGCGCAACGACCCCGGCGGCCTCCTCAACAGTGCCGTCGGAGTTTCCGCGGCCTTCCTGCCGCCGGAAACCCTGGTCACCTCGACCGACGGCCGCGCACCCGATGCCAAGCACCGGTATTCGACCTCGCCGAGCGACTACCTGCGTGGCAGCCGGGACGATTACATCCGGAACCTGCCGCCGGAGGCGCGTTCCGTGCCGATGGTGGTACTCGTCAATGGTGGCTCGGCGTCGGCTTCCGAGATCGTCGCCGGCGCGTTGCAGGACCACAAGCGCGCCGTCGTCCTCGGCACCACCACCTTCGGCAAGGGGTCCGTGCAGACCGTCCTGCCGCTGCCGGGCAACACGGCGATCAAGCTGACGACCGCGCGCTATTACACGCCGTCCGGCCGCTCGATCCAGGCCAAGGGGATCGTCCCGGACATCGTCGTCGAGGAGAGCGCCAACGGCACCTCGGCCGAGCGCTTGCGCGAAGCCAACCTCGAGCACCATCTCGACAACGACAAGGAAGGCAGTACGCCGGCCAAGGAAGCGCCGGCGAAACCCGCCAAGCCGGTGGCGCCGGCGAAGCCGAAGGGCAGCGTGCCGAAGGACGATGCCGACGAGGCTGCCGAAATGCCCAGCCGTGAACTGGCGTCGAAGAAGGACTACCAGCTCAATCAGGCACTCAACCTGCTCAAGGGCATGCAGATCATGAAGACGGCGCGCTGACTCGCGCCGGTGGACAGCGAAGGTGAAACGACCGGCTGCGCCAGCCCCACCACCGATCCGCAAGCAGCGGACCATCGTGTTCGCGCGGCTCCCACCTGGGCAGATCCCCGAGGCTGCCGCCTACCTCGACAGCCTCGAGCAGTTGCTCGTCGAACCGCACGAGCAGCAGCGCGAGATCGTCGTCGCCTATGACCTGCGGCAACACTCGCTGCAGGAACTCGAGACGTCCTTGGAAGAGCGCGGCCACCACCTCGACAACACCCTGCTGAGCAAGATGGTGCGGGCACTGATCCACTACGTCGAGGAAACCCAGTTGCACAATCTGCAGACCCCGGCACGGCCGCTGAAGCGCTCGCAGTCGCAGGCCTATACCCATGCCTGGGAGCGCCACCCACACGGTGACCACGACGACACGCCGCCGGAGTGGCGAGAGTACAAGTAAGCTCCCGCGCGATGAACGACCGGCAGTTGCTGCGCTACAGCCGACACATCCTGCTCGACGAGATCGGCATCGCCGGGCAGCAGCGCCTGGTCGATGCGAGCGCGCTGATCATCGGTGCCGGCGGACTCGGCTCGCCGGCAGCGCTCTATCTGGCCTCCGCCGGCGTTGGCCGGATCACCCTGGCCGACGGCGACACCGTCGACCTGACCAACCTGCAGCGCCAGATTCTGCACAGCGAAGAGCGCCTCGGCCAGAGCAAGGTTGCCTCCGGCCAGACGGCACTGCACGGCATCAACCCCGAGATCCACGTCGAAGTGGTACCCCAACGCGTCAGCGGCGGTGCACTGGCAGCGCTGGTCGCCGACGCCGACGTCGTGCTCGACTGCAGCGACAACTTTGCCACGCGGCACGCCGTCAATCGGGCCTGCGTCAGCCATCGCAAACCACTGGTGTCGGGTGCAGCCATCCGCTTCGCCGGCCAGTTCGCGGTCTTTGACAGCCGTCGTGGCGACGGCCCCTGCTACAACTGCCTGTTTCCGGAAACAGGCGAAGCCGACGAGCCGCGCTGCGCCGTGATGGGCGTCTTTGCACCGCTCACCGGCATCATTGGCACGATGCAGGCAGCCGAAGCGCTCAAGCTGATTGCCGGCGCCGGCGAGGTCACTCTCGGGCGGTTGTGGTTGCTTGATGGCCTGACGATGGACTGGCGCAGTGTCCGCTTCGGGCGTGATCCCCGGTGCGCGGTCTGCGCACCGTCGACGCTCAGCTGAAACGCGCCAGCAGCCGCAGATCCTGAGACAGCAGGCGAACGTCGCGAATGAGCAGCTGCTTCCTGCCGGCCAGCGACTCGAGCTGCGGCAGAGCGAACATTCCGCGCGCCAGATCGCCGACGAGACAAGGCGCCAGATAGAGCAGCAGTTCATCGACCAGGCCCGCCTGCAGCAAGGCGCCGCTGAGTACGAAGCCGGCTTCGACGTGCAGTTCGTTGATGCCGCGCCGGGCCAGTTCGGCAAGCAGTGCGCGCAGATCGACCCGGCCGTCCGAACCGGGCAGCAGCAGGACTTCGACGCCCAACTCGGCGAGCGCCGCGCTGCGGGCACGGTCAGTCACTGCAGCAACGACCAGGGTGCCACCACCCTGCAGCACCCGCGCGTCCGGCGAGACCTCGAGGCGACTGTCGACGACGATCCGCAGCGGCTGCCGGACGATCTCGGTGGGCAGTTCCGCGATCCCGCGGACGTTGAGCTGCGGATCGTCCGCCCGCACGCTGCCACTGCCGGTCAGGATCGCGCAGGCGCGTGCCCGCCAGCGATGACCGTCCTGCCGCGCGGCCGGGCCGGTCAGCCATTGGCTGGCGCCGTTGCACAGCGCCGTCTTGCCGTCCAGGCTGGCGGCGAGCTTCAGCCGCAGCCACGGTCGGCCGCGTGTCATGCGGCTGACGAAGCCGATGTTGAGTTCCCGCGCCGCGTCGGCGAGCAAACCACATTCGGCGCGCACGCCCGCCTGTCGCAGGGCCGCCAGCCCGCGACCGGCAACCAGCGGATTCGGATCCTCGATGGCGGCGACGACCCGGTGCACGCCGGCCGCCAACAGAGTCTCGGCGCAAGGGGGCGTACGGCCGTGATGGCTGCAGGGCTCCAGGGTAACGAAGGCGGTGGCGCCACGGGCCTTGTCGCCAGCCTCCCGCAGCGCATGCACTTCGGCATGCGGGCCGCCGGCCCGCACATGCCAGCCTTCGCCGACGACCTGTCGATCGCGCACGATGACACAACCAACGCGCGGATTCGGCGTGGTCGTCAGCAGGCCGCGCTCGGCAAGGCGCAGCGCTCGCGCCATGAACTCATGATCCGCCGCGCTGAACGCGGGTTGCATCAGCGACCGAGCGGCTGGGCCGACCGCGAGACCTCACGGATGACCTTGGAGAACTCGTCCACGTCCTCGAAATTCCGATAGACCGAGGCAAAGCGGACGTACGCCACCTTGTCGAGCTTCTTCAACTCACGCATCACCATCTCGCCGAGCTTGTCTGAAGCCACCTCACGCTCGCCGAGTGCGAGCAGCTTTTCCTCGATGCGGCTGATCGCCGCCTCGACCGCCTGGCTGCTCACCGGCCGCTTGCGCAATGCCAGATCGAGACTGGCGGCCAGCTTCTCGCGGTCGAACTCGACCCTCGAGCCGTTCTTCTTGATCACCTGCGGCATCCGCAGCTCGGCCCGTTCGTGGGTCGTGAAGCGCTTGTCGCACTTCAGACACCGCCGCCGCCGGCGGACGATGTCGCCATCGTCACTGATCCGCGTGTCGGCGACAGTCGTCTCGGCAGCACCGCAGAACGGGCACTTCATCGCTGCTACCCGCCATAAACGGGGAACTTCCTGCACAATGTGGCGACCTCGGCCCGCACCCGGAGCCGGACTGCCTCGTCAGCCGGTGCATCGAGGACATCGGCGATAAGGTGCGCGACCTGCTCCGACTCAATCTCGGTAAAGCCGCGTGTCGTCATCGCCGGCGAGCCGATGCGAACACCCGACGTGACGAAAGGCTTTTGCGGGTCGTTCGGAATCGCGTTCTTGTTGACCGTGATGTGCGCCGCGCCGAGAGCGGCTTCAGCGTCCTTGCCGGTGATCTCCTTGGCGCGCAGATCGACGAGAAAGACGTGCGATTCGGTGCGACCCGAGACGATGCGCAGCCCGCGCTCTTCCGCCAGGACGCGTGCCAGGACACGCGCGTTGGCCAGAACCTGTTCCTGGTAATCGCGGAAAGCCGGCGTCAGTGCCTCCTTGAAAGCAACCGCCTTGGCAGCGATGACATGCATCAGGGGACCGCCCTGCAGCCCCGGGAAGACCGCTGAATTGATCGCCTTCTCGTGTTCCGCCTTCATCAGGATGACACCACCGCGGGGACCACGCAGCGTCTTGTGCGTCGTCGACGTGACGACGTCGGCACAGGGCACCGGGTTGGGATAACAGCCGGCGGCGATGAGGCCCGCGTAGTGCGCCATGTCGACCATGAAGATCGCCCCGATTTCCTTCGCCACGGCGGCGAAGCGTTCGAAATCGATGCACAGGGAGTAGGCCGAGGCACCGGCGATCAGTATGCGTGGCCGGTGCTCGCGCGCCAGCGCTTCCATCCTGTCGTAGTCGATCGCCTCATGCTTGTCGAGGCCGTAGGCGACGACATTGAACCACTTGCCGGACATGTTGAGCGGCATGCCATGCGTCAGGTGGCCTCCTTCGGCCAGACTCATTCCCATGATCGTGTCACCCGGTTTGGCGAAGGCCATCAGTACGGCCTGATTCGCCTGCGAACCGGAATTGGGCTGCACGTTCGCTGCCTCGGCGCCAAACAGCTTCTTCAATCGCTCGATCGCCAGCTGTTCCGCCGCATCGACATGCTCGCAGCCGCCGTAATAGCGCTTGCCGGGATAACCCTCGGCGTACTTGTTGGTCAGTTGCGAACCCTGCGCCGCCATCACGGCATGGCTGACATAGTTCTCCGAGGCAATCAGTTCGATGTGCTCTTCCTGGCGACGGTTTTCGTCCTGGATGGCCTGCCAGATCTTGGGGTCTACCTGCGCCAGGGTGTCTTTGACTGAAAACATCGCATACGCCTCACGAGCCTTGAAGGGAGGAGGATTGTACCATGCGCCGCGGCAGGGAAAATCGCGCGCGCTCCTCCCGGCGCCAGTGCCGGCAGCGCCTCGCCGCGGGCAGCACGCGCGACCGGCAGTCCCGTCCGCGGATGGCGCCGGTGCAGTTCCTAGTCCTCGTCTTCGGCATCCTCCACACCGTAGTCACGGTCAAGCGCGTTCATCCGCCGCGCGTACCACCAGATGATCAGCAGGTAGGTCAGCGGTGCTCCCTGGGCTCCCATGTAGAAACCAAGCGGCATGCCAAGGAACAGGATGTGCTCGACTTCACGCGCAAAAAAACTGACGACGAAGGAAACGAAGAACCACAAGCCGAGCAGCCACGCCGTCAGGCGAAGGTTGCGCCGCCAGTACGCGCGCTGCCGCTCATCGAGCCGCATCGTCACCCACCAGGCGCCATCCGCCCTGCCGACCACAGGCAGAGGTTCTCCCGGCCGTCGGCCACCGGCCCATCAGCGGTCGAACTCCGGGTAGCGAACGCTCTCGACGAAGTCCTGCGTCTCCTTGCTTGGTGGCTTGTCCAACAGGCTGACGATGACGATCGTCGCGAAGCCGGCAGCGACGCCCCAGACGCCAGCCGATGTCGACTGGATCCCGAGCCATGGCTCCATGCCGATGCCCTGGATGTGCAGCCAGGGGATCGAGTCGAACTGCACGCGGACCATGTAGTAAAGCGTCACCAGCAGACCGACGAGCATGCCGCTGACGGCCCCGGCACGCGTCGCCCGTTTCCAGAACACGCCGACGATCAGCGCCGGGAACAGCGCTGAGCCGGCAAGGGAGAAGGCCCAGGCCACCATGAACAGGATCGTCGCCGGCTTCTGTGAAGCGACCGTGGCTGCCAGCACCGCAACGACGAGCAGCAACGACTTGGAGACGACCAACCGCCACTGTGTCGTCGCCTGCGGGCGAAAGATCTTGTAGTACAGGTCATGCGACAGCGCGCTGGCGATGGTCAGCAACAGGCCGTCCGCGGTGGACAGCGCGGCCGCCAGCGCACCGGCTGCCACGAGACCGGAAATGACGTAGGGCAGACCGGCGATCTCCGGCGTCGCCAACAGGATCACATCCGGGTTGAGCACCAGTTCCGCCAGCTGCACGATACCGTCGCCGTTGATGTCCTCGATCGACACCATGCCGATCTTGCCCCACGAGCTCACCCACAGCGGCAGTTGCGCGATCGGCGACCCCACCAGGTGCGAGTAGATTTCATGCTTGACGAAGGCCGCATAGGCCGGCGCCGTCAGGTACAGCGCCAGGATGAAGAGCAGCGACCAGAACACCGAAAGGCGCGCGTCGCGAACACCGGGCGTGGTGTAATAGCGCGTCAGGACGTGCGGCAAGGCTGCCGTACCGATCATCAGGCAGAAGACGAGGGTCAGGAAATTCGCCCGTGCCACCTCGTTCACCGACTCGCCCTGGCCTGGGTAGGCGGTCATGTGATGATCGGGATCGGCTCCCCGCTGCGCCGCCTGGCGCATGTGGGTCTCCCAGTAGTTACGCGCGTCTTCGCTGTTTCGCGGCAGTTCCCGGCGCTCGCGTTCAAGCGCCACGATCTCGCGCATCTGTGCGTTGTCGTTCTTCAGATCGTTGATCCGGGCCGCCAGTTCGCGTCGCTCCTCGGCAAGCGACTCGGGGAGCGACAGGATGCGGTCGTGGTAGGCATCGGCACGTTCGCGGAACAGGCGGCGCGCCTCGATTTCGCCGGGATCACCGAAGATTCTCTCCTCCAGCACCTGCACCTGCTGCAGCACGCCGCCATAGGTCAGCTGCGCCAAGGGAACTCCGGTCACCTCGTGCGAGAGAATGGTCACCGGAACCAGGTAGGCGACGATCAGGATCGCGTACTGCGCCACCTGCGTCCAGGTCACGGCACGCATGCCGCCGAGGAAGGAGCACACCAGGATGCCGGCGAGACCGACGAAGACGCCGATCTCGAACTGCAGCCCGACGAATCGGCTGGTGATCAGGCCAACGGCGTAGATCTGCGCAACGACGTAGACGAACGATGCCAGGATGGTCGCCAGGACCCCGACCACCCGTGCCGGATTGCCGCCATAGCGGGCCGCAAGAAAGTCCGGGATCGTATATCGGCCAAAGCGGCGCAGATAGGGTGCCAGCAGCAACGCCACCAGGACGTAGCCGCCGGTCCACCCCATGACGTAGGCCAACCCCTGATGGCCCGACAGATACAGGGTTCCCGCCAGGCCCATGAACGAGGCGGAGCTCATCCAGTCGGCGCCGGTGGCCATGCCGTTGAACACGGCCGGCACGCGGCGGCCGGCAACGTAGTATTCGGCAACGCTGGTGGTCCGCGCCAGGACGCCGATCGTCGCGTACAGGAAGATCGTCAACAGCAGGAAGGAGTAGCCGATCCAGCGTGGTGGCATGCCGTAGCGCTCGAGCACCGCCAGCATGAGGACGAAGGCGAAGAACCCGAGCGTGTAGGAAGCGTAGTAACGCCGCAGCCTCTCCGTTTGGTCGGCCATCGCCGGCCCTCTCTAGGCGCTCTGGTGCATGTGCCGGCGCGCCTTCTCCAGTTCGCGCAAGTTGGCCGGGGTGTCGATTCCTTTGCGGGCGGCATGGGCCACGGCGATCTGCATCAGTTGCGCGGTGGCAAGAGCGTCCGACAATGCCTCATGGCGTCGGATGCTGCTGATGCCGAAGTGCTCCAGCCAGGCGTCGAGCCGCGCGGGGCCGGCATCGACCTCGCGGAAGAGGTCGGGCAGGATCCACGCCAGATCCAGCCACGGCAGTCGCAGCCGCACACCGAGATGCTCCGCCAGGGTCCTCTGCAAGAGCCTTCTGACGAAGCGGGCGTTGTAGGCCACCATGGGCGCCTTGCCGACGAAACCGAGGAAGGAGATCAACTCATCCGCCAGCGACGAGCCAGCCAGCGACTCGGTCGCCGCGACGGCCGGCGACGGCACCGGATCCGCCCCCGCAGCCTGTTCTTCCAACACCAGTCGCCAGGCATCCAGGAAAGAGATCTGGCCATCGATCACCGCCACGGCGGCAATCGAAAGCAGACGGGCAGTGTCTGGATTGCCAGTGCTCGCCTCGACATCGATCACCACGTAGCGAGAGCGATAGTGCGACCGCCGCAGGTCGGCGTCGGGCAACTGCTGCCAGCCGCCCAGAAGCTGCTCCTGCCGGGCCGTCAGGGCCACGCCGGGAATGTCCCGGGCACCGAGAAGGCGCGAGAACCAGCTCATGCTCAGAGTTGGTAGTCAAGTTTGAGGCGAGCCTGCAGCTTGCGCGCCTGGCGGAAGGCCTCCTTGAGGACGCGCCGCTCGATCTCGTTCAGATCGTCCGGCCGGATCAGGTTGTCGCCCGGCCGCCCGTGCTCCTGCTCGAAATGCTGATGACGCAGCCGCAGAAGCTGGATGAAATTGAAGCCCTCGATGCTGGCCGCCAGATCGTCAGTGCCGATGTTCATCACGGCACCGGCACGCCGGAGCCGTTGCACGGTGTTGGTCGCCTCGACCGCATTCGCCAGAGCAAAGACCCGCGCCGCGTCGGTGAACAGGCGGACGCCATAGGTCTTCAGGTCGATGGTGCCCGGGTGCTCCGGGTCGGTGCTGGTGACGAAGTCGCGGATCCGTCCAAGAGGTGGCGCCACGCTCAGTGCATTCTCGGCCAGCATGCGCAGGAACAGCGGATTGCCACGCGTCTGCCGGAACAGCTCCCGGCGCAGCCGGTGGGCGAGATTGAAGCGGCCGAAGAGCGGACGGAAGTCGAAGAAGATCGTTGCGTTGAGCAAGGCCTGCGGCTCCGGCATCCGCACCCAGCGCGCGAACCGTTCCTCCCACTCCTCGAGGGTCAGGCAGAGGTCCGGGTTGCTCGCCATGATGTTGCCCTTGCACAGCGGAAACCCGCAGCGATCCAGATCCGCGTTGACATCGCGTGCAAAATCGAGGAAGCGCAACTGGGTCAATTCGCGATCCATGATGTCGGTGCAGATGAAAACGATCCCGTTGTCCTGATCGGTGGTGAAGGTCTGCTCATCCCGCCCCTCGGACCCGAAGGACAACCAGGCCCAGTCGATGCCATAGAGGTCATGCCGCTCGAGATTCAGCTCGATGATGCGGCGCGTCACGGTGTCGTTGAGGGTGGAGATGAACTGCGTGATCTCCGCCGCGCCAACGCCCTCGGCGAGCATCGTCAAGGACAATTGCCGCACATCGCGGCGCGCATGCTGCAGCACCTCGAGGCTGTTCGCGGCATCGATCGCATGTCGAATCTGCCGCAGGCCCGCTCCCTGCAGCTTGAACAGATCGCGCTCCGAAACCACGCCGCGCAGGCGACCCCCCTCGTCGACCGCGAGCACATGGCGAATCCCGCGCATCGCCATCAGCAGGGCCGCATCGTGCGCATTCGCCGCCAGGGGCAGGGTCGCCGGCGCCGGCGACATGACGGTCGCGATCGGCTGCGCGAGTGACGCGCCGGGAAGGACGATGCGCTTGAGGACGTCCGACAGGGTGAAGATGCCGACCGGCACTTCCTGTTCGTCGACCACGACCATCGAACCGAGGTGCCGTTCGGCCATCAGTTCGACGACCTCGCGAATCGATGCGGTCGTGGCAACCGCAACGGCTTCGCGCTTGACGACTGCCGCGAGTGGCGAGTTCATCGTCTTCTGTTCGGCGGCGCGCTGCGCGAACTGCAATTGCAGCTGCTGCTGCGACTGCTTGAGGAGGCCGGCGATGTGCTGCGTGCAGAACAGGTTGAAGGCCGAACTCTTCTGCGTCAAGGCAAAGAAGTCGTCTGCTGCGAGCTCATAGCAGAAGACCTCGTCGACCGCCTCGTAGGAGCCGAAGGTCGGCCTCTGGGCCATCAGGGCACCGATGGCGAACGCCTGTCCGGGGCCGAGCGTCGACGAAGTCGTTTCGCCACTGCCAAGGCCGACGGTGGATTTCGCCCGCACCCGTCCACGGTGGATGATGTAGAGGGCGTGCGCGACGCCCATCTCGGTCGACAGGATACGCGCTCCCTTCGGGTAGTGCTGCAGCCGGACACGCTCGGCAAGGAAGCGCAATGCCGCCGCCTCCATCTGCTCGAAGGGCGGGTAAGCCTGCAGGAACCGAATGCACGCAGAAATGAGCGTGTCGACCGCACTGGTGCTCATGCTGCTCCTTGATCGGCACGAATGAACCGGCCGGCACCGCTGGCGCCGGCTGGGCATGTCCGCCTCGTGCCCGCCGCTTCGGGTCCAGGGCCCGAGAAGCACCCGACCCGTTCAGGCCTCGCTGGCGGAGAGCGGCAACCGCCGCTCTCCGCCAGCGCCGGAAGCGTTGCTTCGAAGCCCCGCTCGCTCAGCCGCGCAACTGCTCGAGGATCGCCGGGTTTTCCAGCGTCGAGACGTCCTGCGCAACCGTTTCACCCTTGGCCAGCGAACGCAGCAGGCGCCGCATGATCTTGCCGGAACGGGTCTTCGGCAGGTTCTCGCCAAAGCGCAGGTCCTTCGGCTTGGCAATCGGGCCGATCTCGCGTCCGACGTGGTCCTGCAACTCCTTGACCATCTTCTTCGCTGCTTCGCCGGTCGGGCGTGGACCCTTGAGAACGACGAAGGCACAGATGGCCTCGCCGGTCAGGTCGTCCGGACGACCGACGACCGCCGCTTCGGCGACCATCGGATGCGACACCAGCGCCGACTCGATCTCCATGGTGCCCATGCGGTGCCCGGAGACGTTCAGCACGTCGTCGATGCGGCCGGTGATGGTGAAGTAGCCGGTGTTGAGGTCGCGGATCGACCCGTCGCCGGCGAGGTAGAGCTTGCCGGCGAAATCATCCGGATAGTACGACTTCTTGAAGCGCTCGGGATCGCCCCAGATGGTGCGGATCATCGACGGCCACGGCCGCTTGACGACGAGCAGGCCGCCCTTGCCCCAGTCGAGCTCGGTACCGGTCTCATCGACCACCGCCGCCTGGATGCCCGGGAAAGGCAGGGTGCAGGAACCGGGCACCAGCGGCGTGACGCCGGGCAGCGGCGTGATCATGTGGCCGCCGGTCTCGGTCTGCCAGAAGGTGTCGACGATCGGGCAGCGACCACCGCCGACGCTGTCGTAGTACCACTGCCAGGCGGCCGGATTGATCGGTTCGCCGACCGTGCCGAGCAGGCGCAGCGACGACAGATCGTACTGCGTCGGAGCGACCGCCGGATTCGTGTCGGCAGCCTTGACCAGCGAGCGGATGGCGGTCGGCGCGGTGTAGAAGATGCTGACCCGGTGTTCCTGGATCATCTTCCAGAAGCGACCGGCATCGGGATAGGTCGGAATCCCCTCGAAGACCATCTCGGTCGCGCCACAGGCCAGCGGACCATAGGCGATGTAGGTGTGACCGGTGACCCAGCCGATGTCGGCCGTGCACCAGAAGAGGTCGTCGGGCTTCAGGTCGAAGGTCCACTTGGTCGTGACGATGGCGTGCAGCAGGTAGCCGCCGGTCGAATGCTGCACGCCTTTCGGTTTGCCGGTCGAACCCGAGGTATAGAGCAGGAACAGCGGATGCTCGGCCTCGACCCACTCCGGCTCGCAGACGTCGGACTGACCGGCGATGACGTCGTGCCACCAGATGTCGCGGCCGGCAACCATGTTGCAGGCGCCGCCGGTGCGGCGAAAGACGATCACGTCCCGGATCGACTCGCAGCCGCCCAGGGCGATGGCCTCGTCGACGGCCGGCTTGAGCGGCGGATTCTTGCCACCGCGGCATTGCTCGTCGGCGGTGATCACCGCCACGGCACCGGCATCGTTGATGCGGTCACGGACCGACTGCGCCGAGAAGCCGCCAAAGACGACCGAGTGGATCGCGCCGATGCGCGCGCAGGCCTGCATGGCGACGATTCCCTCGACGCCCATCGACATGTAGATCAGCACGCGATCGCCCTTCTTGATGCCGCGCGCGCGCAGACCGTTGGCGAACTGGCTGACCTGCGCCAGCAACTGGCGGTAGGTGACCCTGGTCACGGCGCCGTCATCGGCCTCGAAGACGATCGCCACCTTGTCGCCAAGACCGGCTTCGACGTTGCGGTCCAGACAGTTGTACGAGGCGTTCAGCGTGCCATCGGCGAACCACTTGAAGAAGGGAGCGTTGGACTCGTCGAGAACCTGCGTGAACGGCTTCTTCCAGGACACGTGTTCGCGCGCCAGCCTCGCCCAGTAACCGGTGTAGTCCTTGTCGGCCTCGGCACAGAGCGCCTTGTAGGCGTCCATGCCCGAAATGGTCGCCTGCTTGACGAACTCGGCGGAGGGCGCGAAGAAGTTTACGGCCTCGTTCAGTGACATGTTCCATCTCCTCTGATTTATGGTGGACGACAGACGACTCGAACACAGACAATGACGTCGCCGGCACGCGACACGCCAGCAACCGCGACGCACGGCTTCACCCCCCGTGGCTGCCTGCAGGAACGCCAATCGCAACCGATTAGACGCCGGAAATCTTACATCCCACTTACACGGCGGCGATTCCCCGCATGCGGCAAAAGGGTCAATCTTTGGTGCTAGAATCCGGCATCCCGATCACCCCCCTGGCAAGCCCATGAGTTCCCTCAAACCAACCATCGACCGCCTGGAAACGTTCATCTTCTGGAGCCGCTGGCTGCAGGCACCGCTCTACCTCGGCCTGATCATCGCCCAGTGTGCCTACGTGTACCTGTTCATGCTCGAACTCTGGCACCTGATCCACAACCTGTTCTTCAGCAGCACGCGCATCACCGAGACCGAGGTCATGCTCGTCGTCCTCGGTCTGATCGACGTGGTCATGATCGCCAACCTGCTGATCATGGTCATCATCGGTGGTTACGAGACCTTCGTCTCCCGACTCGATCTCGAAGGTCACCCGGACCAGCCCGAATGGCTGTCGCACGTCAATGCGGGCGTGCTGAAGATCAAGCTGTCGACGGCGATCATCGGCATCTCCTCGATCCACCTGCTGAAGACCTTCATCAACGCCGACAACATGACCGAGCACACGATCAAGTGGCAGGTCGTGATCCATGTCGTCTTCCTGCTTTCGGCGCTGGCGATGGCGTGGGTCGACCGGCTGATGACGACGACGGTGGCGCTGAGCAAGCCGTCCCACGGCGCGCGTCACTGAGAGTGAACCGACATCCGCAGCAGCAAGCACGCTGCCATTCACCGAGAGAGAAGCTCAAATGACCACGATCAAGCAGGAAGACTTCATTCAGAGCGTTGCCGACGCATTCCAGTACATCAGCTACTATCATCCCTTGGACTACATCAAGGCCTTGGGCGCCGCTTACGAGCGTGAGCAGAGCCCGGCGGCGCGCGACGCGATCGCCCAGATCCTCACCAACAGCCGCATGTGCGCCGAAGGCCACCGGCCGATCTGCCAGGACACGGGCATCGCCGTGATCTTTCTCAAGGTGGGCATGGAGGTCCGCTGGGACGCCAGGCTGTCGCTGCAGGAGATGTGCGACGAGGGCGTCCGCCGCGCCTACAACCACCCGGACAACAAGCTGCGTGCATCGGTCCTGCTCGACCCGGCGGGTACGCGCCGGAACTCGCGCGACAACACGCCGGCGGTCGTCCATTTCGAGATCGTCCCCGGTCACCATGTCGAAGTCATCTGCGCTGCCAAGGGCGGTGGCTCGGAGAACAAGTCCAAGTTCTACGCCCTCAACCCGTCGGACTCGATCGTCGACTGGGTTCTCAAGACGGTGCCGACGATGGGCGCCGGCTGGTGTCCACCGGGCATCCTCGGCATCGGCATCGGTGGCACTCCCGAGAAAGCGATGCTGCTCGCCAAGGAATCGTTGATGGCGCCGGTCGACATGCACGAACTGATCGCCCGCGGAGCCAGCAACCGTGTCGAGGAGCTGCGCCTCGAACTGTACGAGAAGGTCAACGCGCTCGGCATCGGTGCCCAGGGTCTGGGCGGCCTGACCACGGTCCTCGACGTCAAGATTCTCGATTATCCGACGCATGCCGCCAGCCTGCCAGTGGCGATGATTCCGAACTGCGCGGCGACGCGCCATGCACACTTCCACCTCGACGGATCCGGTCCGGCGGTGCTGACGCCGCCTGATCTCGATCAATGGCCGAAGGTGAACTGGACGCCCAACACGGAGACTTCGACGCGTGTCAACCTCGACACACTGACACCGGCGGAAGTCGCCGCCTGGAAGCCGGGGCAGACCCTGCTGCTCAACGGCCGCATGCTGACCGGCCGTGACGCGGCTCACAAACGCATCCAGGACATGCTGGCGCGTGGCGAGACGCTGCCGGTGGACTTCACCAACCGCGTCATCTACTACGTCGGACCGGTCGATCCGGTGCGCGATGAGGCCGTTGGCCCCGCCGGCCCGACAACCGCGACGCGCATGGACAAGTTCACCGAGATGATGCTCGCCGAGACCGGCCTGATCTCGATGGTCGGCAAGGCCGAACGGGGGCCGACGGCGATCGCCGCCATACGCAAGCACCGCTCGGCCTACCTGATGGCCGTCGGTGGCGCCGCCTACCTGGTCGCCAAGGCGATCCGGACAGCGAAGGTGGTGGGCTTTGCCGACCTCGGCATGGAAGCGATCTACGAATTCGAGGTCAGGGACATGCCGGTGACCGTGGCGGTCGATTCGACCGGAGAGTCGGTGCACGAGACAGGACCACGGGAATGGCAGACGAGGATCGGCAAGATCCCCGTCGTCGCCGCCTGAACCGGGGCGGCCGCGCCGGCGACGCGCAGCGGGTGCCGATCCTTCGCGCGATCGGGCCCAGAGGCGGTTGCCGGAGCGACGGTGCGGGGGGGCACCGTCCGGGGTTGCAGGCGCGGCTGCCACTGATGAAAAGGAACGATGACCGTCGGCTCACAGAGGAGGAGGCATGGCGATCGAACGGCACGGAACGACGCAGCGTTATTCGGACATCTGCGCTTACGGCAATACCATCTATCTCGTCGAGACCCCGCAGACGCTCGACAGCAATGTCGCCACCCAGACGCACGAGGTCCTCGCCGGAATCGAGAAGCTTCTGCAACGGGCCGGCAGTGACAAGTCCCGCCTGCTGATGGCGACGATCTACCTGCGCGACATCGAGGACAGCATCGCCGTCAACGCGGTCTGGGACCGTTGGGTTCCGCGGGGAACGGCGCCGGTACGAGTCTGCGTCGAAGCCAGGATGGCGCACCACGATTTCCTGGTCGAGGTGGCCATCGTTGCCGCGCGCTAGCCGGCCGCAAAGCGCTCGGGTACGAACGGTGGCGGGCGCGTCGACGCGGCGGCCGCCTGCTGCCAGCGCGACGGGATTGAAGGCACACCGGCTCGCGGTCGCAGCCAGCGAGGCGCGCCGGTGGCGGCGACAGCCTCCACGGCGGGACGTCACCGGCGCCAAGACCGGCTCCCGGATCGTGGAGGAACCAGCGACGAGCTGCCGCGGCCAAGCATGATCGGCATCTTCGACAGCGGTCTGGGCGGCCTGTCGGTTCTCGCCGCCATTGCCCGGAAACTGCCGGCAGCCGACCTCATCTACCTCGCCGATACGGCGCACCTGCCCTACGGCAACAAGGAGGATGGCTACATCCGCAGTCGCGTCCTGCAGATTGGCCGCAGACTGGTCGACGACGGCTGCGGGGTGATCGTCGTCGCCTGCAATACGGCGACCGCGGCTGCGGTGGCGGCCTTTCGCGAGCATTTTCCCGAACTGGCGGTGGTCGGCGTCGAACCCGGGGTCAAGCCGGCGGCCGCTCAGTCCCGCAGCGGCCGCATCGCTGTCCTGGCAACCGAGTCGACGGCGCGCAGCGAGCGGCTGGCAGAATTGATCCGGCAACACGCCGGATCGGTACGGGTGCATGTCGAAGCCTGCCCGGGCTGGGCGACGCGTGTCGAGACGCTGCACCTCGACGACCCGCATTTTGCCGCCGAGGCCCGCCAGCACCTGACCCCGCTGCTCGAGTGCGGGGTGGACCAGATCGTTCTCGGCTGCACGCACTACAGCTTTCTGGCACCCGTTCTGCAACCGATCGTCGACCAGCGGGCGGCGCTGGTCGATGTCGCCGAAGCGGTCGCTCGCCAGTGCGTCCGCCTGGCCGGTACTGCAGCACTTGGCAGCGGTCGCCTGACGCTGCTCGCCACAGCCCACCCCGAGCGTCTGCAGGCGGCGCTGCCGGCACTTGGCCTCGGCTGGCTGCGTCACCGACTGTGCAGCGCCGCCCGCCTGATCGTCGCCTGAGCCAAGCAGGCCAGACACTCGCCGGCCCGGTGGTCGCTGCGGCCGCAGCCTGCATTCCTGACGAGAGGCAATTCAAGTCTGCTCACCGGCGGGTTGCGCGCACGGCAACACCGCTTCGCAACTCTTTACAAATGCGAATCATTCGCATATCGTTTGGGCACAGTCCTGGACCAGCCGCGAGCGATGCACGGTCTGAGAGCTGCGATACACGAGCATGACGACATTCAATCCGAAGAGAGGAACCCGCCACGATGACGACCACGGGATCGATGACCCTGTTTGAGCTGCCGATGGGTCAGGAAGGAACGGTGAGCGGCGCACCGGGCGCGAGCGATGAGCGGACGGAGGAACAGGAGATTGCCCTGCGACTCTTCGAGATCGGCTTCATCCCCGGCGAGCGCGTGCGCGTCGTCGCGCGCGGCTACCCCGGTGGCGATCCGCTGGCCGTGCGGGTCGGCGACACGATGTTCGCCCTGCGCCGCTTCGAAGCCGAGCGCGTGCTGGTGACGCCGGCGTGCGAGGCAGCCCGATGAGCGCCGCAACGGAAGGCCTGCGCCTGGCCCTGCTCGGCAACCCGAACTGTGGCAAGACGGCGCTGTTCAATCTCCTGACGGGCAGCCGGCAGAAGGTCGCCAACTATCCGGGAGTCACCGTCGACCGCAAGGAAGGGCAGTTCACCACCGCGGCCGGCAAGAGCTTCCGTGTGCTCGACCTGCCGGGGGCCTACAGTCTCAACGCACTCAGCATCGACGAGGAGATCACCCGCGACGTCATCCTCGGCAGGCTCGACGCGGAGCCACCGCCCGAACTGATCGTCTGCGTCAGCGACGCGACCAACCTCAAGCTCAACCTGCGACTCGTCCTCGAAGTCAGGCGCCTGGGCGTACCCATGATTCTCGCGCTCAACATGACCGACCTGGCCAAGCGGCGCGGCATCGTCATCGACGTACCGGCGCTCGCCCGCGAGCTGGGAATGCCGGTCGTCAGCACGATCGCCATCAAGGGCGGCGGTGCCGACGAGCTGATCCGTCAGCTCGATACCCCGCTCGCGGTGACGGGTTCGCCCCCGGCATCCTGGCTGCCGCCGGATGTCACCGACGTCGGCGCAACGCAACGCGAGGTGCGACGCATCCTGGCCGCGACGGTCAGCCAGCCGGCGGTCGACACGCGCCGCGACGAGAGAATCGACCGCGTCGTCCTGCACCCGGTCTGGGGCATGCTCATCCTGGCCGGTACGCTGTTCCTCATGTTCCAGGCCGTTTTCAGTTGGGCGAGCCTGCCGATGGAGCTGATCAAGGATGGCATCGCGGCGATCGGCGAGACGGTCGGCGAGAGGATGCCGGACACCATCCTGCGCAGCCTCCTGGTCGACGGCATCATCGCCGGTGTCGGCAGTGTCCTCGTCTTCCTGCCGCAGATCCTGATCCTCTTCCTGTTCATCCTGGCTCTCGAGGATTCGGGCTACCTGCCGCGTGCCGCCTTCCTGCTCGATCGCCTGATGGGTACCGTCGGCCTCTCCGGACGCTCGTTCATTCCGCTCCTGTCGAGCTTTGCCTGCGCCATACCCGGCATCATGGCGGCACGCACGATCTCGAGCTGGCGCGACCGCCTGACGACGATCATGATCGCACCGCTGATGACCTGTTCGGCGCGCCTGCCGGTATACGCGCTGATCATTGCCGCGTTCATCCCCGAGACGACGGTCGCCGGCGTCTTCAACCTGCAGGGCCTGGTCCTGTTCGGCCTTTACGTCGGCGGCGTGGCCAGTGCCATGGCGGTGGCCGGTGTCCTCCGGCTGGCTGCCGGCAAGGGGGTACAGTCGCCGCTGATGCTTGAACTCCCTTCCTACCGCTGGCCGCATGGCCGCAGCCTGCTGCTCGGCCTGCTCGAACGGGCGCGCATCTTCCTCCGGCGTGTCGGCGGCATCATCCTGTCGCTGATGATCGTGCTCTGGTTCCTGTCGACGTTCCCGGCGGCGCCCGCAGGCGCCAGCGGCCCGGCCATCCAGTACTCCTACGCCGGCATGCTCGGGCGCGCGCTCGAGGTCGTGCTGGCGCCGATCGGCTTCAACTGGCAGATCTCGATCGCACTGGTGCCCGGCATGGCGGCGCGGGAAGTGGCGGTCGGCGCCCTCGGCACGGTCTATGCTCTGTCGGCTGCCGGCGATGACGTCGCCGATCAGTTGCTGCCCATGCTGGCCGCCAGCTGGTCGTTGCCGACCGCTTTCGCGCTGCTGGCGTGGTACGTGTTTTCGCCGCAGTGCCTGTCGACACTGGCGGTGGTCCGCCGCGAGACGAACTCATGGCGTTACCCCGTACTGATGGCCGCCTACCTGTTCGCGCTGGCCTATGCCGCCGCTTTCGTCACCTACCGCGTCGCCCTGCTCCTCACCGGAGGCTGAAGTGTTCGAGGAAATCGCCGCCTATGGCGTGGTGGTCGCCGCCATCGCCCATCTCGGCCGCGGCCTGTTCGCCGCCACGCTCATGCCGGCGCTCGCCCGGCGCTGGCCGATGCTGCTGCGGCGCCGAGGACTGGCCGCAAGCAGCGGAGCCGACCGTCCGGCGAGTGTGAGCCCCTGCAGTGGCTGTTCCGGGTGCGCCGCCGGTCCGCGGACGCAAGCCCACAGCAAGATGCTGATCGTCAGCAGCCGCGGCACGAAAGAACGCTGAACGTCGAGCCACGACTGCTCGCCCGAGTCCAAGCGCGGCTGCTCGCGAGGGCGCCAGCACGTGTACCGTCTCCCCCCTACCGGCCGATTGGTTGTGCCACACCAATTGCAGCGACGGCCTCTTCCGTGGCGCGAATGACTGGAGTCAAGGAATGAGCAACTTTGATCGTGAAGAAGTGATCTCGATTCTCAATCAGATCATGGAGCTTGAACTGGCAGGTGTCGTCCGCTACACGCACTACTCGCTGATGGTCTATGGCTACAACCGCCTGCCGATTGTTGACTGGATGAAGAAGAATGCCGCAGAAGGCCTTGCCCACGCAGCGCGGGCCGGGGAGCTGGTGACGCTGCTCGGAGGTCATCCCTCACTGGCAATCGGCCCCTTGCTGGAAACCCATCGCCACGACATCAGCGACATCTTGAAGGAAAGCCTCGATCACGAGAACATGGCCAAAGCAGCCTACTATCGGTTGCTCGCCCTGGTCGCCGGGAAAAACGTGCTCCTCGAGGAGTACGCACGCGAGTTGATCGTCGATGAGGAACTGCACGCCGACGAAGTCAACAAGATGTTGCGCCGCCCCGGCGATACGGCGGCATTCGAGGGAAGCCGCGATTGACGCGCCCGGACGCTGCAACCGATACGCTCATCCAGGCTTGCAGTACACTGTGCTGTGTTTGTAACAGAGCCATGTTAAAGCAACACAACCGTCAAGCGGGTATTGGTCACCGGCAAGCCTCTTCTTCAACACTCCGTCCGCAAGCGAAAGCGGTGAACCGAGAACAGCGAATCGCTGCGGCACAGCCGCAGCCAAGCGGGCCTCGCAGGATCAGTGTAGCGGCTGCGCCCGCACCGCGCCTCTCTGGTTCGCTGCCGGCGAGCAGCAGACGCAACGGGCACCCATCGATGAAGCCTGCACCGCCACGGTCGGTCGCTGACCCGCGCACGGGGCAAGGCTTGGTTGGATCCATTTCTTACGGAGAGAGCAGGTAGAAAATGCCGACGCAACAGAACGTGATTGGAAGCAAGAGAGTGGCGACCTTGCTCGCCTGCCTTATGCTGTCAGGAATCCCCGGGCTGGCTGCCGGCGAGGCAGCGGCAACAGCGCCGGTAGGTGGCGATCAGACAGCAGGGGCAGGGAAGACCACCGACGACGGCAGCGAGGACAAAGCCCCCGACTGGCAGGCGAGCACGCTCAGCGGTGACTGGGACGGCACCCGGCAGCGGCTCTTCGACGCCGGTGTCCAGGTAGACCTCGTCTATACCGCCGACTACGTGCGCAACAACAGCGGCGGCATCAAGCGCGGCGGTGGCTACATGGGCAACCTCAACCTCGCCATCGAGCTCGACGGCGAAAAGCTGATCGGCTGGCGCGGCGGCTCGGCGCATGTCGTGCTGATCAGCAGCAGCGGCGGTCGAGTCAACCTCGACGACGTCGGCAGCTACATGGGCGTCGACAACATCGAGGTCCCGGTCAACCGCAGCGGCATCTTCGAGGCATGGCTGCAGCAGTCGTTCCTCGATGGCCAGGCGTCGCTGCGCGCGGGTCTCTACCCGCTCGACAGCGAGTTCTATGTCACCGACTCGTCGGGAGTCTTCCTCCACCCGTCCTTCGGCCCAGCCGCCGAGTTCGGCAGCTTCGGCAGCCTGGCCGGCCCGTCGATCTATGCCACGAGCAGTTACGGCGCCCGCCTGCGGGTCGACCCCGACCCGACTTGGTACGCCATGCTGGCGATCAGTCGCGGCATTCCCAGCGAGCGCATCGACACCGCCGGCCGCAACATCAGCTGGCGCAAGAGCACCGGCAGCCTGCTCATCGGCGAGGTCGGCTTCAGTCCCGTGCAGGCCGGCCTATTTGGCGACGCCCTCGGTCCGGCCGGCGATGACGATGACTACTCGCCGATCAGCAAGGTGGCGGTCGGCGCCTGGCGCTATGCGCCTCGCTTCGAGCAGCTGACCGCCGTCGATGCCAACGACGAGCCACGCGACGCGCGGCACTGGGGCGCCTACCTGCTCGGCGAGCAGACCGTGTACCGGGTGCCGGGAAGCAAGCGCGACCTCAGCCTCTTCGCGCGCTACGGCTTCACCGACGGGCGCACGAGCACGCTCGGCTACTCGCTGAGTGCCGGCATGAGCTTCCGTGGCCCGTTCCCCGGTCGCGAGGACGACGTCTTCGGCATCGCGGCGACCCGCGCGCACGCCGATCCGCAGGGACGC
Organism: Candidatus Accumulibacter adjunctus; assembly: GCA_000585015.1. GTDB lineage: Bacteria > Pseudomonadota > Gammaproteobacteria > Burkholderiales > Rhodocyclaceae > Accumulibacter > Accumulibacter adjunctus. The sequence goes on along the minus strand of JFAX01000011.1, from coordinate 52,345 downwards.
GCCCTGCTGGCCGACGAATCCGGCTCACCGCTGACCTCGAACAACGAGACGGTGGTCGAGATCACCTACCAGGCGCCGCTGCTTCCCGGTCTGGTCGTCCAGCCGGTGATCCAGCGCATCTTCAACCCGGGCTTCCAGTTGCCCGATTCGACCGTCGTCGGTGTCCGCCTACAACTGACGCTCTGAGGGTCCGCGAATGATCTCGCGGCCAAACTGCGAGCCGATCGCCCGCACCGCGCTCTTCGCCGCCGTCTCGATCACCGAATCGCCACGCCCACCGCCGCCGAGCAGATCGCCCGGACTGCCCAGCCAGCCCCCGCCGCCGGCAGGCGGATCCTGCCCACCGACTCGCCAGCCGCCGGTTGCTGCGCCACACATCGAGCTGCATGCGAATTCACGCTTCCGGGAAGAACGTCAGCCGCGAACGAGCGACAGCTGCAGACCTCCGCGACGAACCCACTCGACAGGAATTCACGCGGCTGGAAGCCGACACCACAACGATCTCCTTGGATCTCGCAACTACCGCAAGACGAACCTGGCAGCGACGGATGCCTTTCCCGGAAACACCACCTGAGCAATTACCGGACGACCCGCTTGAAGCGTGTAATTGCCTTTGCTGGCCAAATGATCACCCGCCGGAGTGAGTGGCAGTTCCAGTTTTTCGTTGCCGGAAAGCAAAGTCAGCTTGCCGGTCGCCTTGGACACATCGACCGGTTTGCCATGATCGCGGACAAAGAGTTGCAGCGCCTCGGGCTTGACCACCAGCTCGAAGTCGAGATGATGCGATTCGACGACCAAACCCCCATGGGCAGGCTTGTGGTCGGTACCGTGATCGTGTCCGCCGGCTGCATGGGCGATGGGGGAAGTGCCAAGCGCGATCGCGGCAAGGAGTTCAATCGGTTTCATCGAGCGTTTCCTTTCAGGAGAAATCAAAGTGCTTCGGAGTCGCGGTTCGTCATCAGCTGTTCTGCGTCCTTCCGGCCGAACATCCAGAACATCGCCGGCGTCAGGAAGGTGTCGAGCAGGGTCGAGCTGATGAGGCCCGAGAAGATGACCACGGCGACCGGATGCAGGATTTCGGTGCCGGGCCGTTCCGCCTCGAAGAGCAGCGGCGCCAGCGCGAAGGCGGTGACCAGCGCCGTCATCAGCACCGGCGAGAGACGTTCCAGCGAGCCGCGCAGGATCATCTTGTGATCGAAGGATTCCCCCTCCATGCGCATCAGGTTGATGTAGTGGCTGACCTTCAGGATGCCGTTGCGCACCGAAATGCCGGCCAGCGTGATGAAGCCGACCAAAGCGGCGACGGAAAGCGGCTGCCCGGACAACCACAGGCCGATCACCGCGCCGACGAGCGCGAGCGGGATATTGGCCATGATCAACGCTGAAAGAGTGACCGACCTGTAGCGGCTGTAGAGCACGACGAACATCAGCACCAAGGAGACGACAGCGAGCAGGCCGACCAGGCGCGAAGCCTCTTCCTGCGCCTGGAACTGCCCGCCCAGGGTGACGAAATAGCCTTCCGGCAGCGGCGTTTCGGCCACCGCCTTGCGGATATCCTCGATCACCGCCGACAACGCCCGTCCCTGGGTGTTGGCCGAAATGACGATGCGCCGCTTGCCGTCGTCGCGGCTGATCTGGTTCGGCCCGTCGCTGTCCTCGATGCTCGCCACTTTGGAAAGCGGAATGCTGCCCGATGGCGTTTCCAGCAGGATCTGCCCCAGTCCGGTGAGCGAGCGGGACGATTCCGGCAGGCGAACCACCAGCGCGAAACGCCGGCCGCCTTCGACGATCTGGGTAACCTTTTCGCCTTCGATCAGGTTCTGCAGGGTGGCCAGCAAATGCGGTGTCGGGATGCCGTAGCGGGCCGCTGCCGCGTAATCGATGCGCACCTTGATCTGCGGTGCCAGCACCTGCTTCTCGATCTCCAGGTCGGCCAAGCCAGGGATGCCGGCGAGCCGGCCGCGTAGGGCGTCGGCCTGGGCGCGCAGCGTATCCAGATCCTCGCCGAAAATCTTGATGGCGATCTGTGAACGCACGCCGGACAGCATGTGGTCGATGCGATGGGAAATCGGCTGGCCGATGGAAATCGCTGCCGGCAGGTTGATCAGGCGGGCGCGAATGTCGGCGCTGACCTCGCTCATCGGCCGCGTCAATTCCGTCGCCGGCTTGAGGCCGACGTCGAGTTCGCTGACATGCACGCCCTCGGCGTGCTCGTCGAGTTCCGCCCGTCCGCTGCGTCGGCCGACATGCACCACCTCGGGCACCTGCCTGACCAGTACCTCGGCCTGCCGCGCGAGATCCGAGGATTCGGCGAGCGTGACGCCTGGGTTCAGGCGCATCCCGATCAGCAGCGTGCCCTCGTTGAATGGCGGCAGGAAGGTTTTCGGGAAGAAAGGCACGGCCAGCGCGGCGATGACGACGGCGCTGCCGCCGATCGCCAGCGCCCCGCGCGGGTGATCGAGGACGACCTGCAGGCTGCGGCGGTAGCCGGCTTTCAGCCACGCCAACAGGCGGGTGTCACCGTGATCGAGCGATTTCATTCGCGGCAACAGGTAGAAGGAGAGGACCGGCGTGACGGTCACCGAAACCACCAGTGAAGCCAGCGTCGAAACGATGAAGGCGACCCCGAGCGGCACGAACAGCCGCCCTTCCATGCCCGGCAGGGCAAACAGAGGCAGGAAGACGAGGACGATGATGATCGTCGCGTAGAGAATCGCCGAGCGCACCTCCAAGGTCGCCCGTGCCACCAGCTCGATCGGATGCAGGCGGGCGTGGGGATGCTTTTCCCGGTCTTCCTTCAGGCGCCGAAGGACGTTTTCAACGCCGACCACGGCGTCGTCGACGAGGCCGCCAATGGCGATGGCCAAGCCGCCCAGGGTCATGGTGTTGATCGAGAGGCCGAAATACCGGAAGACCAGCGCCGTGATGAAGATGGACACCGGGATGGCGGTCAGCGCAATGACCGTCGGACGCAGCGTGCCGAGGAAGAAGAAGAGGATCAGCGCCACGAAAACCGAGGCGCCGATCAGCTTGCCCTGCAGGGTGCCGATCGAAGCCTCGATGAAGCTCGCCTGGCGGAAGGTGACCTGCGGCGCCTCCATGCCCGGCGGCAAGGATTTCTTCAGGTCGCCGAGAGCCGCTTCGATGCCGCGGGTCAACTGGATGGTGTCGGCCGTCGGCTGCTTCTGCACCCCCAGGATGACCGCCGGCTTGCCCTCGAACCCGGCATCACCGCGCTTGATGGCTGGCGCGAAGGTGACGTCGGCAATTTGCCGCAAAATGATCGGTTGGCCCGAGCGGGCGCTCAGCGCCAGGTTGCGCAGGTCGTCGAGCCGCGAGGTACGGCCGAGATTGCGGATCAGGTATTCGCGGCCGTTGACTTCGAGAAAGCCGCCGGACGTGTTCGCGGCATAGCCGCGAAGGGCGCTGTCCAGCTGCGCCTGCGTGATGCCGAGCTCAGCCATGCGCACGGTGTTGGGCTGCACCTGGAACTGGCGCACCTCGCCACCGATGGGAATCACCTGGGCGACCCCGGGAATCGCCATCAAACGCGGGCGCAGCACCCAGTCGGCGTATTCGCGCACCTGCATCGGCGAGATTTTCGCCGTGTCGATGGGAATCGCGATCTGCATGATCTCGCCCATGATCGAACTGATCGGTCCCATGCGCGGCACGACGCCGGCGGCCAGACTCTCCTCCATCGCCGAAAGTCGTTCGGAAACCATCTGTCGCGCCCGGAAGATCTCGGTCTGCCAGTTGAAGGTCACGTAGATGAACGACAACCCGGCGCTGGACACCGAACGCACGCTCTCGACGCCCGGTAGCCCGTTCATCGCCGTTTCCAGCGGGAAGGTGATGAGCAGCTCGACCTCCTCGGCGGCCATGCCGCCCGCCTCGGTCATGATGGTGACGGTCGGCTTGTTGAGGTCGGGAAAGACATCCACCGGCGTGCGCGACAAGGTGAACGCCCCGTAGGCCATCAGCACCAGGCTGGCGATGATGACCAGCAGCCGGTTGGCCAGGCTGCTATCGAGTAACCACTTGAACATGTCGGCCCCCGCTCAACGCACTTGGTTGATCAGGCCGGCTGCGCGCACGACGACCAGGTCGCCGGCCTGCAGCCCTGAGGTGATCGCGACCAGGTTGCCGTCGAGCGCGTCACTGGTGACGACGCGCGGCGCGAAATGCTCCGGCGCCGTCTTGACCCAGACAATGTTCTGGTTGGCCGGATTCCGCATCAGGGCCGCCGCCGGCACCGCGATGCCGGCCACTTTACCTCGCGTCTGGACAAAGACGCTGACGGGTTGTCCGACCGCCAGCACGGCCAGGGCCTTCCCCTCGCCCCGGAAAGTCAGCGGCAGAGCCTGCTCGCGCAGGCTGCGGGCGACACCGACCAGGCGCAACGGCAGGCTGTCGTCGCCGACGGCGATGAAGGCGCGGGCAATGTCGTTGCCGATCGCCGGATCGAACGCCAGTGCTTCGATCAGCAGGCGCTCGGGATTGACGATTTCGAACAGCACCTCGCGGGCCTCGACGACCTGCCCGGAGACGACGCTGGACGAGGCGATGACGCCGCTGACCGGCGCCCGCAACTGTTCGTTGGCAACCGCCGCTTCCGCTTCCTCGATCAGCTTGCGCGGCACGGTGTCCGACAGTTCGCGCAGGCGGCGCAGGCGGCTTTCGTTGAGCGAACGGCTGTTGCCGCCCACTTCGGGCGTCACGTAGGCCAGCACCTCGCCCTTGACGACCGCCTGGCCAGCGTAGGGCAAGCCCTTGGGGCCTGGGGTGACGCGGCCGGCGACGATGGCCTGCACCTTGCCTCCGGCATTCGGGTCCATCATGACCCGGCCGTTAAGCTCGAAGGCGCGCGGCAGCTCGCCGGCGACGACGGCCTGGGTACGGACGTTCAGTTGCCGCTGGGCCGGCTTGGGCAGGAAGACGCTGCCATCCGGCAGGCGTTTCGGACCGTTGCCGCTGGCGGCCGGTGGGGCATCGCCATGGTCGTGCCCTTCGCCGGCGATGACCGGGTTCAGGCTGGCAGCGATCAAGAAGCCGATGGCGGCGATCAGGACGCGGTGCTTCATGCGGCACCTCCGGCATGGCGGGCATTGCGCAGGCGGCGACCCAGGGCGACGAGGATCGCCAGCCCGGCAACGCCGGCAGCACTCCACAGCGCGTATTCCTGCCAGCCATGCCCGTGTTGCGAAGCGGCGTTGTCCGCTTCGTCGTGAACATCCAGTTCGCCGCTCAGGAGATCGCTCTCCTCGCCGGCGATCAGCGTAAAGGTCAGCGGCTTGCTGCCGGCTTGGCGCAGCTGGCCGAGGATCGCCGCGTCGGTGAGCGAGTAATCACCGTTGTCGGCATGGAAGGCGGCAACGGCGCTGCGGCCGGCAACCTCGACCGTCAACGAGGCATCGAGCACGGGCTCGTTGCTGGCATGGCGGTCGACGAGGATGGACAGCTCGTCGTGCAGCAGGCGGCCGACCAGTTCGAAGGATTCGGAAACGGCGGTCACTCCGGGTACCGGGGTACCGGTACTGGCCGCTGGTGCTTCGCCGTGATCGTGGCCGGCGCCGGCCTGTGCCGGCGGAATCGCGAGCGTCATGCCGAAGCCCAGTGCGACGGCGGCGAGAAGCATCCTGTTGTTCATGGCAAGTATCCTGTTCATCATTCGGGGAGCAAGCCCAAGGCTTGGCGTAGCGAGGAAATGGCCGCGGCCAGATCGATGCGGGCACGTGACGCCTGGCGTTCCGCCTCGACGGCTTCGATCTCGATGCGCAGCCGTGTCGGCAAGTCAGTTTCGCCGAGCCGGAAGGATTTCTCGAAAAAGCCGCGCGATTCGCGCGCCAGCCCGGCGCGCTTCTCTGCCGCGGCGAGCTGGAGGCGCGCCGACTCCACCTGAATGCGTGCGGCTTCGAGGTCAGCGGCGAGGCGATCCCGTTCCAGGCGCAGCTGGGTTTCGGTTTCAATTGCTTCGGCACGGGCTTGCCCAACCCGGGCACGGTTGCGGTTTTCCGAACCAAAGGGAATGCGCACGCCGAGCGTCACCGTCTGCTGCCACGGTTCACCGAAAGCGCCACGCTGGCGGGTAGTGGCAAGCAGCAGTTCCGGGTTGTTGCGGGTCTGAACACTCGCCAGATCGGCGACGCGACGGGCCAGTTCGGCTCGGTCAAACAGTTCGACGGCTGCCGGGTGCGTCGCATCCAGGGCAGTGAAGTCGCTCGGCAGCGGCGGTAGATTCTCCGGGCGCTCGCTTGCGGCCGGCGCCGGCAGAAGGCCGGTCACAGCGCGCAACTGCTGCGCTGCCCGGGCGAGCTGGCTGTCGCTTTCGGCCAACGCAACCTCGGCCGCCGCGGCAGCGCCCTCGGCCTGATGGCGGTCGGCCAGTGCAAGGTCACCTGCCCGTACGCGGCGCCCCACGTCCTCGGCCAAGCGCCGGGCGCTGACCAGGCGGGACTGTGTCAAGTTGCGTTCGCCGAGCAGCCGCTGCCAGGTCCACCAGGCATCGCGTACGGCTGCGGCGGTGCGCAGGCGGGCCGCAGCCACGCGGCTGTCGACGACCTTCGCCTCGGCCTCGGCAACGGCGCCGCTGCGGCCCCGCTCGCCGGGCAGCCAGAGTGGCAGGATGAGACCGGCCTCGTATTCGCGGTCGCCGTCGTTTTTCAGGACGCGGTCACTCTTGGCGCCCATCTCGATGCTCGGGGGTTCGACGGTCCACGCCTCGGCCTGGCGGCTGCGGGCCTCGGCGGCGTCGCGCCGCAGGTCGACGGAAAGCGCCTCGGGCTGGCGCGCCCAAGCGGTGTCGTAGGCCTGCCTGAGAGTCGCGCTGCGGGCGTCGACTGCCGCCGATTCAGCCCGCGCCGGTGTTGCGGCCCAGGGGCTCAAGGCAAGCAGAGCGAGTGACAGAAGGCGGGTAATGCATGAGCTAGAGTGCATCCGATTCTCCAGTGATGAACAAACACATCGGGGAATCGGCGGGGACAGGTCCGCTGACGGCCTGTCGCGTGCCGGCTGGCGCCGCTGACAGAGAACAGGAACGACCGCTCCCGCCGATCAGGCGGAGACGGACCAGTTGGGGCGATCGGGCTGCGTCAATGGCGGCGGCGCAGGCAGCTGCGACGCCCAGGGGATCGCGAAAGAGAGCACCGGGATCACCGGCAGCGCGACGGCCGCAGAGGGAGCAACGGCGCAGCTCGCGTGACAGTCCGTGCAGTCACCATCGAAATCGGCCAGCGGCAACTGGCCGTCGTCGGCGCCTTGCTCGGCATCTTCCGGCACGTCGTGCTTGTGCTCGTGATGGCCGAAATGCTTCACCGTTTCGCCGCTGTCGTGTTGACAATAGCCAGCCACTGCGGCCCAGACGAACTGGAGCGGCAGCACGGAGAGGAGAAGAATGGTCAGCCAGCGACGCATGGGGGCGCATCCTATCATGTTCAGCGCGGGAGCACAGTGGCGAGTTCCATGCGGGACTGGCGGACGATGGCCAGCCCGGACGAGAGCGCGAGACCGGCCATCACGGCCGCAACCGCCACGTCCGGAAGCACGCTGCCGCTACCCATGACCCCCGCGGCGGCGAGCATGACCGCGACGTTGCCGATGGCGTCGTTGCGGCTGCACAGCCACACCGATTGCATGTTGGCGTCGCCCTCGCGAAAGGTGTAGAGCAGGACGGCGACCCTCAGGTTGGCAAGCAGGGCGAACAGGCCGACGACTCCCATGGTCAGCGGCTCCGGTGGAACCCCATGCAAGAGGCTCCACAGCGTCCGGGTGAGGACAAAGACACCGAAGCCAAGCATGGACGCACCCTTGAACAGGGCGGCGCGGGCGCGCCAGGCAAGCCCCAGAGACAGTACCAGGAGGGAAATGCCGTAGTTTGCCGCGTCGCCGGCGAAATCGAGGGCATCGGCCCACAGAGCGACCGAGCCGGAAGTCAGACCGGCCACGGTTTCGACGACGAACATCGATGCGTTGACGGCGAGCGCGATCCACAGCGCCTTGCGAAAGCGCGGACTGACAGCGCCGGAACCCGCGTTGGAACCACAGTTGCAAGCGGCCATGATGATCTCCTGCGAGTAGGCAATAGCCTCATTGAAAACCCTGGAGCGACTCCATAGTCAAGGGTAAAATACAGGACAGTCGAAACACGGAGAACGCGATGCGCATAGGCGAACTGGCGAGGACGACCGGGGTCGAGGTTGACACGATCCGCTACTACGAAAGAGCCGGGCTGCTCAGCGCACCGAAACGCAGCGACAACGGCTACCGTACCTACGCCCCAGGCGACTTGGCGCGACTGGCCTTCATCCGCCACTGCCGGGCTCTCGACATTCCGCTGGCGGACATTCAGCGCCTGCTGTCGATCGTCGACAGTCCGGAATCCGATTGCGGGGAAATCAATCATCTCGTCGATCTGAATCTGGCCCGGGTCCGTGCGCGCCTGGCCAGCATGCAGGCACTGGAGCAGCAACTCATGGCACTGCGTGGGCAGTGTGCCACGCCCGACAAGGCGTCGGCGTGCGGCATCCTGCACGAGCTGGTCGCGGCCGCGCAAGGCGAGGCCTGTGCCTGTCATCGACCGGCCGACACCGGCGCGACGAGCGATGGCGCTCGACCATGAAACAAGCGGGTATGCGCGGCATCGCCGCTGCCTTGGCCGCCGCGCTCCTCTTCGGCGCCAGCACCGCCCCTGGCGAAACTGTTGCTGGCCCATGTCAGTCCCTGGCTGCTGGCGGCGCGGCTCTATCTGGGTTCGGGAATCGGCCTGTTCCTGATTCGCTGCCTGCAGCGCATGCCGGCCGTTTCGCTGGCGCGCGGCGAACGCGGCTGGCTTGCCGGCGCCATTCTCTCTGGTGGCGTCATCGCGCCGGCGCTGCTGATGCTCGGGCTGCAGCGGACGCCCGCTTCCGGCGCCTCGCTGCTCCTCAATGCGGAAGGCGTGCTGACGGCCCTTCTGGCGTGGTTTGTCTTCCACGAAAGCTTCGACCGCCGCGTTGCCTTCGGGATGCTGGCCATTGTGGCCGGCGCCGTCGTGCTGACCTGGCCCGGCGAAGCCCGTTTCGCGGGGAGCGAGGCGGCGCTTCTGGTACTCGGCGCCTGTCTGGCCTGGGCGATCGACAACAACCTGACGCGCAAGGTGTCTCTGGCCGATGCCTCCTTCATCGCCATGAGCAAGGGGCTGGCGGCGGGGACGACCAACCTCCTGCTGGCTCTGGTACTCGATGCAGCATGGCCGCGGGCGAAGGTAGTGATCGCGCCTCGGCTCTGGGGTTTGCCAGCCACGGGGCAAGCCTGACACTCTTTGTCGTCGCATTGCGTCATTTGGGAACGGCACGGACCGGTGCCTATTTCTACAGCGAACAACGAGACGGTGGTCGAGATCACCTACCAGGCGCCACTGCTTCCCGGTCTGGTCGTCCAGCCGGTGATCCAGCGCATCTTCAACCCGGGCTTCCAGTTGCCCGATTCGACCGTCGCCGGCGTCCGCCTGCAACTGACGCTCTGAGGGTCGGCGTGCAGCTCCCGGGAGGGAGCTGCGCACCGTCAGTCCCGATCAACGGCGGCGCGACCCGCCGCCGAGAATCGAGCCGAGGACACCGCGAATGATCTCGCGGCCGACCTGCGAGCCGATCGCCCGCGCCGCGCTCTTTGCCGCCGTCTGGATCACCGAGTCACCACGCCCGCGGCCAAGACTGCCCAGCCAGCCACCACCACCGGCTGCCGGCGGCTGTCCACCGGCAGCCGATTCGCCAGCCGGCGCTTGCTCCGCCGCAACGCCCTTGAGCTTCTCGTAGGCCGACTCGCGGTCGACGGCATTCTCGTAATGCCCGTAGATGGCGGAAGCCTTGATAACCGCCTGTCGCTCCTCGGCGGACTGCGGGCCAATCCGCGAAGCCGGCGGCAGGATGAAGGCACGCTCGACGACGTTCGGCCGTCCCTTCTCGTCGAGAAACGAAACCAGTGCCTCGCCGACGCCCAACTCGGTGATCGCCGCCTCGGCGTCGAACCTCGGGTTGGCGCGCAGGGTCTGCGCGGCGGCCTTGACTGCCTTCTGGTCGCGCGGGGTGAAGGCGCGCAGGGCGTGCTGCACGCGGTTGCCGAGCTGGCCGAGCACCTTGTCGGGAATGTCGAGCGGGTTCTGGCTGACGAAGTAGACGCCGACTCCTTTCGAGCGGATCAGCCGCACCACCTGTTCGATCTTCTCGAGCAGCGCCGCCGGCGCCTCGTTGAAGAGCAGATGCGCCTCGTCGAAGAAGAAGACGAGTTTGGGCTTGTCGACGTCACCGACTTCAGGCAGCTGTTCGAACAGCTCGGCGAGCAACCAGAGCAGGAAGGTCGAATAGAGGCGCGGCGAAGCCATCAGCCTGTCGCCGGCCAGGATGTTGACCACGCCCCGGCCATCGTCGGTCTGCATCAGGTCGCCGATGTCGAGCATCGGCTCGCCGAAGAACAGGTCGCCACCGTGCTCGCCGAGGTTCAGCAGCCCGCGCTGGATGGCGCCGATCGAAGCCGCCGAGACGTTGCCGTACTCGGTGGTGAAGTTCTTCGCGTTCTCGCCGACATGCTGCACCATCGCCCGCAGGTCCTTGAGGTCGAGCAGCAGCAGGCCGTTGTCGTCGGCGATGCGGAACACCAGTTGCAGGACGCCGGACTGCGTGTCATTGAGGTTCAACAGCCGGGCGAGCAGCACCGGCCCCATGTCCGAGATCGTCGCCCGCACCGGGTGCCCCTGCTCGCCGAAAACGTCCCAGTAGACCACCGGACAGCGCGCCGGTACGTGATCCGTGACGCCGAGCGCTGCGAGCCGTTGCTGCAGCTTCGGCGTCAGGCTGCCGGCAGCGGCCAGTCCCGACAGATCCCCCTTGACGTCGGCCATGAACACCGGCACGCCAATGGCCGAAAAGCGCTCGGCGAGCAGTTGCAGGGTGATCGTCTTGCCGGTCCCGGTGGCGCCGGTGATCAGTCCGTGACGGTTGGCGAGTGCGGGCAGCAACGCCAGTTCAGTGTCTTCATGCCTGGCGACGACAAGTGGTGCGACCATGGACGACTCCGGAAAGCGATGACGGGAAGGGATGGTTCGACGGAAGTGCTAGAATGCCGGCCTTGATTATCGATCATTTGCGGCCCGTTTTGTTGCTCCGGGAGCGGCCGCAGGATCCAGGAATTCGTTCAGAGGGCAGCATGGCAGGACATTCGAAATGGGCCAACATCCAGCACCGCAAGGGCAAGCAGGATGAAAAGCGCAGCGCATCCTTCTCCAAGATCGCACGCGAGATCACCGTTGCCGCCAAGGCCGGCGGTGGCGATCCTTCGTTCAATCCGCGCCTGCGACTGGCGATCGACAAGGGCAAGCAGGTGAACATGCCCAGGGACAAGATCGACAATGCGATCAAGAAGGGAACCGGCGAGCTCGAGGGCGTCGATTACATCGAGGTGCGCTACGAGGGCTACGGCATCGGTGGTGCAGCCGTCATCGTCGATTGCCTGACCGACAACCGCACGCGCACCGTCGCCGAAGTGCGGCACGCCTTCAACAAGTACGGCGGCAACCTCGGCACCGACGGCTGTGTCGCCTTCCAGTTCAGGCATTGCGGCCAGCTCCTCTTCGCCCCCGGAACCGACGAAGGGGCGTTGATGGAGGCGGCGATCGACGCCGGCGCCGATGACGTCCTGAGCAACGACGACGGATCGGTCGAAGTGATCACGCCCGCCAACGACTACATGGCGGTCAAGGAAGCGCTCGCCGCCGCCGGCTTCACCGCCGAGTACGGCAGCGTCACCATGAAGGCCGAGAACGAGACCCAGCTCGCGGGCGACGAGGCGCTGCGCATGCAGAAACTGATCGATGTGCTCGAAAGCCTCGACGACGTGCAGGAGGTCTACACCAGCGTCGTCATCGACGAGTGACGGAGCAGATGGAGGCAATCGCTCCCGACCAACTGGTGGCACGCAACGCAGGCCCGGAAGAGGCGGCGGCCAGGCATCGATGAAGGCGGTCATCCTCGCCGGTGGCGTGGGCACGCGGCTCGCCGAGGAAACGATCGTCAGGCCGAAACCGATGGTCGAGATCGGTGGCAAGCCGATCATCTGGCACATCATGAAGATCTACTCCAGCCACGGCATCAACGACTTCGTGATCTGTCTCGGCTACCGCGGCTACGTCATCAAGGAGTACTTCGCCAACTACTTCCTGCACATGTCGGATGTCACCCTCGACCTGACCAACAACCGGATCGAGGTGCATGAGCGCCACTCCGAACCCTGGCGGGTGACGCTGATCGACACCGGCGACTCGACGCAGACGGGTGGGCGGCTGCGGCGCGTGCGCGCGCATCTGGAGGATGATGAGCCGTTCTGCTTCACCTACGGCGATGGCGTCGGCAACATCGACATCGCCGCCAGCATCCAATTCCACCGACAGCAGGGGGTTCTGGGAACCGTCACCGCCGTCACTCCGCCAGGCCGCTTCGGCGCTCTCGATCTGGCCGCGGATCGCGTGCTCGCCTTCCAGGAAAAACCGGCCGGAGACGGCGCCTGGATCAACGGCGGCTTCTTCATCCTCAGTCCGCGAGTGATCGACCTGATCGACGGCGATTCCTGCATGTGGGAAGCCGGACCGGTCAGCCAGCTGTCACGGAGCGGGCAACTCGCCGCCTGGCGCCACGATGGCTTCTGGCACGCGATGGATACCCTGCGCGACCGAAACCATCTGGAGCAGCTGTGGGCTTCCGGCAACGCACCATGGAAAACCTGGTGATCACGCCGGCGTTCTGGCAGGACCGACGGGTCCTAGTCACCGGCCACACCGGCTTCAAGGGTGGCTGGCTGGCGCTCTGGCTGCAGACAATGGGTGCAAGGGTGATCGGCTTGGCACTGCCACCGGCGACGCAGCCAAACCTGTTCGAGCTCACCGGACTTGCGGGGCAGATGGTGTCGATCCTGGCCGACATCCGCGATCGGGACGCACTGGCGGCTGCCCTCGCCAGCCACCGGCCGGAGGTCGTGTTCCATCTCGCCGCCCAGGCGTTGGTGCTTCCCTCGTACTCCCGGCCAGCAGAAACCTATGCGACCAACGTCATGGGAACGGTCAACCTGCTCGACGCGATCCGGCAGACCGGCTGCGTGCGCAGCGTCGTCATCGTCAGCAGCGACAAGTGCTACCAACCGCGCGCGACAGCCTGCACCGAGAGCGACCCGCTCGGGGCAACCGATCCGTACAGCAGCAGCAAGGCCTGCACCGAACTGGTCGCAGCCGCGTATCGCTCGTCCTTCTTCGCTTCGGGCGATCATCGCGGACACGCCACCGCGCTGGCGACGGCGCGCGCCGGCAACGCCATCGGCGGCGGCGACTGGTCGACCGGCCGACTGGTCCCGGATGCCGTGCGCGCGTTTGCCGACCGGCGCCCGCTGCTGGTCCGGCATCCGGAAGCGGTCCGCCCCTGGCAGCATGTCCTCGAACCGCTCGCCGGCTATCTCATCCTGGGCGAGCGCCTGTACCAGCAAGGCGCTCGCTTTGCCGAAGCCTGGAATTTCGGACCCGGCGGCGAAACCGCGCACAGCGTTGCCGACCTCCTGACCAAAATGGCCGGAATGTGGGGTGGGGGAGCCACCTGGCGCCGCGACGACGAGACGCACCCGCACGAAGCGCAGAGTCTCCGGCTTGACGCGACGAAAGCCGCACGGGCATTGCCGTGGCATCCTCGCTGGCCTCTCGCCACCGCCCTGCAAATGACCGTCGACTGGTATCGCGCCCACCTCGACGGCCAGGACATGGTAGCCGTCTCGCGCCAGCAGATCGCGCGCTATTGCGAGTGTGAACCAAAGGCCGTCGCCCCATGACCGCCGACCAACTGCGAAGGCAGATCCTCGAACTGGTCGAGTGCTACGCCGAAGCAAGCCGCCGGACCTCGGCCTTCGAGCCCGGTGTGACGCCGATTCCGGCGGCGGGCAAGGTCATCGGCGAGGTGGAAATGCGCCAGATGGTCGATGCCGTCCTCGATGGCTGGCTCACCAGCGGGCGCTTCAACACCGAATTCGAACGACGACTGGGAGCCTTTCTCGGTGTCGAGCACGTCCTCACCACCAACTCGGGCTCTTCCGCCAACCTCCTCGCGTTCTCCGCACTCACTTCGCCGGCTCTCGGCGCGCGCGCCATCAAGCCGGGCGACGAGGTCATCACCGTCGCGGCCAGCTTCCCGACGACGGTCAATCCGATCCTGCAGAACGGCTGCGTACCGGTTTTCGTCGATGTCTCCCTGCCGACCTACAACATAGACGCCGGCCAGATCGAAGCCGCGCTGTCCGAGCGCACGCGAGCGATCATGCTCGCCCACACCCTCGGCAACCCGTTCGACCTCGACGAAGTCTGCCGGATCGCCAGAAAGCACGACCTGTGGCTGATCGAGGACTGCTGCGACGCGCTGGGTGCGACCTACTCCGGCCGCCCGGTCGGCACCTTTGGCGACATCGGCACGCTCAGTTTCTACCCGGCGCACCACATCACCATGGGCGAGGGTGGCGCCGTCTTCACGCGCGACGCGCAGCTGAAGAAGATCATCGAGTCGCTGCGCGATTGGGGGCGCGACTGCTATTGCGCGACCGGCTGCGACAACACCTGCGGCAAACGCTTTGCGCAACAGCACGGCGAGCTGCCGTTCGGCTACGACCACAAGTACACCTATTCCCACCTCGGCTACAACCTCAAGATCACCGACATCCAGGCTGCCTGCGGCCTGGCGCAGATGGATCGCCTGCCGGACTTCATCGCCGCCCGCCGGCGCAACTTCGAATATCTCAGGCAGCGTCTCGCGCCGCTCGCCGAGTTCCTCATCCTTCCCGAAGCCACACCGGGAGCCGATCCGTCATGGTTCGGCCTGCCGCTGACGCTGCAGCCGGAAGCGGGCTGCGCCCGCGTCGATCTCCTCACCTACCTCGAGCAGTACCGCATCGGCACACGGCTGCTGTTCGCCGGCAACGTCATCCGCCAGCCGTACATGCAAGGGCGCGGCTTCCGCCTCGCCGGCCCGCTGACGCAGACCGACCGGGTGCTCGACGACACCTTCTGGATCGGCCTCTGGCCAGGGCTGAGTGAGGAGATGCTGGACTTCACCTGCACCAGGATCAGCGAATTTCTCGGAGGGGAATTCTGAGCACCCCCTGCCCGCCGCTGCCCGACGCCGATCTCGAGCACGTCCTCGCTCAAACCGGCGCATTGTGGCGCGAAATGGCCGGCGCCCAACTCTTGATCACAGGCGGTACTGGCCTTTTCGGCATTTGGCTGCTGGAAACCATCGCCGCAGCCAACGATGCGCTGCAAGTGGCCGTCGGCGCCACCGTACTGAGTCGCGACCCGGAGCGCTTTCTCCTGCGCGTACCGCATATGGCGAGCCGCAGGGAGTTCGAGTGGCTTCGCGGCAACCCTGCCTGCTTCGCCTTCCCGCCGACGCGCCACGACTACCTCCTGCATCTCGCTACGGCCACCAGCGCCGATCCCCGCCAGACCGAACCGATCGCGATGCTGCACAACAAGCTGGCCAGCATTCACAACGTCCTGCGCCATGCCCGCCAGGCAGGGGTCCGGCGCATGCTGGTCACCAGTTCAGGCGCGGTCTACGGACCACAACCGGCCGGCCTCGGTCGCATCCCGGAGACCTGGCACGGCGCGCCGGACCCACTGAAGCCCTCATCGGCCTACGGCGAGGGCAAGCGACTGATTGAACAGGTGTGCGCGCTGACGCCCGAAGTGCCATGCGTGATCGCCCGCTGCTTCTCGTTCATCGGCCCGCATCTGCCACTGCATGGCCGGTTCGCTGCCGGCAACTTCCTGCGTGACGCGCTGAACGGTGGGCCAATCGTCGTCAATGGGGACGGCAGGGCACGTCGAAGCTACATGCATCCGGCCGACCTCGTCACTTGGCTGCTGACCATCCTGTTACACGGGGAGACCGGCCGTGCTTACAATGTCGGCTCGGATCAGTGCGTGTCGATTGGCGATCTGGCCCGGCAGATCGCGGGTCAGGTCGGCGGCAACCTGTCGGTGGAGATTCACGGCGAACCGGATCGCTCGGGAGTTCATTCATATGTACCGCAAACCGATCGCGCAAGGCATGAGCTTGGTCTCCAACTCACGCTCGACCTGCCCTCGACCTTGCAGCGAACCATCGGCTGGCTCCGGACGGCGAGCAGCATGCGAGACCCTCGGATTGCGGCCGCGTCCCTGCAGATCCCGGCTCGGAACTGAGCTCGATATGGCATCTCCGTCAGCATGACCGACAGCCAGCCCGTTACGTTGTCGGGACGTCGTTGCCTGCCACGACAAGGGCGGCCCGTCTTACCGCGATGCGTAGTGCGGGAGGCATGCGAACCAGCAGGGACTCCAGGCCGCGATGCGCTAGCGCCAGTGGCCAGCCGCCGCTCGCCTTGACGTAGGCACCCCGCCAAGGTGAGGCCAGGCCTGCGAGCCACTGTCCGGGCGCTGACAACGGGCCGGCGATCCGCGGCAACACCAGTGGCGTGCTCCAGTCCGGTGCATGGCTTTCGGTGTGCACCAATGCTTCCCCAAGCGCGATCTCGGCGGCCGTGGGCTGGAACGCGAGACGCAGCAACTGATCCTGTGCTTCTTGGCGCAGGACTTCATCGTCGAGACGTTCCCAGCGTGCCGCGCTAGCCGAACTGGCGATGTAGTCGAGAATACCCTTGCGCAGGGCTTCCGACAGAGGTTCGCTTTGTCGTTCGGCGAGCCGCGCGGGGCTATCCGACGGTGCCAGTTCCGGCATTCCCCGACCGTTGGACAGGACGAAGCGTAGTACGCTGCCCTCGTCCTTGCGGCACGCCGCTTCGAGCAGGAAGGCCGTTTGCCAGGGAGCGCTCTCGCGCAGCGTGCGACCGCGGCGCAGATCTCCCAGCAATCCCTCGGCATTGACGGGCAACCTGTTGGCATCGCTGTCGTCTCGCCACAAGCCGAGATAGATCCAAGGTGGCAGGCGTCGATGGCCATTCGTCGTGAGTATCCTCGCCAGATTGCGTTGGATGCTGCCGCGCCACCCGATGTCTATCAAGGCGCTGTTTTCGTCCCGCAACACGCCGCGGGCCTCAAGGTAGGCGAGCAGCGCCTGCCGTTGTCGGCCGGACTCTGTGGCGAGAAGGTTGCGGATCGCTTCGTGGCGCAGCAAGCTGGCGCCGTGGTCTGTTGATTTGACCCGAAGCTCCGGCGCCAGCCCCAGGCCGTGCAGCAGCGCTGCGAATTCCTCCACCGCCATACCATGGTAGGCGAGCAGCGAGGCCACGGTCGGTGTGCGAGCGCGTATCGCCATTGCCTCGGTCACGCCCGCCCGGTCGATCGTGGGATTTGCGGCGAGTTGCGTGGCGCGCCGGGACAGGTGCAGGTAGGCGAGGTCGAACTCGCCGTCGCGGCCCAGCGCCTTCAGTAGTCCGACCGTCACCTGCTGCAGCAGGTAGCCGTCGCGAGCGACGAAGAACAGGCGCTGCAGCTTGCGGCGGCGCGCGGCGCGCAGCAGCAGATGCGCCCATCCGGTGAACACCGGGCCGAGGGATTCGGCGCCGCAGCGGCTTGCCTCGCCGACGCTCATCGCCGTCGTACGGCGTCGCGCGCGCGCAGGATTAGGGGCAGGCCGCCGCGTTGGGTGATCCACAGCAGGAGCAACTCCCACCAGCGCGCGGTGGGCAGCTGCATCAGCGCGGGCCGCGGCCGTCCCGCCCGAGCCAGGTCGCGCATCAGCATCAGGCGATGCGCCACGCGCAGCAGGTGGTTGAAACCGGGGACGCCGAGGCTGCGACCAGTGCCGTATTTCCATTGAGAGGTCCTGATCGCCTGCAGCACCCTTAGCGGCGTCAGCAGCATCGACGGTCCGCGCAGGCGATAGGCGGAGAAGTCCAGCACGCTGTCGGTGCCGGCATCTTCCGCATGGATCATGCGGAAGAGATTTTCGGCCTCCTCGCGCGTCGGGAAGAACACGCCGCGGTGGGCCACGGTGAGGGCGTAAGGTATCAGGTCGGTGGCGCTGTAGCCGAACAGGGCGTACCGCCGGATGAACTGCCTGGCATAGTCCAGGGCGCCTGCGCGCAGGCTTTCGGTCATGGCGTTGAACTGGCGTTCGGCTTGGCGATCCGGCTCGGCCTCGTCGCGGAACACCGGCTCGACCCGTCCATCCGTCTTCTGGCAATAGCCTACGGTGCTGGCGTGAAGGGCACGTGCGCCGTTCTCGAAGATTTCCTCGTAATGAACGAGGATGTCGTGCCGCGGGTGAAAGCTGCGCCGGTCGTAAAGGATGCCGCTAGCCTCGCCGGTGCCGAGGCTATGTCCGAGGTTGTCGTTGAAACTCAGGTAGAAACCGTGAACGTCGGGCCAGTCGGCATCCTCGCCGAAGGAGTCGCGCAGGGCGCGCTGGATGCTGCCGTTCCAGCCGATGTCGACCAGCGCCACCCTGCGTCCCGCGCCGAAGAATCCCCCCTGCTCCAGGTAGCGGCGCAGCGTCGCGCGGGCCGCGGCGGCTTGCGCCCGGATCACGCTTTGGAATTCGGCGTTGCCCGCCAGCACGGCCGGCCAGTCCTGCGCCTGCATGTCCATCGGTTGCCGCGGGTCGGGCAAGCCCAACGCATCAGCCACTCCCGCAATGGCCGTCGGCTCGATGCCGAGCGCATTGCCGAGGCCGGCCAGGCCCCGCTGCCCCAGATGGTGCGCAAACAGGCGCAGGCGCTCTTCGCTCAGGCCCTTGTGTGCTGCCGGCAGTGCGACGGCCTTGCGCGAGATGTAGAGGTAGCTGTGGAGTGGCGCCGGGGCGATGCCCGGGCCGGCGTCATCGAACAGTTCGTGGATGCGGAGGAAGAGGTCGCCTTCGCGCGCGAGGAAGAATGCTCGGTCGAAGCCGCCCTCGTTCAGCAGTTCGCGGACGCGGGCGACGAAGACGCTGAAGACGGGGCCGAGGACATCATGGCCATAGCGTGTGAAGAAGTCGCCGGCCGCCGAGCGCGGCAGGTCCGCCGCCAGATGCGGGCCGCGCCAGAATGGATTGCGGTCGGCAAGCCATTTGTGGACCTGGTACATGTGTCCCCGCCGTACGCGCTCCGCCTGCCGCAGCAGCAGGGCTCCGGCCCCCAGGGCCAGGGGCATTTCCCAGTCGGATGCCGGGTTGTCGCCGACGTGGAGCAGGCGCGCCGGCGCCACCTGCTCCTGGCGGAAGACGTGGTGGAAAAGCCGTCCCGAATACTTGCCGAGGCCGGCGTCGGCGGACACGTAGATTGCCTGCGGCGGCAGGTCGAAGCCGAGGCGGTGCAACAGGCCGGCCAGTAGCGCTCCGTCGAGGTACATGTCGGAGACGGCAATGACGCGCTTGCCTGCGCCACGCAGTTCGGCAAGCAGTTCGATCATGCCGGGCTTGGGCACCAGGGCCTGGCCCTCTGCCAGCAGTTCGCTTTCGACGAGGAGCGCCTCCACGATGGTGGCAGCGATCGCGGGAGAACATTCGGCGTGCAGCCGCCGGGCGAGTTCGCCAGCGAGCTCGCTGAAGCGGCATTCATGGTCGAGTCCGGCCGCTGCCGCCCGCGCCCGCAGATCCGCCTCGACTTCATGCCGCAGTGCCAGCAGCCGCACGAGCGGTATGGACAAGCCCAACCCTGCGGCGGCCGTCGCGGCGAGCCTGGCGGCTAGCTGCTTGACCTGTTCAGGTGGGCCAAAGCGACGTTCGACCAGGGTGTCAAAGATGTCGAAAGACACGACGTCGACAAGATCGGCATACGTCGCAAGCGCGACGCGCAGTTCGTCGACCGAACCGTAAACGCCTTTCACGGGGTACCGACGAGCCATGTCAATCAGCTTCTGACTTCTATGTTGTGGCGGAAGGATGAGGACTTGGGAGAATCGCTGAGCGCTTCATTGTCGGCCAGCGCACCGCCGCAGGCCGAGACGGACTGTGGCGGCGGTTAGACTTGCCCATATCCGGCGGGTTAGGGACGGCGTCAGAACCAAGACAAGTTCCTTTAGTCGTAGCGGTAACAATTTTCGTAGCGTGCATTCGGCGTGCAACTGAGCAAGTTCTCCAGCATACTCGGCCTCGATGCTTCGGTACTCGGCCTCGATATTTCTGATCCAGGTAAGCAACCCGAACCGTTTGACATCGACGCTTCGCCAGAACCGGCCGGGGGCGTGCCCGAAGGCGTCAATCTCGTTGAGGGCCATCGCGCATTGGCCGGCCATGTCGGCAATCTCAGCAAGTTCGAAGAAGCCGAAGGCAAGCGGGTGGTCCGGACGGCCGATCGCGTTTTCGTCCGGGGCGTGGAGTGCGCGGCGGGCCGCGGCCACACCCTCCGCAAACGCCGCGCGGGCATCTTCTGTGTCGCCGTCGACCAGTGCCATGGTTCCGAGCAGGAAATACCCGCCGACGGTCTTGGTGGAGATCAGCGGGCTGAACCGCAATGGGTCAAGGCTGAGGACCTTCTTCAGGAATGCCTTGCCCTGTTCCCGCTGCCCCCCGTCCAGTGCGAGGAGCGCCGCGACGTATGCCAGGGATATCCTCCAGCGATATACGTGCGGATTGTCGCTGTCGAGTTCCAGATAGGCTTCGATTTCCGCCAGCAGATGCGCTCGTTGCCGGTCGTCGTGGTCCTGCAACGCCTGATAGGACAACACGGTCAACATGGCGCCCAAATCCGCTGAGTTTCTGCGAGCCCCCTTCACCGCAGTTGCGATGGTTTCCGCCAGGGTGGCGGTATCCCGGATGCGCTGCCCGTTCTGGATCAGTTGTCGATAGATCCAGGGATTGTCGTAATGACTTGCGAACCCTGTCAGATGGCTATGAGTGCCTTCGACGCATGGATCGAACTCTGGCTGCTGATATCCGCCTGCCGCAGCGCCCGAGGGGTCGGCGGCGGCGACCAGAATCCACCATTCGGTGTCCTCCTCGACCGGGGCCGCCTGCAACGGACGCTGTTCCAGGCGTCGCGGCGCGTCGAGCAGCTTGACGCCGCCCGGTGCCGTCTGGGCATAGCGGGCCTCGACGATGAAATGGCGGGAAAGAGCATCGCGAATCTGGGCGTAGTCGAAAGCGTGAAAGTGATGCGGATTGGGGTCACGTCCGGTTTCGTCGACCCACAGGTGGGGAACGCTGCCGATCACGCGTCCGTCGGGCTTGAGAATGCGGGCGATTTCGTCGAGGAATCGGTCGTAGTCCTGCAGGTGTTCGATGGTCTCGAACGTGACGACCATGTCGACCGAGCGATTGGGAAGGAAGCCGAGGTCGAGCGCCGAGCCGGCTCGATATTCGACGGAATAGCCCCCGAAATTATCGCGGGCATAGGCTATCGACTCGACATCGAGATCGATACCTATGATGCGGCGGCCGCGCGACGCGGCGGCGAGCAGCGCCGCGCCGTAGCCGAGGCCACAGGCGCAGTCGAGCACGGTGTCACCGGGGCGGATCCATTCGGCGGCCAGGGCGTAGCGGACCATATGGGCATCGGCGCGCGGGCTGGCCTCGCGCGACATGTCCATGTGGAGGTCACGGTTCGCGAGAAGAAACTCCATCGGCCAGCGTGCCAGGATCTCGTCCGGGATCTTCTCGAAGCAGAGCAGCGCTTCCGGCGCGGGGTCGTTGAGGCGGGCATAACGGCCCACCGGAAAAGTGGCCGGATGGCGCCGGAAGCCGGCGGCGACGGCGGCGTCTTCTATCTGGCTGTTGGTGGGGAGATGCGCCGGTTTGGTGAGCGGCGAAACGCCCGAAAAGTCGAGCACGAGTGTTCGCGCTGCATGCTTCCGCAGAGATTGCAACTGAAGACGAATATCCGCCGCTCCCACGATAATGCTTTGATCGACGACGACGGTATCGAACGTCGCAGGTACGTTCGGTGCTTCGGGCCAAGAAATGCGCCCGTCAAGCATGGGAGTGGGCATCCCGTCCGCAACGATCCGCCCGTAGGCGTCGCAGCCGCGCGCCAGAAGGGCGCGGACGAGAGCGGCGTCGGAGCATCCGTAGTGCAGAATACGTCCAGGACCGGCAAGAGCGAGAAGCTTGTCGGCAAGGATCTGGCTCACGCGCGGAACTTTCTGGCCAGCTTAGTCCAAAGGCTGCCCAATCGCCTTCGAAGCGAGTCCTCGTCGGAGTTGCCGGGCGTGACCGCCCAATCGTCGGGTGCGGAAGGCTCGGGCAGCAGGACGAAGCGTGAGTCGTAGAAGCTGGATCGCGGACGTCCGGCTCGCCGCGCGGCAACCAGTTCGCTGGAGGGATTGCGCATCTTTCGGGGGGGGCGATCGCTGATCTCTTCCTTGAGACGACGCGATGCCTGGAACTGTTCGATTACGGCCTGGTCGTCATGGTCCGGAAGCGTTACAGCGACTTCCTCCCATGCCTGGTCAAAAATTTTTGCGTAGTCTTGCGGCAGCCACATTGTGTGAAGCGGGTGGCGGGCGGTTACTTCCTCCCAGGCGCGGTCCAGATGAATCTGATCCCATATGTCGGGTTGGGTTTCGCAATATCGAACCCAGTTTTCCAAGAGCAACTGGCCGAGCGCGGTACGATTGAAATACACAGTCGCGCTGTTAAATTGCCAACCGTCGCAGCGATGGATGGCAAAGTCCGGCTCCGCACCGGCGACCATTAATGGATGTTTATGCACTACCGCATCTGCATCGAGCCAGAGTACCGGCTGATCCAGCCGGAAGTAAACGTCGCGAATGAAGCGCGCTTTGTAGGCGCAGTTTCTTTCCCAGGTACCCTGCGAGGGGACGCCGACAATTTCGGCCTCCATACCCAACCGCGCGACTGATTCCCGCAGCCGGGCTGCCTCCACTTCGTAGGGGGTGTTTTGGGTGAAGAAGCTGACGACAACAGGCAGGGCACCGACCGAGTAACGGGGCTCCTCCTGTGCCAAACCGCCCCACCACAGTAATGGTCCGGGGTATTCCGGACAGGAACCGACTGTGCCGTACGCGAAGTATAGGGATTTACCTTCGTCGTACCAAGGCCGATGCGCATCGTGCAGGAAGATCGCTCCGCCTGGGCGCAACAATCGCCGTGCCGCCGCCATGCATGCGTTGCGGGCAACACCGTCAACCAGGATAACGTCAAAGGTCTCGGCATCCATTGCATGTATGTAGCCCTGAACCGGGCCGGGATCTTCCTCTTCGACAGTAGCATTCTGTCCCATAGAGGCAGACGGTGGACACACCATCAGCCGAACGTTCCCCCGGGCACCAAGCCGAGCCTGGACGCGCTCGTGCCAGACCGGGTCGTGATCGATGCTAGTCAACGTCGCGCCAGCAGGCAGTCGGTCGGCGAACCATAGCGTCGATCCGCCCGATCCCCATTCGAGGATGCGGCAGTTCGGAAAGAACGACTTCAGAATGCGCTCGCGGTGCGGTTGTCCGGTAATTATTCTCATGATCTAATCGGGTGCAGCAGAAGTGGGGTGGATACCGGTCTCAGAGGGTAGTTTTAATCATCGACTGTCCAGTCATGGGGCAGCACGACGGAACCGATGCAGAGAATCGGGTTGGCATCGGATGTGTCGATGCGTAGAGACAATGCGTAATCGATGAATCCGTATTGCTCGATATAGTTCTTGTCGAAGGCCGACACGGAAACCGTGTAGTTTCCCGCAAGCAAGAGATTAGGCTCGAATGTAACACGCACGGCGTGCCTTCCGCGATCGGCGGGCAACCCCAATCCGGCCTGACTCGACATTTCGCCGAATATGCGGGCGCCATCGATGCACTTGAGTAGCAGACCGATTTGCAGGCCTTGCGGCATGTCTATGTCGAGTTCGTAGCGTATTGTGATTGCGAACGGTTGGCCGGCGGACATCCGTGTGAGAATCTGGTCACCGCCCTCCCCCGACGTCTTGCATCTGACATCGAGAAACCGAAAAGATGAGTTCAGGGTACTGCTCTTTCGCGGCATCATCATGTCGCCCGCGAGTTCCGATTCGTAACGGGCGAGCACGTCGATGGTTGTGCCGTCCAAGCTCATGGTACCGCCGGCCAGATAGATCGCCCGACTGCACATCCGCTGTATCTGATAGGCATTGTGCGATACGAACAGCATGGTCACCCCGGAGTCGATTAACTCCTGCATGCGGTTCATGCACTTCACTTGGAACGGGGCGTCTCCGACGGCAAGGGCCTCGTCAACGACGAGAATCTCCGGATCGATGCTGATGGCGACAGCGAAAGCCAAGCGCACGACCATGCCAGTAGAATAAGTCTTGATCGGCTGTTCGAGGTGTTCACCGATATCGGCGAACGCGGCGATGCGGTCGAAGCGGTCCTCCATTTCCCGGCGTGTCAGGCCGATGATGGCGCCTTGCATGTAGACGTTTTCGCTGCCCGTGAAATCCGGATGAAACCCGGAGCCCAATTCGAGCAGTGCTGAAACTCGACCTACAACCGTTACGCTGCCGGATGTTGGTTGGCGTATGCCGCAAATCAGCTGAAGCAAGGTGCTCTTGCCTGATCCATTGCGGCCGACGATGCCGACGCTTTCGCCGCGGCGCACTTCGAAGCTGATGTCTTGTAGCGCGCGAAACTCCTTGTGTCTGCCGAACCGGCCGCCTGTGGTCCGTGCCAGCAAAGCGTGGAGCGGATAGTCGTAGGCGCGGTAGACCTTGTCGACGTTCCGAACTGCAATGGCCGGTTCAGAGGACATCGGCGAACTCCTCGCGGCAACGGGAAAAGAACAGATGGCCGGCAACCGCCACGGAGGCGCCGAGGCAGGACATCGCAAGCCAGACGGACCAATCTGGCGGGACTCCGTCGATGAGGATGCGCCGCAGGTCTTCGATGGCGATGGCAATGGGATTGGTCCGGTTGATCGACTGCAGCAGGGCCGGCGCGGCGCTGCTCGGATAGAACACCGGCAGGGCGAACATCGCCAGTTGCATAAAGATCGGCATGCCATGGCCGATGTCGCGCAAGTAGGCACCGGCGGCAGCCAGTAGCCAGCCCAGCCCTAACGTGCTCAGCCAAGCCGGGAGCAGGACCAGAGGGATCAGCAGCGCGGTCGCGTGCAAATGACCGGACAGCATCGCCGCAACGGCGAGTAGGACGAGGTGGGCAGCACCGTGGATGCTGGCAGCTACAAGTGACGCCAAGGGCAGAATTTCGAGGGGGAAGACGACTTTACGCACGAAATGCTGATTGGCCAGCAGAAGCTTGGGTGCCAAGACGACCGCTTCGCTGAAAGGCACAAAGATGGCGAGCCCGCAGTAGATGAAAAGGGCCATATCGAGACCAGTCTTGCCCGAGTTTCCGGCGTCCCAGCGTCCGCCGAAAATTCCGCCGAAGACCAAGGTGTACGCGGCGAGCAGCAGCAACGGGTGTAGGAACGACCAACCGATGCCCAGGATAGAGCCGCGGTAGCGAACCAGAACCTCCCGTTGGATCAACTGGCCGAGGAGATGGCGGTGTGCAACCGTGTGTAGGTTCAATCTGGGCGGCTTCATAGGGGTGTTCCAGTTGGCGCGACTGACTGCAGTACGGTGCCCCGGCACGCTGACAGCAAGGATTTCATGGTGCGAGCGATTGCTTGCTCGATTCCGATATCGATCGTCAGGCCGAGTTCGTTCCGAGCACGGGCGATATCCCGCTCATGGCAGTCGCCGCGACCGCCATGTTCAGTGTGCACGTGGATGTCACAACCGCCGAGTACGTGTGCTGCTTCGTACTGGGCAACACAACGCGAGGTCACAGCCTCGTCGCTTCCCTGGTTGCAAGCCCGGTTTGCCGTGCCGCACACAGGGAAGGCACGCAGAAGCATAGGAGATCCAACGCCACTTCCGCAAGTGTTCCGGGCACTGACATGCCCTGACAGCAGTCGTGATTCGGGAAATGCGTGCCGACGGAGTCTGAAAACCTTGCCAGAATCACAGATCGAGGATGGCCATGGGTCGCCGCCGTGGCGGACGAGGCCGCCGCGGTGAGCCATAGCACAAGCGGTCCCGGACAAGCCAGGTCGGATCGTCTTCGAGCTACCCTTAGCAGGCGATGCGCTGACCTTGTTCGAGAGCGACGAGATGTGGTGCAACCGCACTCTTTCCGGCAGAGCCAGGGATCGGTGGTTGAGGTGGTTGAGGTGGCTGGTCGGGCGGCGACGGATCCTGATGGCGGCCGACTGACTCAGCACGGCATGTAGAATTGTGCTCGGTTTCCTTCCCCCGTTCGGATTCATACCAGTGCGCGAACACTTGCAGTACTTTACCGAACATGCCCTTTCTGCCCTTGTCCGGCGATCCGGCCTGCAGCTCGCCGGTTGCGGGCGAAACGCGGTTGGTAGGAGCAAATGGCAGCCTTTCGCCTGTGCAGGGACGGATCATTGATCGAAATGCTCCTGACCCGGACCTGGGCCTGGTTGCTCCCTGGCGGGTCAGGAAGGTCGACTCCAACCGGAGGATAACGCTTCACCATTCTTTCTCATGACCACCGTCGCCATCTACCTTGCCCAACGTCTGAGCGCAGACGGCCCTCGCCACGTCTTTCTGGTCAGCGGCGGCGGCGCCATGTTTCTCAATGATGCCTTGTGCCATCAAGTCGGCCTGACACCAATCTTTTTCCAGCACGAGCAAGCCGCCGCAATGGCCGCAGAAGCCTGCGCACGGATCTCTTCCACGCCGCCGATTGTCAACCTGACAACCGGCCCGGGCGGCATCAATGCGATCAACGGGGTCTTCGGCGCATGGACAGATTCGATACCGATGATCATCCTCTCCGGCCAAGTCAAACGCGCCACGTGTCTGGCAACGATGCGGGTACCGGGACTGCGGCAATTGGGCGATCAGGAAAGCGACATCGTGTCGATGGTGCGTGGTATCACCAAGTATGCTGCTTTGATCGAGAACCCCGAGGATACTGCCTGGCACCTCGATCAGGCGCTGCACCTGGCGACTTCCGGTCGCCCCGGCCCGGTCTGGCTGGATGTGCCGATCGACGTTCAAAGCGCGCCGATCGACCCAACCGGACTGCGACGCTTCGTACCGGCCGCCATAGCGGAAGAACGGCATCCTGCCACGCAGGCAACGGCCATTGTCGATCGGCTGCGCAGCTCGCGCCGGCCGGTGATCCTCGCCGGCAGCGGCGTTCGGGCCGCCCGGGCCACTACCGAATTCGCCACCGTGATCCGCCGCCTCGGCGTCCCGGTGACGACGGCGTGGACGCACGACCTGATCGCCACCGATGACCCGCTGTTCTGCGGTCGGCCCGGCACCATCGGCACCCGCGCCGGCAACTTTACGGTGCAGAATGCCGATCTGCTGCTGATCCTTGGCAGCCGTCTGAACATCCGCCAGGTGAGCTACAACTGGCAGGCATTCGCACCACGGGCATTCAAGATCCAGGTCGACATCGACCCAGCCGAGCTGGCAAAGCCTGTGGTCCGACCAGATCTTGCGATCTGCTGCGACCTGCGCGGTTTCCTGGCACAGATGAACGCGCGACTTGCCCAGCAACCGCTGCCGCCGAACCCTGAACACGATCGCTGGCTCGCCTGGTGCCGACAGCGTCTGATCGACTACCCGGTGGTCTTGCCGAAGCATCGCGAGTTCAACGGCAGGATCAATCCCTACCACTTCATCGAGGCGCTTTTCGACCGGCTGGGCGAAGACGATATCGTCGCCTGCGGCAACGCCACCGCGACCATCGTTCCCTTCCAGGCTGCCGCGCTGAAGCAAGGGCAGCGCCTCTTCTCGAACTCCGGCAGCGCCTCGATGGGCTACGACCTGCCGGCCGCCATTGGCGCCTGGTTCGGCGCGCTGGCCGCCCGCGGCCAGCAGCGTCGAATCATCTGCCTCGCCGGTGACGGCAGCATCATGATGAACCTGCAGGAGTTGCAGACGATCGTCCAGCACCGGCTGCCGATCAAGATTTTCGTCCTCGACAACCGCGGCTACCTGTCGATCCGCACCTCGCAGGCGAACTTCTTCGGCCGCCTTGCCGGCGCCGACCCGGATTCCGGCGTCACTCTGCCGGATTTCGTGGCGGTTGCCCGCGCTTTCGGCATCAGCGCCTCGCGGCTTGACACCGCCGACTTCGCGCAGCGCCTGCCCGCCATTCTCGAGACGA
The DNA here is from genome assembly GCA_000585015.1 of Candidatus Accumulibacter adjunctus. Classification (GTDB taxonomy): domain Bacteria; phylum Pseudomonadota; class Gammaproteobacteria; order Burkholderiales; family Rhodocyclaceae; genus Accumulibacter; species Accumulibacter adjunctus. Next base: position 24,288 of record JFAX01000011.1, on the reverse strand, counting down.
GCGAGCCGCATCTGTGCCAGGTCGTGCTCGACGAAACGCAGCAGTTCGAGCCGCGCACCAGCTCGCGTCGGCTGCCTGACGGCCAGATCGTCAGCGCGCCGCTGGAGGACATGTTCCCCTTCCTCGAACGCGACGAACTGGCACGGAACATGATAGATTGACGTCGTCCGACCTGGCCCGGAACGCCCCATGACTCGCCTGCCCAAACCACCGCCCGGCGCCCTCTTCGAAGACCTCTTCGTGCTCGAGATGGCGAATAACCACCTTGGTCGCGTCGATCGTGGCCTGAAGATCATCACCGACTTCTCGCGCATCGTCCGCTTCAACAACGTCAGGGCGGCGATCAAGCTGCAGTTGCGCGACGTCGATGCCTTCATCCACAAGGACTTCCGGCAACGCAACGACGTCCGCTACATCCGCAAGACGCTCGACACCCGCCTCGGCCGCAGCGACTACGCCCGCTTGACAACCGCCATTAGACGGGCAGGCTGCATCCCGATGGCCACACCTTTCGACGAGGTGTCGGTGGAGCTCAGTGTCGAGCTCGGGGTCGACATCATCAAGATCGCGAGCTCGGACCTCAACGACTGGGTTCTCATCGAGAAGGTCGCCAGTACCAAAAAACCGGTGATCGTCTCCACTGGCGGCTCGTCGTTGAAGGACGTCGACGATCTCGTGACCTTCTTCAACCGGCGCGCCATTCCACTGGCGATCAACCACTGCGTGTCGCTCTACCCGTCCGAGAACCGCGAACTGGAGCTGAACCAGATCGATTTCCTGCGCGACCGCTACCCGATGAACGTGATTGGCTTCTCGACGCACGAACACCGCGACTGGCAGGCGTCGATCGCGATCGCCTACGCCAAGGGCGCGCGCACCTTCGAGCGCCACATCGACATCGCTGCCGACGGCGTCCAGCCTTCGGAGTATTGCAGTCTGCCACATCAGATCGACCAGTGGTTCAAGGCGCACCGGCAGGCAGTCGAGATGTGCGGCGCGCCCGGCACGCAGAAGCGGATTCCACTGCGGCAAGAGACCCAGTATCTCGACGCGCTGGTGCGCGGCGTCTACGCCCGCCGCGACCTGGTACGCGGGCACGCATGGCACGATGACGACGTCTATCTCGCCATTCCGCTGCAGAAGGGCCAGATCTCATGCCGCGAGCTGATGCGCGGCGAGGTCCTGCTGCGCGACGTCGCTGCCGACGAACCGATCATGATCGACGCCATCGACAGTCCGTACGCCGAGAACGAGCAACTCAAGGCACTGATCTACCAGCGCGGGCTGTGACGACCGAAGATGAAGCTGATCAGCGTCGTCACCGGCTGCTTCAACGAGGAAGACAACGTCGAGGAGTTGCATTCCCGCATCCGTGCGCAGTTCGAGCGACTGCCCGCCTACGACTACGAACACATCTTCATCGACAATGCGTCGACCGACGCCACGGTGGCAAGGATCAAGGCGATGGCCGCCAACGACCGGCGCGTCAAGCTGATCGTCAATGCCCGCAATTTTGGCCACATCCGCTCGCCGATGCACGCGTTGCTGCAGGCGCGCGGTGACGCGGTGATCGCCATGGCATCGGACCTGCAGGAACCACCCGAGCTGATCGCTGAGTTCGTCCAAAAATGGGAACAGGGCTACCGAGTCGTTGCCGGAGTCCGCTGCGGGGTCCAGCGCACGGCGGCGATGTCCTTCGTTCGCCGCGCCTTCTACACGACCATCGGCGGCATCTCGGAGACGCGCCTGATTCCCAACTTCACGGGTTTCGGTCTCTACGACCGCTCGGTCGTCGAAGTCGTTCGTCGGGTAGACGATCCTTACCCGTACTTTCGCGGCCTGATCGCGGACATCGGTTTCGACCATGCGGAGGTGCCTTTCGTGCAGCCTCAGCGCGCGCGCGGCATCAGCAAGAACAACTTCTACACGCTTTACGACATGGCGATCCTTGGCATCACCAGCCATTCGAAACTGCCGATCCGGCTGGCGACGATGGCCGGTTTCGCCCTCTCGGCCCTCAGCCTGCTGGTGGCGCTCGGCTACCTGGTCTACAAGCTGCTGCGCTGGGACCAGTTCTCGGTCGGCATGGCGCCGGTGGTCATCGGCTTCTTCTTCTTCGCCTCGGTGCAACTGTTCTTCATCGGCATCCTCGGCGAATACATCGCGGCGATCCACACGCAGGTGCTCAGGCGCCCACTGGTGGTCGAGAAGGAGCGGGTCAACTTTGACGCCCCCACGACAGGCGCCTGATCCCGGCTCTAGGCAGGCGTCGGCCGCCAGCGAAAAGCGTCTCCCGTCCTGGCTGCTCGCACATGATGCAAGACACTCGGCGAAGTCGATCGATTCGGTTGCGGTCGCAGCGCTGTTCTATCTGGCGCTGCCGAACCTGATCTTTCTCGCCGGCTGGTTGCGCTGGCCGTTTGCCGTCTTCTTCTCGTTGCTCCTGCTCTGGTCGGCGCGGTCGGCCGTCGACTGGCGGCAGGTGCGCTGGCGGTGTCCGTACCGTGCAGCCCCGGCGTTGCTGATCGTCGCGACCGCTTTCGCCTGGTGTGCCCTCGGCGGCGCCGGCCACTTCCTGGCGGCGCCGATCGACTGGATGGTGCGCGATGCCGTCCTCGGCGACCTGGTGTTCGGTGACTGGCCGGTCTCCTATGCCGAGAAGGACGGCATCCACCACATCCTGCGTTCGGCGATCGGCTACTTCCTGCCCGCCGCCGTCGTGGCCAAGACACTGGGGATCGCCAGCGCCGACCTGGCTCTCTATCTCTGGACCGTGCTTGGAACGGCCATTTTCCTCTTGAGCCTGCCGCTGCCACGACGCCCGGTAGCCGGACTGGCACTCGCCCTGCTGCTCGTGCTTTCGTTCAGCGGCATGGATCTGCTCGGCGTGCTGGCCTACCAGGGCGACTGGCCGGAAGTGCCGGTGCGGCTCGAATGGTGGACGCGCTTCAGCTATTCGTCGCTCGCGGCGCATCTCTACTGGGCGCCGAACCATGCCCTGCCGATCTGGCTTGCCAGTGCGCTGTTCTATCGCCACTGGCAGCATCCGGCTTTCCCCGGCTTCGCGCTGCTGCTGCTGGCGCTGCTGCCAATCTGGACGCCTTTCGGCCTGCCGGCCCTGCTGCCTTTCATCCTGCTCGCGCTACTCCAGTTCCTGTCGCGGCCGCGCCAGCCACCGCCGACCGTGCCGCTCGTCGTGACGATCCTGATGGTGGGGCTGATGGCCCGCTTCCTCGGCATGGACATCGGCGGCATCGGCACCGCGCCCCCGCTGGCTGGCGCCACCGGCACGGCGAGCGAGACGGCGACGCGCGACCACCTTCTGGCCTACCTCGCTTTCGTGGCGCTCGAGTTCGGCGCGCTCGCCCTGGCGCTGTGGTCCCGTCTGCAGCACTCGCGCGGCATCCTGCTGTGCGCGACGCTGACGCTGCTGCTGCTGCCGCTGCTCAGCTTCGGCCCGTCGAACGATCTGCTGCTGCGCGCTTCGCTCGCCTCGCTGGTGATGCTGCTGCTGCTGACGCTCAGCGTCCTGCGCGCGGCCGGTTGGCCCAGAGGCGGCGTCGACTACCCGTGGCTGATCGTCCTGATCCTGCTCATCGGCGCCTTCACCCCGTTCCACGAGGCTGCGCGGGCGACGATGGTGCCGCGTTGGCCACCAAGCTACTTGCAGAACCTCGTCGAGCAGCAGGGCGGCAGCTTTCCACCCCACTACGTTGCCCGACTCGATCGGCCGGACATGCGGCTGCTGCTGCGCGAGCCGTCGCCGACTCCCGACCGCGAACGCCGCCACGCGGCCAGCCCGGGCGGGCAACGCGAGCGCTGATCAGGGGATTCCGGCAGCGGGCTGGCTGCGGCTGCGCTGATCGTCCCACATCCGGTGGTAGACGTCCTCCAGCGCGCGAACGAAGCGCGGCATGTCGAACAGCGGGCAATGCCTCCGGTCGGCAGCCAGCCGGTTGCGCAACTGCAGCAGGCGCTGCGGGTCGCTGGCCAGCGACCGGGCGATCTCGTAGTACTCATCCGGCGAAGTGGCGACCAGTTCGGGCAGCCCCGCCGCGCGCAGCAGACTCGCGCCGACGCGACCGGGAAAGGTGTCGCCGAGAAGCACGACCATCGGCACCCCGGCCCACAGGACATCGATGCCGGTCGAATGCGAGTTGTAGGGGAAGGGATCGAGGGCGAGATCCGCCAGTTGCAGCCGCGAAAGGTGGTCCCGCCGGGACTCGACCCGGCTGGCGAAGATCACCCGCGCCGGATCGACAGCACGACGCTCGGCCTCGCTGCGCAGGCGGTCGGCGGCCGTATCGGCGGGCTGGCTGAGCCACAGGCAACTCCCGTCGATTTCGCGCAACAGGTGACACCAGAGGTCGAAGACCTGCGGATTGAACTTGTAACTGTTGTTGAAAGAACAGAAGACGAAGCCGTGTTCCGGCAACCCCGCCTCGAGCCGCGACGGCGGTGCGCCGAGCTCGATCGTCGTGTCCGCGGGCAGATAGCAGTGCGGCAGGTGGATGATCCGCTCGCAGTAACAGGGAGCATCGTGCAGCGGCGTCACCACGGGGTCGCCGAGCAGGTAGTCGGCGAGCCGCGCGTGCCCGAGTGTTCCGGCGTAACCCAGCCAGTTGACCTGTACCGGCGCGCAGCGCAGAGCGAGCGCTTCGGGTCGCCCATCCGACGTCCAGCCGTTGAGGTCCACCAGAATGTCGATTCCGTCATTGCGCACGCGTTCGGCGGTTTCCCGGACGCTGCAATCGGCAATATCGACGAAGTGGTCGAAGGCTGCCTGCAGCCGCCGGCGTATCTCGCTGCCGTCGTCCACCCCCATCGAATAACCGAAGACCTCGACCCGCGACCGATCATGCAGCTCGATCACCTGCGGCATGAT
>JFAX01000011.1:14824-18911 GCA_000585015.1 Candidatus Accumulibacter adjunctus | reverse complement strand
TCGTCGTTGCGGTTGCTGCACAACAGGGCGCCGGCGAGTTGCTCGATCGCCTCGACGTAGTCCCCCGGGTGGCACTCGATGGCGCGCAGCAGGTAAGGAACCGCCTCGTTCCACTTGTGCATGCGCACGAGGGCAACGCCGAAGTTCTTCAGCACCTCGGGATCATCCGGCTTGAGTTCGATCGAACGGCTGAAGCACGCGAGCGATTCGTCCCAGCGCATCAGCGCGGATAGAACGATGCCGAGATTGTTGTGCGCCTCCGGGTCGTGCGCATTGCGCTCGAGCGAGAAGCGGATCACCGGCAAGGCGTCGTCGTGGCGCCCCTGGCCGATCAGTGCGAAGCCCAGCGCCTTCAGCGCCAGCGGATGCCGCGGCTGGGCGGCGAGGATCCGCCGCGCGGCCGCCTCGACTTCCGGGTAATGGCAACCCTCGACCAGCCGCAGCAGCGCGATGCTGTCCGGCGACATCGCCGCGCCACTGCCCTTTGCCGCCGACGACCGGCGCTGCGAACCCCGGTTCGGCCTCGCCATGCGCTCAGGACTCGCCGACGGCGTGCATGAAAGCGACCTCGAGCGACAGTGTCGGCCGCACCTCGAGCAGCACGTGTTCCGCCTGTCGCAGCGCTTCGAGACGCTGCCAGAGCTGCGGTCGCGGCACTTCGCCGATCCAGCGGCCGGAAAAATCCTCGCGCATCCCGTCGACCGGCAAGCGCCCGTAAGAACGGACCTGCACCATCTCCTCATCGCCGGTGAGCTCGGCCGGCGCGCGCACGGCGCGCAGCACGCCCTGATGGATCAGTCCGAAGCGATCGGCGAGCCGTTCGACGTCATGCAGCACGTGCGACGTGAAGAACAGGGTGCCGCCGGATCGCTTGTACTCGGAGAGGATCTCGACCACGTCGCGGCGACCGATCGGGTCGAGCCCCGACAGCGGCTCGTCGAGGACGAGCAGCCGCGGCCTGATGGACAGTGCCTGCGCGATCGCGACGCGCTGCGTCATGCCCTTCGAGAACGAGCGGATCGGTTTCTCGGCCACCGCCCCCAAGCCGAGACGATCGAGCCACTGCCGGCAGTGCTCGGCCGGCCGATCAAGTTGCAGACGATGCAGGCGGACGCCCATCAGCAGGATTTCCAGCGGCGTCAGGTAGTCGTACAGATAGGGGTTCTCGGGAACGTAGCCGAGACCCAGACGCGCGCGCGGATCGTCGACCGGGACGTCGAAAATCCGCGCCGAACCCGCGCTGACGGCGATCAGTCCCATCAGGATCTTGATCGCCGTGCTCTTGCCGGCGCCGTTGGCGCCGATGAAGCCAAAGGCCTCGCCGGCTTCGACCGTCAGCGTGACACCGCGCAACGCCGGCACGGCCGGCGACTTGAGCTTGCGCCGGTACGACTTGTGCAGATCCTCGATGGCGATCGCTGCGCTCATCGGGGTGGCTCCACCGGAGGATTGGCGTTGAGCACGGGAGTGCCGGATGCATCGAGGCTGAAGCCCATGCCGAGCGAGTCCTGTGGAATCGCCGGCAGCAAACCGGCGCTGACGAGATCGTCGAGCCTTTCGGGTTGCCGTCCGAAGCGCTCACGGTACGCGCCGGCAGCGCCCTGCAGCCGCTCCAGATCGCGCAGACGCTGCGCGCGAACTCGCAGGTAGTTGCGGAAGTTCCCAGCGGGCGAATCCTCGGCCATCGCTTCGACCATCGTCGCTGCGTTGCCGGTCTGGTAGCCCTTCTCGATCCAGATCGCCGCCACGTTCTGCAGCGCCCACTGGTCCTGCACGTTGTTGACTCGTGGCACCGCTTCGAGCAGATGCTTGGCACCGGTCGCCGGATCGCGGTGGAAATGGTAGAAGAGAAAGCCGTAATGGAACAGCGGATACCAGTCGAAGCGCCGCGCCGCCGATGCCCGCCGCAGCACGTACTGCGCCGCATCGAGTTCGCCATTCCAGGGCAGCAGCGCCGCGGCGATGTAGTAGTTGTCCTCGTGCAGTGGATTGAACCAGGCGATGTCTCGCTGCAGCTTTGCCTGCACGGCGTAGTCGCTCGCCTTCATGTATTGCGTCTCGGCCACCAGGACGCGAAAGCCAGCCAGATTCGCCGCCAGGTAGCGGTCACCGCCCGCGAGCAGGACTTGCGCGAAGCGGGGCAGCACGATCAGCAGTTCGGGGTCGGCCGACTCTTGCCGCAGTGTCGACAGCCGCTGCTGCGACCAGCCGAAAACCAGCGCTGAAACGAGCAGCGCGGTGAGCGGCAGCAACGGCAGCGAACGCCGCATCAGGAGAACTCCCTGCGGGCGAAGACCAGGCTGGCAGCCGCCAGCAGCACGCCGATGTAGGCAATGGCCATCGTCACCGACCAGAAGACTGCGTCGCCACCGGGCGCGAGCTGGTACATCGCCCACTCGCGCCAGTCGAGCCGCGACAGGTCGGGCAGCAGCCAGCGGACGAAACCCACCAGGGGATCGTAGCTCGCCACCAGTTCCTCGTCGCCGTCGGCACCACGGGCGAGATAGTCGATCGTTGCGCCGAGCGCCTTGCCGGCGACCGCAAAGGCGGCGCCAAGTGCCAGCGGCAGGACGCTGACGGTTGACAGGGCTGCGATGCACAGCGAGAACGCGCCGACAACCGCGGCGTCTAGGGCGAAGCCGGCGATCGCGCTCCAGAAAGGGGCACCGAGCGAGACGTCAAACTCCTGGACGTAGCCGCCGCCGACGAGCAGGACCGCCAAGAGCAGCAACAAGCCCAGCACGACTGCCGCCAGGATCGTCAGCAGAAACAATGCCAGGAATCGCCCGGCGAGAAAACTCGCGCGCGAAACCGGGTAGGCAAGCGAGAACAGGATCACCCGTCGATCGATCTCGCGGGCAACCAGTTCCTGCACCCAGAACAGGTTGAGCAGAACCAGCGAAAAGCGGACCGCCGAGAAACCGACATCCAGAGCGACGGTTTTCGGGTGTCGCGGCGAGAAGAAGCCCGAGAGATAGGCGATGCCGATCATCAGCACGCCGAGGATGAAGACCGCCTGGAAGCTTCGTCCACGCAAACCCGCACGAAGACCTGAAAGGACGAACTCGAGCATGGTAGCCAAGAAAAAGAGCGGGGCACGCCTCACGGCGCGCCCTTGATTTGTAGCTCGAGGAAACAGCTGTCAGTTCTACGAGGAAGCCGCGGCCGCCGCAGCCGCTGTAGTCACCTCGCCCGCAGTGCAACCACTGGCTGCACAGTCGGTCGAAAGCGCTGAAACCGCACCACCCACGGTCGTACCCGTGAAGACCTTCTTGCCCTTCGCCGAACCGGAGGCCACGGCATAAACGGTGCTCGAGTGATCGACACCGTCCAAGTACACGTTCGCCGAGCACTTCGGCGTAAACGCAACCTTGACAAAACTTCCGGTGGTAACTGAGGCCCCGTTCTTCGCCTCCGCCCCCGAACATATGGTAACCGCGTGCGCAGGAAGAGACGTGACGGCGGCGATGGCGAGCACGGACCCAAGAATAATCTTTTTCATGGAAATTTCTCCGCTTACAAGTATGTATGAGTCAGTTCGTCGAGTTGGCAATAGCCGCGGTGAGCAGGTTGCGGGCATCCGACTGCGCCGACTTGTCCTCACCCTTCTTGGTGTACTCGGTGAATTGCGGAATGGCGATCGCCGCCAAGATGCCGATGATCGCGACGACGATCATCAGCTCGATCAGGGTGAAACCCTTCTGCAGCTTTTTCATGAGATTGGACTCCTTCACGGTGGGTGCAACGGACATTCCGTCGAGTCGACACTATCAATATTCGTGCCAGGCAGGAAACGGCCAAAAAGCAGCGATTCCGGGAGCCCATGACGCCGCGTACTGCCAATTGTCGGCAAACGGATGACGAAAAATGTCACACTTTCGCCCGAAAAAGCAGCTATTGAGGGCGGATTTAACGAACCAATCGGCCGCCGGCCGGCAAGGGGGTGGCTGCCGGGCAGCCGCACGGCCGGCCGCCTACTTGACGCAGACCGCGCGCACCTGCTTGAGATCGGTGATACCCGCCAGCACCTTCTCGATGCCGTCCATCTTCAAGGTCCGCATGCCTTCGTTGAGCGCCGTCGCGAGCA
>JFAX01000011.1:0-14734 GCA_000585015.1 Candidatus Accumulibacter adjunctus | reverse complement strand
GTGAAGCGGCCATCGCGCGCATGCTGCGCCAGCCATTCCTGCCGCACGCGCTCGCTCGCGGCCCGCGGATCGGCCTGCCAGGTGCTGGTGTTCGCCAGTTCGGCGCAGTACTCGTCGAGCAGGCTCGCAATCTCCGCCACCGGCGGCTCGTACGGCTCGCGACACGCCGGGCAGAGGCGCCGGGCGAGACGCTGCGCCAGGATGCCGAGCAGCGCATCGGCGAAGTTGAACGGGTCCATGCCCATGTCGAGCAGGCGATTGATCGATTCCGGCGCACTGTTGGTGTGCAGCGTCGCCAGGACCAGATGGCCGGTCAGTGACGCCTCGATGCCGATGGCGACGGTCTCGCGGTCGCGCATCTCGCCGACCATGATGATGTCGGGGTCGGCACGGAGGAAGGCGCGCATCACCGTCGCGAAATCGAGTCCGGCCTTCTTGTTGACCTGCACCTGGCGCAGGCCCTTCTGGGTGATCTCGACCGGGTCCTCGGCGGTCCAGATCTTGGTCTCCGGCCGGTTCAGGTGGTTGAGGATCGAATGCAGCGTCGTCGTCTTGCCCGATCCGGTCGGCCCGCAGACGAAGAACAGGCCGTAGGGCTTGGCGATCAGGTTCCTGAGCCGCTCGAGGTTGTGCGGCGTCACACCCAGTTGGTCGATCGGGATCGGTTCGCCGGCACTGAGGATGCGCAGGACGACGTCCTCGAGCCCGCCGGCGGTGGGCACCGTCGCCACGCGCAGTTCGATGTCAAGCGGTCCCCAGCGCCGGAAGCGGATCTTGCCGTCCTGCGGCCGGCGCTTCTCGGAGATGTCGAGGTCGGCCATGATCTTCAGGCGCGTCACCAGCGCGCCGCGGTAGGCCGCCGGGATCTCGATGTAGGGCGACAGCGCGCCATCGCGGCGGAAGCGGACGACGGTCTTTTCCTTGCCCGGCCGCGGTTCGATGTGGATGTCGGAAGCGCCCTTCTGGTGCGCCTCGACGATGATCCGGTTCACCAGGCGGACGAGTTCGTTGTCGGCAGCGGCGCTGAGCACCTCGGCGCCGCTCTCGGCGGCGTCGAGGACCGCATCATCGTCGAGGCCCGACAGCATGTCGCCGACCGAGTCGACCTCGACCGCTGCGGCGAAGAACTGTCCGACGAGTTGCTCGAACTCGTGGCGCGTGCTGACGCGGTACACGATCCGTCTCTTCGGGAAGACGTTGTTCGCCATGCGCGAGGCGCGAACGCGCTCCGGATCACAGGCAATGACGACGACCCCTTCCTGCGTCTCCTCGACCGGCAGCCACTGGTTGGCCTCGACGTAATCCCGCTTCAGGTTGCGCAGCAACTCGGTCGGCCGCAAGCGGTCCGGCCTGAACGGCTCATAGGGCACGCCGCAGAACTTCGCCAGTGCGCTGCCGATCGCCGCCAGCGGCACCTGGAAATCGGCGGTCAGCACCTGCTCGAGGTCGAGCTGCTTGCGGCGTGCCGCCTTTTGCGCCAGATCGAGTTCGGCAGCCGAGATGACCGCGTCACTGACCAGCGCGTCGTACCTCGTCTTCGGTATCGCTGGCGGCGGATTGCGTCGCTGCGCGAAGGCGACGGCGAGCGTCTGCGCCAGCGCCTGGACGCCCTCGTCGGCGACTGCCGGAAACGGGGTGTCCGAGCGATTGTTGATCAATTGCACGACACCGAGCAGTTCGCTCGTCTGCGCGTTGCTGATCGGCGCCACCAGCATCTGCTTCGAGCGGTAACCGGTGCGCTCGTCGACCGCTTTCAGGAAACCGAGCCGCGGACTGTGTTTCGCCAGCTCGTCCTGGTCGTAGACGTCGCGCAGGTTGAGCGACCGGCCAGATACGGCAACGTAGCCGGCGACGCTCTGCTCGGAAATCGGCAGACGGATGTCCTTGTGCGTGTTGAGGCCCGTCTTGACTTTCGAGACGATGCTGTGGCGATCATCGCTGACGAGGTAGATCGTCAAGCGGTCGGCGTGGAAGAGCTCGCAGATGTCTTCCGACATCTCGAGAATGATCTCGTCGATGTTGCTCGCGCCGTGGATCCGGTTGGTGACGCGCTGCAGGTTCTTGAAGAAGCTCAGGCGTCGACTCATGTCGCCGAGGTTGCCGTCGATGGGCCAGTTCGCTGCCGACATGCCGTTTAGAACTCGAAGACCTGGTTGTTGTAGAGCATCTGCGGCTTGTGCGCACCCGCGTCGGACTCGATCTCGGCCATCGTCAGTTCGATCTGGCTCGGCTTGAGATGGCTGACGAAGACTTCGACCCTGGCCGACAGATTCTGCAATTCGGCCGCGAGCAGGCGCGGACAAAGGTGCCTGGACATCTCGGCCAGCCGCTGCTCGCGATTCGGAAAGGCGGTTTCGATCAGCAGGTAGCGCAGGTTGGCAATCTGGTTGACCAACGGCCAGAACGCCGGGTTGACAGTCGTGTCGCCGGTGAAGACGAGGCTGCCGGCTCCCGAATCGAGCTGATAGCCGACAGCGGGCACGGTGTGCCGGGCCGGCAGAGCGGTGATCTTCCGCGCTCCGAGTCGAACCGACTCGCCGACCGTCAGCGGGCTGTATTGCATCGCCGGCCGCTCCTCGCTCGGGATCGCACTGAAGTCGGGCCAGATCTCCCAGTTGAAGATGTGCCGGCCGATGATATCGAGGGTCTCGGGAATCGCATGCACGATCACCGGCTCGGTCCGCAGATCGGCAACCGAATCGATCAGCAATGGCAACGAGCCGGTGTGATCGAGGTGGGAGTGGGTCAGGAAGACATGATCGATGCGCGCCAGTTCCGCCAGTGGCAGGTTGGTCACGCCCGTACCGGCGTCGACCAGAATGTCGTCGTCGACGAGGATCGCCGTCGTTCCCAGATGGCGCCCGCCGATGCCGCCGCTGCAACCGAGGATCCTGACTTTCATGCTTCCTCCCACGGCCGGCAGTTGCGGCTTTCATGGCGACGTCTCGCCGACCGCGCTGCAGGCATTTCTCCAACCCGCCGTGAGAGGACGCGATCGGCCATCAGGTCTTGAGGATGAACTCCATCTTCACTCCGGCAATCTCGATCAGATCGCGGTCTTCCAGGCGCCTCGCTGACGAATCGATCGGTTGCCCGTTCAACAGCGGGAACACCGTGCCTTCGACATGACTGAGGAAGTAGCCCTGCGGGCGCCTGGCGATCACCGCCACCTGCCCCGGCCGGCCGAGTGAAGTCAGGGTCTTGGTCAGTTGCAACTGATGCCCGACGTTGCTGCCGCTGAGCAGGCGGATGGTCGCGGTCGGCAGGTTCGCCGTCTCGGCGCCAGTCAGCGAGGTTGCCGCCGACGCCGTGACGCCACTCGTCGCGATGCCGGAAACGGACTCGAAACGGAACGGCGCCGACCGCTCGGCCTCAGCCTCTTCCACCGGCGAGACGGCTTCGGCAAGATACTTCATCTTGTATTTGCCCAGTTCGATGACGTCGCCGTCCTTGAGGAAGTGCTTGCGCACCGACTGCCCATTGACCAATGTGCCATTGGTGCTGTTGAGATCCTCGAGAAAGGAATCGTTCAGTATGGTCACGACCGCGGCATGCTCGCCGCTGATCGCCATGTTGTCGATCTGGATGTCGTTGTGCGCCTTGCGGCCGATGCTCATGCGCTCCTTGCGCAGCTGGATTTCCTTGAGAACCAGACCGTCCATGCTCAGTATCAGCTTTGCCATCGCCTTCCCCGTCTTCAAACATGCCACGACCAGAATCTCGACCAGCCCCCGGCAGCTGCTGGAAACTCGCGCAGAACCCTGATCAGCACCACCGAGACGTTGTCCTCGCCGCCATTGTCGTTGGCCATCTGCACCAGATGGTTTGCCAGCACTTCGAGGTTGTCCCCGAGGGTCAGCAGCACCTGCCGGATGTCGGCCTCTTCGACCATGTCGTAGAGACCGTCCGAGCAGAGGAGATAGAGGTCACCTGGCCTGACCTGGTGCAGATGAATCTCGACATCGACCTCGGCATCGACACCGACGGCTCGCGTCACGAGGTTCCGGTTCATCGAAAAGCGCGCCTCTTCGGGCGTGATCAGTCCGCTGTCGATCTGCTCCTGCAACAGCGAGTGGTCGCGCGTCAGGGCGACAAACTCGTCGCCGCGCAGGCGATACAGGCGCGAGTCTCCGACATGGGCGACGATCACCTGATCATCGCAGAACACGCTGGCCACCAGCGTGGTACCCATGCCGCCAAAGCGCTCCTCGTCCTCGGCAGCGCGATAGATCGCCGAGTTGACGGCCTCGATCTGTTCGATCAGGCAGCGGACGCCAAAAGGCTGTCCGGTCGAGCTCTCGATGCGGTGCGCCGGAGTACTGGCAAAAGCGGCGTTCAGCCCCTTGGCGAGCAGCGTCGTCGCCATTCGGCTCGCCACTTCGCCCGCATTGTAGCCCCCCATTCCATCGGCGAGGATCGCCAGGCCGTGTCTCGCGTCGGCAAGTACCGAATCCTCGTTCTGCCCGCGCACCAGACCAGTGTCACTGCGCTCGACGATTTCCAGGGCGGGGGAAAATCTGTTCGTCAACTGCGTCCCCGACAAACCGTCAAGGAGGCTGGCCGCCGCTCGAGCCGACATCGCCGCTCGAGCAGAGGCCTGCCCGGCGGCCCGGCGACGGCCGGCCATCTGTCCGCACTATCCGCCATGAGGCAACTCGACCCCGACACCACGTACACGCGCCATCTCGACGAGCCGTGCCGCAACTGCCAGATCCTGGATGGCCATGCCCTGCGACTCGAAAAGCGTGATCGCTTCGGCAGTGGACCGTCCGGGCTGCAGGCCGCAGATCACGTCGCCCAGTTCAACCAGTTCGCGCGCCTGCAGGCGTCCCTTCTCGAGCAGGGGCAGGAGGTCGCCCGCCTCGCGCAGTGCGGTTTCGACGCTGTCGACGACGATCGGTGAACAGCGCCTGACGACGTCCTCAGCCACTTCCTGCCGGATCAGCGAGTTCGAGCCGGCGGCGTTGATGTGGGTTCCCGGCGCCAGCCATGCGGCATCGAAGAGTGGAGTCGCCGCGGTCGTCACGGTACTGACGATATCGCTGCCGCGCACCACCTCTTCGGGCGAAGCCGCCGCGCTCACCTCGATGTCGAGTCGTTGCGAAAGCCTGGCGCAGAAAGTCTGCAGGCGATCGGCCCGGCGCGCGAACACCTTGACGCGCTGCAACGGGCGGGCCGCAGCGATCGCCTCGATATGCCCTTCGGCCTGCCAACCGGCGCCAAAGACTCCCGCCACGCGGGCATCGGGTCGCGCCAGCCAGCGAGTCGCCACACCCGAAGCGGCCGCCGTGCGGACCATGCCGAGCCGGTCGGCCTCGAGCACGGCCAGCAGGCGGCCACTCGAGGCCTGGTAGAGATGGACCAGAAAGCGAACGCCGGAGCGGTTGCTCGTGTAGGCCTTGTAGCCGATGACGTCGAGTTGTGGCAGCGCCCCCTGCAGAACGTGCAGCGTCGTCTGCGGCAGGCGCGTGCGCTGCCGTGGCACATCCTGCGCCTGCCGCAGCGACAGCGCACGATGCGCGGCTTCCACCTCCGCCAGCGCCAGCGGCATGGTCAGCATTCCCGTAACGTCCTGTTCACTCAGAAACAGCGCCATGTCTTCCTCGCTCCCGACCAGCAGTCGATCGCTCTTGACGCCCCGCCGCCAGCCGGCAGGACCCCATCCCGGATTTTACTTGTAAACTGCCAACGGCAAAGGCAAACAAGAAGGGCAGACCGCAGCCTGCCCTTCTTGCGGAACCATCAGGCCCCTTGCGCGCTAGATCATCGCCTTGATCAGCTTGCCCATCTCGGACGGATCGCGCGTGACCTTGAAGCCACACTCTTCCATGATCGCCAGCTTGGCATCGGCGGTATCCGCGCCGCCGGAAATCAGCGCGCCGGCGTGACCCATGCGCTTGCCGGCAGGGGCGGTGACGCCAGCGATGAAACCGACGATCGGCTTCTTCATGTTGGCCTTGCACCACTGCGCAGCGTCCGCCTCGTCGGGACCGCCGATCTCACCGATCATGATCACCGCGTCGGTCTCCGGATCGTCGTTGAACAGGCGCATGATGTCGATGTGCTTGAGGCCATTGATCGGGTCGCCGCCGGTGCCGACTGCCGATGACTGGCCGAGGCCGATTTCGGTCAACTGGCCGACGGCCTCGTAAGTCAGCGTTCCCGAGCGCGAGACGACGCCGATGCGGCCCTTGCGGTGGATGTGACCGGGCATGATGCCGATCTTGACTTCATCCGGCGTGATCAGACCGGGACAGTTCGGACCGAGCAGCAACGTCTTCTTGCCGCCCGCGGCTTCCTTGCGCAACATCTTGTTGCGCACGACGAGCATGTCGCGAACGGGAATACCCTCGGTGATGCAGACGACGAGGTCGAGGTCGGCCTCGACCGCTTCCCAGATCGCCGCTGCAGCTCCCGGTGGCGGCACGTAGATCACCGAAACGGTGGCGCCGGTCTGGGCTGCGGCTTCCTTCACCGAACCGTAGATCGGGATGCCGAAAATGCTCTCACCAGCCTTCTTGGGGTTGACCCCGGCGACGAAGCAGTTCTTGCCGTTGGCGTATTCCTGGCATTTCTCGGTGTGGAACTGGCCCGTCTTGCCGGTGATACCCTGGGTGATGATCTTGGTGTCCTTGTTGATCAGAATCGACATGTTGGGCTCCTTAACTGACCGCGGCAACGATCTTGGTGGCGGCGTCGGCCATGGAATCGGCAGTGATGATCGGCAGGCCGGATTCGCCGAGGATCTTCTTGCCGATGTCTTCGTTGGTTCCCTTCATGCGCACGACCAGCGGTACCGCAAGATGGGTTTCCCGGGCTGCAGCGACGACGCCGGTGGCAATCGTGTCGCAGCGCATGATGCCACCGAAGATGTTCACGAGGATGCCCTTCACCTTCGGGTTCTTGAGCATGATCTTGAACGCCTCGGTGACCTTCTCGGTCGTCGCACCGCCGCCGACGTCGAGGAAGTTGGCGGGCTCGGCGCCGAACAGCTTGATCGTGTCCATCGTCGCCATCGCCAGACCGGCGCCATTCACCAGGCAGCCAATGTTGCCGTCGAGCGAGATGTACGACAGGTCGTGCTTCGAGGCCTCGAGCTCGTCCGCATCCTCCTCGTCGAGGTCACGGAAGGCCATGATTTCCGGCTGCCGGTAGAGCGAGTTCGAATCGAAGTTGAACTTGGCGTCGATCGCCTTGATGTTGCCGTTGCCTTCGAGGATCAGCGGATTGATTTCGGCCAGCGAGGCATCCGTTTCCATGTAGCAGCGATACAGGCCCTGCAACGTCGCCACCGCCTGCGCCACCGATTCGGCGGGGACGCCGATGCCGACCGCGAGTTCAGTCGCCTGCGCGTCGCTGAGCCCATCGACCGGGTCGATGAAAACCTTGAGGATCTTCTCCGGAGTGTCGTGCGCCACCTTTTCGATGTCCATGCCCCCTTCGGACGAAGCCATCATCGCCACCTTCTGCGTCGTGCGGTCGGTCAGCGCAGCGACGTAATACTCCTTGCGAATGTCGGCGCCCTCTTCGATCAGCAAGCGACGCACCTTTTGCCCCGCCGGGCCGGTCTGGTGGGTGACGAGTTGCATGCCGAGGATCTGGCTGGCGTATTGACGAACTTCGTCGAGCGACTTCGCCACCTTGACGCCACCGCCCTTGCCGCGGCCACCCGCATGGATCTGGGCCTTGACCACCCAGACCTTGCCTCCGAGGGATTCCGCTGCCTTGACCGCATCATCGACGGTTGGACAGAACACCCCGCGCGGAACGACGACGCCGAATTTCTTCAGGAGTTCCTTGCCCTGATATTCGTGAATTTTCATGCGCTTTCCTTGCTTGAGTTAAGGTTGCGAAACGTAATGAACCACGGGCAGGATGCCCTACCCAGGCTTCTGGCCGCGGTACCAGCGCGGGTAATAGCGCTGTACTGCGTCCGAATGCGACTCCAGAGCGTGACACCGATCGAGCTGATAGGGCTTGTGGGCACTATCGTCGCTATCCGGCACGTCGCTGGCAAAGGTCTGCAGCGCAGCCGTCGGCAGGAACATCAGCAGTTCGCTGAGATGTGAGCACCCGCGCGTGCCGCGGAAGAGCTGCTTGACCGCCGTGCGGAAGCCGTGAAACAGGTTGAGCCCGACCAGTTGCGCATAGTCGGTGGTGATGCGGTCGCAGTAGCCGACGTAAGGCATGCCATCGATGCAGGCCGCGGCATCGCGGATGGTCATCTGATGATCGATCGTCACCCGCACCGACATGTCGTGCACCGGCTCGCCGCGCCTGCGCAACCCCGACGAAAGCGGGTAATCGTGGTCCTTGACGTCGGTCAGACGAGCCTCGATGTCCCAGCAACCATCGTCGCGGCGGTAGCCTTCGAGCTGGACGCTGCGAACGTGCTTGCGAGTCCGTTGGGCGGTGGTGGGAGGCAGCGGCATCGATGATCGGAGGGATTTGCGAAGACGGCTGGATTTCGCGGCTGGCAAGGAATTCTACAGCAAAAATCCCGGCCATCGTGGCGGAATTCATAATTATGGATTCCCGGTTGCCGACCGACACAGCCGCGCCCGCGGCCGGCGCCAGCGGCCGCGGGCGCCGGACCGATGTCGCCTGGTACCCGGCTTCAGCAGCCCATCACGCGCCTGATCTCAGCCAGCCCGGCGGACAGCATCGCCAGATCCTGTGGCTCGTTGAGCCTCATCTCCTCGAGCACGCCAGCGGCGGCAGGCGTCGCCGGCAAACGCCCGCCAAGCACCTGGCGCAGCAGATGCTGCCGCAACTCCGTCAGTTCCGCCGCCAGCCGCGCGCGGGCGCGCGCCTGCCAGCGGTTGCCGGCAGGCAGGCGCCCGATCGCAGCGGCCAGCCAGTCGAGATCGAGCTGGCTGGCGAGTTCGGCCAAACCGCGCGCCACCTCTTCCAGCGACCGGGAACAGGCGCGAGCCAGGTTCACCCGATCAATGGCGCCGACGATCGCCGCCGCGTCTGCCGCCAGCGCCGCGGCCGCCAGTTCGCCAACCTGCCCCTGCCGTGCCCGGTCGATCGCCGCGACGACCGCCGGTCGATACTCGTCAACCAGCTGACCAATCGTCATTCCGCCGAGGTGCTGCGCCAGGATCAGCTCGCTGGCTGCCGCCGTCATCGAGCGCACGGCGAGCATCAGCTCGATCTGCCGGGCGGTAGCGAGCGCGAGATCGAGCGCCTCGATCTCGCGCCACAACGCCTCGGCGTCGAGTATCCGGCTGGTGGCATACCAGGCGCTGGCCACCTGCGCCGGCGAAGCGCCCGTCTCGTCGGCAAGACGCAGGACGAAGGTGGTTCCCATCCGGTTGACGAGGCGATTGACCAGTTGCGTGCTGATGATGTCCCGCTGCAGCGGATGTGCCGCCATCTGGGTACGGCAGGAGTCCTGCAGGACGCTCGGGAAGTAGCTTTGCAGCAGGTCACGAACATCGCCACTGTCGGGCAGATCGGAGGACAGCAACGCCTCCTTGAGGGCGATCTTGGCGTAGGCCAGCAACACGGCGATCTCGGGCGCGGTCAGTCCACGCTTCTGCTGACCGCGTTCGGCGAGACCCTTGTCGTCGGGCAGGAACTCGACGGCACGGTGCAGGGCGCCGCGCGCTTCGAGACTGCGGATCAGCCGCGCATGGGCCGGCAGCAGCTCGCCTGCGGTGGCCACTTCGAGCGCGATCGCCTGCGTCTGCTGGTAGTTGTCCGCCAGCACCAGAGCCGCCACCTCGTCGGTCATCGAGGCGAGCAGCGCGTCGCGCTGCCTGCCGGTCATTTCGCCATTGGCGACCAGGCCGGCAAGCAGGATCTTGATGTTGACCTCATGGTCCGAGCAGTCGACACCTGCCGAATTGTCGATCGCGTCGGTGTAGATGCGGCCGCCGTTGAGGGCAAATTCGATGCGGCCCTTCTGGGTGAGGCCGAGGTTGCCACCCTCGCCGACCACGCGTGCCCGCAACTGGCCGGCATCGACGCGCAGGATGTCGTTGGCGCGGTCGTTCGCCTCCTGATGACTCTGGCTGCCGGCCTTGACGTAAGTACCGATGCCGCCGTTGTAGAGCAGGTCGACCGGCGCCTGCAACAGGTTGCGGATCAGTTCGGGCGGCGACATCTGGGCGGCGTCGGTCGCCAGCCAGGCCTGCACCTGTGGCGACAGCGGAATCGTCTTGGCGGTACGCGACCAGACGCCACCGCCGTCCGAGATCAACGCCGGATCGTAGTCGGCCCACGACGAGCGCGGCAGTTCGAACAGGCGCTGCCGCTCGGCGTGGCTGCGCGCCGCGTCCGGATCGGGATCGATGAAGATGTGGCGGTGATCGAAGGCGGCAAGGAGCCGGATTTCGCGCGACAGCAGCATGCCGTTGCCAAAGACGTCGCCCGACATGTCGCCGATGCCGACGACGGTGAAGGGTTCCGTCTGGATGTCGCGACCCATTTCGCGGAAGTGCCGCTTGACCGCTTCCCAGGCGCCGCGTGCGGTGATGCCCATCTTCTTGTGGTCATAGCCGACCGAGCCGCCGGAGGCAAAGGCGTCACCCAGCCAGAAACCGTATTCGATGGCGATGCCGTTGGCGATGTCCGAGAAGCTCGCCGTCCCCTTGTCGGCGGCGACGACCAGGTAGGGATCGTCGCCATCACGCCGGCGGACACCGACCGGTGGCACCACCTGCCCGTCGACGAGGTTGTCCGTCAGGTCGAGGAGGCCGCGGATGAAGGTCGAATAGCAGGCGACACCCTCGCCCTGCCAGGCCTCCCGCTCGCTCGCCGGCGGCAAGCGCTTGCAGACGAAACCGCCCTTCGAGCCCAGCGGAACGATCACGGCGTTCTTGACCATCTGCGCCTTGACCAGGCCGAGCACCTCGGTACGGAAGTCCTCCATCCGATCCGACCAGCGCAGGCCACCACGGGCGACGCGGGCACCACGCAGGTGCACACCCTCCAGCCGTTCGCTGTAGACAAAAATCTCGTACAACGGCGTTGGTGCCGGCAGGAAGGGGATCTCGCGCGAGGACAGTTTGAACGACAGGTAAGCCTTCGCCTGACCATCGTTTGCCGCCTGGTACGCGTTGGTACGCAGTGTCGCCGAGATGGCCGTCTGCAGGGCCGAGAGAATCCGGTCGTCATCGGGATTGCTGACCTGCAGCAGCGCCATCGTCAGTTCGTCGCCCAGCGCAGCGGCGCGGGCAGCATCGGCCGTCGGGGAAAACAGCGCGGCGAAGAGTTCGACGAGGCGACGGGTGATGTCGAAGTGGGTCGCCAGGCAGCGCTCGACGTAGGCCTGGCTGAATGGCAGTCCGGCCTGCCGCAGGTAGCGGCTGTAGGCACGCAGGATGCCGATCTGGCGCCCATTGAGGCCCGCCAGCAGCACCAGTCGATTGAAGCCGTCGTTCTCGGCCTGGTCGCGCAGCAGGCGCTCGAGCAGCTCGACGAAGGCCTGCCGCGTCGCTTCGTCGTCGAGCGCTCGTGCATCGGGCAGGCGGACGGCGAAGTCGGCAATGTGCAGGTCACCCGCCGGCAGGCTGAACGGCTGCTCGGACAGCACCGTCAGACCGAGATTCTCGAGCACCGGCAGGATCGCCGACAGCGGTCGCGGACGGCCACGGCGAAAGAGCTTCAGGTGCTGGTGCGCGCCGTCGTCGCCCTGCGCCGCGCTCAGCTTGACCTCGACCAGGCCGCTCCGTTCGGCGGCCTGCAGGCAGTCGAGATCCGACACCGCTGCGGCCGGCGTCACCCGCTCCTGGTAAGACAAGGGCAGTTCGCGCGCGTAGCGGCGCAGCAGGCGGTTGCCATGCTCCTCCCCATAGTGGCCGACGAGATTCTGCTTCAACTCGTCGCTCCAGCCGCGCACGATGCGCGCCGTCTGACGCTCGATCGCCGCCGCATCGTACGCGTAGTACGTTCCAGCCGGCGTACGGGCAATGAAGTGCAGGCGCGCGAGACGCGACTCGCCGATGGTGACGAAGTAGTCAACCCGTTCCGCGGCCAGCGCTTCATGGAGCAGCGCCGAGATGCGCTTGCGGACCGTCGTGTCGAAACGGTCACGCGGCATGTAGGCGATGACCGAAACGTAGCGCCGCCAGCGGTCGTCACGCATGAAGACACGCACCTGCTCGCGCTCGTGCAGCGCGACGATGCCGCGGGCGATGCGCACCAGGTCGGCATGCGCGATTTCGATCAGTTCGTCGCGCGGATAGGTCTCGAGGACGTTGAGCAGGGTCTTGTCGCGGTGGCTGCGCGCGACGAAACCGATCTCCTGCCGCACGGCGGCCACCTTCTGCCGCAGCAGCGGAATGTCGGTCGCCGACACATGGTAGACGTGCGCCGTGTACAGGCCGACGAAAGCGCGCAGGCCGACGATGCGGCCGCTGCCATCGAGACGCTTGACGCCGATGAAGTCGAGATAGGCCGGACGATGGACCGAAGAACGGGCGTCGGCCTTGACCAGGATCAGCGGCGAAGGGTCGCTGGCCAGCTCGTCGATCTCGCCCGGAATTGCCGCCAGACAACGGCCAAAACGCGGGTGGCCAGCCTGCCGCAGGATGCCGAGCCCGCTGTCGGCGATGCGGCTCAGGTGCTGCTCGCCGGCAGCGACGCGGTACTCGGCCGCGCCAAGGAAGACGAAGTTGTTGACGGCGATCCAGTCGAGGTACTCGGCCGCCTCGGCGTCGGTGGCGAGTTCGCCGGCAGCAGCGCGCATGTTCTGCTGAATGGCGGCGCCATCATCGACCGCCGACCGCACGTCGGCGAGAACGCCGGTGATTTCCTGCTGCAGCTCGTCGACTTCCGAGCTGTCGCCGATGCGGTCGATCTCGAGATGAATCCAGGACTCGGTCCGGCCGCCCTGCCCACCATGCGGAGTGATCCGCTGCAAGTCGCCGTCGGGCCCGCGTTCGACGCCGAGCAGCGGGTGCAGCAGACGGTGGATCGCCAACCCACGGCGATAGACGACCATGGTGATCGAATCGACGAGGAAAGGCATGTCGTCGGTGACGACGTCGATCACGGTATGCGGCGAGTGCCAGCCGTGGCGATCGAAGTCCGGCGTGTAGAGGGCGAGCACCGGTTGCCGCGGCGACCGCCGCTCACCGAGGCGATGATGCTGGACGGCGGCACCGACGAGTTCTTCCGGACTCGCGTCGCTGCCGCCGGCAAAATCGAAGTCGACGTAGTAGCAGTCGAGAAAGCTGCTGACCGACGCCGACAGCCTCAGTCGAGCGGCGATTTCGTGCACGTCGCGGCGCAGGTTGCTTGCGGTTTCAGACATCGTCGCCATGGCGCTCTCCTTGGACGGGGACGGTGACAACGCAGAGCCGGGCAGCGGTCGGCGCCGGCTGCAGGGCAAGCGGCGGGGACCGAGGCGAGGCGTCCCATCCGGTGGCAGGCCGGGTGTTTCGCCACGGAATGGCGGCGCCACCGGCGCGCCACCATTCTCAGTGATGCAGAATCTTGGCCAGGAACTGCTGCGCGCGCTCCGAGCGCGGATTGCCGAAGAACGCCTCCTTGCTGTCGTCCTCGACGATCCGCCCCTGGTCCATGAAGATCACGCGGTTGGCGACGCGGCGGGCAAAGCCCATCTCATGCGTCACGCACATCATGGTCATTCCTTCCTGCGCCAGTTCGGTCATGACGTCGAGCACCTCGTTGATCATTTCCGGATCGAGCGCCGACGTCGGCTCGTCGAACAGCATGCAGATCGGGTCCATCGACAGCGCCCGGGCGATCGCCACGCGCTGTTGCTGCCCCCCCGAGAGCTGGCCCGGGTATTTCTCGGCCTGCACCCGCAAGCCGACGCGGTCGAGCAGCTTCAGCCCCTTCTCACGCGCCTGTTCCGGGTTGCGACCGAGCACCTTGACCTGTGCGATCGACAGGTTGTCGATGATGCGCATGTGCGGGAAGAGCTCGAAGTTCTGGAAGACCATGCCGACCGTTGAGCGCAGCTTCGAAAGGTTGGTCTTGGGATCGCCGACCGAGACACCATTGACGATGATCTCGCCGCTCTGGAAGGGCTCGAGGCCATTGACGCACTTGATCAGGGTCGACTTGCCCGATCCGGACGGCCCGCAAACGACGATCACCTCGCCCTTGTGGACCTGCGTCGTGCAATCGGCGAGAACCTGGAAGGAACCGTAGTGCTTGCTGACCTTGTTCATCGAAATCATCGAAGTCTCCTCGCGACTGTGTCCGGCCGGCCTCAGGCCGTCTTCATCCTGTTCTGGTAGTGGCGGACGACCCGCGATGCAGCAAAGCAGAGAACGAAGTACACCGCGCCAGCAAAGAGCAGCAACTCGACCAGCCGGCCGTCGCGGTCACCGACCTTGTAGGCGGCGCCAAAGAAATCGGCAAGGGCCGAGACATAGACCAGCGACGTGTCCTGGAACAGGATGATGCCCTGCGTCAGGAGCAGCGGCACCATGTTGCGGAACGCCTGTGGCAGAACGACGAGCCGCATCGCCTGGCTGTAGGTCATGCCGAGCGCACTCGCCGCGGCCATCTGCCCCTTGGGCACCGACTGGATGCCGGCACGGATGATCTCCGAGTAATAGGCGGCTTCGAACAGCGCGAAACCGGTGATCGCCGAGGTCAGCCGCATGTCGGTGCCGCGCGGCAGGCCAAACAGGCTCTCGAGCAGGTGCGGCACGATCAGGAAGAACCACAGGAGCACCATCACCAGCGGCACGGCACGGAAGAGATTGACGTAGCCGGCAGCGAACCACGACAGCGGCGTGATCGA
>JFAX01000010.1:127763-140740 GCA_000585015.1 Candidatus Accumulibacter adjunctus | reverse complement strand
CTTTGGACCCACCCCTTCCCATCCCGAACAGGACCGTGAAACGAAGGTACGCCGATGATAGTGCATCTCACATGTGTGAAAGTAGGTCACCGCCAGGCTCCCCAACCACAACAAAAGCCCTCCCCACCAACGTGGCGAGGGCTTTTGGCTTTTGCGACTGGACGGCGAAGCGGGAGTGAGGACGGACATGTCAGCGCCAAGGGCTGCGGCGCGTGGCGGTCTCTGAATGGAGATTGAGTATGGCGGCAAGTATCGAGATGGCGACATTGGGCGGAGGTTGTTTCTGGTGCCTGGAGGCGGTTTTCGAACAGATGACCGGGGTGGAGTCGGTGATCTCAGGCTACTGTGGCGGGAGCACCGAGAACCCGGACTATGAGGCGGTCTGCAGCGGGCGCACAGGACACGCGGAAGTCGTGCAGCTGACGTTCGACCCGAGACGATGCGACTTTCGTCAAATCCTCGAGGTCTTCTTTGCCGCCCACGATCCGACGACTCTCAATCGCCAGGGTAACGATGTCGGCTCACAATATCGATCGGTGATCTTCTTTCACAGCCCGGAGCAGGAAGAAGTAGCGCGCTCGGTGATCGCCGAGCTGGCTCGGGAGGCTCGTTGGGCGAGGCCGGTTGTTACCGAAGTGCTGCCAGTGGCGACCTTCTTCCCGGCCGAGAACTACCATCAGCAGTATTTTCGCCGTAACGGCGATCAGCCGTACTGCGTGTACGTCGTCAGCCCGAAGCTCGCGACCTTCCGCAAACGCTTTGCGGAACGGTTCAAGGGGAATCGATGAACTCGCGCAGGTCGCGGACGAAGCGCTGGCGTTCCCACTGGTGGGGCGAGTGGTCCGTGCCTTCGTAGACGTGCAGGACGGCGTTGGCAATCCGATTCTTCACGTAGTGGGCGGTCTCGCTGCGGTAATAGTTGCTGTTGCCGCCATAGACCAGCAGCGCGGGGATGTCGATGCGCTCGAGGGTGGCGCGATAGTCGGCCTCGGCGAGGCTCTCCCAGCAGGCGATCAGCGGCGCGGGATCCTGTTCCTTCAGCCATTTCCGGGCCTTGTCGAGGCCGCGCGAACCGGCGTGGTACTTTTCCCGGGCGCGTTCGTTGAGTCCCATGGCGCCGAGCAGCAGAACCGATTCCGCAAAGTCGCTCTCGAGGTGCTTGAGGAATGCGGCTGAACGTTCGCGGTCGAAATCACCGTAGATGCCGTTCAGCCACTCGGCGTCGGTCAGCAGTTTCGGCGACTGGTCGAGGAAGCAGACCTTGCTGAGTCGACTGCAGCCGTGTTCCTCTATGTACTGCCAGAGCGTGAGGGCGCCCATCGAGTGACCGACTGCGACCAGCCGATCGAGTTGGTAGTGGTCGATCAGGTTGTGCAGATCACGGGCCATTCGTTGCACCGTCGGCACCGTGTCGCGCGTGAGTCGGTGGCCGCCATGGCCGCGTGCGTCCCAGCGGAGCACGCGATGATGCGGCGTCAACTGGTCGAGGAACGGCGCCCACTCCAGATGACTGGCGGTCCAGCCGTGCAGCATGATGATTGGCGGGCCATCGCCGCTGAGCTGGACGTGGATCTTTTCTCCATCGTCAGCAAAGAAGTGCGTCATGATCAAGTGCGGGCAAAGCCAAGAATCGGATGTGTCGTCACTACGGCGCCATGGCAACTATAATCCTCGCCTGCAAAAAAGGAAACCATCGGGATGAATTCTCTCCGTTCCTACGAGCACGGCATCCATTCCGTCGACGCGGGCTACGTGCGCCCGCTGCTCGCGGCCGTCCATCTGATCGTCGAGGACGGCCGGGTGGCCATCGTCGACAGTGGCAGCAACGCGTCCGTGCAGCCGCTGCTGGCAGCCCTGACCGCATTCGGTTTGTTGCCCGAAGCGGTCGATTACCTCATCCTGACCCACATTCACCTCGATCATGCGGGCGGTGCGGGCAGCCTGATGCGCGTGTTGCCGAACGCAAGGCTGCTGGTGCATCCGCGCGGTGTCGCGCACATGGTCGATCCGTCGCGGCTGGTCGCGGGTGTCGCTGCCGTCTACGGTGTGGCTGCGGTCAGGAAGCTGTACGGCGAGATCCTGCCGATCGCCGAGCGGCGGATCATCCCGGCGACGCACGGCCTGCGCGTCGATCTGGCGGGTCGGGAGCTGCTGTGTCTCGACACTCCGGGTCACGCCCGGCACCACATCAGCGTGTACGACCGCCGCAGCTTGAGTTTCTTCACCGGAGACATCTTCGGGCTGTCCTATCGCGAGCTGGACCGGGATGGCAGGCAGTTCATCTTTCCGACGACGACGCCGGTGCAGTTCGATCCGGTGGCCATGCATGCATCGCTCGATCTGCTGCTCAGCCATGCGCCGGAAGTGATGTACCTGACGCATTACAGCCAGGTGCGCGATGTGGCAGCCAAGGGGGTACGCCTGCACGAGCTGATCGACGAGCATGTCCGCATCGCCCGTCTTGTCGAGGCGGCCGGCAGCGAGCGGCGAGCGAGGATTCGCGCGGGACTGCAGGAACTGCTTCTGGTCGAAGCTGAGCGCTTTGGCTGCGCGCTGCCCACGGCACAGGTGCTCGAGCTTTTCGCCACTGATCTCGACCTCAATGCGCAAGGGCTGGATGTGTGGCTTGACTCGCGCGCCGGCTGAGATCGGTTCGCGGCCGAGGAGGGCGCCGGCTGCGCGACCGGCGGCGGCTCTACTGCCCTTCCTGCTCGCTCGCGCCTGGCATTCGGGCCGGGGCTCGTGGCGGTTGCTTCAAGGACCCTCAGGTCTTGACGAATCGCCGCAGGAAGGCGCGGCGGGAGGACTCACGCTGCCCGGCCGCGGGGATGCTCGCCGGGTCTTCGCTCGCGCCGCCTTTCAGCAAGGCGTCGAGCGCCGCCGTTGCCGCCGCCTGGGCGGCGATCTGCGAGGCAAAGCGGCTCGGGGGGGCAAAGAGCGGGCAGTACTGGTACGCCGGCAGGTCCGCGTCAGGCTCGTAGTCGGCGATGAACTCGATCGGACCGATCGGAAACGTGACGTGACAGCGGTCTCCCGGGCGCCGATCAGACCACAGGCTGCCGCCACCAGGCAACAGCAGGAGGCCGATGACCCATGGCGTGATGACGGCGCCGATCCAGTCGCCTGTGGCGCTGCTCGTCGTGCCGGCAAGGGATTCGCCGGTCGAGCCATGGCGGCGAAAGCCGATCGCCTCGACCGACAGGGCGGGATTGACGAACGGCAGGTCGCGCATGCTGGTTGTCCAGAGGCGGAGGTACTTCGCCTCGACTCGTCGCGCCGGATCCTCGTCGATTGGCCGGGCCGGTGGCGGTTGTGCCGCCTCGAACGCGCGCCTGCGAATCATCAGGGGCCGTCCCTCTGTGACCGGGCGTGCAGCAGGTCGCCGAAGTGCCGTTCGGCATCATAGCTGCCGCTGCGGACAGCCTGCACGGCCGACAGCGCGTCTTCGATCAGCGCTCGCTGATCGTCGTCGACGACCTCCCGCGCCAGTCCGAGCGAGACAAGCACCCAAGTGCCGATCGCCTGCCGGCCAAGCAGCAGCATGTTGACGCGTTCGCGCCGCAGTTCCTCACCGTCCCGCCGCTCGACGATGGCGACCTCGCCCGTCGGGTCGGCGTGGGCGACGACCTGCATCGGCAGCGACAGGCACATCTCAGCTTCCTCCGCAGCTCTTTGCCGGCGCGGCCAGCCCGAGCGAAGCCAGTTCGGCTGTGACCATGCCGAGGAGCGCGGGCATGCCTTCCTCGACTTCGCGGCTCAGTTCCATCCCCAAGGCGAGGGATTGCGGCTGCAGGCCGAGGATGCAGATGTGACGCGGCGACCTGCCGAGGAACTCGAGGCTGGCCAGGACGTCGCTCAGACCAACCTGGTGCGGTGACAGCCTGGTGCGGAAGAACACCGGCAACGCTTCCCCAGCCAGTCGGATCGGCGTTGCCGGGGGCGCACCGGCGCGGATCGCGTCGACCATGATCAAGGCGTCGATTCCCTCGATTTGCTCGAGCAGTTCCATCCCCGATGTGCCGCCGTCGATCACTTCAACCTCGGGCGGCAGGCGATGGGTCCGCTGCAGACGTTCGACCGCCCGAACGCCAAGCCCCTCGTCGCTCAGGAGAACGTTGCCCACCCCGAGGACCACGACGCGCATGCTCGATCGCGCTTGCACGAATCGTCAGGTCGGGGCCGCTGCAGCGGTGCCCCGCGGCGGCTCGGCTGGCAGCCGCATCAGGCCGCCTTGACCCGGACGAGCGGCTGCCTTTCCTGGTCCACGACGTGTACCGCGCAGGCCAGGCAGGGATCGAAGGAATGCACCGTACGCAGGACCTCGAGCGGCTGATCGGGAATCGCCACCGGCGTTCCGGCGAGGCATGCCTCGTAAGCGCCGGGTTCGTCCCGCTCGTTGCGCGGCGCAGCGTTCCACGTCGTCGGTACGACGCACTGGTAGTTCCTGATCTTGCCGTCCCGGATCACGATCCAGTGCGAGAGGACGCCGCGTGGAGCTTCGTGCATGCCGACGCCGGTGATTTCGCCCTGCGGGAAAACCGGCTTGTTGAAGGTCTTCAGGTCGCCCTTGGCCATGCTTGCCAGCAGCAGATCCCATTGCCGGGCGAGTTCGTCCACCTCGACTGCGCAGGCGACGGCACGTGCGGCATGACGCCCGATCGTCGAGTGCAGCGCGTCGAGGCCGACCTTGGTCTTCGCCACCGTCGACACCAGTTCGAGCGCGTGCGTTGCATAGTCGATCGTCGGCTTGTGTCCGGCAGCGACCATCGCCAGTACGCGTGGCAGCGGGCCGACCTGCATTGGTTTGTCGTAGAAGGTTGGCGATTTCAGCCACGAGTACTTCCCGTCATCCTGGAAGTCGGTGTATTGCGGTCGTGTTTCCCCCTTGTACGGATGCAGCGGACCCTTGCCGCCTTCGTACCATGAATGCTTGACCGACTCGCTAACGCCATCCTTGAAATACGCATCGTCGTGCGTCCTGATCTGCTTGAAGCTCGCCAGGTCACCGCCTGCGATGTGGCCGCCGGGCAGGGCGAACTCCTTGTTCCTGCCGTCGAGCGGGATGTCGGGTACGCAAAGGTAGTCGACGATGCCGCGGCCAATCTGCGTCCACTCGGGATAGGATCCGCCGACCACCGCCACGTCGATGAGGTACACATTCTTGACGAAGTCGGCGAGCTGGTCGATCCAGTCCTTGACGGCGAGCAGGCGCTCGACGGTGAGGACGGCCTGCGAGTCGACGGCCAGTGCATTCGCGACGCCGCCGACGACGACGTTCTGGATGTGCGGCGTCTTGCCGCCGAGAATGCTGACCACCTTGTTGGCGTGGCGTTGCACCTCGAGTGCCTGCAGATAGTGGACGGCGGCGATCAGGTTGATCTCCGGCGGCAGCTTCATCGCCGGATGTCCCCAGTAGCCGTTGGTGAAGATGCCCAGCTGACCGGTCCCGACGAATCCCGAAAGACGTTGCTGCACCTTGCTGAACTCGGCCTTGCTGTTGCCGGACCACGACGAGAGGCTCTCGGCGAGGCTGGCGGCCTTCGCCGGATCGGCCTTCAGCGCACTCGTGACGTCGACCCAGTCGAGCGCCGAGAGATGGTAGAAATGGACGATGTGGTCATGCACCGCGTGCGCCAGGATGATCATGTTGCGGATGTACTGGGCGTTGACCGGCAATTCCAGTTGCAGGGCGTTCTCGACCGAGCGGACCGAGGCCAGCGCGTGCACCGTCGTACAGACGCCGCAGATGCGCTGCGTGATCGCCCAGGCGTCACGCGGATCGCGACCGATCAGGATGTTCTCGACGCCTCGCCACATCTGCCCCGACGCCCACGCCTTCTTCACCTTGCCGCCATCTACTTCCACATCGACGCGCAGATGACCTTCGATCCGCGTCACCGGATCAATCGTGACTCTTTGCGACATCTCGTTGTCTCCTGAAAGCGGCCTCAGCCGTGCGCTGGCTGGGCGTAGGTTTCTTCACGCGGCAGGACCGGGAAGCGGCGGGTGATGTAAATGTAGCCGAAAACTTCCGCGGCGAAGATGCCGATGGTGACCAGAAGTTCGGGAACCGACGGGAAGTAGCTCCAGCCCGGTCCGGTATTGAAAGCGATCAGGAAGCCGTTGAGGCGCAGCAGGATGCCGCTCAGCATGACCGTGATCCCGGCGAGGAACAGGCGGGCCGGATTGCGCCGCGCCTCGACCGTGCCGATCAACAGGAAGGTCGCCACCAGGCACAGGTTCTCGGCCCAGAAGGTCAGGGCGACATGGTTGGCGCGGAAGGCCTCGGGCAACGCCCCACGCACGGCGACATCGGTGAAGCGAACGACGAGAAACAGGGCGATGATGCCGAGCATGACTTTCGCCATCGGATTGAGCAGGCTGACCTCGATCTGCCGCCGGTACGCCGAGGCAGCGACACACGACTCGAAGAGGATCACGCCATAGCCCAGCATGATCGCCGACAGCAGGTAGATCAAGGGCTGGAT
This sequence comes from Candidatus Accumulibacter adjunctus, assembly GCA_000585015.1. GTDB lineage: Bacteria > Pseudomonadota > Gammaproteobacteria > Burkholderiales > Rhodocyclaceae > Accumulibacter > Accumulibacter adjunctus. Next base: position 134,252 of record JFAX01000010.1, on the reverse strand, counting down.
CGGCGTCTGCCAGAGCGGGTGGACCTGATCACCCATGACCACGAGCATCGTTCCCAACGACGCCTGGTGCATCATCGGCAGCACGCAGCCGAGTGCGATGAAGAAGAAGAGCGACTTCTCGAGCTTGCGGCGCGCGTCGCGCAAACCGAGCTTTTCCAGGAAGACCGGCGAGAACTCGATCCACATGACGATGATGTAGAGCGTGATGCACGCGGCGACTTCGAACATCACCGAGTTCACGTTGAAGTAGCCCGGCCAGAAGATGTGCCAGAAGTTCCACCAGCGACCGAGGTCGAAGGTGATCGCAGCACCGGCGAAGGTATATCCGAACAGGCTGCCGAGCAGCGCCGGCCGCACCAGCGGATGATACTTGCCCTTGTTGAAGATGTAGACGAGCAGGGCCATGCAGAAGCCGCCGCAGGCGAGGGCCGAGCCGATGAAGACATCGACCACGACCCAGATGCCCCAGGAGTAACCGTCGTTGACGTTGGTCGTCGAACTCAGGCCAAAGAACAGACGGACGATGATGATCGTCGCCGTGATCGCCATCAGGATGCCACAGACGAGCGTCGTGGCATTGAAGAGGCTGCCGCCGACCGGTGCTGGCCGGGCATGTTGCTGCGCGCTCATGATTCCTCCCTGCCGGGTGGCTCTGCCGGCGGCGCCTCGTCATCCTCATGATGGACGTTGCGCTTGGCGACGTAGGTCAGTGCGCCGAGCACCGCGAAGGGCATCAACAGTCCGCCATAGAGCGTGTGCTGGATGGTCTCCGAGGTTGATGCCGACGACTTCGGCGGCAGGTACGGCATGCCGACCTTCGCGAAGTCAACCGCCGAGAGCTTCAGGACCTGCGTGCCACCGTATTCGGTCTCGCCGTAGACGTGCTGCTTGTAGTTGCCGACCTTGCCTTCGTAGCTCTGCTGCGGCCCGCCGCTGAGGTTGCCGCGCGGATAGGTGGTGACGCTGCCGGGGGTGAGTGCGAGGCGGCGCTTCGCCTCGACGAGCAGATCGCTGGTGCGCCCGTAGAGGGTTGCACCGGTCGGACAGACCTCGGCGCAGGCCGAGTAGTGACCATCCTTGTAGCGATGCCGGCAGAGCTCGCACTTGCCTATCTTGCCGGTCGGCGAATCGTACTGATACTTCGGAATGCCGAAGGGGCAGGCGACGACGCAGTAGCGGCAGCCGACGCAGGCTTCGGGATCGTAGGCGACGATGCCGGTCGTCACGTCCTTGGTCATTGCCGTCACCGGGCAGGCAGAGACGCAGGAAGGGTCGGCGCAGTGCATGCATGAGGTCTTCATGAACGCATAGCCGTTTTCCTCGTCGTCCTTCGTCGCCATCGTCCCGCTGCGGTACATCTTGATGATGTTGAAGGTGTAGCCGCTGGTGTCGAGCGGCGTATCCCAGAGCTTGTCGGTGGTCGAGAATTCGGGCGGGTTGTCGTTCGCCCGCTTGCAGGCGGCGACGCAGGCCTTGCAGCCGATGCACAGGGTGGCGTCGTAGAGCAGGCCGAGCGCTTCCGCTGGCCGCTGGTAGGTCTCGCGCGCGGCGGCCCGCTCGCTGACGGTGGCGCCAGCGACGGCGGCACCGACGGTCCCGAGACAACCCTTGAGGAAGCGGCGGCGGCCGTCCGGCACGGCTCGCTTTTTGCGCACTGGTGTTTTCATGTCAGGCCTCCGTCTCCGTCGTCTTGCTGGCAGCCTTGGCGCGTTCGGCTTCTTCGGCCTTGTGTGACAGGCCCAGGTTGCGTGCCACCATCGCCGTGCCGCCGGCGGCTGCGCCGGCGACCGCGGCGAGGATGGCGGCCGACCCGAGCGTCGCGCCCATGCCCTGCTCCTCGACGATGCGCGGGTACTGTTGCGGCGGCTCGACGTTCTTCACCTTGGCCAGCATGTGCAGCGGCTTGCTGAAGCCGACGCCCTGCTCGCTGCAGCCGAAGCACGGGCAACCGCAGCCGATCGGCCAGGTGCCGGCGCCGGCATCGCCGAAGAGGACGGTCGGGCAGTTGGCGTAGGTCTCAGGTCCCTTGCAGCCCAGCTTGTAGAGACAATATCCCTTGCGGTGCCCCTCGTCGCCAAACTCGACGGCAAAGCGGCCGGCGTCGAAATGGGCGCGACGCTCGCAGCTTTCGTGAATCAGCCGCGAGTAGGCAAACTTTGGCCGGCCCAGGTCATCGACTGCCGGCAGGCTGCCGAATGCCAGGAAATGGACGACGGTCGACAGGAAGTTGTAGGGGTTCGGCGGGCAACCCGGAATCGTGACCACCGGTTTGCCCAGCACCGCAGCGACTCCGGACGAGCCGGTCGGGTTTGGATCGGTTGCGGGCATGCCGCCCCAACTGGCGCATGAGCCGATGGCGATCACCGCTGCCGCATCGGCCGCACACTCCCTGGTCAGCGCGATCGCAGTCTGGCCGCCGACTTTGCAGTAAATGCCGCCGTCGCGGGTCGGGATCGCTCCCTCGACGACGAGGACGTAGCCTCCCTTGTTGTCCGCCATCGCCTTCTTGCGCGCCTGCTCGGCCTGATGACCGGCGGCGGCAAACAGCGTCTCGTGATAGTCGAGCGAAATCACGTCGAGGATCAGCTTTTCCAGCGTCGGATGCTCGGCGCGCAGCATCGATTCGCTGCAGCCGGTGCACTCCTGAAAGTGCAGCCAGATCACCGATGGCCGCTTCTTGCTCGCTACCGCCTCGGCGACCGCAGCATCGGCCCCCGGCGGCAAGCCCAGGCCGGCTGCCAGCGTGGCACAGAATTGCAGGAACTCGCGCCGCCGCATGCCGAGCCGGTCGCTTGCCACGGCGATACGCGAGTCACCTTCGAGCCGCAGCAGACTGCTGTTTGCCATCTTCTGTCCCTTCTCTCGTCGTCCGACCGCCGGTCGGGAGCTTGCCACCGACTGCGCGGGGAAGTGCGCAGCCGCTCCTGCGGGAACCGCACTCAAGAACTGTGCCAAGCGAAGGACTTGAACAAAAACAGGAACTTGTTTGCTGCCCCGGGGTTCCTTGGCGAGCAGGGGCCTTGCTCTTTTCATTTGCACTGGAAAGTTGCCTTCCACCCCGTCGTGTCGGGGGCGAAAGACCGGTCACTGCCGCCGTGTGCCGCTGTTTGGCCGCTCAAGGCAGGCGCCACCGCGCGACGATAGTGTTGCGGCCGCCAGGAATTGGCCCTACGATCAGCGCATGGACCGTTCCCGTCTTCCTGGTACTTGCCGCCGCGTCGCGCACGGGTCGCTGGTGTCCGTCGTGGCGAACGAGCGCAGCGGCCCGCGCACGGGTCGGGCGGCGACCGCTGCAGCGGTGTACCGTTGCCGGTGCTGCGATGGCAGGACCTGATCGATCGCCCACGCCGGCGAAGCGGTGCACCGTGCCCGGCCCCGATGCGCTCGCCGAGGCGCGGGCGGGCCTTGAGCAAGTCGACGAAACGGTCTGGGTCGAGGTCATTCGCAAGATGGACGAGGTCTACAACGACCTCCTGCAGTACGAAGTGGTGCTCGAACAGAAGAACGCTGCCCTCGAGGACTCGCAGCAGTTCATCGAAAGCGTTCTCGCTTCGATGTCCGACATCCTCATCGTCTGCAACCGTCACGGTACCATCCAGGAGGTCAACGACTCGTTGCGACGCTGCATCGGCCAGGATGAGAGCCAGCTGCGCGGGCGACCGCTGGCCGAGCTGTTCGCCGACGAAGGTTCGCGGCAGCGGGCGCGCGATTTCTTCTCGGCGGCCCGTCCGGCTGCCGTACAGGATTGCGAACTGCTGATCAGCGGCCGTGACGGCAGCCCGTTGCCCGTCTCGCTGAACTGTACGCCGCGGCTGTCGGGTACGGGCAAGCTGGTCGGCATGGTCGTCACCGGCCGTCCGGTCGGCGAACTGCGGCGTGCCTACCATGCCCTGCGACAGGCGCACGAGGATCTCAAACGGACGCAGCAGCAGCTCGTACAGGCGGAGAAGATGGCATCGCTCGGCCGTCTGGTAGCCGGCGTCGCGCATGAGCTGAACAACCCGATCAGCTTCGTCCTCGGCAACGTCCTGGCTTTTCGCCGCTACGCCGCTCGCCTGCAGAGCTACATCGAGGCGGTTCACTCGGACGACTGCCAGCGCTCGCCGGAAGTCGATCGATTGCGGCAGGAACTGCGCATCGACCGCATCATGGCCGACCTCGAACCTCTGCTCGACGGCATGACCGAGGGTGGCGAGCGAACGCGAGACATCGTCGACGGACTCAAGCGCTTCTCGGCCATCGATCGGACGGTCGACGAGCCGTTCAATCTCGCCGAGGTCGTCGCGCGGGCGGTTCGTTGGGTGACGCGCTCGGGACCATCGGGCTTCCAGGTCAAGGTCGATCTGCCGGCCGAGCTGCCGGTCACGGGATCTCCGGGACAGATGCAGCAGGTGCTGATGAATCTGGTGCTGAACGCCCGCGATGCCACCTCTGGCTGCCGCTCACCGCAACTCGAGATCGCCGCGATCATTGCCGACCGCACGGTCTGCGTGCAGTTGGACGACAACGGGCCCGGGATCGACCCGGCCGACCTGTCGCGAGTGTTCGATCCCTTCTTCACCACCAAGCCCGTGGGGCAGGGCACCGGGCTCGGCCTGTCGATCAGCTATGGCATCGTCGAGCGGCATCGAGGTCGCCTCGAGGTCTGCAACCGCGCGCAGGGTGGCGCGCGGTTCAGCCTGATCCTGCCCCTCGCGCAGTTGGTGCCCTGATCCGGGCGAGCGGGCGGCGCAGCCACCGCGCATCGGCGCTGCGCTGCCGATCGCCGTTCGTCACTTGTGGGTGGCGGTTCCCCTTCAGCCGCCCATGACGCGGTTCTTGCCCGCGCGTTTCGCCAGGTACATGGCCTGGTCCGCCCGCCGGATCGCCTCCTCGCCGGACTCTTCCGCATGCAGCTCGGCGACACCGGCGCTGAAGGTGATCAGGATCTTCTCGTTGCCGGCGAGGAAGAAGTTCCTCGTCAGTTCCCGCTGCAGTCGTTGCATGGCCGTCATCCCCTCTGCCAGGCGGGTATCGGGCATCAGGATCACGAACTCCTCGCCGCCGTAGCGTGCCAGGGTGTCGACCGGCCGCATGTGCTGCCGGACGACCTGCACCAGGTGGACGAGGGCATCATCGCCCGTTGCGTGCCCCAGACGGTCGTTGATCTGCTTGAAGTTGTCGACGTCGAGCAGCGACAGCGAGAGCGGCTGCTCGCTCTTGCGACGCATGCTGGCCACCTCACGCGCCAGCGCTTCGTCGAGCCCGCGCCGGTTGAGCACGTCGGTCAGGGGGTCGTGGCGTGCCGAGGCGCTCGCTTGCTGCAACTCCTCGTGCAGCCGGGTGAGTTCGGCGTTCGTGTCGACAACCCGGGTCTGGAGTTCACCCAGCTGGTCGCGCGCAGCGGCGGTATCCGCCGCCATCGAGCGAGTGGCATGCAGTACCCGTTGCAGCAGCGGCGTCAGGTCCTCGATCGTCTGCACTTCGGCGATGAGCAGCGCGCTTGCCTCGAGGTCGTCCTGGAAGTCCGTGCTCGACTGGTTCATCATCGCAAGTTGGTCGATGAACGCCGCCAGCATCGTGCGCATCGCCTCCTGGGCGGCCAGCGCGCGCTCCTTGGCCGCGCGCTGGCGGCCGATGACGTCCTGCAGGCGGCGTTCGACGTCGTCGAGGCGGCGCAGCGTGAGCGGCGGCAGCACCGCCCGGGCGAGGGTATCGATCTGACCGCGAACACTTCGCTCATCCACGCTGAGCGCCGCGATGTTGTCGACGATCAGTTGCAGCAGCTTGAGGAGTGTCAACCGGACTTCGCCCTGTTCCTCGGCGATCAGCGAGATGCGCTGGCTGAAGGCAGCCAGTCGGGGCAGCAGTTGCTGGTGGTCGTCCGTCTGGGCCGCAAGCGTTTGCAGAAGCTGCCTTCCCTGTGCCAGCAGGGAGTCATCGTCCTGGCAGAGGCTCGGCAGCAGGCTTTCGATCAGGTGCATCAGGGGCGGCAGCAGACCCACGAGCAGCGCCGGCGCGCTGCCGCTGCTGCTTGCCGATTCATGCATCTGGTTGACGGTGGCCGGCTGGTTCCTGGATGTGAACGTGAGCAGAGCCTCCTGGACGCCTTGCCAGCTGCGCCTGGCGATCGCCGCTTCGAGCGCGGCGAGCTGCTGCTGGTCTGCTGGCGGGCTCAGTCTGCCGAGAGCGGCGGCGAGCTGGCGCATCGGTGCCTCGGGAAACCCGGCGACGTTGGGTAGTCTGGCGACCTCGTTGTAGCATGCCTGGTAGTTCGCCGGCGTCGGCAGCAGCTTGCGTTCAGACAGCAGTCTGAACGTTTCACGGGCCACTTCGAGTGGATTCTTCGGGTCGCTCATCCTGGCAGACAGAAACGGCGCGGCAATGCTTCTCCCATCCGTCACCCCCCTGGTGACCATGCTCGCACGACGCTGGCGTTGAAGTCTATCGCCAAACGGCGCGCAGCGGGAAGCAATCGTCTCAGCCTCAGCCCTGAAGCATGACCCTGCC
>JFAX01000010.1:122368-125331 GCA_000585015.1 Candidatus Accumulibacter adjunctus | reverse complement strand
CACCCAACCGTTCGGCCTCATCACCTCCATCGCAGAACCTCTACCAGAAACGCCGATCCGCCAACCTCAGCCTATTCTGCCAAAGGCCTCGAAAATTGTCTAGCCCCCCTTTGCGAAAGTTTTTTTTTGCGGTGGCCGCCAAGCCTTGCCAAGACTGGGGTGCGCGGGTGATGCTTCAGGGCTGTCTCAGCCTCCTCATCCACCTGCCGCCGTGCGGCGCCTTGCCGGCTGCGCTGACCACGCCGCATCGGGAGAAGTGGTCGATGGCGAAGCGCGCTCTCGCTGCCGTGGCGGGTACAATCGCGGAGAGAATGGCGGAAAGAGATGAGTCGATTGCTGCTTGCACCGATGGAAGGTCTGCTCGACGACGTACTGCGCGATGTCCTGACGCGGGTCGGCGGCTACGATCTGGCGGTCAGCGAGTTCATTCGCGTTTCCGGCACCCTGCTGCCGCAACGAAGCTTCGTCCGCGTTTGCCCGGAGCTCGCGCGGTCCGGCCGCACCCGGGCGGGGACGCCGTTGGTCGTGCAACTGCTCGGTAGCGACCCGAACTGCCTGGCCGACAACGCCGGACAACTCTCCCGCCTGGCACCGGCGGGGATCGACCTCAATTTTGGCTGTCCGGCGGCGAAGGTGAATCGTCATGGTGGCGGCGCGACCCTGCTTGCCGACCCCGAGCAACTTTTCCGCATTGCGTCGTCGGTACGGCGTGCGGTACCGGCAGGCATGCCGTTTTCGGCCAAGATGCGGCTCGGTGTCCGTGATACGTCGCGGACGCTCGAATGTGCGCGGGCGCTGGCCGATGGTGGTGTCGATTCGCTGGTCGTGCATGCCCGCACACGGGCCGAAGGCTACCGGCCGCCGGCGCACTGGGAGTGGGTGGCCCGCATCTGCGAGGTGGTGGCGCAGCCCGTCGCGGCCAACGGCGACGTGTGGACGATCGCCGACTATCGGCGTTGCCGTGCCGTCAGCGGCTGCCGTGATGTGATGCTCGGCCGTGGCGCCGTCGCCGATCCTTTTCTTGCCCGCAACATCCGGCGGGTGATGGCCGGCGAGGACGACGACGGTGAGGTCGATCGCAGCGCCGATTGGCAGGAACTGCTGCCCCTGCTGGCGTCGTACTGGCAGCAGGTCTGTGCCAAGGTTGCGCCGCAACACGCGCCCGGACGTCTGAAGCTGTGGTTGGCAGCGTTGCGGCCGAACTTCGCCGGGGCTGCTGCGCTCTTCCTGGCGATTCGCCCGTTGCGCACCGTGGACGAGGTCAACCAGCGGCTGTGGCAGCACGGGGTATTGGCGGCCGCGGGTGACGGCCGGCCGCCCGATGCCGGCTGACTCGCGCTTGCCGGTCAGCGGCCAGGATGCCGTCCATCGGCACCTGCGGCGGTTGCTCGATCGCCATTCCCGGGCTCCCTTCCGCAAACCCTGTGCCGAACACAGCCGGTATGCCTTTGCCGACAGCTTCGAGCGCTATCAGCGCCTCGCGGGCGGTTCCCGGCTGATTCTCGACTCGGGTTGCGGGGTCGGCGAGAGCAGCATCGCGCTCGCCCGGCGCTTCCCGGATCACTACGTGATCGGCATCGACCAGTCGGCGGTGCGCCTGGCACGCGCTCGCCGCGGCACCGCCGGCTGGCCGGAAAACCTCGATCTGGTACGCGCCGATCTCGTCGATTACTGGCGCTTGCTGCGGGACGCCGGCGGCCAGCTCGATCGCCACTATCTGCTCTATCCGAACCCTTGGCCGAAGATCCGCCACGTCGGCCGGCGCTGGCACGGGCACGCGGTTTTCCCGACCGTGCTGGCGCTTGCCGGTGCCCTCGAATGCCGCAGCAACTGGCCGATCTACATTGCCGAGTTCTCTCTTGCAGTCGAGTTGCTGAGCGGACACGCGGCAACCTGCGAGGCTTACGTTCCGCTCGCGCCGATGACCCCCTTCGAGCGCAAGTACCTCGCTGCCGGCCATCCGCTCTGGCGCTGCCGGGTCGATCTCCGCTAGCATCCGGGCCGCCGCCGCGGTGGGCACCGGGAACATCGTCGGCCCATGTTGCTGCGGCATCGCGCGCGATGATAGTCCGGCACCCGCCACCGACTGGTCATTGTGCTGGCAAACTCGGATGCCTGCTGGCGACCGTCACATTGATCCGTCTCGTCGTTTGCCCCACAGCGCCTTGCATCGCGGCCTGTGCGCGACGATTCCTTCCCGGGGTCTCAGCCGCCGCCCCGCCGCCAGCTGTGCCAGCGTTCGACCCAGCGCAGCAGCCCTGCCGGCGCGTGCGCCTTCTTCCAGACGCCGGCGACGTACTTGTTCGCTTCGGCGAGCGTCGGGTAGATGTGGATCGTGCCGAGGATGCGGTTCAGGCCGATGCCCTGTTTCATCGCCAGGACGTATTCGGCGATCAGGTCGCCGGCGTGCTCGCCGACGATCGTGACGCCGAGGATGCGGTCCTTGCCGGGAACGGTCAGCACCTTGATGAAGCCATGCGCCTCACCGTCGGCGATCGCGCGGTCGAGGTCGTCGAGGTCGTAGCGGGCGACCTCGCAGGCGATTCCGCGCTCCTTCGCCTCCTGTTCGTTGAGGCCGACGCGGGCGACCTCGGGTTCGACGAAGGTGGACCACGGTATCACCGAGTAGTCGGCACGGAAACTGCGGAACGGCGCGAAGAGGGCGTTGACCGAGGCGTACCACGCCTGGTGCGCGGCGGTGTGGGTGAACTGGAACGGCCCGGCGACATCACCGGCGGCATAGATGTTCGGGTAGCGCGTCTGCAGGAACTCGTTGATCGCCACCGTGCGCTCGCCGGCGATGCCGAGCTCCTCGAGTCCGTAGCCGCTGAGGTTGCCGATGCGGCCGAGTGCCACCAGCACGACGTCGAAGGCGATGCGGACCGCGCTGCCGGCATGTTCGGCGACCAGGATCTTCTCGCCGTGCTCGATGAGGAACTCCTTCGCCTGGTGCTCGAGCAGCA
>JFAX01000010.1:118434-121329 GCA_000585015.1 Candidatus Accumulibacter adjunctus | reverse complement strand
GACCCAGTAGAAGGTGCGCGCCTTCATGGCGGTCAGTCCGAGCAGCAGATTGACCAGGAAGAAGGGGAAGACCGGGATCAGGCGCAGGGTGAACAGGTAGAACGGGCCGTCGCGCCGGATGCCTTCGTCCACCGCCTTGAGGCGTTGGCCGAAGCGCCCGCCGACCCAGTCGCGGAGCAGGAAGCGCGCGGCGAGAAAGGCCAGCGTGGCGCCGATCGACGAGGCAAAGGAAACGATGACGGTGCCCCAGAGCAGGCCGAATATGGCGCCACCGGCGAGGGTCAGCAGCGCTGCGCCGGGCAGCGAGAGCGCGGTGACCGCGATGTAGGCGAGGAAATAGAGGCCGGCAACCTGCCACGGGTGCTGCCGATGGTAATCGCCGAGCGCCGCCTGCTGCGCCTTCAGCGCATCGAGGCTGAGGTACTGGCCGAGTCCGAGCTGGAAGTAGGCGACGACGGCGACGACGATCAGGGCGAGGATGACGATCTTCTTGCGGTTCATGCGGATTCCTCCGTTGGCGGCCGTCTGCTGCGCCGAGCTGGCAAAGCCCGGCTGGCCCGGGCACCCGGGCGCGGCTGGCCTTGTTTCGTCGCCGTCGCCGGCAGGAACTTACGCGCCCTGTAGTGTTGCATGCGCTGCCGCCGGCTGGCGGCAGCATGCCGACGATTGACTCGCTTCGCGGCCGGTCCCTATACTTGACCGGCCCATTCGGCTTCCCAACCATTGCCGGAGACCGTGATGAAACGGAATTCACCGCCGCTTCAGGCCAGAGCCCGGTCGACCGCCGCCTGCGCGTGGATCGCGGCGGTGTCGAACAGCGGCAGCGGAGAATCGTCGGCACCGACGAGCAGCGCGATTTCGGTGCAGCCGAGGATGATCGCCTGCGCCCCCTGCGCTGCCAGTTCGTCGATCGCCTGCCGGTAGCGTTCGCGCGACTCGCGGCGGATGATGCCGCGGCAGAGTTCGTCGTAGATGATGCGATGGATGGCGGCACGCGCGGCGGCGCCGGGAGCGACCACGCGCAGGCCGTGGAGCTGTTGCAGGCGCTCGCGGTAGAACGGCTCTTCCATGGTGAAGCGGGTGCCGAGCAGGCCGACGGTGGTGTGGCCGGACGCCTGCACTGCCGCTGCCGTCGGGTCGGCGATGTGCAGCAGGGGAATCGTCACCGCCGCTTCGATGGCGCCGGCGACGCGGTGCATGGTGTTGGTGCACAGCAGGAGGAAGTCGGCTCCGGCCGCCTGCAGCGCGACCGCGGCGCGTGCCAGCAGGGTGCCGGCGGCGTCCCAGTCGGCGGCCTGCTGCAGCCGCTCGACCGCGTGGAAATCGACGCTGTAGAGGATCAGCTTGGCCGAGTGCAGGCCGCCGAGACGGGCGCGGACCCCTTCGTTGATCTGCCGGTAGTAGGGCAGCGTCGATTCCCAGCTCATGCCGCCGATGAGGCCGATCGTCTTCATCGCGCGCACCGGCGTCGTCCGGCTGCGTCGGCCAGCGGCTTCACGCGCTTCCTCCGGGCAGATCGGCAAAGAGGCGCATGAAGCGGCGGTCGATCCAGTCCTTCCAGTGCCAGACCCAGTGTCCGGCGGTAGAGAAGGCGCCGCGCGAGGCGACGGCGTAGCGGTCGCCGGTGCTGATCAGCGCCAGCCAGCGGCGCTGCGGGCGATGGGCGACGAGCGCGCGGCCGGCGACGGCGCGCCGCAGGTTGCCGGCCAGCGGCTCGCCCATGCGGACGGCGAAGACGCCCGCCTTCTCGCGCGGGTGGTCGATCATCGACGCGCAGTCGCCGGCGGCGAAGATGTGCGTCTCGCCTGCCACCTGCAGCGTCTCGCCGACGCGCAGGAAGCCGTCGTCATCGACCGCCAGGCCGCTGTCGCGCAGCCATGCGGCGCCGCCGGCGCGCGTCACCCAGACGAGCTCGTCGGCAGCGAGTCGCTCGGCGCCGTCCGTCCCCTGCCACTGCAGCCAGCCGGCACCGGCGTCGTCGACTGCGGCGGCGAGGTGGAGCCGGACGCCACGCGCCTTCAGCACGCGGCGAAAGTGTTGCCGTACCGGTCGCGAGTGCGTCGGCAGGATGTCTCGGTCGCGCGTCAGCAGGTGCCAGTGCAGCCGCTCGGGGTCGGCGCGCAGCTGTGCGAACTCCTGCCGCAGGCGGTACTGCATCGAGAGCAGCAGTTCGACGCCGGCGGCACCGCCACCGACGACGGCGATGGTCAGCGGTCGTGCCGCCACATCGCCGGCAGCGGCGAGCAGCCGCGCACGTTGCAGCAGCGCCAGCCAGCGCTGGTTGAAGCCGCTGATCGGCTTCACCGGAACGACATGTGCTCTGCCTTCGGCGCCGAGGTCGATGCGCGGCGTCGAGCCGACGTTGATCGACAGCAGGTCCCATGACAGGCTGCGGCCGCTGCGGCAGTGAGCCAGGCGGGCGCCGCGATCGATGCCGATCACCTCGTCGGCGACGAAGCGGGCGCCAGCGAAGGCCGCCAGCCGCGGCAGGTCGATATGCACCTGGTCGAAGTCGTAATGGCCGGCGACGTAGCCGGGCAGCATGCCGGAGTAGGGTGTGCGCGCGGCGCTCGAGACGAGCGTCAGGCGAGCGCCGGCAAGCGGCCGCAGACCGAGTTCGCGCAGGACGATGACGTGGCTGTGGCCGCCGCCGACGAGCAGGATCTCGTCTGGCGCGCCGGATTCGGAGGAGGGCATGGCTGGTTGCGGTGGCAGTATTGGGATCGAGGGGTGCGAGTGTAGCGAAAGCGCGCCAGCGTGTGCCGCGCGCCGTAAGGAAAGCGCCTGCGCGGGCGACGAAAGGGCACCATCCGCGCTGCAGCGCGGTCGAACGGGCGTCGGCTGCAGCGCCCGCCCTGTGCCCAACCGGAGAAGAGAAACGATGAACCGCAGACA
>JFAX01000010.1:90652-118427 GCA_000585015.1 Candidatus Accumulibacter adjunctus | reverse complement strand
ACCGGCGCCGGCGCCCTGTTTGGCCTCGGCATGCTGCCCTTCACCGTTGCCGGCGGCGCCGGCCGCAACTTCCCGCTGCAGAAGACCCGTGCCGAATGGAAGCAGCTCGTGTCGCCGGCGGCCTACCAGGTGCTCTTCGAGGAGGGCACCGAGCGCGCCGGCAGCAGTCCGCTGAACGACGAGAAGCGTGCCGGCACCTACGTCTGCGCCGCCTGTTCCAACCCGCTGTTCGACAGCGCCAGCAAGTACGACAGCGGGACCGGCTGGCCGAGTTTCTGGCAGTCGCTGCCCGGGGCAATCGGTACCTCGACCGACTACAAGCTGATCTACCCGCGGACCGAGTATCACTGCGCGCGCTGCGGTGGCCATCAAGGCCACGTCTTCAACGACGGCCCACCGCCGACGGGCAAGCGCTACTGCAACAACGGCATCGCGCTGGCCTTCGTGCCGAAGGGTACGCCGCTGCCGGCGCTGCGCACATGAGCGAGGGCCAACGCCGCTGGCGGGCAGCGCGTCGTCCCGTTGCCGCTCGCTCCCTGGCCGGTCCGCTGTGGCTGCCCGGCGACGCCGGCCGGGGCCGCTGCCGGTGACGCCGCCATGACCGCCGGTCGGCAAGGCAGTCTGCTCCTCGCGCGGCACGGTCGCCTGCTGGCAGTCATCGCGTTCCTGGGGCTGCTCGTCGCTGCGTTCGGTATGTTCGGCGCCGACGAGCACTTCAGCCCCGAGACGATCCAGCAAGGGCTGTTGCGGCACCCGGTATGGGGCTTCCTGATCTACGTCGGCCTGTTCGCCCTCGGCAACCTGCTGCAGGTTCCGGGCTGGCTCTTCCTGGCGGCGGCGGTGGTGGCGCTCGGGCCGGCGCACGGCGGGGTGGTGACCTATCTCGCTGCCGTCACCGCCTGCGCCGCAACCTTCCTCGTCGTTCGCCAGATCGGTGGCGACGCGCTGCGCGAATTCCACCAGCCGTGGGCGCGCCGGTTGTTCGCACAGCTTGACTCCGCGCCGGAGCTGGCCGTCGCCGGTCTGCGCCTGATGTTCCAGACGATGCCGGCGCTCAACGTCGCCCTCGGCCTGTCGGGCATTCCTTTCCGTGCCTACCTCAGCGGCACGCTGCTCGGCCTGCCGTTGCCGATCGCCGCCTACTGCCTGTTTTTCGACCAGATCGTCCGCATCCTCGGCAGCGGCAGTTGAAACCGCCGGCGATGGCGCGCCCCCGCCGGCAGGACGCCGGGCCACCGGCCTGCAGGGTGCGCGCGGACTGCCGTCGTGCGGCCAAGGAGCCGCGGCAGTCGCCGGTTGACGACCGTCGGCAGAAGCGGAGATACTCGCGCCGGGCGGCCGGATGGCGTCTCCCGGGGCGGTCGCACGACAGGGGCCGCGTCCAGCCCATCATCCACCTCTTGCGGAGTGATCGCATGCGACATGCACTGAAATTCGTCGCCTTCGGGCTGCTGGCTGCGGCGCTGCTCGGCGGCTGCAGCAAAAAGGAAGACCCGGTCGCGCAGGCGGCGAAGAAGGAAGTCGCCAGCGGCGTCCCGGCGCCAAGCATCGCCGAAGTCAAAGCCATTGCCGAGGAAGGGTTCATCTACGGCCTGCCGCTGGTGATGAACTACGGCGTCATGTACGAGTACATCATCGACAGGAACTCCGGACAGTACAAGGCGCCGTTCAACACGATGTACAACGAGCATCGCGTCTTCACCTACGAGGACACGGCGATCCCGACGCCAAACAGCGACACGCCGTATTCGCTGGCGTGGATGGACCTGCGCGCAGAGCCGATGGTGATCTCGGTGCCGGCGGTCGACAGGAAGCGTTACTACTCGGTGATGCTGGTTGATGGCAACACCTTCAATTTCGGCTACATCGGCAGCCGCGCCACGGGCAGCGAGGCCGGCGACTACCTCGTCGTCGGCCCGCGCTGGAAGGGTGAGACGCCGCCCGGGATCAGGAAGGTGTTCCAGTCGTCGACCGACTTTTCACTCGCCGTCTTCCGCACGCAACTGTTCGACGCGGCCGACATGCCGAACGTGATCCAGGTGCAGGAGGGCTACAGGCTGCAGCCGCTTTCCGCCTTCCTCAAGCAGCCGGCGCCACCCGCCGCGCCCGAGGTCGCCTGGGCGAAGTTCGACAAGGATCTCGTCAAGACCGAGTTCTTCGAGTTCCTCGACACCGCGCTGCAATTCGCGCCGGCCGGCGCAGACGAGGAAGCCATCCGCGCCCGGCTCGCCAGCATCGGCGTCGGCCCGGGCAAGAAGTTCGCGTTCAAGGACCTCTCGCTCGAACACAAGGCGGCGATCCTCCTCGGCATGAAGGAGGGCGACAGCAAGGTCAGCGAGCGCGTCGCCACGCTCGGCAAGGCGATCAACGGCTGGAACGTGGGCGCGGCGTTCGGCGATCGCGCCTTCTACAACGGCGACTGGTTGCTGCGGGCGGCGGCGGCCCGTGCCGGCATCTACGGCAACGACGCGGTCGAGGCGATGTATCCGATGAGCAAGACGCTGGCCGACGGCACGCCGCTCGACGGTAGCAGCCACAAGTACACCCTGAGCTTTGCCAAGGACCAGCTGCCACCGGTGAATGCTTTCTGGTCGGTGACGATGTACGACGGCAAGAACCAGCTGCTGGTCAAGAACCCGATCAACCGCTACCTGATCAACTCGCCGATGTTGCCGGCGATGAAGAAGAACAAGGATGGGTCGCTGACGCTGTACGTCCAGAAGGACTCGCCGGGCAAGGACAAGGAGGCGAACTGGCTGCCGGCACCGGACGGTCCCATCTACCTCGTCATGCGGCTGTATTGGCCAAGGGCCGAGCCACCGTCGATCCTTCCGGCCGGCCAGGGCAGCTGGAGTCCGCCGGCGATCGTCCAGGCACCATAGCGCGCGCCATCCGGCCGGTGGCATGTGTTGCCGGCCGCATGCCCGGGGGGAAGGCGCCAAGGTCGGCGTCCAGGCGCCGAACCGCAGACGTTCGTCTCGCCACCCGGCTGCTCCGCGGGTCGGGCACCCCTGTGCGGGCGGTAGCCGCCGTCGACGGCGCGCGGCCGTGTTTCCATGCTGCCCGGATTGGAGCCGTGGTGCGGCTCGGTCAGGCCGACGCAGCCGATCCACTCGCCGGTCGCCAGTTGCGGCAGGTCGCGCCGCTTCAGCGCCTCGCTGGCGAAACGGAAGATCGGCAGCATCACCAGGGAAGACTGCACGCTCATCATCGAGCGGCAGCCGGAATCGACGCGCTCGATCTCGCGCGCGATCAGGCCGTAGCTGACTGGTTGAGCCCGGCGCCGCCATACTTGGCCGGGATGGTCGGGCCAAGCAGGCCGAGTGCGCCCATTTCGCGGAACACGGCGGGGTCGCTGCGCTCGTTGCAAAAAGGCCTCGGTGACGTGCGGCATCCGGCGACCCTGGCAGTAGTCGCGTGTCGCGTCGCGGATCATTCGTTCGTCTTCGCCCAGTTGTGCGTCGAGCCGCAGCGGGTCGTTCCAACGACATGGTGCCTTGGCCATCAGCGGTCTCCTGTTGTGGGTCGACGGCGATTGCAGGGCCTGCGCGCCGCCGCTGGCGCGTGGGACGGCGCCTCAGGCGGCAAACGCAGCGCCCTCCGGGCACTGCGGTTCGCGGTTCTCATCGCGGTGCCCAGGAACAGCGGGGCCAGTTTCGATGTTGACTCTCCTTGATCGAGGCTCCTATACTCCCTCGGCAGCGCTGGGACTCATATGCTTTTGGATTTCGTGTCCTCTTCAAGAGAAGGTCAAACGAAAGGAGATTGAAATGAGATTTCGCCAGTTTTCCGGTTTCGCCCGTGCCCTGTTCCTGAGCATGGTCCTTCTGGGCGGCGTTCTTGGCGCCCAGTTCTCGCACGCCGAAGCCGCCAAGCCCAACGTGGTCATCCTGGCCACCGGCGGGACGATTGCCGGTGCCGGTGCCGACGCGATGAACAGCGCGACCTATCAGGCCGCCAAGGTGCCCGTCGACAAGCTGATCGCCGGCCTGCCCCAGTTGGAAAAGATCGCCACCGTGCGCGGCGAGCAGGTCTTCCAGATCGCCTCGGAGAGCTTCCGCAACGACAACCTGCTGGCGCTCGGCAAGCGCGTCGCCGCGCTGGTCAAGCAGAACGACGTCGATGGCATCGTCATCACCCACGGCACCGACACGGCCGAAGAGACCGCCTACTTTCTGAACCTGGTCGTCAAGACCGAGAAGCCGATCGTCGTCGTTGCCTCGATGCGCCCGGGCACCGCGATCTCGGCCGACGGCGCGCTGAACCTCCTCAACGCCATCACCGTCGCCGGCAGCAAGGATGCGCGGGGCAAGGGCGCGCTGGTGGTGATGAACGACACGATCAACAGCGGCCGCGACGTGAGCAAGATGATCAACATCCGTCCCGATGCGTTCCAGAGCCCGTGGGGTCCGCTGGGTCTGGTGGTCGAAGGCAAGAGCTACTGGTTCCGCAAGCTCGACAAGCGTCACACGACGACGTCCGAGTTCGACATCGAGAAGATCGACGCCCTGCCACTCGTCGAGATTGCCTATGCCGCCGGTAACGTGAATGACACCGCCTACCGCGCTTTCGCCAAGACGGGCGCCAAGGCCATCATCCACGCCGGCCCGGGCAACGGCTCCGTCGCCGGCACGCTGGTACCGACCCTGCAGGAACTGCGCGGCAAAGGCCTGCACATCATCCGCTCGTCGCACGTCAATGCCGGTGGCTTCGTGCTGCGCAACGCCGAACAGCCGGACGACAAGTACGATTGGCTGGTCGCGCATGACCTGAATCCGCAGAAAGCCCGCATCCTGGCTACGGTGGCGCTGACCGCGACCAACGACACCAAGGAACTGCAGCGCATCTTCATGGAGTATTGACCTCCATCGGGTCATTCGCGGTGATCCTGACAATCGCCAGGATCACCGCAGACACCTCTCCAATCGGTTGCTCAGCGGGCTGACCGGCTCGCGCAGGCCGGGCAGCTGGCCGTGGCGATCGAAGTCTGGGTGTGCAGGGAGCAGCAGGTTCACCCCGACGCCGAGACGCCCCGCGGCAGCCTCAGGCGCAGGAATTCGCCGGCCTTGTCGGGCTGTTCGGGCTCGATCACTGGCGAGGTTCCTGCAAGCGAACGGCCGTGACTGATGAGGTACCTCATGTTGAGGGAAGCCATGACCGTTTCCCGCAGGCGTCGGCCCTTCTCCAGCGGCCGGCCGCATGCCCGGGGGAAAGGCACCGAGGTCGGCGTCGCGGCGCGGCGACCGGCAGACTTTCGTCTCGCCACCCGGCTGCCCCGCGGGTCGGGCAGCCGGTGCGGGCGGTCGAGCCGTTCGCGGGGTGGGCGAGGGCAGCGTGCAACGCCGCTTCAGAACGCCGCGATACCGGTCTGCGCGCGACCAAGGATCAGCGCATGGATGTCGTGCGTGCCCTCGTAGGTGTTGACCACTTCCAGATTGACGAGGTGGCGGATGACGCCGAACTCATCCGAGATTCCATTGCCGCCGAGCATGTCGCGCGCCGTGCGGGCGATTTCGAGCGCCTTGCCGCAGGAGTTGCGCTTCATGATCGAGGTGATCTCGACCGAGGCCGTGCCCTCGTCCTTCATGCGGCCGAGGCGCAGGCAGCCCTGCAGGCCGAGGCTGATCTCGGTCTGCATGTCGGCGAGCTTCTTCTGCACCAGTTGGTTGGCGGCCAGCGGACGGCCGAACTGCTTGCGCTCGAGGGTGTATTGCCGCGCCGTGTGCCAGCAGAACTCGGCGGCGCCGAACGCACCCCAGGCGATGCCGTAGCGCGCCGAGTCGAGGCAGGCGAAGGGTCCCTTGAGGCCGCGCACCTCGGGAAAGGCGTTGTCCTCGGGGACGAAAACCTCGTCCATGACGATCTCGCCGGTGATCGAGGCGCGCAGACCGACCTTGCCGTGGATGACCGGCGTCGTCAGCCCGGCCATGCCGCGGTCGAGGACGAAGCCGCGGATGGCGCCGGCGTCGTCCTTTGCCCAGACGACGAAGACGTCGGCGATCGGCGAGTTGGTGATCCAGGTCTTGCTGCCGCGCAGGCGGTAGCCGCCGTCGACGGCGCGCGCCCGTGTTTCCATGCTGCCCGGATCGGAGCCGTGGTTCGGCTCGGTCAGGCCGAAGCAACCGATCCTCTCGCCGGTCGCCAGTTGCGGCAGGTAGCGCCGCTTCAGCGCCTCGCTGGCGAAACGGAAGATCGGCAGCATCACCAGCGAAGACTGCACGCTCATCATCGAGCGGTAGCCGGAATCGACGCGCTCGACCTCGCGCGCGATCAGGCCGTAGCTGACGTGGTTGAGCCCGGCGCCGCCATACTCGGCCGGGATGGTCGGGCCAAGCAGGCCGAGTGCGCCCATTTCGCGGAACACGGCGGGGTCGCTGCGCTCGTGGCGAAAGGCCTCGGTGACGCGCGGCATCAGGCGACCCTGGCAATAGTTGCGCGTCGCGTCGCGGATCATTCGTTCGTCTTCGCCCAGTTGTGCGTCGAGCAGCAGCGGGTCGTCCCAACGGAATCGTTCCCTGGCCATCAGCGGTCTCCTGTTGTGCGTCGACGGCGATTGTAGGGCCTGCGCGCCGCCACTGGCGTGCCGGCGCCCGCAAGCGTGTCGGAAATCTTTACACCTTCGTTCGGCGGGCCGGAGATCAGTTGGCTGGTGACGACCATCCGTGCAGCTTGCCCTTCGGACCGGATACGTTCTGCAGCGGTTCGGTGCTCGGACCGCTGTCGCAACTGGCTGGGCAGATCGATTCCGCTGGCCGGTTGAGCTTTGCCGGCTTCCAGCCAGCCGGTTTCTTCTTCGAGGGATTCAGTTACCAGGTGAGCGCCGCGGCAGTATCGTTGCCGGCGAGTCCCTGGCTCCTCGCTGTGGGACTCGGGCTGCTCTGGCGGGAGAACCGGCGGCGTGCTCGATCGTTGCCGCAGGAGGCGACTCGGCGCCGAACCGGCAGTGGCCAACGTCCACGATCAGGCGCACTGGGTCGGCGGGTCCGGCACGTGCGTGCGCCGTTGAGTCATCGGTCTCCTGTGGTGAATCGAGGGCGATTGTAGGCTCTGCAAGCCGCTGCTGTCGCGGCGGCGGAGCCCAGGTGGAAAGCACGCGACAGCGGGCGGCCTGGACGGTAGCTATGTGAGGTTTGGTGCGACCGCGTCTGAAATTGTTGTAGGCAACGCTGATTTCGTCGGTGTGGGCTCGGCGGAGGCGTTGGCGCCGATCAGAAAACTCAGCGGCGCCAGTGGCAGCCGGGCCTCGGGATAGCTCTTGAAGTTGCTGCGGGTGAGCTCGGTCAGCATGCAGGCCTCCTCTGGCCAGGGCCGGTTCGCAGCGGCCGTGTGGCATTCATGGATGTGCCGTGGTTTGTATGTCGGCCCAAGCCAGCAGCTCGGCCACGATCGACAGCGCCTGTTCCGGTGTCAGCAGTTCGGGCGCCTCGTCGTCGTAGCGGTATTCCACGGCGTAGGGCGTGAGCAGGCGCAGGCCGGCTTCCGCCACGCTGGGCGGGTGGCCTGCATCGGCCAGCTGCCCGGCCAGTTCTTCCAGGTCGTGTGTGCGGCGGTACTCCAGCCCATGCAGGCACATGGCCGCCTTCAAGACCTTCTCGGCCGCCTGCTGGGCGTGGAAGAAGGCCACCGCCACGCCCACGCCCGGCGCAACCAGCAAGGCCTGCAGCGCGGCGTGGTCGCGCCGAGCCAAACGCAGCAGACGGGCTGCTTCCTCACGCTGCGGCGTCATGCAACACCTTGCCTTCCTTCTTGGCCCAGTAGGGCAGCGTGCCAGGCACTTGGCTGCGGCGGTCGAAGTCGGGCCGCGCAAACAGCAGCAAGTCCACGCCGACGCCCACGCGGCCCAGAGCAGCTCTCAGGCGCAGGTATTCACCGGCCTTGTCGGGCAACTCGGGCTCGATCACCACGAGGTCGAGGTCGGAAGCCTCGCTGGCATCGCCGCGGGCGTAGGAGCCGAACACTATGACTGTGGCCGGGCGTGTGGCGGCGGATGCCAGGCGTTCGGCGGCACGGCTGAGTTGTGCTGGGTCGAGCATGGTCTGGGCTCCTCGCTTCAAATGCTGACGGGTCCGTGCTGCAGATTGGCCGACAACGGGCTATGCCCCAAGAGCAGACGCAGCTCGCCCAGCATCATGGTGCGCGCAGCATGCGGGCCGTCGATGCCAAACCGGAAGCCCAGTCGGGCGAGGAGTGTCTGACGATGCCCGGTCACGAAGGACTTCCTCGCCGGTTGGTGCGGGCAAGTGTGCCGCTTGCGAGACCTGCGGGCGGGTAGTCTCGAGCACGGCAACAGGCCGCGGCCATGAGCTCGACCCGGTTGGCGGGGCTGTGCATCTCGCGCTCAGCGGCGGGTTGTCGAGCCGACTTGATACGAAGCTCCACTCGGACACTGACTCCCTGGGGCTTGGCTACAGCCATTGCGAGATTCCTGTAAGCGAACGGTCATGACGGACGGGGTAGCCCTGCTGAGGAAAGTCATGACCGCTTCCCCTCATCCCCGACCCTTCGCCAGCGCGCGGGAGAAGGGAGATTCGCGAGTCGCTGGCTGGACTGCTCCAGCAAGTGCTGCCGTTCCGCAATCCTATCAGCTGCGCGCGCGCACGGTCATGCATTCGCTCGCCTGCAGCCACGCTTTGCGCCTGAGGTGCGCAGCAAGAATCGTGCTCACACGCGGGCGGAACGTCGTTGGCAGCCGTCGGAGTCGGCCATGCTTTCGGGGGCTGGATCACTCCTCGTCGCAGCGCGGAGCGGAAAGCGCGCTGGACGGGTTCGACGACAATTGCTTGAGATCCTGACCGCCAGCACCGCGGGCAGCGCGCCGCAGGCGGTCACGGACCGCCGCCCATGCGGCGGTCGCCGGTACTTCCTCGACGAGGATCAGGTCGGCGCTCGCCTCATCGAGCTCGCGCAGCGCGGCGTAGAGTTCGCGTGCGTAGCGCGCCGGTTCGGCTGGCAGCTGGCGAACGAGCAGCGCCGCCGCGGGCGTCGCCGGCAGCCGGCTGTGGCAGAGCAGCGCGCAGCTTTGGCCCGCGGTCACCGCTTCGGCGAGGTGAGCGAGCTCGGCTGCCGGCAGCAGTCGCAGTGGCGTCAGCGGCGCGTAGTGCGCCGCCAGCGCTCCCGGCACGCGCGGCAGCGCCGCGGCGTCAGCGCCGGGTGGCTGGCTGGCGATCTCGGGCAGGCGACCGAGCACGCTGGCGATGCGTTCCGGCGTCACCGCTCCCGGACGCAGGATGCGCGGCGCTGCGGCGGCGCCGCGGCTGAGGTCGAGGATCGTCGACTCGATGCCGACGCCGCAGCGGCCACCGTCGAGGATCAGCCGCACGGCGTCGCCGAGCTCGGCGCGCACGTGTGCCGCCTCGGTCGGGCTGATGCGGCCGAAGCGGTTGGCCGACGGCGCGGCGACGCCGCAGAGGCCGCCGAGGCCGCCTCCGGCCTCGGCAAAGGCGCGCAGCAGCGCCAGCGCCTGCGGGTGCGCCGGCACCCGCAGGCCGATCGTCTCCTGGCCGCCGGTGACGGCGCTCGGCACGCCGCGGGCGCGCTTGAGGATCAGCGTCAGCGGTCCGGGCCAGAAGGCTTCGGTCAGTTCCCAGGCCTGGCGCGGGATGTCGCTCGCCCAGTTGTCGAGGTAGCCGTCGGCCGGCAGGTGGACGATCAGCGGGTGATCGGCGGGACGCCCCTTGGCGGCGAAGATGCGGCGGACGGCAGCCGGGTTGGCGGCGTCGGCGCCGAGGCCGTAGACCGTTTCGGTCGGGAAGGCGACGAGCTCGCCGGCCTGCAGCAGGACGACGGCACGGTCGATGACGGCGGCTTCAGGGAGCATCGCTGATGCCGATCGCCGCGCGCGCCGCGAGGGCGATGTCGCGGGCGCTTTCCAGGTCGCCGGCGAGCACCGTGAAGTGGCCCATCTTGCGACCGGGGCGGGCGTGGTGCTTGCCGTACAGGTGCAGCTTGAGGCCCGGGCAGGCGTACAGCGACGACCAGTCGGGCTCGCGGTAGTGCTGCCCGGCGACACCGTTCGCGTACCACAGGTCGCCGAGCAGGTTGACCATCGCCGCCGCCGAATGCGCGCGCGGGTCGCCGAGGGGCAGGCCGCAGAGCGCGCGCACCTGTTGCTCGAACTGGCTGGTGATGCAGGCATCAAGCGTGTAGTGACCGCTGTTGTGGGGCCGTGGCGCCATTTCGTTGATCAGCAGTTCGCCGTCGACGACGAAGAACTCGACCGCCAGCGTGCCGATGTAAGCCAGTCGCTCGGCGATCGTCGTCGCCAGTCCGGCGGCGCGCGCATGCAGCGCGGCGGTGGTGCGTGCCGGGACGAGAGAGACGTCGAGGATGCCGCGGCGGTGACTGTTCTCGGCGACCGGGAAGCAGCGGACTGCTCCCGCCTGGTCGCGCGCCAGCACCACCGAAACCTCGCTGTCGAGCCGCAGCTGCTGTTCCAGCACGCAGCTCTCGCCCTTGAAATGCTGGAAGGCGGCGATCGCCTGCGGGCGGTCGGCGACGACCGCCTGTCCCTTGCCGTCGTAGCCGAAGCGGGCGACCTTGAGGATTCCCGGGAACAGCTCGTCGCTGGCCTGCCGCAGTTGCTGCTCGTCGAGCACCGTGGCGCAGCGCGCGTGCGGCAGGCGGTTGTCGCGCAGGAAGTCCTTCTCGGCGATGCGGTTCTGGCAGACGCTGACCGCCGCTGCCGAAGGGTGGACGACGACGAACTTGGCGAGGTAGTCGAGCGTGCCCGCTGGGACGTTCTCGAACTCGGTACTGATGGCGGCGCAGGCCTGCGCGAGCTGGTCGAGCGCGGCATGGTCGTCGTAGGCGGCGCGCAGATGGCGGTCGGCGAGCAGCGCCGCCGGGCTGTGCGGGTCGGGGTCGAGAACCCAGACGCGGTAGCCCATCTCATGCGCCGCGGCGACGAAGAAGCGACCGAGCTGGCCGCCACCGAGCATGCCAAGCGTTGCGGGCGGAAGGATCATCTTCGGGCAGGCGGAACGCGGCAGCGGCTCACACCTCGGGCAGTTTCATCGCCATGACCTTGTCGGCCTGGGCGCGGCGGAAGTCGGTCAGACGCTGCGCCAGGGCAGCGTCGCCGGAAGAAGCCAGCATGGCGACGGCGAAGAGCGCGGCGTTGGCCGCGCCCGCCTCGCCGATGGCGAAGGTGGCGACCGGGATGCCCTTCGGCATCTGCACGATCGAGAGCAGCGAGTCCTGCCCGGACAGTGCCTTCGACTGCACCGGCACACCGAGCACGGGAAGCGTCGTCTTCGCCGCCAGCATGCCGGGCAGGTGGGCGGCGCCGCCGGCACCCGCGATGATCGCCCGCAGGCCGCGCGCCACTGCTGCGCCGGCGTACTCGAAAAGCAGATCCGGTGTGCGGTGCGCCGAGACGACGCGCGCCTCGAACGGCACGCCGAACTCCTTGAGCACGACGGCCGCCGCCTGCATCGTCGGCCAGTCGGAATCGGAACCCATGACGACGCCGACCAGCGGCGCGCGAGCGGAAGACATCAGCCCGCCTCCCGTTCGGCCGCCTCGAGGGTGTTGGCGAGCAGCATGGTGATGGTCATCGGTCCGACGCCGCCGGGCACCGGGGTGATCGCCGCGGCGACCTCGCTGACGCCGGCGAAATCGACGTCGCCGCAGAGCTTGCCATCGGGCAGGCGGTTGATGCCGACATCGATCACCACCGCGCCCGGCTTGACCATGTCGGCGGTGACGAAGCGGGCCTTGCCGAGCGCGGCGACGAGGATGTCGGCGCGGCGGGTGTGGAAGGCGAGGTCACGCGTCTGCGAGTGGCAGACGGTGACCGTGGCGCTGGCCTGCAGCAACAGCATCGCCATCGGTTTGCCGACGATGTTCGAGCGGCCGAGGACCACCGCCTCCTTGCCGCGCAGGTCGATGCCGGCGTCGGCGAAGAACTTCATGACGCCGTAGGGGGTGCACGGGATGAAGCGTGGATGACCCTGCATCAGCGCGCCGACGTTCTCGGCGTGGAAGCCATCGACGTCCTTGGCGGGGGCGATCGCCTTCAGTACGGCGTCGCTGTCGAAGTGCTTCGGCAACGGCAACTGCACCAGGATGCCGTGAATGGTCGGGTCGGCGTTGAGTTCGGCGAGCCTGTCGAAGACCACCTGCGGGTCGACGTCCGGCGGGTAGGTGATCTTCTCCGAGTGGAAGCCGGCCTGGGCGCAGGCGTTGACCTTGTTGCGCACGTAGACCTGCGACGCCGGGTCTTCGCCGACGAGGATCACCGCCAGCCCGGGGCGGGTGCCGCGCGCCGCCAGCGCTTCGGCGCGGGTCTTGAAATCGGCGCGCAGGCTTTGCGCCAGGGCGTTGCCGTCGAGGAGTCTTGCGGTCACGTGGATTCTTCCGATGAGGCCGGGAAACAGGGGGCCGGGGGAGCGGTGCAGGAAGGTTGGGATTCTAGCGCAGATCAGGCGGCATCAGGCGCGGCGCGCAACGCTTCGGCGGCGGCCGCGCGGCCGGCGGCGAAGGCGCGCCGGTTCATGTCGACGATCTCCGGCTTCTTGTGCGCGAAGCGCTGCAGGACGCACTGCTCGAGCACTTCGGCGGGGAAGGGCAGGTGATCGGCGATGGCGCCGAGCATGACCGTATTGCCGAGCCGGATCTCACCGAGTTCGAGGGCAATCGCCGAGGCGTCGAAGGACACCACATGCGTGCCGGCGGCGCGCACTTCGGCCACGGGGTCGTCCGGGTAGTCGTAGAGGCCGAGTTCGACGATCGGCGGCACGAGACGGCCGGTGTTCATCAACACCAGGCCGTCGGGCCGCAGCATGTGCCGCCAGCGCATCGCCTCGGCGGCTTCGAAGCCGAGCAGCACGTCGGCCGTGCCCGGACTGATCTGCGGTGACAGCACCTTCTGGCCGAAGCGCAGGTGCGAGGAGACGACGCCGCCGCGTTGTGCCATGCCGGCGACCTCGGTCTTCTTGGCGTCATGGCCGAGGGCGATCGCCGCCTCGGCGAGGATCTCGGTGGCGGTCATGACGCCCTGGCCGCCGGTGCCGACGACGAGAATGTTGGTGGTGTCGTACTTGCATCTGGTGGTCATCGGCTGCGAAACCTCTCGGCATGGGCGGGCAGGCGGCGGCTGGCGGCAACGCTGGCCGCTGCCGTCGCCTGCGTCGCTAGGCGTTGTGGACGGGTGCGGGATTCTTGCGGACGACCTTGATCGGCATCGACAGCGTGTCGACGTGAACGATTGCATCAGGCGCGCAGGGCTTCAGGCAGAGGCCGCAGCCGGTGCAGGCGGCACTCTCGATGCGCACGAAGGCGAGGTCGACCTCGCGGCCGCTGGCTTTCGTCACGCGGTCGCGGCGCGTGACGTGGATCGCCGGACAGCCGACGTCGATGCAGTTGCCGCAGCCGGTGCAGCGCTCGTCGATCACCATGTACGGTTTCAGTGCATGGTAGTCCTTGATCAGGACGCATGGCTGGCTGGTGATGATCACCGAGGGTTCGGGGATCTTCGTCTCCTCGCGCAGGGTCTTGAGCAGGACCGGCAGTTCATAGGCGTTGACCAGGTGGACCCGCTCGTCGCGGACGCCGAGCGCCTTGACGAGGCGGACGAAATCGACCCGTGGCGCTTCGTTGCCATGGATGTCGCGACCGCTGCCGGGGTTGTCCTGGCCGCCGGTCATGCCGACGGCGCGGTTGTCGAGCAGCAGGACGGTGACGTTGCCCCGGTTGTAGACGATGTCGAGCAGGCCCTGCATGCCCATGTGCAGGAACGTCGAATCGCCGATGACGGCGACGATCTTGCGCTCCTTCTCGTTGTCGCCGCGCCCCTTGTCGAGACCGAGCGCCATGCCCATCGAGGCGCCCATCGAGATGCAGGCGTCGAGGGCATTCCAGGGTTGCCCGAAGCCGAGCGTGTAGCAGCCGATGTCGCCCGAGATGGTGACGTTGCGCAGCTGCGACAGCGTGTAGTAGACGCCGAGGTGCGGGCACGCGACGCACATCGTCGGTGGCCGCGGAAAGACTTTCAGCGGCTCGGCCGTGCTGTCCTCCGGCACCGGTTCGCCGAGCAGGCGGGCGATCGCCGGTCGCAGCACCGGCGGCGACAACTCGCCTGACAGCGGCAGGATCCGCTTGCCGGTGACGTCGATTCCCTGCGCCTGCAGTTCGGTTTCGACCAGCGGCTCGACTTCCTCGACGACGACCACGCGCTCGCATTCCGCGGCGAAACGGCGCAGGCTGTCGAAAGGCAGCGGGAAGGAAAGGCCGAGCTTGAACACCGGCGCATCGGGGAAGCTCTCGCGCACGTGCATGTAGGCCGGGCCGGAGGTGACGAAGCCGATCCGCCGGTCGCTGCCCGGCTCGGCGAAGTTCAGCGGTGACACCTCGGCCTCGGCGCGCAGCCGGCGCTCGCGCTCGAACATCAGTGGCAGCCGGCGACCGGCGGCGCTCGGCACCATCACCCAGCGACCGACGTCCTTGCTGAAGCCGGCAGCGCTGTGGGCGCTGCGTTCACCGGTCCTGACGACACCCTTGACGTGGCAGATGCGGGTCGTCATGCGCAGGATCACCGGCACCTCGAAACGCTCGGAGAGCTCGAAGGCGGCGAGCGTCATGGCGTGCGCTTCCTGCGAGTCGGCCGGTTCGAGCACCGGCACATGCGCGAAGCGGCCCCAGTAGCGCGAGTCCTGCTCGTTCTGCGACGACGAGAGGCCGACGTCGTCGGCGACGGCGATCACCAGGCCGCCGCTGACGCCGGTCAGGGTCATCGTCATCAACGCGTCGGAAGCGACATTGAGGCCGACGTGCTTCATCGCGCAGAAGCTGCGCGATCCCGCCATGGCGGCACCGAAAGCGACCTCGAGCGAGACCTTCTCATTCACCGACCACTCGGAGTACAGATCCGGATAGCCGGCCAGGCACTCGAGGATCTCGGTCGATGGCGTTCCCGGGTAGGCCGCCGCGACGCGCGTCCCGGCTTCCCAGACGGCGCGCGCGACCGCCTCGTTGCCGGACATCAGGAGCCTGCTGCCGGCCGCCGCCGCCGGCGTCGACATCACTGCGTGTGCGCTCATTGCCTCTCCCGTTGATAAGGGTTTCCTGCGACAAAAGCAGAACCTTAGCCGCCGCCGGCACCAGCGCGGTTGACGCAGGTCAACTTCTGCCGGTCCGTGTGGTCAACGCAGGTGTCGGGCGGCAGCAGCGACGTTGCATCGCAGCGTGCGGCATTGCACGATGCAAAAGGACGTTTTACAATCCGGCATGCACTGATTGTTGCGCTGCGGTACCACGCGGCAACCCAAGGTATTACATTTGCAGCTGGCGTCGTTTCGGCGTGCAGGCAAGCATCATTCATTCCACCATTCCGTAGACCAGGAGACACATTCATGTCAGCTCTGCCCGACAACGCGCCGTCGGTCGCCGCCGGCGACGCCGACCCGCAGGAAACCCAGGAGTGGCAAGACGCGCTGCAGGGCGTCATCGACCAGGAAGGGCCCGAGCGGGCCCACTTCCTGATCCAGGGGCTGATTGCCCAGGCGCGCCAGGAGGGGATCGACATTCCCTACAGCGCGACCACCGAATACGTGAACACGATTCCGGTCGACCAGCAGCCGAAGTACCCGGGCAATGCCGACATGGAGATCCGCATCCACAACTACATCCGCTGGAACTCGATGGCGATGGTGGTGCGTGCCAACCGGCACAGCAACGTCGGTGGCCACATCGCCTCCTTCGCCTCGGCGGCGGCGCTCTACGACGTCGGCTTCTCGTGGTTCTGGCACGCGCCCTCGGAGACGCATGGCGGCGACCTGATCTTCTTCCAGGGCCATTCGGTGCCCGGCGTCTATGCGCGCGCGCACCTGCTCGGACGGCTGACCGACGAGCAGATGGACAGCTTCCGGCAGGAAGTGGACGGCAAGGGCGTCTCGTCTTATCCGCACCCGTGGCTGATGCCGGGCTTCTGGCAGTTCCCGACGGTGTCGATGGGCCTCGGGCCGATCCAGGCGATCTATCAGGCACGCTTCATGAAGTATCTCGACAGCCGCGGCTTCATCGAGGCCGGCGACCGCAAGGTCTGGGCCTTCCTCGGCGACGGCGA
The DNA here is from genome assembly GCA_000585015.1 of Candidatus Accumulibacter adjunctus. Classification (GTDB taxonomy): domain Bacteria; phylum Pseudomonadota; class Gammaproteobacteria; order Burkholderiales; family Rhodocyclaceae; genus Accumulibacter; species Accumulibacter adjunctus. Next base: position 102,364 of record JFAX01000010.1, on the reverse strand, counting down.
GACCGACGAGGTCGAATCGCTCGGCGCCATCGGCATGGCGGCGCGCGAGCGGCTCGACAACCTGATCTTCGTCATCAACTGCAACCTGCAGCGGCTCGACGGGCCGGTGCGCGGCAACGGCAAGATCATCCAGGAACTCGAAGGCACCTTCCGCGGTGCCGGCTGGAACGTCATCAAGCTGATCTGGGGAACCAACTGGGACGCGCTCTTCCTGCGCGACAAGAAGGGCGTTCTGAAGCGGCGCATGATGGAGATCGTCGACGGCGAGTACCAGACCTTCAAGGCGAAGGACGGTGCCTACGTCCGCGAGCACTTCTTCAACACGCCGGAGCTGAAGGAACTCGTCGCCGACTGGACCGACGAACAGGTCTGGGCGCTGAACCGCGGCGGCCACGACATCTTCAAGATCTACAGTGCCTACAAGGCGGCGGTCGAGCACAAGGGACAGCCGACGCTGGTCCTGGCGAAGACGATCAAGGGTTACGGCATGGGCCAGGCGGGCGAGGGCATGAACATCTCGCACCAGCAGAAGAAGCTCGATTTCGAAGCGATCAAGCGTTTCCGTGACCGCTTCAGCCTGCCGGTCGCCGACGAGCAGCTTTACGAACTGCCGTATCTCAAGTTCGCCGAGGGCTCGGCCGAACTCAGCTACATGCGGCAGCGGCGCATGGATCTCGGCGGTTACCTGCCGAAGCGGCGCGGTACCGCGGCGCCTCTGGAGATCCCGGATCTCGCGGTCTTTGACGCGCTGCTCAAGGCTTCCGGCGAAGGGCGCGAGGTGTCGACGACGATGGCCATCGTCCGCCTGCTCAACATCCTGCTCAAGGACAGGAAGGTCGGCCGGCACGTCGTCCCGATCGTTCCGGACGAGTCACGTACCTTCGGCATGGAGGGCCTCTTCCGCCAGGTCGGCATCTGGAACCAGGAAGGGCAGAAGTACGTTCCCGAAGACCACGACCAGCTGATGTTCTACAAGGAGTCGAAGGACGGCCAGGTGCTGCAGGAGGGAATCAACGAGGCCGGCGCGATGAGCGACTGGATCGCCGCCGCGACGTCGTACTCGGTGCATGGCGTGCAGATGATCCCGTTCTACATCTGCTACTCGATGTTCGGCCTGCAGCGCACGATGGACCTCTGCTGGGCGGCCGCCGACCAGCGCGCGCGCGGCTTCCTGATCGGCGGGACCGCCGGCCGCACGACACTCAACGGCGAAGGCCTGCAGCACGAGGACGGCCACTCGCTGGTGCTCTCGAGCCTGATCCCGAACTGCCTCAGCTACGATCCGACCTTCTCCTTCGAGATCGCCGTCATCATGCGCGAGGGCCTGCGGCGGATGTACCAGGAGCAGGAAGACATCTTCTACTACATCACGGTGATGAACGAGAACTACGAGCATCCCGAGATGCCCGCCGGTGTCGAGGCTGACATACTCAAGGGCATGTACCTGCTGCGTCGAGGCCAGTCTTCGGATACCCGTCCGGTGACGCCGCGCGTGCAGCTCCTCGGCTCGGGAACGATCTTCCGCGAGGTCATCGCCGCCGCCGAGTTGCTGAAGAACGACTGGGGGATCGATGCCGACCTCTGGGGCTGCCCGAGCTTCACCGAGCTGGCTCGCGACGGGCTCGACGTGCAGCGCTGGAACATGCTCAACCCGTTGGCGAAGCCGCGTGTCTCGCACGTCGAGAGCTGCCTCGGCGACACCCGCGGGCCGATCATCGCTGCCACCGACTACGTGCGGATGTTCGCCGAGCAGATCCGCCCCTTCCTCAACCGTCGCTACGTGACGCTGGGTACCGACGGCTTTGGCCGCTCCGACACGCGCGAGAAGCTGCGCCATTTCTTCGAGGTCGATCGGCGCTGGGTCACCGTGGCGGCACTCAAGGCGCTGGCCGACGAGGGCACGATCGAGCGCGAGAAGGTCGCGCATGCAATCGCCCGCTACGGCATCGACGTCAACAAACCCAACCCGACGACGGTCTGAGGGAGCGAGCGATGAGTCAACTGATCGAAGTAAGAGTCCCGGACATCGGCGACTACCATGACGTGCCGGTGATCGACCTCTGCGTCATCGTCGGCGACGTCGTCAAGCTTGATGATGCGCTGGTGACGCTGGAGTCGGACAAGGCGACGATGGATGTTCCGTCGCCGGCAGCGGGCGTCGTGCGCGAGATTCGCGTCGCGCTCGGCGAGAAGGTATCCGAGGGGGTGGTGGTCGTCGTGCTCGAGACGGCGGAAGTCTCTGCGGCGACAGCCGTCGCTGCCGCAGCCCCGCCTGTTCCGGCCGCTCCGCCGGTTGCGGTTGCGCCGGCAGCGACGGCCGTCGCGGCAGCCGCGCCGGCACCGGTTGCCGCGGTGGCCGTACCCACCGCGCCACCGCTTCCCGGCCTTGCCCTCGGCTCGCGCACGCACGCCAGCCCCTCGGTGCGCCTGCTGGCGCGCGAGTTGGGCGTCGACCTGGGCAAGGTGAGGCCCAGCGGTCCGAAGTCGCGCATCCTCAAGGAGGACGTCACTGCCTATGTCAAGGGCGTCCTGACGGCACCGGCGCCGGCAGCCGCGGCGTCGCTCGGCGGCGGCCTCGATCTGCTGCCGTGGCCGAAAGTCGATTTCGCCAAGTTCGGTCCGGTTGATGTCAGCCCGTTGTCGCGCATCAAGAAAATCTCGGCGCAGAACCTGGCGCGCAACTGGGTGATGATCCCGGCGGTGACCTACCACGAGGATGCCGACATCACCGACCTCGAAGACTTCCGCATCGCCATCAACCGCGAGAACGAGAGGTCGGGACTGAAGATCACCATGCTCGCCTTCCTGATCAAGGCCTGCGCGGTCGCGCTGAAGAAGTTCCCCGAGTTCAACAGCTCGCTCGATGGCGACAATCTGATCCTCAAGCGCTACTGTCACATCGCTTTCGCCGCCGATACGCCGAATGGTCTCGTCGTGCCGGTGATCCGCAATGCCGACCAGAAGTCGGTCGCCGAACTCGCCAGCGAAAGCGGCGAACTGGCGAAGAAGGCGCGCGACGGCAAGCTCACACCGGGCGAGATGTCCGGTGCCTGCTTCACCATCTCGAGCCTCGGCGGCATCGGCGGGACGCTTTTCTCGCCGATCATCAACGCCCCCGAGGTGGCGATCCTCGGCGTCAACAAGTCGGTCATGAAGCCGGTGTGGAATGGCCGCGAGTTCGCTCCGCGGCTGATCCTGCCGCTGTCGCTGACTGCCGACCACCGCGTCATCGATGGCGCCGCGGCGACGCGCTTCAACGTCCATCTTGCCCAGTTGCTCGCCGACATGCGGCGCGTGCTGCTCTGACCGGGAACAAGACGATGAGCCAGATCATTGAAGCGAAAGTACCCGACATCGGCGATTACCACGACGTGCCGGTCATCGACGTCTGCGTTGCCGTCGGCGACACGGTCCGGATCGACGACGCACTCGTCACCCTCGAGTCCGACAAGGCGACGATGGACGTGCCGAGCAGCGTTGCCGGCACCATCCGCGAAATCCGGGTCGCCGTCGGCGACCGGGTCTCGGCCGGCTCGCTGGTGGCGCTGATCGAGACCGGCGCGGCGGCGGCAGCGCCGGCACCGGCTGAGACGGCGTCGCCGGCGAGCGCCAGTCCGGCGCCGCAGGCGGCAGCGCCGGTCAGCGGCAAGGCTGACATCGAGTGCGAGATGCTGGTCCTTGGCGCCGGACCGGGCGGTTACTCGGCGGCCTTCCGCAGTGCCGACCTCGGCATGCAGACGGTCCTCGTCGAGCGCTACCCGACCCTCGGCGGCGTCTGTCTCAACGTTGGCTGCATCCCGTCGAAAGCGCTGCTGCATGTCGCCGCGGTCATGGAAGAGGCGCAGCACATGGGTGACTGCGGCGTCAGCTTCGGCGCGCCGAGCGTCGACCTCGACCGGCTGCGGGCGCACAAGGACAAGGTCGTCGGCAAGCTGACCGGCGGTCTCGCCGGCATGGCCAAGGGGCGCAAGGTCGAGGTCGTGCAGGGCGTCGGCCAGTTCGCCGACGCCAATCATCTCGAGGTTGCGCTCGCCGCCGGTGGCAGCCGGCTGATCCGTTTCCAGAAGGCGATCATCGCCGCCGGCTCACAGCCGATCGCGTTGCCCTTCATGCCCGACGACCCGCGCGTCGTCGATTCGACCGGTGCCCTCGAACTGCGGCAGATTCCGCAGCGCATGCTGGTCGTCGGCGGCGGCATCATCGGACTCGAGATGGCGAGCGTCTACTCGGCGCTCGGCTCACGCATCACCGTCGTCGAACTCGGCGGCGTGCTGATGCCCGGCGCCGACCGTGATCTGGTCAAGGTCTGGGAGAAGAAGAACGCCCACCGCTTCGACCGCATCCTGCTCAACACCGGCGTCGTCGCCGCCGCCGCGACTCCCGAAGGCATCGAGGTCAGCTACAGCAGCGGCGAAAGCGAGCGCTTCGACCTCGTCCTCGTTGCCGTCGGCCGCGCGCCGAACGGCAACCGGCTCGCCGCCGACAAGGCGGGCGTCGCCGTCACCGAGCGCGGCTTCATCCCGGTCGACACGCAGCAGCGGACCAACGTGCCACACATCTTCGCCATCGGCGACATCGTCGGCCAGCCGATGCTGGCGCACAAGGGCGTGCACGAGGCGCATGTCGCCGCCGAGGCCGCGCACGGCAGCAAGCGCTGCTTCGATGCGCTGCAGATCCCGTCGGTCGCGTACACCGACCCCGAGATTGCCTGGGCCGGCAAGACCGAGGAGCAATGCCGCGTCGAAGGGATCACCTACGGCAAGAGTGTCTTTCCCTGGGCCGCTTCCGGGCGGGCTCTGGCGAACGGCCGCGAGGAGGGCTTCACCAAGCTGATCTTCGACGAGGCGACGCATCGCATCATCGGCGGCAGCATCGTCGGCACCGAGGCCGGCGACATGATCGGCGAAATCTGCCTGGCCATCGAGATGGGCTGCGACGCCGCCGACATCGGTCACACCATCCACCCGCATCCAACTCTCGGCGAGTCGATCGGCATGGCGGCCGAGGTCTATGAGGGCGTGTGCACCGACCTGCCGGCGGTGAAGAAGCGGTAGGGACGCAGGAGGTTTCTGGCGGACGATCAGGCTGCCGCGCGTGAGCTGTGGCGGCCTGATCGCTTTGCGTCCGGTTTTTCGCGGACACGGGGCGTGCTGCTCTGACCGGTAAGGGATGATGAGCGGGATCGGTGAAGCACAGACCCCGAAGTCGACGATCGAGAATTCAGTATACTGTCACCGAAAAAAGTCACCGAAAAAAACTTCAGGTGACGACGAAGTCGAGGTTGCTCAGCGCAAGCCCCGTCGCGCGGCGAGGGTGGCGATCTGCACCGGAGCGGCACCGGTATTGCCGTTCGCGTCGTAGTAGAGGGCGCCGGCGCTGCTGTCGTAGATGAGGTAGTCGTCGGCCTCGGTGGCAGCGGTGATGCCGCCGCCGAGGCCGCCGCTGAGCATGTTGGCGTTGCCGTCGCCGGAAAGGCGGTTGGCGTTCGACGAGCCGATCAGGGTGTCGTTGCCGGAACCGGTGGCGGTGCCGCTGGCGAGGCTGGCAGTGACGCCGCCGGCGCCGCTGGCTCCGGAGACCCAGGTGACGGCGTCGCTGCCGGTGCCGCCGTCCGGACGTTGTTGCCGATGCCGGCGCAGAGGAGGTTGTCGAGGGTGTTGCCGGTGAGGTTGGCGGCGCCGGTGGCGAGGATGCGGGCGTTCTCGACGCGGGCGCCGAGGGTGTAGCTGCCGACGCTGGTGAATACGAGATCGATGCCGCCTGTGGCGGCGTTAGTCTCGCTGACGACGTCGCCGGCGTGATCGACATAGTAGAAGTCGTTGCCGTCGCCGCCGGTCAGAGAATCGATGCCGGTGCCGCCGTTCAAGGTGTCGCCGCCTTCGGCGCCGTCGAGGGTATCGTTGCCGTCGCCCCCATCGAGGACGTTGGCCGCCGAATTGCCGATGAGCAGGTCGCCGCCGGAACCACCGATGGCGTTCTCGATGATGACGCCGAAGGCGATCGCCAGGTTGTCGGTCCCGTCGTAGGTGGCCATGGGTCCCGATGCGCCGGTTGGCAGTGGGTCGGACTCGATGGCGATGCTCGAGAAATGGCCGGCGCGCAGGTCGAGCGTGCAGGCGCGCGAGAAATTGGCCACCGACACGGTGTCGATGCCGCCCGCGTCCCAGATCGTCATGAAGAAGGGCGATTCGGGGTCGAAGCCATAGAGGTCGTCGCCGTTGCGGTACGCCGTATTCGCGCCGTAGAGATACTGGATCGCGGCGACGTCGTAGAGCATCGGCGTTTGCGGTGTGACGGTGAAGTAGGTCCAGGAATAGGAGCCGCCACCATGATCGACGACATCGCGAAACAGACCGTGGGGATGGCTTTCGTAGGCCATCAGCGTGTACTGCGCGTTGTCCAGGGTCGGCGGCAGGACCGGCTGGTCTTCGAAAGGGTGCTTGAGACCGAGGCTATGGCCGATCTCGTGCAGCAGCGACGAAAAATCGTTCGTGCCGGGCGACCACTCGGTGGTGGCCCGAGACCCATTGATCCAGATGTCACCGCCTGCTGGCCAGTAATCGTTCGGATACAGCGACCACCCCCAGTAGGGCGCGATGGCGGGATCGGCCGTGTGCGCGAGACGGATGTCGCCGACTACCGTGGCGGTCTCGCCGACTTCGAAGAGGCTCAGGTTGGCGAGGTTCGCCCACGCCTGCATCGCCAGGCGTGCCGCAGCCTGGTTTGCCGGACTGAGGGGCGAGGCGGTGGCGGGTTCATTCTGCGGCGATCCATAAGCCGCCGGCGCCGCCCAGACGGCGCTCCCGCTGGCGCCAGGGAAGCTGTAACCGACCGCCGCACCAACTCCTGCGCCGGCGTTCCCCCATTTCATCCCGCCGAGCAGCGCATCGATCAGGATGTCGCCCGAGTCGGCCACCGCGCTGGCAGGCATGGTGGACGTCGGACTGGTCACTTGCGGAGCCTCTTTGCGGCTGGCGGCGGGCTGCCGCTAGCGGGTCGTCTGGCCGAGATGCCAGGCGGCCGGGGGAACGGTGCGTTCCCGCCTGCGGCGACCCTGGCCGGCGGTGAGAGCGGGGGTGCCCGTGAGGCTCGCTGCCTCAGCCAATGATGTGGTAACCACCGTCGATGTGCATGGTTTCGCCGGTGATCAGCCGCGCATAGTCGGACGCGAGGAAAGCGGTTGCCATGCCGACATCCTCGATGCTGACGAGCATCCGACTCGGGGCGCGCGTCGCCGCGATCTCCATCAGTTCGTCGAAACGGTCGATGCCGCTGGCGGCGCGAGTCCTGATCGGTCCCGGCGAGATCGGGTGCACGCGGATGCCCTTCGGTCCCAGTTCGGCGGCGAGGTAGCGGGCTGATGCTTCGAGCGCTGCCTTCACCGGACCCATCAGGTTGTAGCGATCGACCACCTTTTCGGCGCCATAGTAGCTCATCGTGAACAATGCGCCACCGTCCTTCATCAGCGGTTCGGCGAGCTTCGCCATGCGGATGAACGAGTGGCAGGAGATGTCCATCGCCATCAGGAAGCCGTCACGCGAACAATCGGTGACGCGGCCGTGCAGATCCTCGCGCGGTGCAAAGGCGATCGAGTGCAGGCCGATGTCGAGTTGGCCCCAGGTCTTCTCGATGGCTTCGAAAACCGCCTCTAGCTGTCCGGGGACGCGGACGTCGCATGGGAGGTAGAGAGCCGGGTCGACGCCGAGGTGGTCGGCGAGTGCCTGCGTGTACTGCTTGCTCTTTTCGTTGACGTAGGTCATCGCGACGCTCGCGCCCATCGCACGGAACGCGAGCGCGCAGCCATAGGCGATCGACTGGTCGTTGGCGATGCCGAGCACCAGAGCCTTCTTGCCCTCGAGCGCGCCGCCGGGGCCCTTCACCTTCTCGGCGAGGTCACGAAAGAACTCTTCTGTAGCGTTCAATTGGCTCATGGTCTGTTGTCCGTGGTGGATGGTGGAGATGCCATGCCGGCACGAGGTGCGGCATTCCTGCAGCCTGCCTGCGGCCGCTGCGCTGGTGTCGCCGGGGGCGGCACGGACTTCTGCGCCGCTCGGGATACTCTCTGTACTGTCAGAGCATTGTAGCGCAAGCGCCGACGTTCCAGTCGCGGCCTGTTGCATGCGGAATGGCTCGCGAGTAGAGTATCTGGACGGTGTCCGTGTTGGGTTGGCGGCTGCGTTTGCACCGCTGCCGACGGTATCGGCAACGAACTCGAGGAATCATCGCGATGAACGAAAGACGGGCAGTCGTACAGACGACGGCGTGCGCACTGCTGTTGGCAGGTTGCGCCGGCATGAGCACGACCGAGCAGCGCACCCTGAGCGGGGCGGCGATCGGCACCGGCGTTGGTGCTGCGGTGGGTGCGGCCACCGGTGACTGGGGTTGGGCTGCGGGTGGCGCGGCGATCGGCGCTGCCGGTGGCTACCTCTACGACCAGCAGAAGCAGAAGGAGCAACGCGCCTACCAGCAGGGGGTGCAGACGGGGAAGTCGCAGGCGCAGAAGAAGTAGGTAGGCGACGAAGACCCCTGCCGGCGCTTGTTGCCGGCTCGTGGCAGCCCTGGCCGCTGACATGCGGGGAGGCTCCACGCTTTGGCGGAGGCGGAGATGGGAATTCTCAACTGGTTCAGGAGCCGGACGGCGCAGTTTGACGCGGAACGGGTGTCAGACGAGACGGTGCGTTGGGCGGTGGACAAGGCGATCGAACTCACCAACCCGCGCCTGAAGCTGTTGCCCGATCACCACAAACGCCTGGCGCCGGCAGTCGAGGCGATGATCGCCTTCCTGCGCACCCAGATCCCGGCACTGCCGGCGGCGCGACCGCTGTCGCAGTCGGCATGGTCTGTAGATCCCGTGTTGCGCGCGTTGTTCGTCTCCCCGGCGGATGTGGCGCGGGTCCTTGCTCGTGCCGACGATGTGCGCGCGCTCTTCGATCGCTTTGCGGAAGTCGAGGCGGTGTACCTCGTTCTCGGCATGGCTTTCGCCGAGCAGCGGGTGTTCGGCATGGCGCTGCACGGCGACGTCGTGCAGCGCGACGTCGCGCAGACGAGCGTCAGCTTCAGCGATCACCGGACGCGCATCTGCGAACGGGACGAAGGCTTGCTGCGCCGAGCCATCGGCGTCCAGTTGTTCGAGTATCTGGTCGGTCGCGCCCTGGCCGAGATCGGCGAGGAGCGCAGCGAGCGGCTGGAACTGCAGGGCAGCCGCTCGCTGTTGCGGGCCCGCCTGCGCCTGCTGCAGCAACACGGACCCGGTCTCGGATCGATGTTCGGCGAGGAGCCGGCGCCGCCGGCAGAGCAGGCGCGCCTGGAATCGGAATTGCTGGCGAACGAGCAGCAACTGCAGGCGCTCGGCGGCGGGGAGTCGATCCTGGAAAGCGAACTCGGATGCCTGCAGAGGGTTCTGTCGCAACCGCAGGATTGCGTGGCGATCGAGCCGAAACGGTTATGGCTCAGCCCGATGAATGTCGTCGTCGGGCAGAGCAGCGGCGAGGCAGCGGTAGAAGTCGATTTCGCCGTTGCCACCCTGCGCGGAACGCCGCCGATCCGCCGCGCCTTCATCATCGCGCGGGTTGCACGCGGCGATTTGCCGGCAGCGCCGCAGATCAATCTTGCTGATGCCGCGCGCTATCTTTGACGAGGCGCGTGGTTGATTGCCCGCAACGCCTGCCGGTTCTGCCCGAGCGCTGGCAGCGCCGACCCGGTTGCCGACTGGCGGCAGCACCACGGCGCCGCAGCACCAGCACGGCGTGCGGCGCAGACGGGCGACTTCAAGGTATAATCCGCGGCCACCCGGCAGCCGGCTCGCTGCCGGCGCCGGCCCGCCCCTGGTCGCCGGCCTCATGCCGCCGCCGGCTGCTGCCGCAACGAGACTCCGCCAGCATGCCGGGCGGGTGCCGGGTTTGATCCGGCGAGTTTCTGAAAACCATTGCCGGTTGCTTTGCTGGAGCTGGTGCCGTGGTCGTGGCGGGGGCGGCCGGCCATGCGTGCAGGAATCCGGCAGCGAGGCCTGCAGGGCAGGGAACGGAAAATCTAACAAGCTCGTTCGGGATCGCTTGATGCAGGCCTAATGCAGATGCAGCACATTCGTAACTTTTCCATCATCGCGCACATCGATCACGGCAAGTCGACACTCGCCGATCGCATCATCCACCTCTGCGGTGGCCTCTCCGATCGCGAGATGGAGGCGCAGGTGCTCGACTCGATGGACATCGAGCGCGAGCGCGGCATCANNNTCAAGGCGCAGACCGCTTCGCTGCAGTATCGCTCGCGCAGTGGCGAGGTGTACAACCTGAACCTGATCGACACTCCCGGACATGTCGATTTCTCGTATGAGGTGTCGCGTTCGCTGTCGGCCTGCGAAGGCGCGCTGCTCGTCGTCGATGCCTCGCAGGGCGTCGAGGCGCAGACTGTCGCCAACTGCTACACGGCGATCGAGCTCGGTGTCGACGTCGTGCCGGTCCTGAACAAGGTCGATCTGCCGTCGGCGATGCCGGACAAGGCGCGGCAGGAGATCGAGGACGTCATCGGGCTCGATGCCTCGCAAGCGATCCTCGCGTCGGCGAAGACCGGCCTTGGTGTCGAGGACGTCCTCGAGGCGATCATCGAACGCATTCCGGCACCCAAGGGAGATCCCGAGGCGCCGCTGAAGGCTTTGCTGGTCGATGCCTGGTTCGACAACTACGTCGGCGTCGTCATGCTGGTGCGGGTCGTCGATGGCAGCCTGCGCAACAAGGACCGCATTCGCCTGATGGCGACCGGTTCGACCCACCTCTGCGAGCAGGTCGGCGTGTTCACGCCCAAGGCGGTGGCGCGCGACGTGCTGCGTGCGGGCGAGGTCGGCTACGTCATCTCGGGCATCAAGGAGCTGCAGGCGGCGAAGGTCGGCGATACGCTGACCCTCGTCGACAGGCCGGCCGGCGCGGCGCTGCCGGGCTTCAAGGAGATCAAGTCGCAGGTCTTCGCGGGGCTCTATCCGGTCGAGTCGAACCAGTACGACGCGCTGCGCGAGTCGCTGGAGAAGCTGAAGCTCAATGACGCCTCGCTGCGCTACGAGCCGGAGGTGTCGCAGGCGCTCGGCTTCGGTTTCCGCTGCGGCTTCCTCGGCCTGTTGCACATGGAAATCGTCCAGGAAAGGCTGGAGCGCGAGTTCGACCAGGATCTGATCACCACCGCGCCGACGGTGGTGTACGAGGTCGTCCTGCGCGACGGCCGCGTGATTTTCGTCGAGAACCCCGCCAAGCTGCCGGATCCGGGCAAGATCGAGGAAATCCGCGAGCCGATCATCACCACCACGGTCTTCGTGCCGCAGGATTATCTCGGCAACGTCATCACCCTGTGCAACCAGAAGCGGGGCAACCAGATCGACATGCACTACCACGGTCGGCAGGTGCAGCTGGTCTACGAGATGCCGATGGCGGAGGTGGTGATGGACTTCTTCGACCGGCTGAAGTCGGTCTCGCGCGGCTATGCCTCGCTCGACTACGAGTTCAAGGAGTATCGCGCCGCCGATGTCGTCAAGCTCGACGTGCTGATCAATGGCGAGCGGGTCGATGCCCTGTCGATCATCCTGCACCGGGCGAACTCGGTCCATCGCGGGCGCGAGCTGGCGGCCAGGATGCGCGAACTGATCCCGCGCCAGATGTACGATGTGGCGATCCAGGCGGCGATCGGCGCCAACATCATCGCCCGCGAGAACGTCAAGGCGATGCGCAA
>JFAX01000010.1:223-90467 GCA_000585015.1 Candidatus Accumulibacter adjunctus | reverse complement strand
CATCACGCGCAAGAAGAAGCTGCTCGAGAAGCAGAAGGCGGGCAAGAAACGAATGAAGCAGGTGGGCTCGGTCGAGATTCCGCAGGAAGCCTTCCTCGCCGTATTGCGGGTCGGCAAGTAGAGGAGTGGGCGAGTGAATTTTGCGTTGATCCTGTTGATCCTGCTGCTGCTCACCGGCGCCGTCTGGCTGCTCGACACCCTCGTTCTGCGCAAGCGACGTCCGGCCGATGCCAAGGATCCGTGGTGGGTCGAGTATGGTGCGAGCTTCTTCCCGGTGATCCTGGTCGTCTTCGTTCTGCGTTCCTTCATCGTCGAACCGTTCAAGATTCCCTCGGGTTCGATGATTCCGACCCTGCAAGTCGGCGATTTCATCCTGGTCAACAAGTACACCTATGGCATCCGCCTGCCGGTGGCGAACCGGAAGATCATCGACATCAACAGCCCGCAGCGTGGCGACGTGATGGTCTTCCGCTATCCGGAGGATCCCTCGCTCGACTACATCAAGCGGGTCGTCGGGCTGCCGGGCGACACCGTCGCCTACCAGAACAAGCGGCTGACGGTCAACGGACAGGCGGTGGCGACGCAGCGCGTCGACGACTACCTGCACGCCGAGCGGCTGTACTACTCGCGGCAGTTCGTCGAGAAGATCGACGCCGCCGAGTACCGCACGCTCAACGACGTCGATGCGCCACCTTACATTCCGGGGCCTTCTCCGTTTCCCAACCGCGAGGATTGTTCCTACAATAGTGTCGGTGTCGTCTGCAAGGTGCCGCCAGGACACTATTTCGTCATGGGCGACAACCGTGACAACAGCAAGGACAGCCGCTTCTGGGGCTTCGTGCCGGAGCAGAACATCGTCGGCAAGGCTTTCTTCATCTGGTTGAACTTCAGTGACCTGTCGCGGATTGGCTCGTTCAAGTAAGGAGCTCGGTTGATGAATCTGAATCGTCAGCGCGGTCTGGCGCTTTCGGCCCTGATTCTCTGGGGCGTGGTGATCTCGCTCGTCGCCATCGTCGGCATCCGCGTCCTGCCCGATGTCATCGACTACTTCAAGATCAAGAGGATCGTGCGGGCGGTCGCTTCCGAGTCTTCGGGCAAGACCGTGCCCGAGGTTCGGCAGGCTTTCAGCAAGTACGCCGAGGTCGAGCACATCAAGACGATCGGGCCGGCGGATCTCGACATCTTCAAGGAAGACAATCAGGTGGTGATCGCTTTCGCCTACAACCGGCGCATCCATCTCGTCGGCAACGTCAGTCTGCTGCTCGAGTTCCGCAACTCGACCTCGGGCCGCGGTTACGGCCCATGACCGTCGCCCGGCTGCAGCGGGCACTCGGCTACGTGTTCAGGGATCAGGCGCTGCTGCAAACCGCACTGACGCATCGCAGCTACTGTTCACCACACAACGAACGGCTCGAGTTCCTGGGTGACGCGATTCTCAATGCCGTGATTGCCCGCAGCCTGTTCGACCGCTTTCCGGATTTGCCCGAAGGCGATCTGTCGCGCCTGCGCGCCAGCCTTGTCCGCCAGGACAGCCTGCACCAACAGGCTGTGGCCCTGTCGCTCGGCGATTGCCTGCGTCTCGGTGAAGGGGAGCAGAAGAGCGGTGGGCAGCAGCGGCCGTCGATTCTGGCCGATGCGCTCGAGGCGCTGTTCGGCGCGCTGTGGCTCGACGCCGGCTTCGATGTGGCGAGCGCGCTCATCGTCCGCCGCTATGAACCTCTGCTCGGGCAGTTGACACCCGGGCAGGGAGGCAAGGACGCCAAGACGCGCCTGCAGGAGCACCTGCAGGGGATCAGGCTGGCCCTGCCGCAGTATCGGCTGGCCGGGACCGAGGGCGAGGCGCACGCACAGCAGTTTCGCGTCGGCTGTGTCATCGACAGCCTCGGCATCCACACCGAGGGTCGCGGCAGCAGCCGCCGGGCCGCCGAGCAGATGGCCGCCGAGCGGGCGCTGGCGGCGTTGGCGGTGGTGGACAAGCGATGAGCGGGCGCTGCTCGGGGCAGATCGCCATCGTCGGCCGGCCAAACGTCGGCAAGTCCACGCTGCTCAATGCACTCGTTGGCGAAAAGCTGAGCATCGTTTCGCGCCGCGCGCAGACGACGCGGCACCGCATCGTCGGCGTTCTCACCCGGGCCGATGCGCAGTACGTCTTCGTCGACACGCCGGGCTTCCAGACGCGCCATGGCAACGCGCTCAATCGCGCGATGAACCGCGGCGTGCGGCAGGCGCTGGCCGAGGTCGACGTCGTCTTCCTCGTCGTCGAGGCCGGCCGTTTCGACGCGCGCGATCGTCAGGTCCGCCAACTGGTGCCGGCCGACCGGCCGCTGATCATCGTCGTCAGCAAGATCGACCAGCTGCGCGACCGGAGCCAGCTGTTGCCGTTTCTCGCCCGCCTGGCGGGCGAGGGCGAGTTCGCGGCGATCGTTCCGGTCAGCGCGACGCGCGGCGACCAGCTCGACCTGCTGCTGGCCGAGGCGCGCAAGCATCTGCCGCACGCGGGCCTGCTGTTTGCCGAGGATGAGCTCACGGATCGCAGCGAGCGCTTCCTGGCAGCCGAGTACATTCGCGAGAAGGTGTTTCGCCTGATCGGTGACGAGCTGCCGTACGCCGCCGCGGTGGAGATCGAGCGCTTCGTCGTCGATGGTGGCCTGCGTCGCATCAGTGCGGCGATCCTCGTCGATCGCGAGGGACACAAGCCGATCGTCGTCGGCAAGGGCGGCGAGGTCGTCAAGCGCATCGCCACGGAAGCGCGGCAGGACATGGAGCGGCTGTTCGGCGGGCCGGTCTTTCTCGAGGTCTTCGTCAAGCTGAAGTCGGGCTGGGCCGACGATGAGCGCATGTTGAGGACACTTGGCTACGACTGACCGGCGAGTCGCGCAGGCGCCTGACGAATCTCTCCTCACCATCGCCGAGCATGGATCGGCGGCGAGGGAAGCGGTCATGGCTTTCATGATCGCCACTGCCGGAAGCGGTCATGGCCGTCGGTCGGCAGGGCGAGCGATGACTGGCGGACGAGTCGGCGGGTGAACCAGCGGCACAAGGTAGACGGGCAGCCGGCTTTCGTCCTGCATGCCTATCCGTACAGCGAGACCAGCCTGATCGTCGACGTCTTCTCGCGCGACCACGGCCGGGTCGCCCTGCTGGCACGCGGCGCGCGGCGGCCGCGTTCCGTCCTGCGCGGGGTGCTGCTCGCCTTTCAGCCGCTCGAGCTGGCCTGGGCCGGCCGCGGCGAAGTGTACACGCTGATGCGGGCCGAGTGGCAGGGCGGGCAACCGCTGCTGGCGGGCAAGGCGCTGTTCTGCGGCTATTACCTCAACGAACTGCTGCTGCACCTGCTGCCGCGTGCAGACGCCCACGCGCAACTGTTCGCGGTATACGCGGCGACGCTGCGTCGCCTTGCCGATGGTGAGCAGGAGTCCGACCTGCGCCGTTTCGAGCGCGCGCTCCTGCGCGAGCTCGGCTACGGACCGACCCTCGACGCCGACGTCGCCGGCGCCGCGGTCGAGGCCGACGCCCATTACCTGTACGAGGTCGAACGCGGTCCGGTGCGCCTGCCCGGTCCGGCTGCGTCGCCGCTGACGCTCAGCGGCCGCACGCTGCTCGACCTGGCACGTGATGATCTTTCCGATCCGCGTTCGCTGGCCGAGGCCAAGCAACTCATGCGGACGCTGATCGCGCACCACATCGGCGGCAGGAGCCTCGTCAGCCGCCGGATTTTCAGGGAGCTACAGGAACTATGATCGAACTTGGCGTCAACATCGACCACGTGGCGACGATCCGGCAGGCACGCTGCACCTACGAGCCGGACCCGGTCTGGGCGGCGGTCGAAGCGCACCTCGGTGGCGCCGACGGCATCACCATCCACCTGCGCGAGGACCGTCGCCACATCCAGGACGCGGACGTCGAGAAGCTGCACGCTCTGGCGCAGATCAAGCTCAACCTGGAAATGGCGGCGACCGACGAGATGGTCGCCATCGCCTGCCGGATCAAGCCGCAGATGGCGATGCTGGTGCCCGAGGGGCGGCACGAGGTGACGACCGAAGGCGGCCTCGACGTGGTCGCCCAGGAATCCCGGCTGCGCCAGGTGGTGAGCCGGCTCACCGACGCCGGCATCGTCAGCAGCGTCTTCATCAACGCCGATCTGGCGCAGGTCGAGGCGGCGGCGCGCATCGGCGCGCGCGTCTGCGAGATTCACACCGGCCCCTACGCGCATGCCTTCTATACCCAGGGGCGCGATCCGGAGAGCCCAGCGGTGCTCGCCGAACTCGAGCAGATCCGCGCCGCCGGCGAGGCCATCCGTCAACACGGCATGCGCTTCAACGCCGGCCATGCGCTCAACTACTTCAACGTGCAGCCGGTCGCGCAGTTGCGCGGCATCCGCGAGCTGCACATCGGCCATGCGATCATCAGCCGCGCGGTCTTCGTCGGCCTGCGCGAGGCGGTGCGCGAGATGAAGCGCCTGCTGCGCGAGGCGCAGGCGCGGGCTCGATGATCGCCGGTGTCGGCACCGACATCGTCGCCGTCGCCCGCCTCGGCAGCCTGCACCGGCGGCATGGCGAGCGCGCGCTGCGCCGCATCCTGTCGCCGGCAGAGTGCGTCGAGTTCGCCGCCGTGCGCGATCCGGCGCGCTTTCTCGCCAAGCGCTTCGCCGCCAAGGAAGCGCTCGGCAAGGCGCTCGGCATCGGCCTCGTCGCACCGGCGACGCTGCCGAACATCGGCGTCACGCACGATGCACGCGGCCGGCCGGTCTTCGTCTACGCGCCGCCGCTGGCCGCCCACCTGGCGCAGCGCCGGCTCGTCGCCCACCTGTCGATCAGCGACGAGAACGACTACGCCGTCGCCTTCGTCGTCCTGGAACAGTCGTTGGAACCATCATGAGCAACCTTCCACAGCTTGCACCCGGTCCGCTGATGATCGACCTTGCCGGCTGCAGCCTCTCAGAGCTGGAACGAGAGCGCCTGCGGCACCCGCTGGTCGGTGGCCTGATCCTCTTTGCACGCAACTACGAGTCGCCGGAGCAACTGGCGCAGTTGACCGCCGAAGTGCATTCACTGCGCTCGCCGCCGCTGCTCATCGCCATCGACCACGAGGGGGGCAGGGTACAGCGCTGCCGCAATGGCTTCACCCGTCTGCCGCCGATGCGCCGCCTCGGCGAGTTGTGGGAGCGGCAGCCCGCGGCGGCGACGCTGGCGGCGCGGCGCATCGGTTACGTGCTGGCTGCCGAGCTGCGTGCCTGTGGGGTCGACCTCTCGTTCACGCCGGTTCTCGACCTCGACTGGGGACGCAGCGCGGTCATCGGCGACCGCGCCTTCCACGGCGACCCGCTGGCGGTCAGCGAACTCGCCGCGGCGCTGGTCGACGGCCTGCACCGCGCCGGCATGGCTGCCTGTGGCAAGCATTTCCCCGGCCACGGCTGGGTCGCCGCCGATTCGCATGTCGACCTGCCGATGGACGAGCGCCCGCTGCCGCAGATGGCGCCCGATCTCGAGCCCTACCGGCGGTTGCGGCTCGACGCCGTGATGCCGGCACACGTCATCTATCGGCTGCTCGACGCCCGTCCGGCCGGTTTCTCGCCGTTCTGGATCGACATGCTGCGTCACGAACTGGCTTTCGACGGGGTGATCTTCAGCGATGACCTGTCGATGGCCGGCGCCAGCTTCGCCGGCGGCATCGTCGGCCGCTGCACGGCCGCCTGGCGGGCGGGTTGCGACCTGCTGCTGGTCTGCAACTCGCCGGACGCGGTCGGCGAAGTGCTCGCCGAATGGCGGCCGCCGGCCGATCCGCGCCGGGCGCGGCGGATCGAACGGCTGGCGCCGGCGACCGAGGCGATCGACCGGGACGCTCTGCAGCGCGATCCCGACTACCTCGCCGGTGTCGCGGCAGCCGGCTCGCTGATCGCCTGAGGGCGCCGGCGGGCCGTTTCCGTCCTGCGCATCTCGACCGTCATCACCCTCAGCTGAAGACCTTCCACTTGCGGGCTGTCGCCGAGCCGAACAGCTGCGGGTTCTGCGGCAACTGGTTGGTCGGCAGATAAGCCGGTGTGATGGCCTTGAACCAATGCGCGTAGGACGCGCTGGCGCCGAGCTTCGCCAGCGTCTTCAGGGCGTAGTAGGTGAACGCACCGTTCGGCCGTCCGTTGAAACGCGTGTCCCAGCTGAACTGGCTGTCCAGGCATCCTGCCATCAGCAGGTCGCCACCGGAGCGGGCGATGCCACCCGCCAGCCGGCGCGGCGTCGCGCTCGGCAACTCGACATCGTGCAGCCATGCTTCCGGCGGCAGGAAGCGGGCACGCGGCATGCCGGGATCGAGCTCCGAGCTGTCGCCACGGGTGACCGAACCGGAATGGCAGCTGTCCGACATCAGGATGATGCGGACGCCGGCGGCGCGCTTCGCCAGCAGGAGGTGCAGCTCGTCGTCGAGCAGCGCCTTGCCCTGGCCGATGTCCCATGGGCAGAGCGCTTCGTCACGCTGATCCGGCTCGTCACCGTCCTGGTCGGGTACCCAGGTGCCGTGGCCGGAATAGGTGATGACCAGCGTGTCGCCGTTCACCGCCTGGCCGATGAGGCCGCTGATGGCGGCGACGATGGCCGCCTTGCTGGCCTGCGAATCGAGCAGCTTGACGACGCTGAAGCTGCGCGCGGCGAGTGCGGCTGCCCAGTCGTTGGCGTCGTTGACGCAGCCAGAGAGGTCGTTCTGCGTGCCGGGGTAGTCGTTGATGCCGATACAGAGGGCCTGTTTGCTCATCGCTTCTCTCCTTGGTCAAATCGGGACGTGCCGGCAACCGACGCTGCGGCTGCTCCCTGCGGGACCTGGTCTTGCCGGCAACGGCTGCAGGATAGTCCAACGCGGGCCGCGCGGCGAGGCCTTTTCTGCACCGCTCACGGCGAGCGGCTGCGCTTCGCGGTGCGGCGTGTGTCCGGGCGCAACGCCACGGGCGTGCATTCGCCGATCGGCCCGTTTGGGGGTAAGGTTCACCCTCCGACAGCTCCTGTGCCCGTCCCCCGATGATCGACTCCATCCTGCTTGTTGCGACGCGGATCACCACTTTCGTTCAGCAGCAGCCATTGAGCAACGCCAGTGGTTTCTTCTTCGCCCGCAACGACCGACTGTTCCTGGTCAGCAGCCGGCATGTCCTGGTCGACAGGCCGAGCCATCATTATCCGGATCGCATCGAGATCGAGTTGCATGTCGACCCGGCCAATCTGGCCGAGTCGAGGAAGTTCTCGATTCCCCTCTACCGCGGCGGTCGCTGTCTCTGGCGGCAGGGACGGGATTCCGCCGGTGACGTCGACGTGGCGGTGATCGAGGTCGAGCGCAGCGCACTGCCGGTGCCGACGCTGCTCCGCGCCTTCGGCCCGGAGCATCTGCCGGGCTGCGGCGATCGCGTCGAGATCGGTGGCTCGCTACTCGTCGTCGGCTTCCCGCTGGGATTCCACGATACCCTGCACCACATGCCGGTCGTCCGCCAAGCCGTGCTGGCGTCGTCCTACGGCCTGCGCTTCAAGGGCGAGGGCTACTTCCTCACCGATGCGCGGACGCATCGCGGTACCAGCGGCGCGCCGGTGGTGATGCGCGTGCCGGCGGCTGATGCGGTGGATACCGGGCTGCCGTGGCTGCTGCTCGGCGTTCACTCGGCGCGGCTGGACGTCGGCTCACGCGACATCGAGCTCGACGAGGCACTCGGCCTCAACTGCGCCTGGTACGCCGACATCCTGATGACGCTGACCGCCGGCTGACGCGTCGTCATCATGCCGTTGCCAGGCGACGGCACGGGGCCGGCGGTGCTGGCGCCGGGCGGTCAGGTCCGCCGCCGGCGGTGCGCCGCCGCGCTGGCCGGGCGACGGTGGACGGCGACCGCGCAACACCTTGCCGCGCTGTCCGCTGCCGACCCTTGCCCTTTGCCGGCGTATCCCGCATCATCCGCCGCATCGTCTGGAAGGGACCGTGAAGGAACGTCAATACATCGCCCGCCGAGCGGCGGAATGGGAAGCCTGGGATCGCTGGCTGGCGCCGGCACGGGGGCCGCGCCCGGCGGCGCCGGAGGGCGACGCCGCCGGCGCCGCCGGGCTGCCGCAGCGTTTCCGGCGGCTCTGCCACGACCTCGCGCTGGTGCTCGACCGCAACTACTCGGCGGCACTGGCGGAGGACCTGCACCGCCGCGTACTGGCGGCACACCAGCGCATCTACGGCGCCGGCGAGCCGCAGGGACAGGCCTGGCGACGTTTCTTTGGCGGCGACCTGCCGGCACTCGTGCGCCGCGAGTGGCGGCTCGTGCTCGCCGCCGCCGTGCTCCTGCTGCTGCCGCTGCTCGGCCTGCTGCTGCTGATCCAGGCCTGGCCGGACGCTGCCTTCCTGTTGCTGTCGGCGGAGACGGTGGGCGAGATCGAGGACATGTATTCGCCGACGGCGCGGCACCTCGGACGGCCGCGGGCGGCAAGCAGCGAGTGGGCGATGTGGGCCTTCTACATCGCCAACAACGTGCGCATCGACTTCCAGATCTTCGCCGGTGGCGTCGCTTTCGGTCTGGGGACGGTCTTCTACCTGGTGTACAACGGCCTGCACATCGGCGCCATCGCCGGCCACCTGACGCAGATCGGTCATGTGCCGACCTTCTGGGGTTTCGTTGCCGGCCACAGCGCTTTCGAGCTGACCGGTGCCGTGCTCGCCGGCGCCGCCGGACTGAAGCTCGGCATGGCGCTGCTGGCGCCGGGGCGGCAGGCACGGCTGGCGGCTCTGCGGCAGCACGCGCGCATCGCCGTGAAGCTGCTCTACGGTGCTGCCGCCCTGACCCTGCTCGCCGCCTTCGTCGAAGCCTTCTGGTCGCCGCGGCCCGACGTCCCATTCGCGGTCAAGGTCGCCGTCGGCAGTGCGCTGTGGCTGCTGACCTGGGCCTATCTGCTGCTCGCCGGGCGCCACCGTGCGGCTTGAGGACATCGCCGTCCGCCTGCGGCGGCGCAGCGCCTGGGAGGCCATCGACCTCGGACAGGCGATGCTGCGGCAGTGGGCCGTACGCATCTACGGCGCCTGGTTCGCCACCTACTGGCTGGCCGGTCTGCTGCTGCTCGCCTTCTGGCCGTGGCCGGGATACGTGATCGCGCTGCTGTGGTGGCTGAAGCCGCTGTTCGACCGTGTGCTGCTGCATGTCTGCAGTCGTTCACTGTTCGGCGAGGCGTGTTCCGTCCGTGATGTGCTGCGCGAGCTGCCGCGCCTGTTGCGCGCGCCGGGGCTGATCTCCGGACTCAGCCTGCGCCGCTTCAGCCTGGCGCGCTCGCTGCTGCTGCCGGTGTGGCAGCTCGAGCAACAGCGCGGCGCCGCCGCCCGCGCCCGCTTCGCGCTGCTCGGCCGGCGCTGCCACGGCCATGCCGCCTGGCTGACCTTTTTCTGCGCCAACATGTCGTCGGTGCTGCTGCTGTCGCTGCTTTTCGTGCTCTTTGCCCTGGTGCCGGGTGAGCATCGGCACTGGTCGCCATGGGACTGGCTCGGCGACGAGGAGTCGCGCTTCGGTCATCTGCTGGCCGCGCTCGGCTTCATGCTCGCCGAGACGATCATCGAGCCGCTGTATGTGGCCTCCGGCTTTTCACTCTACCTCAACCGGCGCAGCGAACTCGAGGGGTGGGACATCGAGCTCGGTCTGCGACGCCTGGCGCAGCGCCTCGCGGCCGAGCGTGTCGGCGCACCATCGATGCTCGTCCTCGTCGCGCTGACCGCCGGCGCCGTCTGGCTGTCACCGGCGCCGGCTCTGGCGGCTGCACCGCCGGTGGTGGCTACGGTCGTCGCTGGCGATGCGGGCGTGGCGGCGGCCGTGGCACCGGTCAGGCCGCCGGCGGCGGCGCGCGCAGTGGTCGATGCCGTCCTCGCCGAACCGGTCTTCGGGCAACTGCGCGAGGACTGGCGCTGGCACTGGCGGCAGCAGGAGGGCCCCGTTGACGAGCCGCGGCATGACTGGCTGGCAACGCTGCTGATCGTCGCCGAGAGCCTGGCCGAGTTCCTGCGCGGCCTGCTGTGGGTGTTCGCCGGGCTGGCCCTGGCGGCACTGGTCCTGGTGCTCGTCCGCTATCGGCCGCGGTCGCCGGCGACGCAGTCGCAGCGCCTGCCGGAGTTCGTCGCCGGCGTCGACCTGCGGCCCGCATCGCTGCCCGCCGAGGTCGCACTGGCAGCGGCGGCGGCGCTGGCGCGTGGCGCGACCGTCGAGGCCCTGAGCCTGCTCTACCGCGGTGCGCTGCGCAGCCTGATCGCGCAGCGGCAGATCGAATTCGCCACCGGCGACACCGAGGAAGACTGTCTGCGCCGCGTCGCCGGGCAGGTGCCGACGGCGGTCGAGCGCTGTTTCGCCGAACTCGTAGACGCCTGGCGCCGGGTGGCCTATGGCGGCTGGCCGCTGCCGGGTCCGCGTGCCGAGGAACTGCTGGCGGCCTGGCAGCATCATTTCGCCGCCAGCGGTGGTCGGCGATGAGGCGGCGATTGCTGGCGGCCGGACTGCTCGCGCTGCTCGTCGTGGGCGCGCTTGCCGTCTGGCTCGTCGATCATTTCGAGCGCGTGCCGGTGTCCGTACGCGAGGCGCCGCACGCCGAGGCGCGGCGCAATCCGTACCTGGCGCTGGAGCGGCTGACCGCCGGCATGGGTGGCACGCTGAGGCGGCAGTCCGATGCCCGCGTGCTCGACGATCCGCCGGCGGGAACCACCCTCTTTCTCGACCGTCAGCGGGCGCATCTGCTGCCGCCGGAGCGTCTGCGCCACCTGCTTGCCTGGGTCGCGGCGGGCGGCCACCTGATCGCGGTGGCGGAAGATCCGCAGCTTGCCGATCCGCTGCTCGACAGTGTCGGCGTCGGCCGTGCGACCAGGTCCATGGAGGAGATACCGCAGCGTCCCGCGGCGATCACCGTGCAGCCGCCTGGCGGCAGTCGTCCGCTGCAGGTTTCCGCCAGCTGGCAGAAGCTCAGCGCCAGCGGGCGGCAGCCCGCCTGGTCGGCTGGCGACGGCGGGCAGGAGGGGGTGCAGATGCTGCAGTTCCGCATCGGCGAAGGGCGGTTGACGGTGGCCAGCGAACTCGACCAGCAGCTCGGCAACCGGCGGATCGGCGAGCTGGATCACGCCGAGTTCTACTGGACGCTGATCGGTGGCAACGCGGGCTCGCCGCCGCCGCAGGTGTTGCTGCTGTCCAGGCTGCAGATGCCGACGCTGTTCGAATGGCTCGCCGAGAATGCGCGCGCGGCGGCGTTCGCCGCGCTGCTCGTGCTGCTGCTCTGGCTGTGGCGCATCGTTCCCCGTTTCGGCAGCCTGCAGCCCGAGCCGGCGCCTGCGCGCCGCGAACTGCGCGAGCACTTGGCGGCGGTCGGCCGCTATCTGTGGCGCTGCGGGCAACTGGCGGCGTTGCTGCCGGCCGCCCGCGAGCATTTCCGCCAGCGTCTCGGCCAGCGCCGGCCGGCAATCGCCGCCCGCACGCCGGCGGCGCAGGTGAGCCAGCTGGCGGCACTCTCCGCTTTGCCGGCGGCGCGCATTGCCGCCGCGCTGGCCGGTCCCGCCGATGGTCCGCATGCCTTCACCGACGCCCTGCGCACGCTGCAAGAGCTTGAACGGGTCCTTTGAGAATTCCACCATGAACAGTCCAGCGGTCAGACTTTCGACGGAGCAGTTGCAGCAGGCGGCGCAGTTGCTCGCCACCGTCCGCGGCGAGATCGCGAAAGCGGTGATCGGTCAGCAGGCGGTCATCGACGAGGTGCTGATCGCGCTGCTCGCCGATGCACATGTCCTCATCGAGGGCGTGCCGGGCCTCGGCAAGACCCTGCTGGTGAAGGCTCTGGCGAGAACCTTCGCCGGCGAGACGCGGCGCATCCAGTTCACTCCCGACCTGATGCCTTCCGACGTCGTCGGGCACACGCTGTTCGATGCAGCGACGGCACGCTTCGTCACCCGGCAGGGTCCGGTATTCACGCATCTGCTGCTCGCCGACGAGATCAACCGGGCGCCGGCGAAGACGCAGGCGGCGCTGCTCGAAGCGATGCAGGAGAAGCAGGTGACGCTGGAGGGCAGCACGTCGCCCCTGCCGCAGCCGTTCATGGTCCTGGCGACGCAGAACCCGATCGAGCAGGAGGGGACCTACCCGCTGCCGGAGGCGCAGCTCGACCGCTTCCTGCTGAAGATCCGCATCGACTACCCGAGCGAGCAGGAGGAGATCGCCCTGACGCGGCAGGTGACCAGCGCCAAGACCGGCGCCGATCTCGACGTCGAGACGGTGGCGACGCTGCTGCAGCCGGCCGCCGTCGTCGGACTGCAGCAGTGGGCCGCGCATGTGACCCTCGACGAGCGCGTCCTCGCCTATGCCGTGGCGATCGTTCGCGGCAGTCGCGATACGCCCGGTCTGGCCAGCGGCGCCGGGCCGCGCGGGCCGATCGCGCTGGTCCGCGCGGCGCGGGCGCGGGCACTGATCGGCGGGCGTGGCTTTGCCACCCCGGACGATGTCAAGGCCGTCGCCCTGCCGGCACTGCGCCATCGCGTGACGCCGACCGCCGAGGCCGAGATCGAGGGGCTGAGCGCCGACGATCTCCTGCGCGCGCTGCTCGAGCGCGTGCCGGCGCCACGCCTCTAGACTTTTCGATGCTCCTGCCCGATCGTGCGCTTCTGCTGGCCGCCGGCTGCTGGCTGCTGCTGGCAGTGGCCGCGGCCATCGTGCCCGCCTGGCTGCCGCTTTGGCAGACCGCCGGCGTCGCCCTGGCTGCGCTGGCGGTGGCCGATGGACTGGCTGCCCGCAGCCGGCGTGGCGAAGTCAGCGTGCAGCGGCAACTGGCGCACGCGATGCCGGTGGGTACCTGGCAGACCGTCGGGCTGCGTCTGCGCTGTGACGCCGCCGCTGCCCGCGGCTGGCTGACCGACGGCCACCCGGCGGCCTTCGCCAGCGACGGCCTGCCGCTGCCTTTCGCCTTGGCGCGCGGGCGCTGGCTGCGCCTCAGCTACCGCGTGGCGGTCAGCGAGCGCGGCCGGCAGTGCTTCGACGGCATCACGCTGCGCCGCTCGTCGCCGCTGCGCCTGTGGCAGATGCAGGAGCGGCTGGCGGCCCGCGACGAGGTGCGGGTGTACCCGAATTTCGCGCGCATCGCCCACTACACGCTGCTCGCCACCGACAACCGGCTGTCACAGATCGGCATCCTGCAGCGGCGGCGGCGCGGTCAGGGAATGGAATTCCAGCAACTGCGCGACTACCGCCAGGACGACTCGCCGCGGGCGATCGACTGGAAGGCGAGTTCCCGCGTCAGCCGCCTGATCTCGCGCGAGTACGCCGATGAGCGCGATCAGCAGATCCTCTTCCTGCTCGACTGCAGCGCCCGCATGCGCGCCCGCGACGGCGAACTGTCGCACTTCGACCATACCCTCAACGCCCTTCTCCTGCTCGCCTGGGTGGCCCTGCGCCAGGGCGACGCGGTCGGCCTCGCCACCTTCGGCCATGCGCGGCCGCGGCTTCTGCTGCCGGGCAAGACGGTGGCGACGGTCAACACGCTGATGAACGCGGTCTACGATCTCGAGCCATCGCTGCAGGTCCCGGACTATCTCGCCGCCAGCGAGACGCTGAGCCGCCATCTGCGCAAGCGGGCGCTGGTCATCCTGGTCACCAACCTGCGCGACGAGGACGACGATACGCTGCTGCCGGCGGTGCGTCATTTGCGTCGCCGGCATGCGGTCAGCGTCGCCAGTCTGCGCGAACCGATCCTCGATGAGGTGCTCGAGGCGCCGGTCGAGGACTTCTCCGCGGCGCTGCTGCGCGCCGCCGGTCTCGACTACCTGCAGGCGCGGCGACGACAACTGGCCCTGCTGCGCCACGGCGGCGTCGAGATCCTGGATGTCAGTGCGAGTGAGTTGCCGGTGGCTCTGATCAATCATTACCGAGCCAGAAAGCGCGCGGGCACGCTATAGTACGCGCCTGCGGGCGGCGGCGCGACAGCGCCGTGGTGAGGACGACGACGATGGCGGCCATGCTGAGGGCAGCGGCGCGGGGGGCGCGATGAGTATCCAGGACAATCCGTTTCAGACGCCGGTGGCGCGCCTGCAGGACCATGGCGAGCTGGTCATCGGCGATTTTCAGGGCGGTGGCCGCCTGCTGCCGCTCAGCCACGGTTACCGCTGGCTGCAGCGGGGCTGGCAGCTCTTCCGGACGGCGCCGGGGACCTGGATCGGCATCGCGGTCGCCTGTCTCGCCGTGTTGCTCATCCTCGGCAGCATCCCGTTCCTCAACGTCGCCGTCAACCTGCTGGCGCCGGTGTTCATCGGCGGGCTCAGCATCGGCTGCCGCGCCATCGAGGACGGCGAGGGCATCCGCTTCTCGCACCTGTTCGCCGGCTTCTCGCGGCGCCCGGGCACGCTGCTGATGGTGGGCCTGCTCTATCTCCTCGGCCTGTTGCTGATGGCCATCATCATCGGCGTGGTTGCCGCGCTGACCGGTGCGGTGGCGGTCGGAACGGCGGACGGTGCGGGCGGCGAGGCGGCGCTGTGGACCTTCCTGCTCTCGCTCGGGGTGATGATCCTGGTGTTCACGCCGCTTGCCATGGCCGTCTGGCTGGCGCCGCCGCTGGTCGTGCTGCACGACTTTTCGGCCAGCCAGGCGATCTGGACCAGCCTGCGCGTCGCTTTGCGCAACCTGCCGCCGTTCATGGTCTATGGCGTCCTCGTCCTGCTCCTTGCGGTATGCGCCAGCCTGCCCCTGCTGCTCGGCTGGCTGCTGCTGCTGCCGGTGATCTACGCCTCGCTCTACGCCGCCTATCGCGACATCTTCTTCAGCGAGTGACGAGCAGCGCGCGTCTGGATACCGTTCGCCGGCTGGCGACTCCCGAGGGTTGCGTCATCGACCTGCGGCTGGCCGGTCCGGTGGTGCGCGCGCGCGCCTGGCTGATCGATTTCCTGATCCGCTTGGCGGTCTGGCTGCTGCTGGTGCTCGTCGCCTCGCGGCTGGGCGATTTCGGTGCCGGTCTGCTCCTGCTCGCCGCGTTCCTGCTCGAGTGGCTCTATCCGATCGCCTGCGAGATCTGGTTTCATGGGCAGACACCCGGCAAGAAGGCGTGCGGGCTGGCGGTGGTGCACGACGACGGGCGGCCGGTCGGCGGCAATGCGGCGTTCATCCGCAATTCCCTGCGCGCCATCGACTTCCTGCCGCTGCTCTATGCCACGGGCTTCGTCAGCAGCCTCCTCAACGCCGACGGCAAGCGGCTCGGCGATCTCGCCGCCGGGACGCTGGTGGTTCATGTCGGGAGCCACCGCCGGCCGCCGGTGGGCGGCAGCATCGATGTCGGCAGCGAGCCGCCGCCGTGCGCACTCAGCCGCGAAGAACAGCTCGTGCTGATCGAGTTCAGCCAGCGGGCGCCCCTGCTGACGCCGGAGCGGGCCGCCGAACTGGCTGCCGCCGCCGGTCCGCTGTTCGCCGGTGTCGATGGCGAGGAGCGAGTGCTTCGCCTGCGGCGCATCGGCAATTTCCTGTTCGGCAGCCGGCAGGGCTGAATTTCGCGGCTCTTTCGTTGTCTGTGGCAACTCGTCCCTTGCCCGAATCGATGCCATGAACCCTTACCCTGGACCAGCCCTGGTCACTCTCGCGACCTCCTTCCTGCTCTTCGCCTGCGCCGCATACGTCGGTCGCTGCCGCATCCGCTTCGGCATCAAGGCGCCGGCGACCAGCGGCCATCCGCAATTCGAGATCGCCCACCGCATCCAGGCCAACACCGTCGAGAACAGTGTCGCCTTCCTGCCGGTGCTGTGGGTGTTCGCCAGCAGCGTATCGAGTCTCTGGGCGACGGTGCTCGGGGGCGTCTGGCTGCTGGCGCGGGTGTGGTATGCGATCGCCTACGCGCGCGATCCGCGGACGCGTGGCGCCGGCTTCCTGCTCTCGATGCTCTGCTTCGGCGCGCTGGGCATCGGCGCCGCCGTTGGCGTCGTGCTGGGAATGCTCGGCTGAGCCGGGCCGCTCCCGTGGCGCCAGCCGCAGCCGGCGGGTCGCCGGCTGCGACCCGCCGGCTGCGGCCACTGCGCGCCCTGTTGCCCTACGTTGGCCGCTACCCCGGGCGGTTGGCGCTTGCCCTTTCGTTCCTGCTGCTGGCTGCCGGCGCGATGTTGATGCTTCCCCACGCCGTCAAGCTGCTGGTCGACGGCGGGCTGATGCAGCCCGTTGCAGGGGCTTCGGACGAGCGGATGGCAGCGATTCGGCAGCACTTCCTGTTCCTCTTCGCTCTCTCGTTGCTGCTCGGTCTGGCCACTGCCGCCCGCTACTACATGGTGAGCTGGATCGGCGAGCGCGTCACCACCGACCTGCGGCAGGCGGTATACGCGCACGTGCTGCGGCAGAGTCCGCAGTTCTTCGAGACGCTGAAGACCGGCGAGGTTCTCTCGCGTCTGAGCACCGATACGACGGTCATCCATCATGCGCTCGGCTCGAGCGCCAGCATGGGGCTGCGCAACCTCGTGCTGCTGCTCGGCGGCCTGGCGATGCTGCTGGCGACCGCGCCGCGGCTGATGCTGTCGGTCGCCGGCATCATCGTCCTCGTCGTCCTGCCGGCGGTGCTGATCGCGCGGCGCGTCCGCAAGTTGTCGCGCGCCAGCCAGGATCGCCTGGCCGACACCGGCGGCATCGCCGGCGAGGTGCTCAATGCGGTCGCGGTGGTGCAGAGCCACGGCCGCGAGGCGGCCGAGGCCGAGCGCTTCGGCCGCGCCAACGAAGAGGCCTTCACGGCCTCGATGCGACGCACCGGCACGCGCTCGGCACTGACCGCCTTCGTCATCATCGGCGTCTTCGCCTCGCTGCTGTACGGCATGTACGGCGGCGTGCGGGCCGTTCTGGCCGGCGAGATCAGCGCCGGCGAGCTGAGCCAGACGGCGCTCTACGTGATGCTCGTCGCCGGCAGCGTTGCCGTCCTCGCCGAGGTCTGGGGCGACCTGCTGCGCGCCGCGGGCGCCACCGAGCGGCTGATGGAACTGCTCGCCGTGCACTCGCCGATCGCCGAGCCGGCGTGCCCGGCCAGCCTGCCGGCGTCGGCCGGCGGCTTGCAGCTGCGCTTCAGTCAGGTGCACTTTGCCTATCCGTCACGGCCGACGACAAGCGTCCTGCGGGGGCTCGATCTGGTCATCACGGCGGGGCAGACGCTGGCGCTGGTCGGTGCCTCGGGCGCCGGCAAGACCACCATCTTCCAGCTCGTGCAACGCTTCTACGACGTCGCTGCCGGCGCCATCCTGGTCGACGGGGTCGACCTGCGACGATTGTCGCTCGCCGAGCTGCGCGGGCGGATCGCGGTCGTGCCGCAGGAGCCGGTCATCTTCTCCGGCAGCATTGCCGACAACATCGCCTACGGCAGACCGGGCGCTTCGCCCGACGAGATTCGGTCAGCCGCCAGTGCCGCCTTCGTCGACGAGTTCGTCGGCCGCCTGCCCGAGGGCTACGACACCTTCGTCGGCGAGCGCGGCCTGCGACTCTCCGGCGGGCAGCGGCAGCGGATCGCCATCGCGCGGGCGATGCTGAAGAACGCACCGCTGCTGTTGCTCGACGAGGCGACCAGCAGCCTAGACGCCGCCAGCGAGCGCGTCGTGCAGGCGGCCCTCGAGGTCGCGATGGCCGGCCGCACGACGATCGTCATCGCGCATCGCCTGGCGACGGTGCAGCGCGCCGACCGCATCATCGTCCTCGATCATGGCTGCGTGGTCGAGGAGGGAACACACGACGCACTGGTGGCCAAGGGTGGTCTGTATGCCCGACTGGCAGCGCTGCAGTTCGCTGCTTGAGCGCAACCGCTTGTCTGGCGGCATGCTTCGGTCGATGTTCGTCCCTGCGGCCACATCTTCGGTCAACCGCGGCGCGTCTTGCCCCGATTGAACCCGCGGCATGGCCAGGACAGGTTTGAGGTCAATGTACTGGTCGACATGCGGGCGATCGAGGCAGGATGTTCTTGCGCCGCTGGACGCGGCCACTGCAGGTCGGCGCATTCGTGCACGCCGCCTGCCGCATGCGCAGAGCTGCCTTGCGCCCGGGACCCGGGCAGTCGGGCGTGGGTGATGGGCGACGATCATCGGTGCGAGGCGGGCTTCAGCCCGCCTTCAGGCAGCGGGTCGAGGATGAGCGCACAGGCGGGCGGAAGAAGGCTTTCCCCGGTTCCTGTCCATCGTGGAGGATGCTTGTGGTCGGGAACGGATTGCCGCCCTCATCGACGCCGGCCTGGCGGCGCTGGCTGCTGCTTGCAGCCAGCGCCGCCTTGCTGGGCGGCATGCTGTTCCTTGCCTGGCAACGTTTTTACCCGGTGACCGCCGCCGCAGGCTGGGCGTATCGGGTCCATCTCGATGATCTGCCGCAGGTCAGCGCCCTGGCCACCGATCCCGACGGGTCACTCTACTGGACCCGGGAACTCGGCAACGGCCGCGGATCGCTCTTCCGGCGCAGTCCTGATGGCCGCGTGTCGGAGGTGCTCGCCGGCCTTTCAAAGCCGGACGGGCTGCTGTCGTATCGCGGCGGTCTGGCGCTCAGCCAGGAAGGCGGCGAGCAGCGGGTTTTTTGGTGGCGCGACGGGCAGAGCGAAACCCTGATGACCGGCCGGAATGTCGAAGGTCTCGCGAGTGACGGCCATGCGCTCTACGCCATCGAGGATCTGCCGGCAGAAGGGCGTCTGCTGCGCCTGGACGCGGTCAGCGGCACGCTGAGCGTCCTCCGCGGCGGTCTGCGCGAAGCCGAGGGGGTGGCGATCTGTGGCAACGGTGACCTCTTCTACACGCTGAAGGGCAAGGGTTCGGGAAAGGGAAGCGTTCGCCGCTGGTCGGCGGACGGCAGCGATCCGCTGCTCGTCGCCGACCTCGATGCTCCGGGCTTCCTGATGTGTGACGAGGAAGGGCTGTGGATCAGCGAGGACGCGACGCACCGGGCGCGGCTGCTGCTGCTCGACCGCTCCGGTCAGCTGCACGTCATCCTGAGCGGTCTGCGCTCGGCACAGACGATCCTGGCGCTGGCGCCGGGGCGTCTCCTGCTCGCCGAACAGGGCCGCGGCCGCGTGCTGCTTGTCGAGCGTCAGACGGAGTCCGGCCGCTGAAGCTGCTGTGTCAGCGGCTGAGCAGATCGCCGAGCCGGCGAACTGCGTCGTCGATCTCCGGCGAATGCGGGTTGCCGCAGTTCAGGCGCAGGCAGTTGCGGTACATGCCGCTGGCCGAGAAGAGCTCTCCGGGCACGTAGGCCACGCCGGCAGCGATCGCCTGCTCGAAACGCGCGCTGGCATCGATTTCCGGCGGCAGTTCGACCCACAGGACGAAACCGCCCTGCGGCTCGGTGATCCGGGTCTCGGCCGGGAAGTATCTGGCGACCGCTGCGCGCATGGCTTCGACCTGCCGCTGGTAGCTGCGCCGCAGTGTCCGCAGGTGGCGCTCGCAGGCGCCTGACGCGAGGTACTCGGCGAGTACCAGTTGCGTCACCGGATTCGTCGCGCCGCTGCCGATCGTCTTCTGCAGCGCGATCTGCGAGCGGTAGCGTCCGCCGGCGATGAAGCCGATCCGCAGTGCCGGCGAAAGACACTTCGAGAACGACGAGCAGAGCATCACCTGGCCGCTGCCGTCGAAAGCCTTGATCGGCCACGGACGTTCGTTGCCGAAGTGGAGGTCGCCGTAGATGTCGTCCTCGATCACCGGCAGGCCGCGGTCGGTGGCGAGCCGCGCCAGTCGCCGCTTGTTTTCGTCCGGCATGATGCTGCCGAGCGGGTTGCTGGCATTGGCCACCAGCAGGCAGGCGGCGACCCGGCCATCGCGTGTCGCCAGGTCAAGGGCTTCGATCGACAGCCCGCGGCCGGGGTCGGTCGGAATCTCGAGCGCCTGCAGGCCAAGCGATTCGAGCAGCTGCAGCATCAGGTAGTAGGCGGGCGATTCGACGGCCACGGTGTCGCCGGGACTGGTCACTGCCCGCAGGCAAAGGGCGAGCGCCTCGGTGCAGGAATTGGTGATGACGAACTCGCTGGCGGCCAGCGCTCCGGCCCAGCCGACCGAACGCAACAGCAACTGTCGCACGAGCGCGGCTTCGTCCATGTTGATGTGGCTGCCACCCGCGAGCAGTCGCGGATGGCGCCGGACGACGCCGGCGTACAGCCGCTGCAGAGAGGCCAGCGGCAGCAGGCCGGAAGCCGGCAGCGCCGCCGCCAGTGGCGCGACGCCAGGGGCCACCCCGGCCTGCAGGACGCGCATCAGCCGCTGGCTGACATCGACCGCCACCGGCATATCGGGCGGTGAGCGGCTGTCCGGCTGCGCGCGCCGGACGCCGGGGTGGCGGACGAAATAGCCCGATTGCGGCCGCGCCTCGACGAGTCCGCGATCCTCGAGTTGGTGCAGCGCCTGCAGCACCGTCGACACCGACAGGCGGCGCTCGCGCGACAGGCGCCGCACCGAAGGCAGGCGTTCGCCGGGTTGCAGGTCGCCGGCGGCGATGATGCCACGCAGATCCTCGGCCAGTTTCTCGTAGCGCAATGCTTCAGCTTCCATTCGTCTCGCCAGTACAGTTGTCGGCAGTTCAGACCGGCACAGTTTGAGAAAAGCATGACTGTGTCGCTCACAATTCATCAGATTTGTGACTGTACCACATTCGCCGGCTTCCCTACACTGCTGCTGTCCGATCGCCATCAGAGCAACCCGCCACGGCAGCCGATGCCGGTGCGAGCAGTCGCTCGGGCCGGTGGACGAGACGCCACCAACAAACCAGGAGACCTGCCATGAAACTCGATCCATGCAACAGCCAGATCTGCCTCACCGCGAACAGGCCGCTGCGGCTGCTCTCGGCGCGTGGCGTCCGCATCAGCTGCACGGCCGGCATCGCCTGGCTGACGGTCGCCGGTGAAACTGGCGACATCCTGCTTGTGGCGGGTCAGAGCCATGTGGTGCGCAGCAACGGTCTCGCGCTGCTCGAGGCAATCGGCACGGCGCGCGTCCAGCTCGATCAACCGCTGCGTGGCTGGGCGACGCTGTGGCGCGCCGTGTGTGGCTACTGCCGCCGGCGAGCGCTGGCGTTGCTCCGCTCGGCCTGGCGTTCGCGGCCGGCGTGGCGCGCGGGCTCGGCCACCGCCGGCTGATCTTGAGCGGAGGCGGGTTTTCGTTCACAATTCGCCCGTGTTCATTCTGGTCTGGGCGAAGCGCGATGAAAACGGCCGATGCAGGCGTGGTTCTCGACCGGACCGTGCAGGCCCTGCGTGACCACAGCCTGGTGGTGTCGGTGCAGGCCGATCTCACGGCCGAGCCGGAGGGGCACGCACGCACCTGGCTGCGTGTTGCCAGAGGGCGCGGCAGCAGCAACTACTCGGTCGTCGTCAAGAGGCGGTTGACCCAGAGCAGCCTCGGCGCGGTGCTGGCGCAGTTGCGGCAACCGGTCGACGCCGGCCAGCCACCGGCGCTCCTGGTCACCGACCACGTCAGCCCGCCACTGGCGGAGCGCCTGCAGGCCAGCCAGCAACAGTTTGCCGATGCGGCGGGCAATGCCTACCTGGAAACCGCCTCGTTCATGGTCCTCGTCAAGGGCCGCAAGCCGGATGCGAAGGAGATCGCCCGGCGCGCCAGCCGGGGCTTCAGCAACAGCCGGCTGAAGGTGCTTTTCGCGCTCATCTGCGACCCGCAACTGGCGGCCGCGCCCTACCGGACGATCGCGGCGGCGGCCAACGTCGCGCTCGGATCCCTGCCGGCAGTTCTCGCCGATCTGCAGCGGGACGAGTCGCTGCTGGTGCAGCAACGACAGCGGCGGCTGAACGCCAGCAAGCGACTGCTCGACGAATGGGCGCAGGCCTACGCCCTCGGTCTGCGTGGGCGGACCCTGGGCGCTCGCCATGTGGCCGGAAACTTCGCCCGCTGGCCGGAGTGGCCGCTGCCTTCCGCATCTCTGCGCTGGGGAGGAGAGCCGGCGGCCAAGCTGCTCGGCTGCGATCTGCAGCCGGGGATCCTGACGCTCTACGGCGACCGATTGCCGGCACGACTGGTCACTCTCGGGCAGCTCGTTCCGGCCGGTCCAGCCGACTACCAGAGCCTGCTCGAACTGCGCAAGCCGTTCTGGGGCGAAGCTCTGGCAGCGGCCACGGGGCCGCAGACGGTGCCCCCGGCACTGGTCTACGCCGACCTGCTGGCGACCGGCAACGGACATTGCTGTGCGGCGGCGCAGACAGTCTACGAGAGCTTTCTGGCACGCACCTTTCCCTCCCGCTGAATTCCTCGCGGTCGGCCGCGCGATGGCGCCGAGAGGCGCGTTGCTGCAACCCCGGAGAGGACGATCAGCCCGATCGCCAGCCAGGACCCGCGGTCGAGGGTCTCATGCCAGATGAGGAAGCCGAAGAAGCTGGCGAAGATCACCGTGGTGTAGGCGAGAGCCGCCGACAGCAGCGGGCGACTCGCGGCATAGGCGCGCGTCATCGCCAGTTGGGCGGCAGTGGCGAAAGCCGCGACGCCGAACAGCAGGCTGCCGCTGCGCAGATCGATCGGATGCAGCCTGGAGAAGGCCAGCCAGCAGGTGGCGCCGAGCGACGACACGAGGGAAAAGTAGAACACGGTCCGGCTCTCGGGCTCGCCTCGCAGACCCAGCTCGCGGACGCTGAAATAGGCCATGCCTGCGAGTACGCCGGAAGCCAGGCCGAGGACTGCAGCGGGCAGTTGGTCCGCACTCCAGCTCGGCCGCAGCAGCAGGCCGACACCGGCGAGGCCGAGCAGCAGTGCGAAAAAGACGCCGGTGGTTGGCCGCTGTCCTGCGACGGCCAGGTAGGTGGCCAGGAAGATGGCTGAGGTGTAGTTCAGGGTGACGGCCGTGGCCAGCGGCAGCAGGGTGATCGCCCAGAAGTAGGCGAGCAGTGCCGCGAAGCCGAGCGCGCCGCGGCTGATCTGCCAACGCCACTGGGGTGTGCGCAGCGGCACGCCGCGCAGGCGGATGATCACGAACATGACGAGCAGCGACAGCACGCTGCGATAGAAGACGATCTCCTCGACCGAGTGGCTTGCCGCTGCCAGCTTGACGCAGACGCCCATGCAGGCGAAAAAGAGGCTGGCGAGGACCATCCAGAGCGATTGCATCGACATGTCCGGCGCGAACGGAGCGCCGGATTCTACCGCCAAAGCGGCATCGCCGTGAGTCGCCCGGCGGTGATTGCCGACGGCGGCGGTGCTGGCGACGATTTCTGCCGATGGGCCGGGAACCTCACTGGCGGAGCGCCGCCAGGCGGCGACCGTCAGGCGGCGTTGGTGGCCGGCAGGCCTTGCAGCGGTACCGGCGGGCGGGAATTGTCGGTAAAGTGGCTGCTTTGGCGGCGATGGGGGCGAGGGCGCGGACGATGGTGAGGAACGCATGGATGCAATGGGGAAAGACCGAGTGTCGGACACCGGTGCTGGTGGCTGCGCTGGCGCTGCTGTTGGCTGGCTGCGCGCCGCCACCGGAACCGATCAGCATCGGCTTCATCGGTGGCACTTCGGGGCGGGTCGCCGATCTCGGCATTGCCGGTCGTGACGGCGTGCAACTGGCCGTCGATCTGCGCAATCAGGCCGGAGGCGTCGGCGGGCGCGCGGTACGGCTGCTGATCCGGGACGACGAGCAGAACCCCGAGGTGGCGGCGCGTGCCCTGCGCGAGCTGATCGACCAGGGTGTCGTCGCCGTCGTCGGGCCGATGACGAGCGCCATGGCCATGGCAATGGTGCCGATCGCCAACGAGGCGAAGCTGTTGCTGATCAGTCCGACGGTCTCGACCGAAGACCTCAGCGGCCGCGACGATTTCTTCTTTCGCGTCGGTTCGTCGAACCATGCCAATGCCGCCCAGGTTGCGCGTCGCCATCTGCAGCGGCATCCGGGCCAGCGGCGCCTGGCTGTGGCATACGATCTGAGCAACAAGGCCTACAGCGAGACCTGGCTGGCTGGCTTCCGGAACGCTTTCGAGGCTGGTGGCGGGCAATTGCTGACGACGATCGCTTTCGAATCGGGCGGCGACAAATCCCTGCGGCAGCTGGCCGAAGAGCTCCTGGGAAGCCGCGCCGACGGCATCCTGATCGTCGCCAATTCGGTCGACACCGCGCTGTTGTGCCAGCAGCTCCGCAAGCTCGGCAGTGGCCTGCCGATCCTGGCTGCCGAATGGGCCGCCACCGAGCGACTGCTCGAACTGGGCGGCAAGGCCGTCGAGGGGCTGCTGGTGGGGCAGAACTTCAATCGCGGCAGCGAGGCACCACGCTACCTGGCCTTTCGCGAGGCCTACAGCGAGCGTTTCCATCGCGATCCGGGCTTCGGTGGTACGCTCGCCTTTGATGCCGCCAACGTGCTGCTCGAGGCGCTGGCGCGACGGCAGGGTGAGCAGGGCGTCAAGGAAGCGCTGTTGAGCGTCCGTCGCTTCGACGGTCTGCAGGCGCCGATCGTCTTCGACGATGCAGGCGACGTGCAACTCGGCGTGTTCATGACCGTGGTGCGCGACGGGCGTCTGGTGGTGGTGGAGTAGGGGGACGCGTGGCGCGACCTCTCTGGCAGTGGCTGGCGTGGCGCTTCATCGTCGCCAGCGTGCTGCCGCTGCTCGTAGTCGCCGTGCTCTTGCTGCAGGTCCTGCTGCCGCAGGTGAGCGCCGGGATCGAGGCGAGGCATGGGGTTCTGGCGCGTGCGATTGCCGGCCAGGTCGAGGAGTACCTGCGCGGCGCCGGCCGTGAGATGTCCGCACTGGCGGCCTACGTCGGGAACGGTGCTCGGCCGCCGGGTGCGCAGTTGCAGACGCTGCTCGATGCCCACGGCAGCTCCGGCGCCGTCTTCGCGGCGATCTACCTGGCAGCCGATGACGACGCCGTGCTCGCCGTTGCTCTGCCGCCGGGGCAGCAGGTGCAGCGTGACGACCTGATCGGTGTCGACCTCTCGCGCTGGAGCGTCCTGCACGAGGCTCGTCAGCGGCAGGCTCCGGTCTGGTCCGAGGTCTTCCTCTCCGCGGTCAGTGCGCGGTTGGCGGTCAGCCTGGCGATTCCGGTCGGCGATCGGGTGCTGATCGGCGAAGTGGCGATCAACCGGCTGTCCGAGTTTCTCGGCCAACTGCCGACGGAAGCCGGCATGCTGACGATGGTCCTCGATCGCCGCGGCCAGATCATCGCCCATTCGCAGAGCCGTCTCGGCGGTCAGCAGATCAATCTCGGTCACCTGCCGATCGTCGAGGAAGCGCTGCAAGGGCGCTTCGACCGCCACGATCTCGAACTCGACGGCGAAGGGTTCATGGCGACGCTGGTTCCAGTGCCGCAACTCGGCTGGACGGTCCTCGTTGCGCAGCCGCGACTCGACGCCTTGCGACCGTTCCGGGCGAGCCTGTGGATACTCGCGGCCGGCGTTCTGCTGGCGCTGCTGCTCGGCAGCGGCGCGACGCTGCTGCTCGCCCGCCGCCTCGCACAGCGAATCGGCCGCTACACGGACCAGACACACGCCATTGCCGATGGCGATTACGGCCGCCCGTGGCCGCTGCTGAAGATCAGGGAGTTCGACCGGCTGGCCGCCGACCTCGATCGCATGTCGCAGGCGATCCGCCAGCGAGAGCAGGCGCTGCGCGCCAGCGAGGTGCGCTTTCGCGATCTCTCGGAACTGGCTTCCGACTGGTTCTGGGAACAGGACGAGGCATTCCGCTTCACCTATGTGTCGGCTGGCGGCGCGGTGTCGGCGCTCGCGCAGGCTGGAATCGACCTGCGCCAGATCATCGGCAAGACGCGATGGGAGCTGCCGAGTGACCTGAGTTCCGCCGACTGGCAGGCACATCGTCGCCACCTCGATGCGCATCAGCCGTTTCGCGACTTCGAGTACCCGGTGCGCTCGGAGTGTGGAACGTGGCACTGGTTTGCGGTCAGCGGCCAGCCGCTCTTTGACGACAGCGGGTGCTTCGTCGGTTATCGCGGGACTGCCCGCGACACCACACGCCGCAGACAGGCGGACGAGGCCTTGCGGCAGGCGAAGCTGGTCGTCGAGAACAGCCCGGCGGTGGTCTTTCGCTGGCGAGCCGAAGCCGGCTGGCCGACCGTGTTCGTCTCCGACAACATCGGGCAGTTCGGCTATGCTGCCCACGAATTGCTCGATGGAGCAATCACCTATGCGTCCTTGGTCCATCCCGACGACGTCGAGCGAGTTGCCCGGGAATTGCTGGAGCATGCCCAACAGGGCCGTGATCACTTCAGCCAGGAGTACCGGATCGTCACCAGGAGCGGCGCGGTTCGCTGGGTCGATGACCTGACCGCGGCCGAACGCGACGAGGCCGGAACGATTCGCCATTATCAGGGAATCGTCATCGACATCACTGAGCGCAAGCGTGTCGAGGAGCAACTGCGGCGACTCAATCGACAGTTGCGCATGATCAGCGACTGCAATCAGGCGCTGATTCGCGCTCGTGACGAAAGCGAACTGCTGGCGACGGTCTGTTCGATCGTCGTCCATGGCGGTGGTTACCGGATGGCCTGGGTCGGTTACGCGGAGCGAGATGCGGCACGATCGATCCGGCCCGTGGCGTCGGCGGGTGACGCAGCAGATTATCTCGAGCAGTTGGCCACCAGCTGGGCCGATGGCGAACGCGGCCGGGGCGCGAACGGTGAGGCGATCCGCAGCGGCCGCCCCTGCGTCATCAAGGATCTGGCGAACGAGCCACGGTTTGCGCCCTGGCGGGTGCAGGCGCTCGAGCGTGGCTACGCGGCGCTCTGTGCACTGCCACTGCGCGAGGCCGGACGGAGCTTCGGCTCGCTGAGCATCTACGCCGCGGTCGTCGACGCTTTCGATCAGGCGGAAGTGGCGCTGCTCGGCGAACTGGCGGATGACCTGGCTTTCGGCATCTCGGTGCTGCGCATCCGCGACCAGCGCGACCGGGTCGATGCCGCACTGCGCGACAGCGAGGCGCGCTACCGCCTGCTTTTCGACAGCACGCCGCATCCGATGTGGGTCTTCGATGTCGAGACACTGTCCTTCCTGACCGTCAATCAGGCAGCGATCGCGACCTATGGTTACTCGCGTGCCGAGTTCCTCAACATGGGGATTCCCGACCTCGGGGCCGACGAGCGGACGCCACTGCTCTCCGAGGACGTCATTGCCGTCGAGGAAGTTGCCGACTACACGGGCTTCTGGCGCCATCGGCGCAAGGATGGCGAGCTGATCGACGTCGAGATCGTCTCGCACGCGCTGCTCTACGAGGGGCGGCGGGCGGAGCTCGTCCTGGCCAACGACATCACCGAGCGCCGACGATCGGAGCGGGCGCTGCTGGCGAGCGAGATGAAGTACCGCGAGCTGGTGGAGAACGCGAACAGCATCATCCTGCGCTGGACCCCGGGAGGCGAGATCAGCTTCATCAACGAGTTCGGGCTCCGGTTTTTCGGCTATACGGAAGAGGAGCTGATCGGGCACCATGTCGTCGGCACGATCGTCCCGCCGGCGGCGAGCGACGGCGAGGAGCTGCTGCCACTGATGGAGCGCATCTGCCAGCGGCCGGAAGAGTTCGCGCACCACGTCAACGAGAACATGCGCCGCGGTGGCGAACGCGTCTGGGTGTCCTGGACCAACCGGGCGGTATTCAACGACTGGGGACAGGTCATCGAGGTTTTCAGCGTCGGCGCCGATGTCACGGAGCAGAAACGGGCCGAGGCGCTGGTTCGCGAGAGCGAGGAGCGCTTCGCCAAGGCCTTCCACGCGAGTCCGGCGCCGATGGGGATCAGTGCGATCGATGACGGCGTCTTCCATGATGTGAACGAGCAGATGCAGCGAATGCTGTGCTACTCGCGCGCAGAGCTGGTCGGCAGCAGCTCGATCGAGCTCGGAATCTGGGCGGAAGCGGGTTCCCGCGAGCGGATGATCGAGCAGCTTCGCCTGCATGGCTCTTGCCGCGAGTTGCCCGCGCGCTTTCGCACCCGCACCGGCGAGATCCGCGAGGCGCTCTATTCCGGCGAGATCATCCGCCTTGGCGAGAAGGATCTGCTGCTCTCGCTGATCATCGACGTCACCGAACGCAAGCGGGCCGAGGAGGAACTGCAGCAGCACCGCGAGCATCTCGAGGAACTCGTCGGCGAGCGGACGCGCGAGTTGCGCCAGGCGATGGAACAACTCGTGCAGGCCGAGAAGCTGGCCGCTCTCGGCAACCTGGTCGCCGGCGTGGCGCACGAATTGAACACGCCGCTCGGCAACAGTCGCGTCGTCGCCAGCCTGCTGGGCGAGGAGTTGCGGGCCTTCGCGGCAGCGGTCGACGCGGGCAGCCTGCGCCGCTCGCAGGTCGATCGTTTCCTCAGCCGCGGACGCGAGGCGGTCGATCTGCTGGAACGCAACAGCGCCCGTGCGGCCGATCTGATCGGTCACTTCAAACAGGTTGCGGTGGACCAGAGCAGCGCCCGTCGTCGCGTCTTTGATCTCCGGCTGACGGTCGAAGAGATGCTGAGCGCGCTGCGCCTGAGCTTCAAGAACAGCCCGCACCGGATCGATCTCGACATTCCCGCGGGGCTGCTGATGGACAGTTACCCGGGACCGCTCGAGCAGGTGATCGCCAATCTCGTCGGCAACGCGGTGAGCCATGGGCTGGCCGGCATCGACTGCGGTCGCATCCTGCTGCAGGCGACTGCCGTCGGCGACGCGCGGGTGTTGTTCTCCTGCAGTGACGACGGTGTCGGCATGCAGCCGGCGACGCTGAAGCGGATTTTCGAACCCTTTTTCACGACGCGCCTGGGGCAGGGTGGCAGCGGACTCGGGTTGTACATCGTCTACAACCTGGTCACCGGGGTGCTCGGCGGGACGATCGAGGTAGACAGTGCGCCCGGGAAGGGCAGCACTTTCCGGCTCAGTCTGCCGCGCAATGCGCCCGAGCGACGGCTTGCCGAGTGACATGGCGGGCACAGCGGCGTTGGCACCGACGAGAGCAGCGGAGCCGTGCTCGCCGCCGTCACGCAGCTGGCAGTCAGGGCATCGGCACGATGATCTTGTCCCAGCCTGACCCGTTGCACTCGGTGCCGCCCCCTCTCTGGCGCAGCGCGCTGGCGACCCGCGACTCGAGTTCGGCGAGCAGCGGGTCGAGGTCGGCCGGACGCCGGCGATCGCTGCCGCTGCGCCGATCGGCGATCTGGCGGCGGTCACCAGCGCGACGGCGTTCGCTGCCGGCATCACCGCTTTCGCGGGCGGGGCCGTGGCCGTCGGGGAGCTGCTGATTCATTTCGGGCCGTGGCCGCGAGCAGCGAGGCAGCGCGACCGCCAGGTGTCAGACATGATCAACTCCTCGTGTGAAGGCCGTGTCAGGACGACTCGGGTGCTCGTCGTGGCAACGGTTCGCGGCTTTCCTGCAGCTCGCCGCCAGTCCTCGCGACTGCTCCCAGCATGCGCCGCCGAGGGGCGGGCGGATGCGGCCGGCAGGCGGGCCAGCCGCGGGCAAACGCTCGGTCGGGATGATCGCTGTTCTGCGGTCCGTTCGTCGAGAAGCGTGAATGCGCTTTTACATTCGCCGCCGGCACAGACGATGCGGCATCCACCGTGCGCCGGTCATGACGGCCGGCGATGGTGCGCGTCGGCGCTCCTTTCTGCTAAGCTGAAAAAAGGAGTGGCGGCTTCGGCGGGAATCGTGCCGGCGATGCCGCGGCGAGAAGTCTTCTGATCGGTGCCGATGTTCGACAATCTGCGAAAGTATGCCGCCGCCTACCTGGTCGCGGCCGGTGGGCTTCTTCTGACCTGTTTCTCGTCGTGGAACGTCCGCCAGGAACTGCTGGCCAGCCACTTCAAGGAGTTCGAATGGGCAGCCGGTGACCGCATCCAGTCGGTGCGGGCGGTCGCCGATCAGGGGCTGGACGCCCTGCTCGAGATTCGCGGGCTGTTCCATGCGGCGCAGGGAATCGACGAAAAGGAGTTCCTGCTGTTCACCGACTCCGTGCTGAAGCGGCATTCGTACATCGCGGGACTCATCTGGGCACCGTTGCTGACCTCGTCGCGACAGGTGGTTCCGGGAACGGCACCGGGCACGCCGCCGGCACGACAGGCGCGCGCTGCAGCGGCTGTCGCCTCCAGCGAGCAACTACGGGTGCCTGTTCTCCTGACGGCGTCACGCGGGGCGCCGATTGCCACGCGGGGAGTCGATCTCAACGCGACCCCTGAACTGGCCGAGCTGTTCCGGCGGGCGAGGGCCAACGGCAAGGTGGCGGTCAGCGGACGGATGCGGCTGGATCGCGGTGGCGAGAAGGAAGCGCACGTCATCTACGCCGCGCTGCCCGTGTATGCGTCCGGTCCGCCGCGGCGCGCTGCGGACGCCGGGCCCGCCGATCCGCTGGGTTTCGTCGTCGGCGTATACGACATCGAGGAACTGGTGCATGTGGCGATCAGTCTGCTCGAGCCGCGTGGCGTCGAGGTGCTGGTGGTCGACGCTTCAGCGGCAGGCGAAGCACAGTTCCTCCATTTCTATGCCAGCCGGCTCGAGCCGCACGCCGTTGCCGCCGCCAGCGGGCTGCTGCCCGAAGCCGATGAGGGGCAGCCGCGGATGGTTGTGACGATTCCGGTGGGGGACCGCCAGTGGACGGTGACCTGTGTCGCCACGCACACCTTCCGCAGTGCCGAGGCCTTCACCAAGGCGCACTGGTCGGTGCTGCTCGGAGGTCTCGTGTGTACCGCGCTCCTCGTCCTGTATCTGGTACGCAGCCGGCGCGAAATGGACAATCGAATCCTGCTGACGCAAACGATCTACGAACGCGAGGAACTCTTCCGCCAACTGGCGGAGACGGTCGATGTCGTTTTCTGGGCGATCAGCCCCGACGCCGCACGGCTGGAGTACATCGGCCCGGCGTTCAGGAGCATCGCCGGACGGCAGACTCGCCTCGACGAGCGGACGCCGGCCGTGCTGTTCGATGTCTTCGCGGCGGACGATCGCGCCAGACTGGTTGCTGCGGTCGATCAGCTGCGGCGCGAAGGAGGGCACTTCAGCATCGTGCTGCCGCTCGCCGGCGGCGATCAGGCGTCGCGCTGGCTGCGGGTCTGCGGCTTTCCGGTGCATGAGCGAGGTGTCGAACTGGTCCGCATCGTCGGCTTTCTCGAGGACATCACCGAGCACAAGCTGGCCGAGGATGCGCTGCGCGACTCGGAAGCGAGGTTGCGCACGCTCTTCAACCACTCGCCCGACCTCATCTTCACCGTCGACGGCGAGGCCAACATCCTGCTCAGCAACCGGCCGTGGCCACATCCGGCGGGTGCCGCCGGTGAGAAGCGCTCGTCGCTGATCCTGCCGGCCGAAGTACGCCCAGCTTATCTGCAGCGATTGCGGCACGTCTTTGCCAGCGGGCGGATCGAACATCTGCAGTATCGCTCGGCCGGCGATACCTGGTGGGAGGTCCGCATGGTGCCGATCAGCACGGCGCAGACAGTGAAGGCCGCGATGGTGGTGATCAGCGACATCACCGAGAACCGCAAGCTGCAATGGCAGGCGATCCGCAGTTCCCGGCTTGCCTCGCTGGGCGTGCTGTCGGCCGGCATCGCGCACGAGATCAACAACCCCAACCATGCCATTCTGGCGAACGCCGGCGTGCTGGCGCGCATCTGGAACGACGCCTTGCCGATTCTCGACGAGTACGAGCAGGAGCAGGGCGACTTCCTCCTTGCCGGGTTGGGCTTCCCGCAGGCACGCCAGACGATCGTCCGCGGCATGAGTGACATCGCCCAGAATGCCAAGCGGATCCAGAAGATCGTCGACAATCTCAAGCATCTCGGCAAGCAGGACCGCGGCCACATGGACGAGCCGGCGGACATCGGCCGGATCCTGCACGCCGTCGCCGCGCTGCTCGACACCCGGATCCGGAAATGCACCGACCGCTTTGCGCTCGATCTGCCGGATTCGCTGCCGCTGGTCCGTGGCAACGTGCAGCAACTCGAACAGGTGTTCATCAACATCATCGTCAATGCGCTCGAGTCGCTGCCGGAGCGCAGCCGTTCGGTGCGTGTCGCGGCGCGGGCGATCGCGGCGGAGGGCCGGCTGATCGTCGAGGTGGCGGACCAGGGAAAGGGAATTCCCGAGGACGTGATGGCGCAGCTCGGCGAGCCGTTCTTCACCACCAAGGCGGAGAGTGGCGGCACCGGGCTCGGACTGTCGATCTCGTCGTCGATCGTCGAGAAGCATGGCGGGATGATGCGCTTCGAAGCCAACGCCGACCTCGGGACGACGGTGCGCGTCGAGCTGCCGATTGCCACGGAGGAGTGAATGAAGGAGAAACCGTTTTCCAGCCTGCCGGTCTTTCTCGTCGACGACGAGGAGTCGGTCCTGCACGCGACCGCCACCGTCCTGCGCAGTGCCGGCGTCCCCCGCATCGAGATGGTCGCCGACAGCCGGGCCCTGTTGCCGGCGCTCGAGGCGCAGCCGGCGAGTGCGCTCTTGCTCGATCTCTCGATGCCGCATGTCAGCGGCAGCAAGCTGCTGCCGGACATCGTCCACCTCTACCCCGAGGTGCCGGTGATCGTCATGACCGCCGCGCAGGATGTCGAGACTGCGGTCAGCAGCATGAAGGAGGGCGCGTTCGACTATCTCGTCAAGCCAGTCGAGGAAAGCCGCCTGGTGGCGAGCGTGCGGCATGCGCTGGAAGTGCACTCGCTGCGGCGGCAGATGGGGGTTCTCAAGCGCTATCTGCTGTCGGATTGCCTGCAGGACAACGAGGCC
The DNA here is from genome assembly GCA_000585015.1 of Candidatus Accumulibacter adjunctus. Taxonomy (GTDB): domain Bacteria; phylum Pseudomonadota; class Gammaproteobacteria; order Burkholderiales; family Rhodocyclaceae; genus Accumulibacter; species Accumulibacter adjunctus. The sequence continues at coordinate 57,885 of JFAX01000010.1, read as the reverse complement.
TTCGCCGGCATCGTCACCAACAGCCGCAAGATGCGGGCGCTCTTCCAGTACCTCGAGGCGGTGGCTGGTACCGCGGAGCCGGTGCTGATCTGCGGCGAGACCGGTGCCGGCAAGGAGATGTTCGCGCATGCCCTGCACAAGCTCAGCGGTCTTGGCGGCCAGTTCGTGCAGGTCAACGTCGCCGGTCTCGACGACACCCTCTTCTCGGACACGCTGTTCGGTCACAGGAAGGGCGCCTTCACCGGCGCCGACCAGTCTCGCGCCGGACTCATCGCCCAGGCCGCCGGAGGTACGCTGTTCCTCGACGAGATCGGCGACCTGTCGATGGCTTCGCAGGTGAAACTGTTGCGCCTGCTGCAGGAGCACATGTACTTCCCGCTCGGCTCGGATGTCGCGCGGCCGAGCGACGCGCGCGTCGTCTGCGCGACGAACTGCAACCTGGCGCAGATGATGCGCCAGAACCGCTTCCGCTCGGATCTCTTCTTCCGTCTTTCGGTGCATCAGATCGAGGTGCCGCCGCTGCGCCAGCGCAAGGAGGACATCCCGCTGCTTCTGCAGCACTTCCTCGACGAGGCAGCGGCACTGATCCGCAAACCGGTGCCGGAACCGTCGAACGAACTCATCACCCTGCTCTCGAACCACCATTTCCCGGGCAACGTCCGCGAGCTGCGGGCGATGGTCTTCAATGCGATGGCGCTGCATCGCGGCGGATCGATCCTGGCGATGGACAGTTTCCGCCAGGCCATGCAGAAGCAGCAGAAGGGCGGCGCCGAGCCGGCGGCGAGTGACGAGGAGAGCGAAATGCCGATCCTCATCCCCGGCCGCTTTCCGACGCTCGACGAAGTCGAGGAAGCGCTCGTCGCCGAAGCGCTCAAGCGGGCGAAGGGCAATCAGGGCGTTGCCGCGACCCTGCTCGGCCTTTCGCGGCCGGCACTCAACCGGCGCCTGGCGCGGCGCGCGACGCGGGCCACGTCCTGATCGGCGCAGCGTCGGCGTTGCCGTGCTCCGCGCGGCGCGACCGGCGAGCGCGAGTATTCCGGGTTGCCGGCCTGCGGCGGGTGACCACTCGCCGCAGGCGACCGCCAGCGGCATCCATCGGTGCCGTCACCATCTCCCGGCGAGGGGTGTGCGCAGTCGACACTTCGGTTCATTCGTGACGCCTTTGACCAAGATGCTGAACAATAATCGGAAAACAGCAAGGAATATGCCATTCGGGCGAATTCGAGTGCATTTCGTTACACCCCCACGTTGACTGCCCGAATAGCCGAGAGGGCATTGCAAGTGTCTGTTGCAATGTAAAAAAAGCATTCTCTGTTCGTGTGGCACGGATCCTGCTTGCGAGATCGCTCAGCGCCTTCCGGGGGCGAGGGAATCCAAGACAACAATCATAGGGCCGCTGCATGAGCACATTGCTGATCCTGACGATCTTGACGGTCGCCATCGTCCTCTTCTTCGACTATACGAATGGCTTCCACGACGCGGCGAACATCGTTGCGACGATCATCGCATCGCGCGCGATGACGCCCATCCAGGCGGTCATCATCGTCGCCACTTTCGAGTTTCTCGGGCCACTGCTCGGGGGGACGGCGGTTGCCAACACGATCGGCAAGTTCGTCACCCTCGGCGATGTGCAGGCCGTTCTGTCGCTGGCCATCCTGATCAGCGGACTGATGGGTGCCATCGTCTGGAATCTCGCCACCTGGTATTTCGGCATTCCCTCGTCGTCGTCGCACGCGCTGGTCGGTGGCCTGATCGGCGCCGTCGTCGTCTCCGCCGGTGTCGACAACGTCGTCTGGGGATTCTCGCAGATGCTGCACGGCCAGCTGACGGGCATCATGAAGGTGCTGGCAAGCCTGGTGCTGTCGCCGATCATCGGCTTCTGGGCGGGATTCCTGATGTTGCGCCTGCTGAACATCGTCCTGTTCACCGCCACGCCGTCGGCCAACAAGGGATTGCGCTACGCGCAGTTCTTCACCGCCGCCGGCCTCGCCTTCTCGCACGGTGCCAACGATGCGCAGAAGAGCATGGGCATGCTGACGCTGGCCCTGTTGCTCGGTGGCTTCATTCCCAGCTTCGAGGTGCCGTTCTGGGTGATGCTGGCCTGCGCGATCGCGATCACGCTCGGCATCCTCTCGGGCGGCTGGCGGATCGTCCGCACGCTCGGTTTCGCCATCTACCGGGTGCGGCCGATCCATGCCCTGAGTTCACAGCTGACCTCGGCCGTCGTCATTCTCACGGCATCGGTGATCGGGGCGCCGGTATCGACGACGCACGTCGTCTCGACTTCGATCATGGGCATCGGTGCCTCCGAGCGGCCGAAGGCCGTGCGCTGGAAGAAGGCCAAGGATATCGGCATCACCTGGCTGATCACCATCCCGGGCTCGGCCCTGGTTGCCATTCAGACTTTCGCCATCGTCAACCTCTTCCTCCTAAAGGCCTGAACATGTCCAACGCCGCCACCGCATCGACCTCGCTGACCCGCCGCATCCTGCACCGCGTCTTCCCGAAGGTTCCGAACTTCTTCGCGCTGCTCGCCGAACAGAGCGCACAGGTTGGCCACAGCGCGTCGCTGCTGGTCGACTACATGGGCTCCGGCACCGCCGATGTCGCCAAACGGATCGTCGACGCCGAATACGAGGGGGACCGGCTCAAGGTGCGCAACCTGACGCTGCTCAACGAGGCTTTCTCGACGCCGATCGACCGCGAGGATCTGCACCGCGCGATCATCAACCTCGATGAGATCGTCAACAGCTGCAAGACGATCGTCGTCGAAATGGACTCGGATGTTCTCGCGCTGAAAGCCGACAAGTACTGCCTGGAGATGGCGGTCTGCCTGAAGGACGGTGCCGAGGCAGTGGCCGCGGGTTACGGCCGCTTGGCGAGCGATCCGAAGGCGGGTCGCGCCGACGCCGAGAAGTCCGACAAGGCGGTGCGCAACCTGACGCGCACCCACCGGCGCGCACTCGCCGAACTGTTCAATGACAACGATTTCCACAACATCTTTCGCCGCAAGGAAATCTACAATCAGTTGCTGCGCGCCGGCGATCGGCTGAACATCTGCAACAGCACGCTGCTCGACATCGTCGTCAAGCTCTGCTGATCGGCCTCGCTTTCGTGCCGCGTGCGGCGCCGCACGGCGCCCGCGCGATCACCGCCCGTCGCTGTGCCCGCGCGCGGGCGTGACGCGGCAGCCCTCGTCAGCGGTGCCCGAGCGAGTTGCGGCCAGACTGCGCCAGTGCCTTCGGTGTGGCTGGCCGGCGAATGGACGCGTGCCGGCGCGGCCGCGTAGCGATCCTGCCGATCGCCTCCCCGATCCCCGGCGAAGGCCGCCGCGGGACCGCTCATCCGCCCACCCGAAGTGCTCATGGCAGTTCTCGCTGCCCGGCAACCGCTGCGATGCCATTCGCGTCAATGTCGCCTGATCGCCGGTGCAGCCGCGCTGGCTCGGCGGTGTAACCTTCGCGCGCCTCCTGCAATCCCGCTGCAGGCCCACAATAAATTGATTTTCCGACGAAAACCGGCCATGGGCGAGCCCTGTCGAGGCTCTTCGCGTTCATTTTGTTGCACCCGTCAGGAACTCATCCGGTCGCTTGCGGCGAAACCCGAGTGTCTGTTTTTGCTCGACTATCCGTGTTCGCATCCGTCCTGGCACGGCTTGTGCTTGATCTGGTTGACGAGACGTTGTGGCGCCAACCTGCAGGAGATGCCGTCGCGCCTCGCATTGCCCGTCCAATTTTGAGGAGCTGCAAGATGAGCGTGGAAACCGAACTCAATCCGTCGCTGACCCCCGGCGTTGCCAGCCGTCCCGCCAGACATCGTCTGCGCAGCGACGTCAAGCCGCTCCGCCAGCGGCTGCTCCGGCAGGCGGAGCTTGCCGTGCACCCGGCGCCCGCCGCCATGTTGCAGCGCGGCTACGGGGTAGCCGCCGACCAGGCGCTGCAGGTCGTCAAGGCCACACCGGTCGACACCGACGCCGGCATGACCGTCATCGCCGGTTTTCGCACGATCACCCTGGCCTGCCTCCGGCACTTGCAGGGTAATGAAAAGGGGGTTTGTGCGAGCGATGATCCGGAGTTCGTCCATCAGGCGCGGGTTGCCATCCGGCGCCTGCGCTCGGCCATTCGCGTCTGGAAGCCACGCCTGCCGGAGGACTTCGTCGGCGAGTTCGATCCGCTCTGGCAGGCGCTGGCGAGGCAACTCGGCGAGACGCGCAACTGGGACGTCTTCCGTGCGGAGACCTTGCCGTCGATCCTTGCCGCTTTCCCCGAGTGCCCGCACGCGCGCGAGTTGACCGACTACGCGCGGCGACGCTGTGCCGTCAATCGCCAGGTGGCCGCTGCGGCGCTGAGTTCGGCTGATTACTCGCACCTGCTGCTCGACTTCAACGCCGCCGTCCTGGCTCTGCCGGAACGCAAGGACCGTCGCCTGGACGTCTTTGCGCCACATTGTCTCGACAAGCGCGCGCGCAAGGTGTGGCAGCTGGCGCAGGAGGCCTTGTCCAGCGACGCGACCGCGCGTCATCGTCTGCGTGTCGCGTACAAGCGCCTGCGCTACGCGCTCGAATTCTTCGCGCCGCTGTTTCCCGGCGACCTGTTGCGCAGCTACCACCTCGCCGCCAGTGGCCTGCAGGAGATGCTGGGCCAGCTCAATGACCTTGCGGTGGCGCGCGAGTTGCTTGATGAGGCCCTTCCGGGCACTCCTGGCGAGCGCATCCGCTGCTGGCTGGAAGCGCGCAGTGACGGCCTGCTGCCGCAGCTCGAGGGCCTCCTCGGCGACTTCTACGGGCAACAGGTGCCGTGGCAGCAGCCTTCCTGATCCGGACGCAGCAGGCGAGGGGGAGAGCGGTGGCGACGATGGAGCGGACTTCGATGATGCGGCGGACACGGCCGATCATCCCGGGCGCGGGATGGTCTGGCTTGTTCAGCACGATGGAACAGCAGGCGCAGACGCTGGTCAGGCTGGCGAAGGCAGCTGATGCGGTGGTGCAGGGGAGGGAGTCTGCGCACTCGGTGCGTCTGCTCGATCTCGACCAGCGGCGCGAGGATCTCTGGCGTCGCAGTTGCGCCGCCATCGATTCGCTTGCCGATCGCAGTCACCGCGGCGGACTGGACGAGCTTCGGTCGACCAGCGAAAGCCTGGACCGGGCTGCCGCCGGATTGTTCCGCACCGCCACCGCTTGCGGTTGTGGCTATCCCGCTGCTGGCGAATCCATTGGCCTGATGCTGCGGCACATCCGGCGGGAGGGCGAGGGATTGCAGGACGCCTGCGCCGGCCTTGCGCGCGGCGACTCAGCGGTGCCATTCGCCGCCGGCGACGCCTGTGGCAGCAGGAACCCGCTCGGCAGCTATCGTTCGATGGCCTTGCTGGAACTCCTGCCGGTGGCCGGAGCGGGCTGGCGACCAGCACAGGACGATCTGGCCGAGGTTGCCGGACCAGCTGCCGTCAGTGGCGAGTCCTGGCAGGCGCAGATGCTTGCCGCCTTGCACGAGGTCGTAGGCGAGCTGACGGGCGCCGGGGAGATCCTGAAGCGCCTGGCGCAGCGACTGGCCGACGGTCTCGTGGTGCAGCAGCAACGCGCGAGCGACTCATGTTTGATCGTGCCGCAGGGTTCTGCGGCCATCTGATGTCGGTGCCGTCGAGAGCAGTGTTGGCTACGCACGGCGTCGGTGGGGTACCTGGCCTGAGAGCAGGTCTTTTTTGTGCAGGAGAAGTCATCATGGAAATACAGGTTCGAGTGGCAGAGCGGTCGGCTACCTCGACGTCGATCGAAATCAGTCTTGACGGCTATCTGGACGGCGTCGCCGATGCGACGCGGATCTTCCGGTTGGCGGTCGACGCGCATCTGCATGAAGGTTCGGAAGGGGACTGCTGGCAGCTGGCGCGGCGGGTTGCCGACCTCGTTCGCGGCCTCGAGGACATGCAGCAGGCGCTCGAAATGCGCCATGCCGCGCAGGCGTCGATCGACGGCGCGAGGCTGTCGACGATCGGGCCGCTGACGGGTCTCGGTCGCATCCTGCGGGACATGAAGCGCCAGATCACGGGTTTTGCCATCGAGTCGGGTTTCACTCTCCGCGGCCGTCGTGTGCCGGCGCATCTCGTCGTCGACGTACAGGACCTGACGGACGAGGTTTGCGCCGCGGTCGATGCACTGGTCGACGCCTGCCGTTCGGGACGGCAACAAGGGCTGCCGGTGCAGGCGGGCGAGCGCGATGTCTGCTGCCATGAAGCGCAGGCTGATCGCCTGTCGACGGCGCTCTTGCGCCGGATTCTGGCCGACGAGGCACTGGATGTCGAGGCCAGGCTGCTGCTCGCACAGTTCGTCGAGGAAGTCGACCGCGTCGCCGACCACGCCGAAGCAGTGGCCAGTGAGCTGAGCAGCGATCACCGGGCCGTGCCTGGCACGGCGGGCGGTGCTTATGCCCACTGAGCGGCGGTTCACTGGCCGGCGAGGGCGCAGCCGGCATGGTCGCTGGTTGCCCGAGGGAGCGCTGCAGGCGGGCGGGCGGGCCCGGCGCCCGGGCGATGCCCGGCGGCTGCGACCGGGCTGCCGGTCGGCATGCAGGAACCGGACAAGCGGGGGCACACGACTGTGGAGTTGACCGCAACGCTTCGCAATGACAAGCTGGTCGGTGACTTCTGGGGCGGGCTGGCGGCGATGCTGGTCGCCCTGCCGTCGGCGATCGCTTTCGGGGTCACCATCTACGGCGCCATTGGCCCGGCCTATGCCGGTCTCGGCGCGCTTGCGGGGATCCTCGGGGCCACCGCGCTGGGGCTGGTGGCGCCGGCGTTCGGCGGGACCAACCGGCTGATCACGGCGCCATGCGCGCCGGCGGCGGCGGTCCTCTCGGCCTTTGCCATCGAGCTCGTGCAGCATGGCGTCGCGGCGCCGTCGATCGTCCTCATGCTGACCGCTCTCGGACTGGTGTCCGGAGTGGTGCAGTTGCTGCTCGGCTTCATGGGCATCGGCAGCCTGATCAAGTACATTCCTTTCCCGGTCGTCAGCGGTTACCTGACCGGCGTCGGGCTGATCATCATCGGCAGCCAGATTCCGAAGTTCCTTGGCGCGCCTGGCGGCACATCGTGGTGGCGGACCCTGATCTCGCCCGAACTCTGGCAATGGCAGAGTGCGCTGATCGGCGCCGTGACGGCGGCGGTGATGCTCGGTGCGCCACTCGTCACGCGCGTCGTGCCGGCAGCGATCCTCGGGCTGCTGGCCGGCGTGCTGAGTTACTTCGGTCTGGCCACGATCGACGAGTCGCTGCTCGTGATGGAAGGCAACAAGATGATCATCGGCCCGCTCGGTGGCACGGCGTCGAGCATGCTCGAGGCGATCACCGGTCGCTGGCAGGAGATCGGCGAGCTCAAGCTCAGCCAGATCGGCAGTCTGCTCGGAACGGCATTCACGCTGGCGGTGCTGCTGTCGATCGATACGCTGAAGACGGCGGTCGTCCTCGATGCATTGACGCGGGGTCGCCATGACTCCAACCGCGAGTTGGTCGCGCAGGGGCTCGGCAACGTCGCCTCGGCCTGCGCCGGTGGCATGCCGGGCGCCGGGCAGATGGGGGCGACGCTGGTCAACCTGGCGAGTGGTGGTCGGACGCGGGTGTCCGGCGTCGTCGAGGGAGTCCTGTCGCTGATCGCCTTCCTGGCTCTCGGCAGCTTCATTGCCTGGATTCCGGTTGGCGCTCTGGCGGGCATCCTGATCGTCGTCGGCATCCGCATGATCGACCGGCACAGCCTGCACCTGCTCGAGTCGCCATGGACGCTGCTCGACTTCATGGTGATCGTTGCGGTGGTCGTCGTGGCCGTCGGCTACAGCCTGATTGCCGCGTCGGGCGTTGGCATCGCGCTGGCGATGTTCCTCTTCATACGCGAGCAACTGAGCAGCACGGTGATCCGGCGCAAGCTGGACGGCGGCAGCCGCTACTCGAAGCGCGTGCGCTTGCGGCACGAAATGGAGCTGCTCGAGAAGCAGGGGCATCAGACGGCGATCCTCGAGCTGCAGGGCAGCCTGTTCTTCGGTACCAAGGACCAGTTGTATACGGCGCTCGAACCCGAACTGACCAGGCGCCGCTTCGTCGTTCTCGACATGCGGCGGGTGCAGTCGGTCGATGTCACCGCTGTGCACCTGCTGAGCCAGATCCGAGACTCGCTGATCGAGCGCGACGCCTTCCTGATCTTCAGCAGCCTGTCGCACGTCCTGCCGAACGGACGCAACATCGGCGAGTTCTTCGATCAGATGGAACTCACGCGGATGACCGAGCATGTCAAGGTGTTTCCGGAACTCGATGACGCGATCGAGTGGATCGAGGACCAGATTCTCGGTCAGAGCCCGGCGCAGGATGCGACGCTGCCGTCGCTCGAGCTGAGCGACCTCGAACTCTTCCGCGATCACAAGGAGGAGACTCTGATCGATCTCGAGGCCTGCCTCGAGCGGCGGACGATCGCCAGCGGTGGCAAGGTCTATTCGTTCGGCGATCCGGGCAACGAACTCTACCTGATCCGCAAGGGGGCGGTCCGCATCACGCTGCCGGCAGCCGGTGAGGCGGCCGATCACCACGCGCTGACCTATGGGCGTGGCGACTTCTTCGGCGGCATGGCATTCCTGTCGCAGATGACCCGCTTCAACGACGCCACCGCGCTCGACGAGTGCGAACTCTTCGTCCTGCAGCGCGAACAGTTCGAGAAACTGCGGGAGGAGCACAAGCGCTTGGCCTGCCATCTCGTCGAGGCGGTGGCGAAGGTCCTCGCGCTGCGCCTGCGTTACTCGGACAAGGAACTGATGGCCATGCAGGAGTAGCCCCCGGCGTGCGCCGGAGACCGTTCCGTCGCCACCACGGTGGCGCCCTTGCCGCCGGCTGGATGCCGCTGCGGGTGCGTTGTCGCGCCGGTCCGCCGCTGGCGGAATGCTGCACTGGCGCCGCAATCGGGCAACGCTGGTCGATTGCGGGTATCATCCGACATGCGCCGTGGGGACCGGCTGGCGCAGTTCCCTGGGAGACAAAGAATGTTTCAGCATATCCTGCTGCCGACCGACGGCAGCCAACTGTCGCGCGACACCGCCGAACGGGCCGTATCCTTCGCCAAGGCGGCCAACGCGACGATCACCGCGCTCTACGCCAAGCCGATCGGCAACACCGACAACATCGGCGACCTCGTCGAGCCAGCGGTCCTCGACCGTCTGGTCGCGGGTTCCGACAGCAAGTCGAAGGATTATCTCGGTTTCATCAAGAAGCTGTGCAAGGATGCCGGGGTCGAATGCACGACGCTGTCGGTGGCCAGTGACTCACCATGGGAAGCCATCGTGAACGTGGCGGAGGACAACGACTGCGACCTGATCTTCATGTCGAAACACGGCCGCGGCGGCCTGACCTCGCTGTTGCTCGGCAGCGAGACCTATCGCGTGCTGACTCATTCGAGCATCCCGGTGCTGGTCTACCGGCCGCCCGAGATCGACGCGAGCCGCCGCAAGGCCAAGGAAAAAGCCAGGGAAAAGGAACGGAAGCGGGCCTGATCGCGGCGGCTGACACGTCCGTCCGCGCCAATTCCACAACGGCGCCCGAGTGCCTGGACGCCGCCGGCAGGCGGCAGGCTGCCTGGCCACCGTCGTGCTGACACCGCTCTACTGGCAACAGGCATCGAGCGAACTGGCGCTGGCCGATCCAGTCCTCGGCAGCCTCGTCGAGCGCTTTGCCGGCATGGCGCTGGTTTCGCGCGCCGATCCCTTCCTCACCCTGCTGCGCTCGATCGTTGGCCAGCAAATCTCGGTCAAGGCCGCCGACACGGTCTGGGCGCGCCTGCAGATGGCCGTGCTCGACATCACGCCGGCCAGCATCCTCGCTTGCCCCGTCGATGGTTTGCGCGGCTGCGGCCTGTCGGCGCGCAAGGTCGAGTACGCGCTCGATCTGGCCGGACATTTCGCCAGCGGGCAGATCGACGTCGAACGCTGGTCGCGGCTGGCCGACGACGAACTGGTGGCGGAACTGACCAGGGTCCGCGGCATCGGCGTGTGGACCGCCGAGATGTTCCTGATCTTCAACCAGTTGCGACCGGATGTCCTGCCGCTCGACGATCTCGGGCTGCAGCGCGCGGTGGCGATCCACTACCACGCCGGCGAACGGCCAGCGCGGCGGGTGCTCGTCGAGCACGGCGAGCGCTGGCGGCCCTGGCGCTCGGTCGCCACCTGGTACCTCTGGCGCAGCCTCGACCCGCTGCCGGTGGAGTACTGAGGCTTCACCGCCAGACGGTCGGCGGCCGCGGCGTCGGCTTTCCTGTCGCGTCTGCAGCCAGCCGGCGCAGACGGCGCTTCAGCCGCTATTGCGCAGACCAGCGGCGATGCCGTTGATCGTCAGGTGAATTGCCCGTTTGACGTGTTCGTCTTCGTTGCCGGCGCGCAGGCGCTTGATCAGTTCGATCTGCAGGTGGTTCAGCGGATCGAGGTAGGGGAAGCGGTGGCGGATCGAACGGGCGAGCAACGGGTTGTCGGCGAGCAGCCGGGTCTGGCCGCTGATCGCCAGCAGGCCCTCGACCGTCGCGTGCCATTCGGTCTGCAGGCGGGGGAAGATCGCCGCGCGCAGCGCCGGGTCGCTGACCAGTTCGGCATAGCGCCTGGCGATCGCGAGGTCACTCTTCGCCAGCACCATGTCCATGTTCGAGAGCAGGGTGCGGAAGAAGGGCCATTCGCGGTACATCCGCTGCAGCAACTGCAGGCCATCCGGGTGCGCCGCGAGGAAGTCGCGCAGCGCACTGCCGAAGCCATACCAGCCGGGCAGCATCAGGCGGCATTGCGCCCAGCTGAAGACCCAGGGGATCGCCCGCAGATCCTCGATGGCGGTCGTCTTGCGGCGCGAGGCAGGGCGGCTGCCGAGGTTCAGGTGAGCAATCTCGGAGATCACCGTCGATTCCCAGAAGTAACGCTCGAAGCCGGTGGTCTCGTAGACCAGCGAGCGATAGGCGCGATGCGCCGATCGCGACAGTTCGTCCATCGCCTCGAGGTAGTGCGGGTGCGGTGCGGCAGCGGGCGGGGCGAGCAGGGTGGCTTCGAGAACGGCGGCGGCGACGATTTCGAGGTTGCGCCGGCCGAGCTCGGGGTTCGAGTACTTGCTGGCGATCACCTCGCCCTGTTCGGTGACGCGCAGACGGCCTTGCACGGCGCCGCCGGGCTGCGCGAGGATGGCCTGGTAGCTCGGGCCGCCGCCGCGGCCGACCGAGCCACCGCGGCCGTGGAAGAGGCGCAGCTTGACGCCATGCCGCGCGAACACATCGACGAGCGCAATCTCCGCCTTGTACAGCTCCCAGCCCGAAGTCAGGAAGCCACCATCCTTGTTGCTGTCGGAGTAGCCGAGCATGATCTCGTGCAGGTCGCCGCGGCTGCGCAGGAGCTCGCGGTAGGCCGGCAGTGACAGCAGCTCGTCCATGATCCGCGGGCAGTTGCGCAGATCGGGGATGGTCTCGAACAAGGGGACGATGTTCACCCCCAGGCTCCGCGCCGACGGCAGCAGCAGCCCGCATTCCTTCAGCAGCAGCGCCACTTCCAGCAGGTCGGAGACGCCGTCGGTCTTGGCGATGATGTAGTTCTCGATCGCCTGCGCGCCGTAGGTCTTGTGCGCCGCGGCAGCCGTACGGAAGATCTCGAGCTCATCGCGCGTCTCGTCGCTGTACGCCAGGTGTGGCGAGGCCAGCGGCCGCGCCGAGCCGATCTCGGCCAGCAGCAGAGCGACCCGAGCGGCTTCGTCACGCTGGCGGTAGGCAGTGCCGGGCACCGCCGTTTCGAGCAACTCGCCGACGACGCGCTCGTGTACCTCCGAGTTCTGGCGCAGATCGAGCGACGCCAGGTGGAAGCCGAAAACCCGAGCCGCGCGCCTCAGCTCTCGCAGGCGGCCGCGCGCCAGCAGCGCCGAACCATTGGCGACCAGCGAGCGGTGCAGGATGTCGAGCTCGCCGGCGTATTCACCGGCGTCGGCGTAGGGCGCCGCTTCGCCCACGGCATGCCGCTCCGGTTCGACGCCGTCGAGACGGCGCGCGGTCGCTGCCAGGCGCGCGTAGATGCCGGTCAGCGCGCGTCGGTACGGTTCGTCGCTGCGCGCGGCGGAAGTATCGGGTGAGCGCGCGGCGAGTGCCTGCAGGGCCTCGGAGACGCTGATCAGGCCGTCGGCGAGCGACAGTTCGGCACCGAGGGCGTGCACCTCGTCGAGATGGAAGCGCAGCGCGCGTACCGATTGCAGACGCAGCGTCTCACGGGTCACCGCTGCCGTGACGAAGGGATTGCCGTCACGGTCACCCCCGATCCAGCTTCCCAGGCGCAGGAAGGCGGGCAGTTCGGCGTTGCGCAGTCCACTGTGAATCGTTGCCAGATGATCCTCCAGCCAGCCGTAGAGGCGCGGCAGCTCGCGCAGGAAGGTGTAGTCGTAGTAGGACAGTCCGTTGATCACTTCGTCGAGCACCAGCAAGCGCGTGTTGCGCAGCATGCGCGTCTGCCACAGGCCGAGCACCGCGCGTCGCAGTCCCTCGTCGAGCGCGTCCTGCTCCTCGGGCGTGGGCTGGCCGCGGTCGCGCCGCTGCAGCAGCTCGGCGATCTCGCGCTGGGCGTTGAGGGTACTCTTGCGCTGCACCTCGGTCGGGTGTGCGGTCAGTACCGGCACGATCGATGCCTCGTCGAAGAATCCGCGCAGGCACGCCGCGTCGATTCCCGCTCCTTCGGCACGGTGAAGCGCGTGCGCCAGGCTGCCCTCGTGCGCCGGCGATCGGGCGACGAGATGGGCACGGGAGCGGCGGATGTGATGCTGGTCCTCGGCGATGTTCGCCAGGTGCGAGAAGTAGCTGAACGCGCGGACGATCGTCTGTGTCTGCTGCCGCGACAGGTTGTCGAGAATGGCCGTCAGCTCCTGACGCGCGTTGTTGTCATCGTCACGATGGAAGCGGATGGCGCTGACGCGGATGCGCTCGACGAGTTCGAAGCTCGCCTCGCCCTCCTGCGCGCGCAGCGTGTCACCAAGGATGCGCCCGAGGCAACGGATGTCCTCGCGCAGCGGCAGATCCTTGTCGATCGTCGGGTCTTCGGCCATCTTCTTCTCCTGTTTTGGGTCGGTGCGCGGACAAAGATGGTGAGTGCCCCCCTTTGCAAGGCTCTTCGTCGGTCGCTGCGGGTTCGACTTTACGGTACTCGGCAGCCGCTGTGAAGCTTTGCCCCTGCTTGCTGGCCGAGCCCCGTCGATGGCTTGACCCTCTCCGATGCGCACACCTATACTCGCGCGCATGCCCATCTTCCTCCCGTACCGCGCCGCCATTGCGGGTGTTCCGCGGCAGTGGACGCCGCGCCAGCGACAGGTGGCGGTCGCGACGTGAGCGGGCGAGGCGTCATCGACTGGTTCGTGCCGCCCGCTGCCGACGCCCGCGTCGCGGCACGGGCGCGAGTGGTCGCCGGTTCGCTGCTGACCATCTCGGCGGTGGTGTCGCTGCTGCTCCTCGTATTCATTGGCCTGCGCAGCCGTCCGAGCACGCTCGAGCTGGGGCTGTTCGCCGTCGCCATCATGACGCCGGTCGGTGCGGCAATCGCCATCCGTTACGTCTCGCGACCGACGGAAGTCCTCCTGGTGACCAATGTGCTGGGTAGCGCTTATGTGGCCGTCTGGGCCTTCGCCAGCGGCGGCGTGCTGTCGGCCGCGACCCCGTGGCTGATCGCGCTGCTGGCGACGGTGGGCACCTTCGGACGGGCGCGCGTGCTGCTCGTCGCCTTCGCCATCGACGTCGCGCTGCTGACCGGGCTCTACTGGGCAACCGGACGAGACCTGTTGCCGGCGAGTGTGGTCCCCGCCGAGGAAGCCGCACTTCTGGCGTTCATCGGCCAGCTGTCCTCGCTGGCTGTCGTCGCCATGGCAGCCCGCCTGGTCCTGCGCGCGCGCGCTGAGGCCCAGGCCAGCATCCGGCATGGCGAGCAGCGCCTGCAGCGCATCGTCAATGGCATGCCGGCGGCGATCGCGCACGCCGACTGCAGCGGGAGCGTGCCGCGCTATTCGTTCGTGAACCGGCGCTACGCCGAGCGCTTCCGGCGCACGGCGGAAAGCGTCGGCGGCATGGCCATGCCGGAACTGCCGGGCGACGAGGTCTACCGGGGGATTTTGCCCCATCTGCAGCAGGTCTGGCGGGGAGAGGCGGTCGAGTACGATGTTGCCCTGCCGACGACCGATGACGGCACTCGCTACGACCGCATGTACCTGCTGCCCGATCGGGCCGATGACGGCTCGGTGCAGGGTGCCTACATCTTCGGAATCGACGACAGCGAACGCAAGCGCGCTCTGCTCGCTCTCGAGCACAGCCAGCAGAAGCTCGCCGAGGCGCAGGCGATGGCGCATGTCGGCAACTGGGAATTCGACCTGGAGACCGACCGCATGGAGTGGAGCGACGAGGTCTATCGGATCTGCGGGCTCGAGCCGCGCTGCTTCACTCCGTACTTCGCCGCCGACTACGTCGCCGCAACGCATGCCGAAGACCGGCCGCAGCTGGCGACGGCTGTGGCGCAGCTCCTGGCAACTTCGCTACCGCAGCGGCTCGAACATCGAATCGTGCGTCCGGATGGGGCGGAACGGACGGTCGAGGTGCGGGCCGAGGTGATGCGGACGGATGCCGGCGGTCGCATCATCCGGCTGGTTGGCGTCGTCCAGGATTCACTCACGATGGGACGATCGACGTCGATGCCCGTCGCGAGGCGGACGGTGCCCTGTATTTCGCTGTCCGCGATAGCGGCATCGGCATCCCGGCGGAGAAGCAGGCGCAGATCTTCGATGCCTTCGCGCAGGCCGAGCAGGGCACGACCCGGCGCTTCGGTGGCACGGGGCTCGGATTGTCGATCGCGCGTGAGCTGGTGCGCCTGATGGGCGGCGACATCGGAGTGAACAGTGCGCCCGGCCAGGGTTCGTGCTTCTGGTTCCGGGTCCGCCTGACCACCGCGCCAGAGCCAGCGGAAGCTGAAGGTCGGATGATCGCCAGTTCTTTCGCTGGTCGCCGGGTTCTCGTCGCCGAGGATGATCCGGTCAATGCCGAGGTGACGCGGGCGACACTGATGCACTTCGGAGTCGACGTCGTGCTCGTGCTCGTGCCGGACGGCGAGCGGGCAGTGGCCGAGCACGCGCGCCAGCCGTTCGACTTGGTCCTGATGGATTGCCAGATGCCAGCAATGGACGGCTTCGAGGCAACACGCCGGATTCGTGAGCGGGAACAGCGACGCGGCAGCCAACGCACGCCGGTCGTCGCGCTGACGGCGCACGCCATGGCGGGCTACCGCGACGAGTGTCTGCAGGCGGGAATGGACGACTATCTCGCGAAGCCGTTCGAGGCGACGGCCTTGCGGCAGATTCTCGGGCGCTGGCTGAACGAGCAGCCGTGAGCGAGCAGAGAACGGACGCCGCGGTGGGCGGCCACGAGCGCCCATTCGATTGGGTCGACTATTGCCCAAGTATTTTTGTCGGATTTTTTTACAGTCGGCTTGCGCCGGCAGAGCGGCTGCTCATCCAAACAATGGCTTGCAACTGATGGTTCAATTCTTGCTTGATCCCGTGAGGGGTCGGGCTTCGGGACGAGCGCGCGGATGCGCTCTGTCTTCATCGATTGGCTGCGCGACCCTGGCACGTGGCGAGCCGCGCGGCACGCCATGCGGGTACCGACAACGAGCCTGATGGAGGAAACTTCCCGATGCGCACAAGTTCATGGCAATCCTGTCTTCTGGCGGCAACTCTGAGCCTGACTTCCACACTGGCGTCGGCCACGATCTACACTTACGCGGGGAATCTGGCCCCCGAAGTCACGGGCGCCCAGGGGTCGGGCATCGTCAAGCTGAAGTTCGATGATTCGACCAACGACCTGTCGATCTACGCCGGCTTCGGCGGTCTTTCGGGGCTCACGACGGTCGCCCACATCCATTGCTGCACGGCGGCTGCCGGTACCGGAACGATTGGCGTGGCAGTGACGCCGGGCACGCTGCCAGGCTTTCCGGCGGGGGTGTCGGCGGATTCCTACTCGGCGGTCATCGACCTTGACCTGGCGAGCAGCTTTACCAGCGCGTTCATCAACAACTTTGGCGGCGGGACCGTTGCCGGCGCGCGCACTGCCCTGTTTGCCGGCCTCGACGCCGGTACCGCGTACTTCAACATCCACACCAGCGCCTTCCCCGGCGGCGAGATCCGTGCTTTCCCCGAGCGCGTTCCCGAGCCCGCGTCGCTGTTCCTCGGCTTCCTCGGCATTGGCGCGCTGCTGCTGACCCGGCGCGGACGACGCCGCTTCTGAGGGCACGCCGACCCCTGCAAGCGACGCCCGGCCGGGCGCCGCGCGCAGGGGTGGCGTCAGCAGTCGAGCACGCGAAACTCGACCCGACGGTCGAGTGCGTCGCTGGCATCGTCGCTGCCGCTGCCGACGAGGTTCTCGCGTGAACCGACGCCGCTCGCCAGCGTGCGTTTGATGAGCCGCGGCTCGGCGCCGTCGAGACGGTCCTTGATCGCCTGCGCCCGCAGGACCGACAGCCGTTGGTTGATCGGCTCGGGGCCGCTGCGGCTGGTGTGGCCGACGATCTCGAGGCAGGCCCTGCTCTGGAAGCTGCGCCGTGCGATCTGATCGAGCCAGAGGGGGTACGGGCCGCTGATCTGCGCATCGGCGATGAACTGGGTCGACCCGGGGCGAAAGAGGAATTTGAGGGCGAGCTGGCGATTGGCGAGACCATAGTCGACCAGACGGGCAAAGGCCTGCGTCGCCTCGTCACGCCGTTTCAGTTTCCAGGCCGACAGATAGGCGCCGTTGTGCGCGCGCAGCTGATCTCCGCCGGCGGTGTCGAGCGCACGTCGATAGAGCTCGAGCGATTCGTGGTAGCGGCGGCGGTTGTAGGCGTTGCTGGCGTCGTTGAGCAGGGCCGCGGCCATGATTCGTGCGGCATAGACCGGATTGATCGGGTCGCCCGCCTTGCTGCCCTGGCAGGTCCTGATGTAGCCGTCGGTGGCTGCGTCCCGCGTCCAGGCGGGGCTGTCGGCGTCGAAGGGCAGTGGCGTCGTCGGTACGCCGTCCGGGCGGGCACGGGCGACGCCCTTGCCGATGACCTTGCCGTCCTTGAGGTCGGCGAGCGCGAGGCAGATGCGGAATGCATCGCGTTCGCCGCTCGGCTGGCCGGCAAGGTTGTTGATCGGCGTCAAGGTGCCGACAAGCACCAGGGGCTGCCCGGCGAGGTTGCTGCCAGTGAAGGCCTGCACTTCCAGCTGCGGGTAGTCGCGGCGCACGAGTTCGACGATCCGCTGTTCCATCGAGCGGGTGGCGAGCGACTGGCTACCGGTGACCCCGTCCACCAGCGGGTCGATCAGCAGCGCCTGCCGCCGGCTGCCGGCCGGCGGCAGTTGCGTCTTGCTCAACAACTCGTTGGCAGCCTTGAGAATGGCGTCGTCGAAGGCGATCGGCGCCGGCGCCGTGGGCGTCGGCGCCGGCTGCGCCAAGTCGCGCGGCGCTGGCCCCTGGCAGGCGAGCAGTGCCAGGCTGGCGGCTGCGAGCAGCAGCCAGCGCTCGAGTCGCCACCGGCGATGGCACGGGTCGGATCGGTTCATCGTCTGCATTCCTTTTGAAAGTAGGCCCGTTCGTCGGCGCTCAGGGCGTCGCCAAGGCTCTGGCGCTCGAGGAGGTCAGTGCAGCGGCCAGCGCGGGCAGGGCGCGCCCCGGGCTCGGCCGCCGGTCGTGCGGGTCTGCCGGCGCTGGCGGGGGCGCTGGTGAGGATCGTCGTCTCCCTGGGTCGGGGCGGCGGTGGATCAAGGCCCGGATTCGCCTCGTTGCCAGTCGCAGCCGTCGCACCCGGGCGCACCGACGCCGTCGTTGCGGCTTTGCCGTCGCGTGCCGGCGTGGTGCTGGCCGCAGGCGCTGCATCTTCCGGGCTGCCGCGACCGGCGGTGCTCGTGCTGGCGACTGGCCCGGGCTGCTCCGGCTTTGGCGCGCTGGTGCTTGCCACGCCGCCCTCTCCGGGCTGCGATCGGGTCGCTGCCGTCGCCAGTGACGGCTTGCCGGCCGCTGTCGGGGCGGCGGCAGCCGGCCCTTGCACGCCGTCGCTTCGTGTCGCCGATGCCGCTGGCGGTTCATGCTGCCCGTACCAGAACCACGTGCCGGCAGTCAGCACGAGCAACAGGCAAGCGCCGGCGCCGGCCATCCAGCGTCCCCTGCGGCGGCCAGCGGAGACGCGGGTGTCGGCAGCCGGGACGACCGGCCTGCCGGCAGCGCTCCGGCCTGGGAGGAAACCCTCGACGCCGGCCAGCAAGTGGCGGAAGCCGGCTGCTTCGCCGGAGCCATCCCAATCGATCAGGTCGGCGGCCTGGATGCCGCGAAAACCGAGCGGTGGCAGGACGGCCTCGATCAGTGCAGGTACCAGCTTGCCGCGCATGCGTGCTTCTTCGGCTTCCTCGCTGACCCAGGTGCTGGCGAGCGAACTCCCCGACCAGAGAACGACCATGCAGCCCATGTCGTTCAACGCCGACTCGATCACCTGCCGCCAGGTCATTCCGGCCGGGATCTTCCGGTCCCACCAGACGCTGAATCCGAGCGCCTCGAACCGACCGGCCACCGCCGCGGCCGTCTCGCGGTCCTCGGTCGCATAGCTGAGAAAGATGTCTGCCACCTGCCGTTTCCCCTGATTGACCTCGTTGAGACCATATTACAGCAGCCCTCGTTCGCCGGTTCGGTCAATCGCCGCAACCGGCCAGGATCCCACCAAGGCGGGCTTCGGCGCACGAAAGATGTGCAGAAGTCCAACATGACGCGTGTTTCGTGCGCGCCAGCGGGCTAGAGCCGCGTCTGGCGTGTTAGGATCCGTCATTCCTGAGAGTTCTTGTCGGGAATTGCGCTGTTTCCCCCGCCAAGGGGAAGGCGGCAACGGCGTTTTTGCGACGCGGCATACTGCTTGGGAGGCGGAGCCATGGAACTGGCGATGACGGTCAAGAATGACAAGCTGGTCGGCGATTTCTGGGGCGGACTGGCGGCGATGCTGGTCGCGTTGCCGTCGGCGATCGCTTTCGGCGTCACCATCTACGCCTCGATCGGCCCCGCTTACGCCGGCCTGGGCGCGCTCGCCGGAATTCTCGGCGCGACCGCCCTCGGTCTCGTCGCACCGGCCCTCGGCGGCACCAACCGCCTGATCACCGCGCCCTGTGCGCCCGCGGCGGCGGTGCTTTCAGCGTTCGCCATCGAACTCGTGCGGCAGGACGTCGATCCCGTGTTCATCGTCCTCATGCTCACCGCGCTCGGACTGGTGGCGGGAGTGATCCAGCTCCTTCTGGGCTTCATGGGGATCGGCAGCCTGATCAAGTACATCCCCTTTCCGGTGGTCAGCGGCTACCTGACCGGCGTCGGCCTGATCATCATCGGCAGCCAGATCCCGAAGTTCCTTGGTGTCTTCGGCAATGTTCCGCTGTGGCGGACGCTGATCTCGCCCGACAGCTGGCAATGGCAGAGCGCCCTGATCGGCGGCGTCACGGCACTGGTGATGGTCGGCGCGCCCGTGCTGACGCGTGCCGTACCGGCAGCGATCCTCGGCCTGCTCGCCGGCATCGCGACCTATTTCGGGCTGGCGCACTTCGTCGACGAGTCGCTGCTCGTGCTCGAGGGCAACAAGATGATCATTGGTCCGCTGGGCGGTTCGGCTTCGAGCATGCTCGATGCGATCACCGGTCGCTGGCGTGACATCGGCGAACTCAAGCTGAGCCAGATCGGCAACCTGATGGGCACCGCGCTGACGCTCGCGGTCCTGCTGTCGATCGACACGCTGAAGACGGCGGTCGTGCTCGATGCGCTGACACGCAGCCGGCATGATTCCAACCGTGAACTCGTGGCGCAGGGAGCGGCGAACGTCGTCTCGGCGTGCGCCGGCGGCATGCCGGGAGCGGGCCAGATGGGCGCGACGCTGGTCAACCTGGCGAGCGGCGGGCAGACGCGCGTCTCGGGAATCATCGAGGGGGTGCTGGCGCTGGTCGCCTTCCTTGCGCTTGGCGCGTTCATCGCCTGGATCCCGGTGGCGGCGCTGGCTGGCATCCTGCTCGTCGTCGGCGTGCGCATGATCGACCGCCACAGCCTGCACCTGCTGCAGTCGCCGTGGACGATGCTCGATTTCGTGGTGATCGTCGTCGTCGTCATCGTCGCCCTGGCCTACAGCCTGATCGCCGCCTCGGCGGTCGGCATCGCGCTGGCGATGTTCCTCTTCATCCGCGAGCAACTCGGCAGCACGATCATCCGCAACAAGGTCGATGGCGGCAACCGCTTTTCGAAGCGCGTGCGTCTCGGGCACGAAATGGATCTGCTCGAGCGGCGTGGCGAGCAGACGATCATGCTCGAACTGCAGGGCAGTCTGTTCTTCGGCACCAAGGACCAGTTGTTCAGCGCGCTCGAACCGGAGCTCGGAAAACGCCAGTATGTGCTGCTCGACATGCGTCGCGTGCAGTCGGTCGACGTCACCGCCGTGCACCTGTTGAGCCAGATTCGCGACTCGCTGAGCGAACGCGGCGCCTTCCTCCTCTTCAGCAGCCTGACACACACCCTGCCGAACGGACGCAACATCGCCGAGCTGTTCGCGCAGATGGATCTCACCAATGACAACCCGCAGGTCAAGGTCTTCCAGGAGATGGACGACGCCGTCGAGTGGATCGAGGACCAGGTGCTCGGCGAGACCGCCCAGCGCAGCGCCGAACTGCCGCCGCTGGAGGTCTGGGAGATGGAAATCTTCAGGGACGTCAAGGAGGACGCGCTCGTCGATCTGGTCGAACGTCTCGAACGGCGTGTGGTGCCGCGCGACGAGAGGCTGTTCTCGATCGGCGACGCCGCCGACCAGCTCTTTCTCATCCGCAAGGGCGCCGTGCGCATCTCGGTACCTGTCCCGGGCACCAGCCTCAGCCGACATCGCCTGACCTATGGTCGTGGCGATTTCGTCGGTGGCATGTCGTTCATCACGCACGCCGCGCGTTTCAGCACCGATGCCACCGCCACCGAGGACAGCGAAGTCTACGTCCTGCGCCGTGAGGATTTCGAGATCCTGCGTGAACAACACCGGCGACTCGCCTTCCAGCTCATCGAGGGGGTGGCGCGCGTGCTCGCTTTCCGCCTCGGCTATGCCGACAGGGAGCTCCTGGCGATGCAGGAGTGATCGGTTTGGCCGCCGGAATGCCGTCAAGCGCGGTGGCGCCCAGGTCGCTCGCGTTGTGCATCAGGGTGTGGGGCGGCGGCGAGACTGCCGCTTTTCGGGTTACAATCGCAGCCCTCACAACCTACCTGCGCGCCGCTCCGGACGGGCCCGATGAAAACCAGCTTTCTCGATTTCGAACAACCGGTTGCCGACCTGGAGAGCAAGATCGAAGCGCTGCGCTCCGCACAGGAGAAGTCGGCGGTCGACATTTCCGAAGAGATCGACGGACTCGAAGAGAAGAGCCGGCTGCTCACCCGTGACATCTATTCCCGCCTGACGCCGTGGCAGGTCTGCCAGGTCGCGCGGCATGCGCAACGGCCGTACACGCTGGACTACCTCAACCTGATCTTNACGGCGAATCGGTGATGGTCATCGGCCACCAGAAGGGCCGGGACACCAAGGAGAAACTGTTCCGCAACTTCGGCATGCCGCGGCCGGAAGGCTACCGCAAGGCGTTGCGCCTGATGCGGCTGGCCGAGAAGTTCGGCATTCCGGTGCTGACCTTCATCGACACGCCCGGCGCCTATCCCGGCATCGATGCCGAAGAGCGCGGCCAGTCGGAGGCCATCGGGCGCAACCTGTACGTGATGGCCGAACTGCAGGTGCCGATCGTCGTCACGGTGATTGGTGAAGGCGGTTCGGGCGGCGCGCTGGCGATCGGAGTCGGCGACGTCCTGCAGATGCTGCAGTATGCGACCTACTCGGTGATCTCGCCGGAGGGTTGCGCGTCGATTCTCTGGAAGAGCGCCGAGAAGGCGAGCGAGGCCGCCGAGATCATGGGCATCACCGCGCAGCGGCTGCAGTCGCTCGGGCTGGTCGACCGCATCGTCCCCGAACCCGTCGGCGGCGCGCACCGTGACCACGCCGCGATGGCGGAGAATCTGCGGCAGGCGCTGCGCGCCTCGTTGCAGCAACTCCGGGAGGTCCCCTTGGCAGAGCTCCTGCAGCAACGCCTCGACCGTCTCCTCTCGTACGGGGCGGTCAGGGAACTGCAGCCCGGCTGAGCCCGATTGCGGCGGGGATCCGGCAAGCTTGTCGAGCGGTCGCGGCACGCGCGGAGCGGCTCCGTCGGGACCGAGGGCCGCGACGGTCGAACCCACCCTGGCGGCGATTCTCGGGCGTTTCATCGCACCGCGGCTGACGCACGGCCGCCGCCTCTGCGTCGCGCTTTCCGGTGGTCTCGACTCGGTCGTCCTGCTGCACGCCCTGAGCCGGCTGCGCGCCGCCGGGCTGGACTGCGAACTTTCGGCGCTGCATGTCCATCACGGCCTGAGCCCGCATGCCGACGCGTGGGTGGAGTTCTGCCAGGAGTTCTGCCGGCGGCTCGACGTGGCGCTGGCGATCGGGCGCGTGCAGGTGCCCCCGGACAGTGGCGAAGGGATCGAAGCGGCGGCGCGGCGGCAGCGACAGGCCGTCTTCGCGCGCTGCGAGGCGGACTGGCTGGCGCTCGCCCAGCATCGCGACGACCAGGCGGAGACCGTACTCTTCCGGCTCCTGCGCGGCGCCGGCGTGCGCGGCGCCGCCGGCATGCCCGACGAGAGAAGCCAGGCTGCCGGTCCGCGGCTGATCCGGCCGCTGCTCGGCGTGTCGCGGGCGACGATCGCCGCTTACGCGGGCGAGCAGGCGCTGTCCTGGGTCGAGGACGAGAGCAACGCCGACCTTCGTCTGCGCCGCAATCACCTGCGGCACGCCGTCCTGCCGTGCATCGCGCAGCAGTTTCCAGCAGCCGCACAGGCGCTGGCGCGGGCCGCCGGCCACTTCGCCGAGGCCGCGCAACTGCTCGACGAACTCGCCGCGATCGACCGCTTGCTGGTCGTTGGCGCGCATGGCCGGATCGATCTGCGGCGCTTCAATCTCTTGAGCGAGGCGCGAGCGCGCAATCTGCTGCGGCACGAGTTGCATCGCGCAGGCATGCGGGCGCCGGAGACGCGCTGGCTCGACGAGGCGCTGCGGCAACTGGCGAGTGCCGACGCGGCATCGGCCACCTGCGTCGGCACCGTCGACGGCGCGCTCCACGTCTATCGCGACGAGATCCACGTCGTTCGCCAGCGGCCACCGATCCCTGTCGTACCGCTGGCATGGCACGGCGAGGCGCAACTCGCCTGGGGCGCCGACCGGCTGAACTTCGCTGCGGCGACTGGCCGCGGCATCAGTCGCCGGCTCCTCGCCGACGCTGCCGTCTGCCTGCGGACGAGGAGCGGCGGCGAGACATTGCAGCCTGACCCGCGGCGGCCGCGTCGCCCCCTGCGCAAGCTCTTCCAGGAGGCTGGGGTACCGCCATGGGAACGCGACCGCCTGCCGTTGCTGTGCTGTGGCGAACGCGTCGCCTGGGTGGCAGGCCTCGGCGTCGATGCGGCATTCGCCTGTGCGGGCGGCGAAGCCGGCGTCGTGATCGCACTGGAGAGCGGCGCACAGCCGCGAATCGAGCCGGGTCTGGAGTCGCCGCCCGCAGCCGCCTGAGGTGGGTCGAGCGAACGATGGCCGGGCCCGCGGGCGCAAGCGGGTCGGCACGCGCGTCGGCACGGTGCAGGCGGCGCATCACGCGCCAACCCGAAAGCGTTGTTGGCCCGTTGCGGGCGCAGTACAATCGCCCCGGTTGGTGCGATGCACAAATATGCCCCAGGATGTCGGGATACTGCGGCTCCTGCGGCTGGCCGACGCCGCCTGCGGCGTCGGCCGGACACTCCGGGGATGCGAGCGCGACTCGTGTTCTTCTTCTTCCTCTTCTTCGGAGGGCACATGACTGCGGCGACCGCGCACGGCGAGCATAGTGGACTGGCGACGACGGCCTTGGCGGCGATGGGTGTCGTCTTCGGCGACATCGGTACCAGTCCGCTGTACACGATGAAGGAGGTGTTTGGCGGCCACCACCCGCTGGCGGTCACCGAAGCCAATGTGCTCGGCATCCTCTCGCTGGTCTTCTGGGCGCTGACGATCACCGTGTCGCTGAAGTACGTGCTGTTCATCATGCGTGCCGACAACAAGGGCGAGGGCGGCATCATGGCGTTGACGGCGCTGGCGCTGCGCACGGCCAACGCCGGACCGCGGGTCCTCTGGCTCGTCTCGGCGCTGGGGATCTTCGGCGCCGCGCTGTTCTACGGCGATGCGGTGATCACGCCGGCGATGTCCGTGCTGTCGGCAGTCGAGGGGCTGGGTGTGGCGACGCCGCTGCTCGATCCCTACATCCTGCCGATCACGATTGCCATCCTGCTGCTGCTGTTCTTCTTTCAACGCCATGGCACGGCGGCTGTCGGTGCGCTGTTCGGGCCGCTCATGATGTTCTGGTTCGCGACGCTTGGCGCACTTGGTCTGTGGAATGTGGTACAGCATCCGGCGGTGTTGGTCGCAATCAATCCCGCGTATGCGCTGTCCTTCTGCGTCGCGCACGCCGGCATGGCCTTCCTGGCGCTCGGCTCGGTCGTCCTGGCGATCACCGGCGGCGAAGCGCTGTATGCCGACATGGGGCATTTCGGGCGACGGGCGATCAAGTGGGCCTGGTTCGCCTTCGTCTTTCCGCTGCTCTACCTCAACTATCTCGGCCAGGGCGCTCTGATCCTCGCCGACCCGCAGGCGGTCGAGAGCCCCTTCTTTCTGCTTGTCCCCGATGAACTGCTGCTCATCCCGCTGGTCATCCTGGCCACGGCGGCAACCGTCATTGCCTCGCAGGCGGTGATCTCGGGCGCTTTTTCGCTCACCAGCCAGGCGATGCAGCTCGGCTATTGTCCACGCATCCAGGTGAAGTTCACCTCTGAACGGGAGAAGGGCCAGATCTACGTACCGAACATCAACTGGCTGCTCCTGTTGACGGTGATCATCGTCGTCCTCGGTTTCCGCTCCTCGTCCAACCTGGCGGCTGCCTACGGCATCGCCGTCACCCTGACGATGATGATCGATACCATCCTTGCCTTCGTCGTCGTGCGTGCGTTGTGGCAATGGGGCTTGGGCCGTGCCATTCTCTTTCTCGCCTTCTTCGTCGTCGTCGATTTCGCCTTCTTTTCGGCGAATGTGATCAAGATTCTCGATGGTGGCTGGTTCCCGCTTGCGCTGGGCTGCACAGTGTTCACGCTGCTGTCGACCTGGCGGCTCGGTCGCAAGCTCTTGTACGAAAGACTGCAGAGGGATTCGGTGCCGCTCGAACCCTTCATCGACAGCCTGGCAGCGGGCGGACCGCATCGCGTCGAGGGCACCGGCGTGTTCATGACCGCCGAGCCCAACGGCGTACCGCGGGCTCTGCTGCACAACCTCTACCACAACAGGGTCCTGCACGAGCGGGTCGTGCTGCTCAACGTGGTGACCGAGGACGTGCCGCACGTCGAAGACGAGAACATCCGCATCGAGTCGCTGCCGGCTGGTTTCTACCGGGTATTCGTTCGTTATGGCTTCAAGGACGATCCCGATGTGCCACGGGTGCTCGAACGATGCAGCACGATGGGACTGCCGTTCGAGATGATGGAGACCTCGTTCTTCCTGGGGCGCGAGACCGTCGTCACCATGCCGATTTCCGGGCGTGCGCGGATGGCATACTGGCGGCAGGTCCTGTTCACCTGGATGTTCCGCAATGCCGACACGGCGACCGCCTTCTTCAAGATCCCGCCAAACCGGGTCGTCGAGCTTGGCGCCCAGGTGGAGTTGTCGTAGTCTTGGCCTGCTCGGCGGGCGATGGGGGATTCTGTGGCACTGATCATTACGGAAACGCGGGATGCGGTCGGCACGATCGTGATGAACCACGCAGCGCGCCGCAACGCGCTGAGCGAGGCGCTGATCAGCGAGATCACGACGGCGCTCGGCGCTTTTCGTGAGCAGGCGATGCGCGCCATCGTGCTGCGCGCTCCCGCCGGCAGCAAGGTCTGGTCGGCCGGGCACGATGTCAGCGAGTTGCCGGCCGGCGGCCGCGATCCCCTCGGCTGGAGCGACCCCCTGCGGGTTCTCATCCGGGCGATCCAGGAATACCCGGCGCCGGTGCTGGCCCTCATCGAGGGCGGCGTCTGGGGCGGTGCCTGCGAGGTGGCGATGGCCTGCGACCTCATCGTGGCGACGCCTGAGGCCACCTTCGCCATCACGCCGGCGAAGCTCGGCGTTCCGTACAACCTCGGGGGGCTGCTGACCGTTTTGAACATGATCCCGCTGCCGGTGGCGAAGGAGATGCTGTTCACCGCGCAGCCGATCCCGGTGGCGCAGGCGCTGAACCTCGGTGTGGTGAACTACGTGCGGCCGACGGAGGAGATCGAAGCCTTCGTCTACCAGCTGGCGGAACAGATCGTCGCCAATTCGCCCCTCAGCATTGCCGTCATGAAGGAGGAGCTTCGCCTCCTCTCGAGCGCGCGTTCGGTCACTCCGGAGCTCTTCGAAAGGATTCAGGGGTTGCGGCGCGAGGTCTACGACAGCCACGATTACCAGGAGGGGCTGGCCGCCTTCGCCGAGAAACGCAAGCCGCGTTTCCTCGGCCGCTGAAGTCCCTGCCATCGGATCGCCGCACGCGCCGCGTTGCGGCGCTGGCGCGGGCGCTCGTCCTCAGCGCTTGCCGGCGAGCAGTTGCGCCAGTTCGACGGCGGTGCGCACGCCCATCTTGTCGAAGAGATTGGCGCGGTGTACCTCGACGGTGCGCATGCTGATCTGCAGTTCGTCGGCGATCAGCTTGTTCAGCTTGCCGGCGAGAACCAGTTCCATGACCTCGCGCTCGCGCGTCGTCAGGCTGCTCAGGCGCGCACTGAGCGAGTCGGCGTCGGCGGCGGCGAGGCGCTGGTTCGCATCGAGTTTCAGCGCCTCGACGACCCGGTCGACCAGTTCGTTGTCGTTGAACGGCTTTTCGACGAAGTCGAAGGCGCCCTTCTTCAGTGCCGCGACCGCCATCGGCACGTCACCGTGGCCGGTCAGGAAGATCACCGGCATGCGGCAGCCACGCTCGCAGAGAACGTCGAACAGTTCGGGTCCGCTCATGCCGCCCATGCGGATGTCGAGCAGGATGCAGCCGGTGCATGAGGGCAGCCACTCGGCGAGGAAGTCCTCGGCTGACGGATAACTCCGGCAGGCGACGCCGCAGGACTCGAGCAGCCAGGCGAGCGAGTCGCGGATCGCGTCGTCGTCGTCGATCAGGTGGGCACAGGGCGTCATTGGCGATGGATCGGCAGGGTGATGACGAAGACCGAACCGCCTTCCGGGTTGGCTTCGACCCACAGGCGGCCGTGGTGGAACTCGATGATCGAGCGGCAGATGTTCAGGCCCATTCCCATGCCGTCGGCCTTGGTCGAGAAGAGCGGCGTGAAGAGTTTCTCGAGCGCTTCCGGTGGGATGCCGGGGCCACGGTCGATGACGCGGATTTCCATCTGCGCGTCGACCTGCCCGAGCCTCACCGTCAGCCGTCGGCGCTCGGCCGGCAAGCCGGCCATCGCCTCGATGCCGTTGCGCATGAGGTTGAGCAGCACCTGCTCGAGCATCACCGGGTCGGCCAGCAACTCCGGCCGCATGCCCTGGATTTCGCGCACGATGCGGACGCCGCGATTCCTCGCCGCCGCCTCGATGAAGCCGACGCTGTCGTCGATCACCTCGGCGAGATCGCAGGGCGTGAGCTTCGGCTCGCTCTTGCGGACGAAATCGTGCACGCGGCGGATGATCTGGCCGGCGCGTTGCGCCTGCACCGCCAGCTTGCCGAGCGCTTCCCGGATCTGCAGCGGGTTGAAGTTGCCGGAGTCGAGTTTGTTCAGGCAGCCGGCGTTGTAGCTGGTGATCGCCGCCAGCGGCTGGTTGAGTTCGTGCGCCAGAGTCGAGGCCATCTCGCCCATGGTCACCAGGCGGGCGGTCACCTGCAGCTTCTCCTGCTGCTGGCGGGCAACCTCCTCGGCCTGCTTGCGCGCCGTGACGTCGATGATCGACCCCATCCAGCCAGTCTGCCGGCCGTCGGCATCGATCAGCGGCGCTTCGTAGATGAGCGCATCGAAGCGGCTGCCATCCTTGCGCATCAGTCGGATCTCGAAGCCCTCGTGCGGTGCGTTGCCCTGCAGGATGTGGTTGTGCACCTGCAGGGTCCGCTCCATCTCCTCGGGCGCCCAGTAGGGCATCGGTGGCGCCCTGCCGATCAGCTCCTCGGCACTGAAGCCGACCATGCGCAGGAACGAGGGGTTGGCATAGGTGACGCGACCCTCCAGGTCGCGGGCGCGCATGCCGACCATCAGCGAATCCTCCATTGCCTTGCGGAAGGCGTACTCCGAGCGCAGCGCCTGTTCCGCCGAAACGCGCCGTTGGACCAGCCCGCGTACGGCCCACAGGCTCCAGAAGACCGCCGCGGCGAGGATGATCACCAGGGTCGCGATCAGCGTCTGCGCCAGGTTGCCCGGGCTGCGGTACGCGGTCACCTGCAGCGTCACGCCGTAGCCCGGCGGATCGAGGCTGATCGGGTGGGTCAGCGTCGTCGGCGAGGCGTCGATGCGCGACTTGCTCGCCAGCAGGCTGCCGTTGCCGTCGACCGCCCGCACCTGATACCTCTCGGCAAACCACCACGGGATCTGGTGCTTGAGCAGCCCGTTCAGCGAATACACTGCGAGCAGCGCGCCGCGGTACGCGCCGTCAGCGAAGATCGGCACATAGACCTCGAACTGCGCGGCCTCGATGGTGCGGAAGGCGTCGCTGTAGATCGGCTTGCCGAGTCGCGCGAGTTCGAGCGAGCGGCTGACCGGATTGTCGCCAAAGGCCTCGTCGATGACCCGCGGCAGCGTCAGCGTCGGCATGCCGTGCAGCACCTTCGCCGTCGCATCGAGCCACAGCACCTGGCGCAATTCGGGGCTGTTGCGCAGCAGGTGGCGGGCACGCAGGTCGAACAGTTCCGCGGGTCTTTGCGCACGTGTCAAGTCGAGTGCCAGTTGCTGGAACTGCTCGGCGTTCCCCTCGAGATGGAAGCGCAGCGTCTGCTCGAGCCAGAGGACGTCGGCGATCAGCGCCGAGCGCTGCTCGTCGATCTCGTTGCGATGCAGCAGCCAGAGCAGGGCAATCAGCAGGATCAGCAGCAATCCGGTCGCCAGCTTGAGGGCGAAGAGATACCAGGTCGACCACCTGAGCGGCGGTGGCCGCCGCCGGTCGTACTGGTAGGGTAGGTGGACCTGCTTCATCGCCAGACATCTTACCCAAGTTCGCCACTTGCCGCCCGTCCCTGGCCAGCACTCCTCGATCACCAATCCTCGGCCGGCGACGGCCGCGCGACCGTCGCCGCCGGCGCATTGCGGATTTCCACAATTTTCGCGCACGCGGCTTTCTGTGATAGTCGCCGCTGCAGTACCGGTCGTCACCAATTCGACATCATTCCCAAGGAGGAGAAAACATGAGACTTGCCAAGCTGTTCTTCGGTCTGGCTGCCTGCACGCTGGCCGCAACCCCGTTCACCGCCGTCGCCCAGCAGCCGATCGTCATCAAGTTCAGCCACGTCGTCGCACACGATACACCGAAGGGACTTGCCGCCGAGTACTTCGCCAAGCGCGCAGCCGAGCTGACCAAGGGCAAGGTCAAGGTCGAGGTTTACGCGAACTCGACGCTGTACAAGGACAAGGAAGAGATGGAGGCGCTGCAGCTTGGCGCGGTGCAGATGCTCGCCCCCTCGCTGGCCAAGTTCGGTCCGCTCGGCGTCAAGGAATTCGAGCTCTTCGATCTGCCGTACATCTTCGACAACTACGAGGAACTGCACAAGGTGACGCAGGGCCCGGTTGGCCAGAGCCTGCTCAAGAAGCTCGAGCCGAAGGGGGTCGTCGGGCTGGCGTTCTGGGACAACGGTTTCAAGTCCTTCTCGGCCAACACGCCGATCAAGACCCCGGCCGACCTGAAGGGCAAGAAATTGCGCATCCAGTCGTCGAAGGTGCTCGAGGAGGAAATCCGTGCACTGAGTGCGCTGCCGCAGGTGATGGCTTTCTCGGAGGTCTATCAGGCGCTGCAGACCGGCGTCGTCGATGGCACCGAGAACCCGATCTCCAACCTCTATACGCAGAAGATGTACGAGGTGCAGAAGCATCTCGCGCTGACCGACCACGGTTACCTCGGTTACGCGGTGATCGCCAACAAGAAGTTCTGGGAAGGTCTGCCGGCTGACGTCCGTGGCCAGCTCGAGCAGGCGATGAAGGAATCGACCATCTACGCCAACAAGATCGCCAAGGAGCAGAACGACAAGGATCTCGAAGCCGTGAAGAAGAGCGGCAAGACGCAGGTATACACCCTGACGGCCGACGAGAAGACGGCCTTCAAGAAGGCTCTGGCGCCCGTGCACGTCAAGATGGAGTCGCGCATCGGCAAGGATCTGCTGCAGTCGGTGTACAAGGAGACGGGTTTCGATCCAAGCAAGTTCTGATCGCGGCCGGGAGGACGGAAACGGCCCGTTGGGATGCCTGACCCAGCGGGCCTTTTTGCAGGCAGTCGGAGGAGTCATTTCCCATGAAACTACTGGACCACCTCGAGGAGTGGCTGATCACCTTCCTCATGGGGGCGGCAACGACGATCATCTTCCTGTCGGTCGTGCATCGCTATCTCTCGGGAACGTCGATTCCCGGTCTGCAGGACTGGCTCTTGTCGCTCAATTTCGGCTGGGCGCAGGAACTGTGCATCATCATGTTCGTCTGGATGGCGAAGTTCGGCGCCGCGTACGGCGTACGGACCGGCATCCACGTCGGCGTCGACGTGATGATCAACCGCATGAGCGAGCAGACGCGCGGCAAGTTCATCATCTTCGGCATGCTCGCCGGAGCGCTGTTCACCGGCATCGTCGGCACCCTGGGGGCGCACTTCGTCTGGGAGAACGGTTTCCACTACGCCTTCTATTCCTGGGTTGGCTGGGATGTCGGCGACGTGCCGGAAGGGCCGACGACGCCGGACCTCGAATGGCCGACCTGGATCGTCTACAGTGCCATCCCGCTCGGTTCGTCATTGATGTGCTTCCGCTTCCTGCAGGTGACCTGGGGCTTCATCCGCACTGGCGAACTGCCACACCACGATCATGGCCACGTCGATGGCATCGAGGAGAATCCGGACGTTGCCGAGACGTACCGCCTCGAGGACAACCTGCATCCGCATGATCTGAACTATCCGAAACACCATTCTGACGACCAGTCCGATCGGGGAGGCAAGAAGCAATGAACGCGATGATCATCTTTGCCATCCTGCTGGTCCTCATGCTGACCGGCATGCCGATCTCGATTTCGCTCGGCCTGACGGTGCTCAGCTTCCTCTTCATGTTCACCCAGGTGCCGCTCGAATCAGTGGCGCTGAAGCTGTTCACCGGCATCGAGAAGTTCGAGATCATGGCGATTCCGTTCTTCATTCTCGCCGGCAACTTCCTCACCCACGGCGGCGTCGCGCGACGGATGATCAAGTTCGCGACCGATGTCGTCGGCCACTGGTACGGTGGCCTCGGCCTCGCCGGGGTGATGGCCTGTGCGCTGTTCGCAGCGGTTTCGGGCTCGTCGCCGGCAACCGTCGTCGCCATCGGCTCGATCCTGATGCCGGCGATGGTCAAGGCCGGCTTCCCGAACCGCTTCGGCGCCGGGGTCATCACCACCTCGGGCGCGCTCGGCATCCTGATTCCCCCGTCGATCGTCATGGTCATGTACTCGGTGGCGACCAACACCTCGGTCGGTGCGCTATTCATGGCGGGCGTCATCCCGGGCATCCTGTTGGCGATGACGCTGGGGGGCGTCACCTGGTATCGGGCGAAGAAGTTCGACTATCCGCGCATGCCGAAGGCCTCCTTCACGCAGCGGCTGAAGTCGTTCCGCGAGTCGGCCTGGGGCCTGTTCCTGATCGTCGTCGTCATGGGCGGCATCTACAGCGGCATGTTCACGCCGACCGAGGCGGCGGCGATGAGCGCGGTCTACGCCTTCTTCGTCGCCGTCTTCGTCTACAAGGACCTGACGATGAAGGACGTGCCGAGGGTATTGCTCAACTCGGCGAACATGTCGGCGATGCTGCTCTACATCATCACCAACGCCGTCCTCTTCTCGTTCATCATGACCAACGAGAACATTCCACAGACGCTGGCGGACTGGATGCTCGGTCACGGCCTGGGGGTGATCGCCTTCCTGCTGGCGGTGAACATCATCCTGCTGCTCGCAGGCAACTTCATGGAGCCATCGTCGATCGTCCTCATCTTCGCGCCGATCCTCTTCCCGGTGGCGATCAAGCTGGGCATCGACCCGGTGCATTTCGGCATCCTGATGGTGGTCAACATGGAGGTCGGCATGTGCCATCCGCCAGTCGGGCTCAACCTCTACGTCGCCTCGGGCATCACCAAGATGGGCATCACCGAACTGACCATCGCCGTCTGGCCGTGGCTGCTGTCGATGCTGGTCTTCCTGGTGGTCGTCACCTACGTGCCGATCATGTCGCTCTGGCTGCCGAAGACGCTCGGCATGATGTAGCCGGCGACGGATATCGCGGCCTGTTCTGTCGGGGCGCGCGCGGGGCAACCTGTGCGCGCCCTCTTTTTGCGTTTCTGGCGAATGGCGATCGTGGCGGCCGGCCATCGATTCGCGGTCCAATTTGCGTCGCTGCCGGCACGCGCGCCCGAGTCTTGGTATAATCCTCAGGTTAGTCGTCTAGCAATATGATTTCGCGTCGTTTTTCTTCTTCATCCACCGCATCCGGAGAGTGCTCCATGGCCAGCGAACGTACCCTTTCCATCATCAAGCCCGACGCCGTCGCGAAGAACGTCATCGGCAAGATCTATTCCCGTTTCGAAACCAATGGGTTGAAGGTGATTGCCGCCAGGATGGCCTGGCTGTCACCGCAGGAGGCCGGCGCCTTCTATGCCGTTCACAAGGAGCGGCCGTTCTTCAAGGATCTGGTCGACTTCATGATCTCGGGTCCGGTCATGATCCAGGTGCTCGAGGGCGAGAACGCGATCGCCAAGAACCGCGAGCTGATGGGCGCCACCGACCCGAAGAAGGCCGAGCCGGGGACGATTCGCGCCGATTTCGCCGAGTCGATCGACGCCAACGCCGTGCACGGCTCCGACGGACCGGAGACGGCGAAGGTCGAGGTCGCCTTCTTCTTCCCGGAAATGAGCGTCTACGCCGGTCGCTAGTCTTCGCGGACCTGCCTCGTCGGTCGCCATGACGGTCAACCTGCTCGATTTCGATGCCGCCGCGCTGACGGCCTTCTTCGCCGACCGGGGCGAGAAGCCTTTTCGCGCGCGGCAGGTGCTGCGCTGGCTGCATCGTTTCGGCCAGGCGGACTTCGCGGCGATGACCGACATCGCCCGCAGCCTGCGCGAGAAGCTCGCAGGGCTGGCGGTCGTGCAGCCGCCGCCGGTGATCGCCGACCGGCTGGCCGGCGACGGTACGCGCAAGTTCCTCTTCGACGTTGGCGGCGGCAACGCCGTCGAGGCCGTCTTCATCCCCGAGGAGGAGCGTGGCACGCTGTGCATCTCGACGCAGGCCGGTTGCGCGCTCGACTGCTCGTTCTGCGCCACCGGCAAGCAGGGTTTCAGCCGCAACCTGACGGTGGCGGAGATCATCGGCCAGCTCTGGCAGGCACAGCATGCCCTCGGTGGCTGGGCGGAGCGCCCGGCGAACGGTGAGCGGCTGATCAGCAACGTCGTCCTGATGGGCATGGGCGAACCGCTGGCCAACCTCGACAACACCGTGCGCGCGCTGCGCCTGATGCTCGACGACAACGCCTACGGCCTGTCGCGGCGGCGGGTCACCGTGTCGACTTCCGGCCTCGTGCCGGCCATCGACCGGCTGCGCGACGAGTGCCCGGTGGCGCTGGCGGTCTCGCTGCACGCTCCGAACGACGGGTTGCGTGACGAACTCGTGCCGATCAACCGCAAGTATCCGCTGCGCGCACTGCTCGCTGCCTGCCAGCGCTATCTCGAGCGGGCGCCGCGCGATTTCATCACCTTCGAGTACGTCATGATCGATGGCGTCAATGACTCGGATGCGCAGGCGCACGAACTGCTGGCGCTGACGCACGAGGTGCCGTGCAAGTTCAACCTGATTCCCTTCAACCCTTTTCCCGGCTCGCCGTACCGGCGCTCGCCGGCCATGCGGGTGCGTCGCTTCGCCGAGATCCTGCTCGCCGGCGGCGTCGTCACGACGACGCGCAGGACGCGTGGTGACGACATCGCCGCCGCCTGCGGCCAGCTCGCCGGGCAGGTGCGCGACCGGACGCGGCGGCGCAGCAGCGACTTCGTCGTCCAGCTGCTGCCGCAGGAAGCGCGCGCATGAGGCGGGTGTTGTGCGGCCTGCTCGTCTGCCTAGCCCTCGCGGCCTGCTCCTCGGGCTCGGCGCCGCCGGTGGCGAAGAAGCCCGTCGAGGACGAGGCCGATTCGCGCCAGCCGACGAAGCCGCGCGACCCGCGCACGCGCGCCAAGCTGCACACCGAACTCGGCGCGATGTATCTGCAGGCCGGCAACCTGACGGTCGCGCTCGAGGAGCTGAGCATCGCCATCCTGATCGATCCGGACTATGCGACGGCCTACGCCATGCGCGGACTGGCAGCGTACCGCATCCGCGAGCTGCAACTGGCCGACCAGGATTTTC
Organism: Candidatus Accumulibacter adjunctus; assembly: GCA_000585015.1. Classification (GTDB taxonomy): domain Bacteria; phylum Pseudomonadota; class Gammaproteobacteria; order Burkholderiales; family Rhodocyclaceae; genus Accumulibacter; species Accumulibacter adjunctus. Next base: position 23,196 of record JFAX01000010.1, on the reverse strand, counting down.
GTCGCGCGCTCAGCCTCGACGGCAAGGATCCGGAGATCAACAACAATTACGGCTGGTTTCTCTGTCAGGTGGGACGTGAGAAGGAGGGGCTCGGCCATATCCAGGCGGCGATGAGGAACCCGCTCTACAAGACGCCGGAAAAGGCCTACCTCAACGCCGGCAGCTGCTATGCCCGGATTGGCGACCTCGCGAGTGCCGAAGCGCATGTCGAGCAGAGCCTGCGCATCCTGCCTGGGAACCCACCGGCGCTGCTCGAACTGGCCAGCATCAACTTCCGCAAGGGTGACGTCGACCGGGCGCGCCACGAACTCGTCGAACTGCTGCGCCACAACGACCCCAACGCCGAGGCGCTGTGGCTCGGCGTGCGAATCGAGCGGGCTCTCGGCAACCGTCCGGCGGAAGCTCGTTACGCCAGCCAGTTGCGACGAAAGTTCCCGCTGTCGCCCGAGGCGGAGGAGTTGCTGAAGGGAAGATCGGAATGAACGAGCAGGGCATTCTCCCGCTGCCGCCCGAGGAGCGGCCGGCAGCCACCGGGACGGCAGGCGAGCCGTCAGCGTTGGCTGCCGGTGGTGTCGGGCAACAACTGCGCGCAGCGCGCGAGGAGCGCGGACTGAGCTTGGCCGAGGTGGCGCAGTCGCTCAAGCTCGGGCAGGGCCAGGTGGCCGCCCTGGAGAATGAGGAGTGGCAACTCCTGCCGGGCAACACGATGATTCGTGGCTTCGTCCGCAACTATGCGCGCCTGTTCGACCTGGACGTCGAGCAACTGATGCGCGGTCTCGATGCCGCCCGCCTGCAGCAGAAGCCGCAACTCGCCGCTTCTGCCGGAACCAGCGCCACCCTGCCATCGCCGTCGGGCCGCCGGGCCGAACGACGCGATTACCTGGCTGTTGTGGGCGGGCTGCTGTTGCTGGCGCTGGCGGTTCTGGTCTACTTCTTTGCGCCGCTGAAGGAGTGGCAGGAGCGGCTGATCGAGATGATCGAGAGCCGGTCGGTGGCGCCGCAAGTGCAGCGTGCGCAACCCGCGCCGGCGCTGCCGACTGCCGCCGATTCGGCGCCGCGTGTGGCTCCTGCGGAATCGGTGACCAGCGTCAGCCCGCCGAATGCCACGGTTCTGGCGGCGGCAGCATCGCCGTCCGCTGCCGTGGCAGCCGCTGGCGGTGGCGATCTCAGGCTGTCGTTTGCGCAGTCGGCGTGGATCGAAGTGCGCGATGCCATGGGTCATTTGGTCGTTTCCGGGATGATGCCGGCCGGGAGCCAGCGCGAGGTCGGTGGCCAGGCACCCTTTTCGCTGGTGATCGGCAACGCGACGCAGGTGACGCTGCACCATCGCGGCCGCGTGATCGATCTGGCGCCGCACAGCAAGGGTGACGTGGCGCGGCTGACGGTCGAATGAGGCTGGCGCAAGTGGTGAGCAGACGGTGAGCGGTACGGTCGAGGGCACCCTGCGGCGGCCGACGCGGCCGGTCCGGGTGGGGCAGGTGACGATCGGTGGCGCGGCGCCGGTGGTTGTCCAGTCGATGACCAACACGGACACGGCCGACATCGTCCGCACGGCGATCCAGTGTGCCGAGCTGGCACGTGCCGGATCGGAACTGGTGCGGGTGACGGTCAACACGCCGCAGGCAGCTGCCGCCGTCGGCCCGATCCGTGAGCAACTGGGCCGCATGGGGGTCGATGTGCCGCTGATCGGCGACTTCCATTACAACGGGCATCGGCTGCTCGCCGACCATCCGGAGTGTGCCGCGGGGCTGGCCAAGTACCGCATCAATCCGGGCAACGTCGGTCACGGCCGCAAGCGCGACGAGCAGTTCGCGCAGATGATCGAAATCGCCTGTCGATACGAGAAGCCGGTGCGCATCGGCGTCAACTGGGGCAGCCTCGACCAGGATCTGCTGGCGCGCATCATGGACGAGAACGCGCGCCGCCCGGTGCCGCAGGACGCAGTCGCCGTCATGCGCGAGGCAATGGTCGTCTCGGCGCTCGAATCGGCAGCCCGGGCCGAGGCGCTCGGCATGCCGGGGGAGCGGATCGTGCTGTCGTGCAAGGTTTCCGGCGTGCAGGATCTGATCGCGATCTATCGCGAGTTGTCGCGGCGCTGCGACTACCCTTTGCATCTGGGGCTGACCGAAGCCGGCATGGGCTCGAAGGGCATCGTCGCGTCGACGGCGGCAATGGCGGTCCTGCTGCAGGAGGGGATCGGCGACACGATCCGCGTCTCGCTGACCCCCGAGCCCGGCGGAGCGCGGACGCAGGAGGTGATCGTCGCGCAGGAGATGCTGCAGACGATGGGGCTGCGCGCCTTCACGCCGATGGTCGTTGCCTGTCCCGGCTGCGGGCGGACGACCAGCACCTTCTTCCAGGAACTGGCGCAGTCGATCCAGGAGCATGTGCGGCGGCGGATGCCGCAATGGCGGGTCGAGCACGATGGCGTCGAGAACATGACGCTGGCCGTGATGGGTTGCGTCGTCAACGGGCCGGGGGAAAGCAAGCACGCGAACATCGGCATCAGCCTGCCGGGAACCGGCGAGGCGCCGGTGGCGCCGGTGTTCGAGGATGGGATGAAGACCGTGACCCTGCGCGGCGAGCACATCGCCGAGGAGTTCACCGCCATCGTCGATGCCTACGTCGCACGCACCTACCCGAGAAAGGCTGCGACTCGATGAATGCGAACAGGATCCAGTCGCTGCGTGGCATGAGCGACATTCTGCCCGATGAGGCGGAGTTCTGGGACCGTTTCGACGAGACCGTCCGTTCCTGGCTGCGCAGCTACGGTTACCGGCCGATCCGCCTGCCGATCGTCGAGCCGACGCCGCTTTTCAAGCGGGCGATCGGCGAGGTGACCGACATCGTCGAGAAGGAGATGTACTCCTTCGTCGACAGCCTCAACGGCGAGCAATTGACGCTGCGCCCGGAAGGCACGGCGGGTTGTGTGCGGGCGGTGATCCAGCACAACCTCGTGGCGCAGCAGCCGCAGAGGCTCTACTACATGGGCCAGATGTTCCGCCACGAGCGACCGCAGAAGGGGCGCTATCGGCAGTTCCACCAGGTCGGTGTCGAAGCGCTCGGCTTTGCCGGACCCGACATCGATGCCGAGCAGATCCTCATGGGCGCCCGCCTGTGGGATGACCTCGGCCTCGACGGCATCGCGCTGCAGCTCAACACACTCGGCCAGCCGGCGGAGCGCGCACGCCATCGCGGCGAGCTGATCGCCTACCTCGAACGGCATGGCGATCTGCTCGACGAGGACAGCCGGCGCCGCCTGCACAGCAACCCGCTGCGCATTCTCGACAGCAAGAACCCGGCGCTGCAGGAACTGATTCACGGCGCGCCGCGGCTGCTCGATCATCTCGGCGATGAATCGCTGGCGCACTTCGCCAGTGTGCAACAGGTACTGCGCGACGCCGGCCAGCCCTTCGAGATCAACCCGCGCCTGGTGCGCGGCCTCGACTACTACAATCTGACCGTCTTCGAGTGGGTGACGGATCGTCTCGGCGCGCAGGGGACAGTCTGTGCCGGCGGTCGCTACGACGGGCTGGTCGAACAACTGGGCGGCAAGCCGTCGCCGGCCTGCGGTTTTGCCATGGGCGTCGAGCGGCTGACGACGCTGATTCGCGAGGCGGGCGGCGCCACCGGTTCGCAGCCCGTGGATGTCTATGTCGTGCATCAGGGGGTCGCGGCCTCGCGGCTGGCGGCGCGGGTCGCCGAGTCGCTGCGCGATCGCGGCATCGACGTCCTCTTCCATTGCGGCGGCGGCGGGTTCAAGTCGCAGATGAAGAAGGCCGACGCATCGGGCGCCGCCTTCGCCGTCATCATCGGCGATGACGAGGCAAGCGCCGGCGAGGCGAGCCTGAAGCCGCTGCGTCCGGTGGGCGAGCTGCCCAACGAACAGCGGCGCATCGGCGTGGACCGCCTCGCCGACGCGATCATCGATGCAACAATGGATTGGGAGGACGCCTGATGGCTACCTACGACCTCGAAGAACAGGAACAGATCGCCGAGCTGAAGGCCTGGTGGAAGCAGTACGGCAACCTGGTGAGCGGCATCATCACGGCGGCAGCACTCGCGGCTCTCGCCTGGCAGGGCTGGAACTGGTACCAGCGGCAGCAGTCAGCGCAGGCAGCGGTGGTCTTCGCGGGTCTGCAGAAGGCAATCGCCAACAACGACTCGCAGCGCATCAAGGCGGCGAGCGGCGAACTGGTCGACAAGTACGGTGGCACGGCCTATGCGCCGCTGGCTGCACTGAAAACGGCGCGGGCGCTGATCGATGCCGGCGATGTCAAGACGGCAAGAGTGCAACTCGCTTGGGTCGTCGAGCACGGCAAGGATGAACTGCGCGACTTGGCGCGGCTGCGGCTGGCCGCCCTGTTGCTCGACGAGAAGGCTTACGACGAGGCCCTCAAGCTGCTCGAGGCAACGCCGGCAGCGGGTTTCGCCGTGCGCTTCGCAGACGCCCGCGGCGATGTCCTGGTGGCACAGGGCAAGGCAGGCGAGGCGCGAGCGGCGTACCGGTCTGCCCTGAGCGGGCTGGACGCTGCCGATGGCAGCGACAAGGGAAGGAACTCGCTGCAGGACAGCCAGGCCAACGCTGCCTATCGCGAATCTCTGCAACTGAAGCTCGATGGACTTGGGGAGCCGGGTTGATGATGCGACCACTGCTGGCGGCAGCGGCGCTGGTGGCAAGCCTCGCCGGCTGTTCGACGCTCGACGCGCTGAATCCCTTCAGCACCAGCAGCGGGCCGAAGATGGCCGAGCTGCAGCCGATCCAGGCGAGCGCCGAGGCGCGCGTGCTCTGGTCGGATGGGGTGGGCAAGAGCGAGGACTACACCCTGGTGCCGGCAGTCGTCGGCTCGACGGTTTATGCCGCGGCGCGCGACGGGACGATCGTCCGCCTCGACGACGGCCAGCCGGCGTGGAGGATCAAGGCCGGGGTACCGCTTGCCGGCGGCGTCGGCGCCGACGCGCGGGTGCTCGTCGTCGGTACGGCGAAAGGCGAAGTGCTCGCTTTTTCGACTTTCGACGGCAGTCCGTTGTGGAAAGCGAAAGCGAGCAGCGAGGTGGTTGCGCCACCGGCACTGAGCTCGAACCTGGTGATCGTGCGCACGGTCGACCATCGCCTGGCCGCCTACGACGCCAATGACGGCAAGCGCAGGTGGCTCTACCAGCGTCCCAGTACTCCGTTGTCGCTACGCGTCACCGCGGCGCCGCTGATCATCGAGAAGTTCGTCTTCGTCGGCTTTCCCGGTGGCAAGCTGATGGCGGTCAGTCTCGACAACGGCGCTCCGCTCTGGGAAGGGACCGTCGCGCTGCCGAAGGGCGCGACCGAGCTCGATCGCGTGGCCGATGTCACCAGCGTGCCGGTGATCGATGGCCGCATGATCTGTGCCGCGGCCTTCCAGGGGCGCATCGCGTGTTTCGATCTCGGCAACGGCAACCTCATCTGGTCACGCGACATCTCGAGTGCCGCGGGCGTCGCGGTCGACAGCCGTTACCTCTACGTCTCCGACGACAAGGGCGCGGTGCATGCCCTCGACAAGGCGAGCGGCGCCAGCCTGTGGAAACAGGACAAGCTCTTCCTGCGCCGACTGACGGCGCCGCAGCCGTTGCGCAACATGGTCGCGGTCGGCGACGCCAAGGGTGTCGTGCATTTCCTCAGTCGCGACGACGGCTCCTTCGTCGCCCGCCTGAACACCGATGGCAGTCCGATCCGGGCACCGCTGCAGCGGCTCGGGAGCAGTCTGCTGGCACAGACCAGCAAGGGCAGTGTGCTCGCGATCGACGCGCAATGAAGCCGAGCATCGTCCTCGTCGGGCGGCCGAACGTCGGCAAGTCCACGCTCTTCAACCGCCTGACGCGGACGCGCGACGCGCTGGTGGCAGACATCCCCGGCCTCACGCGCGATCGCCATTACGGGCACGGACGGCTGGGCAGCAAGCCCTACCTGGTCGTCGATACCGGCGGTTTCGAACCCCTGGTCCGCGATGGCATCGTGCACCAGATGGCACGACAGACCGAGCAGGCGATCGACGAGGCCGACGTCATCGTCTTTCTGGTCGATGGCCGCAGCGGCATCACCGCGCTCGACAAGGAAATCGCCAACCGCCTGCGACGCTGCGGACGCACCATCCTGGTGGCGGTCAACAAGGCGGAAGGGATGAGCCCTGGCGTCGTTGCTGCCGATTTCCATGAGCTGGGTCTCGGCGAGCCCATACCGATTTCGGCGGCGCACGGCGAGGGCGTGCGCTCCCTCGTCGATATGGCCCTGCAGCCCTTTCCCGAGCCATCGCTGGAGGAGGGCGCCGGCGATTCGATCCGGGTGGCGATCGTCGGTCGGCCGAATGTCGGCAAGAGCACGCTGATCAACACCTTGGTCGGTGAGGAGCGGGTGATCGCCTTCGACCAGCCAGGGACGACCCGCGATGCGATCGAGATCGAGTTCGAGCGCGCTGGCCGCCGCTACAGCCTGATCGACACCGCCGGCCTGCGGCGCCGCGGCAAGGTCTTCGAGACGATCGAGAAGTTTTCGGTGATCAAGACGCTGCAGGCCATCGAAGGGGCACAGGTGGTGGTGCTCGTCCTCGATGCCAGGCAGGACATCTCCGACCAGGATGCGCACATCGCCGCCTTCATCCGCGAATCGGGGCGCGCGCTCGTCGTCGCGGTGAACAAGTGGGATGGGCTCACGCCGTACCTGCGCGAGCAGATCAAGGCGGCTCTGGAGAGCCAGATGTCGTTCATCGACTTTGCCCGCTTTCACTACGTCTCGGCGCTGCGCGGGCACGGCCTGGAAACGCTGTTTCGCTCGGTCGATGCCGCGCATCAGGCAGCAACCGTCAATCTGCCGACGCCACAACTGACGCGGGTGCTGATCGACGCCGTCGCCCGGCAGGCGCCGCCGCGCAGCGGGCAGTTCCGGCCGAAGTTGCGCTACGCACACCAGGGCGGCCGCAATCCGCCGCTCATCGTGATTCATGGCAACGCGCTCGACAAGGTGCCCGAGTCGTATCGTCGCTATCTCGAACACGCCTTCCGGGATGTCTTCAAGCTGCAGGGGACGCCGCTGCAGATCCAGTTCAACGTCAGCAGCAACCCTTTTGCCGACAAGCCGGCAGCCGAGCAAGACCGCCGCCGCCCGTCGTCGGGCGCGCGCGGCAAGGCGACCGATGCAAGTGGCGTCAAGGCACCGGCGGTCGCGCGGCCAGCGATCAGACGAAAAGCTTCCGGTCGCAGCTGAGCGGTCGTCCCGGCATCGTCGCGAGCGCTCAGCCCTTGTTGGCGGTGTCCTCCGCCGCACCGCCGGCAGATCCTCCCGCACGGCCGCTGCTGCCCTCCGGGCCGCTTGTGTCGCTTTCCGAGCTGCCGCCGACGAGGCTTTCGCCAGCCTGGGCGAGAGCTGCGCGCGACCGCTCAAGCAACCCGCTTGCCTCGTCGAGCAGCGTCGCACCGAGTTCCTTGCCGCTATCGACGGCCTCGGTCGCAAGCTCGATTGCTTTGCCGGCGGTCGCGCTCACACCTTCGGCGACGGCGGCACCTGCTTCCTCCGCCAGCTCCTTCGCCTTGGCGCCCGCTTCCCCGACCGCCTCGGCGGCCGATCCGGCAACTTCGATCGTCTTTTCGAGCGCTGCCGCAGCAGCTTCCTTGGCCTGATCCAGAATGCTCATCGTGATTCCTCCTGTGCTGTGCGAGCTGTCGAAGTGGAGCGTGAATTATAGACAGCCCGCTGGGTTGCTGTCGCGCCTTCCCGCGCGCCGGTACTCGGGCCAGTCGAGTCGGCAGGCGCGCACGCTCGTCGGACAGGCCGAGCCACCGCCGCCGGCGAGTACCCGATCCGATGGCGGACTGACGCTTCGCTGTTGCGCTGAAAACCGTTTCCGCCGATCATTACGCCTTCGCCACCTCCGCCTGCAGCCGGACACGCGCTCTCCGGCCGTCGCCGTCGGGGGTGCATCGAGCAGAGGCGGGCTTCACGGTATCCGGAAAACTGAAGGTGATCAAGGTTCTGTTCGTCTGCATGGGAAACATCTGTCGATCGCCGACGGCAGAAGGGGTGCTCCGCCATGTCTTGCGACAGAAGAACCTCGAGGACCGGGTCGAAGTCGATTCGGCTGGCACGCATGGCTACCATGCCGGAGAGGCACCCGACCCGCGAACGCAGCGCGCAGCTGCGGTGCGCGGTTACGACCTTTCGGAGATGCGGGCGCGCAAGGTCGCGTTGCAGGACTTGGACTATTTCGACCAGATCCTCGCCATGGACCGCAACAACCTCGATGTCCTCAAGCGCATCTGTCCACCAGAGAAGCACGACCGCCTCGGCTTGCTGATGAGCTATTCGAAGAGCTTCGATGACGACGAAGTTCCCGATCCGTATTATGGCCTCGGCCATGGTTTCGACCTCGTCCTCGACATGATCGAGGACGCGGCGCAAGGTCTGGTCGAGAGCATCGAGCAGCACCTGCAGGAAAACCCCGTTCCGGAATCATCCGTCGGCGAAGGAAACTCGATCCCGGGCAGCAACTGAAGAACGGCCGCCCGTGCCCCCGGCAGCCAACGCGCCGCGGGCAGTTCGCCAGAGCGAAGCGATCCCGCTCACCAGCCAGCGCGACGATCGCGTCGCCGGCAGCGAGCGTATGACTCAGCGGCGTTGCATCCGGCGCTGCGTCGCTTGCTTGGCTGACGTCGCGCTGCCGGCCGCAGCACCCGGTCAGCCATCACTACGCCCGCGTTCCTGCAGCCAGTGCACGAACTCGTCGGCCGTCAGTGGCCGGGAATAGAGGAAGCCCTGTCCGTGGTCGCAGCCCGACGCGTCGAGTTGGGCATGCTGGTCGGGCTGTTCGACACCCTCGGCGACGACGCTCATCCCCAGATTGCGCGCCAGGGCGATGATCGCCGAGCCGATCGCCCGGTCGTCGGCGCTGCTCGAGATGCCATCGACGAAGCCGCGAGCGATCTTCAGTTCGTGGATCGGGAAGCGCTTCAGGTAGGAGAGCGACGAGAAGCCGGTGCCGAAGTCATCGATGCTGATCGTCAGGCCGCAGGCGACCAGTTCGGCAAGCATTCGCTGGGCACGGTCGACATCCATCAGGACGCCTTCGGTGATCTCGATGCACAGGCGCTGCGGCGCCACGCCGTGCGCGCTGACGATGCGCATCAGTTCGCCGGCCATGCCTTCCTTGCGGAAATGGCGAGCCGAGATGTTGACGCTGATGCGCACGGGCGGCAGTCCGGCCGCGTCCCACGACGCGACTTGGCGGCAGACCTCGCCGAGAACCCACTCGTCGAGTTCGACGATCAGGTTGCTCTGCTCGGCGACCGGGATGAACTCGACCGGCTCGATCGTCTCACCGTTGTAGTGCCAGCGGACCAGTGCCTCGGCGCCAATCAGCCGCTGGCTGCCGAGGATGACCTGCGGCTGATAGCAGACCGTCAGCTCCCCGCTCTCGATCGTCCGCCGCAAGCCGGCCTCGAGGGTGAGTCGGCGTGCGGCATGACGGGCAAGATCCGCGGTGAAGAAGCGGAATGCGTTCTTGCCGTGATCCTTCGCACGATACATCGCCGAGTCGGCATTGCGCATCAGCGCGCCGGCGTCGGCGGCGTCCTCGGGGAACATGCTGAGGCCGATGCTCGCACTGACGAAGCACTCGTGTTCCTCGAAATGATAGCTCGCGCTCAGCGCGCCGAGCAGGCGCTCGGCCGTTCGCGTCGCTTCCCTGCGGTCGGTCGACTCGAGCAGGACGACGAACTCGTCACCACCGAGACGAGCCACCGTGTCTTCCGAACGGACGCAGTCGAGCAGTCGCATTGCCGCCTGCTTCAGGAGGCGGTCGCCGGTGACGTGGCCAAGCGTGTCGTTGACCACCTTGAAATTGTCGAGATCGATGAAGACGACGCCCATGTGCTCGCCCGACCGCTCGGCGCGTGCCAGGGCGAGGTGCAGCCGGTCGTTGAACAGCGCCCGGTTGGGCAACCCGGTCAGCTCGTCGTGCGTCGCCAGGTACTCGATGCGCTGCTGCGACTCGCGCACCTTGGTGATGTCGCTGAACATGCCGACATAGTTCACCACCTTGCCGGTCTCGTCCTTGACCGTGTTGATCGACAACCACTCGAGGAAGGGCTCGCCGTTCCTCCGCCGGTTCCAGATCTCGCCCTGCCAGACGCCAAGCCGGTTGATCCGCTCCCACATGTCCTGATAGAGCTCGGGCGACGTCAGGTTGGAGCGCAACAGGCTCGGTTTCTCGCCGATCACTTCCTCACGCGTGAAGCCGGTGAGCACGGTGAAGGCATCGTTCACGGTCAGGATGCGCTGCTCGGTGTCGGTGACCATCACCCCTTCCGAGGCGCGGTCGAAGACCATCGCCGCTAGCCGCAGGCTGTCTTCGGCTTCCTTGCGGGCGCTGATGTCGGTGGCCTGGAAGCAGAGGCCGGTGATCGCGCCATCGTCGTCGAGCAGCGGGAAGCGCACGGCGAGGAAGTGCCGCGGCCCATTCGCCAGCGGCAGCGCTTCCTCACGTTCGATCCCCTGCCGCAGGCGCATCGCTTCGAGCTCGCTCTCGCGGAAGACGTCGCAGACTTCGGCCGGGAAGAGCTGCAGGTCGGTCTTGCCGATGACGTGGCCGCTGGCAAAACCGAAGGTGGCCTCGAACCTGGGATTGGCGAACTGGTAGCGCCCGGAGGCGTCCTTGACGGCCATCAGCGAGACCGAGTTGTTCATCACCGCGAGCAAGCGAACCTGCGTCTCGCGTGCCGAGCGCTCGACCTCGTACAGGTTGGTGTTGTCGGCGAACAGCAGGATGACGCCGGCGATGCGCTGCACGTCGCGCAACAGCGGCACGATGTGCAGGGCATAGTGGCGGCGGTTGGCGTTGACGATCTGGCAGTCGAGCGCATTCTGCGTGTCGATCACCTGCCGGCTGCTGGCCACCAGATCGGGCATGCCTGGCGGCAGTTGCAGGTCGCGCAGGTGACGGCCGCTCTGCGCCGCGCTCAGCTTGAACAGCCGGGCGGCGGCGCTGTTGAAACGCTGCAGGCCGAGGTTGCGGTCGAGGACGAGCAGCGGGTAATCGACGCTGTTCTGGATGCACTCGAGTTCGATGTTGAGTTCCTGCGTCTCGGCGGTCTTGATCTGCAGTTCCTCGTTGACCGTCGCCAGCTCCTCGTTGGTCGACTGCAGTTCCTCGTTCGAAGCTTCGAGTTCCTCGTTCGAGGCCTGCATTTCCTCGTTCGATGCCTGGATCTCCTCGTTCAGCGCCTGCATTTCCTCGTTCGAGGTCTCGAGCTCCTCGACCAGGGTCTGCAGGTGCTCGCGCGTTGCCGCGAGCTCATCCTCGAGCTCCTTGTCGCTGGCGTTGTTGCTGTCCTCGATCGCGTTCTTGCCCGCTGCCGGTACGATCCACTCGATGCAGACCATGAACAGCGTTTCGCTGTCGACCGCCGACAGTGGGTGCACCGACAGGCGCACGCCGCGCGTGGGGTCGAGCGCCTTGATGTGACGCGGACGTCCATAGGCGACCGTCTGCTTCACCTGCGCCTGGCGCATGAGCACCTGCACCTCGGTGCGCAGTTCGCGCCGGATGAGGGAGATCAGGTCGAAGGCCGGCTTGCCCGGCGAGACATTGAGCAGCCGACTGGCGTCGCCGTGGATGTGGCGGATCTCGAACTTGCCGTTGATCAGGATGCTGGTCGGGATGAAGTAACGGCCGGCGGCCTCGAGCAGGATGTTCTCGAAAGCCAGCGGCGTCGTCGGCTTGCCGACTCTCTGATGCTGGTTGAGTCCGGCTGCCGGCGGCTGCATCTCGCTGCGCAGCAAGGGCAGCCGGGTGGTCACCCCATGCCGCCGGTAGAGGCGTCCATCCTTGTCCACGACCCCGAACAGCGCTTCCTGCTGGAAGATTCCCTCCGACTTGCCGAGGAAGAGATAGCCACCCGGGTTCAGCGCGTAATGGAACACCGACAGCAGCCGCGCCTGCAGTTCGCTCTGGAAGTAGATCAGGACGTTGCGGCAGCTCACCAGGTCGAGCCGCAGGAAGGGCGGATCCTGCACCAGGTCCTGGCGGGCGAAGATGACGACGTCGCGCAGGTTCTTGTTGATCTCGTAGCGATCGCCGTGTGGCGTGAAGTGGGCCCGGATACGGCCACGGTCCATGTGTGCCAGGCTCGATGCGGCGAAGACGCCGCGCCGGGCGAGGGCCATCGCATCGAGATCGATGTCGGTGGCGAAGATTTGCAGCCGGTACTGGTCGAAGGCGGCGCCGAGGCGCTCGGAAAACAGGATGGCCAGCGAATAGGCTTCCTCGCCGGTCGCACAGCCGGCAACCCAGACGCGGACGTCGTCACCCGGCTGCTTGCCGGCGAGGATCTCGGCAACCACCTTGTCGAGACGGGCAAAGGCATCGGTATCGCGGAAGAAGGCGGTGACCGAAATCAGGATGTCCTTGCACAGTTTGTCGAGTTCGACCGGTGTCTGGTCGACCACCTGCAGGTAGTCGTGCAGGGTGCTGACATGGTTTGCCGCCATGCGCCGCTCGATTCGCCGCCACAGGGTGGGCTCCTTGTACTGCGAGAAATCGACTTTCGTCCGGCTGCGCACCTTGCCGAGCAGGGTCTTCAGCGTCGCCGGAGCGCTCGCCGCCTGCGTTGCGACCGGGATCAGGCCGCGGTTGAGGACGATCAGGCTGATCTCGGCGCCCATGTTCTCGGGCGGCAGGATCCAGTCGACGCTGCCGGTGTCGATCGCCGACTGTGGCATGCCGCTGTACTTGGCGGTGTCGGGATCCTGGGCGAAGGTGAAGCCGCCGGCCGCCTTGATCGCATGGATGCCGGAAGCGCCGTCGGAACCGGTCCCGGAAAGGACGATGCCGATCGTCGATTCGCCGATTTCCTCGGCCAGAGAGGCGAAGAAGCGATTCACGGACGGCTTCGGCATCGATTCGCGGGCCGGCTCGACGAGCCGGAAGTGGCCACTCAGCAACGTCAGATTGCGATTCGGCGGCGTGATGTAGACGGTGTTCGGTTCCGGCGACATGCCGTCCTCGATGTCGCGGACCGGCATCGTCGTCTCGCGGCCGAGCAACTGCGACATCATGCTGCGATAGGTGGGCGACAGGTGCTGCACGACGACGTAGCTGAGGCCGAGGTTCTTCGGCAGGCCCGGCAGCAGCAGGCTCAGCGCCTCGAGACCGCCGGCCGAGGCCCCGATGCCGATGATGAACGGCCGCTCGTCAGCGCGTGCGGGTGGGGCGTCGGCCTCGGCGGACTGCACACTCACCGCCGCACGTCGTACGCTTGCACGCCTCCTCTTCGGTTCTTCTTCGCTGGCGATGCTCATCAGGGTCTCTTCCAGTTCCGTTTCAGGGTGTGCTGAAGGGCTGTCCAGCCCAACGACTGACAGGCGGCGCCGCTCGCCGGTTCCCCGCCGTTGCGGCGTGGCCTCTGCCGGCGACGCACGCTGCCCGGGTGCAGTGGCGGCGATTGTACGCTGCCGGCGGGCAGCGGACCATTGGCAACGGTGCACGGAAAGAGCGCGCCGCGATCGCGGCGCCGGCGGCTCGCGGCCGCAGCCGGACCACGGTTGGCGGTCGCCCGGGCATCGCTGGCGCCGCCGGCGACGATCCATCCGCAGGCCTCAGGGGGGACCCAGGACCAGTCGGAAGCCGGTGCTGCGCGGGCGGTAGACCGGTTCGATGCGGCTGCGGGTGGCTGAGCGGGCGTAGCGTGCGGGGTCGCTCCAGGTGCCGCCGCGGAGCACGCGCATCTTGCCGAAGGACGGGCCGCGCGGATCGACCTGCGGCTCCTGCGGGTAGTCGGCGTACCAGTCCTCGCACCACTCCCAGACGTTGCCGTGCATCTCGTGCAGTCCCCACGCGTTGGGCGGCAACGAGGCGACCGGTAGCGGACGCTGGCGGGAGGGGCCCGGTTCGCCACCAGGGTAGGGGAAGGCGCCGTGATAGTTCACCTCGTCGGTCGATACGGTCGTGCCGAAGGAAAAGGGCGTCGTCGTACCGGCGCGGCAGGCGTACTCCCACTCCGCCTCGCTCGGCAGGCGCGCCTGCACACCCGGCAGGCGGCGGTTGAGTTCGCCGATGAAGCGCTGCGCGTCGTGCCAGGCGACGTTCTCCACCGGGTTGCGTGGATCGTCCGCGAAGTGGCTGGGATTGACGGGCCATACCGCCATCCACAGCGCCTGCGTGCAGGCCGTGTCGGCAAGCCAGAAACCGCGGCTCAACGTCACCTCGTGCAGGATCTCGGCGTTGCCGCGCGCGGCTTCGTCGACCGGCGATCCCATCTGGAAGTGGCCGGGCGGAATCCAGCGGAAAGTCTGCCTGGCGTGGCCGACAGCGAGCGTCAGGCGGGGCCCGAACGCGTCATCGGCCTGCCGCTCGGCGCCGGGGATGGCGAAAGGAAGTTCCGCTCCGTCTGGCAAGCGGGTACTGTGAAGGTCACGGGAGCTCATCATTCGGCTTCGCTGCGATGGGCGGCGGCGCCAGCTCTTCAGGGAGCAGTCGCCGAAGCACGGGGCACACTATACCCTGAAGCAGTGTGCGGCCAAGCGGATTTTTTCTCACTGGGTCTGCAGGCGCGGTGCAGCGGCGGCCACCTTCGCCGCGGCACGCGGCGAAGGTGGCGACCAGGCGACCAGGCGACCGACAGCGTCCTTCGCGCGGCCGAGGCTGCGCGATAATGCGGCTTTGGAAGGATCCGCCGATGACCCGTTCGCCTGCCCCAATCACTGACGCGAGCGCTGCGCCGCCCGGCATGGCGCCGCTGGCTGCGCGGTGGCTGTCGGTGATCGTTCCCGTGCTCGACGAGGCCGCGACGATCGCAGCGCACCTGGCCGGGCTGGCGGCGTTGCGGCGACAGGGGGCGGAGCTGCTGGTGGTCGACGGTGGCAGCAGCGACGGAACCCCCCGCCTGGCGCAGCCACTCGCGGACCGCGTGCTCGCTGCGGCGCGCGGCCGGGCGGCGCAGATGAACGCCGGTGCCGCCGCCAGCCGCGGCGAGGTGCTGCTTTTCCTGCATGCCGACACCGGCCTGCCGCCGGCGGCTGCCGAGCTGATCCGCGCTGCGCTGGCCGCCGGTGCCGCCTGGGGCCGCTTCGACGTGCGCATCGACGGTCCGCAGCCCTTGCTGCGCGTCGTCGAGCGGACGATGAACTGGCGTTCGCGACTGACCGGGATCGCCACTGGGGACCAGGCCGTCTTCGTTCGCCGCGAGGTTTTCGAGCGGGTTGGCGGCTTTCCGGATCTGCCGCTGATGGAGGATATCGCGCTGGCGAAGCGCCTGAAGCGGGTAGGGCGCCCGGCCTGCGTGCGCCAGCCGGTGCGCACCTCTGCCCGCCGCTGGCACAGGCACGGCGTCCTGCGGACGATTCTGCTGATGTGGCGCCTGCGCACGAGCTACTTCTTCGGCGCCGATCCGCGGCGACTGGCGATACGCTATGGCTACTCGCCGCGCCAGGACTGAGGAACTCGCCATCGCCGTCTTCAGCCGGGCGCCGCTGGCCGGAGCGACGAAGACGCGACTGATTCCGGCGCTCGGCGCGGTCGCTGCCGCCCGCCTGCAGCGCCGGCTGGCGCTGCGCGCGCTGGCGGTCGCGCAGCAGGCGGCGATCGGCAGCGTCTGCCTCTGGTGCGCGCCGGACGAGCGGCAGCGCTTCTTCCGTGCCGTGCAGCGGCGCTGCCGTGTCGCGCTGCGCCCGCAGGCAGCCGGCGATCTCGGCCAGCGGATGGCTGCCGCCTTTGCCGCCCATGGCGGGCCGCTGCTGCTGATCGGCTGTGACTGCCCGGCGCTGCGGCCGGCCGACCTGCAGGCCGCTGCCGCCGCGCTGCGCGACGAGGCGGCGGACGGCCCTGACGCGGTCTTCATCCCGGCCGAGGACGGTGGCTATGTCCTCGTCGGCCTGCGCCGCCCGCAGCCGACGCTGTTCGCCGGCATCGACTGGGGCAGCGAGCGGGTGATGGCGCAGACGCGCGCCCGCCTGGCCAGCGCCGGCCTGCGCTGGCTCGAGCTGCCGGCACTGTGGGATGTCGATCGACCCGAGGATCTGTGGCGTCTGGCGGGCTTCGCGGAGCTGGCTGCGTGGCGCGGCTGAACGCCTGCCGGCGCCGCTGGCGGCGGGCCTTGGGCGGGCGAAGTGGGCTATAATCCGCGGCCACGGTTTCCTCACTTTTCTTCTCGCCGGCACGCCCGCGGGAGTCTCGCCGATGCGCCATGAATCGTTGCCGCCAGACGTCGTTGCCGAGCCGCCGGCCGGCGGGGAGCCTGCGTCGTCGTCGGGGCCCTTGCCCGGCGGCCAGCCCGCGGCGGCGGCACCGCTCATCGACAGGTACGGGCGGCGGGTCAGCTACATCCGGCTGTCGATCACCGACCGCTGCGACTTCCGCTGCAACTACTGCATGGCCGAGGAGATGGAGTTCCTGCCGCGCGCGCAGGTGCTGACGCTCGAGGAATGCCTGCGCGTTGCCAGCACCTTCGTCGAACTGGGGGTCAGCAAGGTGCGGATCACCGGCGGTGAACCGCTCGTGCGACACGACGTCGTCTGGCTGCTGCAGCGGCTCGCGCGCCTGCCGGGCCTGCGCGAGCTGGTGTTGACGACCAACGGCTCGCAACTGGAGCGTTTCGCAGCGGAGCTGCGGGCGGCCGGCGTGAGGCGGATCAACATCAGCCTCGATACCCTGCAGCCCGGGCGCTTCCGGCAGATCACCCGCGTCGGCGACCTGGCGAGGGTCCTGCGTGGTCTCGACGCGGCGCAGGCGGCCGGTTTCGAACGGCTGAAGATCAACACGGTGATGATCCGCAGGGTGAACGACGATGAGCTGGTCGATCTCGTCGACTTCGCCGTCGGGCGCGGCATCGACATCTCGTTCATCGAGCAGATGCCGCTGGGCGACGTCGGCCATGCGCGCGACGAGCGCTTCTTCGGCAGCGACGAAGCGCTTGCCCGGCTGCAGACGCGGCACCTCCTCGTCCCTTCTGCCGAAAGCAGCGGCGGCCCGGCGCGCTACTGGCGGATACCGGGCAGCCAGACTCGCGTCGGTTTCATCTCGCCGCACAGCCACAATTTCTGCGACAGCTGCAACCGGGTGCGCATCACCGCCCGCGGCGAACTCTACCCCTGTCTCGGCAACAACGGCGCCGTGCCGCTGCTGCCGTTGCTGCGCGCGCACCCGATCGACCAGCAGCCGCTGCGTGCGGCGATCATCCAGGGCATGGGAATCAAGGCGAGGGGGCATGATTTCGCCAACCAGATGGGCTCGCCGCAGGTGCTTCGCTTCATGTCGATGAGCGGTGGCTGAGCGCTCGCGACGAACGCGTCGCGAGCCGGCCGCGATGCCAGGAGCGGGCGGACGACGAAAGCTGTCGGGTGGACGGCCATGAGTCTTGCCTCGCGTTTCAGTTGCCTCCATGGACACGACCCGGATTCGCTGACGGTCGAGCAGGCCCGCGCCTTCATCCACAGCCAGCTGCGGCCGCGGCTGGCAGGCGAGTGCGTCGCGCTGCGCGGCGCGCTCGGTCGCGTGCTTGCACGCGACCTGATCGCGCCGTGCAACGTTCCCGCTGCCGACAATTCGGCGATGGATGGCTATGCGCTGCGCCACGCCGACCTCGACGATGTCGGCACGACCTCACTGCGCGTCGTTGGCACGGCCCTGGCCGGTCGCCCCTGCGCCGGGGCGGTGGCGGCCGGCGAGTGCGTGCGCATCATGACGGGCGCGGTCCCGCCAGCGGGCTGCGATACCGTCGTGATGCAGGAAGTCGCCCGCGTCGATGGTGAGCGTGTCCTCATTCCGGGCGGTCAGCGCAAGGGCCAGAACATCCGCCTGGCCGGCGAGGATCTGGCGCTGGGCCGGCCGGCTCTGGCCGCCGGGCAGCTGATCCGCCCGGCCGAGCTCGGCCTGGTGGCATCGCTGGGATTCGCCGAAATCAGCGTCTTCCGCCGTCTGCGGGTTGCCTTCTTCTCCACCGGTGACGAACTGTGCCCGATCGGCGCGCCACTCGCGGAAGGCGAGGTCTACGACAGCAACCGTTACACCCTGTTCGGCATGCTCCGCCGGCTCGGCTGCGATCTGCTTGATCTCGGCGTCGTCGGCGACGATCCACAGCGCCTCGCCGAGACCTTCCGCCAGGCGGCGGCTGCAGCCGACGTGGTGATCAGCAGCGGCGGCGTGTCGGTCGGCGAGGCGGATTTCGTCAAGCCGCTGATGGCCGATCTGGGCGAAGTGCTGTTCTGGAAGATCGCGATGAAACCCGGGCGGCCGTTGGCCTTTGGCCGCATCGGCGGCGCTGCCGGCAATGCCGACGGCGGCGCCTGGGTGTTCGGGCTACCGGGTAATCCCGTGGCGGTGATGGTGACTTTCTACCAGTTCGTCCGCGAGGCGCTGTACCGGCTGATGGGTGCCGATCCGCTGCCCCTCGTGCCGCTGCTGCCGGCGGTGTGCGAGCACGGCCTGAAGAAGGCGCCGGGGCGCAGCGAATACCAGCGCGGCATCCTCAGCCACGCTGCCGGCGGCTGGCGGGTCCGCCCGGCCGCTGCCCAGGGCTCGGGAATCCTGCGCTCGATGACCGAGGCAAACTGTTTCATCGTCCTCGGGCACGAGCGCGGGCCGGTTGCTGCCGGCGACGTCGTCGAGGTGCAACCCTTCGACGGACTGATCTGATTTGCCGCCGACCGCCGCTGGCGCCGGCCGGGGCGACGACGCCGGCGAGACAGGTGAGCGTGGCGGCTGATCGATGGAGTGAATCGCGATGGAGCTGATGCTGCAGAGAATCTGGGCCTATTTCTGGCTGCCGGAGACGAAATACGTCATCGCTGCCGCGGTCATCGTGACCCTGCTGTCGCTGCGCCTGTTGGCGAGGGAACGGCGGCGGGTCACGGTGACCTTCATCGCCTTCGTCCTCTGCCTGCTCGGCCAGCTCGTCGGCGCCGTACTCGAGGCGCTCGACTACTCGCGACTGGCAGTGATGCTGCACGAGCTCTTCGTCATCGGTTCGGGGATGGCGCTGTTCCGGCTGCTGGCGATCTTTGTCTTTCGCGCCATCCTGCCGCGCGTCGGCATCGTCGTCGCGCGCATCGCCGAAGACATCTGCGTGCTGTCGCTGTACGCGCTGTTCATCCTCGCCCGGCTGCACTTCGTCGGTCTCGACCCATCGAGCCTGCTGACGACCTCGGCAGTGATCACCGCGGTGCTCGCCTTCGCCATGCAGGATACCCTGGGCAACATCCTCGCCGGCGTCGCCCTGCAGCTCGACAACTCGCTGCGCACCGGCGACTGGATCCGCATCGACGACATCAACGGCCGTGTGGCACAGGTGCGCTGGCGGCAGACGACGATCCGGACGCGCAATGGCGAGGTGGTGGTGGTGCCGAACAGCCAGTTGATGCGCGGCCGTTTCACGGTCTATGGCCGTGAGGAGGTCGCGAGCTGGCCGTGGCGGCGCTGGCTGTGGTTCAACCTCACCTACGATTCGCCTCCGACACAGGTGATCGCTGCCGTCGAGCAGGCGATCAGCGTCGCCGAAATTCCCAACGTGGCCGACGATCCGCGGCCATCCTGCGTGCTCATGGACTTCGGTCCGGGTTACGCGCGCTACGCGCTGCGCTACTGGATGATCGATCCGCAGGCCGACGACCCGACCGACTCGGCGGTACGCGTGCATCTGCTCGCTGCCCTGCAGCGTGGTGGCATGGAGTTGGCGGTGCCGGAGCAGTCGCTGCTGGTCACCAAGGAGAACGAGGCCTACCGCAAGTCGCTCCAGCGCCGTGAAGGCGAACGACGGCTGGCCGACCTGCGCTGCTTCGAGATTCTCGCCAGTCTGCAGGAAGATGAACTGCGGACCATCAGCCAGCACCTCATCCATGCGCCCTTCGTCAGTGGTGACGTGATCTATCGGCAGGGTGACGTCGCCCACTGGCTCTATCTTCTGACCGCCGGCGAGGCGGACGTGTGGCTCGAGTTTCCGCAGCAGCCCCGACAACTGTTCCGCACCATCACCGCCGGCAGCACCTTCGGCGAGCGCGGCGTCCTGACCGGCGAACTGCGTCACGATACGGTGATCGCGCGCAGCGACCTCGTCTGCTACCGTCTCGACCAGGCGACGGTCGAGCAGCTCGTCCAGTCGCGGCCGGAGATCGCCGAGGCATTCGCCGGCATTCTTGCCCGCCGTGAGCAGGAGATGAAGGAGTTCTCGCAACGTTACGTCGAAGCGGCACCCGACGGGACGAAGGCCGAGATGGGCATGCTGGACAGGATTCGCAGCTTCCTCGGGCTCTGACCGTCGGCGCTATCCGGGCATCAGGCCGGTGCTCTGGCGCCCGGTTCGCCGCCGACGCGCAGGCGGCCGGCATAGCCGGTCATTTCGAGATAGCCGCGACCGGTCAGGCTACCGTCGACGTGCACCAGGCCCTCCCAGTAGCTCACCGGCGTCGGCACGGTGGTCGACAGCTCCTGATCGTCGATGACCGGGCGTGTGCGGATGTGGTGCTCGCCGAAGCGGACCTCGATCTGCACCGGATAGCGGGCACCGTTGCGCGGCGATTGCCAGTGGCGCAGCGGCGTGAATTGGACCTCGTAGCTGGCGAACTGCCGCAGGCGACCGCCGGCATCGCGCCAGGCGGCGTGCGCGTAGAGCGTCGTCCCGCCTGCGTCGCGCATGCGGAAAGCCATCAGCGCGCCGCCATCCGCCAGGTTGATTCCCAGCCAGTCCCAGCCGACCGCGCCGTCGCCGAGCAGGGCGGTCGACCATTCGTGGTCGAACCAGGCGCGGCCGTCGACCGCTTGCCGGCGGCCCTGGCGCAGCAGCGTCCCGGCGACCCGCAACTGCGGCCAACTGACGTAGTGACTGGCCAGGCCGGGTGCGAGCCCCTTGCGCGAATGACCGGCATCGCCCTGCAGTAGCAGCGGTTGTGATGGGCTCAGCGACAGGTCCCAAGAAAACTGCGGGCTCTGCATGCGCAACTGCAACGACTGCCGGCCGCTGGTCTCTTGCCGGAACATTCGCCAGGCACCGATGCGGACGTCCAGGTCGTGGCTGGCGAAGCGCGCACCGAGATTGGCGCGGGCGGCGCGTTCGGCGTGCTGCAGTCCCTCGCCGGGAACGGTCAGTGCGGCGTGCGCGAAAACGATCTGGCGTGCGGCGATCGGCGAACGCAGTCCCTCGGCGATCCCCGGCCGGCTGCGGAAGAAGGTGAACTGGAAACCGACATCTGGCTGCGGCGCATCGAGGGCGCCGGTGACGTACCACCATTCGGTGCGAAAGGCGGGATGGGCGCCGTGATCGCGCGGGAAGACCAGCTCGGCACCGGCTTCGACGGCCGGGTAGACGACGGCTGCCGCAACCGCTGCGGCGCTGCTCAGGCTCGGCAAGAGCAGCGGCGTGGCGAGGAAGCTGCGGCGGCGCATGGTGCGGCCTCTGCAGTCAGCGGGCTGCGAGCAACCGGCGGGACGGGGCGCTCAGACGATGGCCGCCGTGATCGCGCCGGGAGGACGCCAAGGCGAGTTCATGCGCCACGCCGATGGCTTCGCCACTGCCGTGTCCCGCCGTCGCTGTCGCGACCTCCGCCACACTGAGAAGTCCGCGCCGCGCACCGAGCGGGTCCGCCAGGCGATGCCTGCACGGAATGCCGTCGAACGCCGACTTCACCGCAAGCGTGGCCTATTTCGAGGGGATGCAAGTGCCCTTCGTCATTTGCGAACTGAGCAGACCCAAGGCCTCGCTCGTGGCACCTGACTTCTTGCTCTGATTGTACGATTCGGACCACTCTTTTCTCATTTGAGACTCGGCGGCAAGACAATCGGACAGATTGTTGAAAACGAGGTCCGTCCTGATGGGGGTATTCAATACGATTGCAACCAACAGCCATTTCATGTTCGCTCCTTGGTTGTTCGCTCGCGCGCACCGCCGCCGCCCGTTTCTCTCTCGGCGAACTCCGCCGGACGCCCGGAAAGTCCCTCGACAGGAATCGAACAAGTACAAAAAACAATTTATAAATAAACTGATGGAGGTTTACTTTGTCTAGTCATACCCCAAAATGTACCCCACTCCGATGCCCTCGCGATTCCTGACCGTAGATCCGCCAATGCTGTACCGCTGTACCGGCTGTAGTTGATGATGGGTAAGGTGGACCCCGAAGTCAAGACAAAAATGAACGCTGTTTAAGCTGGGCACTGGGCTTCAGTAGCAGCGGAACGGCGCTGCCCCGGTTTTGCCTTTGCTTTGGTTTGTGCTGTGGCTGTTGATCTTGCTTCTGCGGTGGGAGGAACCCCTGTGGAGCGTAGCGGAACAGGGGTTCCTCCCACCGCGCCGCCGAATTGATCCACGATCATCGCCCCGCCACCGATTGCGGCGGTTCCGGTTTTTCGGACAGTCGGATAAGCTAAGGCCGACCGAACCGAGAAGGCATGAAAGATGGGCGTGAAACGCAAGCAACACGGTGCGCAATTTAAGGCGCAAGTCGCCATGGCGGCGCTGTCAGGGGAGAAGACGCTGGCGGATCTGTCGGCGGAATACGGGGTACATCCGACGATGATCAGCACCTGGAAGCAGGAATTGGTGAAGCGGGCTGGGGAGTTGTTCGAGCGCGGCGGCAAGACGGCCGCCGATCCGCAGAAGGCCATCGACCGGCTGCACCAGAAGATTGGGCAACTGCAGGTCGAACGGGATTTCTTGGTGGGACAGCCCGCCATTGCCCGGCTGCTGAAAGGCGGGCGACCTCAACGCTCATCAAAACGGACCCATTTTCGCTCGCGAAAACTGACCCATCACTTGAGTCATTTTTTTGCGCGCGCCAACAGTGTTTTGCGCCTCGGAGAGGGGTCAAGGGCCAATCCTCACAAGTTAGCATATCAGCATATTGCGCGGCAGGCCTTGTGTCGGCTGCGCTCCTGCGGCAAAATAGAGCTGTAACCAATTGTTTATAAAGGAGAATCGCATGACGGCCTGAATATGCCAACATACTTAGCAAGCTCTCCAAGTATCTGTTTTCA